>NZ_JAVIDR010000009.1 GCF_031157835.1 Acinetobacter rudis | reverse complement strand
CAACCTTGGTTGAATTATATGGCGGTGATGATTATTTAGATGAAGAACTAATTTCAACCATATAATGCAAATAGCCATATTTATCTACGAATTCAACAGCTTTGATTAACCAAAAGCAACTTGATACTGGTGTGGGAGCAGATAAAAAACCAATTCATCTACAAATTTTAAACTTAGATAAAGCTATTGATTTTAAAAACCCTGAAACTGTGAAACATGACAAAGGTATCATTAAACTTGCATCACAATATTATCAAGCAGTTGATGGTGCAATTGGTGCACAAAATGTACAGGCAGTTGTAGATTATACCTTGATCTATAACTAATAAAAAAAGTCGTGGATTGCATTAGGGGGAGATTATGAGTCGCGTATTGTTGTGGTTTGGTTTTTGTACTTTACTTAGTACATCACTTAATCTTTATGCTGGTGTAACTATACAAGGTACGCGAATCATTGTTCCATCTAATGCAAAAAGTGTTAGTGTTCAATTAAATAATGAATTTGATACACCAGCATTGGTACAAGTATGGCTAGATAAAGGGGATATGAATAGCATTCCAGATGCTGCCGAAATTCCCTTTTTATTAACGCCATCACTTACTCGAGTTGAGGCTCATAGCGGCCAAGTGATACGTGTTTTACCACTGGGTGCACCTCAATTGCCTCAAGATCGAGAAAGTTTATTTATTTTTAATATGTTGGATATTCCACCGGAACTACAGGATGGAACGAATAAACTCAGCTTTAATGTCAGAACTAGACTGAAATTGTTTTATCGACCAGCCACATTGAAAGTGTCTCAAGACAAAAGTTTTACATCGTTAAGCTTTAATTATGATGTAAAAACTCAGGTTATAGAGGTGAGTAATCCAAGCCCATACTATATGAATTTGTCAAAAATTACGCTCAATCCTGAGGTCGAAAATAAAAGTTTTAGTCAAGCGGTGATGGTTGAACCATTTTCAAAAGCGAGTTTTTCTAATATTCAATTTTCGACTAGGCCTAATAATATTAAATACTATGTAATTAATGACTTAGGTGGGGAAAATAGCTATACAACAATTTTAAATAAAACTTCATCTTAAGTGCGGTAGTGATGTTTTACTTATTTCGTTGTACCCCGATTTTTTTAACGCTTAGTTTTTCTATTGCTCATGCTTTGGCTGAAGAGCTGCCACATGATCATCAAGAACAGCTTGCTCAAGCAAAGAGTCAACCAAAGCTTGCATTTAGTACTTCATCACTATATGGCGAGAATAGAGATATTGACCTGAGTGTTTTTAGTATCTCAGATTATGTTGCGCCTGGAATCTATAATGTTAGTTTGTTTGTGAATAATAAAGAGCTAACAGATGTAACAGTAAAATTTGAACACTTGGATGCTTCAGCTTCGGCTGTACTTTGTGTGGATCGGGAACTACTCCAACAACTAGACCTTAAGCCTGAGGTTTTAAAGAAATTAGCAGTTCAAGATTGTTTAAAAATTAAAGATATTAATCCAGATGCATATTATGATTTTAATTTACAGCAGTTGAAGTTAGATGTTTATATTCCCCTAATTGCTGTTGAGCAGAGGCCTAATGGTTATATTAATCCTGAGCGATTTGATTATGGCGTGAGTTCTGCTTTCTTATCTTATAATGCGAATATACATAAAAGTGATGAAAAGACACAAAATTATTTGAATCTCAACGGAGGTTTAAATTTAGGAGGATGGTATTTTCGACATAATGGTTATTTTGAATCCGCTAAAGATGGTGGTCTTGGGCATTATCGTTCTAGTCAAAATACATTATATCGAGATATTGATCAGCTTCGTTCAAGATTAAGTGTCGGTGAGTTTTATAGTAGAAACATCTTTGGTGAAAGTCTGGCCTTGGTTGGTGGACAACTTTCTTCAGATGACAATATGCTGCCGTGGAGTATGCGTAACTATTCACCAGTCATTCAAGGTGTTGCCAATACAAATGCTTTGGTAAAAGTATTTCAAAACGGGCAGAAAATCTATGAGAAGTCTGTTCCTGCAGGTGTTTTTGAATTAACAGATTTATCAAGCTCATCAAATGGTGAGCTCACTGTTGAGATTATTGAAAATGGTGGTGAAAAACGAGTATTGCGTTATCCAATGCAACTCAATTTAAATTTATTAAAGAGAGGGTTACTGCAGTATAACTTGGCTTATGGCCGATATAAGATTGCAGATGAAATTACGAATAATAATGTACTTCAGGGCACCATAAATTATGGTGTAAATAATAATGTGACTGCTGGTGGTGCTGTCACTTTTTCTGATATATATAAAAACTACTTAGCATCATTAAGTTTTAATAGTTATATCGGTGGTATTAATACCAGTGTTGATTATAGTCGGACTAAACTTTTTAATCAGGAAAAGACAGGGCTACGCTATCAAGTTAAATACAATTATTTTTGGTTGGAAAACAATATTAATGTAAATTTCAATATGTCCCATCAGTCTAGGGACTATCAAACTGCTAATAGTGTTTTATCTGCTGCTAATTTTGATAAGCTGAATAGTAATGAATATTATAATTTTTGGAGTAATAATGATCTAAAGAACCAATATGGCTTGTCTGTGAGTAAGTCATTTGGGAATTCAGGTTGGGGTGCTTTACAAGCAAGTATTTATAGAAATGAATACTGGATGGATAACCATAGTTATAATCAATATACCATGAATTATAGTAATCGCTGGGGTAAAGTAAATTATAATTTGGGAATTAGTCGTAGCCAAGACCGTTTATACGATCAGGAAAATAATACCTATTATGCCAGTGTTTCTGTTCCTTTAGACTGGCGTAAACGTAACATCTATATTAATAGTGGTGTTCAACGAAGTGAGTCAGATTATAGTCAGAATAATAATTTTAACTTTAGCCTAAGTGGTACAGCAGGCGATGACAATAACATCAACTATGGGGTCGGGATTAACCGAAATGAATATGCCGGTGACAGTAATACTGCATATAACGGTAATATTAATTATCTACATCCATTTGTAAATCTGGGTGCAATGATTCAGCATGATAATAATAATGACCAATATTCATTTTCAGCCAGTGGTGGTTTAGTTGGGCATCGTTATGGGATTACAGCAACCAATAATTTAAGTGATACTTATACCATTGTTCATGTGGATCAGGGGCATTCAGCGGGGGTAAACAATGCTTGGGGAGTGCGTTTAGATCGTTTTGGTAATGCAATTTACAGTAATAACTCACCATATAGCCAAAATGTGATTCAGGTAGATCCAGATCAGATGCCTGCAAATATGACTTTACAATCAAACCAAGCAACGGTAATACCAAGACAATACAGTTCAACCTTAGTTCACTTTGCTGCGAATGAGAGCTCAATGTATGTTCTGCGTATTCACAGTGATTACGGGCAGTTGCCTATGGGGGCTGAGGTTTACAATGAACAACGTCAGCTCATTGGACGTCTAGCACAGTCAAATCAAGTGTTATTGGATCAGTTTAATCCCAATAAAGATAAACAACTCACTGTGAGTTGGGGTAAAGCCAATCAATCTAATATTTGTCAAATACAGATGCCAGAACTTAAAGTGAATAAAGGTGGTTCTCTACAAATTATAGCTGTGGAATGTAAATAAAATGAAATTTATCCATCTCTTATGTTTCATGAGTCTATCTGCAATCAGTAGCTTCAGTTATGCAAAATGTTCACCAGCCATGTCAAATGTGGCTTTTGGTTTGGGTGGAAACGATCTCATTATTAATAAAATGACAGGTAGCAATGGACGACAAATTGCTAAAGACGCTCGTCCTTCGCCTGATCGTTATGCTACAGTGTTTTCCAGCTGTGACACTGGTTCGAAAAGGACGACAAACTCTTTCTTTGTGATGGGGAGTGGGAGTAGTTTAAACCCTTCAGATAAACAAACATTTGCTACTGCAAGTGGCCCCCGAGAATTTTTAGCAGTCAATCAAACTGCATTTAACGAACTGCCTGCAGGTGCAGTTGCGCCTAAAGTGTATATTTCATTTGCTGTATACGATCCTAAACCTGAGAACGCTGGCCCAGTTGCTGTAATTACAGATCCGAGCAAGGAATACCCTATTTTAAAAGGCAATGGCGTGAATACCTCGAGCATTGGCTTAGTGCTGGAAAAAGTATATTTATATATTATACCCTATGAAAACTCGATTCCTGGGAACTATAAAATTAACAACTTAAATATAGGTCAATTTTTTACTCGAACATATAGTTCGACGGGTGTTTTGGAAGACATATCAGTACCAGTCAGTGTCAATATTGCACCTGCATTGAGTTTTCAAATTAAACAATCGACCTGTACCTTAGATCAAAAAAATTATGCTATTAATTTAAAACCTGTCGTGGTGCAAGAGCTGAGTAATGTAAATCAGGTTGCTAAATTAGAAAATAAAAATATTATTTTAAACTGTCCAGATGAGAGTAGTGGTATTGGATTTAATGCAACTTTGACCGATAACGATGTTAATGCCCAAGCCAATGAAGAGGGAGTATTAAAAAATAATATCGCTAAAGAAAATGGAGGTTCAAATGTGAGTATTGTGATACAAGGGAATGATGGAAAGGCATTGCCCATTAGTAGTCGCAATAATGCCAAAGTGTTCCAATTTGGTTCTTTGAACACAAGTAAGCAAATCATATTTCCAATTAAAGTTGGATATAAGGCGACAATCCAGCCTGCTACACCTGGTATCGTAAAGGCCACTGCGCATATTAATATTGATTATAATTGATTAATATTTTGTATAGATCTGTGGCTTTAACTTCTAAATTCTATGCATAGTTTGATCATGAGGGATATTGAATAGTTGTATCTGAAAAAGTTTGTTTTCGATCTTGTTTGCTTGCTAGTTATTCAATATTTTAGGTACGAATTTAGATTTAATCAGTTGTAAATTATAGTGTCGAATATTTTATCTATTTAATTTCAGCGATGAATCATTCACAAAGGCTAAAATTAAGGCAAATGCTCAGGTCTTATGGCCAAATTATGTTTATATTATATATTGACCAGTATCGGTGATACTGGTCAATTTTTTGAGTTAGAAAATAAAATAAAGACCCGTTGTAATGATGAGCAAGCTGAGCAAACAGAGGGTTATTTTAAATAAATGAGTAAAATAACTGAGCATCATTAGAATAAAAAAAGCAGAAAATGTCATAGCACCAACCCAATAACTGATGCCATTAGCAATATGGTAATGTGCAATACAGAGACTCAGAGCGAGTACGAGACATAAGTATCCACCGCACTGAACCAGTCGAGTAAGTGAAGGGCGCAGCGCTTGACTTAGAAGTTGTTTTTGGTGTTTTTCCATAGCCAGTGCCAATGCTAAAAAGCCTAAGCTTAAAATGGACCAAATAAGAAGAAAGAAAATCATATTTGTTTCTCCTGCATATTTTTATTCACTTTAACTTTGTTCGCTTTTAAACCTTGATGATTTTTAACTTTATAAAAACAGAACATAAATAAGAGTGCCAATACCCACATAGCGAGATCGAAACTTGCAATAACCCATTGATCATTTTCAATCGCATTCCAAAGTGCTTGGCCTCCAGTGCTAAAGTTAATAATAGGTAATAATGCAAAGGCAATGCAGGCAAACAGAAGCTGCTCTAACCATGCCTGTTTATGTGGACGTAATGCAGCGTGAATTAAACTGATGAGCCAAAAAATAAAGAAAACGCGTATTTCTAAAAGCGTTCGGTCTGATACATTGACAGGAATAAAGCGGTTGGCATAAAAATAAGCAGCACAAGCGAGGGGTAAACCAATAACAGCAGCAATATTCATGACCTCAACAAGACGAAACCCGAATGATTTTTTATTTTGTTTGAGTTGTTGGGGAGCACGTTTTACACACCACAAAATCAAACCTGTAGCGACCATAAGTGTGCCAACAATACCGGAAAAGAATAATAGCCAACGAAATGCGAGGTCTAAGCCCCGTGCTTCATGTAATACCGTGACAGTATTATAAATTGCTGTCGGAATGGGAGGCGTCTTGAATGTTATCGAATCTTGAAAGACAGCTCCTGTCACACCATTAAATTCGAGACTCGGGTATATACCGCGGTAGGCAACACTTTTAGCATGCAAAGCCTGTATTTCAATTTTGGCTTGATCTGTATTGGGGGCAGTAATTTGAATACTCGCAACTGGATTGTTATCCCAAGCTTTTTGTGCATAAGTTACAAGCGGAGGGAGAGCGGTTAATGTTGCACTGTTATATTGAGTATTCTGTGAGTGTTTAGGAGGTCTAGAGGTTTTTTCAGTATTGGTTGTTGTTGTGTTGACAAGATTTTGGCGTTGTTCTTGTAAAAAATCTTGGCGGTTATCATAGATTTGGTTAATTCCCCACGGCATAAAGGTAAACAGTAATAATAATAGGCCACTAAAAGTAATCATAATATGAAAAGGTAAGGCTAAGATTGCACTTGCATTATGTGCATCTAACCATGAGCGTTGTCCTTTTCCTGGACGAAATGTAAAGAAGTCTTTGAAGATCTTCTTATGTGTAATCACACCACTAATAATTGCAACCAGCATGAGCATGGTGGCTAAACCAACAATCCAACGGGCAGCAATACGATCTAGACCATAAAGTTCAAAATGGAAACGGTAGAGAAAGCCTCCACCTCGTGTTTCACGTGCTTCAAGAACCTGACCAGTGGTGCTATCGAGGGTGATACGTGTGCCACCTCGTCGAGCATTAGGATCTTCATCTACTGTGCGTACAGTTACCAGTGTCGTATTTTGTCTGGTATTGGGCAGTTGAATTCTCCAACTACCCGCATCAGGATGGTGTTGTTGTAAATAGTTGATTGCAACTTGAGCTTGTTGTTGTTGGCTTTTTGGGGGGATCGATTGATGGAGCTCAGGCTTCATCCAAACGCTAATTTCAGATTGAAAAAAACTCAGTGTTCCTGTGACAAATATTGCATAAAGTAGCCAACCCAAAATAAGACTAGACCAAGTATGCAACCATGACATCGACTGGCGTGGTCCCTCAACTTTTCCATCTATACGCATGTCAATTTTCCAGAACTTTAACTAAGACAAATAAAATAAGTGCAGGGAGAATCACGCCTACACTTGCTTTTAGTGTTTTATTGACCATGAATACCCAAATGAAAGTACAAGCATGCAAGGTAAATGCGATTAATGTTGCACTCATTGCAGCGGATGTCCGATACTCCATAAATAGTTCGGCAATGACCATGGCACTATACATTGCGATGATATATCCACCGACAACTGCTAAAAGAAAACGCCAAGCAACATCAATACGATAAGTCAGAGGTGTAGTCAGTTGTTTAACTTTCTTTCTCTTGGTGGTTGAGGAGAGATGATCGGCATGAGAATTTAAGATGCTATCCATAGGTATGTGAAATGTTAAATATTGTTGCTAATGATAACTATTATTATTTGTATTTCAAGTTAGATGTTAGTTTGAACGATAGTTTTAATTTAACTTATTGAAAAAATTAAAGATTCATTAATGTGGGGAATCATTGCTTTGAAAATAAAAGCTAAATTACTAAAATGGTATCAGATCGATAGGGAAGAGCACTGAATGAGTAATGACATCAAACAAAAATATTTATCTACTAAGACCTTCGGGCATGATTTAGGAATTAGTTGTGCTTTTCGTCAATGGCGAGCTGTGCATAGCCATTGTTCTAAAATTCATGGTTACGCATTGAGTTTTCACTTTGTTTTTGAAGCAGAACAGTTGGATCAGCGCAATTGGGTTATGGATTTTGGTGGTTTTAAGGCATTAAAAGACAAAGTAGTAGAGTGCTTTGATCACAAATTGGTTGTTGCTGAAGATGACCCAATGCTGGATGAGTTAAAAAAACTTGATCAATTAGGCGTTGCAGATGTCGTGGTACTTCCAGCAGTAGGTTGTGAAATGTTTGCGCATTATGTTTATGAGATGGCTAAAGATGTTTTACATGCTGAACTAGCAGATGGACGAGTCTGTTTAAAATCAGTTGAAGTACGCGAGCATGGTGCAAATTCAGCGAGTTATGTGGGTATTTAACAGTGAAAAAAATCATTGAGCAAAGTGAATTCCACTCAATTTTAACCACATTAGCTGAGCATTTAAAAGCAAAGTGGCCAAGTACAACTATTGCTATTTATCCTATTCATTCACGTTTAGCAGCTGTGATTCAGATGTTACTACTGATGGATTGCAAAGTCGTGGTTGCTACAAACATTGAGCAGGCTGATGTAATTTTGAGTTTTCAAGAAAATCAAGCTGAACCAAATGGCTTAACCATTAAACTGGCAGAACTGCATCAATTGCCTGTTATTGCATTAGATGTTTCAGAGAGCAGTTTATTGCCTTGGGAGTCTACGTCTGACAGTTTTGTTGAGTTGGTTGCACCAGTAATCTCTAACTTACTTGAAGTCATTGCTGATGATCCTGAGCGTGAAGGCTTGGTCGATACGCCACTTCGTGTTGCTAAGGCTTGGAAAACATGGATTTCAGGGTATCAACAAGATCCTGCGGAAATTTTAAAGGTTTTTGAGGATGGCGCGGAAGGCTGTGATGAAATGGTTATTGTTAAAGATATTCCCATTTATTCCAAGTGTGAACATCATTTAGCTGATATTTTTGGTACAGCAACCATTGCTTATATTCCAGATGGTCGAGTTGTGGGGCTGAGTAAACTCAGCAGATTAGCAGATTTGTATGCACGTCGTTTACAAGTACAAGAACGAATGACCAATCAAATTGCGGATGCTTTAGCAACTCATTTAGGTGCAAAAGGTGTTGCTGTATTAATTCGTGCTCGCCATATGTGTATGGAATCAAGAGGTTTGTGTCAACAAGGTCATCATACTGTGACCATTGCTGTACGTGGTGTGTTATTAACAGATCTTAAGGCGCGAGCAGAGTTTATGCATCTGGCCAATAGTCTGACTACAGCTTAAGCAGAACTATCCCCATAACGATCAGGCATTGTTACATGTGAACATTACTTTAGTATTGTTTTTGAGCTTGTCGTTTAAATGGGGATTCATTTTATACTTATCATCGATAATACCTCGATGGGTGGAGATAGCACGTGTTTGGTTTTCACAAAAAAGATTTAATTAAAATGATCACCTTTGTCACTGTTGTTTTTAGTCCACACATCTATGCAGATTTTGGCTTAATTCAGGACAAAGACGGTGAGGTGAATATTCGGGATTATGCTTCATTAAAAGCAAATGTAGTGGGGAAGCTTAAAAATAATCAACTGGTTGATTGTCTGTCAGATAATGAAGATGCCAATTTTTGTTTGATTTCTACTGCTAACCATGATGATGGTTATGTCTATAAAAATAGAATTAATTTTTTTAAAGCCTACCATCGGTTAAAACTTACAGCATATGAGGCGAATCAAGTTACCTTTTCAAATGCTGAAATGACCGTTCAGATTAATGCTATGCCTAGAGAATCCAATGATCGGTTATTTAAAGCAGATGCCAATGGTTATTATCGGTACTATAAAAATAAAACGTTCTTAGGTACAGATGGTGAGATACCCAACAAAAATTTTTCTCAACTTCAACGCATTGATATTTCATATCGATCTCAAAAGACCACATTGGCTGTAAATCAAATGGGGCAGTATTTTTTTCAAGCCCAATTTTCAGATTTAACTAAAAGTGATTTAGCTGACTTTGAAATTTATTATTTAAATGATGATATCTATTTGGTTAATCATTTTAATTACAGTGGCGCTGCCGCTTATAATTTAATGTTCCATTTACGAAAGGGGCAGTTGGTTGAGCATCAAGCCTGGAAAATCAGTCTTTGATTTTAAGGCTGCATTTGATGCAGCTTTTGAGGGATTGATGATTACTCACAAGGGTGATTTAGCTTAATAAAAAGGCAATTTAAAGTTAATTTTACGATTTAAATTGTCTTTTAAATCTATTTGATCACGCATTTTCTAAAAAAATAAACAATATTTTATTCCATGATTAAGTTTAAAGACTAGCCCTAAAGTCATTGTTATTTATTACTTTTCAATTTTAAAACCTGCTCTGTTTACCGTTAAATTTCTACCAAGAATCAACTTTGAAATAGAATTTGGAAAAATGTTATTGTAATACTGTATTACGGTAATGTAGTATTATTATAAATCGAATGCTCTACTCTGCAAAATTGGCTGTTATGTGTTATGGATTTCAGCACAGAAATGTTAGCAACTCAGGTTGTGGTACCAAGATTGAGTAAGGGTCTAAATATGGATGAGTTGAATAGGCTGCAATGAAAGATCTTTGCATTAGGAATGTAAAAGCCACTCTGTAAACTAATTTTTACTGATATTTAAGGATATTTCTCATGAAAAAACATCAACACCAAACTCAATATGCAGGTATTGCAGGAAAAACAGTCATTGTCACAGGTGCAGCAGCTGGGATTGGCTTTTGTCTCTCTAAAGCTTTTGCTGAGCAAGGTGCTCAAGTGTTTATGATTGACCTTAACCAAGATGCTTTAAATGAAGCGCTACAGGCTTTGCAAGATTATACAGTACAGGGTTATGCCGCGAATGTGACTGATGATGAGGCTGTGAGTGCTGCTTTTGAAGCATGTAAAAATAGTTTTGGTTTTGTTGATGTCTTATTTAATAACGCTGGTATCTCGCTGAATAAACCCTCTTTGGATATCACGATGCCTGAGTGGCGTCGCTGCGTAGATATTAACCTCACTAGTCTATTTTTATGTTCACAACAAGCTGCTAAGCAAATGCAGCAACAAGGGGGCGGCGTCATTATTAACACCGCTTCAATTTGGGGATTAAGCACGTCAGCTGAACGTACTGCATATTGCACAACCAAAGCAGGTGTTGTGTCGATGACAAAATGTTTGGCTGCTGAGTGGGGAGCACTCGGAATTCGTGTTCTGGCGATTGGGCCAGGTTATACCCGTACAGCATTGGTAGAAAAATTACAGCAACAAAATACTTTAGATGTGGCCGATCTTGAACGTCGGACACCTTTGGGTCGTTTGGCTGAGCCTGAGGAAATTGCTGAGTTAGCACTATTTCTTGCTTCAGATGCCGCCAAGTTTATGACCGGACAAACTTATTTAATTGATGGTGGCTGGGAGGCCAATGGATTTCAGTAAATCCGTGCATGCACTCAACATCAAGCTACATTACAAAGGATAGACCGAATGTCAAATCAAATTAATCTTCATCCAGAAAGCCCTTGGATTGAATTGCAAAGTACGCAAGAAGATTGGAACCAAGCAGATCCAGCATTGCTCGAAAGTATGTTGACACAATTGCATATTATTCGTGCATTTGAAGAATCTGTGTTGGAGCTTGCGGGTGAAGGTTTAGTTCATGGCCCAGCACACTCAAGTATTGGTCAAGAAGGTGGGGCAGTCGGCTCAATTATTTCTTTAACTGCGGCGGATCAGGTGAATGGTTCACATCGTGGTCATCACCAGTTCTTAGCAAAAGCTTTAACTTATTTACGTCCTAACGGGATGAAAGCAGTGGAAGCCTTTGGTTCAGATGTACAAGATGTATTGCAACGTACTTTGGCAGAAATTTTGGGTCTTGCTCAAGGTTTTTGTAAAGGTCGTGGCGGTTCAATGCACTTACAGTGGATTGAAGCCGGTGCTTTAGGAACCAATGCGATTGTTGGTGGCGGTGCGCCAATGGCTGCTGGTGCTGCTTGGGCACATCGACATGCTCAAACAGATGCGATTGCAATTACTTATTTTGGTGATGGTGCGGTCAACATTGGTTCTGTGCTTGAAACCATGAATTTGGCTGCAGCTTGGAAGTTGCCAATTTGCTTCTTTATTGAAAATAACCGTTATGCAGTATCAACTTCAGTTGAAGAAGCAACTGCTGAAACACGTTTATCTTCACGTGGTGCGGCATTTAATATTCCAAGTTGGAAAGTTGATGGCATGGACCCATTGGCTGTGCATTTGACCATGCAGCAAGCATTGCAGCATATGCGTGAAGGTAAAGGACCAACCATCGTTGAAGCCGATGTTTATCGTTTCTTCCATCAAAATGGTCCTTATCCTGGTAGTGCCTTTGGTTATCGTAGTAAAGATGAAGAACAAGCATGGAAGGTGCGTGATCCGATTGTAATGCTTGAAAATCAAATGATTGAACGTGGTTTAATTGATGCCGATCAAGTCACTGCATTACGTCGCCAGTGTCAAGATGTTATGGCACAAGCTGTTGCTGAGTTGACTGAAGCTGCCGAAAAGGGCAAGCGCCGTATTCGTCCAGAGCTTTGGCCTGCTAAAGACTTTGTTGATGTTGGTATTCGTGGTGATCTCTCTGAGATAGCTGGTGCTGAAACACAAGAGGAAGCGACCTTTACTCAAGCTTTGGTCAAAGCAAAATTTATTGATGCTGTTGCAAATGTAATGAATCGTCGTATGGAAACCGATGATTCAATCATGGTAATGGGTGAAGATATTCATCGTCTCAAAGGGGGAACCAATGGGGCGACAAAGGGACTAAAAGAGCGTTTCCCTGAGCGTACTTTGGGTACACCAATCAGCGAAAATGCTTTTATGGGCCTTGGTGGTGGGATTGCTGTTGATGGGCGTTTTAAACCTGTCGTGGAATTTATGTATCCAGATTTTATGTGGGTAGCAGCCGATCAGGTCTTTAACCAAATTGGTAAAGCACGTCATATGTTTGGTGGTCAGAGTGATGTGCCTTTAGTTTTAAGAACGAAAATTGCGATGGGTACAGGGTATGGTTCACAACACTCAATGGACCCAGCAGGAATTTTTGTGACAAACCCAGGTTGGCGCATTGTTGCGGCATCAACACCTTTTGATTATATCGGTTTGATGAACTTTGCTTTGGCTTGTAATGATCCTGTTCTAGTGATTGAACATGTAGATTTATATAGTAAAAGCGGTCTAATCCCTGAAAGTAATTTGGATTACCAAATACCATTTGGTCAAGCAGCGATTCGTCGTGAAGGTAAGGCAGTAACAATTTTAACTTACCTTTCTATGGTGAATCATAGTTTAGAAGCTGTTGAACAAACAGGTGTCGATGCTGAGGTGATTGATCTACGTTTCCTTGATCGTGCAAGTTTGGATTGGAACACGATCGAAGCCAGTATTCGCAAAACCAATAATGTGTTGATTGTGGAACAAGGTAATCAGGGAACTTCTTATGGTGGTTGGTTATCAGATGAATTACAGCGTCGTTGTTTCGACTGGTTAGATCAACCAATTCAACGTGTACATGGTACAGAAGGTGCACCAAGTATTTCTAAGGTACTTGAACGTGCTGCGGCTGCACGTACTGAAGAAGTAGTTGAAGGTCTACAACGTGTTATGCGTGATAAAGGTGAAGCGATTTAATCGCTTCCATTCACTCATCCGATATTAAAAATTTTAGTCAAAGGTCGCACCATGTCTAAGTTACTCCATATGCCAGAAGTATTGGCAAATACAACGCATGCCACAATTAATAAATGGTTGGTTGCCGAAGGTGATCAAATCGTTATCGGTCAATGTATTGCAGAAGTTGAAACCGATAAAGCTGTGGTTGAAATGATCGCAGAAGAAGAAGGCTTAATTAGTAAGTTAATTGCACAAGAAGGTGAAGAAGTTGAAGTTGGTGCAGCAATTGCCCAGCTCAATGGTGATGGTCAGATCGATCTCACGCCGTCTCCAGCTGTTGAGCAGACTGTTGATTCAGCAGTTGTTGCTCAAGTTGCAACTCAGAAAGCTGTAACAGACGAAACAGTACATAGTCAGACAGTTGAACGTATTTTCGCGTCACCTTTAGCAAAACGTCTCGCACAACAAAACCAATTGGACTTGGCCGAATTAAATGGCAGTGGTCCTCGTGGCCGTATTGTCAAACGTGATATTGAACTGGCATTAGAACAAGCTATTGCTCAGGTTGCGGCTTCTGAGGCAAGTACTACAGCGACAGCAACTCCAGTGGCTACGGCTGTTGAATATGAAGAAGTTGCGTTAAGTAATATGCGTAAGACGATTGCACGACGCTTAACTGAGAGTAAATCGACAGTGCCGCATTTTTACTTAAATGTGCAGTGTCATGTCGATGCTTTATTAAATATTCGTCAGCAAATCAATGCGGTTGCCAAAGAAAAAATCTCAGTGAATGACATGATTATTAAAGCTGTTGCTTTAGCTTCTGCTCAAGTGCCTGAGATGAATGCATGTTGGGCTGAAACCGCAATTCATCAGTATCATCATGTTGATATTAGTGTTGCTGTGGCAACGGAGAAAGGTTTATTCACCCCTGTTATTCGTCAAGTAGAAAATAAATCATTGTCTACGATTCATCGTGAAGTTGCAGAATTAGCAGAACTTGCACGTGAAGGAAAACTACGACCAGAGCAGTATCAAGGCGGTACATTTAGTATTAGTAACCTTGGTATGTTTGGTGTGTCAGATTTTAACGCCATCATTAATCCACCACAGGCAGGTATTTTGGCTGTAGGTGCCATTAAGAAACAGCCAATCGTAGTGAATGACGAAGTTCAAGTAGGTTCCGTATTACGCTGTAGTTTGTCTGCCGATCATCGTGTGATTGATGGTGCTGTTGCTGCGACTTGGTTGGCTGCATTCCAGCAGCATATCGAAGATCCATTGAAATTGTTGATCTAATCCGAGGTAGTGATCATGAGTAAACAACAATTTGACTTGGTGGTTGTCGGTGGTGGTCCAGGTGGATATGTTGCAGCCATTCGTGCTAGTCAACTGGGCATGAAAACTGCAGTAGTAGAGCGTGCTGAATTGGGTGGGATTTGTCTAAACTGGGGATGCTTACCAACCAAAGCTTTATTGCGTAGCGCTGATGTTTTGCGTTTAGTTAAAAATGCCGATGTTTTTGGTATTGATGTTGCGCAACCAAAAATAAAACTCGATAAAGTAGTTCAACGTTCACGAGATGTTTCAGCAAAACTTCAACGTGGAGTTGCTGGGTTGTTGAAGAAAAACAAGGTTACTGTTTTTCAAGGTGAGGCAAAATTATTAGGTCAAGGTCAACTGAGTGTGCAGGCGAAAAGCACTGAGACGTTAACAGCAAAGCATATTATTTTAGCTACTGGCGCACGTGCGCGAGCGATTGAAAATATGCCTGTTGATGGGCAACATTTCTGGAGCTATAGAGAAGCGTTGTTACCTAAGGCAATTCCTAAACGCATGGTGGTGATCGGAGCAGGTGCCATTGGTATTGAGTTTGCCTGTTTCTATCGTGCTATGGGAGCAGAAGTGACTGTAGTGGAAATGGCAGAGCGTATCTTGGTGCAAGAAGATGCTGAGATTTCTACCACGGTAAGTAAGTCACTGCAAAAAGATGGTATTCAAATTTATACCGACGCAAAAGTGGCAAGCCATCAGCTTAAAAATGGCGAGGTTGTTTTAAATATTGAAGCTAAGCAACCCGTTCAATTAATCGCTGATGTGGTGCTGTTAGCGGTAGGAATTAGTGCCAACACTGAAAATCTCGGTTTAGAGCAGACCAAAATTGAACTGAATCGCGGTCATATTGTGACTGATGAATATTGTCGTACCAGTGAAAAGAACATCTATGCCATTGGTGATGTTGCAGGCCCACCATGGTTGGCACATAAGGCTAGCCATGAAGGGGTGTTGTGTGTCGAAAAAATCATGGGCTTAGATGTACATCCATTAGACCGCAATAAAGTCCCAGCTTGTACCTATAGCCATCCACAAGTTGCAAGTGTTGGGTATAGCGAAAAACAAGCACAGGCTTTAGGTAAAAAAATCCGCGTAGGGAAATTCCCATTCGTTGCTAATGGTAAAGCATTGGCCATGGAGAGTAGTGAAGGTTTTGTCAAAGTTGTATTTGATGAACAAAGTGGTGAATTGCTGGGTGCACACATGGTAGGTGAAGAAGTGACTGAAATGATTAATGGTTATGCCATCGCTCAGACACTTGAAACCACTGAACAGGAATTGATGCAAACCATTTTACCGCATCCGACCATGTCGGAAGCAATGCATGAGGCAGTACTGGCGGCTTATCAACGCGCATTACATCAATAGTTTTGGAAATCTGAAATCTAAAATTTAGATGGCTGACAGAACGGAATGTAATGCTTGAGCAGGGATGCTCTAGTTTAAGCCAGAGTATGGATTTGATCACAAATTAAGAGAAATCGCATAAGGATATATATGAATCAACCTATAGAGAATGTAAGTAAATCTACGGCTGATGTGCCTGTAATGGATGCGGCACGTAAAAAGTCACTGATGGCCAGTGGTGTAGGTAACCTTTTAGAATGGTATGACTGGACGATCTATGCTGTCGCATCGGTATATATTGCCTCTGCATTATTTGACAAAGCCGATCCTACTTCTGCTTTATTAAGTACCTTGGCAGTTTTTGCTGTAGGTTTTATTTCACGCCCTTTTGGTGGTTTTATTTTTGGACCATTAGCCGACAAAATTGGTCGACGTAATGTATTGATGATCACCATGCTGCTTATGGCTGGGGCCAGTATTGTCATCGCCTTGATTCCAAGTTTTGAAAAAATTGGCTATTGGGCATCTTTAATTTTGGTCTTGGCACGTTTGGTGCAAGGTTTTGCTCATGGTGGTGAAACGACGACATCATATGCTTATGTTTCTGAAATCGCACCACCCAAGCGTCGTGGTCTTTGGTCCAGTACTGTATTTTTTGCCGTAGGTTTAGGTTCTTTAACCGCAACGTTGTTCCTTGCGCTTTTGACTTCAGTGATTCCTAAAGAGGATATGTATGATTGGGGCTGGCGTATTCCATTCTTATTGGGCGGTGTACTGGCATTCTTTGCGCTTTATTTGCGTCGCAATATGATGGAGAGTGAGCATGTTGAAAAAATGCAACAAGATGACACACCAGCATGGCCATTATCTAAATTTCTTAAAACTGGAATTAAACTATTTTTCTACGAGGCAGGTTCTACACTGACCTATTATATTTGGGTAACTGTCTGCGCAATCTATGCAATTAATCATCTTAAAATGGATCCACATGATGCTTTTGTCATGAGCTGTTTAGCACAAGTGGTTTATTTGATTTGTTTACCTATTCAAGGTTGGTTGTCGGACATTATTGGTCGTAAAACCAGTACATTAATTTCTTTCGGTGGTTCGATGGTGTTTTTATTCCCACTTTGGGGATTGCTATCAAGTGAACCTTGGACCTTATTTGTAGCACAAGCGGTTGGTTTGGTTTTTGTTGGATTCCTGACGGCAAGTAAGCCAGCGGCGATGTCTGAGCAAATTCCTACACGCTATCGTACTAAATTGTTTGGTATTTTTATGTCGCTTTCAATCGCCGTGTTTGGTGGTACAGCGTCATATGTAAATACTTGGTTGTATGCAAATCAATTAGAGTCACTGTTTAATGTTTATGCTGTGATTGTGTGTATTGTGGCAATCGCTGTAGTACTGACTTGGAAAGATAACAAAGGGATTGATTTAGATAAAGTTTAAGTGCGCTGTAAGGAAAGTCTGCGTTTAAGGATGAACGAAGGGCTTTCTGTTGGGGGAATCTATTCGGGTATTTAGATAGATTCAATCCTCCGAGGCTGTTGATATTTCAAACGTACCCATTCGTCACTGAAATATCAACAGGCTCTTTTTTATTGTTGATAGATCGATTTGCTTTAAATCATTATGAATTTATTAATGCAAAGCAATGACATATGAAATGCCATACATCTTGATGAGATGAAATTAATACAGCAGAAGTGTTTGAAATTTAGCGTTAATTTAAAGCGTGACAATATAACCTTGAGGAGAGTGGAAATGAGTGATGTTAAACAACCTATTACAGGTAAAACTAAAATCATTCCAATATTGGCTGATCCAATCGCACATGTTGAAACCCCACGCATTATGAATATGTTGTTGCGTAAGGCGAATTATGATGCTGTTTGTGTGCCATTTCAGGTTGCTGCAGAAGATCTCAGCCAATGTGTGCAGAGTCTAAAGCTAATTCCAACTATTGCTGGGGCTGTAGTCACTGTTCCACATAAAATGACCATGGCTGAGCTCACTCAAGTGAAAGGATCTCAAGCACAAATTATTGGTGCAGTAAATGCGGTTCGCTTTGATCAACAACGTCAGATTCATGGTGAAATGTTTGATGGTAAAGGCTTTGTTCAAGGTTTAATTCATAACGATGTTCAGGTAGATGCAAATTTAAAAGTATATATGGCAGGTGCTGGTGGTGTGGCAAGAGGTATTGCTTTTGCCTTGTTGGAACGTGGTGTGAAAACCTTACGCGTTCATAACCGTACTCAAGATAAAGCTGAAGAATTGGTTAAAGCACTACGTGCGTATGCACCAGATGCCGATATTACTGCTGTAGATGAAAATGCCGTAGATGTTGATTTATGTATCAATGCAACTTCCGCAGGTATGTTGGGGGCATTAGAACATGTTTTACCTTTTAGCATTGATCAGCTCGGGCAAGGTGCTTGTGTTGCAGAGGTGGTTATGAATCCACCCAAGACACAATTGTTATTACAAGCTGAAAGTAAAGGCATGAAAACTGTACCAGGTCAGGCCATGCTGATGGCACAGATTGGTCAATTGGCTGCTTTTATTTTAGATGAGCCTGAACTTGCACTTATTCGTTTATAGGATATAAAAATGTTTAATTTTCAAGGAAAAACAGTGTTAATTACCGGTGCTTCAGGTGGTATCGCTGTGAGTTGTATTCAAAAGTTATATGCAGCAGGCGCACAGCTCGTTTTGTCTGATTTAAATCTTGAAGCATTGCAAAAATTTTCGGCACAACTTGATCCTAGCGGTGAGCGAGTGTTGGCTTTAGCACAAGATGTATCTGATTCTGCTCAGGCAGTTGCAGTTGTAAATGCTGCAGTGGAGCGTTTTGGTGGTATTGATATTTTAATTCCATGTGCTGGTTTGTATTTAGAGCGCCCATTAAAAGACATCTCAGATCAAGAATGGTCTAAAGTGACAGCAGTGAATTTGGATGGTGTATTTTATACTATTCGTGCTGCTATTCCTCATTTACGTACTGGCGCTGCAATTGTCAATGTTGCATCTATGGCTGGACATAAAGGGAGTTTAAATCACGCACATTATGCGGCATCGAAAGGTGCAGTATTAAATTTAACACGTACCTTGGCGCTTGAGTTGGCACCTCATATTCGTGTGAATAATGTATCGCCAGGGCTAATTGATACTCCAATGATTCGCCAGTTAATGCAAGAAAAAGGCGATGGATTGTTGCAGCAAACGCCATTGCATCGTTTGGGAAGTGCCGATGAAGTTGCAGATGCAGTACTTTATTTAGCTTCTGATTTTGCAAGCTTTATCACTGGTGAAACGCTACACGTAAATGGTGGCTTATATATTGCGAGTTAAGTTGTTTTTAAAACAGTACTTCCCAATCATAAAAAACGCTCAATAAAGAGCGTTTTTTATTGCATAGTATTGTTTAGTTTAGAGCGTATTTGGATTTAAACGACGTTTATAATTGACTACTGCCGCTTGTCCAGCATCTAATAGGTGCTGATCATTATGTGCGCAGGCTTGTTCTATATCTTCTGCCAATGTTGCATCAAAAATAAGTTTTAAATCTTCATAACCACGTTTGACACGGTCTTCATAAACAAATGCGAAGTGTTTAAACAAGCCAACACGTGCTTGAATTTTTAGAATCATTTCTTCAAGTACATTATTTTTCGCCCCTTTAAGGAGGATATCGTAAAATTTATCTTTATATTCCCAGCGTTGATCTACCGAGCCATTTAGGAATTTCTCATCTAAATTTTGATATAAATCATGTAATTCTTTTTTATCCTCAGCATTGGCATTTTTGATGAATAACTCAATCATAAAGCTTTCAACTTTGGCACGAACTAAATATAAATTGATGATGTCTGTTTCAGTGAGCTTAGTCACAATCGGACCTTGTAGAGGAACAACACTAATCAAGTGTTCACTTTCTAATAAGCGTAATACTTCACGAATGACTGTACGAGAAACCCCATAACGTTCACATAAAGCACTTTCGACAAGACGGTCACCTGGCATAAAGAAACCATCTAAGATATCTCGCTTTAATAGCGTGGTAACTTGCTGCCGAATCGGTGCAGCTTGACGTTGAACTTGAAGCTTTTCAGACATTGGTGAACCATGGGATATTAAAGATCGTAATATTATAATATAGGTAGATATATTTTGTTGGTATATATATCGCTAAAGTGTTGCTAAGTCGTTAAATTATCAAAATTATTTTATAGATTCACTTACTTTTTTTTACATAAAATTCATCTTTAATGTGATGAAAATTATCCTGATTTTTAAATTAATTTATTAAAGATTTCTTTTTCTACAATGGGGCCAAATTTCTCACTTTTTAAACAACTTATTTTGCTGTTTTTTACGCAATTAGTGCTCAAAATAAAGACGAAATGATTCCATTTAATGATTAGAAAATAAATATTTTTTCCTGAAAGTTATTTGGTGATGAATAAATTCATAGGTGGTTTTAATTATGAGGAAAAAATTCATATAATACCGTATTACACCTTATGTGGTGTTTTTATTAAGTTTATATAATTCATATTGTTATGTTGTTTTTTAAAGGTTGGCATGGATTTTGTATCTATAGGTATGTGATGATTTTTTTCGTTAGACCTAGAGAAGTTAAAAAGGATTTTAGTGGGACAATGCGTTTATGTGATCTCTTTTACTTAACCGTGAAAGGGAGGGGCTAAACACACTCACCAACGACAATGAACAGAAGTTCATTATAGACAACAGGTAAACCAAGTTGATTTATACGTTCAGGTAAAATAAAGGATTAGTTATGGGATTTTCTACATTTAAAAGTGCGAATAAACTGATTACTGGTCAGACGGCACTTGAGTATTTATTACCAGCGATAACGCAGTTTAATATTAAAAAACCACTCATTATTAGTGATCAAGGGGTGGTGAAATCTGGAACAATTTTACATGTGTTGAATTTACTTAATGTTGAATATTCAATTTATGATGCTGTAAAACCAGAGCCAGAATTAGAACAAGTCCAAGATTGTATTGAGTTTTATCATCAGCATCAAAATGATGCTGTCATTGCAGTTGGCGGAGGAAGCGCACTCGACATTGCTAAATGTGTTGCGGCACTTGCAGGGCAATCAGGTCATGTCCGTGACTTTGTTGGGACGGATAAAATTGGTGGTCGTGATATTGCTTTAATTGTTATTCCAACGACTTCGGGTACGGGGTCAGAAGTCACCAATATTGCGATTTTATCTGATACAAAAAATCAAATGAAACAAGGTATTGTTAGTGATTTCCTTTTACCAGATGTGGCAATTGTTTCTCCACTGATGTCGGTTAGTTGTCCAGCTACAGTGACTGCGGCAAGTGGGGTAGATGCCTTAGTTCATGCCATTGAAGCATATATTTCAGTTAATCATAGTGATATTACCGATGCTTTAGCCCTACAAGCGATAGCCTTAATCGTAGAATATTTACCTCAAGCTTATGCCTTACCTTCAAATCTAATTGCACGTGAAAAAATGGCCACAGCAAGCCTTATGGCTGGGCTGGCTTTTGGTAATGCGGGTGTAGGTGCAGTGCATGCTTTGGCATATCCACTTGGTGGAAAATATAAAATGGCGCATGGTGTGAGTAATGCACTCATGTTGCCCTACGTCTTAAAGTGGAATGTGATTGGTTGTGCTGAGCGTTTAAGTAATATAGCCAAGGTGTTGAAGCTTGGTCAAAGTCATTTACATACAGAAAATGCAGAAAAATTGGTGGAGTTTTTACACAAATTTTGTCGCCAATTGAATATACCTGCAAGTTTGCGTGATTTTTCCATTCAGGAGGAAGATCTACCTGCATTGGCAGCAGAAGCAATCAAAGTGGAGCGTTTATTAAAAAATAACCCTCGGCAGCTTAGCGTGGATGATATCGAAGCGATTTATCGTGAAGCTTATGCTGCGTAGGGGTAAAAAATGACCGTGGATCAAGTGATTGCATTAATGAAAGGCGAAAATGATTATTTTGAACTGATCACTCAAGATGGTCGTTCAATTTTTGATGTGGAGCCAATTCGTTCCTTAATTCATGCAATTCAAGATGGTATTTATATTACAGATGCCCATGCTGTGACAGTGGCTGTGAATGATGCGTATGAGCGTATCACTGGATTAAAACGTGAAATTTTAATTGGTCGCTATATGGGTGACTTAGTGAAGATGGGGTATTTATCTAACTCCGCTTCACTTGAGGTGATTAAACGACAAGAAGTCGTCACTTTAGTTCAGACAATTCATGGTTCCCAGAAAATTTTGGTGACAGGCAGCCCTGTTTTTGATCGCAATAATCAGTTGATTTGTATTGTAACGAGTGTACGTGACATTACTGAATTGCTTCGAGCTAAACATGCGCAGGAGCAGTTAGATAATTTATTTCGTACTCAGGCACAGTACAAGATTAATCATTTTGCACATGATTTAATTATTTCACGTGAAACACAACGTGTTTTTGATCTTGCCAATAATGTAGCTAAGTTCAATAGCAAGGTCTTGTTACGTGGTGAGACTGGGACAGGGAAATCCAAATTAGCGCGCTATATTCATCATATTAGTCCTCGGTCTGAGCATGCTTTTCTAGAATTAAACTGCTCTGGGATTCCAGATAATTTACTTGAAATTGAATTGTTTGGTTATGTGTCTGGAGCATTTACTGGCGCTTCAAGTAAAGGGAAAAAAGGACTATTAGAAATTGCACATAAGGGCACACTATTTCTAGATGAAATTGGAGATTTGCCTTTAAGTATGCAAGTAAAACTTCTAAAAGTTATCGAAGAAAACCGTTTTTTACCTGTGGGCTCAACAGAGTTTAAAGAGGTTGATATTCGTATTATTTCTGCCACTCACCGTAAATTAGAAGAGATGGTGGAAAGAGGTGAGTTCCGTGAAGATCTATTCTATCGAATTAATGTGATTGATTTGGA
Source organism: Acinetobacter rudis (assembly GCF_031157835.1). Lineage (GTDB taxonomy): Bacteria > Pseudomonadota > Gammaproteobacteria > Pseudomonadales > Moraxellaceae > Acinetobacter > Acinetobacter rudis_A. The sequence goes on along the minus strand of NZ_JAVIDR010000009.1, from coordinate 95,408 downwards.
GCTTCCACCACTTCGTCAAAGACGTGGTGAAATTTTGCCTTTGGTACATCAATATCAAAATCGATTTAATGAGAAATACCAACTAAATAAAAGTGTTAGTCCTGAAGTGATTGAGGCACTGAGCCAATATGATTGGCCGGGAAATATACGTGAATTACTCAATGTGTTGGAACGGATGTTAGTCAGCAGTCAGGCGAATGAAATTGGTCTGCAAGATTTACCTAAGCACTTGGCAATACAGCGTCAAGTCGAACCGCTGACCTTGAGTTTGAAAGAGCGTGTCCAAGCCTTTGAGTGTGAGCTGATTTCAGCAGCTTTAAAGCAATATGGTTCGACACGTGCAACAGCAAAAGCACTGGGTGTTGAGCAATCAACTTTGGTGAAAAAAATTGCTCGTTTTAAGCAATAAATGATGAACTAGGAAAGAATGATGGATATTACGCAATTTTCAGTTTTTGAAAACAGATGTTTAGTGAATGGTGAATGGTTAAGTGCTGAAGAAACGCTGGCAGTCACCAATCCTTTAGATCAGTCTGTAATTACTACTGTGCCTGTACTCTCTGAGCAAGTCATTGAACAAGCAATTGTCGATGCAAATATTGCACAGAAAAAGTGGAAAGAGATTGCGCCAAATGAACGTAGTCGATTATTACGTTGCTGGTTTGATTTATTGATGCAGCATCAAGATGAGCTTGCTGCGATTATGACTGTAGAGCAAGGCAAGCCCTTGAAAGAAGCGAAGGGTGAAATCGCTTATGCTGCAAGTTATATTGAATGGTTTAGTGAAGAAGCCAAACGTGCTTATGGTGACATTATTCCATCTGCTGCCAACAGCGAAATTTTTGTCTTTAAAGAGGCAATTGGGGTATGTGCAGCGATTACGCCTTGGAATTTTCCTGCAGCAATGATTACCCGTAAAGTTGCACCAGCATTGGCAGCAGGTTGTTCTATTTTGGTTAAACCTGCATCTGAAACACCATTAACAGCCTTGGCTATAGCCAAACTTGCTGAACAGGCAGGCTTTCCTAAAGGCGTATTTAATGTCATTACGGGCTCCTCAACTAAAATTGGGCAAATTTTTACGCAAAGCCCGATTGTTAAAAAATTAAGTTTTACTGGTTCGACTGAAATTGGTGCCAAATTAATGGCACAAAGTGCGCCAACAGTGAAAAAACTGTCTTTAGAGCTTGGTGGAAATGCACCCGTATTGGTATTTAATTCAGCCAATCTTGACCAAGCAGTTCAAGGGGTTATGGATACTAAATTTCGTAATGCTGGACAAACTTGTGTTTGTGCAAACCGAATTTATGTACAAAGCGAAATTTACGATGCCTTTGTAGATAAGTTAAAGAGCCAAGTTGAAAAAATGAAGATGGGCAATGGCTTAGATGCAGACACTGACATTGGACCTCTGATTAACCGTAAGGCTGTGGCAAAAGTTGAAGAGCATATTGCGGATGCACTAAGTAAAGGTGCAGTTTTAGTCACTGGGAAAACAGAAAATACAGAAGGTAATTGGTGTGTACCAACTTTAGTTAAAGATGTGACGCAACAAATGTTATGTGCAAAGGAAGAAACCTTTGGACCATTTGCACCAATTTTTAAGTTTGAAACAGAAGAACAAGTCATCGAAATGTCGAATGACACGGAATTTGGTTTGGCGTCGTATGTATTTACACAAGATATCAATCAATTTATTCGTGTTTCTCGTGGCTTAGAGTACGGCATGGTCGGTGTGAATACTGGCTTAATTTCTAATGCTGCTGCGCCTTTTGGTGGGGTGAAAGCATCAGGGATTGGTCGTGAAGGGTCTAAATATGGCATGGATGAATATTTAGAGATGAAATACGTCTGCCTAGGGAACATTCAATAATTTGAATGTCGTAACAACTTTACATTGATGTAATGAATCGAAATTCACGACACATCAATGCTGTTTAATGTTGGCTTTTCCAACAATGGAGTAGGCAGTGAATTGATGAGAATCATCACTGCCGTGCATGATTTTACAGCTTGAACAATGGAGGTGTTCTTAACTGTATTTACTTCAATGTGTAGGGAATAAATCTTTTTTAGGAAGGTTCGATTACTAAATAACGGGTGTTATTTGGAGTGACAACTCGAGCAAGGATTTAATCTAGGAATAGATGACTACACGTTGTAAATCACGATTTATTTTATGTTTGTAATTGCCTTACTTTGTTTGAAGATCTTGATGTACTGAAAAAACGAGGGGTCGTTTTTAGTATCGAGTAATCTTCAAGCAAGGTAGCAATTTCTATCATCATTCACGCTTAAAGCTCAATTTTCGACTCAATTACTTGAGCCGAATAGGGAAACTCATGTTTAAAAAAGGATCAATCATGAACTTTAAAATGAAACACATTGCATTTTTTATGGCATTTCTACCTTTAAATCAAGTAGTTGCTGGAGGGGTTGAAAGTCGACTCGAAGTATTAGAAGCTAAATTTAACAAACTTGAACAGCAACGTGTTGAAGATGTTCAGCAAGTGCAACAATTACAGGAAACGACACAAAAACAGGCCAAGAAGGCAAGTGTATATAGTGATACCGATATTAAATTTTACGGTATTGTTCGTGTAGATGGGGCTGTGGATTTTAAAGATACTGCTTCTCCTCAGTTTGTCAGTGGACAAATTCCATCGGTGGATTCTACCCCCGCGGGTAATCGTTCAGCATTTACCATTACAGCGACACGTTTGGGGATGGACTTAGCAAAAAATATAAAAGGGACCGATGTTAAAGCCAAAATTGAAATGGATTTTTGGGATGGTTTAGAGGGGAATGGTAAATTACGCTTACGTCATGCTTATATTGATTTTAATAACTGGTTGATTGGTCAAACCGTTTCGAACATGAGTAACTTAGAGACTTTAACAGAGAGTGTAGATTACACATTGTTTATGGGGTATTCATGGACACGTTTACCACAGGTTCGTTATAACTTTAACTTAGCTCCAGCACATAATGTAAAAGTTGCTGCTGAATATGTTGATACACGTGCATCTGAGTTACCAGCAGTCACTGCTAAATATGTGTATAACAAAGATGATTTAACATTGGTTACGCAAGGTTTTGCACATGAAAAGCGTGCTACTTTAAAAGTTGATGGACAAGAAAAAGATATTGATAAATGGGGCTGGGGTGTTGGTCTTGGGGTTAAATATAAACTTTCACCAATCAATTCAGTCCAAGCGCATGTATATCATGTAGAGGGGGATCAGAAATTTGTTTCTTATACTCAGCAAAATGGCAGTATGGTAAATGGCTATAGTTCAGGTGGCGACTTTAGTGTTAATAAACAACAAAATGATCTTGATCAAAATAAGGTAAACACTTATGTCTTGGGTTATTCGCATAAGTTGTCTGATCAATGGCGTACCAATTTTGCTGCTTCCCTCATAGACTTTGATGATTCAACAAGTTACGCTCGTAACAATCCAAAGATGAATAAACAGTTATCAGACATTTCTGCCAATATTTTCTATACTCCACTTCAAAATATTGATGTTGGACTAGAATATCATCATGGTGAACGTAAACAATTTGATGGTAAATCCTTTGATATTTCACGTGTTAACTTTGTAACTACTTACAAATTCTAAGCGATTTAAACTCAGCTCAGAGTACGAGTGTTCTGAGCTGAGTAAAAGTTATGAGTACAAATAAAACGACTTTGCATGAGAAAGCTTAATCATAGTCAACGACACTGAGGTTAAGATTATATTTTACCGTGCCTCCACGTCGTGCTGAATTTCTCATTTGATAAATCTGAATAGTGTAAGCGCCAGTTTTGGGCAAAATAATATCACCAGAGGTGCTGTCACGGTATAAGGCTTCAGCGCTTCCTGGACGGTCACCAGGGCTATAGATGTTGATTTTTGCTAAATTATTTGTACTTGTTATATTAAATGATAAAAGTTGATCTGCTTTGGCATACAGTGTGTATTGAATACTGTCATAACCCGTTAATTTGTCATTTAACTGACTGCCAGTTGATCCTTTATTAAAACTTATTTGTTTTTCAATAACTTTTGCACAAATGTCGTTGCTTGAAAGCATGGCTATGCCAATACAAATTGCACTAAACACTTTTTTCATTTAACTGATGATCATGTGAGTATTAATGAGTTTTAGTGTAATTGATGTCTATGATTTAACAAAGATCAATCTCACGAGTTATTACACCTGACAGTGTGGTTGAGGACATTTTAAATTATGCCCATGTGAAATGTGGATAAGTTAAAAATTATACACAAGGGCAAAGTTGTTGCACCTATATCTATTTAGGGTGCCAGTGGTCATATCAGGCCAATATGCATGATTTAGCTTTAGATAGAATTGACAATAATACATTATCTCTCTATTTTCTTATAAAGTTCCTTTTTAGAACTAATTGGTTTAACGCGATCACTTTATCAGTAATAAAAGCCAAGTAAATTAAATCGAGTAAAGAACCTTTACTGTCATATCAAACTGTTCAAGAAAATAATCAAGAGAGTAGATTTATGAGTTCAGTCGTACTACATCAGTGGGAAATATCACCTTTTTGTCAAAAGGTTAGTCGGATGTTGCGGTTTAAAGGGATTGATTTTGAAACAATAAATTATAATGGTTTGTTGGCAGGTAAGGTGCCTTTGTTGAGTAAAGTAGGAAAAGTCCCTGTATTAGATATTGATGGCCAACGAATTCAAGACAGTACACGAATTGCACGTTATTTGGATCAAGCTTATCCAGATTTACCTCTTTTATACCCTACAGATGTATTTGCCAAAGCTCAGGTTGAACTCTGGGAGGATTGGGCAGATGAATTACTCTATTTTTATGAAATTTATTTTCGAGTGAGCGATCCTAAAGGGTTTGATCAAGTGGTTGAAATTGCGGCAAAAGGACGTCCTGCTTATGAGCAAATATTAATGAAGCCCATGTTAAAAGCAACGTTGAATATGCAAATTAAAATGCAGGGTGTTGGACGTATGGCAAAAGAAGATATTGAAGCTGAGTTTGAACGACACTTAGCACGCATTGAGCTGTGTTTGACACCAACAGGATGGTTGGTTGGTGAGAATCAAACAGTTGCGGATATTGCTGTTGGCTCACAATTATTTGAAGTTATGCGTACTAATGAAAAATGGGCTAAAAAAATTCAGGCTTATCCTCATATTCAACAATGGATTCAATTGTTATGAATAAATCGAAGTTACAGCAAAGCGGTCAAATTCAGTCTGTGATTGTATTTGGTGTGGGGGCTGAACAAGGCATTGGTGCTGCTGTTTGCCGCCGATTTGCGCAAGCACCTTATAAGCTTTATGTTGTGGGACGCACTGAAAATAAAGTTCAACGCGTTGTACAACATATTAATCAACAAGGTGGGCATGCAGTTGCCCACATTATTGATGCAGAAAACAGGGATGAGGTTGAGGCTTTATTTACTCGTATTCGTCAGCAACAAGAGTATTTGGCCACAGTGATTCACAATGTTGGTGGCAATATTCCTTCGTTATTTTTAAATACTCGCCTTGAGTTTTTTAATCGAATGTGGCGCTCTACATTTTTATCTGCTTTTGTTGTAGCACAAAGCAGTCTGGATATATTTAAACAGCAACAAAGTGGCACTTTAATTTTTACTGGAGCGAGTGCTTCAATGCGTGCTAAACCCTATTTCACTGCATTTAGTATGGGAAAGTTTGCTTTAAGACATTATGTACTTCATTTAGCAGAGCAATATCGCGCAGCACAGATCCATATCGCACATGTTGTCATTGACGGAATGGTAGATGGAGATCGTGTAAATAAGGCTCTTTGGGGGCTTGGTCGCTTACTACGTTTAACACGTGGTACTGGTGGTCTAAATGTTGAGGCCATTGCTGAAAATTATTGGATGTTACATCAACAAACAGTGGCATTTTGGACACATGAATTAGATTTACGGCCTTATCGGGAGCAGTTTTAATGCGAAAGTTAATCTCTCGTTTAATGGAGCGTGCAGGGTTGAAAAATACTCAAGCATGTCTAGTGTTGGTTGGTAATGATCTTGAAATGTTGAGTCAATATTTGCAAGAAAAACCATACGAGCAACAACACACAATTTTTCAGATCATCGCAGATGATACGATGAATACTCTGCCCACTATTTCAAATCGAGTGGGTGTGCAGCAGTTGCACTTAAATTTAAATAATACACATTTGGTGAATACATTTTTCACTCACCTTAGCAAGCTGGGATACCGTATTGATCTCTGTATTTTTCAGACTACATGGCAGATGGATCAATCTACAATTTCACCTATACAGCAGTTACAGTATGATTGGCAAAAGTATGCGCTAACAACAATTACTGTTGCTCAAGCAACAATACGACAAATGTTATTTAAATCACGAGGGACATTGGTTTTTCTAGCTGGGGGACAATGTGTTCGACCAGAAGATGATTTTATCCAACAAAGTATACAGTCGAGTATACAAGCGATGGCACAATCACTGGCAAGAGAATTTCAACCCAAAGGAATTCATGTTGTATATTGCGCTTTGACAAAGTGGAGTGCTACCGACGCTGTGTTCATGCAAGAAGTAAGTCGGATGTGTTGGCATCTCCACCAACAACCAAATTCAACGTGGAGTCAGGAACTACGTATTTAAAAAAAAGGAAGTAATAAGCTTACTTCCTTAAATATTGCGAAGATTATATGAGGGCCGATTTATGGATTAAAAGGCCATTTGAGTTGCCCTATATATTGATTGGGAATTGGATTACGGACACCTACTTTGTTGGCTGCAACTTTATTTGTTTCATAATAGAAAGTTTTAAATAAAATATCCCAAAAAATAAATACCTCACCAAAATTTTTACGACCAAAGCCATGTTTATGATGTAGTCGGTGTACCTCAGCGACAGCAAAAATATATTTAAATATGCTAGCACGATAATCTACATTAGCGTGCTGGAAAAATAGATGTACAGCCATGAGCATCATCCAACCTGCAATCAATTGGCTTGGAGCACCACAGAGTGTTAAAACAATCAGGCTTGGGCCCGCCAAAATGAGGGCACTCAATGGATGTCTTTTCTCAGCATTAAGCCAGTATAGCCGACTTGATTGGTGGTGAATGGCGTGGAGTTTCCACAAAAACTTATATTTGTGGCTTATATAATGCATCAGCCATAAACCAAAATCGATCACTAAGCCAACAATGAGCAGTTGCCAATACCAAGCCAATTGATCAGGCCAAAGGCGCGGGAAAAAACGAAATATATTAAGATACTCAATGAAATAGGCTACAGAAACAATTAAAATTAAATTGAAAATGGCATGAATAATATCCGTAAGCGTATCTTGGTGTGATTCAAGCCAATCGACTTGATATGGTAAATAACGTTCAGCTAAAGCAATAACAGCACCACTGGCTAAAATTAATAATATGGCAGTAGGCCAATAGGGCATAGATTTATTTAGGATCAGCAGGGTTATATAGAGTGTAAACAGCATAGAGAGTGGATAAAGCAAATAACGTAATGCAGTTTTAAAGAGAATAGACATGATTACTCCAATCGTCATATAGCCATTGAGTATGTGCATGCCACGATTTAAAAACTTGAACGAAAACGCTAGATTGTTAAATGAATGATGGATGAGGGAGTAATAAATCTAGCGGCTCAATTTCAGAAATGAATCTAAGCAGAGAGGGTTGAATTCCAAACATTTGTTTGCAGGTGCGGCTGAAATGTGCCTGATCAGAAAAATGCCCTTGATGTGCAATATCAGTCAATTTCAAGTTCTGATCAACAGATTGTAAGGTTTGAATTAAGCGTAACCATTTACGATAACTCCGATAGGAAATACCGTAAGCATCACTGAACCAGTGACTAAAACGGCTTGTGGAAAGACTAAGCGTTTGCGCCATATCTTGTACACTTAGGTCAGCATGTATATTGTTTTTAAGATAATGTCTTAGGTGCTGCTGACGACTTGATAGAACAGGAGTAGCCATATGTTGGTTAAAAAAAATAATAAGCTGTTCAAAGGCATGTAATATGGTGTGTTGTTTTATAAAATAATGTCTAAGTAAATGAATGAGCTCTGCAGTGAGCTCAGTAATGTTTGTGGTTGGAGCTAAATAATTATTAATTAAATCGGCCAGAAAATGTGTTTGATCAATATAAATTGAGCAATACTGTCCAGCTAAAAGTTGATGTTCAGTATTAGCTGCAATATAAACACCATGGTATTCTTGCGTCTGTCCAGCAGCAGAAATACGCACGACATCTGTACTTTGTTGAGGAAAACTCAGTTGATGAGCATGATGACGATGAGGTTGATTATCACCCGATATACCTGAAAAGTACCCAATACCATAGCCGAGTGCTATTCTGCCAGTCCAGTATTTTGCAGCAATTGTTGGCATGCTCATAATAAAGATACAACCTATTTTAGCTTTAAGGCACTTTGGGCCATAATTGCAAAGCGATCCAAGATAAACTGATCATAGCGATATTCATAACGACCGGGTTAAAGGCACGAATGAGAGTATCGGGGATGACAAAACCAATAAGTATTAATAAAAAGAATAATCCAACCATGCTTAGATAATGCAAAAATTTATGAGATACACACAGAAAAAGTAGTCCAAAAATCATTTCTATTACACCACTGAACTGACCTAACGAGACAGCATGATTTGTGGAAAACCCAATCCATTGCCATACAGCAATCTCATCAGGACTGGTAAAAATAAGTTTTGGAATGAGCCCTTGATAACACCAAAGGGCAGCAAGTATAAGATGGATATATTTTATAATTTTTACATTAGTCATGGCAGGAGCATTTAAAGTTTTGCAAATCATGGTGAAATGAGTGTAATCGATTCATTATTTTTCATGTATTAAAAAATAAAAAATAGGGTAGTGTTATTCAAATAAACCAATATGGGCATATATAAACTTGGTGAACTATTTTTATAACAGTTAGGTTGATAAGATCTAATCTGTTATATTTTTTTAAAACAAATCTGTGTCTATGATTTTATTCATAATGATCCAAAATAACCCTATATCTAAAGTCTAGAGGATAAGTCTGAGTATGTTAAACAAAAAAAATAAAGCCAGTTTTGTATTTTTTATTATTACACTGTATGCCTTTATTGGTTTTGGGATTGGTTATATTATTTGGGAATATTTTATGTGATTGTGACTGATCATCTAAGATTGGGTTGTATTATTTTCAATAAACATGCTATTTATTGCCTATTAAAGTTTCGATTACAGCAACAATATTTTTAGATCATTGATGCTTTTCCAGGATGTATGGCCGCAATTCGTTATTCTCTAGTGTGTTCAACTTCATGAGAGCTAGAATGAGGTCAGGTTGCTACAGGCCAATTCTATGTTTCAGCTTATGGGAATATTTTTCCCATCAATTATACTGATTGCTTTAGGTTTTTATTTAAATAAAACCAAGGTGCTAGAGCTGAACTTTTGGAATGGTGCTGAAAAACTTAATTATTATATTTTATTTCCTTCGTTATTATTTCTTTCTTTAGCAAAAGCCAATACTCAGATTTCACAAATGTCAGTGGTATTGGGAATTATTTTTGCCTTAATGTTTTTGATTGTCAGTACCATATATCTGATCGCACGATTACGACATACCCCAACAGCAAGGGTTGGTGTTTATGTTCAGAGCTTGGTACGCTTTAACACTTATATTGGCCTATCCATTGCTACAACACTGAATCATCCTGAAGTTAAAAGTTTACTGATTAATATATTAGCGATTGCAATTCCTGTTGTTAATGTGGTTTCAATTTTATCTTTAACGCCGCGACAATATTTAAAGTTTAAAAATATTCTTATTTCACTTATTAAAAATCCATTGATCAGTTCATGTTTATTAGGCATGGCGGTTAATTATTTAGACATTCCGATTTGGAGCGGCTTTGAAAGCGTACTGAATATATTTTCTAGTAGTAGTTTGATGCTGGGTTTATTGTGTGTGGGTGCTGCGATTCAATTGCAAGAGATTAGACAGCATTTGGGCCGTGCTCTGAATATGAGTGTGTTACGTTTACTGTTATTGCCAGCAGTTGTCTTTACAATTACATATGTGATGGGGCTAGGGCAGGCAGAAACCATGGCTTTGATGATTTTCTTTGCAATTCCCACAGCATCTTCTGCTTATGTATTAACAAAAATTTTGCAGGGTGATTATTCACTTATGGCTGGGGTGATTAGTTTACAAACAGCCTTATCTGCAATTACTTTGCCTTTGCTCTTATTGTTGTTAATGCAGTATTTTTATTAACCTCACAGCAAATGACTGTTTTTTTCAGCTATAAAAAAGGAGCACCAAAGTACTCCTTATTTGTGGGGATATTCTTAAGCTGTAATAAAATTTTCAACTGCACTGTTAAATGCTGTAGGGCATTCAATATTCGAAATATGAGATGCTGCAATTTCAAACAGTTGGCTGCCTGGGATAGCATCAAGCATGTGTTTACCATCATCTACTGTTGTTACTGGATCAAATTGACCTGCAATAATTAATACTGGCACAGTAATGCTTTTAATATCTTCACGTAAATCAGCCTTAGCCAAAGCCTCGCAACAACTTGCATAGCCCTCTGCGCTGCCAGCTGCCAGATGTTGACTTAAAAGTTCGACAGTTGTGGCTTGGCCTTGGATAAAGCTTTCTGTAAACCAACGTGATGCTGCTGTTGCTGCAATTTGAGAGAGGCCTTGTTCGCGAACCAATTTGGCACGATCTAACCAAGCCATTTCTAAACCAATTTTGGCAGCAGTATTACAGATAATCACGTGGTGGAAACGTTGAGGGTAATGAACAGCTAGCCATTGACCCGTTAGGCCGCCCATAGAGATACCACAGAAGTTTGCACGTTGAACACCCAAGTGATCGAGTAGTGCAATGACATCTTGACCTAATTGTTCAAGACGGTACGGGCCCTCTGGGGCAGAAGATTGGCCATGACCACGGGTGTCATAGCAAATCACATAATAGTGTTTTTGAAAATGTTCAATCTGTGCTTGCCACATGCTGTAATTGGTTCCCAAAGAATTAGAAAACACAATTGCAGGTTGTTTTGGGTCACCAAAAGTTTGGTAGTTAATTTGAACATCTTGTTGCTGAAACGATGGCATATACAACTCCTGAGCTTAAACTGACTCAACACGTTCAATAATTAATGCAATTCCTTGACCTACACCAATACACATTGAGCATAGCGCAAAGCGTCCTTGGGTAGCTTCAAGTTGGTTGAGTGCAGTTGTGACCAAACGGGCACCAGAAGCGCCGAGTGGGTGGCCGAGTGCGATTGCGCCACCATTAGGATTAACCTTAGGACTGTCATCTGGTAAGCCGAGATCACGAGTAACAGCAAGTGCTTGTGCTGCAAAGGCTTCATTGAGCTCAATCACATCCATTTGATCAATTGTCATATTGGCTTGAGCTAAAAGTTTTTTAATTGCTGGTGCAGGCGCAAAACCCATAATTCGCGGTTCAATGCCAACAGTTGTTGCTGCAATGATTTTAGCTCGTGGTTTGAGTTGGTGTTGTTTTAAAGCATCTTCTGAGGCAATGAGTAAGGCCGCTGCACCATCATTAATTCCTGATGCATTGCCAGCAGTAACAGAGCCTTCAGGTTTTACTACAGCTTTTAATTTGTTTAAACCTTCAAGTGTGGTTGATGCACGAGGATGTTCATCCGCGCTGATGACAATAGCTTCACCTTTGCGCTGTGGAATTGTTACAGCAACAATTTCTTGTTGGAAGAACCCAGCTTGTTGTGCTGCAGCGGTGCGTTGTTGGCTGTTATATGCAAATAAATCTTGGTCAGCACGAGAAATGTTAAATTGTTCGGCAACATTTTCTGCTGTTTGTGGCATGGTGTCGACACCATGTAAGTTTTTTAGTGCAGGGTTAACAAAGCGCCACCCCATAGTGGTATCTTCTATTTTTTGACTACGACCAAAAGCACTATCAGATTTCCCCATAACATAAGGTGCGCGAGACATCGACTCAACACCACCTGCAATAATGAGATCTGCTTCACCAGCTTTAATTGCACGAGCTGCCATTGCAATGGCATCTAATGATGAACCACAAAGACGGTTGACTGTTGTCGCTGGAACTTCTACAGGTAAGCCTGCTAATAGTGCAGACATACGTCCTACGTTACGGTTATCTTCACCTGCTTGATTGGCACAACCATAAATTACATCATCAACCAGTGACCATTTTACCGATGGATTTCTTTCCATCAGTGCTTTAATGGGAAGAGCACCTAAGTCATCTGCACGTACAGCAGCTAATCCACCAGCATAACGACCAAATGGGGTACGAATTGCATCGACGATATAAGCATGTTTCATCTATATTTCCTTATTTATTCGTCATGATCTTTTAGAGATTTCCAGCTTTTTCTAGTAAAAACTGGCAAAAATCTGTTCTTTCAATGTACTCAGAAGGATGCTTTTAGCCCCCTATATAGGGGGCTAAAGGGGAGATTTATACTTTGTTTTCCATTGGGAGCAACGTTGCACCAGTCATGCTTTGTAATTCTTCAAAGCTGAGACCTTCTACCATTTCAAGAACTTTTAAGCCTTCGGCAGTGACATCAATAACACATAGGTCTGTATAAATACGGTCTACACATTTTTGACCCGTCACTGGGTAGCTAAGTTCTGCAACAATTTTAGGTTCCCCAGATTTAGTGACATGATCAGTCGTAACAAAGACTTTCTTTGCACCGACAGCGAGATCCATTGCACCACCTACTGCTGGAATAGCATCTGGTGCACCTGTGTGCCAGTTTGCCAAATCACCATTGGCTGCAATTTGAAATGCACCAAGTACGCAGATATCAAGATGCCCACCGCGCATCATGGCAAATGAATCACCATGATGGAAAAAAGCACCACCTGTTAGCATGGTGACATATTCTTTGCCTGCATTAATGAGTTCAGGATCTTCCTGACCTTTTTCAGGAGGTGGGCCAAAGGCCAATAAACCATTTTCAGAATGTAAAAATACGTCTTTATCGCTTGGAAGATATTTAGAAATTTTTGTTGGTAAACCAATCCCAAGGTTGACATAGGCACCATCAGGAATGTCTTGTGCAACACGTTCAGCGATTTGATCACGGCTTAGTTTGCTATAGCTCATACAGTTACTCCTACTTAAGCCTGAGTTGGGTTCACTTGAACCACGTGTTGGACAAAAATCCCAGGGGTAATAATATGTTCAGGATCAAGCGCACCCAGTTCAACAATTTGAGAGACTTGAGCAATAGTACAATCTGCAGCCATAGCCATAATTGGGCCAAAATTACGTGCAGCTTTGCGGTAAATTAAATTGCCCCAACGGTCACCTTGTTCAGCTTTAATCAAAGCAAAGTCAGCTCGAATTGGATTTTCAAGCACATAATCTTTGCCTTCATAGTGCATGGTTGGTTTGCCTTCAGCTAGCAAAGTCCCAAACCCTGTTGGTGTGTAGATTGGGCCAAGTCCCATACCTGCAGCTTGAATACGGCATGCCAAGTTACCTTGTGGCACTAATTCAAGTTCGATTTTTCCAGCTCGATAGAGCTCGTCAAATACCCATGAATCTGACTGACGTGGGAAAGAACAGATGATTTTACGGACAGCCCCTGCTTTTAAAAGCTTCGCTAGGCCATAATCGCCATTACCCGCATTATTGTTGATAATAACTAAGTCCTTGACCCCAAGTTCAATCAAACCATCAATAAGTTCAGCGGGCTGACCTGCTGTACCAAAACCACCAATCATAACGGTGGCGCCATCTTTAATGGCGGATAAGACGTTGATTAAAGACCCTGTGCTTTTATCAATCATGTTGCATCCCCGAAGTAGTCCGAATTTTTATGCACAGCCATCGATTTCCTGATGGGGGATAATCCATGGCTGTGCATAACCATCCTAAGTGATGAAGCTACAAGGAATATCAAATTTCTTGTAGCTGAGGTGATTCGTATTATTGGCAATTTAAATTGCGATTAACGATCATCTTCACGAATAGAAGACGGGTGGCGATTTAAAGCCATAACTTCAATATTCATGTATGGATAAAGAGGTAAACCTTGCAAGATGTTATGCAATTCTTCATTGCTTTCTACATCAAAAATACTGATGTTGGAGTATTGGCCAGTAATACGCCAGATGTGACGCCATTTACCTTGACGTTGTAAATCTTGTGAATAAGCTTTTTCAACAGCTTTAATTTGATTTGCTTGTTCAACTGGCATATCAAGTGGGATGTTTACATCCATGCGAACTTGAAACAACATAGGGGGTATTCCTTTAGTTATTTACGACGTAGGTTGTCAATTTTATCGAGATCCAATTCAATACCTAGACCCGGGGTAGTTGGTACAGCGAGTTCAAATTGTTGGTATTGAAGCGGGGTTTTTAAAATTTCTTCGGTTAATAATAATGGGCCGAATAATTCAGTGCCATAAGCTAAATTTTCAAAAGTAGTGCATACATGTGCAGAGGCCATTGTTCCAACAGGACCTTCTAGCATAGTACCTCCATATAGGTCGATACCTGCTAAGTTTGCTATTTTGGCAACTTCACATGCTTCAACTAAACCACCAGATTGAGCAACTTTTACAGCAAAGACAGATGCTGCATTGCGGCGAGCAAGCTGATAAGCACTATTTGGTCCCATTAATGATTCGTCAGCCATGATAGCAATATCAAAGCGTTCTGTGAGACGTTGCATGGCATCAATATTATCAATTGCACACGGTTGTTCAATAAGATCTACGCCACCATCTTGTAGCAGTTGAATTCCCTGTACTGCCTGACGTTCAGACCATGCACGGTTTACATCAACACGAATAGAAACGTCAGCGCCAAGTGCTTTTTTAATCGCTAACACATGTTCAACATCTTGTTGTAATGGACGTGAACCAATTTTGAGTTTAAAGATATTGTGTCGTTTTAACTCAACCATCTTTTGTGCTTCTGCAATATCTTTTTCAGTATTACCAGAAGCGAGTACCCAGAGTACTGGAACGCGATCACGCAGACGGCCACCAAGTAGTTCACTGAGGGGAAGATTTAAACGTTGAGCTTGAATATCAAGTAAAGCTGTTTGGATTGCACATTTGGCAAAGCGGTTACCATTGATTTGCTTTTTAATATGTTGCATAGTCTGAGCAAAATTTAGCCCAGACAAACTTTTTAGCAACGGTGCTAAGTAAGTTTCAATATTGGTTTTGACGCTTTCAGGACTTTCCTCTCCATAGCCTAAACCGCCAATTGTGGTCGCTTCACCCCAACCGACAAATCCATCATTACTGGTAACTTTGACCAAAACAAGGGTTTGAGTCTGCATTGTTGCCACCGCCATTTTATGTGGACGGATGGTCGGAATTTCAACAAGCAGTGTTTCTACTGATTTATACATCCTAATATTCTTCAACAGTGAACTCTTTATATACCCTAAAATAATGTAATATCTTAAACTAGTGGAAAAATGGTATTTTTACATACTTATCAAGTATATTATGGGGTGTCTGGATGGAGGAAAGATAAACAATGGAATTAAGACATCTACGTTATTTTGTGACTGTCGTCGAAGAGCAGAGCATTACCAAAGCCGCTGAAAAATTATGTATTGCTCAGCCCCCATTGAGTAGACAGATTCAGAAGCTAGAAGAAGAACTGGGTATTTTATTATTTGAACGTGGCACTCGACCAGTACGGACAACAGAAGCAGGGCGATTCTTTTATCAGCATGCTGTCCAAATTTTAACGCATACTGCACAGGCGACCAGCATGGCGCAGCGTATTAGTTCGGTGGATCAAACGGTTAAAATTGGGTATGTCAGTTCATTGCTATACGCATTGTTGCCACAAATTATTTATTTATTCAGACAACGTAATCCTGATATACAAGTTGAATTGATTGAATGTGGTACACGTGAACAAGTTGCTGCTTTAAAACAAGGAAAAATTGATTTAGGTTTTGGACGTCTGCGTATTAGTGACCCTTCAATTAAACGTATGTTGTTACGTAAAGAGCGTTTGCAGTTAGCTGTACATAAACAACACCATTTAGCTCAATATGTGCAAAGTGGTATTTATCTGGCTCAAATTGTAGATGAATCGATTTTCTCTTATCCAACAACACCCAAACCTAACTTTGCTACAGCAGTACAGTCAATTTTCACTGAATTAGGTTTAGTCCCGAAAAAACTAATAGAAGTTCGTGAAATTCATATGGCAATGGGTTTAGTTTCTTCAGGTGAGGGGATTTGTCTAATTCCCGAAAGTGCTAGCGATATTGGTATGAAAAATTTAGTTTATATTCCGATACTCGATTTAGAGGCTTATAGTCCAATATCACTTTCAGTCCGAAATATGGATCAAAGTAGTTATATTCCCAAAATTTTGGATTGTATTCAGGAAGTTTTTAAAGATGAGCACATCGATGTGCGTATAGATACCTAGTTTTGATTGCGGCGCTCTACCATGATACAGGCATGGTAGAGCAAATTGATTTTGTTTATATTTAATAGTAGTAAATCATAAAATTTTATCTGTATTTTGAATTGCTCTTAGGATTGAAAGGCGTATTGAGTCGTCACTATCTAAGTCTAGAACGCTAGATTATAATGATCTCTTTGCCACTTCTGTTAGGAATAGTGCTTGATGTCGAAAGGTTCATCCATTACCCGCGTATTAGATATTATCGATGCTATTTCACAGGCAAAACATCCACCATCACCCTTAGATTTAGCCGTTGCTTTAGATATTCCTAAACCCAGTATTCATCGACTTCTACAGACTTTAGAACAAGAAGGTTTTGTGAAGTGTGAAAGTTATGGGGGATATGTCCTTGGAGATCGGACGTTTAAAATGCTTATGGGGGCGTGGGAGCAAGAATCTTTAAAAGTAGAGCGTCTAGCAATTCTACAGCGTTTGTCTGATCAAATTGGTGAGACTTGCGGAATTGCCATTTTAAATAATAATCAAATGTTATATACCGACCGTATTCAAACCAACTGGCCTTTACAAGTGTATTTGCCAGTGGGGTCAACCGTACCATTATGGTGTACTTCAAGCGGTAAACTATTTTTGAGCTATTTGCCAAAAGCACGACAACAAAAAGTTATACAGTTATTACCTATTCAAGCGATGACTAAAAATACGCTTGTTGACCCTAATGCATTTGCAGATAATTTAGCGCAAATTTTTGAACAAAAACTCGGAACCGATGACGAAGAGTTTATTGCAGGTATGGTCGCTTGTTCTGTTCCAATCTGTCATAACGGACAAATTATTGCGTGTTTATATACTCATGCTCCAACGATTCGAAAATCGTTAGCAGATCTCATTGCTTTTGAGCCAATGTTACGTGAAGCAGCCCAAGCTTTAAGTCTCTTAATCGAGCAACACAGTCAGGTCAGCGCAAACGATTAAGTGATTGGATACTATTTATAGAAATGAAAAGCCCTATGAGATGACATAGTGAATATGTAATCTCACGGGGCTTCATTTTAAATATTCAACTTAGTTTAATGTAGGCATTGAGAATTGTGCACCTTCTCGAACATTGGCTGTAGGCCAGCGCTGAGTGATGGTTTTACGGCGAGTATAGAAGCGTGCGCCGTCTGGACCATAGGCATGTAAATCACCAAACAGTGAACGTTTCCAGCCACCAAAGCTATGGTAAGCAACAGGTACAGGGAGTGGAATATTAATCCCAACCATACCTACTTTAATATGATCACTAAAGTAACGTGCTGCTTCACCATCTCGTGTATAAATACATGTGCCATTGCCATATTCATGATTATCAATCAGGTCCATAGCTTCTTGCATGGTTTGAACACGCATTACTTGTAAAACAGGGCCAAAAATTTCCTCTTTATAGCTGGTCATATTGGCTTGAACTTGGTCTATTAAAGTTGCGCCAACATAGAAGCCCTTTTCATAACCTTCTGGTGCTGCTTGGCGGCCATCAACAACAATTTTCGCACCTTGTTGTTCAGCACTGTCAATATAACCAATCACTTTGGCTTTATGTTCCGCCGTGATGACTGCACCAAAGTCATTATTTTTGTCAAAGTAAGGACCATATTTCAGACCCTGCATTGCCTCGGTAAGTTTTGCAATCATAACATCTGCAACATCGTCTCCCACTGCTACAGCCACAGAAAGTGCCATACAGCGTTCACCCGATGAACCAAATGCGGCACCCAGTAATGAGCTTACGACGTTATCAATATCTGCATCAGGCATAATAATGGCGTGGTTTTTTGCACCACCGAGTGCTTGGCAGCGTTTACCATTAGCCGTAGCGGTTTGATAGATGTACTGTGCAATAGGTGTTGAGCCGACAAAGCTAACTGCTTGTACTCGTGTGTCTTGTAGTAGGGTATCTACTGCAACTTTGTCACCATTAACTACATTGAGTACACCATCAGGTAAACCTGCTTGCTGTAGCAGTTTTGCAATATAGAGGGTTGCAGATGGATCACGTTCAGATGGTTTGAGTACAAAGGTGTTACCACAGACAATTGCCATAGGGAACATCCACAGAGGAACCATGACTGGGAAGTTAAAAGGCGTAATCCCCGCAACGACACCAAGCGGTTGCATTTCACTCCAAGAGTCTATGGATGGCCCAACGTTTTTACTAAACTCACCTTTTAAAAATTCTGCAGCACCACAAGCATATTCAACATTTTCAATACCACGCTGTAGTTCACCCGCTGCATCATGCACAATTTTGCCGTGTTCCTGACCAATTAATTCGCAGATTTTATCGGCATGTTGTTCAAGCAGTTCTTTAAACTTAAACATAACACGGGCACGTTTGATTACTGGTGTATTTCGCCATGCTGGGAAAGCTGCTTCAGCTGCTGCAATGGCTTGTTCAACAGTTGTAGCACTGGCGATTGCAACTTGCTTATCTTGTGTACCAGTTGACGGATTAAAAACAGCTTGGGTTCTGCTGTGTTCATTTTCATCTTGCCCATTAATGAAGTGTCCGATGATTTGCATATGTTGATCCTTTGTTTCTAAATGAGAAGTCGATATTTAAATAAGTAAAAATTGCATGATGGTTTAATGTGACATGCCTGAATTAGTGCCATAGTGCTTGATAGAGTTGTTTCATTTCTGCAATGCTAGGGACTTTGGGGTTGTTATTTGGAGAGCCAGAAGCCAAGGCTTGTTCTGCCATGGTCTCAACCACTTGGTCAAATGTTGCTTTATCAACGCCAAATTCAGCCAATGTTGGTACGTTGAGATCTAGATTGATTTGGGTTAAAGCTTGAACCAGTTTTTCATTGGCAATCTCATCGCTGTCATGGCTTTGAGCAACTCCCATTGCTCTAGCACAGTTTGCATAACGTGCTGGTGCTGCAGGAATTGAGTAAGCCGTGATACTCGGCAATAACATGGCATTTGATAGGCCATGAGGCACATGGAAAAATGCTCCAATTGGGCGGCTCATGCCATGGACAAGTGCGACGGAGGCATTGGAAAAAGCGATACCTGCTAAAGTTGAACCAAGCATCATTTGTTCTCGTGCATGTTCATTATCTGGTTGGTGATAAACTTTTTGCAGATTAGGGCCAATGAGATTCATTGCCGCTAGTGCTTGAGCATCACTATAAGCACTGGCTTTGCTACTCACATAAGCTTCTATTGCATGAGTAAGTGCATCAATTCCTGTATCTGCTGTAGTACGGGCTGGTAAAGACATGGTTAATTCATAATCAACAATAGCCGCTACAGGTAAAAAACCAATGCCAGCACAGAGCATTTTTTCACTGCTGACATCATCGGTAATAATGGTAAAACGGGTACATTCTGAGCCTGTGCCAGCTGTGGTTGGTATAGCAATAATAGGAAGACCAGCTTCATTCACTTGGCGTGGAAATTTGTAGTCGCGAATTTCACCACCAAACTTGGCTAATATACTCATTGCCTTAGCACTATCAATTGGGCTACCACCTCCCACAGCAATGATTGCGTCATATTGATGATTACAAATATGTGCAACACCCGCAGCAATTGAGGCTGAGGTTGGTTCAGGAATGGTTTGATCGAAATAGTCTGATTGAATACCAGCTTCAAGTAATAGTTTTTGAATTTGCTCAATATAGCCTAAGGTCACCATAATTTTATCGGTAATAATTAAAGGCTTTTGGCAATTCAACGCGGTTAAAATTTGTGGAAGTTTTGCGCGTGCATTTTTGCCAATTTCCATCATACGTGGGAGTTGAATCGCATGTGACATAATCTATTCCTTTGCAATTGTTGTAAAAGTGGAACCGTGATTTAGAATGATCCGAACATCGTACCTAGTGTAATCACACCAATGAGTGCCATTAAGGGAATGATCACAGCAACGATGAACATATCGTAATAAGATTGTTTATGGGTTAGACCGCATAGCGTGATGATGGTAATCACGGCACCGTTATGGGGTAGAGAATCTAGTGCGCCTGAAGCCATGGAAGCGACACGGTGCATGAGTTCTGGTGAGATTCCATGTTGTTGAGCCAAGTTCATATATGTTTCACCCATCGTATTGAGTGCAATACTGAGTCCGCCAGAAGCTGAACCTGTGATTCCAGCAAGAACATTAATTACGATTGCTTCTGATATGAGTGGATTGCTTGGTGCAAGGCCAATGAGAAAGTCACGCAGAATAATAAAACCAGCCAGTGAAGCAATAACAGAGCCATATCCAACTTCTGATGCCGTGTTAAATATGGGTAAGAATGATGAAGAAACACCTTGTTGGAGTGAGTCTTTAATATTGGCAATACGTTGCCAATTGAGCAGAATAATCGTCAGACAAGCGAGGACTAAGGCACAAATAATGGCCCATAAACCAATTACCGAGCTGAGGGCAGCATGACCAAATTTATCTGTTGCTAAATATGCGGTGTCTAGACTTGGCAGAATCCATTTTGTTAATACCAAGTTGGTAATGATCACAACAATAATCGGCAGCATTGCAATGGTTAGGCTTGGTCCTTGATGCCCAGAGCTGATCTGAAATTCTGGTTCATGGTGTTGTCCATATCCTTCTTGTTGTTC
The DNA here is from genome assembly GCF_031157835.1 of Acinetobacter rudis. Classification (GTDB taxonomy): domain Bacteria; phylum Pseudomonadota; class Gammaproteobacteria; order Pseudomonadales; family Moraxellaceae; genus Acinetobacter; species Acinetobacter rudis_A. Next base: position 74,287 of record NZ_JAVIDR010000009.1, on the reverse strand, counting down.
ATGAGCACGTTTGCTGCGGTAGTTAAGCCAATACATACCCGTAATTAATATAAAAATGGAAGAAATGATTCCGAGGCCAGGTGCCGCATACAGATCAGTATTGAAAAATGGCATTGGAATAGCATTTTGAATCGCAGGTGTACCAGGCAGTGCTGTCATGGTAAAGGTGAGTGCACCTAAAACAATTGCTGCTGGAATCAAACGTTTTGGAATGCCTAACTCTTTGAATAAAGCTGCTGCAATTGGGAAGACTGCAAAACCAACTACAAAAAGTGATACGCCACCATAAGTTAAAATTGCACAGGACAGCACAATGGATAACATGGCACGTTTATGGCCGAGTTTGTTGACAAAGAAGTTGGCAATTGTTCCTGCTGAACCTGAGTCATCCATCAATTTGCCAAAGATTGCACCTAATAAAAATAATGGAAAATATTTGATGACATAACTACCTAACCCAGTCATGAAAATTTGTGAGTAGACACCTAACACTTCATGACTTAAACCACTCCAAAGCACAGCAAATAATGCCAGTAGTGGAGCCAAAATGATGACGCTAAATCCTTTATATGCCAAATACATGAGCAATACTAAGGATAGGATTATTCCAATCAGTCCTATCATGTTAAACATCCTCTGTTAACAAATGATTTTTGTTTTATATTGATACGATATGTATCGTTATTGATATGTATATAATTTAATGTTGTAGAAGTCAACATTAAGGAATGTAAAGTTTAAAATTGGAATTAATGACATAAGAAATGGGTTTATTTAATTAAAAATTTATATTTTACAGTATGTTATGTTTTTTATTCTGCATAGAATTGAGCAAGAACTGGATTGTTTTGTATTTTTACCACTTTAAAATATTTCTTTTAATTGGATAAATAGGCATGACTGGGGCAAATTCTGGGATTGGTAAAGCTAGTGCTCATTTATTTGCAGATCAGAGTGCAAAACTGGTCGTTACGGCTAGAGATCAACAGCGATTGGATTTACGTCTTCATTTGTGGGGAATACAGTCAGTTTTCCGTATCAAGCTGCTTATGCTGCGAGTAAAGCTGCAATATTTGGATTAACAAAGACCTTAGCGCTTGAATATGCAGAATATGGCGTGCGAGTAAATGCCCTGTTGCCAGGGGGGACTGACACACCTATTGCCAAAGATTTTGCTCAGAGCGAAGAGGTTATTCAGTATGTGAAGAATATTCATGCTTTAAAGCGCATGGCTCAACCTGAGGAAATTGCGCAAGCGGCTTTATTTCTGGCTTCAAATCAAGCGAGCTTTATTACAGGCAGTGCGATGTTAGTGGATGGTGGTGTTTCCATACAAAATATATATAAAACAAACATATATGTTCCATAAACTTATCAAATGGATGAATGTAGTTTTATTCTTGATTCGCAAAAATCTGAATCACGTGATCAATATGGCTATGCATTGCCTTTCGAGCACGTTCAGGTTCTTGATTTTGAATCGCTGTTAATATCTCTTGATGTTCATACTGTGATCGTAATGCCATATCTGTAGGTGTATACAGACTCAGTAAGCGACTAAAAATTTCTGTGTATTGTTGACCCAGTAAATATTTTAAGAAGAATGCAAAAGCATTGTTCTGGCTTGCTTCTGCAATGCGAATATGAAATAAGCGATCACCAATATGATCATGTGAATGTTCAAGGTTATCACTGACATTGATTAAAAAGGCTTGTTTGATTTCTGCAAGTTGTTGTTCCGTTCGGAATTTTGCTGCGAGCTCAGCCAAATAGGGCTCTATATATAGACGTGCTTCTAATAACTCAAAAGGTGACATGGGCTGTGAGTCTGTTAAAAACGGAGCCAATTGAGGATGAATATTTAATACATCATTATGAGTATTTTTAACTGAATCAGATTGTGTTTTTAAAACATAAACACCACTACCTAACTTCACTTCAACAATACCACAAACCTCTAAAGCAATAATGGCTTCTCGAATGGAAGTCCTGCTAACACCAAGCTGTTGTGCTAAGTCACGTTCAGGTGGAAGTTTAGAGCCAACGGTATAGAGCCCATTTTTAATATCATCTTGTATTTTCGAGACTATTGTTTGATAGAGGCGTGTCTGTTGCATAAAACTCAACTTTTTAAGTTTTGGTCTTGCCAAAAATAATAAATAATCGTAAATTGTCTAGACCTATATTTTGGTCTGTACAATTTATATTTACCATTTAGTATAATGCAAATCAGGATGAAAAAAAGATGAGACTTGCAAACAAAACATGCGTTATTACTGCTGCCGCACAGGGAATTGGTTATGCCACAGCATTAGCATTTGCTCAGGAAGGAGCACATGTGATCGCAACTGATATTAATCTTGATGGTTTAAAGCAACTACAAACATTTTCTGACCGTATTGATATTGAACTTTTAGACGTAACCAAAGCCGAACAATCAACTGAACTTGCGCGTAATTATCCGCAAACTGATGTCTTGTTTAATTGTGCTGGATGGGTACCTACTGGAAACATTTTGGCTTGTCATGAAGAGCAGTGGCAACATGCTTTTAAAATTAACGTAGATTCAATGTATTACATGATTCGCGCATTTCTTCCACAGCTCTTATTACGTCCTAATTCTTCAATTATTAATATGTCATCTGCAGCTTCAAGCATTAAAGGTGTAACGGATCGGTTTGCCTATAGTGCGACTAAAGCAGCTGTGTTAGGTATGACAAAATCTATTGCGGCAGATTATATGGCGCAAGGTTTGCGTTGTAATGCAATTTGCCCAGGAACAATAGAGTCTCCTTCTTTACGGCAGCGCATAGAACAACAAGCGCAGTTAGAACATCGTAGTAGTGATGAAATTTATCAACAATTTGTTGCTCGCCAACCTATGGGGCGCATAGGTCGAGCCGAAGAAGTTGCTGCCTTAGCTGTGTATTTGGCTAGTGATGAATCCGCTTTTACCACAGGGACTTTTAATTATATCGATGGTGGTTGGACCAATTAATGGATTAAGGAAAAAATAATGAAACTTTTAAGATATGGTGAAAAGGGTAAAGAAAAGCCCGCTATTTTAGATATTCAGGGTCAAATTCGTGATTTATCAAGCATAGTTGAAGATATTAATGGCCATGTACTTGAACATGAACTAGATAAAATTCTTACTATGGATATTGAACAATTGGCTATTGTTGATGCGGATGTTCGTATTGGGGCTTGTGTTGCAGATATCGGGAAGTTTATTTGTATTGGTTTGAATTATGCAGATCATGCGGAAGAATCAGGTGCTGAGATTCCTACTGAGCCCGTGGTATTTGCAAAATGGACAAGTGCAGTGGTTGGACCAAATGATGATATTGAAATTCCCAAAGCTTCAACCAAAACAGACTGGGAGGTTGAGTTAGGCGTTGTTATTGGTAAATCTGGGCGTTATATCGAACGTGATGATGCAATGCAGTATGTTGCTGGATATTGTGTGGTGAATGATATTTCTGAGCGGCAGTTTCAGTTAGAGGGAACAGGCACATGGGACAAAGGCAAGGGGTGCGATACCTTTGGGCCAATAGGGCCATGGTTGGTGACTGCTGATGAAATTGATGATCCAGGTCAATTACATTTATGGTTGGAAGTCGATGGGCATCGATACCAAGATGGACATACCAGCACAATGATTTTTGATGTGGCAACCATCATTAGTTATTTAAGTCAATTCATGAGTCTGCAGGCTGGAGATATTATTTCAACGGGTACACCACCTGGTGTTGGCTTGGGACAAAAACCTCCTGTTTATTTACGTGCAGGACAAATAATGCATTTAGGGATTGAGGGCTTGGGTGAGCAAAAACAACGTGTTGTTGTAGCCAAACTTTAAAACAAAAAACTTTTTTGAATCAAATAACTAACGTAAGTGCTAAGCATCATTATTACGTTGTGGAGTCGTTTTTTCAAAATTTGATCAACAAGTTCACTATGGGATTATGCAGGGAATTAAAATGATTAAAATTGTAGATATTGAGGTTTTAGATCTTCGTTTTCCAACGTCGGAACAATTAGATGGATCGGATGCGATGAATCCAAATCCAGACTATTCAGCAGCCTATGTAATTTTAAAAACACAGGACCCAGCATTATCTGGTCATGGTCTAACTTTTACTATTGGTCGAGGCAATGAGCTTTGCTGTGCTGCCATTCAAGCTATGCAGCATTTAATTATTGGTATGAACCTTGATGAAATAATTGCCAATCCCGCACAGATGTGGAGACATTTAACATCGGACAGTCAATTACGCTGGGTTGGTCCAGATAAAGGTGTTATGCATTTAGCCACTGCAGCGGTCGTGAATGCCATTTGGGATTTATGGGCAAAGTATGAAAATAAACCTTTATGGAAACTCATTGCAGATATGAGTGCGGAACAATTGGTTCAATGTATTGATTTTCGCTATTTGACCGATTGTATTACTGCAGATGAAGCTTTGGCTTTATTAACACAACGTGCACAACATAAAAATCAGAGAGAACAAGAGTTATTAGCAAATGGTTATCCATGCTATACAACTTCGGCAGGCTGGTTAGGATATAGCGATGAAAAATTAGCACGTTTATGTCAAGAGGCTGTTGATCAGGGTTTTTCACATATTAAGCTTAAAGTCGGGCGTGATGTGGATGACGATATTCGCCGTGTGAAAATAGCCCGCCAAGTCATTGGTGAACAACGTAAATTAATGATTGACGCAAATCAGGTTTGGGAACGTGATCAAGCCATTCATTGGGTTCAGCAATTAGCTTTTGCAAAGCCGTGGTTTATTGAAGAACCTACTTCTCCAGATGATATTGAAGCTCATAGAGCCATTCGTTTTGCAGTACAACCGATAGAGCTTGCCACAGGTGAGATGTGTCAAAATCGGATTATGTTTAAACAATTTATGATGCGAGAAGCAGTAGATATTATTCAATTAGATGCTTGTCGTTTGGGAGGTGTGAATGAGGTATTGGCTGTATTACTCATGGCAGCAAAATATCAACTTAAAGTTTGTCCTCATGCAGGTGGGGTAGGTTTATGTGAGTATGTTCAACATTACTCAATGATTGATTATTTATGCTTTTCAGGCAGCAAGCAAGATCGAGTCGCTGAATATGTAGATCACTTACACGAGCATTTTATTACACCATGTGTTGTTGAAAATGCTGCTTATATGGCACCACATTCAGCAGGGTTTTCCATAGAGATGAAAAAGGAAAGTTTAGAAAAATATCAATACTTACCTATTGAATAAAATAATGAGTCCGTCACTTATTTAAACTTCGAAAAACATAAATTGAATAGGTGACCTTATTTTTACATATCAAAGGACACTGATATGAGTGCTATTGAGACAAAGCAACAATTAGATCAGATCATTCGCCGTGTGAAGTGGCATTTACTCCCTATGATTATTTTAATGTATTCATTATCCATGTTAGATCGTTCAAATATTGGTTTTGTAAAACATTATATTGAAGTGGATGCAGGAATTAGTGATTCAGCTTATGCATTAGGTGCAGGCATCTTTTTTATAGGTTACGCATTATTTGAAATCCCAAGTAATCTAATGTTACATCGATTGGGAGCGCGTTTTTGGCTGAGCCGTATTATGGTGAGTTGGGGGATTATTTGTATTGCAATGATGTTTGTACGAGACTCGACCAGTTTTTATATTTTACGGTTTTTATTAGGCGCTGCTGAGGCTGGTTTTGCACCGGGTGTTATTTTGTTTTTAACATATTGGTTTCCGAGTGCTTATCGTGGGCAAGCTTATGGTTGGTATTATTTAGGTGTACCATTGGCTTTGATGTTTGGTGGGCCATTTTCAGGATGGTTATTAGAAACAGAATTTAATTTTGGACTTAAAAATTGGCAGTCTATGTTTTTAGTTCAAGGGCTAATCACTGTTATTGTGGGTGTGCTAGGTTATTTTATATTGGTGAGTCATCCTGAAAATGCAAAGTGGCTAAATACCACTGAGAAAAAATTACTTAATCAAGCCTTACACCAAGATCAACAACAGGCAGTCGTAGTATCAGAAAAATTAATGACAGTGTTATATGATTGGCGAGTTTGGCGCTTTGTACTGATTTATTTTAGTATTCAAATTAGTGTTTATGGCGTGTTATTTTATTTGCCAACTAAACTGTCCAGTATTTTAGGCCAACCTGTTGGATTGGAAGTTGGATTATATAGTGCTATTCCATGGTTTGTGGTGTTAGTTTTTTTACCGCTATTAACACGAATTTCAGATCGTAGATCGAATTGGCATTATATGGCTATAGCATTATTACTTTGTGCTGTTGTTGGAATTGTATTTTCGACTATGACTACGCATGTGCTCAGCTTTATTTTTTCTATTAGTTTAGCAGCGGTAGGTTTTATTGTTGTACAACCTATATTTTGGAATTTACCAACACAGTATTTGTCAGGTAAAGCGACTGCTATAGGTGCAGCTTTAATTGGTGCATTAGGTAATTTAGGTGGATTTGTTGCCCCAAATTTAAAAAACTGGATGGATCAGATTTGGCAAAATGATATAGCAGGTCTTTTATTACTTGCCAGTATCGCTTTTATTGGGGTCTTATGTTTATTTTGGGCTAGACCGACTAAATCTCATTGTTAAATGGGTGATCATGGCGCATTATTTATTTGATTATCTATATATTTAGTCCGATATTTATAAAGGCCAATAAAATGCGTTATATATTACAAGTTGATTTCCCATTTTCGGGACCGTGGGGGGAAGAAATGGCCCTAGCCATGCAAGAACTCGCTCAGTCTATTAATCAAGAAACAGGAATGATCTGGAAAATTTGGACAGAAAATCCTGAGGAAAATCGTGCTGGTGGAATTTATTTGTTTGAAACAGAACAAACAGCGAAAGACTATTTATCTATGCACTGTTTGAGATTAAAAAGCTTTGGTATTGAAGACATAGAGGCAAAGATTTTTATTGCCAATCAAGCTTTATCTAAGCTGAATCATGGTCCTTTATAGCCAGTCTTCTGTCGTGCAATGAAATCAATAAATGGGAATCAAATTCTCACTTATTGATTTCATTGATTTTAGTATTGAACCGTATGCGCTACGTGGTAGGGTTTAATTTGCCATTCAACATTCTGCATTACAGATTTGATTTGCTGGACTGTATTCCAAACATCAATAAATCGGATGTAAAGAGGGGAAAAAGCAAAGCGAATAATATCTGTTTCACGATAGTCCGCAATTACACCTCGTACACTTAAAGCCTGACAGATTTCATAGGCAAATGGGTGATTATAGCTTAAATGACCACCACGAACTTGGTGTTCGCGAGGGGTGATCAATTCAAAGTCAAAATCTCCGCACTCTTGTTCCATTAGCTCAATAAATAAGTCCGTAAGTTGCAAAGACTTATGACGAATCGACTCTAAATTTGTTTTAGCAAAAATGTTTAGTCCGCACTCAATTAGACGCATCGAGATAATGGGTTGATGTGCTGACATATAGCGTTTTTGTCCAGTAAATGGTTCATAAAAATCAAGTAAATCTAATGGGTTTTTATGATTGTTCCAAGCATTTAGTGGATCCCAAAATGTCTTTAAGTATTTTTCATTGACCCAAAGAAATGCAGGAGCACCGGGCCCACCATTGAGATATTTATAAGTACAGCCAATGGCAAAATCAGCTTGACTCTGATTGAGCTGAATTGGATAGATACCAACAGATTGGCATAAATCCCAAATGACTAAGGCAGAATGTTGATGAATCAGTTCGTTGATTGTAGAGATCTCTTTGAGTCGACCTGTGCAATGATGGACTTGGGATAATATCACCACTGCAACTTTACCCGTAGCGAGATGCTGTTCTAGATCGTACTCATCTTCAATAAACTCAAGTGTATAAAGTTGCTGATGGAACTCTATAAAACTTTGGATAATATGAATGTCCGTTGGTAAGGCATCGCGTTCAGCAATAATAACGTTTGCTTCTGGATGTTCTTTAGCCTGAATTTTCAGTGCTGCAGTAAGTGTTTTGAATAGATTTAATGCCGTTGAATCAGCAACCATAACTTCATCATTTTCTGCACCTATTAACTGCGCGATTTTATTCCCTAAATCGCGAGGCAGTTCAGTATGGTGATCATCTGTATTTAAATGATGCGTGAGTTTTTCATCCCATTCATGTGCAATGAATTGTTGCGTGAGTGCATTTGATGATTTAGGGCGAGCTCCTAAGGCATTTCCTCCCAGATAAACAATTGAGTTAGGTAAAACGAACTCACCTTTCAAATGTTGTAGCTCATCTTTATCATCTAATGCTACACAATATTTTTGATTTAGTACTTTCACATTAAACTCCATCAGCATGTGAATATTGCGCAAGATCATATAACATAAGATTAGTGTTTCAAATCTTATAATCCCACAAGTCTAATCTAAAAAGATAACATGATGTAAAATATAAATTATTAATTTATATTAACTACATGTACATTTTTTATTAAAAACCATTATTTTTTTTTATTTTTTTCTGTTTTTATAAATTTTAGCTAAATAGTTATATTTGTTTTTTTAGTATATTTACATTTTTAATTCACATTTGGAATTTTTATTTTAAATTTATCTATATCAAATTAAAGTCATTTTAAATAAATTAAAATGTAAATTAAATTTGAGTAAAAAGCTCGGTTTTAGCTAAAATTGATCATTTAAATTGTGTAGTTAATCTTTATATTAAGCGTGAGTACTCATTTATTATCTAGATAAGGTTATGCATAATTAAACTGATATAAAGTGAAAAAAATAAAAATTTTTGTCATACTGCAACACTCATTATTCCTATTTTCTACTGGATTTTAGCTATATGGCAACGATGCGAATGTGTGGGGTATGGCTATTTATTAGCTTAAGTGTGATTTCTTGTAGTAAAAAAGAACCAGCAGAGGGAGTTAAGGTTTCAGAAGCTATAGCAACTGAAACAAGCCTTAGTTCCTCAGTGACTGCTACAACACAACATGATGTATTTGATTTAAATCAGTTACCTCAAGTGGCATTAGAACAAGCGAAATTCCCATATTATTCATTGCCTGAAGGCTATAAGCCTTCAAGTGAAGAACAGAATGAGCTGAAAAAATATTACGTGGCAATTCATGGCCAACTTCAGGAAGTTAAGGGGCAGTTTTACCGTAGTGCGATTTCAGCTGAGGGTGCAAAATCATTTTCAAACGAGTTAATCGTGCAGTCTTTTGTGCAAAATATGCAAGAGCTGGGCGCAAGTCAACTTAATGATCAAGAAATTCCATATAAGTTGTATGAAGCACATCAGGATTATAGTGAACATGCAGAAGCTAATATTGGCCAAAAAACCTATACATATGGTTTTAAAAACCAACAAGGAAATCCTGTACTCATTCAGCTTACATTGAATAGTCCTGTTATTGTTGTGATAGAGCTAAAGCCTGTTAAAGTAAAAATGAAAGCTGTACAAAGTGCAGTAAATACAGCTAGTGCAATGGCTGAAAATATTACTGAACTTGGAAAGGCCGTAGTACATATTAATTTTGCTGTAGATCAAGCCAAAATTGAGTCATCGAGTCAGGCTGTGATTGAACAAATTGTGCAATTATTACGTCATGATACTCAGTTGAAACTTTCAATTGAAGGGCATACCGATGACAGTGGAAAAGCTGAGCATAACCAAAAACTCTCACAACAACGAGCTGAAGCAGTACGCCAAGCTTTGATTGCTAAAGGGATAGAGGAAAGTCGATTACGTAGTCAGGGTTTTGGCGCAACTCAACCCGTTGCTGATAATACATCAGAGGCAGGTAAAGCAGACAATCGTCGCGTTGAATTAGTGAAAATCTCTTAAAATATTGCATCGAGTTTCGTTGCTAAAGCCAGCCAAAAACAATTTTGACTGGCTTACTTTTATTATCATTGAATTTTTTTAGGTTGATTTGACTTCCGTTTAGACCAATAGGCAAATATACAAATTGCACATAGTAATACAAAAGATGCACTGAAACGGCTTAGATTGAGACCACCATGATCGAGTGGTTTATCTAGAAAGTCACCGACAACAGCACCAAGAGGGCGAGTTAAAATAAAGGCAGCCCAGAACAATAACGTGTCAGAAATCTTACTGCGATAATGAAGCAATAGGATAAATAAAATTAGTGAGGAGTAGAGAATAATTCCACCACTATAACCTAACCCTGCCGTATCTGCAGACCAATCACCTAGAGCTGTACCTAGGGTTTGGGAAAAAGTAATGGTAACCCAATAAAATATCTCCACACGTGGGCTATTTACACTATAGGGTGAAATACTACGTTCTGTTTTATACCAAGTGTAAAGTGAGAGCAGAACTAAGCTGAGTAAAATGCTACTCCCACCAACATAGCCAATACCAAGTGAGCGATCAACAAAATCAGCTAAAGTCGTTCCAACTGTGGTGCTCGCTATAATGGTTGACCAATACAAAAATGGTTGATAGTGTTTGCTACGAATTTGTAAATATAAGAATATAATAAAGATCAGTGCAAAAATTAGCGTACTAACCAGGTATCCAAGATTTAATGACATGGACAGTGCATCACCTGCAGTTTCACCAAATGTTGTCGCTAATATTTTTGTGATCCAGAAGAGTGCGGTGATTTCAGGTACTTTGATTAGGATATCCTTGGTTGTAGAATCCATAAAGCTGCTCCACTTATAAATTTGTCTCAAGTAAAAAGCACTAAGCTGAAGCAGAGCTTAATTTTATGAATTTGATCACTATAAACATAAAAAAGTTGATGATAACCATAAATAGTTGTTGTATATTTTGATGTAGATACAAGATTTAAATTATTGAATTAGTTATTAAAACATTTGTTTATTTCTATGCTTTGTTATATTTTCTTGTGCTATTGAGGCTTTTACGAAGTAAACAATTTGTTTTTATATATGCAAATAGCTCAAGCATTTTGCCGGATAATTGCGGCATGCCCCTAGATTGAAGGGGCTTTATTTTTTCTGCTACTTTAAATTTTTTGTTTTTACCAGCATCACAGTGCGATCAAATTAACTTTTTCATCTACAGCAGAAATATCATTGATATTCACTTAAAATACTTGACATGTTGTAATAAAAGTAACACATATTAGCAATATGAGTTGGATGCATATCAGTGCATCTTGTCACCCAACGATGTTGACTCAGCCAAGGCACCTAAACGTGGGTGTTTAAGCTAGGTGCATATAATAAATAGGGTAGTATGATTTAATGTTTCGATCTTTTTTTCCAAATCCTAAGTGGTTCTTTTTATCTTTGATATTTTGGTTTGGTATAAATGTTGCCTTGTGGTACAGCGGCGGGAAGAGTTGGGGGGAGTTTATAGGATTTCCACCAGGTTATGCTGAAGCAGAACTTGCAATTGATGTGAGTCGTTTTTGGTCACCGCGTTTTCTTTGGTTTTACTTGTGGTTTATCACTTCAGTAAGTCTGTTTGCTGGTTTTTGGAAGATAAAAGCGAATCATCCTTGGCAAAAATGGTCTGTTTGGGGTTCTGCGCTTATTCTTTTTAATGTTTGGTTTGGTGTTCAAATGAGTGTTGCTTTGAATGCTTGGTATAGTCCCTTTTATGATTTGATTCAGTCGATGCTTACACCTAAGGGGGGAGATATTGTTTTACTTTATCAAGGTGCATTAGTCTTCCTGTATTTAGCAATGATCCATGTGACTATTGCGGTGTTGAATTTATTTTTTGTGAGTCATTATATTTTTCGTTGGCGTACTGCAATGAATAATTATTATGTAGACCATTGGAGTACATTACGGGCGGTTGAAGGTGCATCACAGCGTGTCCAAGAAGATATTATGCGTTTTGCATCCACGTTAGAGGCTTTGGGTGTAAGTTTTATTAAAGCAGTTTTGACGCTGATTGCATTTTTTCCAGTCATGGTTGTATTGTCTAAACATGTACCAGTTTTACCTATCGTTGGTGAGCTTGAGTATTCATTGGTTTGGGCTTCGATAGGATGGGCTTTATTTGGTACATTCTTATTAATGTTTGTAGGGATCAAATTACCTGGCCTTGAGTTTAATAACCAAAAAGTTGAGGCCGCTTACCGTAAAGAGTTGGTGTATGGTGAGGATGATGCAGATCGGGCACATCCTTTATCACTTAAAGACCTGTTTTCTCATGTTCGCTATAACTACTTTAGACTCTATTTTCATTATGCTTATTTTAATGTTGTGAGTATTTGGTATATACAACTCGATATTTTATTCGGATTGGTGATCTTGTTTCCATCAATCTCAGCAGGACTTCTAACTTTAGGTTTGTTTATTCAGGTGGGAAATGTATTTGAAAAGGTTCGTGAATCTTTTCAATATTTGGTTAATTCATGGAAAACGATTATTGAATTACTCTCAATTTATAAACGTCTCAAAAGTTTTGAATCTATATTAAAAAAATAACGCTGATCAGGATGAAAAATCCACGGCCTCAATTTGATGTCGTGGATTTTTTTGCCCTAGTGATAGAAGCTCAATAATCAAAGCAATGATGACTGTTTGGTTGCTTTAACTAAGTTATACTGCTTACTTCGCTTTTAAGTATTCATTTATGTCAAATTTTGAAATTGCAGCAGTATTGGTCAGTATTTTAGGTGTGACTCTGACAATTAAGCGAAGTATGTGGTGTTGGATTGTAAATTTTATCGCAGTGGTGATGTACGCTTATTTATTCTTTGTGGTCAAATTATACGGTGAGACCTTATTACAATGCGTCTTTATGACAATGAATATCTATGGTTTTTACCAGTGGAGCAAATCTAAACAGCAAGATCATGGTATTCGTTTGCAACATTTAAATACAAAACGTGCTTGGATCCAAATTGTCGTGACAATGGTGCTTGGACTTATTTTTGGCTTAAGTCTGCAGCAGTTTACCGATGCTGCTGTGCCTATTTTAGATGGACAGTTGGCTATGTTTAGTTTACTGGCAACGTATTGGACCAGTCAGAAACATATTCAAACGTGGATGTTATGGGTGGTGGTTGATATTGTTTATGTTGGAATGTTTGCTTATAAAGGGCTTATTCCAACAGCAGGTTTATATGCTATTTTCGTTTTATTGGCTATGTTTGGTTGGTGGCAGTGGTTTCAAGTACTAAAAAAACAACGAGTCAGCTATTTTTAAGTGAATTGTTTTAAATATTGAAAATTTGGTTTGGTATTGAACGTTAAGGCGTATTATTTGTAAATGAGTTTGGGTGAATGAATTTGAACTTAAACTCATATTTTGCAGATAGGTTGGTATGATGAGCAGAACGTTTCTTTCTTGTTAGATATCTGATGTTTGTCTGAATGATCTTGTTGTGTCATGATGCGAAGAAATAGGCATTACTCTAGAACATATTAATTTTGGTGATGAATAGGAAGACTTATGTCAGTCAAGTTAATTGCAGTCGATATGGACAGTACATTTTTAAAAACCGACAAGAGCTATAATAAGCCAAGATTTCTAAAACAGTATGCTGAGCTAAAACAACAGGGTATTCACTTTGTTGTTGCCAGTGGTAATCCACTTTATACACTACAACAGTATTTTCCTGAGATTGGTCATGAGATTGCCTTTGTTGCAGAAAATGGCTCACATGTGATGCATCAACAAGAGGAAATTAACTTTTCTAGATTTGATCCTATTTTGTTACAGCAGATTATTAGTGATTTACATACAGATTTTGCCGATTGTATGATTTTATGTGCTAAGGATCGTGGCTATATTGGTGCTGAGTTGGCTGAATCTAGTTTATCAAAACTCAATATTTACTTTAAAAAATTACAGCGTGTAGCACAACTTTCAGATGTACAGGCAGATGTTTGTAAACTGACCTTAAATACAACTCCAAGCACTGAACCACAAGCACTTAAATTGTTGGAGACAAAAAGTTATGTGCAACAAAAACAAGTCGATCTTGTCTCTAGTGGTTTTGGCTTTATCGATTTAATTTTACCGAATCAACATAAGGCATTTGGTCTGTCATTCTTACAACAGTTATGGCATGTTGAAGATCATGAAATGTTAACCATAGGTGATAATTACAATGATATGGCCATGGTCAAACAAGCAGGTTATGGCTTTGCTATGGCTAATGCAGTACCCGAGTTAAAACAAATTGCACGATATCAGACGGGAAGCAATGATCAAGAAGGTGTACTTGATGTAATTGATTGGGTGTTATCAAATGAAAAATCTTGGGAAAGTTGGCAACAAGATCATCTAACAATGGCAAGTATCTAAACACGCTTCACTTAATACATTTGATACGGCTTGCTCTCTAGATTTGAGGTTGTTTTGCTCATTGTCAACAATGTTGAAATTTAATCTTTTTTTTTAAAATACCCCACCAATCTACATTGGTGGGGTATTTAAATATCTATTTAACAGCCATTAATGAATTGAATCATCAAGATTAGGTGCTAACCAACGCTTGGCTTCATCCATGCTCCAATCTTTACGCTGTGCATAATCATCTAATTGATCTTGCGCAATTTTTCCAACATTAAAATATGTACTTTCAGGCAAGCTATAGTAGAAACCACTTACACTTGAAGGTGGCCACATTGCAAAACTACTGGTGAGTTGAGTGCCAATTCGTCTGGTTGTACCTAGCCAATCAAAAAGTACAGCTTTTTCTGAGTGTTCAGGGCAAGCAGGGTAACCTGGTGCAGGGCGAATACCTACATACTTTTCTTTGATTAATTCTTCGTTGCTGAGCTGTTCATCAGCTTGATAGCCCCAAAACTCTTTACGAATACGTTCGTGCAAGTGTTCTGCGAAAGCCTCAGCAAAACGGTCGCCTAGAGATTGTACTAGAATGGCATTGTAGTCATCACCTTTAGTCTTGAATTCATTCGCCATTTCTTCAGCACCAAAGATTGAGACTGTAAATCCGCCTAAATAATCTTGCGCTTTAGACTCTACAGGTGCAATAAAATCAGCTAGGGATAGGTTTGGCTTTCCTGTTACTTTATCGGATTGTTGACGTAAATGTTCAAAGTGATGGGTGATGTGATTTCGGCTTGGATCTGCATAAACACTGACCGTGTCATGTCCAGTACGTGCTGCAGGCTGTATTGTAAATACGGCACGCGCATCGAAGCGTTTGTTTTCAATAATTTCTTTAAGCATTTTCTGTGCTTGATTAAAGAGGTCTGTTGCTGCTTCTCCTACAATTTCATCTTGTAATATTTTAGGAAATTTTCCTGCTAGGCTCCAAGAGATAAAGAAAGGTGTCCAATCAATGTAATCTACCAGTTTTTCAAGTGGATACTGTGTAAGAACATGATTTCCTAAAGCATTAGGAATGGGTGCTTGGTAATTGTCCCAATCTCGTTGAAAACCTAATTCAATCGATTCGGCATAAGAGAGTTTGGCAGCTTTTGGTTGTTTGTTGGCAATGCGTTCACGGACTTTAGCATATTCAGCACGATGTTCAGCAACAAATTGGGCTTTAAGCTCTGTTGAAAGCAAGCTGGTTGCTACCCCAACAGCACGAGAGGCATCAGCAACATAAATGACAGCATCATTTTGATATTGTGGATCAATTTTTACAGCAGTATGTGCTTTTGATGTGGTTGCACCACCGATCAGGAGCGGAATGTGAAATCCTTTACGTTGCATTTCTTTTGCAACAAAGACCATTTCATCTAGTGAAGGTGTAATGAGTCCAGATAAGCCAATGATATCGACTTTTTCATCAATAGCAGTTTGTAATATTTTTTCTGCTGGAACCATGACCCCAAGATCAACAATGTCATAACCATTACAGCCTAAAACAACACCTACAATATTTTTACCAATATCATGTACATCGCCTTTTACTGTTGCCATGAGTACCTTACCTTTGGATTGGCCTTCACCTTTTTCAGCTTCAATAAAAGGATTGAGCCAAGCAACAGCTTGTTTCATTACTCGGGCAGATTTGACTACTTGCGGAAGGAACATTTTCCCTGAACCAAACAAGTCACCAACGACATTCATCCCATCCATTAAAGGACCTTCAATTACGTCGAGTGGGCGAGATGATTTTAGTCGAGCTTCTTCTGTATCTTCATTAATGAAGGTGGTAATTCCTTTAACCAACGCATACTCTAAACGCTTTTCTACAGATTCATTGCGCCACTCTAGGTTTTCTTCTACTTTTTGGCCACTGCTCTGACCACGGAATTTTTCAGCAACTTCTAATAATTTTTCTGTAGCAAGTTGACCATTTTCACCTTGGTTTTGGTTTTGAATGACATCTTCTACTGCTGCCTTAAGTTCCGCTGGAATATCATCGTAAATTGCTAATTGTCCTGCATTAACGATACCCATTGTCATGCCTTGTTTAATGGCATGATATAGGAACACAGCATGAATAGCCTCTCGAACGGGTTCATTACCACGGAAAGAGAAGGAAACGTTAGATACCCCACCAGATATCATGGCATGAGGTAGGTTTTGTTTGATCCAACCTGTTGCTTCAATAAAGTCAACAGCATAGTTATTGTGTTCTTCAATTCCTGTTGCAACAGCAAAGACGTTTGGATCGAATATAATGTCTTCTGCAGGGTAACCTACATCATTCACGAGTACATTATATGAACGTTGACAGATTTCACGTTTACGTGCGGCGGTATCGGCTTGTCCCTGTTCATCAAAGGCCATAACAATAATTGCTGCACCATATTGGCGACAAAGACGTGCTTTGGTAACAAACTCATCATAACCTTCTTTTAAGGAAATTGAGTTTACAATGGATTTACCTTGTACGCATTTGAGACCTGCCTCAATAATGTCCCATTTTGAAGAGTCAATCATGATTGGTACGCGAGAAATATCAGGTTCAGAAGCAACCAAATTCAAAAAGTGCACCATTGCACCTTGAGAATCAAGCATCCCTTCATCCATATTGATATCAATAATTTGGGCACCACTCTCAACTTGTTGTCGAGCTACATCAAGCGCTTCGGCAAAATTTTCTTCACGAATGAGGCGTAAGAATTTTTTAGAACCGGTCACGTTAGTTCGTTCGCCAACGTTTACAAATAAAGAGTCATCGTAAATATTGAAAGCCTCTAAACCACTTAAGCGACATGCTGGTTTAATTTCTGGAATTTGTCGTGGAGCAATATCTCGAACCGCTTCAGCAATCGCACGAATATGATCAGGTGTAGTACCACAGCATCCACCTGTAATATTAATCAGTCCGCTTTCGGCAAACTCTTTTAAGAATGCCGCAGTTTGGTCTGGGGTTTCATCATAACCACCAAAAGCATTCGGGAGACCTGCATTTGGATGGGCTGAAACAAACACATCAGCTGTATCAGCAATGGTTTTAACGTGAGGACGCATGGCGTCAGCACCAAGAGCACAGTTAAAACCAATTGAAAGTAAATCACCATGACGTACAGAATTCCAAAAGGCTTCTGCGGTTTGACCGGTGAGGGTGCGACCAGAAGCATCAGTAATTGTGCCTGAAATCATGAGAGGGAGTTCATAGCCAATTTGCTTAAATACTTCTTTTACGGCAAAAATTGCAGCTTTACAGTTTAGAGTATCAAACACCGTTTCAATAAGAAGAATGTCCGCACCACCTTGGATAAGGCCATGAGCTGCTTGAATATAATTATTTTTTAGTTCATCAAAGTGAATATTTCGAAAAGCGGGATCATTCACATTAGGTGAGATTGAACAGGTACGTGAAGTTGGTCCTAATACACCAGCAACGAAACGTGGCTTATCTAATGTACTATATTTTTCACATGCTGCCTTAGCGAGGCGAGCAGCTTCAATGTTAATTTCAGTGACTAAGTCTTGCATGTGATAGTCAGACATTGAAACCTGTGTAGCATTGAAACTATTGGTCTCAATAATATCTGCGCCAGCTGCTAAGTATTGTTCGTGAATCCCTTGGATAACATGTGGTTGGGTCAAAACCAATAAGTCATTATTTCCTTTCAGATCATGTGCCCAGTCCGCAAAACGTTCACCACGGTAATCTTGTTCTTCAAACTTATGACGCTGGATCATTGTTCCCATAGCGCCGTCAATAATTAATATACGTTGTTGAAGTAACTGTTTTAATGTGGAGAGCGTGGACATACTAAGCACCAACGTTGGCAGGATTTAAAACGGCAATATTAACAGAAGTCACACTATTTTTTAATTCTTGGCTTTGTCACAATTCGATCTAAGCTTTAGCACAAATATTCAATAAGCTATTCATAACATTGAAAATGAGAAAAATGATGTTTTTTTCATCAAAATGTCATATTTGACGAAGATAATGCAAAGGTACATAAAAAATCTAATTTAAAACGTGTTTTGTAACAACAAAATTATGAATGTATAAGTGTCACTTTTTTTGTTGATTATTTGTTTTAACATGCTGTTATATAAGTAAAAAATATAGATTTTTAGTCTTTTTAAAAGACAACTTCCTTTACACTGATCAAAAATGGCTTTAATTCATGATGATTTGTCATATAATTGTCATAATTTAATTAAACAATAAGTGGATTTTTTTATCTGCTTAACTGTCTGCATGAATTCAAAACATCCACCTGCTTCCGATTCGGTATCTTCTATACCAGCAAGTCAACCAACAAATGTGCACGTTCCTACACCAAAATTTTTTATTCCGGTGTTTTTGACGGTTATTGTTTCTACAATTATTTATATTGGTGTTCAGGTCAACGCTGATCTGTCTCATGTTCCACCATTAAGTGTTTATTCAATTATTTTACTTTGTACTGCTTTATTTATTGCACTCGGTTTTGAGTTTGTAAATGGTTTTCACGATACAGCAAACGCTGTTGCAACTGTAATTTATACCAATGCATTGCCAGCACCTATTGCTGTGATGTGGGCAGGTTTTTGTAATTTCCTCGGTGTAATGGTTGCAAGTGGTGCTGTTGCTTACGGCATTATTGCTTTATTGCCTGTAGAGCTGATTATGAATGTTGGTAGTGGTGCTGGTTTTGCAATGGTTTTTGCAATGCTTATCGCTGCTATCATGTGGAACCTCGGTACTTGGGTACTGGGTATTCCAGCTTCAAGTTCACATACTTTAATTGGTTCAATTTTAGGTGTGGGGATCATGAACTATATCTTGCATTCGGCAACAGGCGCGAGTGGCGTAGATATGGATCAGGTGATCAAAGTAGGTAAAGCGTTATTATTTTCACCATTGATTGGTTTTGCTTTTGCTGCAGTGGTTTTCCTATTGGTGAAAAAAGTATTCAAGCGTCAACTTGAGCTTTTTCAACCACCTGAAGGAAATAAGCCACCACCACCTTTGATTCGTGCCATTTTAATCTTTACTTGTACTGGGGTTAGTTTTGCTCATGGTTCAAATGATGGTCAAAAAGGCATGGGATTGATCATGTTAATTTTGATTGGTTTGGTTCCTTTAGCATATTCTTTGAATAAGGGTCTAGATCATGAACATCTACAAAGCTTTCAACAGTTATCGAATCAAACTGCTACAGCAATTTATCAACAACATGACAATATTTCTGATGAAAATGCACGTCAAATTCTAACTAAATATGTGCAAACTAAAGAAAATAATGCTCAAGTTCTTCCTGCATTAGCGAGCTTGACTGATCATTTAGGTGATCGTGTTGGTCATTATAATGATTTGAAAGATATTCCAGAACATGAAGTAAGTGCAATTCGTAACGACATTTACTTGAGTGTAACGAGTTTCAAGCGTTTAGAAAAAGCTGAACAGCTTCCTGCAATGACTGCTACACAGCAACAATCAGTGAAGGCATATCGTAAACATTTAGATTCATTCCTTCAGTATATTCCGACATGGGTAAAAGTAGCTGTTGCACTTGCACTCGGTCTTGGTACGATGGTGGGTTGGAAGCGTATTGTTATTACGGTCGGTGAGCGTATCGGTAAGCATCATATGACTTATGGTCAAGGTATGTCTGCTGAACTTGTTGCAATGTCTACGATTGCTGCTGCAGATGGCTTTGGTATGCCGGTTTCAACTACACATGTTTTGAACAGTGCTGTAGCCGGAACCATGGTTGCTAATAAATCTGGACTTAACTTTAATACTGTAAAAACAATTTTGTCTGCGTGGATTTTTACTCTTCCAGCCACAATTTGTTTGTCTGGTATATTGTATTGGTTACTCCTAAAAGTATTTGCTTAATCTACAGTTAATTAAGCATGATATAAAAACGCTGCCCAATTGAGGCAGCGTTTTTATATGGGTAAGTTATCTTTTTAAACCAAGTTTGTCTTTGGCAAAACCATAAAGTGCTGCAAAAGGCAGGGCTGTACGTGCCAAGTAGTTTATACGCCATAGACCACCATGATTGGCAGCATCCATAATCAGTTCAAGGGGATGAGCCAATTGGTTATTGGGGTTTGCTAGCGCTTGAGGATTACATAAGTCATGCACCCAAAGTGCAGCCATAATGGCGTTGGTTGTATCTGGTTCAAATGCTTCTACATTGAATAAACTGGCACCTGAAAAAGCTGCTTTAAGCAGTGGATTTTTGGTGACGGAATGTGTGGTAGTAGAAGGGGCAATGTTAATACTCACTTGTTGGCCTTGATGACGTGCTAATGTTGCACGCCATTGTTGTAAGCGTTTTGCAAGTGCATAGTTCGGGCCTTGTTCTATCACTATACAATCAGCGATTGCGTAAGATTTTTGATTGTTAGAAGGATAGATTTGTGAAGGCCGTGTTTGAAAAAATCTATTTAAGCTTAATTGTGAAATACCTTTAGTACATATTTTTTCAAGTTTTGAACGGTGCTTGATTTGGTTTGGTGTAGATTGGATTACATCAGCTGGAATGGCATAGATATCTGTAGGTGTACACATATACATTAAGCTAGTGTT
Organism: Acinetobacter rudis; assembly: GCF_031157835.1. Lineage (GTDB taxonomy): Bacteria > Pseudomonadota > Gammaproteobacteria > Pseudomonadales > Moraxellaceae > Acinetobacter > Acinetobacter rudis_A. The sequence goes on along the minus strand of NZ_JAVIDR010000009.1, from coordinate 53,381 downwards.
CGGTTTTTGTTGACTAACATAGTGCATAATACTGTCCATAGCCATAGAAACACGCACATGCTTTTCGCCATCTAAGTATGCAATAGCAGCTAAATCTAACTGTTCAGGTTGTTCACTTAACCATTTTGCAATCTCGGCTGTTTGTGTCAGCAAATTGGCTCCCAAATGTTCAATAGCTTGTGCTGCTGAGCTGTCGGCACTTAGCATAGTTCGGCTAGGTGCAATGAGTGTGGCATTACCTTGTATGACGGTATCAACAATTTTTTGCCAAACTTTAGGGTTGGGTAGGTCAATCGCAATAATATTGGCTTTCCATTTTGCCAACCATTTGAGTGGACCCGCTTCTGAGGCAGCACCGAATAACACCATATAACGTTGAGAAAGGTCGAGCCATTCAGGGTGAGCCTGTACGAGGCGTAGGGCATCGGCATGGCTTTGTTCAATAATTCCATGAGCTAACCACGTATCAAGTTGTTTTAAAAGATCTGCGCCACGAAGTTGTTTATTATGATATGGAATGTACCATTCGGGTGCTTGGTTGGACTGACCTTTAAGGCTAAAGCGATGTAGTTTTTCAATATTGGGGATTTGCATCAAATCTTGTAATGCGTAGGCATGATTGTCACGATAAAATTGAAAACTTTTTTGTGCTTGTGCTAAACCTGCTTTTGCAATTTGAATCGGATTGCTTGTATTTTGAATGCCATGTTCAACTAAGGCTTTAAAATATATAGGATAGTTTTTTCGCCAATTCTTTTCATTTTGAAGTTGTTGTACTAGATGTGGATCGAGAGATGCTAGTGCGGCAGAAATGATTTCTTTTGCGCTATGAGAACTACTTTTTTTTTGAGTTTCTGGGTGAGCTGTAAATTGTAAACCCTCTACGATTTGCGACATAGGCTGATCCAAAGCTAAGAATTTCTGTAGAAAATGTGTTTATTATTACCCTGTAGTTTCTACTTTGAACTGGCATGAAGTGACAAAATACAATTAAATAAGCAACATTCGTGGTACTGCAAATTGTTCAATAGAAACAATTTGCAGCTAAATGAGGACGTTTAAATTTTAAAATGGTAATTGAAGTAGCTTTGTAATGAAGTGAGTTAAAATGCGAGGTTCAATCAATAAAGTCACGATTACCCCGTAGGCTGCTCCCCAGAGATGAGCGCTGTGGTTGATGTTGTCGCCATAACGACGGCCAGCCCACAGACTATAGAAAACATATAAGAATGCAAAAATAATGGCTGGAACTGGAATGAAAAATACAAAAATTAAATGCCATGGTTCAAACAAAATATAGGCAAAAAGTACTGCAGAGACAGCACCTGAGGCACCGAGGCTTGCCCAATAAGGATTATTTTTATGTTTAAGATAACTTGGGAGTATGGCAAATATCAGACCACCTAAATAAAACAGAACAAATCCTAAGTCATAGAAATACTGACGATAAAAACTTTCAATAATACTACCAAAGAAAAATAAGGTGATCATATTGAAGAGTAAGTGAGTCGCGTCAGCATGTACAAAACCATGCGTGATAAAGCGATCGATCTGGCCTTGGCGCATTGCTGTGGGTTTAAAAATTAAACGGTTCATTAATGCAGGCATATTAAAAGCAGCAATTGAGACAATGACTGTGATAATGATAAGGCTCAGTGTATGACTAAGAGGTGAGTGCAACATATAGCTTAGGTACCAGATCAAAACATAGAATATGTGTTTGATTATGCGGTCTAAGATTAAATAAATATAGTATCTGCATTAATTCCGACAGTTTTAGTAGATTATTTTTATATTTGCATGATCTTCGGGTAGAATGGCTGGGTCAGCGTGAGGAAAAAGTTATGACGACTGAGACTAACAGTGTTGCTGTTGTGGATGAAATTCCAAATTTATTGATTACTCCTAATGCACAGGAGTATTTAAAAGATTTATTAGCCAAGCAAAATACGCCAGGCATTGGTGTACGTGTATTTGTAGAAAATGCTGGAACCCCTCGTGCTGAGTGTTGTATGGCTTATAGTGCTCCTGAAGAGGTTGTACCTACAGATTACAAGCAAGATTATGCTGATTTTCCTGCTTATGTTGATGCACCCTCTATTCCATATTTAAGAGATGCGGTTATTGATTATAACAAAGACCGTTTCGGTGGGCAGTTAACTTTCCGCGCGCCTAACTCAAAAGTACCACGCGTTGGCCCAGATGCTTCAATTGAAGAACGTATCACTTATGTTTTACAAGCTGAGATTAACCCTGGGCTTGCAGGTCATGGTGGTAACTGTAGTCTTGTTAATGTAGTAGAAGATGAAGAACATGGTCTTACTGCTGTATTGAAGTTTGGTGGTGGTTGCCAAGGTTGTTCAGCAATTGATGTCACTTTAAAACAAGGTGTAGAGACAACACTTAAAGAACATATTCCAGAACTGAGCCGCGTGCTTGATGAGACTGACCATACACAAAGTGAAGGTGCTTACTTTAAATAAGTCGATTTTGGAAAGATGAAATAAAATTTATATATTGAAAAACAACCTCCTTCGGGAGGTTTTTTTATACGATAGAAAAAAACAATAATAATTATTCTCATTAGCATTGATGAATGATTCTCATTTGTTACAATGAGTAAGAATTAATCCTACTTATGTACACAATTGTTACTTGGAATACTTATGTCACAACAAAGAATGAAATCTGCATTAACGATGGCTGTATTATCGATGATGTATATTACACAAGCACAAGCCAATACTTCTGAATCAACAGTAAATCCTGCCAGTGGTCAAACTGAACGTGTAGTATTAGATACGATTGTGGTGACAGCAAGTGGGTTTGAACAAGATATTAAAAAAGCACCAGCAACAATTTCAGTATTGAGCCAAGAAGAAATTAATAAAAAAGCATATCGAGATGTAACAGATGCACTAAAAGATGTGCCTGGTGTAGTCGTTACTGGTGGTGGTAGTTCGAGTGATATTAGTATTCGTGGTATGGGAAGTGCTTATACTGTTATTTTAGTTGATGGGAAAAAAGTAAATACACGATCTGTACGACCAAATAGTGATAATGCTGGAATTGAACAAGGTTGGTTACCTGGTATTGCTGCAATTGATAGAATTGAAGTTATTCGTGGTCCAATGTCAGGTTTATATGGTTCCGATGCTATGGGTGGGGTAATTAATATTATTACCAAGAAGTCTGCAACTGAGTGGAATGGAACAATTAAACTTGATACAACTTTACAAGAAAACCAAGATTCGGGAAATTTGTATCAAGCAAACGCTTATGTTTCTGGACCATTAATTGAGAATTTGTTGTCATTAAAGGCTAATGGTACTTTTTCACAGCGTCAAGAAGATGACATTATAGGTGGTTTTAAAAAGCAAAAAATGCGCACAGGTGGTGCAACATTAAGTTTGACACCTAATGATTTACACACAATTGATTTTGAGTATCAGCGTTCTATTCAGAACCGTAATGGTAAAGTTGGAAAGACTATAGAAGATAAGGCGGGCCGAAATGGTCCAGCAACCGATTCATATAGTGATTACTATCGCACAGATTATAGTATTAATCATCGTGGTGAATTAGGGCGAGTAAAAACACAATCTTATCTTCAACGTGAAGAAACTAAAAATCCATCACGTAATATGGAAGCAGTAAATACAACATTTAATACTATTAACCAAATTGAACTTGGTCCACATAATGTTAGTTTTGGTGGAATGTATCTGCAAGAAGACTTAGATGATAAGGGCAATCAGTTATTAATTCCTGGGAAAGAGCCTATATCAAGTTTAGATCGTTCTAGCTGGGCACTTTTTGCTGAAGATACTTGGAGTATTGTTGACAGCTTTAATGTAACAACATCATTACGCTTAGATAAGGATGAAAAGTTTGGTAGCCATTGGAGCCCTAAAGTTTATGGTGTTTGGAGTGTGAATGATCAGTGGACTGTGAAAGGCGGTGTTTCAACAGGTTATAAAACTCCAGCTTTACGGGCAACAGTAGCAGAATGGGGGCAAGCGACTGGTGGTGGATCAAGTAAAGGCGTTATTGTTGGTAACCCAGATTTAAAACCAGAAAAAAGTACGAATTATGAGGTTTCGATAAATTGGGATAACCTTGACAATATTACAGCTGGAGTAACTGTTTTTAATAGTGACTTTAAAGATAAAATTACAGAGATTCGTCATTGTAGCGGGGATGCTGGACGATTAGATTGCGATTGGTTAGGTGAGCAATTTGATTTTGTGAGTTTGCGTGAAAACGTAGATAAAGCGAATATGCGTGGAGTCGAGACAACATTGACATGGCAAGCACTACCTACCGTCAATTTAACGGCAAATTATACTTATACTGACACAGAACAAAAAAGTGGTAAGTTTAAAGGGAAGCCTTTAAATCAAATGCCAGAACATATGTTCAATACAACAGTAGATTGGGAAGTTAACGACACGATTTCCACATGGTCACGTTTAAACTTTAGAAGTAAAACATCAGAATATTTATCTCGTACCTCAATGTCAAAAGGAAAACCAGCCTATGCAATGGTAGATGTAGGTATGAATTATCGAGTTTCTGATCATGTCCAAATAGCTGCTGGTGTATACAATTTGCTTGATAAACAAATTAATCAGGATACCTATGATTTTGTATTAGATGGCCGCCGTTACAACTTAGGAATGACCTATAAGTTTTAATTATCGTTAGATTTGAAGAAAAGGGCCATTGAAAAGGCCCTTTTTTTGTTTTTTCATCGGGTAGAAAATATCATTCTGCTAAAATTTGTTGTGTTTGCTCAGCATAATAAAATTTTTCAAGATGATAACGCGCACGTTGACGCAAATAATCTTGAGAAATCATATGTTGAATTAATGGGGTGCAAAGTGCTTGTAATTGATTGCTGACTAAGTCCTCATTAATATTAAGATCGCGTAATAGTAAGTCGAAACTGCGCTCTTGATTGCGAACATACCAAGCATATACACCATCATGTACTTGTTGTTTTAAATACTCGGTTTGCCGAAAATGATCCCAAACCTCTTTACTGAGTTTAACTACATTGTCCATATCACTATGGTCCAAATAGTTTTGTAAACTGGATAAAGGAAGTCCTTTAATTTTATGCCAGATATTGGCTTGTAAATGATAGAGTTTATTATCATCCATATGCTGGTTGAGTATTTTTTCACTCAATTTAATGATTTTTAACATGTTTTTTTGCAAATAGTGATTTAGTGTGTCATCTAAATTACTGTCAGTCACACTTTCTAAAACAGATTTCCCCATTTTCATAAAGCGTCCGACACCAGGCACTTTTTTGCTCATCATCGCATTGTCTATATAGTCTTGAATTGCATGCTGGATGAGTTGACTTAGCATTGCGGTAAAGGTTGTATGATTGACGATATTGTGTATAAGTTGTTGGCGTTGTTTGCTTTTCTTTGATAAATACAATGCGATTTTATCAATGCTATGTACAGAAATAACATCTTCAATACGTGTCTCAGCATTTACAGGATGAATCAAAGCAAAACGGCAATGTTCAATAATTTGTTCAATTAAAAAATCACTGGCAGGTGTTTGTAAAATTTGTTGTTCTATGAGTTGATAAATTTGCTCAAATTGCCATACATCTTGCAATTGTTGTTTTCTGATCCATTGATAAAAATGCAAAAACTCACTTTGAATATTGTCAGGTTGGGCAAAACTTTGGTTTAAAAACTCCAAATGTGCCTCAATCAGTTTTTCGGTTTTTGGATTACTCAAGGACGATATCTCCCTATAAACGTATAAATGGCTGAGCGAAATCAAAATGTTAATTCGATTATGCTTTAGTGGTTAAGCACTTATCTATAAGCGATGAATTGTAACTGGTTTAGTACCTCATATTAGTACTTGTTTTGCATAAGTTTTGACAATGGCTCGAAAGACAGCCGATTAAGTAATTTAAAGCAATATTTCATTGATGGAGTAAATTTTTATCAGTGACAATCCTAAATCAGCTCTTTAAAATATTTCGCTGATGCAACCAACGGGAATAAATCATGCTGACAGCTCAAGAAGCATTAGAACGATTAAAATTAGGTAATCAGCGTTTTGTAAGTGGGGAAGTCAAACATCGGCCATTGTTAGAACATCAACAACGTGCAGAAATGGCCGAAGAGCAACATCCGTTCGCGATTGTACTGGGGTGTTCAGATTCACGTGTACCAGCAGAGCTTGTATTTGATCAGGGGCTAGGGGATCTTTTTGTTATTCGTGTGGCTGGTAATGTTGTTGCACCCTCACAAGTTGGAAGTGTAGAGTTTGCGGCTGAACGTTATGATTGTCCTGTGGTGATTGTACTCGGACATAGTCACTGTGGTGCTATTCAAGCAACAATAGATACTTTAATGAATCCTGATCGTCCACCATCAGCCAATTTAATGTCTATTGTGAACCGTGTTCGTCCTTCTGTTGAAATTTTAATGCAGACTGAATTAAAAAATGATTTGTGTAAGCTGTCTAAACATGCGGTACGATCAAATGTATTTGCATCTGTGAATCAGTTACGACATGGCTCTGCAGTATTAGAAAACTTAATTGAGAAAAAGATGTTACAAGTGATTGGTGCTGAATATTCTCTTGAAACTGGACAGGTTACTTTCTTTGACTTTTGATCTCACTTTGCCTCTACAGTGAGCAAAGCGATAAAAGTTAAATTCATTTAATATTAATCCGCGTTATGTTGAACATAGCGCGGATTTTTGTCTTTATGGTTATAAAGCAGCTTTGATCGTTGGGAATGCATTATTTAATAAGATAGTTTGTGCTTTGGCATTGGGGTGGATCTTGTCACTTTGCATTAAATCATTTCGCCCTGCTATACTTTGCATAAAGAAAGGCAAGAGTGTGACCTTATAACGTAGACTTAGTACCTTGTAGTTGTTTTCAAAAGCGCTGTTATAAGCAGTACCATAATTGGGTGGCAATTTCATACCAAATAAAATCACTTTAGCTTGGGATTTTTGGCTGAGTTGTATTAACTGTGCCAAATTATTTTGAATCATTTGTGGGGGTTGGCCACGCAACCCATCATTGCCTCCTAGCTCAATAACAATAAGATCTGGTTTGTGAACGAGCAGTAATTTTGGCAATCTAGCTATAGCACCACTTGTTGTTTCACCACTTACACTGGAATTGATCACTTTATGTTGTTGGGGTTTTTGACTATCAAGGCGTTTTTGCAATAGGTTAACCCAGCCTTGTTCTGGTGAAATTCCAAAACCCGCACTAATGCTATCACCTAAAATCATAATTGTTTTGGCCTGACTATGAGCCGTAAAACTTAACATGATTAAAATCATTGAGTAATAAAAATACTTTTTTAACATGATGAGATTGCCCCTAATAGCATTTAACGTTAGCTTAATGAGTCATTGCCCAAATTGGTTAGGATATCATGCCACAAGCAATTATTAGCGCACAGGGAATTAGTCACAGTGTTTATCATGGTCAGCGTCAACTGCGTATTTTAGACCAACTTAATCTAGAAATATTTCCTGCAGAGCAAGTGGCTATAACTGGGCGCTCAGGATCAGGTAAATCTACTTTATTAGGAATTTTAGCAACTTTAGATCGTGCAAGTGCTGGACAGCTCTATGTGTGTGGTCAGGCTGTGCATGAGTGTAATGAAGAACAACGTGCTCAACTTCGTTTGGCGCATATTGGTTTTGTATTTCAGTCCTTTCAACTTTTGTCACATCTCAGTGCAGTAGAAAATGTCATGCTGCCTTTACGCCTACAAAAAGATTTTGATTATGCTCAAGCTGAACAGCAGGCTTTAAGTTTATTGGCTAGAGTCGGATTAGATCGACAAGCACAACAGAAGCCAAAAGTTTTATCTGGTGGCGAGCAGCAACGTGTGGCAATTGCGCGTGCTTTAATAAGTCAGCCTAAAATTGTTTTTGCAGATGAGCCTACTGGCAATCTAGATGAACAAACTGCAATTGAAATTGAGCAATTATTATTTGAATTGAACAGAGAGCTTGGTACCACTCTGGTTTTAGTAACACATGATCGAAGTTTAGCAGCGAAGTGTCAGCGTCATTTTGAATTACATGAAGGGCAATTGCATGAGCTAACGATGCATTCAGCTGATTCGGCAGGTTGATATAATGAAATTTTTTGCTTTGTTGCCCAGTCTTGCACGGCAGAGCTTAGCCAGTTCTGCAACATATTTACTTTTGTTTGCACTGAGTTTGGCGATTAGTGCAACGACAGCATTGAAGTTTAGTCATAGTCAAATTAGAGATGCGATACATTTGCAAGCAGCAGCCATGCAAGCAGCAGATATTGTGTTGACTGACCAAGCACCTATTGAAAAAAAGTGGAGTCAATTAGCAGAACAACTACAGCTCAAACAGTCCAAAGTGACGGTGTTTAATGCTATGGCACATCGTTCTGATCAGTTTGTAATGGTCAATGTAAAGGCGATTGATACAAATTTTCCTTTACGTGGTGTACTTAAGTTACAGCCTCAGCAAAGACAAATTGCATCAGGTGAAGTATGGGTGAGTTCGCGAGTTGCTGATCTGCTTCAGCTTAAACTGGGCCAGCAACTCAAGATTGTCGATGCCAACTTTAAAGTAACGGCAATTATTGAACGTGATAGTAATCAAGAAATGGGGTTTTCGGCATTTTCGCCAACAGTGTATATTTCACAACAAGATTTAGCCAAGACTCAGGCAGTACAGGTAGGTAGCCGCATTGAGTCCCGTTTGTTATTGGCTGGGCAAGCTGAAAATATTGATCAATTTAAGCAAACATTTAAAAAATTACGTCCTAAAAGAATCACAGAATTGGCTGAGGATGCAGACCCTACAACAGCTTCAGAACTTCGTTTAAGAACAGCAGATCAAGCGAATACTCGTTTGGTTAAGCCCATTGATCAACTGAATAGTTATTTACAACTTGCTAATATTTTGACTTTGTTGCTGTGTGGTATTGCAATTGCATTAAGTTGCCAACGCTATATGCAACAAAACCAAGATGATATTGCTTTATTACGCTGTATGGGGGCAAGCCGATTACAAGTCATGACAGGCTATGTCTGTTTACTATTGCTGATTATGTCATTGGCTATAGTGCTGGGTACTGGCTTTGGAATGCTTTTTGCCTACAGTTTGCTGCAGTTATTACAACAATTGATTCCACAAATTCAGTTTAGTTTGACTTGGGCTACAATGTGGACGGGCCCTATACCAATTGCAATTTTAACCAGTATAAGCCTATTGCTTGGTTTTATTTTGCCTAGTTTATGGCAGTTAGTGAACACTGCACCAGTTAAAATATTACGCCCAGAGGGTATTTCACTTAAACGTCTATTTTGGACAGGTTTAAGTGGCGGCTTGAGTTTGGTGGGCTTTACTTTAATCGTTAGTCAGCAACCTCAATTGGCAATCATCGTATTACTGGCATCTATTATCTTATGTGTATTTATCTTTTTATTGATCTGGGGCTTAGTCGCTACAGTTAAAGTTTTAAAACTGCGTATTGCATATTACTTAGGCTCACCAGTGCAAAGTGCAGTACAAATTACAGCCTTATCTTTAGGATTAGGGTTAATTGCGGTACTTTTGGTACTTCGTCAAGATTTGGGCTTTGGTTGGCAACAGCAGTTACCAGCAAAGACACCCAATCAATTTGTTTATGGGCTGGCACCTTTTGAATTACACCGTTTTGAGCAACAGTTGAAATATAATCAATGGCAAGCTACTGCAATGTATCCGAACATTCGAGCTCGTCTGATTAGAAAAAATGGGCAGTTGTTTGATCAAGATTTGGTGGTAAAAAACAATGCATTACGCCGTGAATTGAATCTTACTCAGAGTAAACATTATCCTCAAAACAACATTGTTGTTGAGGGTGCAGCAGTACTAAAAAATCCTAGAGAGGTTTCAGTTGAAGTGAAGTTGGCCAATACTTTGGGAATCAAAGTGGGTGATCAATTGAGTTTTAGCCTACCTGAAGGTCAACTTAACGCGAAAGTAGTCAACCTAAGGCAAGTTGAGTGGCAAAGTTTTAGTCCAAATTTCTTTTTTATTTTTGCAGAACATAGCTTTGATGAAAATGCAGGAAGTTATTTGGGCAGCTTCTATGTCCCTCCACAAGATCAACATAAAATGGTTACTGTGATTGAGCAATTTCCAAGCGCAGTCTTTATTGATATGAGTTTGATTTTGAGTGAGGTTAAGCAGTTGATTAATGTGCTACTTCAAGTGTTAAGTGTACTTGCGATTTTAGTTGCTATTGCTGGTATCTTGGTACTTTTAGCTTGTATTAATTTGCTATTAGATCAGCGCAAGAAAGAGGTGGCATTATTACGTAGCTTTGGTGGTGCTAAAGCACAGTTAAAGCGAATGTTAACCATTGAATTTGCCTTGTTGGGTGCTATTTCTGGTGTGATTGCATGTATTTGTGCTGAAATTATCGCAGCACTTTTAGCTAAACAGATGAATATGGCAATGCAGTGGCATATGATGATTTGGTTGGCTCTTCCGCTAGGAATGGCGATGTTGAGTGGATTAATTGGGCGCTATCGTTTGGGTTATTTATGTGATTTAGCACCATTAAAGAGTTTAAGAGAATTTGACTGATGATGAATAGAGATAAATAGATATTCGCTCAGCCAGATAATACGCACACTCTACTTTAATTTGGCCACAATAAAGTAGAGTGTTGGAAGTTGAACTTCAATGATTGATAAAGTGCTTGTCCCTTAGATAATAGCCATTATGAAAGAAGACCAATTTTATTGAGCATGACTGTCATAAGTTCATGCCAAAAGGGCGCAATGTTTTGTACTAAGCTTAGAGAATATAGGAAGAACGCATAACAAATCGCAGCTGCAATGATTAATAGTATGACTAAGAAAAGTTTATTGAGTTTAAAGTGCTCAATGGCATACCATGCAATCGCTAATATAGCGCCCATCAACATACCGCCAATATGCGCTGCATTATTAATCCCTGAAGTAAAGAAACCAAAGGCTAAGTTAATGCCCATAATCAACAATAAGGATTTTTTATCTAGTGCTAATTGTTGTCGAGCTAAACGAGGAAAGAAAGACAAAGCAGTCAGTGCGCCACCTATACCCATAACTGCGCCAGAAGCGCCAGCAGAGACCCGAGGAAAGAGATCTGGATCAAAATGTTTTAACATTTCAATACTGTTATAGATATCGATATAACCACTGAATAAACTGCCCATAATCCCTGCCAATAAATACAGACAAAGAAAATAGAAACGGCCAAAGGTATGTTCAGCTAAGTTACCAAAGACATAGAGCGCCCACATATTAAACATGAGGTGTGGAAAGCCAAAGTGAAAAAACATACTACTAAATAAACGAAAAGGTTCCTGTAAATAAGTTAAAGGTGCATAATCAGCGCCCCAACGTATAGCATCTGCTGTGCTGGGTGAGTTGGCATCGACACCAGTTAATATTTGCCAGACAAATAGGATAATATTGATGGCCATTAAGGTTAATGTAACTTTGGCCAATGGTGGTTTTACTGGCTGTACGTAGTATGTTTCTGCCATAACTCAAAATATAGTAATGTGGTCAATAGGATGAGCTTAACATGAAAACGCGTATTACTTGTTTCGGAGCAATCTAAATAAATGAAAGCTTTTATACTCAGAACGCTGTTGGTTTTATTGAGTATCGTGATCATGATACAGCTTTGGATATTTGGCAGTTTGGTTTGGTGGAGAACTCATCCTGTTGAAAACACAATGTTTATGCGCTTAAATTACTGGTCTGATTTTCAGCCAATCCAACATCAGTGGGTTGATTATGATCACATCAGTATCCATTTGAAACGCGGAGTTATTGCAGCAGAAGATGGTCGCTTTACTCAGCATCATGGTTTTGACTGGAGTGGTATTGAACAAGCGATGCAACGTAATCAGCAGCAAGAGCGTGTTGTTTCTGGTGGTTCAACAATTTCACAACAATTGGCCAAAAATCTATTTTTATATCCACGCCGTTCTTTTATCCGTAAGGGGCAAGAAAGTATTGCCACGGTTATGATGGAGAGAATGTGGTCAAAACAACGTATCTTAGAAGTGTATCTGAATGTTGTAGAATTCGGTGATCATCTTTATGGTGTAGAAGCTGCAGCACAGCATTATTTTTCTATTCCAGCGAGTAAAGTTAACCGAGAACAGGCTGCTTTTTTGATTGCTTTATTGCCAAGTCCCAAGTCGTTTCAAAAAGATCCTCATAATTCAAGATATCTAATTAAGCAGCGTCATATATTAAAATATATGAATAACAGTGTGTTGCCAAAAGAAAGTGACTCACAAATTTAAACAATTGTTTAATATTTGTACTCTTTTTTATGAAAATGTAATGCAATTGAAGCATACTAGATAGATAAAATTTTAAAGAAAAGGTGCGTGGCATGAACTCCGCAGTTGCAAATACAGCCGTAGAATACGCGTATAATGAACGTTATATTAACCGTGAGTTGTCAATTTTAGACTTTCATCTGCGAGTATTAGAGCAAGCGGTTGATCCGCTACATCCTTTGTTAGACCGCATGAATTTTTTGCTTATTTTTTCACGTAACATGGATGAGTTTTTTGAAATTCGTGTAGCAGGGTTAATGGAGCAACTTTCATTGGGCAATGAAAGTCGAAGTCCAGATGGTTTAACACCAAAACAAGTACTTGATTCTATTTCACAAACTGCACATGCTGCAATTGAACGTCAGTATCGTATTTTAAACGATGAAATCTTGCCAAAACTTCGTGAAGAAGACATTTGTTTCTTACGTCGAGGGGAGTTATCTCCGGCACAGTCTGCTTGGGTAAAAAAATATTTCCAAGAACAAGTAGCACCTGTGTTAACACCGATCAGCCTAGATCCAGCACACCCATTTCCACGTTTAGTTAATAAAAGTTTGAACTTTATTGTGACATTGGAAGGAAAAGATGCTTTTGGTCGACAAATTGATTTAGCGGTAGTACCAGCACCACGCTCATTACCTCGAGTTGTTCGTTTGCCTGATGAATTGACTGAAGGCAAAGAGCATTTTGTTATGCTTTCAGCAATTATTCATGAGCATGTTTCAGACTTATTTCCTGGTATGACGGCAACCGGATGTTACCAATTCCGTGTTACACGTAATGCCGATTTAGCTTTGGATGAAGATGTTGAAGATTTAGCGAAAGCGCTTAAAGGTGAGTTAAATTCACGCCGCTTCGGTCGAGCTGTACGTTTGGAAGTGACTGAAAATTGTCCTGAGCATATTTATCAATATTTATTGAATAAGTTTCACTTAAATCATGATCAGCTTTATAAAGTGGATGGGCCTGTTAACTTAGCTCGTTTGGTTTCGGATTTTAAGCGTCCTCATTTACGTTACGATTCACATACACCAGCAATTCCTAAGGTTTTGAAAAAGTCTGAGAGCATTTTCTCAGCCATGCAAAAACAAGATATATTGTTACATCATCCGTTTGAATCTTTTGCACCAGTAATTAATTTATTACGTGAAGCAGCCCGAGATCCACAGGTGCTTGCAATTAAGCAAACGCTATATCGTAGTGGTGCTGATTCTGAAATTGTACAGATTTTGGCAGAAGCAGCGCGAAATGGTAAAGAAGTAACAGCAGTTATTGAGTTGCGTGCGCGTTTTGATGAAGAATCAAATATTGCTGTGGCAAATGTATTACAAGAAGCTGGTGCGGTAGTGGTATATGGCATTGTGGGTTATAAAACACATGCCAAAATGATCTTGGTTGTGCGCCGTGAGAATAATAAGTTAGTTCGTTATGTGCATTTGGGGACTGGTAATTACCATGCAGGTAATGCGCGTATTTACACCGATTATGGATTATTGACCACAGAAAAAGAGCTTTGCGAAGATGTACATCGTATTTTTCAAGAGCTCACTGGTATGGGTAAAATGGCGAAGCTTAAAAAACTTCTACACGCACCTTTTACCTTGCATGCTCAGTTAATTAACTATATCGATGAAGAAATTGCGAATGCTCAAGCAGGTAAACCAGCGCATATTATTATTAAAGTGAATGCTCTTACTGAAGTGCAGTTAATTAATAAATTGTATGAAGCATCTCAGGCGGGTGTGCAAATTGATTTAATTATTCGTTCAATTTGTTGTTTACGCCCTGGTTTACCGAATTTATCTGAGAATATTCGTGTGCGTTCCATTGTCGGGCGCTTCCTTGAACATACTCGTGTTTATTATTTTAGTAATAATAACAATCCACGTATTTATTGTTCGAGTGCGGATTGGATGGATCGAAACTTGTTTAGCCGAGTGGAAGCGTGCTTCCCAATTGAAGATCCTGCATTGAAAAAACGCATTTATGAGCAAGGTTTATATACATATTTGCAAGACAATCAGCAGGCTTGGTTATTACAAGCAGATGGTGTGTGGAAACGTATTGAAGCACAGGAAAATGAAGCACCACATAATGCACAGCAGTTGTTAACTGCGGCTATTGTGTAAGGTATTTAGACATAAAAAATTGCCTCTCATGAGGCAATTTTTTATCTGACTTAACAGTGTTTAGTGTTTAAGAACCACGTCCCATCACACCACGAATGGTATTCATAACGTCAGCAGGTAAGACAACGGTCTTCGCATTGCTTGATTTCGCCATTTCTTGCATAGACTTAATATATTGTTCACCGAGTAGATAAGCCACTGGAATTTCTTTATCGCCAACAGCCGATGTCACCATCTCAATTGCTTTTTGTGATGCTTCAGCAAGAACAACTTGCGCTTCTGCATCACGACGAGATGCTTCTAAACGACCATCTGCTTCTAAAATTGCAGCTTGTTTTTCACCATCTGCACGAGTAACCGTTGCACGGCGTTGACGTTCAGCAGCCGCTTGTGCTTCCATCGCTGATTGCATGGTATTAGAGGGTTGAATATCTTGAATTTCAACTGTTTTAAGGGTAATTCCCCAATCCGAAATATCATCAGAAATTGCAGCTTTGAGTTTTGCTTTAATATGGTCTCGTGAAGAAAGTGCATCATCAAGATCCATTTCACCGACAATTGAACGCAATGAAGTTTGTACTAAATTTTGGATGGCCCAAGTATAGTTCTCAATACCATATACCGCTTTTTCAGGCGTAGTTAAGTTGATGTATGCGACAGCATTCATTAAAAGTACAGCATTATCACGAGTAATGACTTCTTGTGAAGGAATGTCTAAGACAATATCTTTAGTGGTAACTTTATAAGCAACCTCATCAATATAGGGAATAACAAAGTTTAGACCAGGACTTAAGGTGACATGGTACTTACCTAAACGTTGTACAATCCATTTATAGCCTTGAGGAACAATACGAACCCCTTTAAAAATGGTTGTAGCTACAAAGACTAAAAATACAACCGCAATAATTGAGCCAAAACTCATAAGTATACCTCTCTTAAATTTCTAATATTAAAGTTTTAAAGTTGTCATGCTTAGAGTACAGATGAAGTTTGGTATGGTTTAATGACCAGATCATTACCAGAAATGTCGGTAACGACAACACGATCACCAACTTGGACAGACTGTAAACTACGGCAATTCCATTCATCTGCACCAAGTACAGGTAGTGTAAAACGTACACGTACCTGATCATGCATTAGGCCAATCTGAATAACGATGCCCACTTGACCAATAGTTGCCTCACGCGGTAGACCAGCCTTAGTTTTATCAACGGAAAGGGGTTTAATCAGCTTAAACCATAGTACGGTACAGCCAATAGATAAAATAATCCAAATCCAAATTTGTACTGCAAAACTCATTTGAGGAAATAAAAGGACAATGATGCCAACAATAAGTGCAGCTAGGCCAAACCAAAGTGCGGCAAACATGGGCAGAATAAGTTCTAATAACATGAGCGCAACGCCCAATACGAACCAATGCCACGGTTCAAAAATAAAGTTCATACAACTACTCGTGATTGATGTCGATTGTCATTTTTGCTGAAGTGTAATGATACTCATCCAATGTAGCAGATCGCTGGCGACCTGCCTATCATGGTGATACAAATAACAAATATTATTCGTTCTTAGATATTCATCGACATCATTTTATTAGAGTTTAGCTTTGGGTGCTGGCTGAAAGGCTGCTGGTGATTTCTTGAATTGAGCAATTTTAGCTTGAATCGCAGTGATTTTTAATTGCGCTGCTTTTTCTCCTTCAAGAATTGCTTGATTACTTGAACTTAGATCGAGCACGCCCAAATGTCCAACTTTAGGTTGAATCGCGATATCAGCTTGTGAAAGCTCTGATTGAATACTTTGTTGTCCCATAATATTAATGGTTTGATCAAGAAGTCCCCACATGCTCGTGGTTTGTTTCCCAGAAGGGCGAGCTGAAATATCAACGGCAATGACGATATCAGCCCCCATATTTCGTGCAGTTTGTACTGGAATTGGGCTAACTAAACCTCCATCTACATACTGTACGCCGCCAATTGTTGCAGGAACAAAGACATTAGGAATACTACATGAGGCACGTACTGCTTGGCCTACATTACCATGGTTGAATTCAGTTTTTTTACCAGTATCAAGTCGTGTTGCAACAGCAGCAAATCGAATTGGAAATTTTTCCATTGGTTTATTACCGACATTACGATTCACATAATCTTGCAGTTTTTGACCTACAACAAAGCCCTGACTGCTTAGAGTTAGGTCACGTAGGTCGGACTCTTTAAGCTGAATAGCAAGTTGTTGCATTTGATAGGGAGTTTTACCACTGGCATAAATACTACCCACAAAACTTCCTGCACTTGTTCCTGTTACAATTTTGGGTTTAATTCCATGTGACTCAAGAACTTTAAGTACTCCAATGTGAGAAAACCCTTTGGCACCGCCACCACCTAAAGCAACAGCAATGACAGGATCTCGTGCAGCAACTTGGCTGGTTTGAGTTGGTTTTTTCACAGTTTTATCACAGGCAACTAATGCCAGACTGAACATTGCAATCAGTCCTAGTCGTTTCATTTGCATTATTGAGTTTACATCACAAGAATAGTGCCGAATATATCAACAGAATCATTCAATATTATCTAGTTTTATTTACTCAATTTTTGTAAAGGTGAAGATAGATTATGCTGATGCTTGGCTGAAAATTGCCCTTGATATATGTTCAGAATTTTTTCTAAGTCCTGATCATAATCTCCGGTCGTTGTGTAAACACCCAAACATCGTATGGTTTTGGCCTGATAGTCAAATGCAAATAAAACAATGGGTAATTGAGCAGCATGTGCTATATGGTAAAAACCGCTTTTAATTTTACTGGCTTGTTTGCGTGTTCCTTCGGGAGCTAGGCCAATCCAAATTTTATCTTGCTGATTAATTTTTTCTACAATTTGTTGCGTCAGTCCTTGAGAAGCCTCGCGATTAACTGGAATTACACCCATCCACTCAAATAAGGGTTTGAGCGGTGTCTTAAATAAACTATCTTTACCGAAAATAGTGAGTTTTAAACCAAGACCTAACATGGCGAGAAAACCAAACCAGCCATCATAATTTGATGTATGAGGGGCAATAATTGCAACAGCTTTGGCTAAATTGGGAAATTCACCTTGAAAGCTCCATCCTTGCTTTAAGTAAAGTTGTTGGAAGCAACGGCGACTGACTGGGTTACCACGTTGAGGAACAAGTACTGGTAAATCTGGAAATAACTTTAACTTTGGCATTGTTTTTTTAACTTCACTGTAATTTATCCTTTTACATTTTTATTAAAACCTAACATTGACCAAAGATAAATAAAATCCTGATTAAACATCAAAAAAATTTCTATTTAATCCGTTATATTGGGCAGCATAACCAGTGATGGAATTTATTATTGATGTTGCTCCCAGCAAGGCAAACCTATTTACTCTTATTTAGTCTGTATTGGGCGCAAGGTCTACCTGTGGGATTTATGACACACGCTTTGCCTGTGATTTTAAGGTCACAAGGAGTATCACTTGCTCATATTGGTGGTTTTGGTGTTTTAATGGCACCTTGGGCATTAAAAGTATTTTGGGCACCTTATTTAGATCGCTATGGGCATCAAAATATTGAAAGCTACCGTTATTGGGCACTTGTGACACAAGCGTTGACGGTGGTTGTTTTAGTTATTCTGTCTTTCTTTCCGATTCATGTATTAGATCAACCCGTTTATTTGGTCATATTTTTCATTTTTTTACTCTTAATGAATATATTGGGTGCAACTCAAGATATCGCAACAGATGCCTTAGCCGTTAACTTACTTAAACCCAAACAACAACATTGGGGAAATTTTTTTCAAGTTGTAGGCTCTCGTTTAGGCTTTATTGTTGGTGGTGGCGTTATTTTATGGTTGATGGATTTATTGTATTGGCAAGGCACATTTATTTTACTGGCGATATTGGTTGCGATTAATCGTTTGCCCATTTGGAAAACCCAGCTGGGTGCAAGCGTAAAATTTTTAAAAGTAAAACAATCACAATCTGATTTTTCACACTCAACTTCATTGAAACAGCAATTTAAAAATTATTTTAGGTATTTTACTAAAAACAAGGAACTACGGATTTGGTTAGTCGTTTTGATTACGATTAAAGTCACAGATGGTTTATCTGGAGCTATATTAAAGCCATTAATGGTCGATATAGGGTTGAGTTTCAGTCAAATCGGTATTTATGTCACTATGCTCGGGGCGATGGCTGCGTTATTGGGTGCTGCATTCGCAAGTTATTTGTTAAAGTATTTAAGCCGATCATATGCATTATTATTTTTTACCCTGTTAAAGCTGGCTAGTTTAGCTGTCTTTGCCTTTATTGCGCGTTGTTATGAGCAGGGATATATAATCACTACGTGGTGGATCTATTTAGCAAATGCTTTAGAAGATATGTTTGCTGCGATGCAGCTTTTGATTATGTTAACACTGGTAATGCAGTATAGCCGCCAACAATATGCAGGCACAGATTTTAGTTTTCAGGTTTCGGTTATGGCCTTTGTCAGTGGTGCTTTATATAGTTTGAGCGGCTTGTTTGCAGAGCGATTAGGTTATAGTGACTATTTATTTTGTGTGCTTGTACTAGGGGGCGTCTTACTGTGGCCGATAATATCTTGGATAAAAAAAGCAACCCCAAAGTACAGTGATGTGGATTGAGACTTAACTCATTGTTTTATATGTTAAAAAAATAATTATTTAATGAGTGAGAAAATAAATTACATAAATGTTAAGTTCTTTTTAAGTTTTTGTTTATACATTATATCGGTCATATTGGATCGCTAGCGGAAATGCAAAAAATTATTGAAAAAATCAGATTAAATCGTATTGAACTCTCCGTCACTATGTTGAGTTTTTTGACTGCACTTTGGATAGGAGTATTTCTTAATCTGGCTTTTTTAAGAAAGATATATGAACTCACACCATATTCAGGGTTTAAATCTGGTCTTTTTGTTGCAGCGACCGCTTGTGTATTAATTGCTTTATATCATTTAATTTTCCAATTTTTAAATTGGAAATGGACAATTAAAGTTGTTGGTGTTTTGCTTTTGGTCATTGGTGGATTTAGTGCTTACTTTGTTAGTTCATTAGGTGTATTAATTTCACCAGAGCAAGTGCAAAATATGATGCAAACCGATGTAGCTGAAGCAACGGATTTAATGTCATTACGTATTGTTATATGGGCAGTACTGATGGTTGCTTTACCTGTAATATTGCTTTGTTGGGTCAAAATTAAACCTGAAAAAGCCTCTGCATTATTATTGAAAAAGGTCATTAATATTTTTGCTTCTGCGGCTATTATTGCAGGCCTACTTTTTGTTTTCTATGTTGATTATGCTGCTATTTTTAGAGAAAACCGCTCAATTAAGGGCATGATTTCTCCTCAGAATGCTATTGCTTCAACCTTCTCTTACTTTCATAAAAAAGCACCGAAGAAAAATTTGCCAGTCATGGTATATGGTGCAGATGCACATATGGATGCACCAAAGTCGACTTCAGAATTACCTAAATTGATGGTTTTAGTGGTTGGTGAAACTGCACGTGCAGAAAGTTTTTCTTTAAATGGGTATGCGAAGAACACCAATCCAGAGCTATCTAAACAACCTGATTTGGTTAATTTTAAACAGGTCAGTTCTTGTGGTACAGCAACTGCTGTTTCAGTCCCTTGTATGTTTTCTGGTATGCCGCGTAAACAATATGATGAAAATGTAGCAAGTCAGCGTGAAGGTTTATTAGATATCGCACAGCGTGCAGGGTATAAAGTAACTTGGATTAATAATAACTCTGGTTGTAAAGGGGTGTGTAACCGAGTTGAGCAATACCAAATTCCTGTTGAGATACAGAAAAAATGGTGCGCGGATGGAGAATGTAAAGATGGTGTTTTGAATGATGCATTGGCTGCATATATTGCACAAATTCCTAAAGATGATCGTCAACCACGCTTGATCGTCTTACACCAAATGGGAAGTCATGGGCCTGCATATTACAAACGACCATTGGAGCAATATCAAACCTTTAAACCAAGCTGTGATACCAATGCAATTCAAGGCTGTAGTCGAGAGCAGTTGATTAATGTGTATGACAACACAATTGTCTATACCGATCATGTATTGAATCAAGTGATTGAGTTACTAAAAAAACAAACTAATTATCGTACTGGTTTTTGGTATGTGTCTGATCATGGTGAATCAACTGGTGAGTCTGGTATGTATTTACATGGCGCACCTTATGCCATGGCCCCTAGTCAACAGACACATGTGCCTATGATGATGTGGTTTTCGCCAGCATGGAAAAATGCTGCACCAGCACAAATTAACTGTCTCAAGAGTGTGACAAACCAAAACCTAAGTCATGATAATTTATTTCCAAGTTTGCTTAAGTTATTAGATGTCAACTCTAAAACGATTGATGAAAACTATAATATATTGCATCAATGTGCTGCATAGCACATCTTGTGGGAAGATGAGGGGATACTCATGAAGATTTTGATGATCGAAGATGATTTTATGATCGCAGAGTCGACCATGACGCTATTGCATTTATATGAGTTTGAGGTGCAATGGGTGAATAATGGTATAGACGGATTAAAGAGTTTAGCACAACAGGATTTCGACTTAATTTTGCTAGATTTGGGGTTGCCATTAATGGATGGTATGCAAGTCTTAAAACAAATTAGGCAAAAGTCAAACACTCCTGTATTGATTATTTCTGCTCGTGATCAGTTGGAAAATCGGGTGAATGGTTTAAATCAGGGTGCTGATGATTATCTAATCAAGCCATATGAGTTTGAAGAGCTATTGGCTAGAATCAATGCATTATTACGTCGCTCAGGTCGAGCAGAACATGATGAGCAAACTCAACATAAATTATGTAGTGGTGAGATTGAGCTTGATATCAGCTTACATCAAGCCACTCGTGCTGGTCAGGTTGTTGAGCTTTCGAAAAGAGAGTGGGCAATATTGGTTCCTTTAATGAGTTATCCTAAAAAAATATTTTCTAAAACAGATTTGGAAGATAAACTCTACGATGTAGAGAGTGAAATTAACAGCAATACCATAGAAGTTTATATTCATCATCTACGATCAAAATTAGGTAAAGATTTTATTCGTACTATTCGTGGTGTTGGCTACCGTTTAGGTTAAGGCCAACCCTGATTTAGATAAACTTTTAGGTTGGCGATGATTAAAAATAACTCTCTTAAAAAACGCTTAACCATTTTTTTAGCTATCTTTAATTTATTGTTAGTTGTTGTGTTGAGTGCTGCGGCCTATCGTATGTCATTGCATGAAATTAATGAAATTTTAGATTCCCAAATGAGCTATATTGCTGGGCGTATCGCGACTAATGCGCATCCTTTACAAAGTGTATTTGATCCACATAAAGATTATCAGGAAGAAGATCTTTTTGTGGACATTTGGCCTTATGCTGATCAGACAAATTTAAAACATAATCAACATTTATTGGTTGGACCTAAAGAAACCAAAGGTTTTTACCCACATACCAATGAATATGGTGACTGGATTGTTTATGTTTATCCAACAACACAATACCAAATTCAGATTAGCCAACAATTAAAAGTACGTAAGATGCTTGCTATGGAATTAGCTTTTGGTATGTTTCTCCCTTATTTATTGGTCTTTCCCCTCGCGTTATGGGTATTAATTTGGATTATTCGCCATGGTTTTAAACCATTAGAGGATTTTAAGTCAGAATTGGCACAGCGTAGTTCAGATGATCTTTCTCCTTTTAACGTAGAACATTATCCAAGTGAGCTTGCCCCAACAATTATCGAAATGAATCAATTGTTTGAACGTATTTATAGTACACAGCAAGAGCAAAAACAGTTTATTGCCGATGCAGCACATGAATTACGTACACCCATTACTGCATTAAATCTACAGACTAAAATTTTATTAAGTGAATTTCCAGAAGATCGTAATCTCAAAAATTTAAGTATGGGACTTGCTCGAATTAAACATTTGGTGGTTCAGTTATTGGCCCTTGCTAAGCAAGATGCGACACCTAATTTAGAAGAGCACTATAGACGATTAAGTTTAAATGAGGTTGCCGTACATTGTATTGAGCAGTTAATGAACTTTGCGATGGATAAAGAAATTGATATGGGTTTTTTAATTAATAAACCTATTGAAATTACCAGTATTGAGCATTCACTACATTCTATTATTTATAATCTGTTAGATAATGCGATCAAATATAGTCCAAGAGGAGGCATAATTAATGTTTCCATTGACCAACTTGATTCGCAACATGCCAGACTGATGATTGAAGACAATGGTGCTGGTTTAGAGCCTGAGCAATACGATAAAGTTTTAAAGCGTTTTTACCGTATAAATCATCATTTAGAGGTTGGGAGTGGTTTAGGCTTGTCTATTGTGGATCGTGCAGTTCAACAGTTAGGTGGGACGATTCAGTTTACACGTAGTCAAGAATTAAAAGGATTATGTGTCATAGTGATTTTACCTATCAATATGACACCGATTGTAGAGAAATTCATTCGACATTAACTGTATAACTGAGTTATCAATTATTTCAGCGTTTTATTGCATGGGATTATGCTTTTTTGAACGATGAAATAAGTTTACTAAACGATCTGAACTAAGATTTAAGTGAGGGTGATCGTTCATTGATGTACTACTAAGTTTTTCTGGAAACTTATAAGCCAATACTGCGAAAACAACACTATTGAATGCATAAATAAACCAAGCAGTCCATAAGTTATGACTGAGAAAGTGTTGGCCGCGCATCATTTGTCCCCAACCTAAAATAAAACCAATGCCAAGTCCAAACATGAGAAACATTTTTGCGCGTTTATGTTGACTTAATCTATATACAAAAAAACCACTTATAAGTGCAAAGCCAGTACTTGCGTGTCCACCAGGAAAGCACTGTCCATCTGTTGCGGAAAAGTCCCAAATAAATCCTGTTGAACTGTTTTTTAACATATGAATTGGGCATGCATGACTTGATTGAGATTTAATGAAGCCGATAAGGGCTGTTGATAACGAGCTCATTAAAAACATATAGCCATAAAGAAAACGTTGTGATTTTAGTTTTTCAATAAAAAAAGATAAGATCCATAAAAATAAGAAACAGGCATAAATGACAATGAGAACATATTTGAAAATATCATGATTCCAATAGTTCAAATACCAATTATCATTTAAATAAAACTGTCCTGCAGAATTGATCCAAGGGCGTATTAAGAATTGATCAATTTTGCCTCCAATTGGGAGTAAAAAGGTCAAAATGGCAAAACTGCTCAGTAAAATGGTGGCATCATGCTGTATGAGATGCTTAGAAGAGAATGAATTCATGATGCCGTTGAGATGGATTAGAATAGTACAAATTTCATCATCGTAGTCTTAAATAATGCTTAATTTATTGTTTACTGATGTACGTTATTTTAGTGTGTTTTGTAGTGATTTGAATTTAATCAAAAATTAAAATCAAACGAGGGTATTCTCCCTAAGAAATGAGCAGATGAAAGCCTTTTTAAGTGGGTAGAAGCGTACTTATAAAACTATAAAAAGTCATGATCGAGCGTTTATTTGATTTGAGGATGGGCTCATATAACAGCATGAATAATATTTCATGGTGATGGTAATTTTAAATCATATTCGATTAGGATACTCAAATAGCTTGAGTAAAATATCAGGATTTGAAATGAAGTATAAAGCATCATGCAGTCTGGGTTTGAGTATGTTGCTCCTATCAAGTGTTGTTACAGCAAAAGGTTTACAAGGGATTGAATTTCATCATCATGATTGGGAGATGGTGTGCAGTAATACCGGTACTTGTCAGGCAGCGGGCTATCAAGAGGACAATGGAGAGCAACCGGTTTCAATTTTATTGACACGTAAAGCAGGTGCGAATCAAGCGGTACGGGGTGAAGTGGCGATTGGTGATTATGAGGGAGAACTTAAAGCAAATCAGTTGAAAAACATTGAATTATATGTCAATGATCGATCTTATGGTTTGATTCAAGGTGACTTTAATCAAAGTGCGACACTAGCATTGAGTAAAACACAAGTGAATGCCATTTTGCAGCAGAGTAAGCAAGATGCACAAATTGTATTTAAAAACCAATATCTTAATGCACAGGTATCAAGTAAGGGCATGACTGCAGTTTTACTCAAAATGGATGAGTTTCAACATAGAGTCGGGACCATAGGGGCACTGATTAAGAAAGGTCCAGAAAATGAGTCTAAGGTTTTAGCTGCGCAGCCCATGCTTGTGGTTAAGCAGGTACACACGGCCAAGCAAGCCACTCGGGTACTCAAAGCAGATCATCCAGACTTTGCTAAACTCAAACAACGCTTACTGGCCGTAATGCCAGCACAAGAGCGTGAGTATTGTGATGGCGCGTATTTAGAAGATAATGAGCGCGATATTGAGCTGTATTCTTTGGGCAATAAGCGGCAATTGGCCTTGATGTTGTGTTGGCGTGGTGCTTATAACGAGGGACTTGGAGCATGGCTACTTGATGATCGGCAAGGACAAAAAACGCAGTTTATTACCAATCAAGCATCTGAATTTGATCAAGGTGAACTTTATGGTTCACAAAAAGGGCGTGGACTAGGAGACTGCTGGGTGAGCTATCAGTGGATTTGGGATGGACAGAACATGGTGCAAACCCTAGACCGCTGGACTGGTATGTGTCGTATGATTGCTGCTGGTGGTGCTTGGGAGCTCGATAAAATCGAAACCGTTGTTAAGTAGTTGAGTTAGGAATTTGATAGACAGACAAAAAAGTGAGGGCGATTGCCCTCACTTTTTTTCATACTGCAAGTATGCGTAAGCGAGTCTAGCGCTTAGCCTAACAATTGTTTCATCAATTGGTTAACTTGAGCAGGGTTTGCCTTACCACGAGAGGCTTTCATGACTTGGCCGACCAAGCCATTAAAGGCTTTTTCTTTACCAGATTTGTATTCTTCAACCATTTTTTCATTGGCTGCTAATACTTCTTTGATAATCGCTTCAATTGCACCAGTATCTGTCTCTTGCTTTAAGCCTTTTTCAGCAATAATGCTGTCAGCTGATTGACCTGCAGATTCCCACATAAAGCCAAAGACTTGCTTCGCAATTTTACCGCTAATGGTATTGTCGATAATACGGGCAACCATACCACCTAATTGTTCTGCAGATACAGGAGAGTCAGTAATTTCAAGACCAGCCTTGTTGAGGGCGCCTGAAAACTCACCCATAACCCAGTTTGCTGCAATTTTTGCATGTGCAGCACCACCAGAAGTCGCTACTACAGTCTCGTAGAAATCTGCCATTTCACGTGAAAGTGTTAGTACATGGGCATCATATTCAGAGATGCCATATTCACTGATAAAACGTGCACGACGTGCAACAGGAAGTTCTGGAAGTTCTGCACGGATGCGTTCAATTTGCTCATCAGAAATAATTACTGGCAAAAGATCTGGGTCTGGGAAGTAGCGGTAATCATTTGCTTCTTCCTTAGAACGCATAGAGCGTGTTTCCATTTTGTTCGGGTCGAACAAACGCGTTTCTTGAGTGATACTACCACCAGACTCTAAAATATCCATTTGACGCTCAATCTCAACATTGATTGCACGCTCAATAAAACGGAATGAGTTGATGTTTTTCAATTCACAGCGAGTACCAAATTCATCCCCAGGGCGACGTAAAGATACGTTACAGTCACAGCGGAAAGAACCTTCAGCCATGTTACCATCTGAGATGCCTAACCAGCGCACAAGGCCATGAATGGCTTTTACATAGGCAACAGCTTCTTCGACAGAACGCATATCAGGTTCAGAAACGATCTCAAGTAAAGGCGTTCCTGCACGGTTTAAATCGATACCTGTCATACCAGCAAAGTCTTCATGTAAAGACTTACCTGCATCTTCTTCTAAGTGCGCACGGGTAATACCAATACGTTTGCTGCTTCCATCATCAAGCTGGATGTCAATATGACCCAAACCAACAATAGGATTGTCCATTTGGCTGATCTGGTAGCCTTTTGGTGAATCTGGATAAAAATAGTTTTTACGAGCAAATACTGAAGCTTTATCAATATAAGCATCTACACCAAGACCAAAACGAATGGCAAGGTCCACAACAGCTTTGTTGAGTACTGGAAGTACACCTGGCATAGCCAAGTCAACAAGACAGGCTTGTGTGTTTGGATCTTGACCAAACTCAGTTGAAGCACCTGAAAAAATCTTAGTGTTTGTCATGAGTTGAGTATGAATTTCTAAACCAATAACAACTTCCCAGCCATCAATCAATTTAGATTTTTGCGCTTCAGCCATTATGCATTCTCCTCAGCAATTGCCGCACGTTGTGTATGCCAATCAGTGTGTTGTTGGTATTGATGCACAATCGATAGTAATTGTGATTCAGACCAGTAGTTACCAATAAGTTGTAAGCCGACTGGAAGTTGATTTTGATCAAAACCAACAGGTGCATTAATTGCAGGTAAACCAGCAAGGTTAACAGCAATGGTATAAATATCACCAAGGTACATTTCAACTGGGTCTAAAGATGCACCAATTTTGTAGGCTGTGGTTGGTGCAGAGGGTGCAGCAATAACATCAACATCGGCGAATGCTTTGAGAAAATCTTGCTGAATTAAACGACGTACTTTTTGAGCTTTAACGTAGTATGCATCATAGTAACCTGCAGAAAGTGCATATGTACCAATGAGGATACGGCGTTGTACTTCTGCACCAAAACCTTCAGAACGTGAACGGTTGTATAGATCAAGCAAGTTACTTGGGTTTTCACAGCGGTAGCCATAACGTACACCATCATAACGAGAGAGGTTTGAAGATGCTTCAGCAGGCGCAATCAGATAGTAAGTTGGAACGTAACTTTCTACCATATTTAGATCGATTTCAACTAAGATTGCACCGAGTTGTTCGAGTTGTTGTAAAGAGGCCTCAACACGTGCTTTAACTTCTGCATCTAGACCAGCAACATTAAAATATTGCTTTGGAATACCAATACGTAAACCTTTGAGAGATGTTGCATTGAGCTGCCCAACATAGTCATCTACTGCACGATCTATTGAAGTTGAGTCTTTTTCATCATGTCCTGCCATCGTGTTCATGAGGAATGCACAATCTTCTGCTGAACGGGCCATTGGTCCTGCTTGATCTAGCGATGAAGCAAAGGCCACAATCCCAAAACGAGAAACACGACCGTAAGTTGGCTTTAAGCCAGTAAGACCACAAAAAGAAGCGGGTTGGCGGATTGAACCACCTGTATCTGTACCTGTTGCAAATGGTGCAAGATCAGCAGCAACTACAGCAGCAGAGCCACCTGAAGAGCCACCAGGTACATGTTCAAGGTTCCAAGGGTTACGGGTTGCACCATAATACGAACTTTCAGAGGTTGAGCCCATTGCGAACTCATCCATGTTCACTTTACCTAGAGTCACGAGCCCTGCTTGTTTTGCTTTACTGACCACAGTTGCATCATAAGGGGAGATAAAGTTATCCAACATTTTTGAACCTGCTGAGGTACGAATACCTTGGGTACAAAAAATATCTTTGTGTGCAAGAGGGATACCTGTGAGTTGAGTTGCTTGACCTGCTTTGCGTGCTGCATCTGCAGCATCAGCTTCAAGTAGTGCTTGTTCAGGGGTAACCGTTACATAGGATTTGACTTGTGTATCAATGCGTGCAATACGGTTTAAGTAATGTTGCGTTAATTCACGAGAAGAGAATTGTGAATTAGCTAAGCCTTCAGCCATTTCACGTATAGATAAGCGATGAAAATCAGTCATGAGTAAATTCTTTAGGTTTAAATGTAAAAATAAGTTAGTTGGCCTAATTTTATTCAATTACACGTGGAACAAGATATAAACCTTGTTGAACAGCAGGGGCAACAGCTTGATATTCATCACGATGGTTAGTTTCAATTACCCGATCTTCGCGTAAAGGTTGGGCATGGTCAAAAGGACTTTTCAAAGGTTCTACACCTTCAGTGTCGATACTTTTTAAATGCTCCATCATTGCCAAGATTTTATTTAAACTCTGTGCATATTCAGTAGATTGTGTATCATCTAAAGTTAACCGAGCAAGCTTGGCAATATTTGAAACATTTTGTGCATTTAATTGTGCAGAATGCTGTACATCTGGTGTTGACATAACATCTCACCTAATCAGTTTTAAAAAAAATCAAAATATCATGCCTTATGATAAGCGATTGACTTGTTCAAAGCATCACATTTAGTTAAAGTTGCCATCTTGCGTCTATATAAAAGTTTAACTGGGAAAGACCCGTGATTCTAAAACGACTAATTGGCCTGTTTTCGCCAGATCTTGCGATTGACTTAGGTACTGCTAATACGCTCATTTATGCACCAGGACGGGGCATTATTCTAAACGAACCTACTGTGGTAGCTATTCGCCATAGTGGTTCACAAAAAATAGTTGCGGCTGTAGGTTTAGACGCTAAGCAAATGCTTGGGCGTACACCTGCTAATATCTCAGCTATTCGTCCTATGAAAGATGGTGTGATTGCAGACTTTGAAGTGACTGAAACAATGCTGAACCAATTTATTGGTAAAGTACATGAAAAAAGATTGTTTCCACCTGCACCACGTGTTGTTGTTTGCGTTCCATGCAAATCGACCTTGGTTGAGCGCCGCGCTATTCGTGAAGCCGTATTTAATGCTGGCGCACGTGATGTACGTTTAATTGAAGAACCAATGGCCGCTGCAATTGGTGCTGGTATGCCAGTTGAGCAAGCATGTGGTTCAATGGTTGTTGATATTGGTGGTGGTACGACTGAAATTGCAATTATTTCTTTGCAAGGTTGTGTTTATGCCGATTCACTGCGTATTGGTGGTGATGTATTTGATGAACAGATCATCTATTACGTACGTAAGGCACATGGTTGCGTAATTGGTGAAACAACTGCTGAAACCATCAAAAAAGAAGTGGGTATGGCAATTGCAGATAGCGATAACGTTCTTGAAATTGAAGTGCGTGGACGTAATTTGGCAGAAGGTGTACCTCGCGCAATTACCGTAACTTCTGAGGAAGTCACACAAGCAATTACTGATCCGTTACAAAGTATCGTGAGTGCGGTTAAATCAGCATTAGAGCAAACACCACCAGAGTTGTCTTCTGATATTGCTGAGCGTGGTATTGTCTTAACTGGTGGCGGCGCATTGCTACGTAATCTAGATAAGTTACTTTCTCAAGAAACCGGTTTGCCTGTTGTTGTAGCAGAAGATCCACTTTCTTGTGTGACGCGTGGCGGTGGTAAAGTATTAGAGTTCTTTGATAATCCAAACCACGATATGTTATTTGTTGGATAAGTTTAGTAATTAGATCAGCTGAGGCGGTGCGGTGCAACCCAATCTTTTTTCAAGACAACCGCCATCTTTTCGCTCTTTTATCATTGCGGTCATCACATGTTTTGTTGTGCTATTTTTTAATTGGCGCATGCCTCATGTGATTCAACCAGCAAGGGATGTTTTGTATGCTGCATATAATCCAATTTATGTACTTGCAAGCTACCCAGTGTTATCGAAAGAATGGCTAAACCAACAGACTAAATCTGAAGCACAATTGCGTCGTGAAAATACAGCGATGCAGGCTGAGTTGCTTCAAGCGAAAGTGCGTCTACAAAAACTGTCCGAATTATCTGCTGAAAACACACGTTTACGCGGATTATTAGATACGCCATTAATTATTGATGGTCGTATGGAGATCGCAGAAGTCATTGGTACTGACGCAGATCCTTTACGGCATATCATTGTGATTAACCGCGGTGCAAATAGTCAATTGAAAGTGGGGCAAACTGTGCTCGATGATCAGGGGATTATGGGGCAAATTATTAATGTGTTCCCACATAGTAGCCGAGTCATGTTGTTATCAGACAAAGAGCATTCGTTATCTGTACGGCTAGAACGTTCAGGTATGCGTGCAATTGTTTCTGGAACAGGAGATCTAGGTCGACTGAAAATGGAATACGTACCAACAAGCGCCAATATCAAAGTGGGGGATAAAGTGATTAGTTCTGGTTTAGGACAGCATTTTCCTGCAGGATATTTGGTTGGAACTGTGTCTAAAATCCAACGGCATACCTCTGGTGAGTTTGCGAGTATTGAGGTCGTTCCTGCTGCACAGTTGGCTGGTGGACATCATGTAGTGGTATTATTTTCTGATTCATTGGCGATGGAGCAGCCTTATGCAGATCGCTAAAAAACTACCTTCAAATACACAGCGCAAAGATCCTTTTTTGATTATTGTGTTTAGTGTTGTGCTTGCATCAGTTTTGGTGGTCTATCCTCTAAATTATTCTGTTGCAGCATGGCGCCCTTTGTTTATGTTGTTGGTGGTTTTATTTTGGAGTTTATGCCAGCCAGTATGGTGTGGTGTATGGTTTGCTTTTGCGACTGGGCTATATACCGATTTGCTTTTGGATGCGCCATTAGGTCTTAATGCGTTGAGCTATGTTCTCATCGTTTTTATTTCACGTTATTTTATTCGTGAAAAACGTATTTTGACCTTTCTTAATCTTTGGCTTATCGTTGCAATCGCCTGTTTTGCGCATATTACTTTTATACATGTTGCCCAAGTGATGGGTGGAATACCTTTTTCGATGACTCGACATTGGATGCCTTTGTTGAGTAGTTTATTATTTTGGCCAGTTTTATATTATTTATTAAAAAGATGGCGAGTTTAATTTTAGCGTCGGGTTCGGCGCGACGCCGTGAATTATTACAACAATTGGGCTTAGACTTTCAGGTGTTAAGTCCAGATATAGATGAGTCGTTGTATGAAAATGAGTCTATTGCAGACTATGTACAACGGCTTTCTAGACAAAAAGCTCAGGTTGTTTTAGCACAGCACCCTGAGGCTGTTGTGATTGCTGCCGATACAAGTGTCTCAATTTTAGGTCAAATTTTAGGAAAGCCTTTAGATCGTGAACATGCATTTGCCATGTGGTCGATGCTATCTGGTACAACACATGAAATATATAGTGGTGTGTCCATCGCTTCTTATGCAGAACAAAGTACAATCGTTGTAAAGACACAAGTTGAGTTCCAAGTATTGAGTCAAGCAGATATGGAATACTATTGGAATAGTGGCGAACCTGTTGGTAAGGCCGGTGCTTATGCTATTCAAGGGATTGCAGCGCAATTTATTCCTCGTATTGTTGGAAGTTATAGTAATGTTGTCGGTTTACCCCTACACGAAACTGTTCAATTGCTGAAAAAATTTAATATATTGAGATCATAGGCCTCAGCCTTTGCTTAGGAAATGGGTGAAGGGAGGTGAAATAAGATGAGTAAGATGGTTGGAATGAGAAAGATGGAATAACAACGCAAGAAATGCAAGATGAAGAGGGAAGCAATGTGTCCGCATTGTTCTGAGCATATGTTGTTATTGTAGATATTCTCAAATACTTGAAAAGATTTTTTGTTATTTGAGTTTTATTATGTCTGATGAATTGTTGATCAATGTCACTCCGATGGAATGTCGTGTGGCTTTGGTTGAAAATGGGACCGTAAACGAGTTGTTTGTTGAGCGTAGTGTAAAACGCGGATTGGTTGGCAATATTTATAAAGCCAAAGTGGTTCGTGTTTTACCAGGTATGCAAGCAGCCTTTGTTGATATTGGTTTATCTCGCACAGCATTTTTACATATTAATGATATGGTATGGCCGAGAAATCAACCCACACCCAATGTTTATGAGCTTTTGCAGCCAGGACAAATTCTGACTGTACAGGTGATGAAGGATATGTTGGGTACTAAAGGGGCTCGTCTCAGTACCGATCTCTCTATTCCGTCACGTTATTTGGTTCTGATGCCTTTTGGTAATTATATTGGTGTTTCTCAGCGTATTGAGTCTGAGGCCGAACGTGAGCGTCTACGTGGAATTATTGAAAAGATTCAGCTTGAACATCAATTGCCAGGTAGTGTAATTGTACGCACTGCTGCAGAAGGGGTTGATGAGGCCGCGATTGCTCGAGATATGTGTTATTTGGCTAAGCTTTGGGAATACATTCAGAAAAAGCAGCGAAGCATTGTTGTTCCTTCACTTATATTTGAAGAACTTCCTTTACCACAGCGTGTCATTCGTGACTTAGTAAGTGAAAAGACAGCTAAAATTTATGTAGATTCACGTGAAATTCATGCAAAATTACAAGATTTTGTTCGTGAATTTGTTCCTACTGCGGAATCACGATTATTTCATTATCCTGGTGAACGCCCAATCTTTGATTTATATAACGTAGAAGAAGATGTGCAAAAGGCACTACAAACACGTGTTGCATTGAAATCTGGCGGTTATTTAATGATTGATCAGACAGAAGCTATGACCACGATTGATGTAAACACGGGGTCATATGTTGGTGGGCGTAGTCTAGAAGATACCGTTTTTAAAACGAATATGGAAGCAACACAGGTTATTGCTCGTCAGTTACGACTGCGTAATTTGGGTGGCATTATTATTATTGATTTTATTGACATGCAAGAAGCTTCACATCGCGATGATGTATTAACTCAATTTGAAAAAATGCTTGAACGTGATCATGCCAAAACCAAAATTACGCAGGTTTCGGAATTGGGCTTAGTTGAAATGACACGTAAGCGAACTCGCGAATCCTTAGAGCATTTGTTATGTGAGTCTTGTCCAACTTGTCAGGGACGAGGTTATGTGAAAACAGCAGAGACAGTATGTTACGAAATCTTTCGAGAGATATTAAGATATGCTCGTGCATTTGAATCTCAGAGTGGCTTTACTGTTATTGCTCACCCACAGGTAATTGATCGCTTACTTACAGGGGAAGCTGCTGCAGTCGCTGATTTAGAACATTTTATTGACCGTGTTATCAAATTTCAGGTAGAAAATCTTTATACGCAAGAGCAATATGATGTCATTCTTTCGTGAAATTGTAACGAGTTATCGCTTAATCCTTGTTACAACTGAAATTTTACATTGACTGGCGTTTTTACAATACTAGTCTCAGTGAATAGCCATAGACACATCTGATTATTTGTCTTAGCAAGAGAGGTCAAAATGAATATAGCTGAAAATGTAGTTGTACGTGAAGGTCGTTGCATGGTTGAGCCGCAAAAGCAAGATACATGTGTAATGTTAGATGATAACGGTCAAGAGGTTAATATTACGAAGGATATGGTAGTGAGTGTCTGTCAGGAGCTACTCAATCAATGCCGTAATATTCAAAGTTAAGGGGCTTAAAAATCGCCCCTTAATTTATTGTGTTTGAATTTTTATTATCTTCTTTCAAATAATAATAAATTAAATCCAAGTCATAAGAATATTCAATTCTAATGTAAACCTACAGGTCGTTGGGTTATTTCATTGTCACTCGTCACCTTATTCTGTGCTTGTAGTACTTTCGCAACCGATGTGCTTGTACGATCTTTAAGATGCTCTTGTCGTGTAACTTTTTCAAATCTTTGAATTTCTTCTTCAAGGAAATTGAGTAGGTTTTGCATTTTAGGCAATGCATGACGACAACCTGTTAGACCGACTTCAAGCTTATCTTGATAACTGGTCATCGTAATATTCAGTGCTTGGCCATCGAGTACGATTGATGCAGGGTAAAGGGCTTCTAAACGGGCACCATTCCAATACAAAGGTTCCTTAGGACCAGGCACATTTGAAATAACAATGTTAAAGGATTGGCGGTTAGGTAATGCACCTGTCAGGATGTTAAACCCTGCAGGGCCATAAACAAGCGCACTATAATTCAAAATTTGCAGTGGAGTCATGCGTTTGAAACGCTGTTTGGCATTTTGCATACTGCGTTGAATAATTTCTAGGCGTTCTAATGGGTCGTCTTTATGTGTGCCAAGATTTGCTAAAATCATGGTAATACGGTTACTTACATCCGAATCATCATCACGTATAGATGCAGGAACCATTGCAATTAATGGTTTTTTCGGAAGAGCATCTTGGCTGAGCAGATATTCACGCAGCGCACCAGAACAAATTGCCAACACGACATCATTGAGCGTTACCTGTAATGATTTGCTTATCTCTTTTAAACGGCTTAATTCAAAAGATTGCGCGGCAAAACGTCTAGACGAACTTACACGCTGGTTGAGTATAGAGGACGGTGCTTGAAAGCTTGAAATATAATCTGGATTTTTTCCTCTTTCTTTTGCGAGCGCATGAAAGAGTTCTTCGACCACTTTTGGTGTTGCATCTATTTGGCTTTTGATTCCACCCATTATTTTTTTTATACGACTGATATTGGCGCCTTTCTTTTGTTTGGAAGAGGCTGTTTGTTCAACACACCAAGGTGGCAAAATGTGTTGGTCATTTGGATTGGTAGAAAATGACTTTTGCACTAAACGCATGCCTGCAATACCATCTACAACCGAATGGTGAATCTTAAAATACATGGCAAAACGATTGTCTTCGAGCCCTTCAATGATCTGGCAACTCCACATTGGTTTAGCCCGGTCAATGAGGGTACTATGTTCTTGTGAAACATAAACAAGCAGTTCTCTTATACGACCCGGTTTTGGTAGGGCGATATGGCGGAAGTGGTGATCAATATCAAACTGTTGATCTTCATCCCAAAATAACCCATTCAGATAGTTATTGAAAGGAGCGACTGGAGATGTCTTGCTATTACGTATATCAGAAACTAAATCTTGAATAAAAGTTGCTGGAGCATGTTCAGGAATTTTAAATAAGAATAAAACGCCGACATGCATTGGTTGTTGCCGTTTTTCTAAAGATAGAAATATAAAATCAATTGGATGTAAGGGGCGCATAGTTGTGTGTAGCCTCACTGCTTAATGTCTATAACAGCTCTTGTCTGAGTGTTAGTCTTTTTTAGTATTATCAGATGACATAAATAGGTATAACACTAACCTTAAAACTAAGGCGAATGATGGTTGGTTAATTGATCGAGGGTGATTCATATGATTAGCTTGAAAGATCAACTAATTGTTTTCTATGATATAGAAATCACCCTACGTTGTGAAGAACTATCATGTGAGAAAGCTTAAACTGCGTAGTATATTGTCAAGTAATTTGTATATTACTTTAAATTTCCAGCATGTAGTCCACATTCTTTATGTGTAGCTTCTTCCCACCACCAGCGCCCTTCACGTTCATGTTGTTGTGGGAGTACGGGGCGGGTGCAAGGTTCACAGCCAATAGAGATATAGCCGCGTTCATGCAGTTTATTGTATGGTACTTCCATCATGCGAATGTAATTCCATACATCGGCACTGCTCCAATTGGCAAGTGGATTGTATTTGATGAGCGTTTTATCTGGTGTAGAAAAACCATCATCTGTTTGAATGACAGGAATACTATTTCGCGTACCTGGGCTTTGATCTTTACGTTGTCCTGTGATCCAAGCATCTAAAGTAGAAAGTTTATTTCTGAGCGGTTGAACTTTTCGTATACCACAGCATTGTTGATGGCCATCTTGAAAAAAGCTAAAAAGTCCTTTTTCTTGTACGAAAGATTGTACGGCTTCTGCTTCTGGAAAACAGATTTCAATATCAATTTTATAATGTTGACGTACTTGTTCAATAAATTGATAAGTTTCAGGATGCAAACGACCAGTGTCTAGACTAAAGACACGAAAAGGACGACCTAGTTGTGATGCAATATCAATGAGAACCACATCTTCAGCACCTGAAAATGAGATAGCAATATCTTGATGCTGACTGAGTGCTAAGGCCATGATGTCTTGAGCTGACTGGTCTTGGTATTCCAATGCCTGTGCAGTGATAAAATCGGTAGTTGGAATTTGAGTCATGTTGACCCCTGTGGTTGGCGATTATGCTATTGAAGAATATTGAATTTGTTTATTCTATGTGATTCTATGCTTCGGTTTTAACATTAATTTATAAAAGCTTATGAGTTAAATTGATTTAAAAAAGTGACACGTTTATGATCAACAGTTATTGTTACGATCATTATTTATTTGTCACAGTGTGGGGATCACCATGGAAGTTGTTTGTTTAGATTTAGAAGGCGTATTGGTGCCAGAAATTTGGATTAATTTTGCTAAGAAAACTGGCATTAAAGAGCTTGAGGCAACAACTCGAGATATTCCAGACTATGATGTATTAATGACTCAACGTTTAAATATATTAAAGCAACATGGCTTAGGTCTAAATGATATCCAAGCTGTAATTGCAGACATGGGGCCATTTCCTGGGGCAAAAGAGTTTGTAGAATGGGTGAGAACACATTTTCAATTAATTATCTTGTCAGATACATTCTATGAGTTTGCTCACCCATTAATGCAGCAACTCGGATGGCCAACAATTTTCTGTCATAAATTGGAAACAGATGCTGAAGGTAAAATTACAGCATATAAACTGCGTCAACCAGATCAAAAACGCCAAGCTGTTAAAGCATTACATGGTTTAAATTTCCGTGTTATTGCGGCAGGGGATTCTTATAATGATACCACCATGCTTGGAGAAGCAGACCGTGGTTTCTTATTTGATGCACCAGACAATGTGATTGCTGAATTCCCACAATTTCCAGCGCTGCATGGTTATGAACAATTAAAACAAGCGATTCGTGAAGCTTCTGTGCGTAATATTCCAGAGTAATTCATTCACAGCAGTTGTTGTTTTCAACAATGACTGCAATAAAAAATAGGCACTTAATGTGCCTATTTTTATGGGTTTTTTTGATCTATAACTTAGAAGCGATAGCCAATTTTTAAACCATAAGCTAAAGCATGGTTATCTTTAAAGTCCGCAACGTAGTCTGGACCACCTGCTTGAGCACCTGTTTGTGCTTTGGCATCACCTAACCAGAAGTATTTCACACCACCAGCAATAAAGGTTTGTTTTGTTGGGCTAAATTGAGCACCTAAACCAACATTCCAAAAACCTTCTGTTGGACCAAGTGTAGTCACAGGGTTACCAGCACCAGAGTCCCAACCTACAGAGACATTACCTGCCCATTTTTCTGTGAATTTGCGGCCTACACCAGCAGTTACTGACCATTGGTCGTCAGAGTATTCAACGAGGTTAAAGCCATTTGGACGATTTACAGCTTGTCCGACAACTTCAGAAACATTGCCGAATTTGTGTGGACGAATGGCAAAGTCTTTCCAGTTGACCCAGCGTACGTTAGCAAATGCAACTGTATCTGCCATAATACCGGTTTGGAAATCAAGGTTAACAGACTGAGGTGTTGTAATCGTGGTTTTGCCTTCGGTTGCATTTGCAGCAAGTGCACCTTTAACAAGCGGGTACATGGCAGAAGCTTGAGGTCCTAGGCTATCTAATAAAGGCTTTAATTGACCTTGCGCATCTAGGGCTGACAATGTATTTGCCATAGCAATAGATTCTTTGATCTTGACATCATGGTCGATTTCAGAACGGTAGGTTATGGAAGCCTTTAATGCAATTTCAGGAATCTGATAGGCAACACCTGCAAGCCAGCCAATATCGCCAGTTTCTTTAATATTGGCATCATAGCCGTTATATAAGCTATATGCACTACCGCGTAGGCTGACATTACCTTTTACAGTTTGGTAGACTGCACCACCGTATACGTTCCAGTTTTCTGTTGGTTGGTAGCCAAGTACAAGTGAAAGGTTTTGTGTATCAACTTCAACTTTGGTATTACCTTCACTCACACCAAGAGCTCCAGAGGTAATCGGTAGAGTACCTAGGACTGGATCTTTGGGAGTTGTAACAAAAACATTGTTACCACTATATTCTGCTTTAGCACCGAATGGTTGATCGTAAAGAATACCTACAGAAAACTTATCTGCAACTTGTAATTTTAATGCAGCTGATGGGAAGTAGTAGCTATCTGCCATATCACCAATATGTCGTTGAGTAGCAGATTTACCAGCTTCTACTCCTTTAACCGTAGGGTCGAGTACAGAAAGCCCAGCTTCAAAGTAGTTACCCGGCTGGAAAAATGCGGACATTGATTGGCCTGAGCGATCCATTGCTGCGGCAAAAGCGCCAGCAGTAGGTAAAGTTGATAACAATATCGCTGTTGTTAACTTTTTTAATTTCATTTTAATGCTTCCCTAAAATAATAAAATGAATCGCCAAACGGCGTGTGAGTATGAAAATAAATTGAGTTGAGTATTTTAGTCTTAATTTACTTCTTTTTACAAAATATCATATAAAAAATAGGAGTAAATACTCTAATAGGGTAAAAAATGACAAAATTGTAAACTGGTCAGTTCATTGTTTAAGCAATGTTTAAGTTAATTTATATAAAGATAAATATTTTTTGGGATATATATCTTTTTTAAAGAAAAATTCAGAATTATTGTTTGCTTGTTTTTTAATCTGTTTGAGGGCGGCCAAGTATAGTTTAAACACTATACTTGGGAGAGTTTTGTATAGTGACTTATTGCGCTTGGTATTCTTGAATGACTTCTAATGCAGCACGAAAAGCTTCTTGTGCTGCTGGAGCACCGCAGTATGGGAGACTATGCAGTAGAACTTCCTGAATTTCCTCAACACTAGCACCATTGTTGAGTGCACCACGTACATGGCCTTTTAACTCAGTTGGACTTTTCTGTGCTGTGAGAAAGGCGAGTGTGATGAGAGAGCGATATTTACGTGGCAGTACGCCTTCACGTTGCCAAGTAGATCCCCAAGCATGTTCATTGATCCAGTCTTGTAGTGGCTGAGTAAAATCAACAGTATTTTTTTGAGCGCGTTGTACAAACTCTGCCCCCATAACTTCGGTACGTACTTTTAGGCCATTTTCATAATCTTGTTGCGACATGTACTACTCCAATTGCTTTATTTATATCAGTAAAATATGAGCTTGATTAAAAGAGATCACTTGTAATTTAGCAGTAGAAAATCAAAATACCAATGTGACCAAATGCTAATGTCATTATTTATCCGTAGTTATAAAAGAAAAAAGCCCCTGATAGGACAGAGGCTTTTGAGCTAAAGCGAGGGTATTTAGGCTTCAATTACTTGCACAGCTATTTTCTTAGCAGGATCGACTTTACGACGGACATCAGGAACAGGTTCTCCATAGTATTGACGATCTGCAAAATAACTTGAACGAACCATTGGTGCTGCCCAGATATTTTTGAAACCAAGCTTTTGCCCGTGTGCTGTATAACGTTCAAATTCTTCTGGGGTAACAAAGCGATCGATTGGGGCATGTTGTTTTGATGGCTGTAAATATTGACCAATAGTGACATAGTCAACATCATGCGCTTTTAGATCGTCCAGTAGTGCCAGTACTTCTTCTTCAGTTTCACCAATACCAACCATCAAACCGCATTTGGTTGGAATATCAGGGCAATATTCTTTAAACATTTTCAAGAGTGTTAAAGAATGCTGATAATCAGAACCTGGACGCATTGCTTTGTACAAACGTGGCACAGTTTCAATATTGTGATTAAAGACATCTGGTGGGCATTCAGTCATGATGCGTAAGGCAATGTCCATACGACCGCGAAAATCTGGAACTAAGATTTCAAGTAAAGTTTTAGGGCTGAGTTTGCGTGTTTCTTGGATACAATCAACGAAATGTTGTGCACCACCATCACGTAAATCATCTCGGTCAACAGAGGTGATTACCGCATACTTAAGACCAAGATTGGCAATTGTTTCAGCCATATGGCGCGGTTCATCTGCAT
The DNA here is from genome assembly GCF_031157835.1 of Acinetobacter rudis. Lineage (GTDB taxonomy): Bacteria > Pseudomonadota > Gammaproteobacteria > Pseudomonadales > Moraxellaceae > Acinetobacter > Acinetobacter rudis_A. The sequence goes on along the minus strand of NZ_JAVIDR010000009.1, from coordinate 13,267 downwards.
CGAGTGCATTGGGACGGCCATGTGCAACATCACAGAAAGGGCAGCGACGCGTACAAATATCTCCCATGATCATGAAGGTGGCTGTACCTCCACCAAAGCACTCAGGTAGGTTTGGACAAGCAGCCTCTTCACACACCGTATGTAGTTTTTGTGCGCGTAGAGTGGTTTTGATGCGCTGCACTTCTTCTGGGGCAGACATCTTGACACGAATCCAATCAGGTTTGCGAGCAGCTTCGACCGTAGGGATCACTTTTACAGGTATGCGTGCAACTTTTTCAGCACCTCGAAGTTTAACACCCTGTTCTGGTTTACGGCTTTCAGACATATATATGTTCCACTGTTTTTGACGGTGAGAGGGGTCTACCCGTCATTATAACGAAATTGTAATATGATAGGATAGTTTAACTATTCATTTACTAAATGTTGTTATCACTTAATATATGCAACAGAAATACAGTAAAACGGAATAGTTTAGGTCATAATATCTAACAATTTCGTAAAAAAAATTTAGTTTTTAAAGGAGCTTTTAATGCCTCGTAAAAAAGATATCGTTGCTGGGAATTTCCTGAAGTATGACGTCGTTGTACTTGGTTCAGGTCCAGCGGGTGAAGGCGCGGCAATGAAGCTGGCTAAATCTGGAAAACGAGTTGCGATTATTGACCAACGTGATCAGCTTGGTGGTAACTGTACTCATGTTGGTACCATTCCAAGTAAAGCCTTACGTCAAACGGTATCGAGTATTATTCGTTACCAACGTGACCCAATGTTTCAAAAGGTTGGTGAATGGAAACAATTCACAATGAAGCAGGTGTTGCGTAATGCACACAAGGTTATCCAACAGCAAGTAGATACACATAGTCGCTTTTACGATCGCAACAATATTGATGTATTTCATGGCCGTGCTTATATTCAAGATAAAAATACAGTTTTAGTCTTCAGTGATGATGGCTTGAAAGAATCTATTATTTGTAAACAAATTGTGATTGCAACAGGAAGTCGTCCATATCACCCACAAGGGCTTGATTTTGAACATCCACGTGTATTTGATTCAGACAAAATTCTAGATCTTGATTATTCTGTACACAAAGTCATTATTTATGGTGCTGGTGTTATTGGATGTGAGTATGCTTCTATCTTTATTGGTTTAGGAATGAAAGTTGATTTAATTAACACTCAACCTAAATTATTAAGTTATTTGGATGACGAAATTTCAGATGCTTTGTCTTATCACTTGCGTGAACAAGGTGTGTTAATACGCCACAATGAACAAATAGATCATTTAGAAACAAGTGATGATCATGTGGTGTTGTATATGCAAAGTGGTAAAAAAATTAAAGCTGATGCGATTTTATGGTGCAATGGCCGTTCTGGTAATACAGATGGTTTGGGATTAGATAACGTTGGTATTACGCCTAACAGCCGTGGACAGCTTACTGTAAATGAACAGTATCAAACCGAAGTTGAGAATATTTATGCTGCGGGGGATGTCATTGGTTGGCCTTCATTAGCTTCAGCTGCGTATGACCAAGGTCGTTGTGCTGGAACGAATATGAGTAGCGGTGAAAAAAATGTTAAACCAGTTACAGATATTCCAACAGGTATTTATACTATTCCAGAAATTTCCTCCATTGGTAAAACTGAACAACAATTGACTGAAGAAAAAATACCTTATGAAGTTGGGCAATCTTCTTTCCGTCATTTGGCTCGTGCACAGATTACTGGTGATACAGTAGGTGAGTTAAAGATTTTATTCCACCGTGATACTTTAGAAATTTTAGGTATTCACTGCTTTGGTAATAACGCTGCTGAGATTATTCATATTGGGCAAGCAGTGATGAAGAGCCCTAAAAACTCAATTATGTATTTTGTTGAGACAACTTTTAACTATCCAACTATGGCAGAAGCATATCGCGTAGCAACATTAAATGGTATGAATCGTTTATTCTAATTTATACCTGAGATGTTTTAAGTCTTAGTTCAAGTGGCCTAGCATTTTCCTATACATCATGACATGTATTGAGTTAAATGATAGGCCATTTTCTTATGGTTTTATTTTAGATAATAAATGATATTTAAAACCGATAGCCTATACCCATGTAGGTAATGACTGGATCTATATCTAACTTAGTTGAGGCGTTAATTAAATCTTTACCTGTATGATTATCAGTAACAGAAATTTTGATATCCGTATTCATTTTGGCATATGAAATTGAACCTACTGCATACCAGTTGGTATTAAAATCATAGGTTGCACCTAGAGTAACAATGGGTGCATAGGTGTCACTGGCTTCAACCTTAACTCGCGGATCGGCAGTAGATATTTTGCCATCCAATGCTGCACCAGCTTTATTATCCAGAATATTTTGAATGCGATGACCTGCAGAAACTAAATCGTTTTCTATGCCCGAATTTAATTTTATTTTGTCAAAATGCCCATAAATAAGACCTGCGCCAATATAAGGTCGAAATTTATTAATGCCAGATCGTCCGAACTGATATTGAATTTCAGCTGCAGGTAACCATGCTCTTGCCGTTGCTGCTGTACTACCCTGAGCTAAATTGGTGATTGGTATTTGAGTATCTAAGGGAATATCACCAATATTGTTAATTAATTCGTTAGCAATGTTATTGATGAAGCCAGGAGGGAGTTCGCCTTTAGGTCGTGCAATTCCTGAAAGCGGTGCAGAGACTTGTCCCTGACCTTTTATATCCACTGTAGGTGGGACTCCTGCCTTGACTTCAACTGACCAATGATCTGTAAAATAATAATTAAATAAGAGCCCCAAGGTATCAACGGAGTCTGCTTCTAGGCCAGTATTGGGACTGGTCCAATTTTCTAGACTATTGATTGTTGCTGAACCACTCATTTGTTCTGTTAGGGTATTATTTTTAATTAATCCTATCTGCGTGCCTAGATTAACGGTATCCATTAATTTCTTTTTTGCTGCATCTCCTTGTGCTGTTTGGGCAATACTGGAGGTGACAGCATCTATTTGTACATCTCCTACCTTGTAAGTGCCATTCTGAGCTGCTGTGCGGTTGTTTAGTGGGTTAGCATTTCCTTGTGGGGCAGCATGTAGCCAACCAGCTGAAACTGAAAAACGTTTAAAACCATCACCTTCTTTATAACTAAAATAGGGTGATGCAGCATGTGCAAGTAGCGGTAGTGTATTGATAGATAGTAATAGGCCATAAATGATTTTTTTCATTCTGTGACTCCATGTCAGATTTATAATGTAAGCTTTATATTTAAATTGCTTGGCTTGTTTTAATTGGACTGCATTCCCTAATTCTTACAGCAGTGAATGTTGTTTATGCTCTAAGTGCAGTCCAAATGATTTTTGATGAAAATATTAAAACTGTTTAAGAATAAGTTAAAAAATATAAACTGTAATATTAGTAATGTTGGTTATTTTTCTTAGTTATGTATATCTTGTGTTTACTATCGATGAAACTATTTACAGAAAGCGAATATGGATGCAGGGTCTTAGTATATTAAAAAACGTGAATATATAGGGGGCTTTTTATAAGGGGGGAGTGCTCAAATTAATGAGCACAAAAAGCTTGATTAAAATAGATAAATAAATCAGGTGTAGTCAGCCAAAGGCTTAGGGCGAGTATGAATAATCCAGTAATAACAAGAATGAGTAAAATTTTTGACATCAAACTAGAATTAATCATGAATAACGGTTTCCTCTGTGACGAATGAATGCATAAAGACAGCAAAGAAACTTAAGACAATAGAGACGATCCAAATATAGTTATAATTACCCATTAAATCATGATTGAGGCCACCTAGCCAACCTCCAAAAAACGAACCGATTTGATGAGTAAAGAAGACTAAACCACTAAGCATGGTTAAGTATTTTACCCCAAACATTTGGGCGACTATGCCATTGGTGAGGGGAACTGTTGATAACCAAAGTAATCCCATAATAATCCCAAAGCTATAAATCGTAAATAAACTAAGTGGAAGTGCAAGAAAAGCAATAATACTAAAGCCACGTATAGCATACAGCCACATGAGTAATTTTGGTTTGGGGTATTTATCTCCTAACCAGCCCGCAGTATAAGTACCCACAATATTAAATAGGCCAATAAGGGCTAGAAAGACAGTGCCTGTTGTTGCGGAAAAGCCATGATCAATGAGATAACCTGGCAAATGAACGCCTAGAAATACCACCTGAAAACCACAAACTAAGAATCCCATAGCTAAGAACCAAAATGGTTTATGCTGTTTTACTTTTTGTAAAACTTGTTTAAAGCTTAGAGTTTCGATATTGGCTACGTGATTGGATGGAGCCTGATATATGGGTGCCTTTAATAACCAAGCTAAAGGTACAACGAGTGCAACTAAAATGGCACTAATAAGAAGTGATGCTGACCAGCCAAAATGTTTTAAAAATAATAAGGTGGTGGGTAGCATAATAAACTGACCAAATGAGCCAGCAGCACTTGCTATCCCCATTGCCATACCCCTTTTCTCAGGGGGGACTGCTCTGCCTACAGCAGAAAGAAGCACTGAAAAGGATGTTGCTGATAAGGCTAATCCAATGATTAAACCAGCACTAAGATTGAGTAGGGTGCTTGTAGAACTCATGGCCATGAGTATTAGACCAATACAATAAAGTACACCACCTACAGCAACAACAATTTTACTTCCATATTTGTCTGCAAAAGCACCTGTAATGGGCTGAACTGCTCCCCAAATGAGATTTTGCATGGCAATAGCTAAGCTGAATACTTGATGTCCCCAACCAAATTCGTGGCTCATGGGAACTAGATATAGCCCGAAAGCATGACGTATGCCTAAGGAAAGCGCTAATATAAAAGCGCTTCCAATCAGCATATAGATCATTGGTTGGGTGAATGAACGAGCGGTAGACATAATCAATCCATTGATAGATGAACTAGATCATTGTAGATTGAACTGTACCTGATGGCGATAGGAAATATCGTTTTATCAATTAGATATTAAGCATATTTCCTTTTACTAAAGATTATTTTATTTAAAGGTGTTGATATATCTATCAACACCTTGTTGTTTTAGAAACGGTAGCCTATACCAACATAGCTAATAATTGGGTCAATATCCACTTTGGTGTTTGAGCGAATGAGTGAGTTGCCAGTATTGTTGTCAATTACTGTTATTTTAGCTTGGGTATTCATTTGCGCATAAGAAACGGAACCAACTGCAAACCATTTATCAGTAAAATCATAAGTTGCTCCTAGTGTGACAATAGGTGCATAGGTATAAGTTGCTTTCACTTTAACTTGTGGCGAAGCAGAGGATACTTTACCGTCTAATCCGGCACCTGCTTTATTGTCTAATATATTTTGTATGCGGTGGGCTGCAAGGACCAAATCTGAATTAAGATCTGGATTGAGTTTAACATTGTCAAAATAACCAAACAGGACTCCAGCACCAATATAAGGGCGAAATTTATTTACCCCAGATCGACCAAATTGATAATGAAGTTCTAATGCAGGTAACCAAGCGCGTACTGAGGCGGCTTTGGAGCCTTGGCTTAGGTCAGATACGTGAATATCCTGATTTAAGTCAATGCTTGTTCCGAGTGGAATGTCTGTCGAAAAAAGAGATAAACCAGGTTCATTACTCCCACGTAATGGTGCATAAACAGTACCTTTACCTTTTAAATCAACCGTAGGTGGAATTCCCGCCTTGAGTTCTACAGACCAATGATCATTTATATAATAATTCATCATTAATCCAAGTGTATCTACTGAATCAGCTTCAAGACCTGTGGCAGGAGATTGCCAGCTTGATAATCCATTAATGGTTGCAGTACCTGATATAGTTGCAGGTAGATTTTGTCCTGGGTAAAATGAGATTAAATTATAAAGCAAAGGGTTGGAGTCTTTGACTGCTGCATTAAGTACAGCATCTTTACTCACACTCCCTACAGTGGATTTTGTATTTTCAGCTACTGCTGTGTGATTATTAAAAGGGTTTGCAGATCCTTGAGGCATTGCATGAAGCCAACCTGCAGAAACAGAAAACCGTTTAAAACTTTTAGTTGAGGCTGTAGATGTTTGTGCATGGCTGATGATTGGAAATGTAAACATACAGAGCGTAAGTACACTAATTTTAATATCCATCGTAAGGTGATCCTTTTTATCTTGTTTTTTTATTTAATAGATTGTTTTTATTAGAAAATATCTATTCTTATTTGAAGTTTTTATACACTTTAAGATGACTTTAAATGTATGTTATAGCAATAACTCTTTTATTATTATTCAATTTTTTATGAAAGTTTAAGCAATAGATTGATATGAGCTTGGTGTAGTTTCTTATCTTTATTTTTCTATATGTGAAAAATACCGATTATTTGAAAAGATTCTTTTTTTTTATAATTTTCTTGTTGTTATATGTAACAAGTATCTATGCATAATATTGCATAGATACTTGTCCACTATTACATATAATGTGCGACTAGTTGAAGCGAGATAGATCTTCATCAGGGCGAGCAGTCAGAATTTCCACACCAGTGGCTGTAACTACAAGCGTGTGCTCATACTGGGCAGAAAGTTTATGGTCTTTAGTGACTACAGTCCATTTATCACCCATCAGGCGAGTTTGCCATACACCAGCATTGACCATCGGTTCAATTGTAAAGGTCATCCCTTCTTCTAAAATCATGCCACTGTTAGATTGGCCGTAGTGTAGAACTTGAGGTTCATCATGAAATACGGTACCAATCCCATGACCACAATATTCACGCACTACACTAAACCGTTCAGATTCAACATATTTTTGAATAGCATGGCCAATGTCACCAATCGTTGAGCCTGGCTTTACTGTGGCAATACCGCGGTACATTGCTTCTTGTGCAACATGGCATAAACGATTAGCGAGCACAGAGCCCTCACCAATCACATACATCATGTTTGTGTCACCATGATAACCATCTTTAATTACAGTGACATCGATGTTTAAAATATCGCCATTTTTTAAAATTTTTGCTTCTGAGGGAATACCATGACAAACCACATGATTCACTGAGGTACAAATAGTGTGTTGGAATGCTGGACGACCAGGAGCAGCACCATAGCCTAAGCAAGCAGGAATGGCATTTTGTACATTAACAATATAATCATGACAAATGCGATCTAATTCGAGTGTGCTAACACCTGCTTTGACGTGCGGTTTGATCATATCCAGAATCTCAGCAGCCAGTCGTCCCGCGATGCGCATTTTTTCAATTTCATCTTGGGTTTTAATTAAACGACGGGGAGCTTGATAAGTACTGTTCATGATCTTTAAAAACTTTTGGAAATTTGTATGTGACTATGGTATAAATAGCCGCCCAATTTATCAAATGCTTTTCAAGATTAAATTTCTTGAGATAAAACGTTAAATTGGAAAAATCCGCACATATGTCGACACATTACTCTGGGTGCCTGTAAAGGTGGAGAATGCGGACATATGGAGGCCTAACCCAAACTTTAAGGTAAAGAAAATGGCAGATTACAACGTAAGTATGCGCGACCTTCTTCAAGCAGGCGCGCACTTTGGTCACCAAACACGCTTCTGGAACCCAAAAATGCGCCAATACATTTTTGGTGCACGCAACAAAATTCATATCATTAACCTTGAGCACACAGTTCCTGCGTTAAACGATGCTTTGAACTTTGTAAACAATTTAGCAAGCAAAAAGAATAAAGTTTTATTCGTTGGTACTAAACGCGCTGCTTCTAACATCATCCGTGAACAAGCTCAACGTGCTGGTCAACCATATGTTGATCACCGCTGGTTAGGTGGTATGTTGACGAACTGGAAAACACTTCGCCAATCTATCAACCGTTTAAAAGACCTTCAAACTCAATCTACTGACGGTACTTTTGCTAAACTTACTAAACGTGAAGCATTAGAACGTACTCGTGAGATGGAAAAACTTGAGCGTGGCTTAGGCGGCGTTAAAAACATGGGTGGTTTACCTGACGCATTATTCGTGATCGACGTTGACCACGAAGCAATCGCAATTAAAGAAGCGAAAAATCTTGGTATTCCTGTAATTGGTATCGTTGATACTAACTCGAATCCAGATGACGTAGATTATGTTATTCCTGGTAATGACGATGCGATTCGTGCAGTAACTTTGTATGCTTCTTCTATGGCTGATGCGATTATTGCTGGTAAAGAATATGCTCAGACTCAAGCTAATGCGCAAGCAAAAGGCGACGAAGCTGCTAAAGAAGCTCCAGAGGCTTAATGCGTCTTTGACGTATCTTTGTCATTATTACCCGATATGATAATGATAAAATTGAGCGTCGATTGAGCAAAAACGGCCCAGGGTTACACTTCGGGCCGTTTTTGTTGAACAGATTGATTTTCTACCGTATTTAGGAGAATAACATGACTGCAATTACTGCAAGCATGGTAAAAGAATTACGTGATCGTACTGGCCTAGCAATGATGGAATGCAAAAAAGCATTGACAGAAGCTGGTGGTGATATTGAACTTGCGATTGATAACCTTCGTAAATCAGGTCAAGCAAAAGCTGCTAAAAAAGCAGGTAACATTGCAGCTGATGGTGCAATCACAATCGTTCAAGACGGTAACAAAGCAATTTTGGTTGAAGTAAACTGCCAAACTGACTTTGTTGCAAAAGACGAAAACTTTGCTAACTTCTCTAACAAAGTTGCTGCTGCTGCATTAGCTGCAAATGAAATTGATGCTGCTAAAATTGCTGAACTTAAATTAGAAGACGGTAGCACTGTTGAAGAAGCGCGTATTGCTCTTGTTCAAAAAATCGGTGAAAACATCCAAGTACGTCGTGCAAAAATTGTAGAAGCTGATAACTTAGCAATCTACAAACACGGTTTACGTATTGGTGTTGTTGTTGCTTATGCTGGTGATGCAGAAACTGGTAAAGGCGTTGCAATGCATGTTGCTGCGTTCAACCCAATTGCTGTTACTGCTGAAAAAGTTCCTGCTGATCTTATCGCAAAAGAGAAAGAAATTGCAGAAGCTAAAGCAATCGAATCAGGTAAACCTGCGAATATCGTTGAGAAAATGGTTACTGGTTCTGTTGAGAAATATCTCAATGAAGTTGTTCTTGAACGTCAAATGTACGTAATTGACAACGAGAAGAAAGTTGCTGATGCACTTAAAGCTGCTGGTACAACTGTAGCTGACTTCGTTCGTTTCGAAGTTGGTGAAGGTATTGAGAAAAAAGCAGAAATGAGCTTCGCTGAAGAAGTTGCTGCTGCTCAAGCTGCTGCGCAATAATTTAATTGCACGAAAAAAGCCTCAATTAGAGGCTTTTTTTGTAAGTAAAATAATGAGTTAAAGATTTAGTATTTAAATTAAGTTAAGGGTGGGGAGATTTCACGACTTGAGTTGGATCTTGTTCAGATTCATCTTTAGCCAAAAAGATGACACCAAGTAAAATAAAGATCGCACCAAATGCTTTGGCTAAAGTCATTGGTTCATGGAAAATCCAAATTGATAAGATACTAATGGTAATGAGTTCCATGTGGGCAGCAGCGAAAGCTGGTCCAATAGGTGCATGTTTGAGTAATGTCATCCAAGTAAAAAAAGCACCAATATAACCGATAAAAGCACCATAAATCCAAGGATGGCTAAAGACACGAATAAGCCAATCTACATCCATAGTCATAGGCATGGCGTGAATAGAGGCAAACTTAAAGCTAAGTTGAGTTAAGGTGTCAAAAGCGGTTAGGATCAGAAATCCAATAATATAAAAAGCTCTCATGATCCACCTATTCCAACAATGGTTACACCAAGTGTAATTAACACAACACCAATGAGGCGATTGCGTGTAAGTTTCTCATTAAAAAATAATCGACCCGCAATCATAATAACAACAATGTTAATACTACCAAGCATGACACCTTCTGAAAGTGGAACTAATGATAAGAAGGCTAGCCAAATGACAAATTCAAAAATATAGCAAAAAATACCTGCCCATAACCAAGGTTGTTTAAGTAGCATTTGCCAATAATTAAAGCCATCACTGTCTTTGTGTTGTGCTGCGGCGGCTTTAAATGCTAATTGACCAATTGTGTCAATTAAGATTGTTAAAAACCAAACGAAAAATACTACAGGGCTCATATTTTGTCCTTATGTCGCACACGGAGTATGTTGTACTTCAGGTTGGCTGAGTTGGGGCTTGTCGAGGCTATATTTTGCTACAAAATCTAGGCTTTCTTGAATCACTTGTTTACGGTCATTATCAATAGTAATCATATGATAACTATTATATAACCAAACCAAATGTTTAGGGCCAGCAACACGATCATAGATAATTTGGCTATTTTTGCGACTTGCGACATCATCTTCATAAGCATGTAGACAAAGACATGGTGCGCTAATATTGGGTAAATCTTTTTTAACTTGACGCGAAAGGCGTTGTAGTTGGTAAAGTGAATGCCAAGGATTACCCGGTAAACCCGCCTCTGAGCTGTCCTCATTTTGCATTGCATGAACAATACGCGCTCGTAATGCTTCATTTTGAATGCCGAAAGGTTCAGCTTCATCAAAAGTACGTTGAGAAAATAACTTAAAATGATAAATCGGAGGTAATACCCAAGGACCAATTAGTTGTGACCAGCGAGGTATGCTCCAGCCATCATATTTAAAAGTTGGACTATAGCAAAGAACGCCTGAAACAGGAAAACGCGCTGCATATTCTAGGGCGAGTAGAGCACCCATTGATAAACCTGCAACAAAAATTTCATCAACGTGTTGTTTTAATTGATTTGCAGCTTGATACACTGTTGCGAACCAATCTTCCCAACGCGTTGCGATCAGATCATTGATATCACCACAGTGTCCAGCAAGTTGTACGCCATATACGCTATATCCAGCTTGATGAAATGAACGTGCAATACCGCGCATTTCATTTGGTGTACCCGTCAAGCCATGAATTAATAAAATACCGGTACGTTGACCAGGAAGAAAAAATGAATGATCACTCATTAACTATTTACCCAGAGTTCAGTTGCTTCGAAGGCTTCAGAGGAGCTATTCAATAAGGCAAAAAGTGGTTCAATTATTTGTGAAAACTCATCAAAGGGGTGGTGATGAATTTTTTTGCTCGTACAGTGCTCAATGAGGCTTTTTTTTGCAAACACATAATCAGCACGCTCAGCTAAACAAAAATCTGATCGCCCATCGCCGATTAAAATAATTTTCTCTTGTCTGTTTAATTTCGCAATTTTACACTTGCATGTGCCACTTTGACTGCTGCAGACATTATCACTATAAGGAAAACTTAATTGCCAATGATTGGCAGTAAGATGATCTAAATGATTTGCAATAATAGGCAGATGATCAAGCTGGTTTTTTTCTAAAATGTATTGAATAACCAGATCAAGACCATCACTCACTACACTAAGATTCACTTTTTGCCTTTCTAAAAGGCGCACGAGCTTGATAAAGCCAGTATCAATTTCAATTTGATCTAAGCACTCGAAAAGTTGTTGTTTGGTCATGTTGAGTAATGCAATTTGTTGTTGCATACATTGCTTTGAACCAATTAGACCTTGTTCCCATTGTTGCTCAATTTTTTCCCAGTCAGGATGAGCAAATTGATTAAGCAATGTGTCAGTGGTATCTTTTTGGCTGATTGTGCCATCAAAGTCACAAATAACGTGCCAATCAATATTTGAACTGGAATTTTGTTGAAAAAACGTCATGAAAATATCACCACAATAAAACCTGTATAGAGCAAATGCATTAAATTTAAACAAAATTAATATTTAATATGCTGCTAGCATTGTCTCTATTGAAAATAGGTATTTTTAGAACACGTTGAGATTCATTGTTGGGTCCAAAGCAACTTTGGGGCGTCATTGTACCAATTGACACTCTAGTATAGAAACATTTATTAAAATAAAATTAAAATTCATGCTAAATAATCCGTAAATTGTATAGTTTTGGATAGCATGTTTTGTTGAAGATTGAACTACATGGCAGACAATTCTTTGCTTTTTCATGCTTGCATCAAGATGCTTTTTTATTGTCTGGGTGCTTATTGAAGAGTGTATAAAAACGCTATTTGTTTCATAAATGTGAATTTATTGATAAAGATACTATTTAAGCGTTGCTAAAACACAAATAAGAGTATAAAAAATGGTGTCCTACTCAGTAAGTCGTATTAAGTTAAGTGTCACGGCCGATTTTTATTTTAAGTAAGTTGTGAATGCTTAATGCGCTATTGTTAAGGCAATGTTGTTAGGATCAGGTAAAATGACTGCTTATTGCCATTTTCAAAGAAAGACTGAATCTTTAAATCGAGTTTAAATAGATTAATGAAGTTTCCTTTAAAAGCATCTTTACTATTTTTTACTTTTTTAACTGCGCGAACCTACGCAGAAACTGAAGAAGTGAAACCGAGTATTGGTGTTAATTTATCTTTGGACTTACAAAGTTATAAAGGAAAGGAAATAGAAAGTAGTATATTACCAACGGCTTTTTATGATGGTCAGTTTTTTTATGCAGCAGGCGATCAAGCAGGGTTAAATTTATATCGTGATATGAATAACTTGCTCAGACTTTATGCTTATTATGACGGCACTATGTATCGTCCGAGTGGACCTTTAGCTCTGCTCGATCAACGTAAATGGTCTGTTTTGGTGGGTGGAAGTTATATGTATACCTCTGATTATGGTGCATTGAAATTGAGTGCTGCACACGATGTTCTTTCTAGAAGCCATGGTGCAATTGCGAATGTATCTTATATTGCAGCATGGGAAACAGGACTTTGGAGTTTGTATCCTGAGTTTGGCTTACAATGGAACAGCTTAAAATATAATCAATATTATTTTGCTGTAAATTCCTTGGAAGCTAAGCGTAGTGGGATTGCAAGCTATAGTTTGGGTTCTAGTGTGTATCCTTATGCGAGTTTGGCTGTTGATTATGAGCTGAATAAGCATTGGAGTATTTATACAACTTATAGAGTTAATTATTTATCCGAGAATCAGTATAAAAGCCCCATGTCAAAAAATCACATAGAGTTTGAGTCTGGCTTTGGAGTTAACTACACTTTTTAGTTGTAGAAAGAAGGATAAACAATGCTGCCATACAAATCATAAAGAGGTCGGTTTTGTAATTTAATTCATGAGATTAAATTATTTTTATAAAGTGGTTTACAGTTCTACAGGAAAAATTCCTATGACAATTAATGAAGCTCAGCTATTATAAGATGAAGCGTTATATTGTTCACATGGCGACACAGTACACTATGTGAATCCGCCGAAAATTTTTACCAATTGTCAG
>NZ_JAVIDR010000008.1 GCF_031157835.1 Acinetobacter rudis | reverse complement strand
ACTTTCAAGAGTCAGTCTATTACATGGGGCAGCCGCAGTATTATGTTACGGGTGTAGATTGGAATTGGTTTCAAGAAGCCCGTAAAAATGGTGTCTATATTGGCTCTAAAACTTTAATGCCTATTCCTAAAGATGGTTCATTTGGTATTGCTCAGGTTGAGCCAAATACACTTGCCCGTGAGGCCATGAAAGACAAGTGGCAGCAGATGAAGGAAATGGGGGCACGTTTAGTCGAGAAAGGTTCAGCGAGTAAAACTGCCACCGAAGCTAAAAATGATGATGCAGTTCAACACTCGGTATTATCTCTGTGTACAGTCAATATCAATGAAGCGATGAGCATGGCACTTCGTTGGTGTGCAAAGTTTGTAATGCCTGATGTGAATGTACTAACTAAAGATGACCTGCTTTATGAAATTAGTCAGGAGTTCAATAAACAAGGTTATCTCGCTGATCTATCTCGACAGTTATTTGAAAGTGCAGTGCAAGGCCATAGCTCGTTTAAATCATGGTGGGAGTACAACCAGTCGGGTATGTTCCCTAAGCAGACTTATGATGATGAACAGAAGAATCTAGATGCTGAGCGCGAAGGAAAACTTGATCTAACAGGTGAGTGATATGGCAAATAAAGATGATTTGCTGATTAATGCGATTATTCAACATCAAGCTTATTTGCATCGCTTATCGTCACATGAAGTGATTGAGTTACTTAAAAAGTTTAACCGTGAATCAAATGTGATGGTGGCAAAACTTCGAGACTTACTTGATGAGTTGAGTGAATCGGAACGCATTGCTTTATCTGGTGCACGATATACCACGGCGAATCTAAGAGAGATTAAAAGCCTTCTCAATGAATGGCAGACTTCCATTGTGTTGATTCTTCCAGAAGCATTTGCAGTATCTGCAATTGCTTTGGCTGTATATGAGGCCAATCATCAAGCGAAAACACTCGGTAAGACAATCCAAGCACCTCAAGGTGAAAGTATCTTTAAACAAGCCAAACGAAAGCCCTTTGCAGGTGGGATGCTGATCGATCAGATATTTAGTGAGATGGCAGAAAACACACGTCGCCGTGTTGAATATGCGATACGTGATGGTATTTCCCAAGGGCAGACCAATCAGCAGATTACCCAGCGTATTAAGGGCACATCAAAACTCAATTATGAGGATGGGATTTTAAATCAGTCTAGACAGTCTATTGATATGGTGGTGAGAACTGCACGTAGTCATATTAGCAATACTGCCTATGAAGAGACCTATAAAGCTTTGGGTGTTAAAAAACTTAAAGTATCAGCAACTCTAGATAATCGCACCTGTAAGTTCTGTGCTTCAGAAGATGGCAATATTTATGATATTGATGATCCTAATCGCCCACATTTCCCAGTACATCCTCGTAATCGAACTGTTTACGTTCCTTATGTGGAAAATGAAGATGAAAAGTTTGCAGGAAAAAGGCCATTTGTTGTTAAGCCTGGTGATGCTGGTCAAGTTAGTGCTAATACCAATTTCAAGGAATGGTTCTCCACACAGCATGAGGACTTTCAACGAGAGTGGTTAGGTAAAAAGCGCTATGAACTCTATAAGAATGGCGACTACAACATTGATAAGTTCCTTGATCCAGAAGGCAAGCTGTATACCCTAAAGGAGCTTAAACGATTGGATGAGGAAACATTTAAGGAGCTGGGGCTGTGAAAAAAGAACCAAATAAAACAGGACTAAAACGTACTGTATGGTTATTTGAACGTGAGATTTTAGAAAAGCTTGAAAAAACCAATCTTAAAGACCACCACAAAGTTCTTAAGTTCAATCTTTTTTCTATGGAGTATGAGCTTAAGCCTAAATTTGATAATGGTCGGGCTGATGGTAAAAAGCATGGTGGCTGGGATTTTGCTGCTCCTGCAGGTACAGCAGTTACCACCAGTGTTGCCGTCAAAGATGTAACGAAATACCAGTCAGAAAATGGTGGATATACATCACGTGTGACTTTTGATGATGGTGTTGTAATTGAGTTGATGCACCAGATTCCATCGATGATGTCTAAAGTGAAAGGTGGAGCTAGTAAGGGGAGCACAACCTCAGGCAATGATGCTTATAAAGCATTTATTGATCAACAGAAAGAAGATGAAGATGCAGCTAAAAATAGACTCCAACTTACTCTTGCTGTAGCGGATGAAAAAACACGTATAGAGAAGAAGCTACAGGAGGATATCAAGGAGATCAATAAAGCTGGCTTTTCAGCTGAAGATACATCAAAACTTATTGCTCAATATGAGGAACGAGCAGCGAATGAAATAGCAATTTCACAGTATGCACTAAAAACCAAACTGGATGATTATGCTGAATTTCAGAAAACCGAAGCTGAATTATTAGAGGAAAGTTTTGCTCGGAAGAAGTTTGCAGCTAGTCGTGATTTGGAATTAACAAAAGATGAGCGTGACAAAGCTGTTTCTTTGTTAAACGAGCAATTGAAACAAGAGCAAGCCTATCTAGAGTTAGCCAAAGAGCAACGTCTATTTCAAATGCGTCAACAATTCTTAACTGAGACTCAGGCAATGCAAGAGCGTTATCGTCTTGAGGAAGCAGAGCTCATTAAGGTGGCAGATCTAAAAGAGCGAGAGTTTCAGCGTCAGATGATTCGTCTTCGCCAAGAGGAAGAATCTAGAGTACGTCTGCAAAATGCTCAAATGAATTGGGCCAATGTTGATGCTCAGATGAAAGGAACGACAGGGCGTATGCAGGTAGAGCAGGATCGATTTAGTCGTCTTGATACTTCTCAGCAATTGTTTGATGCACAAATGGGTTCCGTGGATAGTGGAGAGCAAGGAGCTTTAGGACGTATACAAGAGCAACGAAATCAGGAACTCATTACTGAACAGGAGTTTGAGAACCAGAAGACTTTGATTTTGCAAACTGCTTTAGAAACTAGACAGGCTATTTATGATGCACATGCTTTACGTCAAACAGAGGTTGAGGAGGCATATCAGAAGGATTCTATTAACTTACAATTGACCCAAGCCCAACAACTTACTGGCTCATTTGCCAATATGTTTAGAGGTATTTTAGGAGAGAGTTCTGGAGCTTATAAAACCATGTTTGCTATGCAGCAAGGGTTTGCGATTGCTCAAGCAGGTATGAATATGTATTCGTCTGCATCGAAAGCCTACAATGAGTCACTTCAACCAACAGTTTGGGGAAGGATGGCTGATGCAGCGAAAGCAATGCTTGATCAAGGCACTTTCTTGGCAATGATTCAGGCAATCACACCTCAAGGATTCGCGACTGGTGGTTTAGTTCGTGGTCCTGGTTCAGGAACCAGTGATTCAATTCCTGCATGGCTATCTAATGAGGAGTTTGTTGTTAAGGCAAGAGCTGTAAAAAGCATTGGTGTTGAAAACCTTAATCGAATGAACCAGACGGGTGAATTACCTCAGGTACATCGAGAGAGACAGCAGGCCAGTATGATTCGGCAAGCAGAGGTCAAGATCACTATCGTTAATAACACCTCTCAACCAGTTGAGGCTGCTCATGATTGGAAAGGTGAAGAATTGCAGGTTTTTCTTACTGAGATGAAAAAGCAAAATCGAGCTGAAACACAAGCTATGATTGATAAGTCTTGGCGTGAAGCTGCACGACAAGGTGGGCCTTTAAGTCACAGATAATCTTTAGGAAAAGCCACTTCGGTGGCTTTTCTATTTTCTAAGTGCTAGATTTGCGAAAATAATTTGGTTTTTATTAAGGAGTTTTTGGTTAGGATGGATGTAAATACAATAAATAGAGCTATAAAGATCACAGAAGCGGTTCAATTATGCCTGATTGAGGAGTTAAGCCAAATTAGTAATCATGAAAGATATCCAGATGGTTGTTGTGAGATTGCATCCTCTATTCTTTTAAGCATATTAAGGCAAGAAGGAATACGGGAGTTCTCATTAATAAAAGGAGAGCATCCTAGATATATTTTTCATTTTTGGCTTGAATCTGAATCACATGTGATTGATTTAACCGCACATCAATTTGATGGTATAGAAGAGCCATTTATTATGCTAGACAAAGACTTATATACATTGAGCCAAGAAGGATATTTTTCAGATAGAAGAAATAGTGATATTGACAATACATGGTCATACTTGACAGATGTTATGGTCCGATTTGAAAAGATATTTTATGAAAAATATTATGAGGCATAGTGTTTTTAGACTGAATATATTTTACTTGATTTAGGGCCCACCTCGGTGGGTTTTTTTATTGGAGAAAAGAATTGAAATCAAAACTTATCGCCGTGGATTTAATTGATTTTAACTGGTAAATTTTCAAAAAATAATTTGGTTTTTTAAATGAAAAAGTTAGCTTTATTGGCAGTGATGTGTATCTCTGGTGTAGTGTCTGCACATGAATTCCCTGATGCTAAAGGACTATGTGCTGATGTTGTTAAAGACAAATTACAACCAGCACAAAAATGTATAATTTCATCAGGTGGTGGTGCTGGAGGCATGTATACAATTCTTCAGTATGGCAAGTCTAAAGTACATATCGAAGAATCAACCATGTGTCCTGAGTATGATACAAAGGGTTGTGATATAAGTGTATCAAAAAATGATAAAATTTTTGGTGAAGGTCATAGTGATGAAAGTTATTATCTAAGAGACTATAAAACAGGAAAAATCACCAAGAGTGATAAATATAGTTGGACTTGTGTGAAAACATCTAATAATAAAATTAATACCTGTTATGTAATAAAGTAAATGTTTAAGTTAAATAGTAATGACAACCCACCTCGGTGGGTTTTTGATTGGAAAAAAGAATTGAAAGTTAAAGTTATTTAGTAGTGTGTGCTGATGAGCGACAAGAATTAGCACACCCAGTTGGTAGAGGGCTTGACTTTTGAAAAATACTCTTGTTGACGGTATAGTCAGTACCAGTTATTATGTGGATAACCCTGTTATAAAAAGATAATAGGGTGTTTTTGTCTAAGGAGGAAATACAATGACAGTTGTTAACAGAAATTGTAGCCACTTTGTTTCCACAAAAAAACTAGAGCGCAATACCCAAGCCTCGAATTACAATAGCAACTACAGCACCACATATGTCAGCAGTGTTTCTTTCTCTCGAGATGAAATGAATGATGCTTATGCAAGAGCTCGTTCTAGTGAGAGATCGCCAGGTAATGCAAGAAAGTAAGAATCTTGAATATAATTGGATATATGAGCGTCTAGTTCAAGATGAGAATGATCTTGTCGGTGCGATAGCTTACATCCTTTACAAGCAACATAAAATTGAATTCATTAAAGAAATTGAGTTGAAGTGCGGAACTAGCCCAACGCCAGAGCAATGGGTGGAGTTTCATCGATCAACTTGCCTTGAGTCTAGCATTTTAAATTACCAAAAGCGCGCCGAGGATTTAGTTAATCAATTTCTTAAAAATATGTTGTTTAAACATGTGGAACACATCGAGACTCAAGCAGACCAGAGAATGGCTGCTCGAGTCGAAGTTATAACAAGTTCTTTGCGTGAGAAGATAGTTGAGCTGGAAAGCTCAATGAATAAGAATCAAGCGGTCATTCAAACCGAAATAACTAATAAGAAAAGCATTTTAAATCGATTTGGCGAGGCTTTTCTTAATATTATTTATACTCTGGCAATCATTGCTATAGTTGGTGGATTGTTTAATGGATATAAGTGGATTTCAAGCATGAACAGCAGTGCAGAGAAAGTTTCCGGTATAAAATGATTTAAATAATGTTTTGCATGACAACCCACTCACTAGAGTGGGTTTTTTATTGGAAAAAATATGAGCGACAGACTATTCGATTATGAATCCGACCTAGAAGGCAATAATGCATCAACTCAGTTCGCCGTGTTGTCTTCTAAGTTCGGTGATGGTTATGAACAACATGCCAGTGTTGGGATTAACAATAAAAAAGGCCAGTGGGCTTTTCAAAAGACTGCTTATGCAGCAGATATTTTAAAGATTAAACAGTTCTTTGATGATCATAAGGGGGCTGATTCATTCTTGTGGAAGCATCCTAAGCATGGCTTAGTCCGAGTGAAAACAGATGTTCAGTATCAAGAGGTCGATCTAGGTGGTGATGTCTGGCGGATCTCTACAACGTTCTATCAACAGTATTAAATTAATCAATTTCATGCCCCACATTGTTGGGGCTTTTTTGTGAGGAAATTATGGCGATTCAAGATATTAAGTTAGGCACTCAGCCAAGCGGTGCTGGTGGTGATACTAACCGTTCAGCGAATGTGAAGACCAATGAAAATTTTAGTAATCCTTTGCATGCAGCGAGTCGGATGGTGGGGACACAAGATAGTGATATTCCTGAATACAATAAATGCTTTGGTGGGGCTTACGGGACTCAAGTTGATCGATATATAACTAACAATACACCAAATGTTCCAGAAGTATATAAAGACCTTAATACTTTTCCTGTTGGTGAAAGATGTTTAGTCAATGTTGGTACAATTACAAATAAGCCATCAGATATCACGGCATACTCGAATCTTTATGTTGAAACAAAGACACTGTACACACGAACAGCTGGGCGTGTGCAAATGGCTTTAAGTTATGGTGGAAATCCGACAGTTTATTATCGTTATTCATCTAGTGATAATGTCTACGGAACTTGGCGTTATAACCTAACTAGCGCAAACACAACAACTGATTCAAATGGGTTTATTAAAAAAGCCTCACCAGTGATTCAGCTTTTTGCCACCATGATCAGACCCAATGCCGAAGCTGCGGAACAAAACCCAAGTTTTGAAAAAGTAGACACAGGCCATTACCTGATTAAAGGCACTCAAGGTTTTGCTACAGAAGGTTGGTGGATTGAAGTGCCTGCAGATACCAATGGTAATAAGATCTGTGCTGTTCAGTATCAAACACTTGAGAATGGTGATCTTGAAGTGAAGACCTTTAAGAAAAAACTCAATGATGAAGGTGATATTGTTCCGAATCTAGATGCGCCGATTGATATTCCAAACAATGCCAATGGCGAACCACGCTGGATTGATATCCGTTTAAATCCATTGCCTGCAAAGCCAATCATTGAGCGAGTACCACGGACTAAGAAGCAACCCAAAATGGTTGAGCAAATTAAGTATGCGCCGCAGTTAACCCACATTACGAAAATGCAAGATTTGATCGATGATGAAGGTAATCCTGTTATTGTGAAAGGTCAGCCATTCCAAACCCCTGTTTCTTATATCCACACCGATCAAAACGGTACACCGATTTTAACCAATCAGCCCGTCATTAATGAAAACGGTGAAAATGTTTTTGAACTGGTGCAAATGGTCGATTTAGATGGCCAACCAGTATTTGAAGATGTACCAGTGTTAGATGCAGACGGAAACCAAATCTTTGATGAGGTAATTCATGGGCCTGAACAGTGATTTTCAGAAACTCTATGTCGATGGTTTAATTCGACTCTATGAACTTGATGCTGGTGCTTTGGGCGCTGGCATTTTACGTTTTCATGGGCATATTGCTTATGAGGACTGGCAGCGGATCTACAGCTATGCTGGTTCAGGTACAATGGCAGGTGATACCACTCAAATGGCTGGCAAGTTATTTGAGAATGGCACAGATAAAGTGTGGATGCGAAATATCATTTTCAATGGTCAGACTTTTGAGCCGATGGCTTTAGAAGTTTCAGGTCTTGAAATGCGTAGCGATGGCAAAGCCTCTGCACCCACTTTGAGTATGGCCAATAATATCAATGGTATCCAAAATGCTGTATCTGCCTACTGTTTGAAGTTCGGAGACTTTGCAGGAGCTAGACTCAAAGTTATTACAACTTTGGCTAAGTATTTAGATGCTGCTAATTTCAGTACAGGTAATGCCAGTGCCAACATAAACGAAAAACGAGAACAGCTGTGGTTCATTGAACAAAAGACCTCTGAGAATGCCCAGCAGGTAAGTTTTGAATTATCTAATCCCGTGGACTTTGAAG
Organism: Acinetobacter rudis; assembly: GCF_031157835.1. GTDB lineage: Bacteria > Pseudomonadota > Gammaproteobacteria > Pseudomonadales > Moraxellaceae > Acinetobacter > Acinetobacter rudis_A. The sequence goes on along the minus strand of NZ_JAVIDR010000008.1, from coordinate 114,408 downwards.
GTTTAAAGATCCCAACACGTCAAATCACTAACTACTGCGGCTGGGAATATCGTAGCGAAGAATGTGGCTATATTGGTTCTGCTAAATTTACCGATAAAGATGAACCTACAGATAACCCTGCATTAGACCGTTGCAGTTATCGAACCTCAGGTTGCGATTGTCGTGATAATGCAATGCGTTTTGGTGGCTTCCCTGCATCAAGTATGGTGTAAATATGAAACTAACGAAGAAATTAAAAGCCGATATCTTGGCTCATGCTGAACAATGCTACCCCACAGAATGTTGTGGGGTTGTTGTTTTAGGGCGTTATATTCCTTGTCGCAATGTTGCTGAACAAGGGCAATTTCAAATCCATCACCAAGATTTAGCGAATGCTGAGGATATTGGGGAAATTGAAGCCTATGTACATTCCCACCCCAATGCAACGGCACGTGCTTCCGATCTTGATCTGTTACAGATTGAACTACACGAAAAGCCTTGGGTAATTTGCGCATGGCCAGAGATTGAATTTCAGGTCTACGAACCTTGTGGTTATCAAGCGCCTTTGATTGGTCGTGATTATCACCATGGCTATCAAGACTGTTATTCGATCGTACGTGATTTTTATCGTCGTGAGCTCGGTATTCAATTACCTGACTTTGAACGTCAAGATGATTGGTGGAGTGATAAGGATCATCAATCACTTTACCTTGATAACTTAGAGATAGCCGGATTCTATGAAGTCAGTGAACCACGGTATGGCGACATGTTGGTGTGTAACGTAGGTCGCACGGAACATCCGAATCATGCAGTGATTTGGTTGGGTGATCAGTGGCAATTGAAGTCCGAAGAAAGCACTGCGTGTTTTGGTGGGCCTTTGATTTTACATCATCCCTATGGGCGTAAATCAATACGTGAAATCTTTGGCCAGCAATGGCAAGAGCGTGTTGCAAAGATAGTGAGGCATAAAGATGCTTAAAACCATCAAGCTTTATGGGGTACTGGCCAAGAAGTTTGGTAAAGAGTTTAAGTTGGCTGTTGAAAGTACCCGTGAAGCTGTTAAGGCGTTATCTGTGCAAGTACCAGGCTTTGAACAATTCATGATGACAGCACATGAACAGGGTTTAACTTTTGCAGTATTCCAAGATGGCGAAAACATTGGTGAAGGTCAGATTGATTTCGATACTGGTGCCGAAGTTATCAAGATCGTACCAAAGGTTATTGGGGCTGGTGGTAATAGTGGAATTTTGCAGACCATTTTAGGCGTTGTACTTATTGTCGCTGGTGTGGTTGTAACAGGTCTTTCCTATGGCTCGGCTGGTCAAATTGGTGGTGCAATGATTGGTGCTGGTATAGGTATGTTAATTGGTGGTGTTGCGCAAATGCTAATGCCTAAGGTTGATGATCAGGATCAAAACCAAGATGGTAATAGGGCTAACCATGGTTTCGGTGGTGCTGTGACCACTATCGCACAAGGCAATCCTGTTCCAATCCTTTATGGCCAACGTGAAGTCGGTGGCTTCATTGTTAATGCTGGCCAGTTTGCGGTAGATACTTTTAGTTCTGCTGATGCTGGGCATACTGGTGGAAGTGGTAGCGGTGGTAAAAAATAATCTTGGGGAATATATGGGCGCAATAAGCGCCTTTTTTATTGCGTGGTGAAAAGTATGCATAAAGTTGTAATGGGTGCCAAAGGTGGTGGTGGAAAACAACGACAACCCAAAGTAGCTAAAGACACGACTGCATCCAAAACTTATGCTCGGTTGCAATACGGTATGAGCGAGGGAGAGGTTGAAGGTCTAGCTAATGGTCTTAAATCTGTATATCTCGATGACACGCCAGTTGAAAGTGATAGTGGGGCTAAGAATTTTCAAGATTTGACACTAGATTTTCGTACCGGTACAAATGATCAAACCTATATGGAAGGGTTTGAAAGCATCGCCTCTGAGTCGGCTGTTGGTGTAGAGCTAAAAAGCGGTACACCTTGGGTGAAAGGTGTAACAAATTTAGGTTTGGATGCTGTGATTGTACGGGTTCGTTTTGGCGCACTGAAACAACAAGATCCAAGTACTGGTGATGTGAATGGCGTAAAGATTGACTATTCAATCGAAGTCCAAGCAGATGGTGGTACGTGGGAGTTAGCGCTTGAAACTCAGATGTCAGGCAAAACCTCAGCAAACTATGAACGTACACACCGTATTGGCCTACCGAAAGCCAATAAAAACTGGTTAATCCGAGTTACCCGTAAAACACCAAATTCAAACTCTGAATATGTTAGCGACAAGATGTATGTGCAAGCTATTACCGAAGTGGTAGATCTTAAACTTGCATATCCAAATACTGCATTAATTGGTGTGCAATACGACGCAGAAACCTTCTCGAATATTGCAAAACTTGCGGTGGAATTAAAAGGTATCAAAATTAAGGTACCAAGTAATTATGATCCTGTATCTCGTTCTTATGTGGGCATGTGGAATGGCTTATTTAAACGTGCCTATACGAATAACCCTGCATGGATTTATTACGATCTTTGTACCGCAAAACGTTATGCGCTAGGTCATCGATTAACTGAACAAATGATTGATAAGTGGTCCCTGTATCGCTTGGCTCAATATTGTGATCAGTTAGTCCCTGATGGTAAAGGCGGAGAAGAACCACGCTTTACCTGTAATGTGTACATTCAAAGTGCAGAAGCAGCTTTTGATATCTTAAGAAAACTCGCTGGGCTATTCCGTGCGATTAACTATTGGGATGGCACATCTATCATTTGTGAAGCTGATCTGCCTCAAGATACTTATTTTACCTATACGTCAGCCAATATTATTGGCGGTGTTGGGGCCATTAATTCCGTAGGTACAAGGAACCGTGATCGGCATAATGCTGTAAAGGTTGCTTGGGATAACCCACAGAATCGCTATAAAACCGAATACGTTTTTGTACGAGATGAAAAAGCGATTGCTCAAGATAGAACAGTAAAAATGTTAGAGCTTGAGGCATGGGGTTGTACTTCTGAAGGACAAGCACAGCGCACTGGACAATGGGCCTTAAAGTCCGAGCAACTCGAAACGCAAACAATAACTTTTAAAGTCGGTTTGGATGGTCATATTCCATTACCTGGTAAAGTAATCGAGGTTGCCAACCATCTACTTGCGGGTCGTGATAATGGTGGGCGTATTTCAGCAGTATCTAAAGACCGTAAAAGCATTACCATTGATCGTGACGATGTGGTGTGTCGTGCTGGTGATCGATTGGTTGTTAATGGTGAGGATGGCAAGTCCCAAGCACGTACTGTGTCGGGTATTAATGGTCGAGTGGTCACTGTCGTTGCTGCATTTGATAGCGTTGCAGCGCAGAATATTTGGGTTGTTGATGCTAAGGATTTAGCAACGGTTAAATATCGCGTCCTATCAGTTGTACAGGATGAACAACATCAATTTACGATTACTGCTTTACAACATAACCCAGCTAAATATGATGCAATTGATCACGGTGCATTCATTGATGAACGCCCAATTTCTATCATTCAGCCGACCACACAAGCACCTGTTGAATCTGTCACCATTTCTAGTGAGCAGATGGTACAGCAAGGTCTATCAGTTGAAACCATGATTATTGGCTGGCCTCAAGCCAAAGATGCAACCAAGTATCAGGTTGAATGGCGTAAAGATAATGGCACTTGGTTAAAGCTTCCAATTACAGGGAGTAATTCAGCAGAGGTCGCTGGTATTTATGCTGGAAAATATGAAGCACGAGTGATTGCTATTTCGGCTTTTGAGATTTCATCTTTACCGACATATTCCAAATTGACTGAACTCAAGGGTAAGCAAGGTAAACCGCCAAAGTTAGCATTTATTCGGGCTACTGGTGTTTTATTTGGAATGAAGATTGATTGGGGTTTTCCTGCCGTTGGTGCATTGGACACGGCCTTTGTTGAAATCAATGTTAGCCCTGATGGGAAATCAAATATTGCTCAGCTTGGTTTATTTGCTTACCCAACAACCACCCATACAATTCAAGGTTTGCAGCCGAACTTAACACAGTTCTATCAAGGTCGTTTGGTAGACCGAATTGGCAATAAAGGCGATTGGTCAAACTGGGTGAGTGGTACATCGACAGCAGATGCTAAAGATGTGCTGGATTTACTGCATGAGCAAATCTCTGAAAGCCAACTCAGTAAAGATTTAAAGACTAAGGTTGATCATATCGATCAGATTGATACTGATTTATCTGGTTTAAATGCTGCAGTTAAAAATGCTCAGACTACAGCAGATAAAGCAAACTCTGATCTAGCACTTGAACGCCAAGATCGTATCAATGCAATCAATACGACTCAAAATAAAATAGATCAGGAGGTGAAGGATAGAATACAAGATGTTAAAGACATTAAAGCGATAACAGATAAAACGAATGCTGATTTAGCAGCTGAACGTCAAAACCGCATTGATGCCATAAATTCAACACAGAAAAACATTGATAAAGAGGTTGCTGATCGAAAGGCGGCAATTAAGTCATCTGAAGATGGGTTAACACAAGTCATCAATCAGACGAATCAAAATACACTTCAAGTTATAGATACACTTAAAAAGTCTACAGATAGTGGATTTGCAGCTGTACAAAGTGACATGAAGGTCATTGCAGATGAACAAAAAGTTTTATCTGAAAAGACCGATGGTGTATATGCGCAATTAAATCCACAACTTGCTGGATCTGTAACAGATATGGCAGGTAGTGGTGAGGTGTTTGTGGGGAGTTGGTCACTTCAATCTGCCATGATTGAGGGTGATATGGCTCTTGCAAAGCGTGTAGATACTGTAAGTGTAGAAACCAGCAGCAATAAGGCATCAATTCAGCAAGAAATTATTGCAAGAGTTGATGGTGATAAAGCTTTAGGTCAAAAAATTGATACTTTGAGTGTTGATTTTAATGACAGTAATGCTGCGATTCGCAATGAGTTAAAAGTGGTTGCTGATAAAAATGAATCAACAGCATCAACGTTGAATACATATATCACAACGAATGATGGGAAAATGGCGACCATCACCAATGATTTAAAAGCGACAACCAATGCAACGAATGCCAATACCCAAAGTATTCAAGGGTTAAGTTCTGAAGTTGATGTAATTAAAGGAGATACTGATAAGGCACTTAAAAATAGTGCAACTGCTATATCTACAGCAGAAACGGCAGCGAGCGATGCTAAGTCTGCAGCAAGTATCTCAACTCAAGCCCAAGCTACAGCGCAGTCTGCCAATTCAAATTCTGCTGCAGCTGTTAATGCTTCGAATGATGCAGTGAACAAAGCAAATAAGGCGAATGAAAATTCGGCCCTTGCTTTGTCTAAGGCTGAGGTTGCTGCAAATGATGCGAGTGCAGCAGTTAAACAAGTAAATGCTGTAGAAGCTAAATTGGGTGATTACGCTACAACAGGACAACTAACCCAAGTAGATTCTAAGGTAAATACTATTGACCAAAAGTTGATAGCAGAAACTAAACGTATCGATGGCGTTTATGCTCAAGTGAATCCTGAACTCGCAGGTTCAACTACTGATATGGCTGGCAGTACTGCTTCACTTGTTGGTGTTTGGTCGGAGCAATCTGCACGTATTGAGGGAGATTCAGCTTTAGGTCAACGCATTGATACTATCGGTGTATCCGTTGGTGAAAATAAGGCATCTATTCAAGAGGAGCGAACAGCCCGTATCGATGGTGATCGTGTTACCACTGAGGCTTTAAACAGTTATATCTCAAGTAATGATACCGCATTGGCTTCTGTGCGTCAGACTGCCAATACCGCAGTGAATACATCCAGTGCTAATGCCGAAACTATTGATGCCTTAGATGTAAGTTTAAAGAAAACTCAGAAGGACACAGACAAAGCTTTAGAAAACAGTGCAACAGCCGTACAGCAATCTAAGGCCGCTGTTGATCAGGCTGGATCGGCTGCAAGTATGGCATCAAGTGCAACAGCAACCGCACAAAATGCAAACTCAAATGCTGCAAGTGCAGTTAACCAAGCTAACAATGCTGTAAATACTGCAAATGATGCTAAAAACACCGCAAACACAGCGAATCAAAACTCTGCTACAGCCTTATCCAAGGCAACAGTAGCGGCGAATGATGCAAGTGCTGCAGTGCAAAAGGTTGATGCTGTAGAAGCTAAGTTGGGGGGCTATGCAACAACGGGGCAATTGACCCAAGTCGATTCTAAGGTAAATACTGTTGATCAAAAGTTAGTAGTAGAAACAAAACGAATTGACGGAGTTTACGCTCAAGTGAATCCAGAACTTGCAGGTTCAATCAGTGACATGGCAGGCAGTACTGCTTCGCTTGTTGGTGTTTGGTCTGAGCAGTCTGCACGCATCGAAGGTGATATGGCTCAAGCCAAACGTACTGATCAAGTTGCAGCAGAAATGCAGCAGAATAGTGCAGTTGTTTCTAATCAAATTAGTACGCTTGTTGATGCAGATAAAGCTTTAAGTGAAAGCATCTCAACTGTTCGCTCTGATTTTGAAAGTAATAAATCTACGGTTCAAAGTCAGATAAAAACACTATCTGATGATCAATCATCTCAAGCTAATCGTATTGATACAGTGCAAGCTTCTGCTAAATCTGCCAATACCAAGGCAGATAATGCACAGTCTACAGCTAATGATGCTTTATTTAAGGCTAATCAAGCGAACACCAATTTAGCTACATTGAAAACCGAAGTTGATGCGGTGGCTAAGGAGTCTAGTGCTACAGTCAAACAAGTCAACACAATGCAAACAACGGTAAATGGTCATACTGCATCTATCCAAGAGCAAAAGCAGTCGATCGACGGTGTTTATGCTCAGCAATACATGAAGTTTGATGTGAATGGTCACATTGTTGGCCATGGTTCTATGAACGATGGTAAAACAGGGACCATGATCTTTAACTATGATGCAGTGCATTTTGGTGCACCAGTTGGAGTTGATGGTATTCAACCTAAGCCGCTCATGTCCTTACAAACAAAGGCGGATACATTGCCTAATGGCACTATTATTCCTCCTGGTCTGTATGTGTCTAATGGATATTTTGGACGAATTGATGCATCAAAACTTTGGGTTGACGATCTTAGTGCAATTACTGCGAGCTTTGGGAGTTTAAAGGCTACAGCTGCCAATATTGAAGATGGTGCCATTAAAAAAGCTCATATCGGCAGTGCACAGGTAGATACTTTACAAGTTGCAGGTGGGGCGATTACTGCAAATGCTGCTAGTGAATTTGCTGACCGCTATGATATTCCATACTTTGATACAGCTTTTTCTATTGCAGAAGCAACAATTAATCCAGCAGGTGGAAATGTTGTTGCATGGTTTTGTTTTGAGGCAATGGAGGTGTTTGGGGCTTGGACGAGCAGTTATTCCGCTCACGTATTAATTTCAATTAAAAGGGGTAATACAGTGATCAGTCAAGTAAAGTGGGATGCCCCCAAAATCTATTATGATGACAGCAATAGTCTCTATCCACCTATGTTGCAAAAGTTTGATCAGATTATGTTGCCTATTTTTGACAAACCTCCATCTGGTAGCCACAAATACTCGGTTGAGTTTTATATTTCAGGCTGGGGAAATAATCCAAGGGCTTATATTCGAAATCGAAAATTTATTTTACAAGGAGCTAAACGCTAATGCCTTCGTTATATATATTAAATGGTCGTGGTAAGGTCGTGCAGACCATTAAAGGTGATGATCAAACAGTATGTTTAAACATACCAGAAAACGCAGTATTTACGACTATAGAACCCGAAAACATGTACGAGCAATTATTTGATTTTATTAGTATGGAATGGGTCTATCCAGATCAGTGAAATGTTTATGTGGAATAAGTGGGCGCAATAAGCGCCTTTTTTTATATCTAAAATTTGGGGGAATATCATGTCTGAAACATCCGCTGCAGCAGAAGCATCTGTCGCAGCAATCGGATCAAAAGCAACTTTAACTGGTGGTGCGACAAGTGCCGCTGGTTTTTTTATGGGGATTAATTGGATTGGCTGGATCGGTGTAGGAGTTGCTGTACTTGGTCTACTGATTAATTTTTATTTTTCATATCAGCGAGATCGTCGTGAGCGGCGTGAACATCTCGCACGTATGAAGCAAATTGAAGGGGAATGTGATGTCAAAGACTAAGTATTGGGTCATTGGATCCACACTAGCAACCGCCTTAGGAACAGGCGGTTTTTTTATATCTGGTGTAAGTGATCAGCAGGTACAGGCAACTATGGCCAAAGAGGGTTTTACACCTAAACCCGTTATTCCAGTAAAAGGAGATGTCCCTACGATTGGTCCTGGTATTACGGTGTATCCAAATGGCCAACGTGTAAAAATGTCTGATCCGCCAATAACACGTAAACAAGGATTTGAGTATCTTAAGGCCCACATGGATAAAGATGCAGTGCGATTTAACAAGACATTGCAAAACGTAAAGGTGTCTCAAGGCGAATATGATCTGTATTTTGATTTCACCTATCAATATGGCACAGGTGCTTGGTCTAACTCTTCCATGCTACGAAATTTAAAAGTAGGTAAATACAAACAAGCTTGTGAGTCACTACTTAAATACAAGTATGTAGCAAAGCGTGATTGTAGTATTCGATCCAATGGTTGCTATGGCGTGTGGACCCGACAAAAAGAACGCTATGACAAGTGCATGAGGGAGAATGCATGATCGACATATTCTTAGCGAAATTCTATAAAGCCATCATTATCGTATTGATGGCTTTTTTATTACTAGGTGGTATTGGCTTAAGCATTCAATCTTGGCGTGTTGATCATTGTCAAGCTGAGTACCAGCTGCTCGATGTGAAATTCAAAACCCAAGTAGCTGAGTCGCAAGCCTTAACCGAAAAGGCTAAAGCAGAAGCTACAGCAAAAGAAAAACAATGGTCTGAACAACTGTTAAAAGCGGAGCAAAATTACAATGTTAAAATTAAAAAAGTCATGGCTGATGCTACTCGTGCTCAGTCCGTTGCTAATAGCTTGTCAAAGCAACTCGATACAGCCAAAAGCCGTATGTCCACAGCTTCCCGTGAGACCATTATTAAGTACGCCGATACCAGCTCAGACATACTCAAAGAGTGCATCGCTGAATATAGAACGCTGGCAGAAGCGGCTGATGGACACGCAGTTGATGTCGGGCGATTGAGTGAAGGGTGGCCGGAGTGAAAACATAGTCATAAAGCAGTAAAAGCCCTATTTATAGAAATAAGGCTAGTTGTAATTTAAGTGATTAATTAATTTTATTGTGTATAGGTTGTATTATGGGTATATATTACACAATATTTTAATAAATAAAGGATTTATGTGTTGCAATGCCTGTCATTGCACCATCACCGACAGATAAAGCAACAGAACCACCTGCGCGAGTTATATCGCCACACGCATAAATTCCTTTAATATTTGTTTCTTTTACAGGAGATGTTTTAATCGCCTCACCATATTCATTGATATCAATATCTAAGCCTAAATTACGAATCCAATTTGCTTGTAAACGAGTGATTGTGGACACAAATAAACCACTTAAAGTTGTATGATTTCCATCGATAAATACAAGGTCACAATGATTTTCAATACGTGCAATTTTACGACTCTCAATAGTGATTTGACGCTTAGAAAGTTTTTCTAAGAGCATATTATCTAGCTGTTCGATTTTTATAGTATTGTTTAAAAATAATGTGGTCTTTCCCCAATCAGGTAACATTAGTGCTTGATGTAATGAATGCATACCAGATGCAAGGATACCCACTTCCCCCATATTAAGTTCATATCCATCACAATAAGGGCAGTGATGGATAGATTTACCCCAACGCTCTGCTAAACCTTCAACCAAAGGTAATTCATCTTTTACACCTGTGGCAATGATAATTTTTTCAGCTTGGAACTGTTGCCGTCCAGCTATTACCAAATACTGCCCATCTATTGCTTTTACATCCGTTACTGTTTCAGAAAGCCACGAAACATTTGAATATTTTTCAACTTGTGATCGAGCTTTTTCTGCAATTACATCAGGTGCAATACCATCTTGAGTTAGAAAATTATGAGAATATTTTGCGAAGCGGTTTCTACGTTGTCCTGCATCAATAATTAAAATTTGACGACGAGCGCGAGCCAAAGGTAGTGCAGCAGATAGACCTGCATAGCTACCACCAATAATTATAACTTCATAGTTCATTTTTATAACCTAATATGTAACATTTAAAGTTACTATATCATTATTAAAATTAATATGGAACTTTCAATGTTACAATCTATTTAATCCATTCATTTGAAGATATACCAATGCGTAAAGACAGTAAGCTCTCTCGAATGCTTCATGTGCTTTTACATATGGCACGTGAAGATAAGCCTTTCACATCAGATTACATCTCAGAAATGTTAGAGACAAATCCAGTAGTTGTACGTAGAACAATGTCAGGATTAAAAAAGTATGGATTTGTGGATTCAGAGAAGGGGCCAGGTGGGGGGTGGAGTTTGATTAAGTCTTTAAGTGAAATATCTCTTTATGATGTTTATATAGCAGTAGGTGAGCCTTCAATTTTTGCTATTGGTAATGAAAATAAACAACCCAATTGCTTGGTTGAATTAATTGTAAATCAAGCTTTGGATCAAGCATTCATTGAGGCACAACAGTTATTGATGAATCATTTAAAGAATACAAAATTAGATAAGTTAGCACATGATTTTCAGGTTGAATGGGAAAAACATATTGAGACTAAATAGTTTGATTTAACTTTATTAGAGTTATGGGATATGTAATTTAGAATAGATTCTTACACATTTAAAAATGGCAGTTAATTTTCATCGGGATGTTTTGCTTTTCAGTGACGAGCATCATGTCGGGGTGAGATCATCAATTCTATGGTTATAAAATACACTAAGTGTTAGATGAAATATGTTGTTATTGTAGAGTCTATTTGATGTATGGTAATTCGATGATTATTGCTCTAAGTAGATCTAGTGCAATAAAGAAAAGCTTTGATAGGAAAATCAAGGCTTTAAAATAAATATCCAATTGATTTAACAAAGTTAATTTGGTGTGATATTTTTAATTAAATTGTTTTAAGAGCTGTATTTTGTTTCGGGAAGATGAGTTGAATATTCAATTTGAGCGTTTAAAAAAAATTAGCAACCAAGATATTATTGAAGTAAATACAAATGAACATGTGCTCAAACAAATGCCGCTAGCTAATGGTGTCATTTTTGATGAAGAGTTTTGCATTAAGTGGGTTGAAGAAAAAGAAAATCAATGGGAAAAATATGGATATGGTCCTTGGGCTTTTGTGGTTGATGGTAAATTTGCCGGATGGGGTGGATTGCAACATGAAGATGGTGAGGCAGACTTAGCTTTAGTTCTGCATCCATTATATTGGGGGGTAGGAAAACAAATTTTTTATAAAATTATTAAAAAAGCCTTTACTGAAATGAGTTTAGAGTCAATAACAATTTTATTACCATCAACTAGGAAAAAATTGAAAGGTATTTATTTATTGGGATTTGTATTTGATGGTACGGTTACTCTAGGTGGAGAATATTTTGCAAGGTTTAGATTGTATAATCCAAATGTGCTTGAGAAGTTAATAGATTAAATGAAAATAGTTATTGGTAATGTTAAGTCTATGACACAAAAAAAAGAGCCCACATATTTTTAAATGGACTCAAATGTGAGAAGCAGATCTTTTATACTAAACTTCTAAATATTTTTTTAATAGCTGCTCTTTTTCTAAGTCTTGTAGATTTGAATCATTTAACTGTAATTTCAAGTGATTAAATACTTCCGTAGAGCTAATTTGTTTTGTTTCTACAGCATACTGATAACCATAAGACATTCCTTTCATTAAGGATTCATAGGGTAAATTATTCTTGAAATTAAAAATAATGGAGCCAAGTACCCTTTCATTGAGGCTTAATTTTCTTAAAGGATCCCTTGCGACTCTTTCACATGGATCTTTATATGCATTTAAGCAAGCCTTTTTAAAATTCTCTGTAAATACATTTAAATCGCTATGCCTTGATGGGAATTGAAAGGATAGCCCAGACTTAACCTGCTTTAAAGCTTTATCCATAAAAGTAGTGATTCTTTCATCTGACATCGCAACACCTATTGTTTGATACCCTAAAAGTAATGCATACCAAGCCACTATGGCATGTACGCCATTCCATAATCTATTTTTAATGAATTGGATTTCTTTAATATCATCTACGAGTATCATCTGTCTCATTTTTTGTATTAAAGGACTTTGATTTTCAACATAAATAGGCATATCAGTTTCAGCATGAAATAAAATTAAATTTGTAGATTGTAAAGCTTGATTGGGTTTAGAATTATTCATGATTTCGCCCAAGTAAGATGATGCTAACTTTTTTTGATCAATATTAAGTTGTGAGTTGTCTAGTATATTTTTTTGTTCATAATTTATTGTTTTATTTTGGATTTTTATAATATTATTTTTTATTCTTAACTGTTTTAATAAATTTTGCTCTTTCGTTCTTGAGACCATTCGGTTAACAACAGTATCGCAAAAATAATGATGATCTAAAATTTGAACTGTAATTTCTGTAGTTGTAATTTTTTCAAGTGCATTATGAATTTTATCGAGCCATAATTTTTTTGCACCGATTTTATTTAAAATAATTAAAAGTGTTAAAGGGTTTGTAAATCTTTCGAGGTTTGCAATGTATCGTGCATACAAACCTTGAGCAATGATATGAGCTTCTTCCTCTATAGCCTCTTCTGGTAAACAGATGGCGATCATACTTGATTGAATATACATTTCATGCATTTTTTCAATACAATTTGAATTAATAATCTCTATATTTTCGATTCGCTCATCGTAAGAAAATTGATTATAACGAATTCCATAAGAGCCGAAAGCATTTACAGCTGACAGATATAATGGGTTATATGTCGAAGCATAAATTTTTTTTGGGCGAGTATATCCATCCCAATGAGAAAAAATTTGAGCAATATAACCACCACCAATAGCGCCAAATCCATGTATACCAACGGAAAGCTGATTTAAGGTCTGAGGAAATGGATCATTAAGTTGAGGCAAATCTAATTTGGGTGATACTTGATCAAGTGATTCTAAATAATCATACATACTTTCGAAGAAAAAGAACGATTTTGCAAGCATATTTTCAGTTGGTTCTTTTATATCTTGAAATAATACTGTGATTCCATTGGCATCATATGCCGATTGAATACCATTTTCCGAATCCTCAAACATAAAACATTCAGATGGTTTTACATTTATTTTTTCTGCTGCGGAGATAAAAATTTCTGGATTAGGTTTTCCTTTCTGAACTTCATCACCACATACTATTACATCGAAAAATTTATATACATTTGCATTAATAAGGTACTCCTCTGCTATAGCACGCCGACTCGATGTTGCAACAGCCATTTTCAAACCTGATTTACGTAGTCGCTCTAAAACCTGAACCAATCCTTTCTTTATTGGAACACCTGTAGATCTAATACTTTCTAATTCAAGCTCATCTGCACGCTTTCTAATATTAGCGTAGGGGATATCTTCACCATATTGTTGTTGAGCTAAATTATGAGCACTTTTTGCACTTAATCCTAGACAAGCAATTAAGTAAGTATCACTAAATTCAGTTCCAATAATTTCTTTAGATGCCTGTTTTAAAGTCTTGAGCCTTAAACGCTCTGTATCAAACATTGTGCCATCCATATCAAAGATTGCACCATAAACATCATAATTATTAAATTTAATCACTTAAAATCCATCTATTAATCTAAAAAACTAATTAAAGAATAAAAAGAATGGATTGAAATGTTTATAATTTAGGCTGTAAAAGTGTTTATTTGGGTATTTTTTGATCAATGAGGGTCGATATGGGATGTTATCTGTAACTTTATATGAATAAATTCCAGTTTTGATGTGAAGGTTTTTATTTATCAAGTTAACTTTGGCTTGCAAAAAAATGTACGGATTTGTGATCCTGTGACAAAGGTGGCTAGTGAAATGGACAGGTATTTGTTGTAGTCATACCGCTATGTTTGATTTAAAAATCTTTAATAAAATTTCTAATGAGGCACTGAGATTAAAACATGACCTTCAGCTTGGTTGTGACCTGCAATTAATCGATAGATATCACGCCTCTATTTCTAGGGATTGCACACAGGTCATTATTTTGATTTTACGATAACGTGGCTATACATGTTTAGAAATATGCCAATTACTTAAATAAGTTTAAAACTTTATAATTAAGCATATATAGTGTTAAGTCGTAATTAGGCTTAATAAAAAATTAATCCACTTTTTTATTCTATATTTGGAATATATAAGTTACAGGATGCTCTTACGTCTAATATCATAGTATTTGAAATGGATCATTCTGTTCTTACACGCGTACTATACTTATCGATCATAATTGAGCTTGCCTCATTCAGTCCACGTACAGTCACAGTAGTTCCATTTTTCTCAAATTTATTAACAACAGAATCTAGCATAGCTACTGATGTGATATCCCAAATATGAGATTGAGTTAAATCAATAATGACCTCATTGACATTTTCCTCAAAATCAAAGAAGTTAAAAAAACTATCTGATGAACTAAAAAATATTTGTCCTTTAAGGTTATATAATCGAGCTGCACCTTCGTAGGACACACTCACTTTAATATCATTTTCTAATTTGTTGGCCAAAAATAATGCTGAAAGCAGTACTCCGGTTAATACACCTAAAGCTAAGTTATGGGTGGCAACTACAACGAGAACTGTTGAGAACATTACAATACTGCTGCTTTTAGGGTTCTTCTTTAAATGAATTATGGAGTTCCAGTTAAATGTACTGATCGATACCATTATCATTACGGCTACTAAAGCAGCCATCGGAATTACACTTAACCAGTCACTTATAAAGACTACGAGAACAAAAAGAAATATACCTGCCGAAAAAGTGGATAATCGTGTAAGTCCACCTGATTTGACATTAATCATTGATTGTCCAATCATGGCACAACCTGCCATTCCTCCCATAAATCCAGAGGTGATATTAGCAATACCTTGTCCTTTACATTCTCGATATTTATCACTCGGGGTATTCGTCATTTCATCGATAATAGTTGCTGTCATCATAGATTCCAGTAAACCAACTGCAGCTAATGCAAATGAATATGGAAGAATAATCAATAGTGTTTCGATATTTATAGGGATATTAGGGATTAGGAAAATTGGCAGTGTATCAGGTAATGAACCCATATCTCCAACAGTTCTAACATCAACTGCAATAACTACCGAAAGTAAGGTTATAACAATAATACAAACTAGTGGTGATGGTAATAGTTTTCCAAGTCCAGGCATTAAAGGAAACAGATAAATAATAGCTAAACCTAGAGAGACAAATGCATATACATGCCATGTTACATGTAGTAATTCTGGAATTTGAGCCATGAAAATCAAAATAGCTAAAGCATTTACAAATCCAGTGACAACAGATTTGGATACAAACCTCATCAATTTTGCTAGTTTTAAATAACCAGCCAATATTTGAATAACACCAGTTAAAATTGTGGCAGCGAGTAGGTATTCCAAACCGTGTTCTCTAACCAATGTTGCCATAAGTAAGGCCATTGCTCCGGTAGCGGCAGAAATCATGGCTTGGCGACCACCAAAGAATGAAATTACAACAGCAATACAGAAAGAAGCATATAAACCAACTTTAGGGTCAACACCTGCAATAATTGAGAAAGCAATGGCTTCTGGGATGAGTGCAAGACCAACAACAAGTCCTGCAAGCAAATCTCCTCGGATATTAGAGAACCACTGTTCTCGCACACTAGACAGCATAAATATAGCCTTTTTGATTATATAAATAGGCTAGTAATGTGGTACATCAAATATTAAAAATAAATCACATCACTAGGTAATAATGAGAAACTTGCTAATTTAGGGGGTAGAAATATCAATGTGGTGTGAGTTTCATAAACACTTAAGATGATCTTAGAAATGAACTGTTGAGGGTATCAGTTTTTGATAATTCAAACTAGTTAGTGACTAGAGTGCTCAAACTTCTATACTTATATAAATATAAAATTATACTCAAGATAGTTAGTTAAGTAATTATTTGTCTTTGTACATAATATCTATAAATATAATAACTGTTTTTTAGTGTGTTTTAATTTATTTTAGTGATTTATGTAGCATGTACTATTAAGAGTTAGAATGTTTCTATTAATAAAGATAATATGATTAATATTCTTGAAAATATCATGCATTATATGGTTGTTATCTATTGTTTTAACTTAAAATATAGATGAATTTTCATGTTTTATAACTTATTGATATATAAAATATTATTTTATTTATTTTTGGTTTTTCTTGGATTTTATGTGCTAATTATTTAGTAAAATCATAAAGTTAATAAAAAAACATGGTATAATTTTTTCTCATTTATATATGTGTGTTTAGTAAAGTACATTTTAATCTTTACCTTAGCGTATATATCTTTTTATTTATTTCATATTCTGTTCAAGGGGAATAATCTAATTTTTGAGGATTATTGGTTATATTCTTTTAAGTCATAAATCTATTTTTCATGAGCAGGATTTGAAATTAAAATTAAAACTAATGGAGATAGCAATGGATCGAATCGCAATTATTGGAGCTGGACCTAGTGGTATGGCTCAACTAAGAGCATTTCAATCAGCAAAGGCCAAAGGTCTAGAAATACCAGAAATTATTTGTTTTGAAAAACAAGATGACTGGGGTGGATTGTGGAATTATACGTGGCGTACAGGCATTGATGAGCATGGTGATGCAGTTCATGGGAGTATGTATAGATATTTGTGGTCCAATGGACCAAAAGAGGCATTGGAATTTGCTGACTATACTTTTGATGAGCATTTTGGAAAACCAATAGCTTCTTATCCACCACGTGAAGTTTTATGGGATTACATTAAAGGGAGAGTGGAAAAGGCTGGAGTTAAAGAACTCGTGCGCTTTAATACCGCTGTTAAAAATATTAGTTTTGATGCAAAGTCTAAAATGTTTACAGTATCTGTGGAAAACTATGCAAGCGGCGAAAGCTATTCTGAAGAATTTGACTACGTAATTGTTGCCTCTGGGCATTTTTCTACACCGCGAGTTCCTGAGTATGATGGATTTAATAGATTTCATGGCCGAATACTTCATGCTCATGATTTTAGGGATGCTTTAGAATTTAAAGGGAAAAACATACTTTTGGTTGGGAGTAGTTATTCTGCTGAGGATATTGGATCTCAATGTTATAAGTATGGTGCAAAACAAATTTATAGTTGCTATCGCTCAAAACCTATGGGATACAAATGGCCTAAAAATTGGGTTGAAAAGCATCAATTAAAATCTGTAGATGAAGATACAGTTTATTTTGGGGATGGTACATCAGCGCAGGTTGACGTGATTATTCTATGTACGGGATATTTGCACCACTTTCCATTTATAGAAGAAAATTTAAGATTAAAAACTCATAACTGCTTATACCCTAAAGATCTATATCAAGGAGTTGTCTGGGAGGATAATCCAAAGATGTTTTATTTAGGAATGCAAGATCAGTGGTATACTTTTAATATGTTTGATGCACAAGCTTGGTTTGTACGCGATATTATTACTGGAAAAGCGTTATTACCTTCACGTAAAGATATGGTTAGGCATACTCATGTTTTACATGAGATGGAGAAAAGTCTAGGATCGGATGAGGAGTTGGCTAAATTTCAAGGTGATTATATTAAGGAGCTCATTTCTCTTACCGACTATCCTTCTTTTGATATAGATGCTGTCCACAAGATATTTATGGAATGGAAGAAGCATAAAAAGGAAGATATTATGGGGTTTAGGGATAAAGTTTATACTTCAGTAATGACGGGTAATTTAGCGAAACCACACCATACACCATGGTTGTATGCTTTAAATGATTCTCTAGAAAATTATTTAGGTAGTGGTGATGGAGATAAAAAATAAGCAGTACACAAATTTTTAACCTGATAAATGTTAAAAAATTATGGTGGTCATATTGGAATAATGACCACCATGTTGCAATTAATTAACCATATCTTTGTAATATGAATATATAAAGCCCTATTGACGTTGAGTGGTTCATATGATTATGCCACCTTTAACATCTTAGCAATCTCGCTAGCTGTAGGGTTGTAATAAGTATTTACCAAAACACTAATCATCTTGTGGCCTGTGATTTTCGCTAGAATTTCAACGGGAATCTTATAGTTATGAACAAATCTAGTAATCGCTTCGTGTCGCGTATCATGAAAGTGAAGTTTACCAGTGTACTTTGTCTTAGCTAAGTGTCTTTGCCAAACTAGGCGGAATGAGTTTGAATTGTGTGGAAATATTCTATCATCAGGATCCTTTGGTTTTAACCAAGTTAACATTTCTTGAGCTTGAGCTGTTAAAGGCACATCTCGATTAGTGCCATTTTTAGTATCATATAGCTTAATATAATCTTCAAAAATATGTTTTTGCTTGATTGATAATAATTCACCTTTACGCATAGTAGTTTCTAAAGCGAATAGAAAAGCCCATGCTACAAAGTGTCTTGGCAGTGTTGGAGTTTGTCCGCGCTTATAACCTAATGCCTTGATAATTACTTCTTCGTCTTCCTTATGAATACGTTGATGGCGAGGAGGAGGCATACTTGGTTTTGTGACTTCTTTGAATGGATTTTCTTTAGTTAAAAATAATTCTCTACGTGCATATTCAAAAGCAGAACTATAAACTCCCATCTGCCTAATAACAGTACTTGTCTTTACTGTTTTTAATCGTTGATCACGCCATCTTTTTACCATTGCTGGTGTTAGGTCATGGATTGATTCTTCAGCATCAGCACCCCAAGTACTTTTTAATGCTTTGAGTTGCTGTAAAATAAAGTCTGCACTTTTCATGTTCTTACCATGCTCATGGTAATACTGATCAAAAAGTGAATAAAAAGAGATATGTATCTTTTCTTCTTGTTGAGAAGCAGATTGGGATTGTAGTTCAAGAAGTTTCTTTGCTGCCCATTGTTCACATTCTGCTGATGTGTCACGGGTAGCTGTGAATCGTTGGCCATTGTGGCGAACAGTAATACGATAGGCGTTGCCGCGTTTGACCGGCTTTTGCATAATAACACTCCAAATTTCGTGGTGCCGCTGTGACACCAAATTTGGAAAAGGTCATTAAGACCTCAACTTTTTTGGTGTCGCAGGGGAAATATAAAGCGTTTTTTAATGCGAAATTTGATTATTTTGAATAACCAAAGCTGATCTATCGACAATAAAAAACAGGTCACAAAGTCATTAAAACCTTGTAACCTATTGATTTTTAAAACCATATTTTGGAGCGGGAAAGGAGACTCGAACTCCCGACCCCAACCTTGGCAAGGTTATGCTCTACCAACTGAGCTATTCCCGCAATAGGTCGCATTATAGAGAATTTCATTAAACTGTCAACTCTATATGCGACCAAGTGATGAATTAATCAGCACGACGCCAAACAGTACCTTGACGAGTATCTTCTAACACGACACCTTGAGCTAACAAAGATTGGCGAATTTCATCTGCCTTAGCAAAATCTTTTGCTTTTTTAGCATCTTGGCGTTGTTGAATAAAGTCCGCGATTTCTTCTTCAGATAAGGCAAGTGCTGTTTGACCAATATCTGATTTAAGAAAATCATCTACTGGGTGTTGTACTAGACCTAAAATATCAGTCAAGTAGCGTAGAGTTACATAATAGCTTGCTGCCTGATCTGCAGTTTCTTCTTTAATAGAGCGGTTAAGCTCTTTGCTGAGTTCAAATAATACCGCAATCGCTTCAGCGGTATTGAAGTCATCACGCATGGCACTATTGAAACGGTCAATAAAGCTTTGTTCTAGTGGAGCTGTACATTGCTCACCGTAAACTTGTTGGAATGCTTTGAATGCATGGTAGAAGCGACTCAGAGCGGACTTAGCTTCTTTGAGTGCAACATCTGAGAAATTAACTGGGCTGCGGTAGTGTGAAGAAACAATAAAGTAACGAATCACTTCGGGATGGAATTTATCCATAACATCACGAATGGTGAAGAAGTTACCCAAAGATTTCGACATTTTTTCGCCATCGACATTGATAAACCCAACATGCATCCAATAATTCACATATTGTTCACCTGTTGCCGCTTCACTTTGAGCAATTTCATTTTCATGATGAGGGAAGAGTAAATCAGAGCCCCCACCATGAATATCAAAGTGGTTACCTAAGCAGCATGTAGACATGGCAGAGCATTCGATATGCCAACCTGGACGACCTTTGCCCCAAGGAGAAGGCCAAAAAGGTTCATTTTCTTTGGCATGTTTCCATAGAACGAAATCAAAAGGATGTTTTTTCTCAACTTCAACATCAACACGGTCTGAAGCACCTGCTTGCATGTCATCAAGCTTACGACCAGACAAGCGGCCATAGCGGTCAAAGTTTTCTACACGAAAATAAACATCACCATTATTAGCAGCATAAGCAGCATCTTTTTCAACCAAATGACCAATCATGTTTTGCATTTGGTCAATATAATCGGTCGCACGTGGTTCTTCGTCTGGTGCAACACAACCAAGATTGGCAGAATCTTCATTCATCGCTTGAATGAAACGTGCTGTGAGCTGTTGAATAGATTCATTATTTTCGTTGGCACGTTTAATGATTTTATCGTCAATATCAGTAATGTTTCGGATATAACGCACTTTCCAACCTTGACTACGTAAGAATCTAACAATGTAGTCAAATGCAACCATGACTCGAGCATGCCCAATATGACAATAATCATAAACGGTCATTCCACATACATACATGTCGATTTGACCTTCTTTACGAGGAACAAATTCAACTTTTTTGCGTTGCTCAGAGTTATAAAGTACAAATGGTTGCATGGGCATACAGGTTTTTAATAAAGGTGCTTTATCATAGCCTAAGCACTATTATTCACAAAGTTTTATCAATAATTTTTCTATACAAGTGAATTTTATACATTAAAAAAAAGGCAGTTGAGTTTTGCTATGTTAGAATGCATCGAAAAGATTTTTATCTCTATTGTATTGAATTAAGGTTCATCATTTTGAATTTACCACAAACGCAGAATCAAATAGATTTTCAAAAGGTCGCATTACAAACGTTAAGCGTTGAAGTTGATGCTTTAAATACACTAGCTGGCCAAATTGATGAGCGTTTTGATCGCGCTTGCCAAATTATTTTGCAATGCCAAGGGCGTGTTGTGGTGACGGGTATGGGCAAGTCTGGCCATATTGGTCGTAAGATGGCCGCAACGTTTGCATCTACAGGTACACCTTCATTTTTCCTTCATCCAGCTGAAGCGGGACATGGCGATCTTGGTATGTTGGTTCGTGGTGATGTATTGATCGCGATTTCTAACTCAGGGAAAAGTGATGAAATCATGATGTTGATGCCACTGATTAAGCATCTACAAGTTCCAATGATTAGTATTAGTGGCGATGACAGTGGCCCTATGCCAAAAAATGCCGATGTTGCCTTAACATTAGGTGAAATTAATGAAGCGTGCCCATTGGGTTTAGCACCAACATCGAGCACTACAGCAACCTTAGCTTTAGGCGATGCTTTGGCTGTGGCACTTCTTGAAGCACGTGGTTTTACTGCAGATGATTTTGCTCGTTCGCATCCAGCTGGTGCACTAGGCAAGCGTTTACTTTTGCATGTGAAACACTTAATGCATACAGGTACAGATTTACCTAAAGTTTCACCTGATACACCAATGAATAAAGTGTTGTATGAAATTTCTAATAAACGCATGGGTGTTACAACAGTTGTCGATGAGCACGATGCGTTATTAGGGATATTTACCGATGGTGATTTGCGTCGTCTTATTGATAAACAACAAGGTTTTGATGTAAATCTACCTGTTTCAGCAGTGATGACTTGTAATCCAATGACAATTTCAGCTGAAGCTCGTGCAGTAGAAGCTTTAGAAAAAATGAATGAAAAGAAAATAAGTCAATTTGTTGTTGTAGATGCTGCAAATAGAGTCACTGGTGTGATTAGCATGCATGATCTGATTCAAGCTGGGGTAAGTTAAGTCATGTCTTCATATGTATTATTAGAACAAGCACGTGACATCCAAGCTTTGGTATTGGATGTAGATGGTATTCTTAGTGATGGATTTGTCACTTTAACCAATACCGGTGATGAAATAAAATCATTTGATATCCGAGATGGTTTGGGTATGAAATTGGTGCAACAGGCGGGTATGAAAGTAATTATTATTACAGGGCGCCAGAGCCAAATTGTCCATAAGCGGATGAGTGATTTAGGCGTGGATTTGGTTTTCCAAGGCCGAGAAGATAAAGGTATTGCATTAAAAGAGGCATGTGCTCAATTTGATTTGCGACCAGAAGATTGTCTTTATATGGGAGATGATTGGCCAGATCTTTCTGCTTTTGCTATAGCGGGTATGAAAGTCACAGTTCCAAACGGTCATGTTGAAGTGCGTAAACGTGCAGATCTTGTAACACAAGCGATGGGGGGGCGTGGTGCAGTGCGTGAAGTTTGTGATATGTTATTGACAGCCAAAGATGTTTACCAAGAATTACTTGAAAAATATTTGACCGTCCCACATTAATCAGTCTTGAGTCTGCGTTAAGCAAGTGATCTACAATTTATGGATACACGCCTTTTATATACCCTAGCCGTAGTGATTGCCTTGATTAGTGGAGGCTATTATTACTACAGTGGTAAAAATCAAAAACTCAAAGTTGATACTGCGCGGAATATGACTTATTCCGCCGATGCAGTACAGCTTTTACAAACAGATGAAACGGGTATCGTTAGTGTGCGTGCCCAAGTGGATCATCTTGAGCAAAATTTACAGGATAAAAGCTCTAAGTTGACCAATCTGAATGTATCTATGTATCGAAATGATCAGGTTGATATCAATTTCCGTGCTGATCAAGGCTACGGTTTTAATGACAATGAAAAAGTTATTTTAAGTGGTAATGTCCGTGCCAGTAAAACGAGTGCTGGTGGACCATTGAAGTTTTTTACCGATGAGCTGACAGGTTATCCTGAATTGGGTACGCTAGAGACAAAGCATCCAGTACGTGTTGAATCTCCAGGTGGCGTGTTTTTAAGTCAGGGATTAACAGCAGATCTTAATCAGGGTCAATTTGATTTTTCTAATATTCGAGGAACTTATGCAGCACAATAATCACTTTACGATATTGACCCGCTTAAGCCAAAAAAGTGTTTTAGTTGCAGCATTGGCCTGCGCTTCTGCTTCTGTTTTTGCATTACAGTCTGACCGTAATCAACCGATTTCATTGGTTGCAGATCATGCGACATTTAATGATAAAACAGGTTTGACGACTTACAGTGGTAATGTTGTTATTGAGCAAGGCACAATGAAGGTTCAGGCGAATTCGATCGTGGCACAGCTAAATGCGAATAAGCAAGTCAGTGTAGTAACAGCAACGGGTTCACCTGCAAAGTTTCAGCAGCAAATGGATGGTAATAAAGGTCTAGTCCGTGGTGAAGCACAAAAGATTATTTATAACGCTGAAACTGGCATTTTAAATATGAGTGGTAATGCGTATCTTGACCAAAATGGTGCAAGTATTCGCAGTAGTACTTTGAAATATAGTATGAACAAAGGTGATGTTGAGGCAAATGGTGGTGCTGGTTCAGGGCAAAGTAATGGCGGTCGTGTGAAGATTGTTATTCCACCATCTACTAACAAAACCTTCCCAGGAGCGCGAGATTAATGCAGTCAAGCAATAGTCCACAACGTATTTTATGTATTAAACATTTGGGGAAGAATTACAGTAAACGATGGGTCGTTAAAGATGTGTCGTTTAGTATGAAAAGTGGACAAATTGTTGGTCTACTAGGCCCCAATGGTGCTGGGAAAACAACAAGCTTCTATATGGTCGTTGGCTTGGTTCGTATGGACCGTGGTGAAATTCATTTAGATGACTTGGATATTTCTGATCTAGCTATGCACGAACGTGCACGTATAGGCATTGGTTATTTACCTCAAGAGGCTTCAATTTTTAGAAAATTGAGCATCGCTGATAATATTATGGCAATCTTGGAAACACGTAAGGACTTAAATAAGGCGCAGCGTGTACAAGAATTACAGCGTTTACTTGAAGATTTTAAAATTACCCATATCCGTGATTCTTTGGGTATGAGTGTGTCTGGTGGTGAGCGCCGCCGTGCTGAAATTGCACGCGCTTTAGCTGCTGATCCAAAGTTTATGTTACTCGATGAACCTTTTGCAGGTGTAGATCCTATTTCTGTTGGTGACATTAAAGAGATTATTCGTACACTTAAAGATCGCGATATTGGGGTATTAATTACGGATCACAACGTACGTGAGACACTTGCGATTTGTGAACACGCCTACATTGTCAGTGAAGGTGCGGTTATTGCTGAGGGTTCACCCGCAGAAATTTTATCCAATGAAACTGTGCGCCGTGTTTATTTGGGCGATGATTTCGTTGTTTAATCATAAAAAAACGCGATCATTTTGATTGATCGCGTTTTTTATTTTTGAATGTGTTGTGTTTATGCCATTTACTTTAGATACCACTTATCGATATCAAGAAGAAATAAAAAAAAGCCGTTTCGAAGCCATTGCAGCACCTGTTGATAGTGAGGAGGCTGTTCGCTCTTTTCTTGCATTGCACAAAGATATTACCACGACTCACCAATGCTGGGCTTGGAAAATAGGTCATCAATTACGTTTTAATGATGATGGTGAGCCCTCAGGAACTGCTGGTCGACCAATTTTAGCTACGATTGAGGGACGTGATCTCACTAATACGATTGTGCTAGTTAATCGTTGGTTTGGTGGTGTTAAATTGGGGACAGGTGGTTTAGTCCGTGCTTATGGTGGTTGTGCGGGGCAATGTATATTACTGGCCAATAAGATTGAACTTATAGAAAAACATGAATATTATTTTGAATGTAATTTTGCAGAATGGCCTATTTTACAATATGAGTTAAAGCAACTTGATATTGAATATAGTGAACAGTATCTAGAGCAGGGGATTCATGTTCAACTTAAATTACAACACAATCAGGTTGCCGCTTTTGCCTTGCGTTTACAAGATGTTAGTCGTGGTCGTGCTCAATTACTCGAACTGAAGTGAATTAATTTTTATGCAACAGTCCAATCAGCATGCTACTCAAGAATTAACATCCTCAATGGATCAGGATGATCGTTTATTAAAATATCGGACTCAGCATCAATACCGTTTAAATTATATGCCTTGGTTATATTGGCGTCTAAAAGCTAAAAACCGAATTTGGGCAGAACAGTGGCAACAAGAGTATCAAGACTATTTGATGCAAATGGAAACAGTGCATATAGGTAAAAACTGCTTTATTTCACCTTTAGCACATATTTTTGCAGAGCCTGGGCGTGATATTGTGATTGGTGATCATAGTTTTATTGCCGCAGATTGTACTTTGCATGGCCCTTTGAAAATTGGTAATGAAGTTGCAATTAATCATCACTGTATCTTAGATGGTGGGCGTAAGGGCATTATATTGCATGATCAGGTTCGTATAGCAGCTTATTGTCATCTCTATGCTTTTGATCATGGTATGGCGCTTGATAAACCCATATATCAACAAGCTGTGCGTTCTCAAGGCATTGAAATTGGTCAGGATGTTTGGTTGGGAGCACATGTAGGGGTAAAAGATGGTGTACAGATTGCTGCACATGCCATTGTTGGGATGCAAAGTATGGTTACTAAAAATGTTGCAAGCCGAGAAATCGTTGCAGGCAATCCTGCTCGATTTATTCGTTACCGTGACTAATCTCACTAAAGTTTATGAAAAGTATAAAATATATTGAGTTGATAGCTAATTTATTAGAGTATAGGGGGAGTAAAATTTAACCCTAAAATGAAATTGTAAGAACAACACTTGAGCTAATAGCTAAGAAGAGGTGAATATGAACCGTGTAATCGCTTGTATAGATTCTTCACCCTGTATTAATGCACTTGCTGAAGCAGCTGCTTGGATTGCAACAAAAACTGGGCGTGAGTTGGTTCTATTGCAAATTTTGGATTATTACCCTGCGAGTTATCATTTGGGTGAAATTAGTGGTGTAATTGGCTTTGAAAGTAATGCCATGCTATTAAAAGAATTAGCGGAGTTAGAGCAAAAGCAAAGCGAATTAGCATTAGATTATAGTAATACTTTGCTTCAACATATTTCAGAGATGGTGACTGAAAAATATGGGATTGTTCCTAAGCAATTGCAAGAGAAGGGTGATTTTCTTGAGCAAAGTCTTAGTGTATTGGAAAGTGATGATATTGTCGTGATTGGTCGTGTAGGTGAACAATCCGCAGAAAGAAAAAAATATATTGGTAGTAATGTTGAAAATTTCATTCGTGGTGCAAACTGTACAGTGCTAGCTGTAGGTGAAAACTTTAAAGCGCCAACACGTTTTATTTTTGCTTATGAAGACTCTCCAACGTGTAAAAAGATGTTAGAGCGTGTGGCGAAAAGTGATTTGCTAGGACATTTACAATGTCATCTCTTATATGTTGGTGATCATCCTGAGATATTGAATTATCCAAGCCAAGTACTCAAAGATGCTGGTCTTGATGTCGTAGTAGAGTATCGTTACGGTGATGTCGCAGAAAATATTTTAGATTATCAACAACAGTTGCAAATTCAGTTTATTTTATTGGGTGCTTTTAGTCACAGCAAAATTCATCAATTTTTCTTAGGCAGTGTGACAACAACAATTTTTAGACATGCAACAGTGCCTTTATTAGTGGTGAAGTAATAGCAATTTAGAGTTATTCATAGGTGGGTATTTATATCCACCTATTTTTTTTGCACTTATCTGTTATATAGGTCATGCTTTAATAGATATTTATAGAAATATTGAGCATTGTTGATCGATTTTAATTAAATTGGTTGATAAACAGCCTATTGTTTTATTGCATATATAACAATGGGTTAGTGGTGATTTTTGTGTTTATCCACAGTACTACAAACAGCTTAGGGGGATAACTTTAAGCATGGTTTAATGGAGTGGGGATTACAATTTGTGGGAAAAGACGCTACTTATGCTTTGAGATAAGTAGCGCTAGAGGTTATTTGACTATGGCAATGGCAAAACCATCATGACCTTTACAGCCTACAGTTTGAAGAGCTGTACAAGATAAAATCTGAGGATGGTTGTGCAATTTGTTATAGGCAGCGCGAATCCCTTCAATGCTCGGTTTATGATTTGAAGGATCAATAATATCACCAGCACGAATAACATTATCTAAGACCAGAATCGTGCCAGAATGAGCATGTGCTAGGCATAGATCAATATATTCTGGATAGCTTTGTTTATCAGCATCAATAAAAATAAAGTCAAAAGCTGCTGTATCTGGAGGAAGCTCACGTAATACGTCTGCTGCACGACCAACTTTAAGTTCAATTTTAACAGCAAGTTTTGCATTGTTGATATTTTCTTGACCAACAAGAGCATGTGCTTCTCGCCCTTCAATGGTTAATAAATATCCATCATCAGGCAGCGCACGCGCTAACCACATTGTGCTATAGGCAGCAAAAGTTCCTAACTCTAATACACGTTTACATTGATTCATTTGAATCAACATTTGTAATAACATCCCTTGGTTTGGGGCAACGGCAAGATGTTCTGCTAAACCTTTATCGTGCGTATTTTGTATGGTTTGATTTAAGATCGGATCTTGGGGAAGCAAATGAGATTCGATATAAGTATCAATCTCAGACCACTGTTGTTGCATAAGAACTTTCCACAATTAAAACTACAGGCATTTTAATCCTTTATTGCTAGAGCGCAATTCAATTGCATATTTTACTTTGGATGATCAAAGCTTAAAATTGACACATTGAACTATTACGTGTGAGATCAGGGCCCCAAGTTCGATAGCCTTGCGTATCAATATGGATTTGTCCTGAAGCATATAGTCCTAAGCCCATATTAAAACTTTGACCATACTGTGACCAAAATTGACAGAGTTTAAACTTTGAGTTTTCAATGCGAGCATAATCTTCCGCATGCGGATAGATTGGACCAAGCCTAAAATCAATGGCTGAGTTAAATAAGTGACGAGAAGAAGGCGCTCCACCAGCACACTGATTTAATGTCAGATCGCGATAGACTGAAGTAACTTCAAAATTAGTTAATACCTTAGCTGCAACTAAATATTTAAAAACTTTTAGGGTTGGTAGTTGGTTCTGCCATAATTCTCGGTTGGGAACCATATATTCATTACTATTACATTTTTGCCAATCACGAGCAGTTTTAAATAACTCGAAACTAGGAATAATATTTCCAACATTATTTTGTTCTAAAAAGCGTTCATATTCACGTGCACGAACACGATTATCCCCAACGGAAAGCCAATAGTTGTATGAGGCTGGCACTGTTTTCGGTGTAACAGGTTGCTCGATACTTACTTTTTCTTGAGGGATCGGAAGACGATTATTATGATTATTTACTGTTGTTTTTTGTGGAGCAGTAGTACACGCAGCTAGCCCAATACCAGCAAAGCTGATTAACGTTAACCCTTTTAAGATTTTCATCATATTTGATTTATAACTCATGCAAAAGCAAGGGGTATTTTAGTTTAGTTTTCCAAAGGAGTTGGCGTTATTTTGCAAGTAATTGTACATTTCAATGAAAAAGACCAGCAAAAGCTGGTCTATAGTAGAGACAGACTTATTTTTCAAGGTATTGTAATTTATCTGTTTTACCATTCCACTCTTCGCGATCAGCTGGTTGATCACCAATTTGTGTAATATTAGGCCACTTTTGTGACAAGTCCGCATTGAGTTCAATAAAGACTTCTTGACCTTCTGGAAGCTCATCTTCTGAGAAAATTGCATTCGCTGGGCATTCTGGTTCACACAATGCACAATCAATGCATTCATCTGGATTGATAACTAAAAAGTTTGGTCCTTCATAGAAGCAGTCCACAGGGCAGACTTCTACACAGTCTTGATATTTACACTTAATACAATTTTCAGTGACAACAAAGGTCATGGCGTCAGCTACCTAAAAAACGGTTCTTAATAATGGTGGCTATTTTAGGCAAAAAAGCTGCTAACTAACAATCGCTTTTACTGATAATTCATATAGATCACACTGCTATTTTGTAAAATGAGCTTTTTGGAGTGAATAAAAACACATTATTAGGCTGTTATTTGAGCTTTTTAGCTAAGATGTTCTTTATCAGACAGTAAAAGGCAGATAAAAAATTGTATCAAAGCTTTAGTATATTTAAAGAATAGTAAACCAGATTTAATGCTATGGGGTCTGTAAGGCCAAATAAGCGACTGACGAGTTATAGCGATTGAACAAAACAGAGATCATAGTGCTAAAAAATTGGATCGAATTACAACGCTCATTTTTGCCATCAAGAGCGCAAATCCTCAACCTCTGAACATTATTTACACTGAATGCTGTAATTAAGGGATCTGTTTATCGTTATTTTGAAAAAAACGAACAAGTGTTAAGCATAAGATTGACATGATATAGATGGCAATCATGAGACCAGTGGAGGAGGTAGTGTTTGCTTGTGAAAGAATTAATAGGGCGAGTGCAGCACCAGCCATTTTTAAGCTTCCTTGTAGTGCACTTCCGACTCCTGCAATTTGTGAATGTGAATGTAAGCTTAAACCCAGTAAAAGAGGCGATGCTAATCCACAACCTAGAGCAATTAAAAAGCCATAAAGTAGAAAAAAAGGAGTCGAATTAAAATCAAAAAATAAATGAAGGACTAGAAATAACGAACCAATAATAAACAAATAAAAGAGAGAATTGAGCAATATTTTTTCAGGATGATTATTTTGTAGAAGTTTTTTTGTTAAAAATGATCCGATGACAATTCCTAATGAATAAAACAAGAATAAGTATCCATTGAGCTGGGAGCTTAATTTATATTCTTTTTGTATAATAAATGGATTTGCTGTTAAATAACCAATAGTTATTGCAAATAAAATAGCAGACACAATGCTATAAATCATAAAATGACTGTCTTTAAAAAGAGTTTTAAAATTTCTCCAGTGATTTAAATGATTGTGCTTAATGATATTTGTTTCTGGTAAAGTGATTTTTACAAATAAAGTGGCTATGATTATAACGATAGATAATGCAAGGAAATTATAATTCCAAATAAAATAACCAGAGATATAAGCGCCAATTATAGGTGCAAATGCTGGTGAAATTTGGGATGCCATTGAGAAGATTGATAATGCTTTAGAAAGTTCAACTTTGTCTTTAAATATATCACTTAAAATGGCTCGACTAATAACTGGGCAGCCACCAGCAGCAATACCAGTTAAGGCCCGAAGTATAGAAAGCTGAGTAAATGATTCTGCAAAAAAAGATAAAAAATTAGCTAGAGCCGTTGCTGTTAGTGAAAATATAATCACTGGTACTCGGCCTTTTTGATCAGATACGGCTCCATAAATTAATTGTGATAGCGCAAAACCAATTAAATAATAAAATACTAGTGATTGTATTTGGCCATCTGTGACATTGAGTGTTCGAGACATTTCAGGCAAAGCTGGGTTATACATATCTATTGAAAGTAAACCCATGACCAAGATGAGGCATGCGTTTGTAATGATAATTTGGCTTAATTTCATATGTTAGTCTCACAATAGTCAACTTAACCTAATGCTTTAAATGAAAATAATTTATTATTTATTTGAGTGGGGTGATAATGATTTTTTAGCTAATCAATTTTTAAATAATTATATTAAAATGAATGATCACTTTAACCAAGTGATCATAATGATATTGTTTTTTTATAATTATTGGCTATAAATTATTTTATTCATGTTAATAAAGGTAATTATATTTTTACTTTATTCTTTTGAAGAAAATTAACAATATGCTTTTCAATAAAATTTCAAATAATTATAATTAAATCAACTTAATTATGTTTACAAATAGATAAGGTTATTCATGTATTTTTAAAATACATTTGATCCATTTCGCGATGAAGTCTGGTGCTAGATTATTTTTCTCATCATTGATGTGTGATTTAACTAAGGTTTTTGTGCTTAAGGGTTTATATGCGTACTCATGAAGAATTAAACAAAAAAATACTTCAAAAATCAAAATGTTATTTCTAGAATGTAACACAAAATAGTGAGTGAGACAGTGAATACAATGCGTAAAATGGTAATGGCTCTACTAACAACTGTATCAACTTTTAGTGTTGCTGCTGATCTTGGGCCAACAAGGTCAGATGTTGGTAAAATCGCAATCAAAGAAGATAAAACCTTTAGATTGGATGGTGATCTCAGTTATTTATTAAATAGTAGTCGTTCAAATGGTTCATCTAATACTAAGGAAAATTTATCAGCAAATATTTTATTTCAGCACCAATCTGGAATTTGGGGACAAGAGTTTAAAGCTGAAGCTGTGACTGCTAACGATGATGGTGATGCAGCAAAAAATGTAGAGCGTTACATGGTATATGGGAAATTATTACATCGTAACCCAGAAAGTTCAGATAACGTATATCAATTTTTAAAACTACAAGGTGATAAAGATTTAAGAAGTAGCTTTGATTATCAGCTTGGGTTGACTGCTGGAGCAGGTTTTGATTTATTAAAAACGGATAAGCAGGAATTGGTTACGGAGTTAGGTGCTGGTTATCGTTTTAGTAAACTGGATGATGGAGAGCATCATAAGCATAGTGACTATAATGAATTGATCGGTACAACTGCACTATTTTACCAATATAAGTTCAATGACATTGTCTCTTTCAATCAAGGATTAAGTTATGCCTATGGTGCAAAGGCACAAACCTTTCGCAGTCGTAGTAGTGTAAATGCAGCCTTGACCAAATCAATTTCAGGCTTAGTTAGTTATCAAGTCAAAGATTTAAAGTCTGATGATGGCAATAGCCGAGATTCGTTACTTTCTGTTGGTCTGCGCTATAGCCATTAATTAATAAAAGAATTTGCCAATATAGCCTGAGAGTGGACTATATTGGCGAAAATCAATTTGTTGATTAAAGCTGCGCTTTTAGAGAGTAGAGTGCTTCAAGAGCTTGACGTGGTGTTAGATTGTCAACATCAAGGGCAGCTAATGCATCCAGGGCAGGAGATTCTTTTTCCACCTCAATAACTTCTACGATTGGTGTGGTAGATTCTGCAATTGGGGCAAATAAGTCATTTTGTACAGTGGTATTAACTTGAAGCTGTTGTTGTTTCTCTAAAATTTTCAAACGCTTTTGAGCTTCTTTAATCACAGTATTTGGAATACCTGCTAATTTGGCAACTTGTAGGCCATGACTTTGGCTTGCAGGGCCTTGTTGAACTTTATGGAGCAGAATTAAGTTTCCATTGAGTTCTTTGGCTGTTACATGGTAGTTGTCGATTCCCGCTTCATGACTGAGTTCAGTTAATTCGAAATAATGTGTAGCAAATAAACACAAGCACTTAATCCGTTTAGTGAGATCAAGTACACAAGCCCAAGCAAGGGATAAACCATCATAGGTACTGGTACCTCGACCAACCTCATCCATTAACACCAATGATTGATGTGTAGCATGGTGTAAAATCTGCGATGTTTCTGTCATTTCCACCATAAAGGTTGACTTACCCGTGGAAAGGTCATCAGCAGAACCAATACGTGTGAAGATCCGATCAATAGGCCCCAGTTTGGCTGCTTGTGCTGGGACAAAACTACCACAATAGGCCAGTAAGCAAATTAATGCAGTTTGTCGCATATAGGTAGATTTACCCCCCATATTAGGACCTGTAATTATCGCCATACGGTGTGGATAATCGAGTAATGTATCATTGGGTGTAAAAGGAGATTTACTGAGTGACTCTACGACAGGGTGGCGACCAGCACGGATTTGGATACCAATGTCTGGGGTAAATGTTGGACGGTTCCACTGTTGTAACCGAGCTTGATAGGCAAAGTTAGCAGTTAAATCAATTTGTGCAATAGCACTGCTCATCATTTGCAGTTGAGCGATATTTTGGCGTAACTTTTCTAATAATTGTTCAAATAGCATTTTTTCGCGTGCGAGAGCACGTGATTCACTAGACAGTACTTTATCTTCAAAGCTTTTTAATTCAGGTGTGATATAGCGTTCAGCATTTTTCAGTGTTTGGCGACGGATATAATGATCAGGTGCTTGTTCAGCCTGTGCTCGGGTCAGCTCAATGTAGTAACCGCTAACACGGTTATAACCAATTTTGAGTGTGTTAATGCCAGTGTTTTCACGTTCTTGTATTTCAAGATCAATTAAGAATTGTCCTGCATGATCACGAATTTTACGTAGTTCATCTAATTCAGGGTCGAAGCCTTCTGCGATAACATTACCATCACGTAGTAACACAGGTGGATTTTCAACAATTGCAGCCATCAATAACTCATAAAGCGCTTTAAAATCACCTAGCTCTTGATTTAATTGATCTAAATAGCTGACTTTTTGTTGTAATAATGGTGTAATTGATTGACGCAATGCTGGAATTTGAGCGCAAGCTTGGCGTAACTGAACCAAGTCACGTGGACGTGCACTTCCTAAGGCAACACGGCCTAGTACTCGTTCAATATCACCAATTTCCTTGAGTACGTCTCGTACAGGAGCTTCATGATAACCTTTGACTAGTGCTTCAATTGCATCTAAACGTTGGTCAAGTATTTTGGTATCACGTAATGGTTGCATTAAAGTTCGGCTGAGTAAACGTCCACCCATTGAAGTTTTACAATCATTAATCAATTGAAAAAGTGAGGTGCCGTGTTCAAATAGGGGATCTACAATTTCAAGATTACGACGTGTTACTGGGTCAAGCGCAATAAAGTCTGTACTTTGTTCGAGCTGAATGGAATGAATATGCGGTAAAGCTGTTTTTTGAGTTTCTTTGGCGTAGTGAATAAGTGCAGCAGCAGCAGCCTTGGCAAGTGGTAAATGATCAATACCAAAGCCTGATAAACTACTTACTTGTAATTGGTCACATAATGTTTTTTGAGCATTATTTAAATTAAAGTCTACATTAGGTCGTTTACTAATAGGACAATCTAAGTATTTTTTGATTTGTTCTATAATGTTTTGATCAATAAGATCTTCATCAATAATAATTTCACTTGGCATGAGTCGTGCTAATTCAAGTGCTAGACTTTCTGCTTGGTAGTTTTGTTGTTGAACCTTAAAAACCCCAGAACTAAGATTTAGTAGTGCAATCCCAATTTGATTTTGTTGTAAACATAAAGACACCAGATGTGAATTTTGATGGCTGCTGAGTAGTGCATCATCAGTTAATGTGCCTGGAGTAAGAATACGAACTACTGCGCGCTCTACAGGACCCTTTCCAGTAACTTCACCGACTTGCTCACAAATTACGACGGTTTCACCCTTTTTGACTAAACGGGCAAGATAGCCTTCGGCTGCATGATAAGGCACTCCAGCCATTGGAATGGGTTCACCATTGCTTTTACCACGGTGGGTAAGGCTAATACCAAGTAGTTTTACTGCCTTATGTGCATCATGAAAAAAGAGTTCATAAAAATCCCCCATACGATAAAACAATAAGGAATGGGGATGTTGCATTTTTACTTTGAGATATTGCTGCATCATTGGCGTATGGGAAGACAGATCAGCTGGTATTTCAGTGCTATTCATTTAGTATAAGTCCTTAAATATAAATAATAAAAATCTATTGATTGAAAGCTTTGCTGTCTAACCAAGTCTAATGAAATCTGAGCAGATAAAATCCAAACCGGTTAAAAAGTATATTTCTAGTGCGGTAGATTTAGCTCATTAGTGTTTTAGAAATGGGTTTTTGCTTCTCACGGTTGTCATCTTAGCAAATTGAGATTAATTCACAAAAAGGAATAGGGGGAAGAGTGCGGAAATAATAACCAAACCTTAAGTTGCATTGTTTGCATATGCTATAAAAAGATAAAAGTTGGTGATTCTAACAAAGTTGATATTGGGGAGTATGCAAGCCTAAGAGTGACATGCGGTAAAATTGGTCTTAAAAGTTTTGTTTATCGTTATCGGAGTCCCATTGATAATTCACTGAAGAAAATTACATCGCGAAACTACCCAACGATATCTTTAGCTGAAGCTCGTGAGGAATATCTTAAAATTGTGCCCACTTTTAGTTGATCACTACAGTTCAGTGGGTTTTAGGAGATTGATGTACAAGGGGATCAAATTCAATATACTTTGTATCAGATTAATTCGACTGAAGTTAGAATTCAACGAATAGTTGAATGGAGTTTAATATGAGAAAACTATTTGATTCGGAGATTAATTTATTGAATAAGTTTTTTGAAAATATTGGCGATAAAAGCATTATTTTAAATAATAAATCTTTTTTGGATATTTATGTTGAAGAATTAAGTGATGGAGAAATGGGCTCAATTGAGTTTGTTTTTGACGAAAAAAAAGATCGTAAATTTGGAAATGTTTTGTTAGAAGCAGTAGTAAATGATATTGATGAAAGAAATATTATGCTGGAATTGTCATTAGATAATCATGGTATTTTATATCAGTTAGATGCATTTACAGAGGATTTCAAGCCATTAAAAGGCCATTTAGGAGAAAATGACAACATTGTTGAAGTAACTTTTAGAAGATCATTAAAATGAAAAATTGTTTAAGTTTTAAATTTGGTAATAATAACTTAAATCATCAAGAAATTGTTGATAGAAAAAATACTGATTTTTTTTTTGAGTTTTATAATAATTATTATTGATACATCACGCTTTGCTATCCTAAGGCGGTTAACACATTAGGGCGTGAAATTGCACAGGGTCAAGATGTTACTGGTGAAAAGTCTGCATTAGGAAGGCATCATTGGTGTATAAGAAGATAGGTCGGCTGTAATTCCAGTGCCATTCATTTAGTAAAATTTCCTCAAAATGAAATAAGGGTAAATAAGTATGCAGAGGTACATAAATTCATTGTTTTTAATATCAGTCTTCATGATTATAACAAGCTGTGATTCATCTGATAAAGTAGATGTAGATAAAAAAAGTACGAGTGAAACTAATGAGATAAGTAATGCAGTTGATTCAAGTGTCATTATTTATTCGGATGAAAAAATGAATGATTTACTGGATAAATCATTAAATTATGGAGATTGTGATAGTTTTCATAACGCCATCATAAACAGTACATTTTCTGGTAAGACAACTGCACTTTTTTATGAAACTCAGATCATGGCATATAAATATAACTGTTCTATAGCATATTATTTCTTAGGGATGGATATGTATTCAGATCCAGACTTAGTAAAATATAAGTACGATTTTGTATCGGATTCAGATAAGTTGAATGATATAAGTTCTCCTCCAGTGTGGAGTGAGGACAATATGATAAAGAGTATGGCTATATATTATTTTTTGAAAGCATATGAATTAGGTGAAAAAGATGCATACTATGAGTTAATTAAATATTTTGGAGAAGATCCTAAAAAATTCCCGAAATCAAGTGATTTTATTAAGGGTAAGAAATAGTGATTTTTAGTTAAATAATGATTCAATGACGAATCACCCATTTGTATTGATTTATGCTGTAGAAGGTGGCATTTGTGGGGTGAAAAGTTCTTCAAAGAAACAACCTATGCGCACTCATTTCAAGCAATCAGAGTTGGAGTCATTTAATAAAACGAAAAGTTATGAGCAGTGGGAATTTAAATATAAGTTAATAGTATTATGTTGTGTTGAGTGATTAAAGTAATTTAAAGTTGGAAATTTAAATTTCAGTACTTGTATAATTACTTTTTTATAATTTATATGGCTTCGAATGAATACTATAAGATTTATTGTAGCTTTTTTGTTTTTTAATGAAATGGCTTTCTCTCAGCCAGCTGTTGATCGCTATGATGATAATTTGGGCGATGTATATTTAATACCTTTAAATGTTGATTTATTAACATCTGTTTCAGTATTTTCCATTGAGAAAAAGGCCTGGTGTTATGGGGGGATTTCAAAAAAAGAGTTTGAAAAACATTTGAAATTGACTGAAAAAAAATATGCGGAAGGTGGTATGAGGGTGAAAATAAATTTTTTTGAAAAGAGTTATTTTATTGATTATCAAGGTGTCGTTTCTGGTTTTGATACTTATTATGAAATAAAGAATTACGATGATTTTTATAACGAAATAAAGTTTTTAAAATGTCCTATGAAAATTACAGGAAACTATTACGATTTAATGTGATCTGAATACTTTGGAATGGGTTTATTAATGTTGTTAAACTCTTAGTTGTTTTTTGATAGTAATAATCTAATTTGAGTGGTGAAATATGAGGTATTTAATATGGCTTTGTTGCACAAAGATGTATGAGTTAAAGCAATCCTAAGACTATTCATATTTAAGTTACAACTTGGGTATGAGGACAACCTAATTCAGTAAATTTATTGAGTACTGCCACACGTACGTGAATCTCATTCACTTGGCTGTCAAAGTTCCTTGCACTCAGTTTATCGCTTGAGAAGCACTGCTTCGCAAGATTGATGTAATGCATCTTGGTTTCCACCAAACTGCGTCGATGATAACCTGACCATTTTTTCCATAATGTTCTGCCTAAACACTTAACTGTTCGAAGTACCTCATTTCGCTCCCAAGAGTGAACTTTTGTATCTTTCTAAGGCTTCGCATTTTTTCTTGGCGGAATCACTGCATGTGCTTGTCGTTATGAAATAACCTGTCTACAACATTTTGTGTCATAGGCTCCATCGGTATAAACAAAATCAATCTGCTCATCAAGTGGAATTTGATCCAGTAAATCACCAAGTACCTGCGAATCACTGACATTATTTGTAGTCAACTGTACAGCTCGTATTTGCAAGGTTTTAGCATCTATACCAATATGTAGTTTACGCCATTGCCGACGATATTCAGGCTGGTGTTTTTTGCGTTTCCATTCACCTTCGCCTAGAAACTTAAGGCCAGTTGAGTCTATCAATAGATGTAATCCTTCATGAATTTTTTGATAGCTGATCAGAATATCAATCTGCTTTTGTCGTCTGCAAAGTGTGGAATAATCTGGTGCTGTCCAACTTAACCCACTGAGTTGAATAAGGCTTTGCACAAATACTATGACCATACGTAAAGAAAGTCGAAATAGAGATTTAATCATCAAACAGCATTGAATTGCTGAATCAGAATAAGTTTGATTTCGCCCTTGTTTGGCCTTGGAATGAGCATACCATTGTGTTTTTGGATCAAACCAAATGGTGATATTTCCTCGATTAATGAGAGCTCGGTTATATGTGGGCCAATTGGTTGTGCGGTAGATTTTGTGTGTAGGCTTCTTCATTTGAAAATTATATTGCTGAAGAAGCCCTTAAGGGTAGGTTTATGCAACAAAGCCCTTACTATTAGAAAGAGATATATGTGATATTGCACATATATGTATATTCGTATATAAATATATGTAAAGTTTCAACTGAGTTTGAGCAAATGTCTGCTACTCCAAAAGTTAAGATTTATCACAACCCAGCTTGTGGAACGTCTAGAAATACCTTGGCTTTGATTCGTAATGCAGGAATCGAGCCGATCGTCATTGAGTATCTCGTTACACCCCCAAGTTACGATGAACTCGTTAAATTGATTCAAGATGCTCATTTAACAGTAAGGGATGCTATTCGTAAGAACGTTGATCCTTTTCGTGATTTAGAGCTAGAGCGTAATGACTGGACAGACCAACAGTTGCTCGGTTTTATGCTTGAATATCCTATCCTAATTAATCGTCCATTTGTGATTACTGATTTGGGGACCAGATTGAGTCGTCCATCTGAAGTCGTATTGGATATATTACCTTTACCACAAAGAGGGGCTTTCACTAAGGAAGATGGTGAACAAGTTGTTGGTGTTCATGGGGAAAGATTGAAATAAAAATTTGAATAAAATATATGGATATTAGTATGTACATATATATGGAGTAAACATGGATCAAATTAACTTTTTTAAATGTTTAGCTGATGAAACCAGATTCAATATCATGATGTTGGTGGTTATTAATAATGAACAGTGTGTTTGTGATTTAACTGAGAAGTTAGCACTTAGTCAGCCCAAGATTTCAAGACATCTCGCCTTACTTCGTACTTCGGGTATGTTGCAAGACCGAAGACAAGGGCAATGGGTATATTACAGTCTTAACCCAAACTTGCCAGCCTGGTGTTTAGAGATATTAAGCACGCTTAAAAATGCAAATATACAATCCCAAAATGAAAGCATTTTTGCGCAGATCAATAGTTATTGTGAGTAAGACAATGATTGCTGCAATCCATTAAATTTCACATATTGAATGAGAATAGCATGGCTCAACACAAATTATCCTTTTTAGATCGCAATCTCACGCTATGGATTTTTATTGCCATGGCATTAGGGATTGCGATAGGTGTGTTCTTTCCGCAAGCTTCTATTGCTTTGGACAAAATGAGTGTGAATTCAGTCAATATTCCGATTGCGATAGGATTGATTTTGATGATGTATCCACCTTTGGCTAAAGTGGATTATGCAGCTTTGCCACAAGTATTTAACGATAAGAAAACACTAACATTATCCTTAGTACAAAACTGGCTCATCGCACCTGTTTTGATGTTTGCCTTAGCTATCATTTTTTTACATAGTTATCCTGAATACATGACAGGTTTAATCTTGATTGGTTTAGCACGTTGTATTGCTATGGTTTTGGTGTGGAATGGTTTGGCTTGTGGTGATAATCAATACGTTGCAGCGTTAGTTGCTTTTAACAGTATTTTTCAAATTTTATTCTTTAGTAGTTATGCTTGGATATTTTTGACTTTCTTACCACCTTATTTGGGCGTTGCTGGGCAGGTCATTAATGTAGACTTTTGGACCATTACTCATGCTGTACTGGTCTATTTAGGTATTCCATTTTTTCTTGGCTTTATGTCTCGTTTTATTTTAGTGAAAGCAAAAGGTTTGCAGTGGTATAAAAATGTCTTTTTGCCAAAAATTAGCCCTCTGAGTTTATTTGCCTTATTATTCACAATCGTTGCCATGTTTAGCTTAAAAGGTAATGACGTTGTTAGTTTACCTCTTGATGTTCTTCGTATTGCAATTCCACTCACTATTTACTTTGTGACGATGTTTTTCGTTAGCTTCTTTATGAGTAAGTGGATGGGAAATAATTATTCAAAAACCACCGCAATTTCCTTTACAGCTGCTGGTAATAACTTTGAACTGGCACTTGCTGTTGCGATTGCAACTTTTGGTTTAGCCTCACCTGTTGCATTTACTACAGTAATTGGTCCTTTGGTTGAAGTCCCAGTGCTTATTGCATTGGTTAGTGTCTCATTGTGGTTAAGAAAGAAGTATTTTAAAGCGGCGTAATGATATGAATTTCCCAAATATTGATGTTAATTTGCTTGATCAACCAACTTTTGAGAAAATCCAAGCAAAAGATCTGAATTATCCACCACGTATTTTATTATTATATGGATCTAATCGTGAACGTTCATATAGTCGATTTGCTGTGATGGAAGCAGGACGAATCTTGGAGAAATTTGGCGCTGAAGTAAAAATTTTTCACCCAAAAGGTTTGCCTTTACCTGAAGATACTGACGTAGATCATCCAAAAGTCAAAGAATTGCATGCGTTGCTTGCTTGGTCAGAAGGGATGGTGTGGTGTTCACCAGAACGACATGGCTCAATGAGTTCAATTTTTAAAGCACAAATAGATTGGATTCCATTGGCTGGGGGAGCCATTCGTGCAACTCAAGGTAAAACCTTGGCCCTCATGCAAGTCAGTGGTGGCTCACAGTCATTTAACAGTGTGAATCAAATGCGTATTTTGGGACGTTGGATGCGGATGATTACCATACCAAACCAATCATCTGTTCCTAAAGCATTTTTAGAGTTTGAAGAAGATGGAAGAATGAAACCGTCAGCTCTTTATGACCGAATTGTAGATGTTATGGAAGAACTATATAAATTTACATTACTCACTCGTGGACAAAGTGATTACCTAACTGATCGATATTCAGAAAGAAAGGAGTCTGCTGAAGCGTTATCTAAGCGAGTAAATCAACGTAGTTTATAAGTGTGGCTGACAAAATACCAAAGAGATATTTTGATGAATTTAGAATAGTGAATGTGCTGCTGATCATTATTATAAAACGTTCTAGTGAGTGTAACTCAAGAGGAAGATTATATTGATGATGGTAAATAATATAGGGGAATATCTTGGCTCAATTACAAAGTGATATTGATGTCATTATTATCGGTGGCGGTCAGGCTGCACTTGCTACAGCCTATTTTTTGAGACGTAAAAAAATTCCATTTGTTATTTTAGATGATCAACCACAAGCCGGCGGTGCCTGGTCACATGCTTGGGAATCTTTACGTCTTTTTTCACCAAACACTTGGAGTTCTTTATCTGGTTGGATGATGCCATCAACTGAGCAAACCTATCCCACTCGAAATGAAGTGATTGAATATCTAACGGCATATGAACAACGATATCAGTTTCCAATCATTAGACCTGTGCATGTAGATCGTATCGAACAAAAAAATGATTATTTAGATGTATATTCAGGTGAAATATATTGGAGAGCGAAGGCTGTCGTGAGTGCAACAGGGACATGGAGCCAACCTTATATTCCGCATTATAAGGGGCAAGAATGTTTTAGAGGGATACAAGTTCATTCAGCCCACTATGTTAATGAACAAGCTTTTATTAAAAAAAATGTATTGGTTGTTGGTGGTGGCAATTCAGGTGCACAAATTTTAGCTGAGGTTTCAAAAGTTGCACATACAACTTGGGTAACGACGACACCTCCTCAGTTTTTAGCAGATGATGTGGATGGGCGTGTCTTATTTCTTCGGGCAACTGAGCGATTAAAAGCACAACAGCAAGGGCGAAAGATCGACCAGCCTGTTGGGGGGCTTGGTGATATTGTCATGATTGATAGTGTGAAAGCAGCACGCGAACGGGGTGTATTACATAGTAGAGCACCTTTTCGAGAGTTTACTGAGCATTCTGTTATTTGGAGTGATGGTTCAACACAAGACGTTGATGCTGTGATTTGGTGTACAGGATTCAAAGCTTCACTTCATCATTTAAAAAA
Organism: Acinetobacter rudis; assembly: GCF_031157835.1. Taxonomy (GTDB): domain Bacteria; phylum Pseudomonadota; class Gammaproteobacteria; order Pseudomonadales; family Moraxellaceae; genus Acinetobacter; species Acinetobacter rudis_A. Next base: position 72,335 of record NZ_JAVIDR010000008.1, on the reverse strand, counting down.
TCTTGATGTAGTGGAAGCGAATCAGACCGTTGCTGTTCAAGATGGTCGATCCACAAAAATAAATAACCTTTGGTTGGTTGGATATGGGGAATGGACAGGTATAGCATCTGCGACTCTAATAGGTGTTTCTAGAACAGCTAGAGACATTGTGGAGCAAATATCTACTTATTTGGCTGATATTTAAGAAGTATAGAGTTGGACTAGTCTTATGGGGCATCTTATCCATAGGTTACGGAGGTTTTAGTTTCTCATTACAGTATAAAACCATTAGTGAGTAAGTAATGGGTCATTTGCATGGTGAACCTTTAGAGGAATGTCCCTTAGAAAAGAATAAAAAAGCGTGTATGTACTTTACATTTCTAGATTGCAAATCGTTGTAGAGATCATTTACATAATATTGCAGCCAAAGAGTTGAATGTTGAGAGTTTACAAGACAAAGCAACCTATAAGAGCAAACAGCAAAATGTTGAGGGGCAGGTAACGGTTGGTTATGGTTTCTCGGCATCGGGTAGTTTTAGTAAATCAAATATTAATGCTAACTATGCTTCAGTGAATGAGCAGTCTGGGGTATTTGCTGGTGATGATGGTTACCAGATTAAGGTGGATAAAAATACCGATCTTAAAGGTGCCTTAATTACTTCAACACAAAAGGCAGAAGACCTCGGTAAGAACCGTTTAGAGACAGGCACTTTAACCAGTTCAGATATTCACAATATCAGTGAATATGATGCTAAAAGTATCGGGATCAGTGGCAGTGCAACAGTTAAAGGTGGTTGGGATGGCAAGGCCCAAGATAAAGAAGGTCGCCCACAAAATGCTGTGAATAAATCAATTGGTTTTGGCTTAGATAGCGCGAAGGATAAGAGCACAACGCATAGTGGCATTAACACTCAAAACATCATTATTAAAGATGAGCAAGTGCAGCAACAATTAACAGGTAAAACTGCTGAGCAAACCAAGCAAGATATTCTTACTCAAGTGACGACTGATAATGCCCGTGAACATAGTGGTGCATTGGCCAATAACTTTGATAAAGATAAAGTCCAGAAGGAGATTAATACTCAGGTTGAGGTGACTAAGCGTTTTGATCAAAACCGTCAAGAAGTGAAAGCTGAAATCAATAAAAAGATAGATCAAGCTAAATCTGAAAATCAATCGATTTTAGATAAACAGAAAAATAAGGTGGCTTTGACAACAGAGGAGCAAGAACAGTTAAGTGCTTATGATAAGAAAGTTGAAAACTATCAGCAGTTAGGTGTGTTACTTGATGTTGTTGCTTCTGGGCTTTCGGCACCGACCAATAGTGGCTTGGGTATCGCTACATCAAGTTTAAGTCCAGTTGCGAGTTACGAGATTGGACAATACTTTAAAGCAAAAGCTACAGAAGGCTCTAGCGCACATATCCTTGCCCATACAGTATTAGGTGCAGCCGTAGCTGCTGCAGGTGGTAATGATGCCCTGACAGCAGGACTCACTACTGGTGGAGCTGAAGCTGCTGCTCCAGTCTTATCCAACTTCTTATATGGTAAAAAAGCAAGTGATTTAACAGCCGAAGAGAAATCAACGATTAGTGCGATCACTGGTTTAGTGGCTACAGGTATCGGTGGTGCGGCGTCTGGTGATATTTCAACTGCAGTACAAAGTGGGCAAGGTGCTCAAAATGCGGTGGAGAATAACGATCAATATAACTTTATTAACGTTAATCCTCAGACAGTGCAGAATATAGAATCAATTATTCAGGATGGCCAGAAAAAAGGGCAGACTGATGCACAGATTCAGCAAGCCATTTCAAAAGAAATTAGAGGTCGAGATTTCAACGGGGAAGCATATACGAAAGGTCTTGTTTACGGATCTGTGGCTCTTGGATCAGTTGGCTTAGCTCCTGAAGTGATAGGAGGTACAGCTTTGACTGGAGCAGCAATTGGTGGTGGATCTAACCTTTTGACTTATATACTTACAACTCCTAAAGGTGAAATGAAATTGAGCAAAATGTTGATATATACTGGTGGTGGTGCTGCCACAGGTGCGGCTGTAACAACATTTAAAAATCCAGTTTTAATTGGTGGAGGCTCTGTTGCAGGGGCTTACTCTACACAATATGCGGCCGAAGGAAAAGCTAATGCATCATCTGCAGTAGCATCTGGTATTTTTGGTACAGCTGGAGCAAAATTAGGATCTGCTGGATGTGGAAACTCATGCCAATTTACTTTGTTGTATGTCCCATCAACTGCTACTACAACCACAATTGATCAGGTGATTAAAAAGTACGAAAAGAAACCAGCACAACAGGGAAATCCAAATGGGAAAAAATGATCAATTTGAAGTAGATATTTATGACGGGCTAATTGATGAGTCTTGTATAAAAACTATGAAAGGTGAAATTTATGGTCTTATATTTTTTTTAATAACTTCTACAGGCCTTGGGCATGCAGTATTGAATTCTGAAAGAGGTATTTATTATTTTGATGGGATTCAAATTTCACTATATTACTTATTTCCATTTTTTTTAGGTATTTTGTGCATAATGATAATATTTTCTAATATTTTAAAGGAGTATTGGAAAGTGGTTTTTGAGGTTGATGAAAATAATAGAGGAACATTGATACGAATCTTAGGTGGACAGGATATTTACTTGAAGAGTTTTGAAATTATATTGGATGAAAATAAACTTGGTTTTAAAAACAAAGGACATTTAGAATATTTTAAAAGAGTTTATTATCACTACATTGGTGTTAAAGTTGGAAAAAGAGTATATTTAATACCTTATGCTGATGGTAAAAAAGAAGATGTTATTAATATATTATTGGAAAAAGGTGGTATTTTAAGTTAACCCTGCTTGACTCTGTAAATATGACTTAATTTTTCAGACCATTCAAGGTGACTATTTCCGCAGTCACCTTTATTTAACTTTACTTGTTACTGCGACGCGTATTTATAGCCAAAATCCACTAGCAAAAGCTGATGTTGAAAAGCAAGCTAAAGAAAAAGTTGCACTTGATGAGTTGAAGGCTAAAGGTGGAGCTGATTGGGATGCTTATCAGAATTTTAAAACACCCGTAGCCCAAGAGGATTTCTTAAAATCTAAAAATAGTGACTATAAAATAGCTGCAGAAAGTGCCCAAGCTTGGGGCATTGGTGGCTCAAATAGCCGTGCTTTAAATGCGGTCACTATTGCAATCACAGGCGCACTTGGTGGTCAAACAGACTTACAAGTTGCAGCGAATAGTTTGTCCCCTTATGCGGCCTCTGTGATTGGTCAGCAATGGGGTCATGGTGAAGACAAAAACAAAGCAGCGCAACTCACTGCACATGCGATCCTTGGTGCAACTTTAGCTTATGTTAATGGGGGGAACCCCGCAGCAGGTGGTAGTGCTGCGGTAGCTGCCGAATCAGCAGCAGATTATTTAAGTCAAAAATATAAGAGTAATCCAGATTATCAAAATGCCAATGGTGAGTTTGAGACCAATCGTTTACCCGAAGATGTGAAAACCCAGATTCGTGATCTCACTGCAGCGATTGGTGCTGTAGTTGGTGGCACAGTCGGTGATTCTGCATTTAGTGCACAACTTGCGGGAGTGGTTGGACAGAATGCAGTGGGGAATAATTATTTAACATCGTCTCAGCTGAGTTATTACGATTTGGAGTTGGAAACATGTGGATCTAAAACAACTTGTGATTAAGTGAGAGATAAATACCGAAAACTGGCAATAGCCCAACAGGACGAGTTGGTCGCTATTTGTTCAACCAATGCTACCTTATGCAAGCAGAAGTACACATTTATCATAAATCAGAAGAAAGATTTTTTAAATGAAATTGGAACATTTAAGAATGTGGGGAGTGATCAAGCTGCATTGCTATCACACCAAATAGAATCAACTAATGTAGTTTCATCTACAGGGTTTGCTAAACGCCTACAACAAAAGTATGGCATTGATAGACAAGAAGCAGACCTCATAGCCTCGAGTGTATATGGGGCATTGACAGGAGTTAGAAAAACAAGTACCAAAGCGAGTGCGTCACAGGTACAAGGAGATAGACCTGTAAACTATACTTCTACTGGTGCAGGACGTAATGGTGCCTTCAATCAGGCAAAAAAGATGCTGGTATTCCTGTCAGCATGCAACCCACAAGAGTGAAGCCTAACGTTGATAGAAGAGGTAATATACAGCCTGGTAAACAATATGAATATGAAGTTCCCAAGTCTGGAGGTGGGACTCAAACTGTTATTATTCGAGATGATAGCAAAGGGCATGTTTTTTTGGATGATCCATCACAGAATAGAGGTCCGCATTTTAACACTCTAAATGGGAATCATTATGATTATTAAAACTGAATTAGATGTTGAAAAAAATGAATTATTTATTCTCGCAGAAGATAGAATGAATAATATCCAGTTAATGGAGGAAATGATATCTAATTATATTAATGAAAATATTAATAGTAAATTTAAATTATATTTGTTTTTATGCGACAGTACTTGGAGTACAAACTCTAAAATAAATTGCCATAAGGGATTGTGGAAACAACAGTATATTCGAGAAAAATTTGGAAAATATTCAAATAATGAGGAAAAAAAATTTATAAATGATGAAGGGGAAATAATATTCGCAACATATTTTAATCTAGATAATTCCGATTTACCTTTAGGGATAAGTGAAAATGCATTTGTATTATCAGGACATTCATTTATTTTTTTATCTGATAAGGAGCCTGAATTAGAAACTCAGGATATATTTAATTCTTTAGATATATTTGGGGGCAGTACATCTGGAAATAATTGGGAAAAGGTAGTTGAAGTATTACATAATGATCGATGTATACCAGTGCAACGATGGCAGGGAGGCAATGAATTGTCATTGAGGTTTTTTTTATATGATGAACGACTTTGTTGTACAAACCTATTTTTAAAGGAACCCTGTAAATAACTTTGGTTAAATCCGATTTAATTCATCAGACGACCCAAGGTGACTATTTCCGCAGTCACCTTTTTATTTAATTTTAATTGTTACTGTAACGCGTACTTATAGCCAAAATCAACAAGCCAAAGCTGATGTTGAAAAGCAAGTCAAACAACAGATTGCTATTGATGAATTACAGAGCAAAGGTGGATCTGATTGGGATGCCTATCAGAATTTAAAAACACCAGCAGCCCAAGAGGATTTCTTAAAATCTAAAAATAGTGACTATAAAATAGCTGCAGAAAGTGCCCAAGCTTGGGGCATTGGTGGCTCAAATAGCCGTGCTTTAAATGCTGTAACTATTGCAATCACAGGCGCACTCGGTGGTCAAACAGATCTACAAGTTGCAGCGAATAGTTTGTCCCCTTATGCCGCACAGTTGATAGGCGAGCCATGGGGTCATGGTGAAGACAAAAATAAGGCTGGAGCTTGTACTGAGGTTTCTGCTGTGGATCAGCTGGTTAGGCAAGGAATTGATCCATCAAGGATCAAGTTTATTGATGCACTCCGTCCAAGAATTGTTTATGAAAATGGAAAAATTGTTAATGACGCATATATTAAGCCTTGTGAAAATTGTAAAATATCTTGGTCAAAGGGTACAAAATAATGAGTAATCTAAACCTAGATTGGAAACCAGAGTTCGGGACGATTTATACTTGGTTCGCTATGGATAAAAATGGGCTAATTTCTATTATGATAAATAATAATTGGGGAGATATTCCCAAGGTCATTCTATCATTGGATAAAGCTGAAAATCTTTTAGATAATTTGAATGAATATATCTGGGAGGATTCATTATTGTTTAATCAATATCCAAAATACAAAGAAGGAATAACAATTTTGGATTTATATTCTCATTTGTTTTTTCCAAAAAGTAGGATTGAGGTTGAAAGAATAATTCATGAAAGATCTATAAATACTTCTAGAATAACAGAATATAATATTCCTGCTCGTAAGGGGTTTATTATTTACCATGCGGTTGATGGCGATAATGAAGATATGGATTACCCTGTAGGGTATTCAGGTCGTACCAAAATGGGGGATTATTTTAGATATTTGGTTCCGAGTATATATGTTAATACTAATGACATTCCTAAAGATTTATGGTGTGCAATAGCTGCTTCAGATAACTTGGATTTTACAAAAGACAGGCTTTTAGATAATGATCAAATTAATTCTTATTTTAAATATAGAGTTGATGAATTATATAAGGTGTAGAATTAGCAACTAGCTTTAACATACTATTTTATGTATAGGAATAATAAGATATTTATGTGGTTATTTAAGGTGACTGTTCCTACAGTCACTTTTTATTTAACTTTAATTACTGCTTCAATATATGCTTATAACCAAACTTCACAAAAAAAACTTGATATATATGGGAAAAAGAAGGTATGTATTATTGATCCCAAGACATTTAAGAATACAGCAAAAGAATCAACTTTTTATAATCAAAGTAGGCAAAAGCTTAAGTATGAAAATGAAAAGTATATAGTGGAGTGATAATGTTAGATATTAATGTAAAAGCAGAAATTGGAAAATCATTAGCTGGTTTAAAACTTGGTAGTAATCTATCAATGTATTTGCCGTATGTAGATCAAATAGTTGATGAGCATCAAGTCGAATGGACTATAGATATAGAGCTTGATAATAAAGGTATCTTGCTCTACAAGTTTAAAGACGATGAGAGCATTTTATATTTCAGTGAACCGAGGTTAGAGCTTTTTTTTAGTAATAAAGGTATTTTATTTAGCATACGGGCAAGCTATGGATATCTTGGTAAAATATTTGAAGGTGGTGTTAAAATTGGTAGTCGTATAGGTGATATTAAACATCCTTTAATTCTAGATGATACTGAGGATGTCCATTATTTAGCAAATGGTGAGGATATTATTGAAGGAATTCTATTTTTCGCTGGTGGATTAGAGGTGGATGAAGACCCAGATTCACTTATTGAAGAAGTTCGAGTGTATGATTATAGTCTAAAATAAATTTAAAGTTTAGTTGTAGAGCCCTTAAATGGAACTATGCAAATATTTTTTCTTTAACGCTATGAATCAATGTGATTGTTTCCGCAGTCACCTTTATTTAATTTCAATTGTTGTTCCGACACATATTTATAGCCAAAATTAACAAGCAAAAGCTGATGTTGAAAAGGAAGTCAAACAACAGATTACTATTGATGAATTACAGAGCAAAGGTGGAGCTGATTGGGATACATTTCAAAGTTTAAAAACACCAGCGGCCCAAGCGAATTTCTTAAAGTCTAAAAATACTGACTATAAAATATCTGCATGGTGGACAATAGAAATACGAGCTAATAATTCCATTTCAGATGATATTACTATTGATAAAAATAGTAATAAAATATTAGGGGACATAAGGCCTTCAGTGAATATTTCTAATCATGATTATTTTAATTCTGTTGAAAATATAGCTGATGACTATAATAATGTCATTGACTATGAATTTTCCTAAAAAATAATAGTAATAATTTAAATTGTTGTTCTGAATTTCTTATCAAAGATAAATAGAAGATAGATTGTTTTGGGATGTAAGTGCTAATAAGCTATTTCTATTTTATGAATATTAAAAGTAACAAGCTAACGGAGGTTAAAAATGAAAAAAATACTTATACTGTTAGCTCTTTGTATTCCGATTTCTAGTTGTATGATAACGGGAATAAATGATCTATACCGAATTATACCAGTGGAAAATCAGTCTTATGAAATCGTTTCTTATTTTGAAAAGAAGAAAAAAATATTCCCTCAAAATTTATTGCTTTACAGAGAGGGGTATATAATTAATATACTGATTGAAGATTCTATAGATAATAGCATCGCTATGCCAATAACTTTCCATATTGAAGATAGAATTCTTTGTATGAATAATCTTAAGATTAATATTGGACCTCATGGGGGATCTAGCCCATTGAACTTGGCGTATTACATGGATGGTATTTATTTACAAAAGTCTAGTCTAGAATATGGTTATGATACTTTTGTGTTTGGTGATTCTACATATTTTTATAAAAAAGATGGTTCTTACGGAATGATATTTGATCAAAGAGAAATTACTTTTGATATTATTAACTGTGAGACAAAGCAGAAAGTAGGGACTGAAGTATTCAGGTATGTTCCTAAAAAAATTGGATGGTACTTTGTTGTTGATGCTCTTTAATACTATTTAAACTCTCAGGATATTCAGTATTAGATTAATGGATAATCACTTCATTATTTGTCCTACTCATTAAGATGGTTTGGATTATAGTTTTACAGGTATAGATAATTTTGAGGATTTTATCCTTGATAAAAACGGTTCTGATGAGGAGCTAGAACAGACTGTAAAATTGGCGTATGAGAAGGGTACAAGTATTTATTGAGTATTCAGGAGATTTAGTAAGTAAAACGTATGATTCTGTCGGTGATTTTCTCTTTCAGACAATGAGAGACCCTATATAAATAAAAATTAATCTAACGTAGGTTTAATCTAAATCATTATTTGAGTTTTTAGATTATTTGTCGGTGTAAAATTTCCAAAGCATATCATTTATACAGAAAGTTAAGTCATGTTAGGCCAACCTCATGATCATTCCCTTATGCATGATTGACAACAAATAGTCGCTTGGTTATTTTCCCCTTAGTTCTATTTTAGAACTTAATTATATTTTAATTAGATGTCTAATAGATTTATAGCCTGATGAGGGTGAAAGGAAGAGTGCTATTAAGTCGGCAGATTGAAAAAATTGAAAGCATGGGAAGCAATCTCGATGAAACGAATATTAAGAAAAAACTCTTATACTGACTGGCCGTTAATTGCACGTAAGGTGACTTTTGATTGGCATAATGTACCGTTAAGATGGATTCCAAACAATCCTTTGGCTAGCCATGGAGTTAATCATTTTAGTTTTACTTTGGTACGAGGAGAATATTTTTTTTGTCGAATGTTGAATAAAGCATTACCGCTAATAGATGACAAAAAACTTAAAGAAGATGCTCAAATATTTATTCGTCAAGAAGCGATGCATTCCCAAGCACATAAGCATTCCATTGATGAATACTTAAAGCATTATGGTGTAGATATTGAATCACAGTATAAACGAGCCAGCTATATTTTTGATCAATTATTACTTGATCAGCCTTTAGGTATTCAGCTACCAGCCATTTTTCAACGGTCGTGGTTAAATGCTCGGGTGGCCTTAGTAGCGGCTGCAGAACATTTTACTTCAGCGATTGGTCAATACGTTCTTACCCGATCATATTGGCAGGAGCGTGGTTGTGATCCAACAGTGAGTGATTTGTTTACCTGGCATTGTGCTGAAGAAGTTGAACATCGGGCTGTAGCCTATGATGTTTATCAGTATATCAGTGGCAATTACTTATTACGCGCAGCAGTTATGGCCATTACCGCACCAATGTTCACATATTTAATGGCAGCCGGTACAGTGCATTTAGCTGAGAGTGATGATGAAGTGCCATCATCTCAAAAAAGTTTATTGAGTTGGGATTTTTGGAAAGCTTGGCATTTAGCCGATAAAAATGGATATTTACCAGGGCCTGTATGGTATTTAAAAACATCACTCTCATTTTTTAAGCCAAATTATCATCCTTTGACAGAAGCTTCAACTGAACTGGCATTAAAGTATCTAGATCGCTCTGCCGCAGTTAATCGTGCAGCGCGAGAGATTAACGCTGTAGAAGGAGCATATGTATGAGCCATGATGAAAAAATAAAGACCTATGTTCATTCTGACAATATCTGTCTGGCTGCTTATCATTGGGGTGAACTAACACCTGAAAAAGAAAGCATTATTTTTATTCATGGTTATCCAGATTCAGCAGAGGTTTGGAATAAACTTGCTGAAAGTTTGGCAGATGAATTTAATGTTATTGCATACGATGTTCGTGGCACGGGTTTATCCGATATTCCTGCGCACTCATCTGAATATGACTTCAAATATCTGATTAACGATTTAGAACAGGTCATTCAAGCGTTTAGTCCACATCAGCCTGTTCATTTGGTTGGACATGATTGGGGAGCATTACAAGGATGGGAGGCTGTATTGGGTGATCGACTAGAAGATAAAATTCAATCATATACAGCATTGGCACCAAGTCTTGATCATGTAGGGTGGTGGTTTAAACGAGAATGGTCAAAAGGGAGTTTTCAAGGCTACCGTAATGTCATTCAACGTGGTATTAGCTCGGGTTATATGGGGATTTTTCAAATTCCATGGATACCAGAGCTCGTTTGGAACTTAGGTTTGGCACAGTTGTGGCCTAAATGGGTTGCTAAAAGTGAAAATACCGAGGTGCAACCAGACCCCAAACAATTACGTAATGGTGTAAACGGCTTAGGGTTATATCGCCAAAACTTAATACAGGCACTATTACATCCAACTTCACGTACAACATCTATTCCTATACATATGTTGGTTATGACGCAAGATCCTTTTGTACCAAAGCATTTGAGTTTAGGAATGGGCGAGTGGGCGAGTGATATTCACTATACTCAGATTGAGTCAGGACATTGGGGAATTTTAAGTCACTATGCTGAAATTTCTAAAAAGATACGAGATTACATTCAGCAATTAAATTCATGATACCCAGATTGAAAGTTAATCTATATCTTTAAGCTATTACTGATTTAATTTTAGGGAGATATACACATTTCTCCCTTTTATATTTGAATCGACTGTGAGTTTATTTGAGGAGCCTCAACAAACTGTTTCATAACTTCAGCTAAGACCTCAAATATACGATCATCATTGCACTGCACAACATTAAAACGTAAAAAATCCTTGGCTGATAATGATTGACTAAAGGCATTTCCTGGTGCGAGTACAACTCCTTGTTTTAAACAAGCTTGGGCAATAAGCCCAGCATCTAAGCCTTTGGGGAGTTTACACCAGAGAAACATGCCCGCTTGAGGTATGATCCAAGGTTGAATATTTATGGCTTCTAATTTACGGATGACTTTAAGCATTTCGCTGGCTAAGCGAGTGCGTACCATGTCCATGTGTTTACGATAGCCACTGTCTTTTAATGAAAGTAGTACCATCTCTGCAGAAAGTCGTCCACCACCAAAGGACGTGGCAATTTTTAAATTGACTAGATTTTCAACCCAGTCATTTTTTACTGCAATATAACCACAGCGTAATGATGCGGATATTGTTTTTGAAAAACTACCGATTTGAATGACACGTTGTAGGCCATCTAAAGCAGCCAAACGGGGAGCTGGATTGAGCTCAAAATCTGCAAATATATCATCTTCAATAATAATCAAATTGGTAGAATCAATTAATTTTAATAAGTGGTGTGCTGTAGATGGAGATAGTGTTGCGCCTGTTGGGTTGTGGATACCAGAATTTGTAATATAGAGTCGTGGGTTATGTTCAGCCAGAACTTGCTCAAAAATTTCAAGCTGAGGGCCTTGTGCAGTATAGGGCACGCTAACAATATTGGCTCGATGTGCTTTGAGTAAAGCATGAAAATTAAAATAACAAGGATCATCAACAATAACGGTATCACCTGGCTCAAGAAAAAAACGACAGATGAGGTCAATCGCTTGAGTGCCTGATTCGGTAAGAATAATTTGGTTGGGGCTGACCTCAATGTTGTTGCCACTTAAACGACGAGAAAGTAACTGACGTAATTCAGGATGTCCCAACGAAGTTGCATATTCTGCTAAATCTAGGCTATCCGCCCGAGCCATTGTTCGTAAAGCTTTTCTCATGCCTGTTTCATAGAGCCATGTTGGCGGTAGCCAACCACAACCCGGTTTTAGTGTTGTTGTATCTGTATCTAAAGCTTGTCGTGAAACCCATAAGGGATCTACTTCACGGTCAAGTTTCGGCTCTATTTGGGTTAAAGAAAGCGGAGCGATTGGGCCTGCAACGTAGAAACCAGAACCTGGTTTAGAGAGAATCACACCTTCAGCCATTAATCTTTCATAGGCTTCTACAACTGTAGACACAGATACATGCATGAAACGAGCTTGAGCACGAACTGAGGGGAGCTTGGTTCTTGGTAGATAGATTCTTGAAGAAATTTTGTTTTGAATTTCTTGCATCACCATGTGAATACGCGTTTGATTTTTCTTCACGTTGTGTCCAACTGTAAGGGAATAATAAGCATAACAGTTCTTAATAACTGTACTGAACTGTAACTCGTTTTACTGTTGTCGTCCATGTTCAAATGAATGTATTGTAAAACTGAGAAAATGACATGAATGAGGCAACAAAAGGTTGGGTTAATGGTTTGATTGGTGTGACGATTTTTGCAGGTTCTTTACCTGCAACGCGTGTTGCTGTAGCCGATTTTGATCCACTTTTTCTAACAGCTATACGGGCACTGATTGCTGCATTATTGGGTGTATTTTTATTGATCGTACTCAAACAACCAAAACCCAAACTGACGGATTTACCATCTTTGGCGATGAGTGCTTTAGGCGTGGTAATCGGTTTTCCGCTTTTAACTGCATTGGCTTTGCAATATGTAACTTCTGCTCATTCAATTGTATTTATAGGTTTATTGCCACTATGTACGGCGTTATTTGCTGTATTACGTGCAGGTGAACGACCAAAACCTTTATTTTGGGTATTTTCTATTCTTGGTGCAGCTTTTGTCGCAGGTTATTCCGCATTTGGTAGTAGTGGTGCTTCATTAAAAGGAGACTTACTCATGCTTGCGGCAGTGTTGGTATGTGGCTTTGGATATGCAGAAGGCGCAAGAGTTTCTCGTACTTTGGGCGGATGGCAAGTCATTTGCTGGGCTTTACTTCTCTCTTTACCCATTATGTTGCCGATTGCTTTATGGGACATGCCGAGTAGTTTTAGTCATGTCAGTTTATCGGCATGGTTTGCACTAGCTTATGTTTCTATTTTTAGTATGTTTTTAGGTTTTGTTTTTTGGTACAAAGGTTTGGTTCAAGGTGGCATTGCCGCTGTTGGTCAATTACAACTCTTTCAGCCTTTTATAGGTTTGACATTAGCAGCCGTGCTTTTACATGAATCTGTGAGTTGGACGATGTTAGTGATAACGCTGATTGCTGTGCTTTGCGTAGCTGGATCAAAAAAATACGCGTAACATACAAAGCTCCAAAGCTGTATTGAATCAACTTTGGAGCAACATAAAACGGATGAAAAAAATGCATTCTCACAAACATTGATGAACAAAAGCTGCTTGTTTAATAATTTGCGCCAATTGTTGCATTGCATAATGTAGCTGTTCAGAGTCAAAGTCACTTAAACCCATAATGAGTCCAGGACGCTGTTGTGCTAGAGAATAGGTGGTTGAAATCGCCTTCACTGCTACGTCAACGTTCACAGCAGCAATCGCAATTTCTACATCGTTTAGTTTGGGGTGCAACCACAGCACCATATGCATGCCTTGATCACCTGATTGTAAATGTGCCAAGGAGGGTGGCAGGTATTGTTTAACCAATGCTATGAGTTGGAGACGATTCTCTGCATAGACTTTGCGGATACGTCGGATATGTTTTTCTAAGTAGCCTTCCTGAATAAATGCAGCAAGTACATGTTGCTCTGCTGAAGGAGGGTGTCGATCTATTAAAGCACGAAGTCCGCAAAAAGGAGCAACCAATGCAGGTGGGAGTACTGCATAACCGAGACGTAAAGACGGAAAGAGTACTTTACTAAAGGTCCCTAAATAAATCACCTGATCGGGAGACATCCCTTGTAAAGATGGAAAAGGTTGGCCATAGTCGCGGATTTCACTGTCATAATCATCTTCAATAATCCAAGCATGCTGTTGTTTGGCCCAAGCGATGAGCGCTGAACGTCGTGCCAAGCTCATGGGCATACCTAGTGGATATTGGTGTGAAGGGGTGACAAAAGCGGCTTGTGCATGTGGTGCAATATTCAGCGCATTTTCAACTTGTATCCCTTCTTCATCAACGGGTATACGAACAATGTCAATTTGCTGAGATATATTAGCCAAGAGTGCAGTTGTACCTCGGTAGGCAGGATCTTCAACCCAAACTTGAGCATGCGGTTGAAATAAAATTTGGCTACAAATATAAAGGGCTTGCTGAATACCGCTGCAAATCACAATCTGTTCGGCTTCACAATGTACAGAACGAGAGCGCCGCACATAAGCAGCAATGGCATGTCTCAAAGAAAATACACCTTGTGGTTCATCGTATCCTGTGGGAATTGCTTCACCACGGGCACGAAATTTATTGCCAAATTTACGCCAAACGTCATTTGGCCGTGTTCGGCCAACAGGTACAGATACTGCAAAGGGTCGGTGAGGAATGGGTTGAAATTCTTTGAGTATTTTCGCGTAGGCTTGTGCTGATGACGTTAAATGCGGTTTTAAATCTGAGGGTTGCTTGCCAGTTTCATCTATTATCACCACGGTATCAGATAAATCATGAGAAACAAAAGTACCTGTGCGTGTTGCCGTGCTGAGCACCCCCTCAGCAATTAATTGATCATATGCTTGAATTACAGTCCCTCGTGAAATTGCTAGGCTGCTGGCTAACTCACGAGAAGAAGGCAGTGGGTCACCAGCTTTTAGTTCTCCATTTTGCACGGCATCACGTAGTATTTGGGTGAGTTGCGCACTAATTTTTCCCTTTGATTTATCAAGCCTTGTAATCGCAGGGAGGTCTACAATTTTTGCTGTTCTTGCCATAATTCTGGTCTACTCAAAAAAAATCAAAGTGGTACTTTTTAATAATCCAGATAAAACTGAAAATTTACAACCATGAATACAATGTATTGAAAATTAATAATATGGAGTTTGCTTATGTATATCCCAAAAGATTTTGCAGAACAACGTATTGATGTGTTGCAAGAGCTGATTATTCAGCATCCTTTTGCAACTCTTGTTTGTTATGGAAATCAAGGATTAGATGCACATCATTTACCTTTTGAATTAAATGCTGAGCAAGGGCAGTTCGGGGTGTTACATGCTCACGTAGCACGAAATAATTTGCTATGGACTGCGGTGAAAAATGGTGATGAAGTGCTGGTTGTATTTCAAGCTGGGGATGCATATATCACGCCGAATAGTTATCCATCCAAACACGAACATCACCAGCAAGTGCCAACATGGAATTATCGTGTAGTTCATGTCTATGGAAAAATCACGGTTCATGATGATGAACAGTATGTGCGTGGTGTCGTTGCACGACTCACAAGACGTCATGAAGCTTCACAAGTTGAACCATGGAAAATGACGGATGCACCTAAAGATTATTTGCAGCAAATGTTAAAAGCAATCGTGGGAATCCAAATTGAAATTACTAAAATTCAAGGTAAATTCAAGTTAGGGCAAAACAAAGCAATAGCAGATATTGAAGGTGCAGCAAGTGCATTGCAACAACAAGGTAAAGTAGAGCTGGCACAGGCAATGTATGCCGTGGCAGCAGAAAAACAAAACACTGTAGTGAAATAGAAGGAGCACCACAATGTCATGGACTACACCATTAACGTTACAAGGTGACTATGTTGTTGTAAAACCTTTAGCGTTGAATCAAGCAGAACAATTCATTGAAGCCGTTTGTGATGGAGAGTTATGGAATTTATGGTATACACGAATTCCTCAACCTGATCAGATGATTGCGGAGATTACACGGCGTTTAGCATTGCAACAAGCAGGGTCAATGCTGCCTTTTTGTATTGAAGATCGTCATACTCATCAAGTCTTGGGCATGACAACATTTATGAATATTGAACCTACCCATCGACGAGTTGAAATCGGCTCTACATGGTATCGGCGGTCGGCTCAACGTAGTCCAGTCAATACTGAGGTCAAACGGTTATTGTTAACACATGCCTTTGAGTACTGGAAGTGCATTGCTGTGGAGTTCAGAACATCATCTTTTAATGTTCAAAGTCAAATGGCTATTCAGCGCTTAGGTGCAAAACTCGATGGTGTACTACGTAGCCATCAAATTGTGCAAGGTGATATTTTACGTGATACTCATGTTTATAGTATTTTGCAGCAAGAATGGCCAGCAGTACGACATCATCTAGATTATTTAATGAGTAAACAACGTTAATTGTTTAAAGTCATTGTCATCTTGAGTACAAACGTACCAATGTGATTGCGGTCTTATATTTTTGTTATATAAGGAGAAAGCCATCTCATGGTGCGTTATTTTGTGGTTAAGGGGAGAGTACTCTGCCCACTGATTTGATTGTGGGCAAAGAAAAATGAACGGTATTGAGGCTGTTTGTGACGATTTAAATCTGTTGATCGGGTGGGCTTGAGATATTATCTGGCGTCATCAAAGCTTGATTTACATAGAGTTTGATTAATCTTTCACGTGAACCAATGGATTTTTGATAATGTGTTGAGTTGAGCAGTAGAGACGCGCCGTAGGTGACAGTCCAAATGTAAGATAAATAATCACGAATGGACATCATACTATTTGACTGTTTTAGATAGGCTGCAAAAATATCCTTAATTTCTAAAATACGCTGTTCACGAATATGGTACAGCTCTTTAAACAGATCATTGAGTTTGCGTTCGTTGTTGGTGAGACGTTCTTCAATAACATGTAATAAAATCGTTCGGTTTGAATTGAGCATGTTGTACAACATATATTGTGAAACATAAGATTTAATATCGTTATTGTATTTTTTGGAAATTTCTAATAACCGCAGTTCATTTAATATAATGAGTTCTAAATAGAGTTGATTCTTACTTTTAAAATGTTTGTAAATAGTGCCTTTGGCAATATCCAATTCATTAGCGAGTTCACTTAGTGTTATATCTTGATGTTTATCCAGCAATAAAGTTTCTGCCATCGCTAAAATTTTTTCCTTGCGCTGTAGAAGATTTTGTTGCCGTACAGTAGTCATTTTGAATTCCATATACATCAATTGATAAAGTCATTTTAGATCAAGCGATGTAGATTTTAGCTCAAATAATACCAAGGTTGGTCATCGTTGTTATAACTGTCTATAAAATAAGCATTATATCTGTTTTTCAGGTTTCACAGTAAATGTTGCTTAATGTCAAGAAAAGTGAACCCTTGAGGTCATTTCTAACAAATAAAATTCCATTTTTTAGGAAACTGCACTATTGTCAATGCGCACAAAATCAACGGCGATTTTATAAATCATAGTCATTGACTTTTAATGTTTGATCCTTGTGGGTTGGTTTCAAATTTTGTTTTTTTTAGGTTATTTATGTACAGTTCAATGCAAAATCAATTTATGAACTTAGTCCATTTCATGCAGTTTCTATCTAGTCGAACGCGATTTTAAAACCCCATAGGATTAGATAACACCTTCTTTCCTTTTGTGTCATATATCTAGAACAATTATCTAGAACAATGACATTAATGATATAGACCTAAATTTGATCAAAATAAAATCAGTACGCTGATTTTATCGGGCTAGTTTGTCTTTAAAAAAGATACGGATTTATTTTTCACTCACATGCACTATAAGGTAAGTAACAATGCCAATTTATAACGCTCCGCTCAAAGACATGGACTTCATTTTAAATGATGTGTTTAAGGCTGATGAATTTTGGCAAGCCAATGAAAATTTTGCCCACCTTGATATGGCAACGGCAAACGCAATTTTAGAAGAGATGGCTAAATTTTCTAAAAACATCATCCTTGATTTAAATCGCAGTGCTGATGAATCTGGTGGTGCCCAATTTGAGCAAGGTGTTGTTCGCACTCCTGAAGGATTTAAAGAAGCTTTTCAACAGTTTGCAGCAGGTGGCTGGATTGGTCTAGGCGCAGATGAGCAGTGGGGCGGTCAAGGCATGCCAAAAATGTTGACTGTGCTTGCAGACGAAATGATTTGGAGTACCAATCCATCATTTATGTTGTATCCATTACTGACTGTTGGTGCAGGCATGGCGATCAATGATCGAGCATCAGAACAACAAAAACAGACCTATTTACCGAAGTTATATACAGGGGAATGGTCTGGCACAATGTGTTTGACTGAACCTCATTCAGGTACAGACTTAGGTTTAATTAAGACTAAAGCAGAACCTAATGAAGATGGTTCATTTAATATTACTGGTACCAAAATTTTCATCACCAGTGGTGAACATGATTTATGTGAAAATATTATTCATTTAGTGTTAGCAAAAACACCGAATGCACCTGCTGGTTCACGTGGTATTTCACTCTTTATAGTACCTAAGTTTTTAGTGAATGAAGAGGGCCACCTTGGTGAGCGTAATGCAGTCTCTGCGGGTTCGATTGAACACAAAATGGGTATTAAAGGTTCAGCAACGTGTGTGATGAATTTTGATGGTGCCAAAGGCTATATGGTTGGCAAAGAAAATGAAGGTTTGGCTGGCATGTTCGTCATGATGAACTATGAACGTTTATCTATGGGGATTCAAGGTATTGGTGCTGCCGAATTTGCCTACCAAAATGCAGCACAATACGCCACAGATCGTTTACAAGGTCGTTCTGCAACAGGAGTGAAGTCTCCTGAAAAACCTGCAGATTCAATTTTAGTTCACGGCGATGTACGTCGTATGTTGTTAAATATTAAGGCAAATAATGAAGCATCACGTGCTTTTGCTGTATATGTTGGACAACAGCTAGATATTACCAAGTTCTCAAATGATGAAGAACAAATCCGTAAAGCCAATGATCGTGTGGCGCTATTAACACCAATTGCCAAAGCTTATTTAACAGATAAAGCTTTAGATTCAGCACTAGAAGCGCAAATGTGTTTTGGTGGTCATGGCTATATTCGTGAATGGGGAATGGAACAGTGTATTCGTGATTTACGTATTGCACAGATCTATGAAGGAACCAACTCAATTCAAGCAATTGATTTAATTGGACGTAAGACCACCAAATGTAAAGGTGCTTTTATTGCTGAATATATTGCAGAGATTCGTGAATTTGCTGCGAGCATGGATGATTGCGCAGTGAAAACAGCAACCAGTTCTGTGTGTGATCAGCTTGAAGCAGTGACTCAATTCATTGTTGAGCAATCACAAGTAGAGCCAGATTTTAGCAATGCTGTAGCCGTGGATTATTTACATAGTGTTGGACTACTCAGTTTTGTTTATATGTTTGCACGTATTCGCCAAGCCGCGGCAGCAAAATCTGAAGAGTTTTACCAAAATAAATTGGTATTGGCTGATTACTATGTTGCGAAATTACTCCCAGATCTAGCTGCACGTATTGCACGTATCCACGCGGGCTCAACACTTATTATGCAATTGCCTGAGGCGTATTTTACGGCTCAAGCATAGGATTTTGGGGGATGTTGCACAGGCTTTGATTTTATCTTACTTGAGGAAAATAGGGTGAGGCAGAGCCATTCCCCAGATCAATGAGGACAATATTGATATGCCTCAACGTACAAAAGTGTCGTTGAGGTTCAAGATGTATAAACAGGATGGAATAAAAAAATGATTGTAATTATAGATGGCGTACGCACAGCAATGGGTGGTTTTCAGGGTTCATTGTCTTCATGTACAGCACCAGATTTGGGTGCTGCTGTAATCAAAGCCAGCGTTGAACGCTCTGGTTTAACGGCTACAGATATTGATGAAGTGATTTTTGGTTGTGTATTACCAGCAGGATTAAAACAAGGACCAGCACGTCAAGCAATGCGTCAGGCAGGTTTGAGTGATGCTACAGGTGCAACAACAATTAATAAAATTTGTGGCTCTGGTATGAAAGCTGTGATGCAAGCAGCAGATGCAATTAAAGCAGGTTCAGCACAAATTGTTGTTGCTGGTGGTATGGAGTCGATGTCAAATGCACCTTATTTACTTGAAAAGGCGCGTTCTGGTTATCGTATGGGACATGCTAAGACCATTGATCATATGTTCCAAGAAGGCTTAGAAGATGCTGAAACCGGTCTTTCTATGGGCGTATTGGCACAAGAAATGGCAGATAAGAAGGGCTATAGCCGTGAGCAACAAGATGCCTATGCAATCAACTCACTCAATAAAGCAGTCAACGCAATTCAAAATGGTCATTTTAAAGATGAAATTGTTGCGGTGAATATAAAAACACGTAAAGGTGAACTTTGCGTAGATACAGATGAACAACCACTCAACGCCAAAGTAGATAAGATTGCAACTTTACGTCCTGCATTTAAAAAAGACGGCACGATTACTGCGGCAAATGCCAGTTCGATTTCTGATGGTGCATCGGCATTATTAGTTACTTCAGAAGAAATAGCGACTGCACGTGGACTACAACCTTTTGCAAAAATTGTTGCTTATGCAACGCATTCACAGCACCCTTCAGAATTTACCATTGCCCCTGTTGGTGCGATTGCTAAAGTGCTGGAAAAAGCAGGTTGGAATGCGCAAGAAGTTGACTTATGGGAAGTGAATGAAGCATTTGCGATGGTAAGTATGTTGGCTATTGATGGATTTAATCTTGATCCAAATAAAGTCAATATCAGCGGCGGTGCATGTGCATTAGGACATCCATTGGGTTCTTCAGGTTCACGTATTATTGTCACTTTAATGCATGCTTTAAAACGTACAGGTGCGAAAAAAGGGATTGCAACTTTATGTATTGGTGGCGGTGAAGCAACTGCGATAGCAATTGAATTGATCTAAGTAATGTATTGCTAGATTTAATGCATGGTACTGATTTGATTATTTAATAGATACGGTTTCAGTGATTGAGCGTTTATCAAAGTAGCCCATGATGAACTCAGGGAGAGGTCATTGGAGACTACTTTATTTTGAGATTTTTAGATTATGAATGGTTTAGATCGCATTCGTTTACATTCCTTACGTGATAAGGTGATGTCTGCAGAACAAGCAGTACAATTGATTAAAGATGGTTTTGTTGTAGGGATGAGTGGTTTCGGTGGTGCTGGAGAGGCAAAAATAGTGCCTTTGACTTTGGCTGATTATGCAAAGACGCATCCTTTAAAAATTACTTTAGCCACAGGTGCAAGTTTAGGTAATCAGATTGATGGTCGTCTAACTGAAGCGAATGCATTGGCACGTCGTTATCCTTACCAAGCTGATCCTGTACTACGTCAAGCGATTAATGCGGGTGAAGTGATGTATATCGATCAGCATTTATCTGAAATGGCAGATAATATACGACATCATAATTTACCTCGAATTAATGTTGCAATTATTGCGGCTACTGCGATTACTGAAGATGGTTTAATTATTCCTACAGGTTCAAGTGGTAACTCTGCTAATTTCGTTGAAATGGCCGATTTCGTTATTGTTGAAATTGACAATACCATTAACCCAGTGTTGGAAGGCGTACACGATATTTACGTTCCGAAGGCAAGACCTCATCGCGGCCCTATTCCAATTATGAGTGTAAGCGATCGTATTGGTCAGCAGGGTATTGAGGTTGCGCCTGAAAAAATTGCAGCGATCGTGATTAATGAGGTGCCTGATACTTCATTTGCAATGGATGAACCAGATGCAGATACCTTAGCAATTGCACAACATTTGATTCAATTCTTTGAAGCAGAGGTTGCAGCAGGACGTCTACCTGAAAATTTAGGTCCATTACAATCGGGTGTTGGTTCAATTGCCAACGCAGTGTTCTCAGGTTTTGAGCACTCAAATTTTCATGATTTAGAAATGTATTCTGAAGTATTGCAAGATTGTACTTTCCAGCTCATTGATTCTGGAAAAATGAAATTTGCATCTGGTAGTTCTATGACGCTATCAGAATCTTGTTTGACTCGTGTGATGAATAATTTTGATCAGTACAAAGATAAAATTGTGTTACGTCCACAAGAGCTATCAAATAATCCAGAGTTGATTCGTCGTTTGGGGATTATTGCGATTAACACTGCACTTGAGTTTGATATTTACGGCAATGTCAACTCAACGCACGTTACTGGTAATAAGATGATGAATGGCATTGGTGGGTCTGGAGATTTTACTCGACATGCCCATATTGCGATTTTTGTGACAAAGTCTGTGGCTAAAGCTGGGGCAATTTCATCTGTTGTACCAATGGTGAGTCATACCGATCATACCGATCATGATGTTGATATTTTAGTGACAGAGCAGGGACTTGCCGATTTACGTGGTTTAGCACCACGCGAACGTGCTTTAAAAGTGATCGAACACTGCGCACATCCAAGCTATCGTGCACAATTGATGAGTTACTATGAACGTGCGTGTGCTAAAGGTGGGCAGACACCTCATCTATTACATGAGGCCTTATCATGGCATGCTCTTTTTCAAGAAACGGGCAGCATGAAAGCAGTATAAGCATTTAACTTTTAGTGGTATCTGGTCCTTAATTCGGTCGTTGGTGTAATTCAGATTGATTACAGGGTGAAAGGGCCAGATATTTATTAAAAGCGATTCGCTGACTATAAGAATTATTATTGCAGATTTTGATGACTTGTTTTGAGCAAAAGTAATTAGAAAAGAATAAGGAACAAGTGAATTGTGGCATAACGTTATTCTTAGCTGTAATTTATCTTGATATTTCATGTGATATGATGAAGATGTGATTTGCTGATTAAATAAACAAATAGTTCTAATTTAGAACTTAAGTAATTTTGATTTAATTATTTGATTTTTAATATAATAAATGCATATTTTGTGTGGATTTTATGTCACTTTTGACTGCTTAGTAACGACATTATATATTGCTGCTTTTCTCATTTAACGATATTTTTAGCAAGGTAAAATATAGAAGCTTAGGATGGCCTAATCATAATCTAATGAGTAGATTTGGGCCATACGCCTAATTATTTCAATGCTTTAAGCTTAGTTCTCTATCCATCAGTTCAAGTATAAAAAACGACATGTATATAGATATAAAACTCACTTTATATCGTGCTGAGTTGATGGGCAAATTAAGTTGATGAGTGCGGCTTAGGAATAAACCATGACAGATGCACAGAATACGGCAGATACCCCAGTTGAAAGTGGGGCTGCAAATAGTACCCCAGTAATGAAATCGAAACGTAAAAAGTTATTGACTCTTGTTGCTATGATTGTCGTTATTGTTGGGGGGATTTATGCATTGATCACCTTATTTTTCGATAATAGTGTAAATACTGATAATGCGTATGTTGGTGCGGAAAATGCACAAATTACCTCCATGCTGAATGGTCAAGTATTGCAAGTAATGGTGAGCAACACTCAACAAGTAAAGAAAGGCGATATTTTAGCGCTTATTGATCAACGCGATGCACAAATTGCTTTACAGCAAGCTGAAGCACAGTTGGCCAAAGCCAAGCGTCAATACACGCAAAGTTCTGCAAATAGCCGTTCTTTGTCGTCACAAGTGCTGGTGAGTAGTGATGATATTAATAGTGCGCAAGCGCAGGTTGTGCAATCACAAGTAAGTTTGAATAAAGCACAAAACGAATATCAACGCCGTGCACAGTTGGCAGCAACGGGTGCGATTTCAAAAGAAGAACTGGGCAGTTATCAGAGTGCTTTAGATACAGCACAGGCCAATTTAAATGTTGCTAAGGCTACGTTAGCACAAGCAGAGTCTAAACAAAAAGCAGCACAGAGCAATCTAGCTGCAAATGAAGCATTAATACGTGGTACTTCAGAAGACTCAACACCTGACGTTTTAGTGGCTCAAGCGGCTGTTGACCAAGCAAAATTAGATTTAACTCGTACTGTAATTCGAGCACCTTTAGATGGGGTGGTAACGAATCGTAATTTACAAGTTGGGCAACGTGTTGCTCCAGGCTCAGTATTGATGGTCGTAGTGCCAATTCAACAACTTTATGTCGATGCAAACTTTAAAGAGAGCCAATTAAAGCGGGTTCGTGTTGGGCAAAGTGCTGTATTAACCTCTGATCTTTACGGAAAAGATGTTGAGTATCATGGTAAAGTGGTTGGTTTTTCTGGTGGTACTGGGGCCGCTTTTGCTCTTATTCCAGCGCAAAATGCGACAGGAAATTGGATTAAAGTTGTGCAACGCTTACCTGTACGCATTCAACTCGATCCTAAAGAGCTAGAGCAGCATCCGCTTCGTGTGGGACTTTCTATGGATGCCACGATTGACCTCAAATCGAAGTAATTGCCTATGAAAGATCTCACTCTACCAGGAGAGCTCAAGGGGCCCACATTACTATTAGCTGCCTTTGTATTGGCCTTGGCAAATTTTATGGTGGTGCTCGACATGACCATCGCCAATGTCTCCGTCCCACATATTACTGGAAGTTTAGCTGTTTCTAGTTCCCAAGGTACTTGGGTGATTACCTCGTATGCTGTTGCTGAGGCAATTTGTGTTCCATTAACAGGGTGGCTTGCTGGACGTTTTGGTGCAGTACGTATTTTTATTGTTAGTTTGATCGGCTTTACTACATTTTCAATATTATGTGGTTTATCCAATAGCTTAGCGATGTTGGTAATCTGTCGTATTGGGCAAGGCATTTTTGGTGGTCCAATTATGCCGCTTTCACAAACCTTATTGATGCGAATTTTCCCTCCTGAAAAGCAATCGCAGGCTATGGGAATGTGGGCAATGACTACCGTTGTTGGACCAATTTTAGGCCCAATATTAGGAGGCTCGATCAGTGATAATTGGTCTTGGCATTGGATCTTCTTTATTAATATCCCTGTCGGCGTGTTATGTGCTTATGGTGCTTTCCGTTTATTGCGTGGGATTGAGACACCAACAGCGAAGCTAAAAATTGATGCCATTGGTTTGGCATTGTTAGTGATCTGGATTGGTGCATTACAATTAATGCTGGATTTAGGACATGAATATGACTGGTTCAATAGTAATATCATCGTTGCATTGGCGATTATTACGGTACTAGGGTTTATTGTCTTTATGATTTGGGAGATGACCGATCAGCATCCTGTGGTGAATGTTCGGATTTTTCGTTATCGGGGCTTTTCCATTGCAACCTTGTCTTTGGCTTTTGCCTTTGCAGCCTTTTTTGGCAGTATTGTGCTTATTCCTCAGTGGTTACAACTTAACATGGGGTATACCGCAACATGGGCTGGCTATTTAACTGCAACAATGGGTTTTGGCAGTTTAATGATGTCTCCTATTGTTGCAAAAATGGCCACCAAGTACGATCCAAGAGCACTCTCTTGCTTTGGGCTAATGGTGCTTGGAATAGTGACATTGATGCGTGCCTTTTGGTCAAATGATGCCGATTTTATGGCGCTGGCTTTACCTCAGATTATTCAAGGTTTCGCTGTACCATTTTTCTTTATTCCATTATCTAATCTTGCCTTAGGTGCAGTACGTCTTGATGAAATGGCATCAGCGGCAGGGTTAATGAACTTTGTTAGAACAATGGCGGGGGCAATTGGCGCTTCAGCTGCGGTAACACTGTGGGATGATTTTGCGAAATCATCACGGAGTGATTTGGTTGGAACTTTACATACCGAACATACCCAATCTCAATTAATCCAACAGGGGATCAGTTCAGAAAGGGCATTAGGCATTATTTCTGATTTAGTGAATAAAGAAGCACTGACTTTATCTGTCAATCATGTGTTTTTTATTTTTGCGATGATTTTTATCTTTGCAGGATTAATCATTTGGCTGTGTCCAAAACCGAAAAGTAGTGTTGGTGCAGGGCATGCACACTAATTTCTCGTCAAATTAATAAGGAGCCCGCTACTAATAAAATAGCGGGCTTTTTATCTTGCATTTGTGAATTATTTGATTAAAAATACACTTCTTCATTGGGGAGTAGCCGCTATTTACGCAATGTAAATAGGTGATGATCAACATAATTGCTTATCTAAAGCATGGTCATCATAGCAAAAAACGTAATGTTTTCCTGTTGGCAAGACCTTTGATTTACTTTTCTTGTTGAGATTCTTTAGCTAGCAAGGAGGGGTAAGTCATGGGTTTTTATCTTGCTAGCTAGAGAAAATATAATGCTGAAGTATTTTAAGTTTTCCATCCTAGTTTCAATTGCTTGTCTCTTGCTCTCAGCCTATTGGGGCTATCATCATGGTGTTCATGCTGGTGGAGCTGCAATGCTGCAAGTGGTCAGTGCAACACTCATTTTAGCGGTTATGGAAGTTTCTCTGTCATTTGATAATGCAGTAGTCAATGCTGCCGTTTTAAAACATTGGAATCCATTTTGGAAGATGTTGTTTTTGACTTTAGGAATTTTGGTTGCTGTATTTGGAATGCGTTTACTTTTTCCATTATTAATTGTTGCATTAACTAGTGATTTGAGCATGTTTGAAGTCGCTCAATTAGCATTAAATCAACCTACGATTTATGCTGCCAAACTTGCAGATCATCATGCTGAGATTGTTGCTTTCGGTGGTATGTTTTTATTATTGGTATTTTTACATTTTATTTTTGATCAAGATAAAGAGATCCAATGGTTTAAATGGTTAGAACAACGCTTTACTCAATTGGGTAAAATCGCCGCGATAGAAGTGTTTATTGCTTTATCCATATTATTATTCATGAATGTTTTTGTGGCTGAGGATAAACGCTTTGTGGTTATGATGGCTGGTATTTGGGGGATTGTTATTTATATTGGTGTGCAAGTGTTGAGCCATTTTCTTGCTGGTGAGCAAAGTACCGCAACGGATCATTCTGTGGTGTCTTCTACTATTTTAAAAGGGGGAATTGCAGGATTTGTATATTTGGAAATATTAGATGCTTCTTTTAGTTTTGATGGCGTGCTCGGTGCATTTGCAATTTCAAATGATATTGTGGTGATTATGCTGGGATTGGCCATTGGGGCGATGTTTATTCGTTCGCTTACTGTATATTTAGTAGATCAGGGGACTTTAGAAAGTTATATCTACCTTGAGCATGGTGCACATTATGCAATTGGCGCATTGGCACTGATTATGTTGGCTAGTGCAACAGGTTGGCATATTTCAGAAATAATTACGGGTTTAATAGGAATATTTTTTATTATTTGGTCGAGCATTGCATCAATCTCACATCAAAAAAATAGCGTATCTCAATAGAATTTTAATAAGGTGGTTTTAAGCCGCATTTTGCCCCAAGTAAGGGGCTTTTTTATGTTTAAAAATTATTTAATTTTTAAAATCATTGTATTAGATGAAGATGGATTTTTATTTAATAATAATGAAAATGATTATCATTATTATTGTAATTGAGAATAAAGCGTGTATGATTTGTGCCAATTTGTAAATTTCATATAAAACAGGAAGTAAAGATATGTCGTCATTTATTCCACGACCATCTACACAGTTACTGAACTTTAAACCCAATCCCTATGCACAAATAATTAGAAAAATGATTTATATATCAGTGTTTATGGGGATCTCACCTTCAATGGCTTGGGCACAAGATATAGCAAATGAAGTTGTCGTATTACCTGTTATTGAAATGGAGGCTGAATATCAACAGCAGGCATTAAAAGAAGGGAATATGGATATTCCAAGAACAGAAAATGATGTCCAACCTTATACAGTAATTACAAAAGAAGAAATTAAAAATACGGGTGTTAATAATGTCAGTGCTTTGATCACCAAATTATTACCACAGGCAACCTCAACGCCAAACAGCTCTGGTTCAGGGTTTACAGGTACTACGAGTCAAATCAATTTAAGGGGCTTAGGTGCGAATCATACTTTGATTTTAATTAATGGTCGTCGTACAGCAGGTATTGGTAATCGTGGTACGGCTGAAAGTACTGATCAACCGAATTTAAATAATATTCCCTTGGAGGCAATTGAACGTATTGAGGTTTTACCTACATCAGCATCTGCTATTTACGGTTCTGGAGCGATCGGTGGTGTAATTAATGTGGTATTAAAGCGTGATTATATTGGAACAGAAGTAAGCATGCGTTATGAAGATACCACAGGAAATGGCCAACCGACTAAAACAGTAAGTTTAGTGAGTGGTTTTGCCCTTGAGGATGGTCGTACTCAGGTACTCTTTACTGCATCTAAACGTGATCAAGATGTATTAAAACATGCTGAAAAAAATTGGCGTAATATCGGGCGTAATCGACAATTAAAAAATAATCCAGATTCACTCAATAATGCCTCATCTCCACCAGCAGGACATTTGGTTAACCTTCGTATTAAAAATGATGATGGCACTTATACTGCAGCCCACATTCCTAAAGGTTGGAATGGTGATGTTAGTCAACTTGGTAAAGGCTATGCTTTAGGTCTATCTAATCAAATGAGTGCTTGGTCAGATCAAACTCAGATTGCTTTAGAAACCAAAACTGAAGCTTATAGTTTGGCAATTAACCGTGATTTTTCTGATCGTTTAAATGTTTATCTTGAAGGGGCTTATGATAAAGAAGAAGGCAAGCATTTAACCACACCACATGGTTATGGGGTTGTTACATATAAAGCTGATAATCCAGCAAACCCATTTGGTAAAGAGGTTCAGGTTAATTATCCTGTGAATTGGTCTGATATCGGGGAAAAGTCTTATCGTAAAACCGAAAATGAAACCAAGCGTTTAGCAACAGGATTTACCTTTGATTTAACACCTAACTTTACACTTTCTGCGGATTATTCGTGGAGCCGAGCAAATGTTATGGTGAATTATCCACGTCGGGGGAGTAAAAATCCGGGAGCTATTGCATGGGCAAAAGATTTAGATGCAGGATTAATTAATCTGATTAAAGATACAACAACCGATGGAACTGATGTTATTGCTAAATACTGGAATTACCCAAAAACTCAAACTCAATCAACAGTGAATGATTTTGCACTTCGTGGCGCAGGCTCGGTTTATTCTTGGTACGCTGGTGATATTAGTATGGCTACTGGCCTTGAGTATAGTAAAACAGAAACCGAGGGTTTTGCAGATCATCAACATGTTGATAATCCATGGCGCAAACCGATTGAGCGCAATATGGAGGCTAAAAGTGCCTATTTAGAATTGAGCATTCCGTTTATTTCACCTGAAATGGATTTACCTTGGGCAAAATTATTAGATGTTCAAGTTGCTGGTCGTTATGAGGAGTTTGCAATTGACTCTCGAACGCCACAATATACCGTTGATTCAGCTACAGGTTATAACTCAGTATTAACAGGTTATAATTATCAAGATAAAACCAAGTTTGATGCAATTAGTCCAACGATTGGTTTTAGATTTGCTCCCAATGATCAAGTTCTATTACGTGCCTCATATAGTGAAGGTTTTATTGCACCTAAATTAGCACAGCTTGCTGAGCTTAACAGTACATCTGTACATAACTCCACACTAGTTGATCCTAGAACAGGTAAAGAACTTGGAGGCTATACAGAAATAGGTGGTGGAAATCCATCCATTACACCAGAATCATCAAAGAGTTATAACGTTGGGGTGGTATTTACTCCTGATTGGGTGCCCGATTTGAGATGGTCTGTTGATTATTTCCAAATTGAAAAAGATAATAATATTGCTACACCTAATGCTGAGTATGTGTTGAATAATGAAGATCGTTTCCCAGGTCGAGTGATTCGTAATGCTCAAGGTCAAGTAGAAAGTATTAATACTCAACCATTTAATGCATTAGGTCTAAAAACCAGTGGTATAGACACGGCATTGAGTTATCGTTTTGATAGTTTACTCGGCGATGCAAATTTCAATCTTGGCTATACATATGTCGATCAATATATTCAACAAACCAACCTCACAGGAGGATGGGAAAGTAAGTTAGACGGTAGTGCTTCTGGTGATCCAATTCGCCACCGTGCAAATGCTTCTTTTAGCTTTAAAGCCAATGATGTTTGGACATTTGGCTGGGGTGCGCAATATTATAGCGGTTATAACATTACCAACGCAGCAGCGATTTTAAATCAAACGGGTGTTGCAGCAGAGCGTTTAAAGATTGGCAGTGAAATTTCTCATGATATTTTTGCTTGTGCAAATTTTAAAGTTCCAGGCATAAAAAAATTGAATGGTGCAGAACTTGGTTTTGGTATTAATAATCTTTTTGATCATTACACTGTAGATATGTCAGGAACAAACTATTTAAATCGTTATAGCAGTCAGATTGGTCGAAATTATTATCTCAACTTTAAACTGTCATTCTAAAGTTAGTTTTTGTGTTGTTTGATTAAGCCAAAGCGCATTAGTATGCACTTTGGCTTTTTGATTGAATCTCGCTATTGTTATAGCTTAAATGCTTTAATCTATATTAGTTTAAATTACGAACTCATATTTGAAATACAAAGGGACTAATGTGCAGAAATTTTTTTCTATCATCATGATGGCGGTATGTTTAGCCCCAACATTAAGTATGGCAAAACCGGATGAAGCATTGGTTTATGAAAAATCATCGGTAAATGTGAGTAGTCTAAATATGGAACAAATATTGTCCCGTATTTATCAGACACAAGCTTTAGCTGTTCCAGAAGAGTTAGAACATATTTCCTCCGCACCTAAAGCGATTATTCAAGTACGTGGTACTGAAAAAGAACAGTATCTACTCAGTTTATTACCAGTAGTAAGTTATAAAAATACTTCAGGTGAACTGCGTTATTTGTTAGTCATGCAGAAAAATAAATATTATGACGGCCAAATTATGAGTTGTCGTGCTTGTAGTGCAGATGCTGATATGTTTATTTTTAAACAAATCGATGGCCGATATTATTTAGTTAACTCAAAGTTTAATATGACCGATTTACCAGGTGGTGATGGGGAGTTAAAACTTGACCTCGAACAAGTGAGTAAAAATATACAAGCTTTTGGCCCAGAGCTTACAGGAAGTTATTTTGAGGCTGAGTTTTCAGGTGCAGGTGGGCAGAGTTCATCAGGTTGGTACGCTTTGTTATTGGCTGAACAAACACCTATTCAATGGGTTTTCATCGGTGATGCTGGCGGCGATACCAGCAGCTTTTATGCAGATCGTCCAGAGATGGCATGGACAACGACTTCTACATTAAAAGTGATACCGAATAAGAGTACCTATTATCCTATTCAGGTGCGTTATAAAGGTGTCGGAGCTCAGTTAAAAAAAGCAGAGATAAGTTATAAAACATTTGAATTTGATCGTAAAACGAGTAGTTATATTGAGAAAAAATCAGTAAAAAAATAGTCTTCTTATTGGACATAAAATGATTTATGTACTTCACCTATGATGGAGTGAAGTACAGTCATTTTAATGTGCTTGACTGGGAATTTATGCTTATTCCTGCTTTTAACTCAATTCGCTTGTAAGCATAAACAGTAAATAATTAAGCAGTTAATCGTTTTTTACTGAGAATAATATGGGCCAGTAAACCAAGACAGATACCCCAAAAAACGGAGCTCAGACCCATAAAATGCAAACCAGAAGCGGTGGCTAAAAAGGTAATCAGTGCTGCATCACGATATGTATCATCACGCATGGCCACAGCGATATTGCTACCAATGGCACCTAAGAGAGCCAGTCCTGCGAGCGCAGCAATCAGTTCTTTAGGGAGTAAACTGAACAACATGACAATACTGCCTGCAAATAATCCACCTAAAATATAAAATATTCCGTTGGCAATGCCAGCAATATAACGTTTCTCTTTGAGCTCATGAGCATCTTTACCCATGCAAAGCGCAGCAGTAATCGAGGCTAAAACAATGGTAATACCACCAACACAGGCAACGGCTAGTGAAGCAATGCTGGTGACCGAAATAATAGGTTTGGCAGGAATATCATATCCACTGAGTTTCATGATGGCCATACCTGGTAAAAATTGACCAGTTAAACTGACAATGATCAAAGGTAAAGCAAGATTTAGTGTGGAACGCCAAGTCCACTCTGGCAGGATGAGCTGTGGGATTGCTAAATTGAAATGGATATCTACAGGGTTCATATTTCCCAGACTGAGACTGAGTCCAATACCACTAAGTAGCACCCAAACCATGGCATATCGAGGTGAAAATCGTTTGGCAAATAAAAAAACCACCAACATGCAAAATACCAGTAGTGGCATAGTGTCAGTTGCAATAAAGAGGCCTAATCCAAATTGAAATAAGATACCTGCCATCATTGCAGCTGCAATATCTTGGGGAATCCATTTGAGTAGTTTGTCAAAATAACCACTCACTCCAATAATAAAAATAACTATGGCAGTGGTGATATAAGCTGCAACTGCTTCATTTAAAGAGACATTGGGAAATAAAGTGACCAGAAGTGCGGTGCCTGGTGCTGACCATGCTGTAATGACAGGAACTTTAAATTTAATTGATAAGTAAGTACCTGCAACTGCTGCACCAATTGAAATCCCCCAAATCCATGAGATCATCATTTCTGTTGAAACTTGAGCTTGTTGAGCTGCTTGGAAAAAAATAATTAATGGGCCTGAGTAAGAAATCAACACAGCTAAAAAACCAGCAACAGTTGCTGAGACTGACCAATCTTCACGTAATTGTTGCAATATTTTTGTCATCTATAAAAGCCTCCTTGCTCAGTATGACGAATGGTTGAGTTCGAGCGAACAGGGGATTAGCCTTGATCACCTCCACCAACAGGAATGACGGTTCCTGTCATATAAGAAGATTCATTGGAAGCTAGAAATAAGATTGCATTGACTTGTTCTTGAACACTACCGTAACGGCCCATCAGGCTTCGATCTATGGTTTGCTCAACAACTTGTTGCATCCAAATGCGTTCATCTTCAGTTTGTTCAGCACTATTTCTCGGTACTTTTCGAGGCGGTGCTTCTGTTCCACCAGTTGCAACAGCATTGACACGAATACCATCTTTGGCATGTTCAAAGGCTAAAGAGGCAGTCAAAGCATTCACTCCGCCTTTAGCAGCAGAATAAGGAATACGGTGAATACCTCGGGTTGCAATGGAGGAGACATTGACAATAGTCCCTGATTTGTTTTTCAACATTTCGGGTAGAACTGCACGGCAACACCACAGGGTAGGAAAAAGTGAACGATTGATTTCTTTGATGATCTCTTCTTCTGCAAAAGCCTCAAAAGGCTTCATCCAAATGGCACCGCCCACATTATTAATGAGCACGTTAACCGTACCATAGTGTTCAATTGCAGTTTGGACTACACTTTGCGCACCAGCAAAAGTTTCAAGATCGGCTAAAATACTGATCGCTTGGCCTGCATTGGCTTCAATTTCAGCTTGAACTTCTTCAAGATAATGTGAACGATCAGCCAGAACTACTTTTCCACCTTCAGCCGCAACTTGTAGTGCAACACCACGACCAATCCCTTGTGCTGCACCAGTAACAATAACGACTTGATCTTGAAATCTGTTCGGTTGTGACATGTAATTCAATCCTTTGCTGAGGTCTTTTATAGATTGCTAACGATTAGATTAGTTGGCAGAAAATTTTTCAAAGAGGAAGTTTGCTGGTTGTATATCTTCTGTACTTAACCAATTTCGTACAGCATCTACCATAGCAACTGGACCACACAGATAAATATCAACATCGCCAGCATTTAACCATTCATTATCAATATGACCAGTAACATAGCCTTTACGAGGATGTTCAGACTCTGGATGGGCAACAACCGTGCGGTATTCAAACCAAGGTAAATCTGCTTGCAACTGATCTAACTTTGCACATTCAACTAAGTCAAAATCGTGGGTTACCCCAAAGACTAAGCGCACAGGTTGAGTTGAACCTTTCTCTTCAAGAACTTGTAACATAGATAAAAATGGAGCGATACCTGTACCACCAGCTAACATCAGTACTGGACGTTGTACAGGGCGTAAATAGAAACTACCAAATGGGCCAGTAAAACTCATTTCATCGCCAACTTGTGCATTTTGGCTGAGGTATTGACTCATTTTCCCTTGTGGTACATTACGCACAACAAAGCTACATAAGTCTGAACCTGGTTTTGAGCTAAAAGAATAAGAGCGTGTTTCTTGACTGTTCGGTAAAGCCACATTTACATATTGACCAGCAAGGAACTGAATCTGTGTTTGATCTGCATTTAATGCAATGTCAAAGCAAATGGTTGATTCTGAAATAGCTTCAACACGTGCTAAGCGGCCATTAAATTGATGAACTTCTGTTTTACAAACCGCAGAAGAGGCTTGAATTTGAAATACTGCATCTGATGTTGGGCGGCATTGGCAAGCGAGAATATAACCTTCAGCCGCTTCTTCTGCTGTTAAGGCATCTTCAATATATAATTCTTCAGGCATATCATATTGGCCTGATTCACAAAAGGCGCGACATGTGCCACAAGCACCATCACGGCAATCTAGTGGAATATTTACTTTTTGGCGATATGCAGCATCAGAAAGCGTTTCGCCTTGAGCAACTGAGATAAAACGGGTAACACCATCTTCAAATTGGAGTGCAATATTGTGACTGGACACGTTTTAAAATCCTTTCAAAATGTTCGACAATACACGAGCTTCAGCAAGGCTGAGTGTGAGTATGAGAAGTGTGGTTAATTGAGTAAGTCGGTAGCGATTGCGAGAAAGAAGAGCAAGTACTACCGTTAAAACTTATTAGAGGTGATAGATATCAATCACTTGATTGATATAATCATTTTTCAAGACCACATATTTATTGAGAATTTGTGGTTGGTCGGTTGAAAAATCAATTTCATAGCGTGACATACCAAAGTAGCTATACTGTGTTTTATAGCGAAAACTCAAAGTATTCCAATTAAAACGTACAGTGAGTTTACTGCCTTCAACTGCAATAACTTCAACATTGTTAATGTTGTGACTGGTACGTGTGTCGGGTGTACTGGCAGAAGAGCGTTCGGTTTTAATACGAAATACACGGTCTTCTAAACCTTGACGATCTGGATAATAAATCAGTGAAATTTCTGCTTGAGGATCTTCGGTTAATTGGTCATGATCATCCCAAGCAGGCATCCAAAAAGATGCTGTAGGTGCATAACAATTTAACCAATCATCCCATTGTTCATCATCAAGCAAGCGAGCTTCACGGTATAAAAATTGTTGAACTTGCTCTAATGAAATTGTGCCTAAGTCGATTGCTGCATTCATGCTCCAGCTCCTTGTATCGCAAGTTCTTTTTCTGATTGAATGGCGTGTTTCATGGTTTTTAACCAATATTGGTGCTGTGCCAAATACAGACCTTCATCTTCAGTCTTAATACAACTTAATATCGGTTTTAAACCAATCTCATTGGCTGCATCATCAGGGCCTTGTACCCAATGTTTTGCACCACGGCACATGTCATTCCATTCAAGTTCAATCCCTGCATATCCCGCTTGGCAAGCACGAAATTCTTCTAAGTCATCGGGGGTTGCCATACCAGAAGCATTAAAGAAATCTTCATACTGACGAATACGACGTGCGCGTGCCTCAGGTGCTTCATTAACAGGTGCAATGCAATAAATCGTTACTTCTGTTTTATCTACAGAAATTGGGCGCAAGACACGAATTTGTGAACCAAATTGGTCCATGAGATAAACGTTGGGGTACAGACATAAATTACGTGAACGTTCAATCATCCATTTGCTCATTGGCGCACCGAATTTTTCGGTATATTCGTCTTGTTTTGCAAAGTTTGGACGATCTTCAGGATTTGCCCATTGTGTCCAAAGCAGCATATGTCCGTGTTCGAAACCGTAAGAACCACCACCTTGTTTGCCCCAAGCACCAGCACTCATTGCACGAATATTGTCAGCAGCTTGTTTTTCCTTACGCTGTTGAGTTGTTGCAGCATAATTCCAATGCACAGCAGAAACATGATAACCATCGGCTCCATTTTCAGCAGTGAGTTTCCAATTACCTTCATAGGTATAGGTTGAAGTACCGCGTAATACTTCCAAACCGTCAGCAGATTGGTCCACAATCATGTCAATAATTTTGGTGGTTTCACCTAAGAATGTTTCAAGTTCTGGGACATTTGGGTTTAAGCTGCCAAATAAGAAACCCTTATAGTTTGCAAAACGAGCAACTTTTTTAAGGTCATGGGAACCGTCTTGGTTAAAACAATCTGAATAGCCAGCTTCACTTGGGTCTTTTACCTTGAGTAACTTACCTGAGTTGTTAAAGGTCCAGCCATGAAATGGACAAGTATACGTTGCTTTGTTGCCACGTTTATGACGACAAAGTTGAGCCCCCCGATGTGAACAAGCATTAATCATTGCATTGAGTTCACCCTGACGGTTACGTGCAATAATAATAGGTTGGCGCCCAATGTGTGTGGTGTAAAAGTCGTTGTTATTCGGAATTTGACTTTCATGCGCCAAATAAACCCAGTTACCTTCAAAAACATACTTCATTTCAAGATCAAATAGTGCTTGATCTGTAAAAACTGAACGATGCAGTTTAAATTCGCCACTCTCAAAGTCATCAACCAAAAGTTCATCAATACGATCAAGATGACTAGTATTAATTACGGGTATACGCGGCATGTCCATTCTCCGACTTGCAAATATAAGTTCCGTCCCGCAATGCTTGAAAATTCACATTGGGTGTTAAATGAGGTTCAGGAGAGTTGCACGATCATGGATCACAATATATGTAAAACGATGAGCAGGTTTATTGCTATAAATCCTACATATCGAGGTAAGTTCTTCATTTGTGTTGGCAAATTGGCTACACCATAACATCACTTAACCTCACACATTCCCTGTGCTATATAGAAATTTAGCAATTTGATAAACCGAGTTTAAATGGGAGAATATTGGCCCACTCGATGATCTTGCAATCTCTACCTGATGTGAGATACCTTAAAAGAATAAATAAACACTGTCTAAGATCAAATTTGCATTTTTTTATATTTTAAAGGTATGGATACCATGGAACTCAGACATCTCAGATATTATGTCACCATTGTTGAAGAACAAAGTTTCACCAAGGCTGCGGAGAAACTGTATATTGCACAGCCACCTTTAAGTCGCCAGATTCAAAATTTAGAAGCTGAGTTAGGCATTCAATTGCTTGAACGTGGGAGTCGTCCACTTAAAACTACTGAGGCAGGGCAATTCTTTTATCAGCATGCTGTTAAACTTTTGTCTAATGCTGAAGAAATTAAATCAATGACACAGCGTGTCGGGATGCAAGAAAAAACGTTTAAAATGGGTTTTGTTGGATCTTTACTCTTTGGTCTACTTTCAAAAATTGTTTATTTATTCCGTCTACAGCATCCTCATCTAAAAGTGGAATGGATCGAATTAAGTACAGCAGAACAAATTCAAGCCTTAAAAGAAGGCCGTATTGATGTTGGTTTTGGTCGCTTACGAATATCAGATCCTGCAATTCGCCGTGTACTATTGCGTGAAGAGCCCATGATGGTTGCTGTACATGCCAGTCATCCACTTGCAGCGCAAAGCACGGGAATTAACTTGGTGGATATTGTGAGCGAAAAACAGTTTCTTTATCCGAGCACAGCGAAACCCAATTTCTCTACACAAATCCGTCACTTATATTCTGAATATGGCTTAGTCCCTAAAAACCTAATCGAGGTTCGTGAAGTGCAACTTGCTGTGGGTATGGTGGCAGCAGGTGAGGGTATCTGTATTGTTCCTGAAAGTGCAAAAACGATTCAATTACCCCACTTACATTATTTACCTTTACTGGATGATCGTGCTGTAAGCCCTATTTTTATGGTGACACGCAATATGGATGATACCGAACATATTCGTGCCATCTTTGATTGTGTTTATCAAGTCTATGATTTAGAAGGTATACCTTATCAGCGAGTAGAATTTTTAAACGTGCCAAGCTATTAAGTTTGCTTTTTGCACAATAAATCGCTGCTTTGTATGTGATGGCAAATGCGTTGTATGGCTGGATTGAGCAATGTTTAAACAAACATTCAAAATAAAATACCAACTTTTAAGGTATGGATTTATCTAAATTTGGTTTTGGACATCAAAAAGCTTTTGCTGCATTGTTTGGAAAATTTTGACCATACAAGTGCAGGAGGCGCGAAATGATGGAAAATACACAATTAGACATCAATACGGTCGTGGATAAGGCAAAATTCACAGCATTTCATTGGAATGTTTTAATCTGGTGTTTACTTATTATTATTTTTGATGGCTATGATTTAGTGATTTATGGGGTTGCTTTACCCTTACTCATGCAAGAATGGTCTTTGTCAGCGGTACAAGCAGGTTTGTTGGCCAGTACAGCATTGTTCGGGATGATGTTTGGTGCCATGTGTTTTGGAACGCTCTCAGACAAGATTGGGCGTAAAAAAACCATTATGATTTGTGTTGCAATCTTTAGCGGCTTTACTTTTTTAGGTGCATTTACTTCATCTCCAATAGAATTTGGCGTGCTACGTTTTCTTGCAGGGCTTGGTATTGGTGGTGTTATGCCAAACGTCGTTGCTTTAATGACAGAATATGCACCAAAACGTATTCGAAGTACTTTAGTTGCTTTAATGTTTAGTGGTTATGCCATTGGTGGGATGACCTCAGCATTGTTAGGTGCTTGGCTCGTTGCAGATTATGGTTGGAAAATCATGTTCTATATTGCAATTGTGCCATTTTTAGCGTTGCCCTTGATATGGAAGTGTTTACCTGAGTCTTTGATGTTTTTAACCAAGACAGGAAAAACCAAGCAAGTTTCTGAAATTGTGAACAAGATTTGCCCTGAACAGCCTGTGTTTACTACAACCCAATTTGTTGTTGCTGAGGTTGCAGCTGTAGATCAAGCACCACTGCGTGCTTTGTTCCAACAAGGACGTAGCTTTAG
Source organism: Acinetobacter rudis (assembly GCF_031157835.1). Lineage (GTDB taxonomy): Bacteria > Pseudomonadota > Gammaproteobacteria > Pseudomonadales > Moraxellaceae > Acinetobacter > Acinetobacter rudis_A. The sequence goes on along the minus strand of NZ_JAVIDR010000008.1, from coordinate 33,918 downwards.
TACTTTCATGTTCTGGATTGCATTTTTTATGTGCTTACTCATGGTTTATGCACTCGGTAGTTGGTTACCTAAGCTTATGATTCAAGCTGGTTATTCGCTTGGTGCAAGTATGATCTTTTTATTTGCGCTCAATATTGGCGGAATGGTTGGGGCAATTGGTGGCGGTGTACTTGCTGATAAATTTCACTTAAAACCTGTGCTGAGTATTATGTTTGCTGTGGGGGCAGTAGCTTTAATTATGTTGGGATTCAACAGTCCACAATTGGTTTTATATACTTTAATTGCGATTGCTGGGGCTGCAACAATTGGCTCACAAATTTTACTATATACCTTCGTTGCACAGTTTTATCCAGCAGCAGTACGTTCTACAGGCATGGGCTGGGCATCTGGTATTGGGCGTATCGGGGCGATTGTAGGACCAGTGTTAACAGGTGCATTACTGACGTTCCAACTCCCTCATCAAATGAATTTTTTAATGATTGCAATTCCAGGAGTAATCGCAGCTTTAGCCATCTTTATGGTGAATTTAAAAGCTTCAGTTGAAGGGAGAACAGTGACTGAACCATCCGCTGAAGCAGAGGCCTCTCTTGTTGTCAGCAAATAACACTACGTTATATTGAGCTTTAGCTAGACTACTTGTGAACTTATGGTTTTTGTATACATGGTACACAAGATCTGATTCAGATGAGGTGCATAGACTTTAGTCCAAGAAACTTGGGGTATTATCCTTAGCAACTTACTTATAGAGAGGAGCTTACTCCTCTCTATTTTATGCGCTAATCATGATTGTTGAGCGTTCTGCTTTTGCTCCAGATTGAACCGTAAAATAAAAGCATAATCAAAAAGTTATAAACGTATGTTGTTGGGAAAAATCATACAACACTTGTCTTTGATATCATTTTGCTCCTTTCTACATTTACAGCTTGAACCCTTCATCTTTATGCAGTAATGGTTAAATTATGGCTATAGCGAACGCATGAGTTCAAAAATACCCAATACAATGAGCATTTACATGTTGCATGCAACATGCTAGATTTATTTATATCCAATTCAGTTGATCAATCGCGTCCTTTTCCGACCAGTTAGGGCGTTTAGCTGATTCTTGATGAATTAACAAATTTGCGGTGTTGATGATATGAGATTTCATCGCCTCAGCAGCTTTTTGTTGATCACCATGAATGAAAGCTTGATGTAGCTCAAGATGATCTTCAAAGGTCGCTTGACATGAACGTGAATGAGGGATGGTAGCCGAGCCTGCGATAAGGACCTGATTACGGGTATTACTAATAATATCAATGGCTTTTTGATTATCAACGATCTGTAACAGGGCAAGATGATAATCACGGTCAGCTTTTAGCGTCCCAGTACTATCACCTGAAAGGGATTTTTGTTTGAACTCCTCAAAAATTTGATTGAGACGTTCGATATCCTCTGGAGTTCGAATTTCAGTTGCTCGGCGAATTAAAGGCACTTCAAGCATTAAACGAATCTGGAAAGATTCGATCATTGTACTGAATGATGTCGGAATAATGCGTATGCCTTTGTTCTTTTCAATTTTTACAATACCGATTTTTTCCAGCATTTGAGCCGCTTCGCGGACAGGGGTGCGAGAAATCCCACCTAACATTTGACCCAATTCAGTGGCTGAATAAAGAACGTTGAATTCTAGCTGATTGTTAATAATCGCATCTTGCAGAATTTCAAAGGCTTCTTCAGTCAAACTTTTTGGTTTTTGGATCAATTTCATAACATTTAGCAGGGGAAGGTTGTTGAACAAGCATTATGCCATTATCGGAGGGGGAATCAATGGACTCTCCGTTGCTCGCCAAATTTTATTAGATTTTCCTGATGCAAAAGTAACTGTTTTTGAAAAAGAAAATAAAGTTGCTCAACATCAGTCTAGTCATAACTCAGGTGTGGTTCATGCTGGTTTGTACTATGAGCCAGGTGGCCTAAAAGCACGTTTGTGTCGTCGTGGTGCTGAATTAGTTCAACAGTATTGCCTTGAAAACAATGTTGCCTATGACGAATGCGGTAAGGTTGTGGTTGCACTGGACAAAGAAGAATTGCCACGTCTAGATGCAATTTATAAAAAATCTTTGGCGAACAAAGTACCTGATGTTCGTATGTTAAGTGCAGGTGAAATTGCGGAAGTAGAGCCAAACTGTATTGGTGTTAGTGCACTTTATTCACCACGTACTGCAATTGTCAGCTATGGAGCGATTGCAGAAAAAATTGCTGAAGAAATTCAAAGCAAAGGTGGCACGATTGTCCTTGGACGTAAAGTGAGTAACTTAACTGAAGAGCACAACAAAATCACAGTGCATTTTGCTGACCAAGATCATTACGATACAACTTTTGACTATGTTGTCACTTGTGCAGGTTTGCAATCAGACCGTTTAGCAGCAAATGCTGGTGATATCGCAACACCAAAAATCGTACCTTTCTTTGGTCAATATTATGTGATTGATGAAAACTTCAAAAGTCACGTTAAAGGCTTAATTTATCCAGTACCTGATCCAAAATATCCATTCTTAGGCGTACATTTCACTAAGCGTATTGATGGTCAAATGACTATTGGGCCAAATGCCTTTATTTCTTTTGGTCGTGAAAACTATGATGGTAAAACATTCAATCTTTCAGATATTTATGATTTCTTGACCTATAAAGGATTCTGGAAATTTTCATCTAAAAACATGTCAGCTGCATTACGTGAATTAAGTACTGTCATGAGCCAGACTAATTTTGTTGCAGAAGCAGCCAAATATGTTCCAAGTCTAGAAAACGTATCTTGTGTTCCTGCAACTCGTGGCATTCGAGCACAAGCAATGGAGTCTGACGGTTCATTGGTTGATGATTTTGTTATTCGTAAACAGGGCAATATTACACATATTCGTAATGCACCATCACCAGGTGCGACATCTTCATTGGCGATTGCTGAATATATCGTTCGTGAAGTGATGACCCACAAATAAGGCCGTTGAGTTGATTAAGGGATTGTAAAATGAGTCAACAGATTGAAACTGCAATTGAAGAAAAGAAGCGTATACGTAAGGTCGCAACGGCGACTATTGTTGGGTCAATGCTAGAATGGTATGACTTCTACCTATATGCGACCATGGCTTCGATTGTTTTTGCCAAAGTATTTTTTGATACTTCAAATCCAAGTAATGCAGCTATGCAAGCTTTTGCAACTTTTGCGATTGGTTTTATTGCACGTCCAATTGGTGGCATGTTCTTTGGTTATTTTGGTGATAAATTTGGCCGTAAAAAAATGCTATTTGTGACCTTTTTGCTGATGGGACTTTGTACAACAGCAATTGGTCTAATCCCAACTTATGAAACAATTGGGATTTGGGCACCTGTTTTATTGGTTGTTTTTCGTATTATTCAAGGTTTGGGGGCTGGGGCTGAATTGGCTGGGGCTGCAATTACATCGTATGAGCATGCATCAGCAGATAAACGTGGTCGTCAAGGGGCATGGCCAGCATTGGGCTTAAACTTAGGTTTGCTTTTATCATCTTTGACTATTTTCTTGTTGACCTTAAATGGTGATGAATTTCTTGTAAATGGTGGATGGCGTATTCCATTTATCTTGAGTTTTGTATTGGTTCTTATCGGACTTTGGGTGCGAAAAAGTTTGCCTGAAACTCCAGATTATCAAGAAGCAGTTGTTGATGCTCAAGTTGAAGTGAAGAAGGTTAATCCATTTAAGCAAATCTTACAGACAAATATGAAAGGCTTGTTGGTGGTTTTTGTCTTGGCTATTGGTTATAACGCGCTTAGTTATATCTTTAAGACATTCTCATTAGCTTACTTAACACAGTTCCAAGGTGTGAGTGCGCATGTGACTTCGTTGTCTGTAACAATTGCAAGTTTAGTCGCAATCGTAAGTGTGCCAGTCTTTGGATGGTTATGTGATAAATGGAGTAGTAAAAACGTATTAATTATCGGTGGTATACTCTCGATGTTATTCGCTTATCCATTTATGTATTTACTTGAAAAAGCTCAGGACAATACAATTTATTTGGCAATTGCGATTGGTACGGGTCTATTGGCACCAATGATGTTTGCACCACAAGGTTCTTTCTTGAGTCGCCAATTTGCAGTTGAAAACCGTTCAACAGGTGTGGGTACTGGTCGAGAGTTAGGGACAGCACTTGCTGGTGGATTGGCACCATTGGGGGCATTGAGTTTGGTGGCGATGTCGCCAACACATTCAACTACAGGTGTTACAGTGATTTTATTTATTGCTGCAATTCTTGTGATTATCGCTGCATTTTGTGATCAAGGTTATAAGTTCTCCCAACATAAAAATTAAAGCTGACTTTGATGATACTGCTTTGCTGTATCGGTCTTCTTCGTTAATCATGATGTTTTCGGCTAAACATGCCTGATTAACATGATCACTTTTCGCCACATCGATGTTTTTACGATGTGGTTTTTTTTATTTGTAAAAATAAGGTTGCCTGAATTAAGGTATAAAAAATAAAGCGATTGATTGTTAAAGAGGGACAGCTTAATTGTTTACATCAGTATATGCCTTAACAATGACAGTGATTGCTCAAATCAAACAGACTGATCAAATTGAACAGCTCGAACAGTTAATGGCTCATTACTGTCAAGATATTCAATTAGATTATTATATGTTTTCACTCTATCGAGTTGAGTCATTGGTACAACCTGAAATATTTATGTTAGATCATTATCCTGTAGGATGGTGTGATTATTATCATGAACAAAACTTTTACTTAAATGATCCAATAACAGCATATTGTTTTGAGCATGTTGTACCTATATTTTGGGATGAATTAATATTAATGCCAGATTTTCAAGATGCTCGATATCATGTCATGTTTGAACAAGCAAGACGGTTTGGAATGCACTCTGGCTTAAGCATTCCATTAAGTACAACCTTTGGTTTTAAGGGAATTTTTAATTTGGCGACTCAGAGCCAATCTGTACAAAGCAGAGCCTTATTAAATCAACTTTGTCCATACATACTGTTGTTATCAACACATCTTATGCAATGGTTTCAACAGTATCAAATATTACATACAAGTAAAGAGCCATTGAAACAGCCTTTAACCCAAAGAGAATATGAATGTTTATTTTGGGCATGTGAAGGAAAATCTTCTTGGGATATTTCAAAAATTTTAGGTGTCAGTGAGAGAACCATAATATTTCATTTGAATCACGTTATGATTAAATTAGGTGTGAATAATAGACAACATGCAGTGGCCAAAGGTTTGTTAACACAATTGATTCGGCCACAGTTCAAATAATCTCAGTGAGTTGTAATTAATTATTTAAATTAAGATGGGTGGACTTGAAATTGTGAGCATGCTTTAAGCCAAATCCCAATGCTCTATCTAAACCAATATGAATGATCCAAATTAATCCAATACTTAGTAGTATAGGTTGAGATAGAAAAATACATAACAAAATGAGTAGACTTGGAAATATATAATTATGGCCAAGATTATAACTCAAAGCTCCAATACGATTGTTAAAGGCATACGCCAAAATACTCAAATCGGGGAGTAGGATGCAATATAAAAAAAACATCCAGTCAAAAGCAAAATGGTAATAAAGACTTAATCCGATGATTGCAATGCAAAGGTTCTCTAATCGAAGAATAATGAGATGGCTAAAATTCATTGTGATATTCCAAAGTCTGTAATGGACATAAATAGATTTGAATTAGTTGTGTTTCATCAGATGATTGTTTGGGATGTTAGTGGTTTTGCTGCAATGAATAAGCTGTCACTTCTGACAGGGGGGACTCTGCAAAATTATTATTTTTAGGAATTCCTACCAAAAAGGTATATTTATATGCTAAATAGATAGTTTATATTTAAAAGACTTTGCTTTTTAATACAGGCTAGGCGATCAGTATTTAACTGATGCTGTTTTAATCTAGGAATGATAAAGCCTTACATCAGCGTAGAGTAGGATGAATAGATCCTTTCTATAGAGAAATTACATCTTTAGCCAGGTGATACGGATATGACCTCACTCAGCCAAAATATAGATGTTAATCATACGTCTCGTGATGCCGACTTTGCAGAAAATGTCATGTCCGATATTTGTGGTCAACATTACTTAGATAAAAGCTATAGTGGAACACTTGATTTTCACTATGACGGTATGCGTTTGCCACATAATAAAATGACGATTGGCATGGTTAGTTATGGTGCAAATGTTGCAATTAACATTGCCGAATTGAAAGCCTACAGCATTAGTTTGCCGCTTCTGGGACAGCAAACTTTAAACATGCATGGCGTACAATATCGCTCTAATCAAGACCAAGGTTTGATTGTTTCGAATCGGGAGCAACAAAACTTAATTATTAATAAAGACTGTAAAAAAATCCATGTGGTGATTCCAGAATCAAGTCTGAATAAAGTACTTTCAGATTTATTAGAACAACCAATACAAGATCAGATTGTTTTTAATCCTGAAATGCGTGTTCATTCAACACAGTTGATTGATGCATGGTGGAAAAATATTCAAGGATTCTTGGCACAAAAATCTCAATATATGGGGTTTTATGGTTTAGGTATGTTGTCTGGGGATTATGAAAACTTCTTAATTAAGGCTTTATTACTATCACAAGAAAATAATTATTCCGCTGCTTTAAAAATGGCAACAGAACAGCAAGTACCCACATATATTCGTCATGTGCAACAATACTTAATTCGACATGCGCGTGAACAAATTAGTGCGGAAGATTTACAACGTATTGCAGGGGTTTCGAAGTCCAAGCTTTATCAAGAGTTTCAGTATTATTTTTCAACTAGCCCAATGAGCTATTTAAAACGCTATCGTTTACAACAGATATTTAAAGCGCTAACAGCTCAATCGGGTCAACGTAATTTATCTATTTCCCAGTTGGCTTATGAATGGGGGTTTAATCATTTAAGCCGGTTTTCTCAGGAATACCGTGCCGAATTTGGTGAAAGTCCAAGTGATACTAAAAGCCGTATTTAATGTATTTTCTTAGTTAATTTTTTATTTTTTAAAACTTTAACTTATTAAAATCATAAGGGATTCCATTTGGAATCCCTTATGATTTTTAGCTCATTTAAATAGCTGGAATGAATTATTCACTGAGCATTTCTGTAGAGCGATTTACTTGTTTTCTTTCTAAAATGACTTTAATACTAAGAGCAATAAACGAAATAATCGTTGGAATGGCAAGAACATAGAAAATCGCATCTAGACCTAAATTAAAGCTAAAGATGAGTGATCCGAAGAATGCACCTAAAATTGCTCCAATCCGTCCAATACCATGCATCCAAGATACTCCAACAGCTCGACAAGCGGCAGGGTAATATAAAGCAGCGAGAGGCAGTAAAGATGACTGAGCACCAACCAATAAGGCACCAATAAAGAAAATGGTAATGCTGAGTAAGGTGATATTGCTATAAACAACTCCTGCTACAATGAACAATATGAAGGCAAATAAGTAGGCGTATTTAATAACAGTGGTCGGATGAAATTTGTCCATGTACCATCCCATCACAATTGCACCAATAACACCACCGAATGGGAAAATCGCAGAGAGTAAGCTAAATTGTTGTGTGCTAAAACCAGCAGTTTTTAAAATGGTTGGCATCCAACTGGTCAATAAATAAAAGACCAATAAACTCATAAAGCAACATAACCAAAGCATGGCTGAACCAGAAAGATATTTGCCTACAACTAGCTTTACTGGGTTTTGATTAGCATGCAGTTCTTGCTGTGCCAAAACTAAGTTTACATTCTGCTCGAAAGGTTTGCCTTGTAATTTTTCTAAAATTTTCTGCGCTTTAATTTGCTGTTGGCGTTTAATCAAGTATTGTGCAGATTCTGGCAATTGGGTTAATAACACCAAAACTAAAGGTAGAATACCTCCAATAATAATTACTTTTGCCCAGCCCATTGATTCAAGTAGGTAAGCTGACAATAAACCACCACTTGAGATTCCTAGCATAAAACCGCAGCCTGCAAGTCCAGTTAAAAAGGCTTTACGTTTAGCTGGCATATATTCAGAAACAATGGTACTGATATTGGGCATTGCTGCACCCAAACCTAAACCAGTAATAAAGCGATAAATCATTAGTTCTTGAGTTGAGTTTGAAAAACCACAAAGGATGGTAAAACTTGAGAAGACCAAGGTTGTTAGTACAATAACACCTTTACGACCAAATTTATCCGCAAGAGGACCTGAAAGTAATGCACCTATGGACATGCCCACAAGCGCAGCACTAAGTACAGGTGCCAATTCTTTTTTTGAGATTCCCCAGTCATCAATTAAAGCAGGTGCAACAAAGCCAATAATACCTGTATCTAAGCCATCACTAAAAAATACTAGAAAACCTAAAATAAACACGATCCACTGTAGTGGAGAGAGTTTATCCCTGTTAATCACATCATTAATATCTATACTTTTCATTTTGATTCCTTTCCTAATTTGACCGACGTCTTAGATCAAATATGCACTGGAAATATATGTCATCCTGACCTATATGCAGCAGATTATGTTCTATGCTGTAGGTAGATTCCCCCAATGGTAGTATTAAAGTCCCACCAATTTACTAGGATTTAATCTGTTTTTGATGTTTTACACTATCCTATCAGTCCTAGATTTAATCCATATTTTCCAAAAAATGGCTGGATAATTTGTATAGTGAGTTAGCACTGAATTATATAAAAGTCAAAAGGATAGCTAGGTTGCTATGCATCCTTAAATTTTACTGAACGATTAAAAAAATAAAGAAGTTAAAACATTGGCATGATGTGATTAATGTATTTTAAGTTTTGGCATTGGTTGGATAAAACATGCAGCATTTGGACAGTCACAAATTGGTTTCAAGGTAAATATAACTTCATACGGAGATCAGGAGTGAAACCAATGACGGGTCAAATGATTCAAATTAATACAACACAAGGCAGTTTTTCAGGTTATTTGGCTACGCCAGAGTCAGGTAAAGGACCAGGAATTGTTTTATGCCAAGAGATTTTTGGTATTAATGCTGCCATGCGTAGTAAAGCAGACTTCCTAGCAGAAGAGGGCTACACCGTATTGGTGCCAGATTTATTTTGGCGTATTGAACCCAATATTGAGTTAGGTTATAGCGCTGAAGACTTTAGCAAAGCGATTGCTCTATATCAGCAATATGATGAAGATCTTGGGGTCGAAGATGTTGCAGCGAGTTTAGACTTTCTAAAGACCTTAGAGCAGTGTGATCAGAGTACCGGTCTTGGTGTGGTTGGCTATTGTTTAGGGGGGAAACTTGCATACTTGGCTGCATGCCGTCTAGCTCAAGTTGCTTGTGCAATATCATATTATGGTGTGGGCATTGATAGCAAATTAGATGAAATGGCAAATGTAAAAGGCCGTTTAGTGATTCATCTTGCAGCGTTAGATCATTTCACTCCAGCTGAACAACAGATCAAAATTCAACAGGCTGCCCAAGCAACCCCAAATGTGCAGTGTCATATTTATGAGGGTGTGGATCATGCTTTTGCCCGCCCTGGTAGTGAGCATTTACATAAACCATCTGCAAAATTTGCTCATGAGCGTAGCATCACGGCGTTACATGACACAATTGGGCCACATTATGACTTGGTTGCGCTTTGGGAAGAACATATTCGTCATGAGTTCGACACGCGCGATGTGCCAGCAACAATGGCGACAATGGTTGCAGAGCCTTATGTTAATCACATTCCCACTTTAACGGGCGGAGTGGGCTATAGCCAATTGGCACGTTTTTATCGTTATCATTTTGTCCATCAAAATCCACAAGATATGAAGATTACTTCGATCTCACGTACGGTTGGTTCTACGCAAGTGGTTGATGAATTTATCATGAGTTTTACTCACGATGCAGAAATCGACTGGCTTTTACCTGGAGTGAAAGCAACTGGTAAATATGTTGAGATTCCAATGCTGGGTGTTATTCAGTTCCGTGGCAATAAGTTGTGTCATGAACATATTTATTGGGATCAGGCTTCAGTGCTCGTACAGATTGGTTTATTAGATCCAACTGGTTTACCTGTTGCAGGGGTGGAAACTGCGCGAAAACTATTAGATGAAAGTTTAGCTTCAAATCAATTAATGCCATCTTGGCCAAGTAGTGAAGGCAAGGCAATCGATTAAGGGGTAAACCATGGATTTTAATTTACAAGGAAAGGTTGGGGTAGTGAGTGGTGGTGCAACGCTCATTGGTCAAGCTGTAGTAAGAGCAATGCTTGCAGAAGAAATGCAAGTGGTCATTTTAGATATTGATCCAGCAGGTAAAAAAATTGCTGAGCAATATCCTGATGCTGTGATGTTTATTCAAACCGATCTCAGTCAAGATGAATCATTAAAACAAGCTGTGCAACATATCCATCAAGTCATGGGTTCTGTACACAGTGTTGTGAATTTGGCGTGTAGTTATCTTGATGATGGTTTTGCTTCTTCACGTCAAGATTGGTTAAAAGCGCTGGATATAAATGTTCTTTCTACAGTGGAACTTACTCGCCATTTATATGAAGATTTAAAGGAAAATCAAGGGGCTGTAGTTAACTTTACTTCAATTTCAACCCAATGCGCTCAAACAGGACGTTGGTTATATCCAGTATCAAAAGCTGCAATTCATCAGTTAACACAAAGTATGGCAATGGATTTTGCTGTTGATGGCATACGAGTTAACTCTGTTTCTCCAGGTTGGACTTGGTCACGTGTTATTGCCGAGGTGAGTGGGCATGACCGGATTAAAGCCGATCAAGTTGCAGCGGATTATCATTTACTTGGACGTTTGGGTAACCCAGAAGAGGTTGCCAATGTTGTTGTATTTCTCTTGTCATCTGCAGCCAGTTTTGTCACAGGTGCTGACTATGCTGTTGATGGTGGTTACGCCGTTATGGGGCCTGAGCAAAATCGGCCTGCAATTCCACGCTTAGCTGGATAACACTCAAAAGGATCTATAGACAGACTTTAATTTTATATTGGCGAATTGAGCTAATAAAAAGGCTGACTATAAAAATTGAAAGATAAAATTTATGGAGAAAGATATGCGTCGTATAGCGATCGTTGGTGCAGGGCAATCAGGTTTACAATTGGCTTTGGCTTTGTTAGACACAGGCTATGATGTTACGGTTTTAACCAATCGGACCGCAGAGGAAATACGTCAAGGCAAAGTAATGTCGAGCCAATGTATGTTCCATACAGCATTACAAACAGAACGTGATTTAGGCTTAAACTTCTGGGAGGAGCAATGTCCAGCAGTAGAGGGCATTGGCTTTAACCTAGTTGATATTGAAAATGGTGGAAAGGTTTTTCAATGGAGTGCGCGTTTAGAACGTTATGCTCAATCTGTGGATCAGCGTGTCAAAATGCCATTTTGGATGGAAGAATTTCAACGCCGTGGTGGTCAATTAATCATGCAAGATGTGGGTATTGATGAGCTTGAGCAGCTGACTGAGGACTATGAGTTAGTATTACTGGCAGCTGGAAAGGGTGAGGTTGTCAAACAATTTGTTCGAGATGATGAGCGTAGTCATTTTGATAAACCACAGCGTGCTTTGGCTCTAACGTATGTTAATGGGATGAAGGCACTTTCACCTTACTCACGAGTGAATTTTAATATTATTCCTGGGGTAGGTGAGTATTTCTGTTTCCCTGCATTAACTGTAAATGGCCCTTGTGACATTATGGTATTTGAGGGTATTCCTGAAGGTCCAATGGATTGTTGGCAAGAGGTCAAAACACCAGAGCAACATTTAGCTAAAAGTTTAGAAATTTTGAAAACTTATTTACCTTGGGAAGCAGAGCGTTGTACAGATGTGAGTTTAACTGATGCAGGTGGTGTACTTGCTGGACGTTTTGCGCCAACGGTTCGTAAGCCTATTTTAACTTTGCCTTCTGGCCGTAGAGTGTTTGGCATGGCCGATGCATTGGTAGTCAATGATCCAATTACAGGCCAGGGATCAAATAATGCCGCAAAATGTAGCAAGATTTATTTCGATGCTATTTTGGCAAATGACAATCAAGCCTTTAATGAACAGTGGATGCAACAAACTTTTGAAAAATACTGGGACTATGCCGAAACTGTTGTGGCATGGACTAATAGTTTACTAGCACCACCTCAAGCAGCAATGCTCGATGTCTTGGCTGCAGGTGCACAAAATCAAGCAATTGCCTCAGTTTTAGCGAATAATTTTGATGATCCTCGTCAGTATGCACCTTGGTGGTTTGACACTGTAGAAGCGAAGAAATTTATTGCAAGCAAAGAAAATACGGCAATGGCACAAGTCGCATGAGTGGAGGCGAGTCTATGCAAAATACTTTAAGTGAATTAGGTCTTAGTCAAGTTGATGTAGAAAACCCTCGTGAGATTCGTAATCTATTAGGTCAGTTTGCAACAGGTGTGACGGTGATTACCACACGTGGTCAAGATGGTCGTAAGGTGGGTATGACTGCAAACTCTTTTTCATCTTTGTCATTAGATCCACCATTGATCTTATGGAGTTTGGCAAAAACAGCACCAAGTTTAAATGATTTTTGTGCCGCAGAATATTTTGCAATTCATATGTTAGCTCAGGAGCATCATCAGCTTTCAGGTCATTTTGCCCGTGGAGCTGAGGATAAATTTGCAGGCATTGCCCATCAACAATGCCCTCAAGGAATCCCGTTATTAGATGATGCCTTAGCTACCTTGTTGTGCCGAAATGTACAACAATATGAGGGTGGAGATCATTTAATTTTTATTGGACAAATTGAGCATTATCAACAGCGTTGTGGTGAGCCTTTGGTTTTTCATGCGGGGCAATATCGTGTTGCATCTGCGCATCCAGCACTTTAACCCTATAAAAATGAAATAGTCGACCTCCTCTTGTGTATACACAAGGGGAGTTTTCATTTCTAGATGTACTTTATCAATGGCCAATAATTTCTTGTATTGCCGTTTTAATTTGTAAATTATAAAAATCTAGATCATGAAAGCCTAGATTATAAAGATTTTCAAAACCATAACAAACCGCCGTTAAACGCCAAGCCATACCTTCAATATCTGTTTTCTTCAGGCTGTGTTGTGAACGTTGTAGCCATTCACATACGACACTATGCCAGTGAAATAAAGCTTTTTTATAAGCAGCTTTCATTATTGGGTCATTTAAAGACATACTTTCAGCGCTATTCCATAGTCGGATATATGGTATGTTATTGTCTTCTAAACCAAACACTTGCATTAAATTGGCAATAACATCGCTATCTTCAATTTGATGAATTTCAGCAATATTTTGATAAGCAAGATCTAAAAAGGCTTGGGCTTTTAATTCAGAGATTGAGTTGAAGTGATGATGCACTTGGCCTACAGAAATTTCAGCAGCAATTGCAATTTTTCTAACCGTTAAGGTATTGAGTCCTTCATTTAAGGCAATTTTTTTTGCAACTTCTAATATCTGTTGCTCCCGTTGTTGTTTGTTTAAATAACTCATTTGGTCTCTCAAAAAAAACAATTGAACACATGTTCATATTTATTTAAAATCATGAACACATGTTCAACTTTACACGTGGTTTTATGTCTCGTAAATGGTACATCCTTATAATTAGCATTTTAATATATTTACCTGTCGCTATTGATGCGACGGTTTTACATATTGCGATTCCTACATTAAGTGAGGTTTTTGCATTAGATAATAATCAAATGCTTTGGGTGATCGATATTTATGCCTTAATGATGGCTGTATTTTTATTACCTATGGGAGCTCTAGGAGAGCGAATTGGTTATAAACGTTTGTTAATCATAGGCGCTGCAATTTTTGGTATAGCATCAATATTAGCTGCGTTTTCAATATCAGCATTGATGCTGATTCTTGCACGTGTGATTTTGGCTCTGGGTGCTTCCATGATTATTCCCGCGACTTTAGCCGCACTTAGAACTGAGTTTGAAGATGAAAAGCAACGTAATCAGGCTTTAGGCCTTTGGGTGGTTGCTGGTGGTGGTGGGGCAGCTTTAGGGCCTTTAGTCGGTGGTGTCTTACTTGAGTATTTTTCTTGGGGAAGTATTTTTTTAATTAATATCCCTTTAGTGTTGATTGTGTTGATGATTGGTGGGCGAATATTGCCTAAACAAATCGGGAACCCAGAGAAGAAAATAGATATTCGAGCTGCAATATTACTTATGGTCGCGATTTTATCATTAATCTATGGTGTGAAATCGGCCATGAAAACTGCTGATTTACAAGCTCTTGCGATTTTATTATTTGGCATAGTATTGCTTTATCTATTTGTACGGATACAAAACAAAGCAGCTGAAAAATTAATAAACTTTGATTTATTTGGCTATGCAGGAATTAAGTTTGGTTTTCTGATCTCATTTATAGCCATGATTGCTCTTGTTGGATTTGAATTATTAATTTCACAAGAGTTACAGTTTGTATTGGGCTATAGCGCTTTGGAAGCAGGATTGTATATTTTACCTTTCATGCTCACTATTAGCTTGGGGGGGATATTTAGTAGCACACTGCTTAATCGTTTTGGTTATAAGAAAGTTGCTGTTTGGGGATTAATTTTCAGTGCTGTTGCAATGTGGGGATTATCACAGACCCAGTTTGCAGAACAGATTATACAAGCCTCTTTGTTTATGGTGTTATTAGGTAGCAGTATTATCATTGCCTTTTTAGCAGCAACATCTGCAATACTTTCTTCAGCTCCACCAGAGCAGGCAACCGCTGCGGGTGCGATTGAAGGAATGTCATATGAATTAGGAACGGGCTTGGGCGTTACACTGTTTGGCCTGATTGCGGCTGCCATATATCAATATTATTTTACTCAAGATACGGCGATTAACTCTCAATATACTGAGTTGGCTACCAGCTCTTTACTTGAAACACTACATTCTTTGTCCAATATAAGTGAACCTGCTCAAGCATCTATACAGTTGCTTGCATTTGATGCTTTTACTGCTGCTCATAGTATTGTTTTATTGTTATCGAGCATGATTTTGTTTGTACTAGCATTGTTTATTCAGATTTTTTGGAAGCAAGAACATAACGTATAAACTTATGTTGCATTATCCCATGGAGTGAGCATTGCCAAAATGTGCTAAACAGGTGGAGTATTTATGGTTGGATGTTCATTTCATGTTGAAAATTAAGGTATTAACGGTGTACATATGTGGGTGCAGATTTAATCTGATATGAGATACAGTTGTCAGCATGATGTGAAATCTGACTATAATGTATTGTCCAGTTAAGTTGTATTTTTATG
The DNA here is from genome assembly GCF_031157835.1 of Acinetobacter rudis. Classification (GTDB taxonomy): domain Bacteria; phylum Pseudomonadota; class Gammaproteobacteria; order Pseudomonadales; family Moraxellaceae; genus Acinetobacter; species Acinetobacter rudis_A. The sequence goes on along the minus strand of NZ_JAVIDR010000008.1, from coordinate 18,674 downwards.
AGTCAGTCCACCATACCATCACCAGTGAAGCATTGGTGTGAATTTGAATTTATTGCTAAGACAGTAAAAAACCCAAATATTCATATTCATGGTCATTATAGTTATTATAGTGCGTACTGGGATGCTGGCTTTGAAAGATGCGTTGTACGTTATTTACATGACAAACCTCCACAGCTGAAAAACCTATTGATCAATTGTATATTGGCAACTTTGTTAGCTTTGGTGCTGAATGTGTGATCATGATGGGTGGAAACCAATTACATCGTACGGATTGGATTGCGACATTTCCTTTTGATACACGGAGTTTTGTTGCAGCAGGTGATACTGTCATTGGTCATGGCTGTTGGATTGGCAGTCGAGCTATGATTATGCAAGGGGTAGCATTGGGTGAAGGTGCGGTTGTTGCAACAGGTGCAGTAGTAACGCAGGATGTGCCTCCTTATGCAATTGTTGCAGGTGTGCCTGCAAAAATTATTAAGTATCGTTTTCCATTGGATAAAATTGAACAACTTTTGGCTTTGAATATATATCAGTTGGATGAAAAAATTATTTTAAAAATGCGAGATAAGCTGCAGAGTGATGATGTTGAGCAGTTAGCATTGGCTATTGCTAATTTATAGGTGTGAAAACAATTTTGGTGTAAAATAATCCATTGTTTTTACATCGTAATTAGTTATATTTTATATTCGAAATTCATTGTTTTAATCATTTTGGGATCGTGGTGATGACCTTTAAAATTAGTTTAGGCCCGACTTTGTTGGCCATTTTATCAATCGCATTATTAGGATGTGAAAAATCAGAGCAACAACAAAAAAATCAAGAACCAGCCAAGTCCATCGTTGCTTCGACAGTTGTTGAAGATGCTGCAACAAGTTCTAGTCCATTACCAAGTTCTGCTGTACCCGTAGTATCTGCGCAAGCGCCAGAGATTCTTTGTGATAAAGTAAAAGTCAATCAATGGGTTGGTTTTGATGAATCAGCAAAGGATGCTCAGTGTAAAAAAGTTGAAAGTTATAATATTGCTGAATATCGTTGTGCCGTTGAGAAAAAAGCCTTTGGCGCAGATTTCGATGCAATACATTTGTTGAGTAAAGACCAATCAATTTTCATTTATTCTAGTATGGAAAAATGTAATCAAGCAAAAGAGATTTGGCAGTCTAATTCACCTGAATAATAGATCATACTAATGGGTTGATTATAAAATGAGTTTTAAAAAGTATAGTTTAGTTATCGCAGGTTTATTTGTAGCGAATTCGACATTTGCTGCAGCACCAATATCTGGTCAACAGATGAAAACTCTACAGAAACAATTGCGTGGTAATATTCTATATCTTTCAAATCAGCAGGGAAGTTGTTTGTTGAGTGATCAATCCATCAGTTCTGCAATTACGGTTGTTTATGCAGATCCTAATAAAAAAAATGTTTTTCATTATCGTTTAGTTGAAGCGTTGCCTTTGGCAAAATCAAATGATTGTATTGAAACATTAGGCACAGATGGTTTAGAGGGTAAGTTTTTTTATCGTGTCGATGAAAAAAGTCGCGATTTCATTCGAGGTTATGGTTTCGAATTAGGGCATAAGCAATTAATTTACAAGCAAAGACAAATTATAGGGATCAATTTATTTGCTAAGGAGAGTCCACAACGCATCACTGAATGCAGCTCAAGTGAGGGTAAGCATTTTAATATTTGGCAAAGTAATGGTAAAAAATTAGAAAAACTATTACATCGCTATACATATTTGAATATGGATTTAGAATCCAATTGTAAAGATGCTGATTATCAGCCGGGCTTGCTGAATCTAGATGAATATTAATCTAACTTGAGTGTTGTTTACGAATGTTGGAGGGAAGTTGACCATAACGACGTTTATATTCCTGAGAAAAACGTCCTAGATGTGTAAAACCCCATTTAAAGGCTACATCGGTTACTGATAAGTACTCATTATTCATGAGCTCCAAATGGGCCTGTTCAAAGCGCAACTCTTTTAAATAAGCCATAGGCGTTGTACCCAAATAATTTTTGAAACCATTAAATAGCGTGCGAACACTGATGCCTGCTTGTGCAGCTAATTGTTCTACATTTAAAGTTTCATGTAAGTGATCTCTAATATAGGCTTCTGTGCGTTTAATAAAATGGGGTGAGATAACCTTCTCATTTTGTTGTAAAAGTTCCTGACTGTTATTACATTGCCCATATATCAAGGCATTAAATAGACTGGATTCAAATTGTTTAAATGCAAATGGATGTTGTAATGGATGATGTTCGGTTGCTAATGCTAACATCAAAGTTTTTAAAAGTTGTAGAAAATAAGCAGCACTAGGCCGTGAGAAATCCAGTTTGGGGTCAAATATAAGGCTCTGTTGCTGGAAGTGAGGTAAATGCTGTCTACAATGGAAATGCAAATCATCTTTGGCAATTTTTACAATAAGCTGTGGGGTATTTGCATGCCAACGCATCTGTAAAGCATGTCCTGGGGATAATAAAGATGCAACTTGAGCATAGGAAATAAACTTATGCGAAGCATATTGAATTTCTGCATAGCCTTTTGTTGGAATTTGAATTAAATAGAATTGTTCTAAATCATCTGGATCAATATAAACATCCTCACTGTAGGTTAAGCGACAAATTTGTATACTTCCCATGGTATGAATCATATGCATGCTGGCGCAAAAATCAGCCTTTTGTTGAATGATTTTGAGTTGGTGAGGTTTAAAAATATGGCCAACCTGTAGGCATGTTTCATTCGGATCATGGCATTGGAAGAGTAAATTATCAGACTGAAAAACCGATTCATTTTCAAAATGGCGGCCGCATATATTGGGGGAGTTGGCTGAGTTCATGGCTATCCCTTGCTAATCTTTAAGATTTAGCGTTATGTAATGATTGTGATTACACAATCAACATGTAAATAACGCTCTTTTATAGGCCTAATTCCTTTAGAACCACTTTATTTATATCAAACCAGAGTAAATTGGTCAATTTAAAAATAAGTAAATTGAATTGGTATAACATATTGATTTTAATTGTAATTTTAATAATATTTTCAATGTACTACTTATTTTTAAATATATTTTTTGTATTTTATATAAAAAGACTAGGCCAAAGACAAGTTGCTAGGGGGGGGAGTCTTTGACCTAGAAAGCGTGAGAGTAAGCAGAACAATATCTGTACTCAAATTCAAACATATAAAGTAAATTTAACTGTTACTTTGCACCGTATTACTCTGCAGGAATTTTTCACTATACAAACGATAATTATCTAGTGATTGTGATTCTAACCAGTTTTTTACAGCCTCAATCATTGGAGGAGGCCCACACAAGTACATATCAAACGCATTCTCAGCAAGTTGAGATTGGTCGAGGTGCTCATGAATAAAACCAGCTTTACCTGTCCAATCTGCTGATGGACGACCCACGATAGGCTGATAGTCAAAATTTAAACGTTCAGCATAGCTTTGTAAGCGTTGTTGTTCACATAAATCCAATTCAGTATTTACACCATAAAAAAGTTGAATCGGAAGTTTATGTTCAGCTGCATCCAATCGGTCAAGCATGCCAAGGAAGGCAGAAAGTCCTGTGCCGCCAGCAATAAAGACCAAAGGACGATCAACTTCACGTAAATAGAAACTACCTAAAGGAGCTTCAAGTAAAATAGTTTGACCTACTTGACAATGATCACGTAAGTAATTGCTCATTACGCCATCAGGTAATATACGAATCAGAAATTGCAATTGATTGTTCACATTCGGTTGGCTAGCAAAGGAATATGAACGCCATTCATTACTTCCTGGTATTTGAAGACGCGCGTATTGCCCAGGAAGATACTGTAATTGTTCTGCATGTGAACTGGCATCCACATGTAAAATAGCAGTTGTTTCGGAAACTAATTCTACTTTAGTGACCACACTGGTGATTTTTAATGTATCACCAGCATTACAGAATTCTGAGCTATGATCGAAATAAAAAGCCGCATCTGATTTTACACGAGTCTGACATGCCAACATTTTACGTTCAGCGAGATCGCGTTCACTTAAAGCATCTTCATCAACATAATCTAGATCGTATTGTCCACTTTCACATTGACCTTGGCAGGTTCCACATACACCTTCACGACAGTCAAGTGGAATGTTAATTCCTTGGCGAATTGCTGCATCAAGCAGCAACTCGTTATTGTTGACAGAGATAAAGAATGTTTTACCATCTGCAAAGTTTAGTGCAACTGAATGTCCCATATATAGCCCCTTATACGTGATAGAAGTCAAGGACTGAGTCAATCTTATCGTTCAACAGTAAGGTATGTTGGCGACGTATACGGAAGCTTTCTCCATCTTGGCGTAGAATATAGACGCTGTGACCATAGAACTGGCCTTGTACACCTTGGCGATTGTAGAGTGTATTCCAACCTACTTTTACTTCAATTGTGTCATCGGCAAGCTTTTGTACACGAACATTATTAATATTATGTAATGTACGTGGTAGAGGCATTGCAGAAGCTGCTTTACCCGTACGAATACGGAATACACGGTCTTCTAAGCCTGAACGATCAGCATAGTAAATATAAGAGAGGCCTTGGTCAGGGTCTTGAACATAGCTATGATCATCAATCCATTGAGGGATATGATAGACACTGTCTTCATCATAAAGTTCAAGATAAGCATCCCAGTCTTGATTGTCACAAAGTTCAGCTTTCTTATACATAAACTGTGTTACGGCAAAATGTAGTGCTTGATCCATAACTTATACCTCTTCCTTGACCGCAGTTTCATCACACTCAACCATATTGAGCGCTTTTTGTTTCAAACCTTTGAGCATTAATGCTTTCCAGTGTCCATGTTGATTTACATATAAACCTTCATGTGTAATTTCACGTCCAGTGATGACGGGATTAATGCCTAGAGCTTCAGCATTTGGATTACTCTCATAGCACCAATGTTGATAACCACGAGAAATATCGCTCCAACGCTCTAAACGTGCTTGGAAACCACGCTGTTGTTCACGGAATTCAGTTAAGTCATCTGGTGTTCCAAGACCTGAAACGTTGAAGAAGTCTTCAAATTGACGAATACGGTTGCGACGTGCTTCTGCCGACTCACCTTTTACACCAATACATTGGCTAACAACTTCGGTTTTATTCCATGCGACAGGGCGTACAATACGTAGTTGTGAGCTAATTTGATCCATAAAGAATAAACTTGGATACAAATTAAGATTACGTAAACGATGCATGGCCCATTCAGCACGCTTTTCACCGTATTTTTCAACCAAATATGGCATTACAGTTTCATAGCCTGGGCGTACTGTTGGGTTAGGCATTTCACTAAATAGCACGCTATGACCATTTTTCAAGCTAAACCAACCATCATCTGTGGTATTGTCACCAGCACCAAGCTTACTGTAGTCAAGTGTATCTAATTCTTCGCCTTTAGAAGCATTCACTTGTTGACGGTGCTGTACTGTTGAAACATAGTTGTAGTGCACAGTACTTACATGGTAGCCATCTACACCATTTTCATTCTGTAGCTTCCAGTTGCCATCAAAACTATAGGTTGATTTACCTTGAAGCACTTCAAGTTCGCCTGTTGGAGATTGTTCAACCATGAGATCAAGAAAAACTTTACCATCTCCTAAGAAATCTTCTAAGGAATCGGTAGCTCGTGTGTCTAAGCTAACAAAAATGAAACCACGATAACTGCTAATACGTGCTTGTTTTAATCCACGACTATTTTTGTCGAAATCATCACAATATTCAGAAGGTGCTTTAACTTTTACTAAGCGACCATCAGATTTATAACACCAAGCATGGAATGGGCAGGTAAATGTAGATTGGTTACCTTTAGCAACTCGTGTTAAGGTTGCGCCACGATGTTGACAGGCATTCACCATTGCATGAAGTTCACCTTTAGCATCACGACTGATAATTAAAGGTTGACGTCCAATTTGAACAGTTAGGAAGTCATTGTTATTTGGGATTTCACTTTCATGGCAAGCATAAATCCATACTTTTTCAAAGATGAGCTCCATTTCAAGCTCAAATAGTTCTGGTTCGGTAAACATATCGCGTGCAATACGATATACACCATCTTCTGGGCGAAAATCGATGCATCCCTCAACGAAATTTTGCCAATCATTTATATTTTTTTGAGCCATTGTGTCATCCTCAAGTCAATGTGCGCCTAGGGCAGATTGAAGCGGATTTCATCACTTACAGCTATCCGATTTTTCCATTTTGTTATCCAAAATCTGCAACAGATTCTTTTCGTTAATTAGAATGTTGCTCTCATATTTGGTGGGAGCTATACATTATATTCAATATTAAAAGGAACGATTTAAAATTTGAGCTGTATTTAAATGCAATTCAGATTTTTTATTTTTGTAATATGGATTGATTATTTTTTTAATTTAAAAACAGTTTTTATTTAAATTGATTGAATGTAATTTTTATTTAATTTTGAAATTGTATTTTATTAATTTCTAGGATGTATTTTATTTTTATAATAAAGTAATTTTATTTAGTTAAAAAATCATATATTAAACTGTGCTTATTTTATTCTATGTTTTATTCTTGTGCTTTAAAGTCAATGTAATAAAGTGCAGTGGTACTTTAATAATGTAAAATATTTTATATTTTTTTTAATTGCATAATAAATTTGTTATTTTTATATGTATTAGTAGAGTGAATGGTTTGGAGGGTTTTTTTGATTGATTTTATTGTTTTTAAATAAAATAAAAATTGATTTAAAAAAATAATTAGATATTTATTATGTATTAAATTAAAACTGAATTTAGGTTAATTGGAAAAGACCCATATAATTTTATTGCTTATGTGTTGTAAGTCACTTTTGTTCTTTTAAAAAGATAAATAGAGCGCATTATTTATGAATAAAATATATCGGGTTATATGGAATGCTTCGTTAGGAGCTTGGGTAGCGGTTTCAGAGTTGGCGAAGTCAAAGGGAAAAAGTTCTTCTCAATCATCTATTGTCGGGGTGACTGAAGAGATTGTTCAACAATCTTCTGTTCATTTTTCAATTAAGACGCTTGTTTTTATGATGTCCCTTATTGCTGGTCAGTCAGCAATGGCGAATTTGTCAGTTTGTGGAAGTAATGTTGCCAATGCTGGTAGTACGGTTGGAAGTGTCGTTGGGCACAATACGGATACAAAGGTTACAGCAAACTGTGGTTCAGGTACTGCTGTTGCAACAGCTCCAATTGGTGGAGCAATAGCAATTGGTGATAATAAAACGAATCCAACATTGGCTACTGGAAATGATAGTTTAGCGATTATGTCGGGTGCACGTGCAACAGGTGGTGTTGATAATATTGCTGTGGGTCATGAAGCCGTTGTATCAAATGTTAACTTGGCAACTGCTTTTGGCTCATTTGCTCAGGCAAGTAGAACGAATGCTGTTGCTTTAGGCTCAAAAGCAACAACCGCAACAGCGGCAACTAATGAAACAAATGCTATCGTAAATGGGTTAACCTATAGTGATTTTGCTGGTCAGGCATCCATGGACGGAATGCAAGTTTCGATTGGTTCGAAGGGTGCAGAACGCCAATTAAAAAATATTGCCGCTGGTAAAATTGCATTGGATAGTACAGATGCAGTTAATGGTAGCCAACTTTTAGCTACTCAAACTGTTGTGGGGAATGTTGCAGGTACAACCAAAAATATTTTGGGTGGTAATGCAATTTTGAATTCAAGTGGTTTACTGAGTATGACCAATATTGGTGGTACAGGTAAAAATAATATTGATGATGCAATTAAAGCCTCAAAAACTAAAATTACAGCTGGTACTAATACTGCAGTTAATTTTGATGATGCAACAAATACCTATGTAATTAGCGCTATAGCGGATACAGGTGCTACGGGATCAGAGCTGCATTATTTTAGTGTAAAAAGTGATAAACAAGGGCCGGACAGTAACTATTTAAATGATGGTGCTACTGGTATAGATTCTATGGCAGTAGGGGTAAATGCAAAAGCAACTGCACTTAACAGTATCGCACTTGGAACTAATACAGTAGCTGATGCAACGTATGCAACTGCGATTGGTTATGGTTCTAAGGTTTTCACTCTTGCCTCTGACCCACTAAAGGGAGATCTTTCTTCTGTAGCTTTAGGTGGGGCGCAGGTAACAGGGAGCGGGTCGACTGGTATTGGTCGTAGTACAGTCAAGGGGTTAAGCAGTTATGCAATGGGTGATAACTCTTCGGCAATAGGACATAGTAATATTGCAATTGGAGATAGTGCGCGGAGTGGAAAAGAAGGGGATCAAAATCTATTTGACCCCATAACTGGACTGGCGACCACCGAAGGCGCTATTGCTATAGGCACTTATGCTGAAGCAATAGGTACCAGTGCACTGGCCTTGGGCACTGGCAGTAGTGCTGCTACATATGGCACGGCAATAGGGGCTCAAGCGAAAGCGACAAAGTCAGGAAATATTGCTTTAGGTAATAACAGTGAATCGACTGGTAATGAGTCCACTGCACTGGGGGACAGTGCAAAAGCAACAAAAATACGAGCAACGGCAATAGGGTCAAAGTCACAAGCACTAGTAAATGATGGCGTTGCTTTAGGATCTCAAAGTGTCGCGGATCGTGAAGCTACAGGTCCAGCTGGAAACGTCTATAGTAATAGCAATGCAACTGTGGCAGATAAATTGGCTGTTGATGCAACTAAAGCAACATTCGCAGCGGTGAGTGTTGGTGGGCAGTTTATAGAGAACGGCGTACAGAAGATAGCCCGTCGTCAAATTACCAATGTGGCAGCAGGCCTAGAAGATACTGATGCAGTTAACGTTGCACAATTGAAGAGTGTTGCGAATGCTGCCAAGACTGTTGTTAAGAGTGGTAATAACACTACTGTTGATTATGATGAAAAAACAAATACTTATACAGTAAATTCTACTGGTGGAGGTGGAGGAGCAACAGGGTCTTTAACGTTTGCTGGAAATACAGGATCCAAAGCAAAACAATTGGGTGAAACAGTAACGATTAAAGGTGCTGGTACAAAAGCAGATGCAGAATATACTGGTGAAAATATAAAAACAGTCGTTGATAATAATGGCGATTTGAATATTGGTTTAGCAAAAAATCTAACCGGTCTTGAGTCTGTATCTGTTGGTAATACCGTCATTAATAGTAATGGCTTAACTATCAACAATGGCCCAAGCATTACAGCTGGTGGTATTCATGCTGGTGGTAAAGTGATTAGTAATGTTGCTGCCGGTATAGATGGTAAAGATGCGGTGAATGTTGAACAGTTAAATGCTGCTAAAACGAAGGTGGAAGCAGGTACTAACACAACTGTTACATACAATGATAAAACAAATACCTACACAGTAAGTAGCACAGGTGCTACAGGACCTTCAACTCATTATTACAGTGTAAATGATAGTGGAGTCGCTGGTGGAAACTATAATAATGATGGTGCTACTGGTATTGGTGCGCTTGCTGCTGGTATTGATGCTGGAGCAGAAGGTGAAGCTTCTGTTGCTATTGGTCTAGGTAGTAAAGCAGAGCGTGATAAGGCTACTGCTCTTGGCACTAAAGCAGTAGCAACAGGCCTAGCCTCAGTAGCGATTGGTGCAGAGGCGAATGCTAGTAGTAGTCATGCGATTGCTATTGGCTCTGAAGCACAATCTCTAGGAATTAATGCTGTCGCACTAGGCACTCAGACTGTTGCAGGGGGCAGTGATGCGATTGCACTAGGTACACAAGCTAAGGGTGCGGGTAATGAAGCAATTGCAATTGGGCGTCAAGCAGATGCATCAGGCGCACAGTCTTTAGCACTAGGTAGTTATAGTAAGGCAACTAAAGAGAATTCATTTGCAATTGGTAGCTTAGCTGAAGCCACTGCTGATCGTAGTTTGGCACTGGGTAATAATGCACAAGCATCTAAGGTGGGTGGTGTTGCTCTAGGTGCAGACAGTAAAACAGCAACTGATGCAGTGGCCATTACAAAAGCAGATTTGAATGGCTTGAGTTATGGTGGTTTTAGCGGACAGGCTAAAAATGCTGGAATGCAAGTTTCTATAGGATCAAAAGGCAACGAACGTCAATTAAAAAATGTCGCAGCTGGTGAAATCTCTGCAAGTAGTACCGATGCAATTAATGGTAGCCAACTTCATGCAACGAATACTGTATTGGGCAATGTAGCGAACAGTACAAAAAAAATCTTAGGTGGTAATGCTACACTAGATCCAAATGGCTCACTCAGCATGAGTAATGTTGGCGGGACAGGCAAAGATAACATTAATGATGCGATTGCAGCCTCAAAAACAGAAGTGGCTGAAGGCAAAAATATTAAAGTGACTAAATCTCAAGGGATTGATGGTCATGACATCTATACAGTAAAAACCGCAGATGATGTGAGCTTTAATAATTTAACCGTGACAGGTGAAACAAAACTTGGTGACAAGTTTGTTGTAAACAATAATGGTAACGTGACATATAGCGGTGAAATTTCTGAAGGAGATCATGTTACTAATAAAACTTATGTTGATCGTAAGATTGGTGAAGTTGCGAACAATCCATTAACTTTTGCCGGTAATACAGGTTCTACACCGAAGAAACTTGGTGAAACCATGAACATCAAAGGTGATGGTGTTAAGGCTGATGACCAATATTCAGCTGAAAATATCAAAACTGCAGTTGATGCTAATGGTGACTTGATCATTTCGATGGACAAGAACCTAAAAGCAGACAGCTTGGTGTTAAATGGCACTAATGGTAAAGACGGTCTAACGATTACAGGCGGTCAAGGTGCACCTGGTCTAAACGGCACAGATGGTGAAACTCGTATCATCTATAAAGATCCAACGACAGGTGAAAGTAAAGAAGTTGCGACTTTAAATGATGGACTGAAGTTTGTAGGTAATGACGGTCAGGTGATCAGCAAAAAACTCAATGAACAATTGGGTGTTGTTGGTGGCATGACGGACATGACAGCAGATGCTGCAAGTGCTGAAAACATTCGTACAGTGAAGAATGCTAAAGGTGAACTTGAAGTTCAATTGTCTAAGAACCTTAAAGGTCTTGAATCAGTTGTTGTTGGTGATACAACAATCAACAATACTGGTTTAACCATTAACAATGGTCCAAGCATTACGGCTGGTGGTATTGACGCTGGTGGTAAAGTAATTAGCAATGTTGCAGCTGGTAAAGATGGTAAAGACGCTGTAAACGTTGATCAATTGAATGAAGTTGTCGCAGGAACTAAAGTTGATGTCAAAGAAGGCAAAAACGTTAAAGTAACCAGCACAATTAATGACGATGGCAGCAAAGAGTTCACCGTAGCGACTGATAGCGTTGTTGACTTTGATAAAGTCACTGTTGGTAGTGTAACAATCGATAAAAACAGCAATGATATTACAGGTCTAAGTAATATTAATCTTGATGCTGATGATTTTGCGACTAAAGGCCGTGCTGCAACAGAAGAACAGTTGAAGTTAGTTAAAGATCAAGCTGATCAAACTGATGACTTTGCTGTTAAATATGACAAAAATGCAGATGGTACAGTAAACCGTGACAAAGTGACTTTGGGCGGAACTCAAACTGCATCTACTCAAGATCCTGTAACAGGAAAAATCACCACAACAGGTGGGACTAGCTTAACCAATGTTGCCAGTGCTGGTGATTACACTGATGTTGCCAATGCAAGCAATGCTGTAAATGCTGGTGATTTAAACAATGCCGTTAAAGATGTATCAACAGAGTTAACCAACAAAGGTCTTAACTTTGCAGGTAACACAGGTTCTACACCGAAGAAACTTGGTGAAACCATGAACATCAAAGGTGCTGGTGTTAAGGCTGATGACCAATATTCAGCTGAAAATATCAAAACTGCGGTTGATGCCAATGGTGACTTGATCATTTCGATGGACAAGAACCTTAAAGCAGACAGCTTGGTGTTAAATGGCACTAATGGTAAAGATGGTTTAACGATTACTGGTGGTCAAGGTGCACCTGGTCTAAACGGTACAGATGGTGAAACTCGTATCATCTATAAAGATCCAACGACAGGTGAAGACAAAGAAGTTGCGACTTTAACTGATGGTCTTAAGTTTGTAGGTAATGACGGTCAGGTAATCAGCAAAAAACTCAATGAGAAATTGGGTGTTGTTGGTGGCATGACAGACATGACAGCAGATGCTGCAAGTGCTGAAAACATCCGTACTGTTCAAAATGACAAAGGTGAACTTGAAGTTCAATTGTCTAAGAACCTTAGAGGTCTTGAGTCAGTTGTTGTTGGTGATACAACAATCAACAATACTGGTTTAACCATTAACAATGGTCCAAGCATTACGGCTGGTGGTATTGACGCTGGTGGTAAAGTAATTAGCAATGTTGCAGCTGGTAAAGATGGTAAAGACGCTGTAAACGTTGATCAATTGAATGAAGTTGTTGCTGGAACTAAAGTTGATGTCAAAGAAGGCAAAAACGTTAAAGTAACCAGCACAATTAATGACGATGGCAGCAAAGAGTTCACCGTAGCGACTGATAGCGTTGTTGACTTTGATAAAGTCACTGTTGGTAGTGTAACAATCGATAAAAACAGCAATGATATTACTGGCCTAAGTAATATTAATCTTGATGCTGATGATTTTGCGACTAAAGGCCGTGCTGCAACAGAAGAACAGTTGAAGTTAGTTAAAGATCAAGCTGATCAAACTGATGACTTTGCTGTTAAATATGACAAAAATGCAGATGGTACAGTAAACCGTGACAAAGTGACTTTGGGCGGAACTCAAACTGCATCTACTCAAGATCCTATTACTGGAAAAATCACCACAACAGGTGGGACTAGCTTAACCAATGTTGCCAGTGCTGGTGATTACACTGATGTTGCCAATGCAAGCAATGCTGTAAATGCTGGTGATTTAAACAATGCCGTTAAAGATGTATCAACAGAGTTAACCAACAAAGGTCTTAACTTTGCAGGTAACACAGGTTCTACACCGAAGAAACTTGGTGAAACCATGAACATCAAAGGTGCTGGTGTTAAGGCTGATGACCAATATTCAGCTGAAAATATCAAAACTGCGGTTGATGCTAATGGTGACTTGATCATTTCGATGGACAAGAACCTTAAAGCAGACAGCTTGGTGTTAAATGGCACTAATGGTAAAGACGGTTTAACGATTACTGGTGGTCAAGGTGCACCTGGTCTAAACGGTACAGATGGTGAAACTCGTATCATCTATAAAGATCCAACGACAGGTGAAGACAAAGAAGTTGCGACTTTAACTGATGGTCTTAAGTTTGTAGGTAATGACGGTCAGGTAATCAGCAAAAAACTCAATGAGAAATTGGGTGTTGTTGGTGGCATGACAGACATGACAGCAGATGCTGCAAGTGCTGAAAACATCCGTACTGTTCAAAATGACAAAGGTGAACTTGAAGTTCAATTGTCTAAGAAATTGACAGGCTTAACTGAAGTAAATACCACAAACCTCACAGTTACTGGTGAAACTAAACTTGGTGATAAGTTTGTTGTAAACAATAAAGGCAATGTGACTTATACAGGTGACATTACTAAGGGCGACCACATTACCAATAAAACTTATGTTGACGGTAAAGTGGGTGAAGTTGCCAACAATCCATTAACGTTTGCGGGGAACACGGGTTCTGTTGCGAAGAAACTTGGTGAAACTGTTAACATCAAAGGTGTTGGTGCTAAAGCTGATGACCAATATTCAGCTGAAAATATCAAAACTGCGGTTGATGCTAATGGTGACTTGATCATTTCGATGGACAAGAATCTAAAAGCAGACAGCTTGGTGTTAAATGGTAAGGACGGTAAAGACGGTCTTACAATTACAGGTGGTCAAGGTGCACCTGGTTTAAATGGTACAGATGGTGAAACACGCATTATCTATAAAGATCCAACGACAGGTGAAGACAAAGAAGTTGCGACTTTAACTGATGGACTGAAGTTTGTAGGTAATGACGGTAAGGTGATCAGCAAAAAACTCAATGAACAATTGGGTGTTGTTGGTGGCATGACAGACATGACAGCAGATGCTGCAAGTGCTGAAAACATTCGTACTGTTCAAAATGACAAAGGCGAGCTTGAAGTTCAATTGTCTAAGAAATTGACAGGCTTAACTGAAGTAAATACCACAAACCTAACGGTTACTGGTGAAACTAAACTTGGTGATAAGTTTGTTGTAAACAATAAAGGCAATGTGACTTATACAGGTGACATTACTAAGGGCGACCACATTACCAATAAAACTTATGTTGACGGTAAAGTGGGTGAAGTTGCCAACAATCCATTAACGTTTGCTGGTAACACTGGTTCTGTTGCGAAGAAACTTGGTGAAACTGTTAACATCAAAGGTGCTGGTGCTAAAGCTGATGACCAATATTCAGCTGAAAACATCAAAACTGCGGTTGATGCTAATGGTGACTTGATCATTTCGATGGACAAAAACCTTAAAGCAGACAGCTTGGTGTTAAATGGTAAGGACGGTAAAGATGGTCTTACAATTACAGGCGGTCAAGGTGCACCTGGTCTAAACGGTACAGATGGTGAAACTCGTATCATCTATAAAGATCCAACAACAGGTGAAGACAAAGAAGTTGCGACTTTAACTGATGGACTGAAGTTTGTAGGTAATGACGGTAAGGTGATCAGCAAAAAACTCAATGAGAAATTGGGTGTTGTTGGTGGCATGACAGACATGACAGCAGATGCTGCAAGTGCTGAAAACATTCGTACTGTTCAAAACGACAAAGGTGAACTTGAAGTTCAATTGTCTAAGAACCTTACCGGTCTTGAGTCAGTTGTTGTTGGTGATACAACAATCAACAATACTGGTTTAACCATTAACAATGGTCCAAGCATTACTGCTGGTGGTATTAACGCTGGTGACAAAGTGATTAGCAATGTTGCAGCAGGTAAAGACGGTAAAGATGCTGTCAATGTTGATCAATTAAACAAAGTTGCTGCTGCATCTAAAGTAGATGTGAAAGAAGGCAAAAACGTTAAAATCACCACCAACGTGAATGACGACGGTAGCAAAGAGTTTACAGTAGCAACAACAGCGGAAGTTGACTTTGATAAAGTCACTGTTGGTGACGTAACAATCGATAAAAACAGCAATGATATTACTGGTTTAAGTAATGTTGATCTTAAAGCTGGTGACTTCGGAACTAAAGGTCGTGCTGCAACTGAAGAGCAATTGATATCGGCAGCGAATGCTGTAGCCAAAGTAATCGGTGGTGACACAGATAACCGCGGTGCAACGATTATTGGTGCCAATATTGGTAATACAGGAAAAACAACAATTCATGATGCAATTGCTTCAGTGAGAACTGATGTAAAAGCAGGTGAAAATATCACTGTTGATACTCTTGTAAATGATGATGGTAGCCGTGAATTTACAGTTGCAACCAAGAAAGATGTTAAGTTTGATAGTGTAACTTTAGGTGATACTGTTCTTAACCAGACTGGTTTAACGATTAACAATGGTCCAAGCATTACTGTTAATGGTATTGATGCTGGTGACAAAGTTATTAGTAATGTTGCTGATGGTAAAAATGGTAAAGATGCAGTTAACGTTGATCAATTAACTAAAGCTGGAGAAGAGTTAACCAACAAAGGTCTTAACTTTGCAGGTAACACAGGTTCTACACCGAAGAAACTTGGTGAAACCATGAACATCAAAGGTGCTGGTGTTAAGGCTGATGACCAATATTCAGCTGAAAATATCAAAACTGCGGTTGATGCCAATGGTGACTTGATCATTTCGATGGACAAGAACCTAAAAGCAGATAGCTTGGTGTTAAATGGTAAGGACGGTAAAGACGGTCTTACAATTACAGGCGGTCAAGGTGGACCTGGTTTAAATGGTACAGATGGTGAAACACGTATCATCTATAAAGATCCAACAACAGGTGAAGACAAAGAAGTTGCGACTTTAACTGATGGTCTTAAGTTTGTAGGTAATGACGGTAAGGTGATCAGCAAGAAACTCAATGAACAATTGGGTGTTGTTGGTGGCATGACGGACATGACAGCAGATGCTGCAAGTGCTGAAAACATTCGTACTGTTCAAAACGACAAAGGTGAACTTGAAGTTCAATTGTCTAAGAAATTGACAGGTTTAACTGAAGTAAATACCACAAACCTCACAGTTACTGGTGAAACTAAACTTGGTGATAAGTTTGTTGTGAACCATAAAGGCAATGTGACTTATACAGGTGACATTACTAAGGGCGACCACATTACCAATAAAACTTATGTTGATGGTAAAGTGGGTGAAGTTGCCAATAATCCATTAACGTTTGCCGGTAACACAGGTTCTACACCGAAGAAACTTGGTGAAACAATGAACATCAAAGGTGAAGGTACTAAGGCTGATGACCAATATTCAGCTGAAAATATCAAAACTGCGGTTGATGCTAATGGTGACTTGATCATTTCGATGGACAAGAATCTAAAAGCAGACAGCTTGGTGTTAAATGGTAAGGACGGTAAAGACGGTCTTACAATTACAGGTGGTCAAGGTGCACCTGGTTTAAATGGTACAGATGGTGAAACTCGTATCATCTATAAAGATCCAACGACAGGTGAAGACAAAGAAGTTGCGACTTTAACTGATGGACTGAAGTTTGTAGGTAATGACGGTAAGGTGATCAGCAAAAAACTCAATGAACAATTGGGTGTTGTTGGTGGCATGACGGACATGACAGCAGATGCTGCAAGTGCTGAAAACCTTCGTACTGTTCAAAATGACAAAGGTGAACTTGAAGTTCAATTGTCTAAGAAATTGACAGGCTTAACTGAAGTAAATACCACAAACCTCACAGTTACTGGTGAAACTAAACTGGGTGACAAGTTTGTTGTGAACCATAAAGGCAATGTGACTTATACAGGTGACATTACTAAGGGCGACCACATTACCAATAAAACTTATGTTGACGGTAAAGTGGGTGAAGTTGCCAATAACCCATTAACATTTGCAGGTAACACTGGTTCTGTTGCGAAGAAACTTGGTGAAACTGTTAACATCAAAGGTGAAGGTACTAAGGCTGATGACCAATATTCAGCTGAAAATATCAAAACTGCGGTTGATGCCAATGGTGACTTGATCATTTCGATGGACAAGAACCTAAAAGCAGACAGCTTGGTGTTAAATGGTAAGGACGGTAAAGACGGTCTTACAATTACAGGTGGTCAAGGTGCACCTGGTTTAAATGGTACAGATGGTGAAACACGTATCATCTATAAAGATCCAACGACAGGTGAAGACAAAGAAGTTGCGACTTTAACTGATGGTCTCAAGTTTGTAGGTAATGACGGTAAGGTGATCAGCAAAAAACTCAATGAACAATTGGGTGTTGTTGGTGGCATGACGGACATGACAGCAGATGCTGCAAGTTCTGAAAACATTCGTACTGTTCAAAATGACAAAGGTGAACTTGAAGTTCAATTGTCTAAGAAATTGATAGGCTTAACTGAAGTAAATACCACAAACCTCACAGTTACTGGTGAAACTAAACTTGGTGATAAGTTTGTTGTAAACAATAAAGGCAATGTGACTTATACAGGTGACATTACTAAGGGCGACCACATTACCAATAAAACTTATGTTGACGGTAAAGTGGGTGAAGTTGCCAACAATCCATTAATGTTTGCAGCTAACACGGGTTCTGTTGCGAAGAAACTTGGTGAAACCATGAACATCAAAGGTGAAGGTGTTAAGGCTGATGACCAATATTCAGCTGAAAATATCAAAACTGCGGTTGATGCCAATGGTGACTTGATCATTTCGATGGACAAGAACCTAAAAGCAGACAGCTTGGTGTTAAATGGTAAGGACGGTAAAGACGGTCTTACAATTACAGGTGGTCAAGGTGCACCTGGTTTAAATGGTACAGATGGTGAAACACGTATCATCTATAAAGATCCAACGACAGGTGAAGACAAAGAAGTTGCGACTTTAACTGATGGTCTTAAGTTTGTAGGTAATGACGGTAAGGTAATCAGCAAGAAACTCAATGAGAAATTGGGTGTTGTTGGTGGCATGACGGACATGACAGCAGATGCTGCAAGTTCTGAAAACCTTCGTACTGTTCAAAATGACAAAGGCGAGCTTGAAGTTCAATTGTCTAAGAACCTTACCGGTCTTGAGTCAGTCGTTGTTGGTGATACAACAATCAACAATGCTGGTTTGACTATTAAAAATGGTCCAAGCATTACAACTGGTGGCATTAACGCTGGCGACAAAGTGATTAGCAATGTTGCAGCAGGTAAAGACGGTAAAGATGCTGTAAACGTTGATCAATTAAACAAAGTTGCTGCTGCATCTAAAGTAGATGTGAAAGAAGGCAAAAACGTTAAAGTCACTACTAAAGTGAATGATGATGGTAGCCAAGAGTTTACTGTAGCAACAGCAGCGGAAGTTGACTTTGATAAAGTGACTGTAGGTAAAGTTACTATTGATAAGAAAACGAATGATATTACTGGCTTAAGCAATACCCAGTTGGGTGGTGATACATTTGCAACTAAAGGTCGTGCTGCGACAGAGGAGCAATTGAATTATGTACAAAATAATTTAGTGACGATTCTTGGTGGTAATGCGGTCAATAAAGGTGGCAATGTTTCAATCACCAATATTGGTAACACGGGTAAAGATAATATCCATGACGCGATTTCTTCA
>NZ_JAVIDR010000007.1 GCF_031157835.1 Acinetobacter rudis | reverse complement strand
GGTTGTACCGATTGAACAGCGTGATGCTGCTTAATCGCTCATCAATTTGAGACAAAGAACCCGACTGATGTCGGGTTCTTTGCTTTAATGTCATAGAGCGTTCAATTGAATACGCTTGCTCGATACTGAGAGATGGTTTCTCACACAGTATTTGAGAAAGCTATTAGTTTTGTGTTTTAGGTTTGAGATGCTGCTTTAATGCTTCAGGAACATCATTTTCATCTGCAAAGTCTTTTGTAATTGCCTGTCCAACAATGACATTTATACCATTAAACGTCATTGTCGGTGCACCATATAGCTCATATCCCTCATTAAGTGCTTGAGTTACACGAGCACAAAAGCTTGAATCATCCTTGCCTGTTAAATATCTGTATACTTTCATAAATAATCCTGCTGATTGGTCTATGTAAGGATTTTAAACTTTTGCTAAGCAAGAGTGATAAATAAACGATTACTTTAATAGCTAACATCATTTTCATTTGACAGTGATGATTAAATAACAGCCTTCTCTTTGTTTAATATTTTGGTTAAAAACTTAGGTGGACTAAATAAAATATAGTTACCCAGTAAGATTAACATTACGCCAAGTACAGCAGCAGCTGTCCAGACATAACCTTCCCAAACTGTAGAAATACTCAGCGCAACTAAAGGGAAGAGTAGAGTACTGTAAGCTGCAGGGCCAGCGCCAATTCTTGCGATTAAAATGAAATAAATCGTAAAGCCAGCAACCGATCCAATTAGCGATAAATACATTAGGGCAGACCAACCGACAATCGACATGTGTGGTAATAGGTTTTCACCACGGAATAATGCAACTGCACCCATAAATAATGCACCATATAGCATGGCATAGGCTGTCGTACTGAGTAGATCAGCATTTTGTTGCTTATGTCGTAAGCTAATCATATTGCCTAGAGAGAAACAGTATGTACCAAAGGCACATAAGCCAATAGCCATGAACGTTTGCCATTGAAAAGTTGTCGCAGTAAGGTCATGCCAAAATAGCGCCAACATGCCTAGTAAACCAAGTAGTGCCGCGGGAATGAAGTTTGCAGAAATACGCTGTTTAAAGAAAATTCGACTGTTAATAGCGTTAAATAAAACAGCCATTGAAAAAATAACAGATTCTAAGCCACTATTAATATAAGCCACAGCTGAATAAATACAGACAAAGTTAATGCCAAAAATACAAAGACCTTGTAAGGCACAAAAGGCATGATCACGCTTAGTGAGTGGTTTTAATTTTTTTAATAAGAAAAGAGCAATAAAGAGAATAGTCGCAGCTATACCAAAGCGCCACAATACGCCAACAACAGGGCTGATTTCCCCATGCTGTGCTGCAATTGCAATCCAGGTGGTTCCCCAAATGAATACAACGGCTGCATATAAAAGGCTATTCATTTTATCCTCCTTAGGTATATTAAAGCAGGATAGTGTGCAGATTTATCGCAGGAGTTGCTTATACAAAACCGTTATGACTTACATAATCTTGCGGTTATTTGATGGTTTTTTTTGTAGCCTATCTGGAAAATGGTTAAACTGTTATAAAAATTTTGTCACCATTCTTGGCTGTTCATATGAACTATCAGACTATCGAGCAACTTCAGCTGCATAAGGCACAGCTTTTAGATACGGTAAAGCTGGGTTCAGACATGCAAATGGCTGCTTGGCAAAATCATCATGATCGGGTCAGTGTCTGTAGTAATCATCATACACTGAGCTTATATGTTGAAGGTGGTTATGAAAGTTATCGTAAAACACCTCAAGGCTGGAAAAATGGTGGTGCGCCAGATCGTTTTTGCCTCATGCCAGAAGGGCAGGAGTCCACTTGGGATATCCGTGGTGATCTAAGTTTTGTACATTTATATTATACCGATCAGCATTTACGCGATGTTGCTGTAAAAATTTGGGATAAAGAACCGAGTTTAATTCTTTTAGATGAACAGAACTTTGCTACAGACCCGCAGATCAGTCTGTTGTATCGACATTTTTTATTGAATTGTGATTGGCATGATAGTAGCAGTCAGTTACAGCTGAGTAGTACTGCTACTTTGCTGCTAAATCACTTGCTACAGAAATACAGTAATGTGCAGTGGCAGTTACCGAGCATTAAAGGTGGATTGGCACCTTACCGTCTAAAAATATTGCAGCAGTGGATTGAACAACGTTTACACTTGGCTTTAACGATTGCAGATTTAGCACAGCAGGTGGAGTTAAGTGAATACCATTTTGCGCATATGTTTAAGCAATCGACAGGACTCTCACCACATCAGTATGTTTTACAACAGCGTTTGAAAAAGGCACATGATTTGGTATTAGGGAAGTCAGCTGATCTCACTGAGGTTGCGTTGAGTTGTGGCTTTAATTCAGCCAGCCATTTTAGTACGCGGTTTAAGCAATTCTATGGCTATAGTCCATCTCAACTGCGTAAAGCTTAGCTAGCATCAGACAATTACCATCAGTGTAAATCAAAAATACGACCTTGATTGGTCGTATTTCTATGCACACACAGTTTTAAACTTATTCAGAGATGATAACAATACCATCCATTTCAACAAGTGCACCTTTAGGCAAGCTTGCCACACCTAATGCTGCACGTGCAGGATAAGGTTGAGCAAAATATTCACCCATAATTTGGTTAACTAATTGAAAGTGTGAAAGATCAGTTAGGAATATATTGAGTTTTGCAAAGTCTGCAAGTGATCCACCTGCTGCTTCACATACCGCTTTAATGTTGTCAAATACACGACGGATTTGTGCTTCAATGCCATCAACCAATTCCATGCTATACGGATCTAAACCAATCTGACCAGAAAGATAAAGTGTATTGCCAACAAGAATAGCTTGTGAATACGTTCCGATTGCAGCAGGTGCATTTTCTGTATGAATAACTTGGCGGGACATTGATTTCTCCTGTATGAACTAAATCTCATCATAAGGCAAACTTGCGCTGCAAGATAGCCTTAATTCAGAATTTGTCTTTAACAAGCCTGTGGAATACTGGGTAGTGTTACAGGCGTACTAAGACGTGAAATACGTGGGAAACCAAAATGCATACGGAGTTCACGAATGATTTGTGCAATTTGATTGCGATCATTAACAACGATATTAACGTAAGTTTTATTGTCGTGAGGTTGTACCATTTCAACCCCTGTTTTTGCTTTACGGCACTGATAGATGAGGTCCGATATTTGTTCGTCGTTGAGCAAGATATCGAAACAAAGATAAGCCGTAAAACTAACATCATCAACTTTTTCGGATGTCCAACTAAGTGCCATGATATTTTCAGGGTGCAAATGCTGTTCATGTAAAAGATTATGACAGCGTTCACGGTGTACGATTAAACCACGACGAGAAATATGGCCTTGAATTGGATCACCTAAAATAGGGTTGCAACAATGGGCATATTTAACATCAATACCATCTGTACCTTGAATTAAGCGATTTGAATTGTGATGCTCTTCGCTAAGGTCTTGAGAGAATAAGTGGTTAGCAACAAGTTGTGGTAGTAGATCACCTACTGCAATTTGTTGAAAAAGAGTTTCTTTGTCTGCAATGTGACGCCACTCTAATAGATCAGTCCAATCGTCAGTAGAAAGATCATCAATGGACAAGTTAAATAACTTTAATGCACGATTAAGCGCTTGTCGGCCAACCAAATTTTGTTCTTCAATATCTTGGTCTTTCAGTATGTTTTGTAGGGCGCGTCGTGCTTTTTGTGTGTTTACAAAACTGAGCCAATCAGGATTTGGTGTGGCCAATACATCAGTAATGACTTCAATGACTTGCCCACTGACTAAGGGTGTGGAAAGCGGTTTGATTTCACCATCAACTTTGGCACCAACAGCATGGTTGCCAAGGAAAAGGCTAGCTGAATAGGCAAAGTCAACAGCAGTCGCCCCTTGAGGTAATTCATGAAGCTGACCGTGTGGAGTGTATACCCAAATTTTTTCTTGGTGTAAGTAATCCAGTAAATCGTTAAATGTCGTTTTGGCACAGGCACTATCAATCAAAACATTAAGATTTTGCATGGAGGCTTGAATCGCTGAGCGACAAGCTTGTGGTGCATTTTCACCAAGAACAACACCAAAACGGGCTGCTTTACGCATTAACTCGGTTTGGATGGTTAGGGATAAATAGGTTTTTTCACCTTTAAGTTTTAAATGTAAAGATTGGTTCCCACCAGGTAATGGGCGGCGAATATGATCTTCATAATGTAAAACTTGGAAA
The DNA here is from genome assembly GCF_031157835.1 of Acinetobacter rudis. Classification (GTDB taxonomy): domain Bacteria; phylum Pseudomonadota; class Gammaproteobacteria; order Pseudomonadales; family Moraxellaceae; genus Acinetobacter; species Acinetobacter rudis_A. The sequence goes on along the minus strand of NZ_JAVIDR010000007.1, from coordinate 140,061 downwards.
TTATCACGAAGGGCAGCCACTAATCTGTCACAGTCTGCAATATTCAGTAGGATAATTTCAAAAGCATGGCTATGCGTTAATTCTTGTAGGTTAATGTCGTTCTTAATGAAGTGTCGAATTAATTCGATATTATTATTTTTCTTTTTAATACGGCCTTGAATACTATAGGTGTGTAGCAGATCTGCGAGATTTTGTTCCCAATCAGTTTGGTATTTACAACGTTCTGGTTTGGTTTGAGCTAATGCATCTTGAATATTGCTAAATAGATCTAGATCAAGGTTTTGATAACAGAGATGTTCTAGGTTGTCTGCCATTTCATTCATACCTACTAAACGTGCCATAGGTACAAAAATATCAAAGGTTTCTTGCGCAATGCGTGCGCGCTTATCTGGACGCAATGACTCTAAGGTTGTCATATTGTGATAGCGGTCGGCAAGTTTAATAATAATAACGCGAGGGTCTTGTAAGGTTGATTGTAGAATTTTTCGAAATGATGCTGCTTTATTATATGCTTTATCGCTGGATTGGCTGAGCTTGGTGACACCATCGACTAACTCTGCGACGGTACGACTAAATAACTGGGTAATATCTTCTTTGGTATATTCGGTATCTTCAATTACATCATGTAACAACGCAGCCATTAAGGTTTCTGCATCTAGGCGCATATGCGCCAAAATACAACTCACCGCAATGGGATGAAGCACATAGGGTTCACCACTTTTACGTGTTACGCCAGTATGGGCTAGATCTGCATAGTCACAGGCAGCCAGAACTCTCTCAACATCTTCCGCGCTGAGATAGGCTTCAATGATAAGATTAAGCTGTCGCTTTGCTTGACTGTACAATTCGCCTGACATGGAACACCTATTCAATTGGGTAATAAACTTTTCAATAGATAGATGAAAAACATATTACTTGGCTTTGCTATTTTTTCACTACAACTACTATAAATTTTTAACAAAAAAAATGTTTTTTGTCTAATGAATAACAAGGCTTTAATCAATAAAAAAAGCCTAGTTAGAGAACTAGGCCTTTTTAGGGCAAAATACTGTAGATTAAAAAGTAAAGCCTTCAAGGTTTAGGTTGTTCGCAGAAAGCGCCAAATCCAAGCTTGAAGTTTGATAATCTTGATCACGTTGCTTCAAAATATCTTTACTAACATGACCAGCTGCAATTTCACGTAGAGAAACAACTGTAGGTTTGTCATTATCCCATTCAACAGTAGGTTCAATGCCTTGACGTGCTAATTGACGCGCACGTTTGCTTGCAACCAGTACAAGCTCAAAGCGGTTGTCTACGTGGTCCAAACAGTCTTCAACGGTTACGCGTGCCATAAGAATTCTCGTTTATGCAAAATATGTTTAAACAGACCGCACAGTATAAAATGCTTTACGTTTATACTCAAGTTGATTCACAGTTGCGGTGTAATTAATTGTTGAATGAGACTTTGATGGCGTTCAGCTTGTTGCGCAAGTTTGAGACGATTTGCATTAATGACCGCTTCGAGTTCATGTAAAGCTTTATTAAAGTCATCATTAATAATGATGTAGTCAAAGTTTACATATTGTTGCATGTCTTCAACTGCACAACTTAGGCGATGTTCAATCACCTCAACAGAATCAGTTCCACGATTTGATAGACGTTGGCGTAAATCAAATTGGCTAGGTGGGAGAATGAAGATTTGTTCGGATTCAGGAAATAATTTGCGTACTTGAGCCGCACCTTGCCAGTCAATTTCGAGTAAAACGTCGTGTCCTTTGGCGAGTTGCTCTTTTACTGTGGCCTGTGATGTTCCATAATAGTTGCCGAATACTTCAGCGTACTCAATAAAACCACCTTGTTCGACTTGAGCCAAGAAGTGTTCTTTCTCAGTAAAATGGTAATGTACACCATCTAATTCGCCAGAACGTTGGGGGCGAGTGGTATGCGATACTGATACATGTAAGTTACTTACGCGTTCAAGTAGTGCTTTTACCAATGATGTCTTGCCTGTTCCTGAGGCTGCGGAAACGACAAACAAGAGACCCGACATGATATTTTTCCTGATATGATAAAATATCGTCGCTATTTTAGAGCAGACGCGAATTAAACAAAATAGTAAGTTCCGTTTTGTTCACAATTTTATTAAATAAAATACTTGTTTTATTTAATGCATAGAGGCCCTTATGAAAATTGTATTAGCAAATCCACGTGGTTTCTGTGCCGGTGTAGATCGTGCGATAGCCATTGTGAATCGTGCATTAGAGTGCTTTAACCCCCCTATTTATGTTCGTCATGAAGTTGTCCACAATAAATTTGTCGTTGATGATCTAAGACAACGTGGAGCTATTTTTGTCGATGAACTTGATGAAGTTCCAGACGATAATATTGTTATTTTTAGTGCACATGGGGTTTCTAAGGCAGTACAACTAGAAGCTGAACGTCGTGGCCTAAAAGTTTTTGATGCAACCTGTCCACTTGTGACGAAAGTACACATTGAAGTCACTAAATATGCACGTGAAGGAACTGAAGCGATTTTAATTGGTCATCATGGTCATCCTGAAGTAGAGGGGACGATGGGGCAATATGACAAAAAAAATGGCGGTCATATTTATTTGGTTGAAGATGAGGAGGATGTTGCAGCACTTCAAGTTGAGCATCCGGATCGAGTCGCTTTTGTTACACAGACAACCTTATCTATTGATGATACTGCTAAAGTTATTGATGCTTTACGTACTAAATTTCCGAATATTCAAGGTCCACGTAAAGATGACATTTGTTATGCCACACAAAATCGTCAAGATGCAGTAAGAGATTTGGCTGATCAGTGTGATGTTGTCTTGGTTGTAGGTTCACCGAACTCATCAAACTCAAATCGTTTACGTGAATTGGCGGAACGTATGGGTAAGTCTGCATATTTAATTGATAATGCTGAGGAGCTTCAGCAAGACTGGTTTAAACCTGATGACAAAATAGGCGTAACTGCAGGTGCATCGGCACCTGAAATATTAATTTTGCGTGTATTGCAGCGTTTACAATCTTGGGGGGCTGAGGCACCAAAAGAACTGCAGGGTCGTGAAGAAAATATTACTTTTAGTTTACCTAAAGAGCTGAGAATTATTGTAAAACAAGCTTAATACTTAGCCAGTTGTCAAAAGCCTCTTAAATTTGTTTTAAGGGGTTTTTTGTTGTTAATACTGAGAGTGAATCAGAATACAGTCATTTGCTTTATGTGGTAATTTTTTTGTGAAGTTTAAAATAACATCAAAGTAATGTTATTAAGCAAAGCAGTATTGTTATACTGAGCGAAATTTGGTTGGGATGATTTGTGCGTAAATCTCGTATTTTTTTCACTATGCTCTTGTCATTGTTCATGTTTCAAGCGATTTGGAACGTGGCAGCAGGCTTTTGCTTACATGAAAAAGGTAAATCGAGTACGAGCATTCAGCATTTTGGTCATCATCAGTCTGAAACACGTGAGTCCAAAGCTGCATACCCAAGTAAAGTCGCTTCGTTCAATCAGACAGATCAAGCGAATAATTTAGCTCCATCAGACCTCTCCAAAAACACCTTCAATTTCTTGGATGATCATCATGATCATCTTCCTTCATGTGCTCATTTTATTGTGGTTGAACCCACCATAAATTCGCAGCGACCCAATGTAAGTTATGGTACAGATTTAGGCAATGTTGCTTGGAATAATTTGTACCAGTCTCCGCTATTAATCGCTCAGAACCCACCACCTGAATATGCCTCGCTGTAGGTGAGGCTGCGCAAAATGCTCACCACTTTGTTTAACTTAGTGAGGCATAATCATGTCAAAAATATTATTCAAGACAGAGTCTGGCTCTGTACGCCATTATTGGCAAAAATGTACCAAACAATACGCTTTCAAATTTAGATCTCTGTCTATTGCGTTACTGCTGAGTGTGGGAAGTATTACTTGGACTCAAGTAAGGGCTGAAAATTTAACACTGCAACAAGCAATCTCTCGTGTACAAAACTATCAGCAAAGCCAAGGTTTATGGAAGACTCAACAAGATATTACAGCTACCAATATTAAACAAACACAACTTTGGAAAAATCCTAGCCTTTCGGTCGATCAAAAAGGGCTACGTTCAGGTCAAGATAAAGAACTGACAATTGGAATTTCACAAGAGTTAGATGTTTTTGGACAACGTAGAGCTAATCAACAACTTGCACAAATTGCACAGACTCAGTCTGTGTTAAACCAGCGTATTTATCAGGCTCAAATTGATTTGATCGTGAAATATTTTTGGTCTCAATTAGCGATCTTAGAGCTAGAGCGCGATGTGGTGATGGAGCAATTAAAAGTCAGTCAAGAAAATTTGGCTGCAATTGAGAAACGTTATCGTGCAGGAAGTATTGCTCAAGTTGAAGTTGATCGGGTGAGAATGAGTCATGCAGAAAACTTACGTTTGTATCAACAGGCAGATTTACAACTGCAAATCACAACACAACAGTTGAGTAGCTTATGGGGGGAGGCGGATAAAACCATTAATATCGGTTTATCTGCACAATATCTTTGGCCTGACTCTACAGCGAAGCAAGTGCAACAATATCTTCAAGAAAATTTAGTTGAGCAAGCGCGTCAACTCAATGTGCTTGAGTCTAAGGCAAGTGTTGAGGTTTTAAAGGCTCAAGCTAGACCGAATCCGAGTGTGAGTTTAGGAGTAAGTAATAACCGCAGCCCTGAGTCGGGGACAGATAACCAAATTTCCATTGGTGTTTCAATCCCACTTAATATTTTTGATCGTAATCAGTATGGTGTGCAAATTGCTCAGCTAAAACAGCAACAACTTGAGCGCCAAAAAGATTTTTACTCAAAACAAAACGTACTTCAAATTAATACGTTGTTAACAGAGCTACAGGGTTTGCAGCTTCAGTTTCAACAAGTTGATCAATCACAAATCCCACTTGCTGTTCAGGTGCAACAAAAGACTTTACAAGGTTTTAGCGCGGGTAAGTTTGCTTTAACGGATGTGCAACAGGCCACTTTGCAACTGCAAGATGTGCGTTTGCGTAAAGTACAACTCCTTAAAGAGGCATGGCAACGTGCAGTTGAGGCACAAAGCCTGAGTTTGGGGATAGATCCAAGCGAAGTGATGTCTAAAGATGCCATTACTAAAATTAATCAATCAATTTGGAAAGACACACAGGCACTGCCTGTTATTGGTGGGGAGCGCTAAGATGACACAACCAACTCAGCAACGTACACAAATTTCACAATCAATCATGATCGGTGGCGTTGTTACACTTGTGGCGCTCATTGCAGCAATACTTTTATGGTCGAATAAACCCACTGAGCAACAAAAGGACATAGCTTCAACACCAGAGACTCAAGCCAAAGATGATCATGATGAGGGGCAAGAATTAGCACTTACATCAAAACAGATGGCTGAACAGGGAGTTAAATTAGCTGTAGTTGCTATGGGGAATGTTCAGCAAATAGAGAGTTACCCTGCAAAATTAATGGTTAATACAGATCGTCAGGCTCATGTGTCATCAAGTTTTAGTGGGCGTGTAGAGGCTGTGCATGTCAACTTAGGGCAAACTGTAAAGAAAGGGCAGGCATTAGCGACACTTCGAGTACCTGATTTGGTGGATCAACAAGCCAATTTACGTATTGCTGAGGCCAATTTGACCCTAACACAACAAGATTATCAACGTGAACAAAGCTTGTGGTCGCAAGGTATTTCGGCAAAGCAAGACTATCAACGTGCTTATAATGCTTATCAACAGGCTCAAGTCCAAGTTCAGGCTGCGCGCTCGCGCTTAGCTGCTTTTGGGGTGGGTGGTAATAGTCATGGTCAATATGTATTAACAGCACCGATAGGAGGTGTAGTCAGCTCCAAAGATATTGTGATTGGTGAAAATGTACAATTGGCTAGCCAATTATTTGTCATAGACCAACTTGACCAGCTTTGGTTGGAATTTGTATTACCAACTGATTATTTATCAAGAATTTCCCCAAACCAAGAGTTAGAGTTTAAGTCATTACAGACGGGGAATCGTTTTAAAGTACGTGTGCAAACATTAAATGCTCAGGCAGATGAACAAACAGGACGTTTACTGGTACGTGCTCAGGTACTCTCACAAGCAGCAGAACTGCGTCCAAACTTGATGGTGAATATTGAGTTACAGCAGACACAGCAAAGTCAGGTTATACGTGTATTAAAGTCAGCAGTGCAACAGGTTGAAGGTCAGGATAGTATTTTCATTGCTCAACCCCATGGTGACAAAATTGAGTTTATGCCGCAAACCGTCAGCTTGGGTGCTTTATCTACAGATGGTCAGTGGGTTGAGGTAAAGCAAGGGTTAAAAATAGGTCAATCTTATGTTGGTGAAGGAAGCTTTCTACTTAAATCGGAACTAGAGAAAGGGGAGGCAGATCATGGGCATTGATTTAAAACAAAAAAATGAAAGTCTAGCTCTACCTCCAGCAGAAGGTTTGTTTGACCGCATTATCCAATTTTCAATTAAAAATGCTATTTGGGTCATGCTGTTTGTTGTGGCTTGGATTGGTGTAGGAATATGGAGTTATCAAAAGTTACCAATTGATGCTGTGCCTGATATTACTAATGTACAGGTACAAATTAATACTCAAGCAGCTGGCTTTACTGCTTTAGAGGTGGAACAACGTATTACATATCCGATTGAGACTGCGATGGCTGGAATGCCAAAACTTGAACAAACTCGCTCGATTTCACGATATGGCTTGTCTCAAATCACGGTAATTTTTAAGGATGGGACGGATATATATTGGGCTCGGCAAATGATTAATCAGCGTTTGCAAGAAGCCAAAAGCCAATTACCTGATGATATTAATCCGACTATGTCGCCTATTTCGACAGGACTTGGAGAAATTTACCAATGGGTGGTGAAAGCAGAACCTAATGCAAAGAAAGCAGATGGGAGTGCATATACATCTATGGATTTACGCGAAATACAAGACTGGATTGTACGTCCGCAGTTACAGCGCGTAGAGGGTGTGGCAGAGGTTAATAGTATTGGTGGTTATAATAAAACCTATGTGGTAGCGCCTGATCTCAAGCGATTACAGCAATTACAAATTCCATTGACTGATTTGCAAACAGCCTTGACTGAAAATAATGAAAACCGTGGTGCGGGTTTTATTGAAACTAATGGTCAACAGTTGACCGTGCGTGTACCGGGTATTTTGCAAACTGTTGCTGATATTGAAAACGTTACCATCGCCAATAAAAATGCTTTTCCTGTGCGAGTAAAGGATGTTGCGAATGTTTCAATAGGGCATGACTTAAGAACAGGGGCAGCCACTTATAATGGTGAAGAAACTGTGCTTGGCATCGTCATGATGATGATGGGGGAAAATAGTCGAAAAGTTGCACGTGCTGTAGATGGTAAAATTGCAGAGATTCAGAAATCTTTACCTAAGGGGATTGTGATTGAAACGGTATATGATCGTACTCATTTGGTTGAGCGCGCGATTGCCACAGTACAAAAGAATCTCCTTGAAGGTGCGATCCTTGTAATCATTATTTTGTTTTTATTTCTAGGCAATTTCCGTGCAGCTTTAATTACGGCCTGCGTTATTCCGCTCTCCATGTTGTTTACACTCAGTGGCATGGCACAGCAGGGTATTAGTGCTAACTTGATGAGTTTAGGAGCATTGGACTTCGGTATTATTGTTGATGGTGCGGTTGTAATTGTGGAAAACTGCATTCGTCGTTTAGCCGAATATCAGCATCAAGTAGGGCGACATCTTACACGTGAAGAGCGCTTAAGAGAGGTTTTCTTAGCAGCGAAACAAGCACGGCGTCCATTGATTTTTGGTCAGTTAATCATCATGGTGGTGTACTTGCCAATTTTTGCATTAACTGGTGTTGAGGCGAAGCTTTTTCATCCTATGGCGGCAACTGTCGTTTTTGCCTTATTGGGTGCAATTATATTGTCTATCACCTTTGTGCCGGCTGCGGTGGCAATGTTTGTCACGGGTGAGGTGAAAGAAAAAGAAAGTAAGTGGATGCTATGGTTAAAGCAACGTTACCAAACATTATTAGATGTTGCTTATCAGTTTAAGTATTTGATGTTAACAATTGCATTGGGTGTTTTATTTTTAACAGCATTACTGACCACACGGATTGGAAGTGAGTTTGCACCACAGCTCAGTGAGGGCGATTTTGCAGTACAACAAATGCGTTCTCCGAGTACTGGATTACAACAATCCTTAAAGATGCAAAAAAATACTGAAAAATTGCTTCTAAAACAATTTCCTGAAATTAAAGCAATTTTTGCACGTACAGGTACAGCTGAGGTTGCTACTGATGTTATGCCTCCAAATATTTCAGATGGTTTTATTTTGTTGAAGCCGAAGCAAGAGTGGCCAGATCAAAAAGAAACAGTTGATCAGTTACGTGTTCGTATGCAGACATTTTTAGAAGGGTTGTCTGGAAATAATAGTGAATTTTCTCAACCGATTGAACTACGTTTTAATGAGCTTATTTCGGGGGTACGTAGCGATTTAGGGGTTAAAATTTTTGGTGATGATATGGATATCCTTGGTCGTGAGGCACAGCGTATAGCCAAGGAAATTCAAAATGTGAGTGGTGCAACAGCAGTAAATATTGAACAAACCAATGGTTTGCCATTATTGAATGTAGAGGTTAATCAACAACTCGCATCACAGTATGGTCTATCTGTACGTTCAATCCAAGACTTAGTTGCAGCAAGTGTGGGTGGTCAAAGTGTTGGGCAAATTTTGCAGGGCGATCGACGTTTTGACTTTGTGATTCGTTTAGATGATGTACAGCGCACACCACAGCATTTAGAGATATTACCCATTCAACTGCCTAATGGCGGTTTAATTCAGTTAAAAGATGTGGCAAAGGTTGAGACGATTCTTGGGCTTAATCAGGTCAGTCGTGAAAACGGCAAGCGTCGTATGGTTGTGACTGCAAATGTTGAAGGCCGTGATTTGGGTTCTTTTGTTAGTGAGATTCAAACAAAATTGAATGCCCAAGCACTGCCAGAAGGGTATTGGTTAGAGTACGGTGGCCAGTTTGAAAATATGGCCTCAGCAACAGCACGTATGCAATTGGTTATACCACTTGCGCTGCTTACGATTTTTATTTTACTTATGGCTGTTTTTCATAATATTAAAGACAGTTTGCTGGTTTTTACAGGTGTACCTTTTGCGCTGTGTGGTGGCCTAGTTGCTTTGTGGCTAAGAGGAATTCCTTTATCAATGTCTGCAGGTGTTGGCTTTATTGCACTCTCTGGTGTGGCTGTGTTGAATGGCTTGGTGATGCTGACTTTTATTAAAGAGTTGCGGGAAAGCATGGGTATTCATCAAGCAACATGGAATGGTGCTGTGCTTCGATTGCGCCCAGTTTTAATGACAGCTTGTGTCGCATCTCTAGGCTTTATACCTATGGCTTTAGCAACAGGGACAGGGGCTGAGGTACAACGTCCTTTAGCAACTGTGGTTATTGGTGGGATTGTATCTTCAACTATACTGACGTTGATTTTATTGCCAGTATTGTATCGTTGGATGAATGTTCGATCGGAAACTACAGTATAAGTGGCTTAAATATGGTTGTGCGCATGGGTGTTTTGATTGCACTCATGTTGCATTTCCATGCATTACTTTTGTGTGTGGCTGCGCTTTTGATATGAAAGGCGAGTGTTCAACATATAAAGGAGCTTTTTAACAGCTCCTTTATACTTTCTATCATTATTGAATATGCCATTCGTGGTGGCATTCTCTACATTTCCAATCTTTATTACTATTCATAAAAGCTTGCATTGAAATTTTGAAATTTGGTAGATCACGCCAGAACATAATGCCGGCCAGTACACAGATCACAAAAGTAATAACTGTGGCGATTTGTACAGTTGAGCCAGCACCATTACCAAAGATCCACATTGCAATACTCACTAACACGAGGAAGAGTAAAATAAAAAGTGCAGGGATCAGAATAACAAGACTTTTTGGTATTACTGGTCGTACCGCAGGTGTGTTAGCGCTTGCAACAGGCATGACTTTAGGGCTTTGACATTTAGGGCAACGATATTGCATTACAACTCCGATACTAAAAAGACGATTGAATAGAGGTTAAGAGATGACTTATTTTGAATTGTACTACTGTATCATTTTTATGGGTGCTTAGAAAAAACATAATAAAAAAGCCACTGTGATAAATCAAACAGTGGCTTTTTTGAATCTGGCGTCCCTACGGGGATTCGAACCCCGGTTACCGCCGTGAAAGGGCGATGTCCTAGGCCTCTAGACGATAGGGACGGATCGAGGCAGACAACAAGATTGGGGATGGTGGAGCCAAGCAGGATCGAACTGCTGACCTCTACAATGCCATTGTAGCGCTCTACCAACTGAGCTATGACCCCAGTCTGTGTGTGAGCGCAATATTAGGATGATTGCGCTTACACGTCAATAAAAAAATTAATTAACTTTCATCGTTTGCATCATTTTTCGGCAATTTTAAGCTTTCGTTGAGTTTTTCCCAAACTTTAAGCTCTTTTTTGCTCGGACCACCAACAATATCAAGGGCATGACGTAAACGTGCAAAACATAAATCAGGACCAATTGTGACCATGGACTGCATGACAGGTGTTGAGCTGGTTGAGCCTGCAATTGCAATAAAGAAGCTTGGCATGAAGTCGCGTAACTTAATTTCCATTTGTTCTGCGAGTTGCATTAGTGTTTGGCTGACTGAATCATTGTTCCAAGTCATCAAGCTTTCTAAACGCCAAATAGCAAATTGTAGACTTTGACGTACTTGTTCATCACTGAGCTTTTTACTAATAAATTGTTCTTTTTCAATTTTTGGAAATTGATTGAAATAGAAACCAGCCCAATTAACAGCTTCAGAGAGCAACTGAATACGCGGTTGAATTGCAGCAGCAATATCTTCGAGTGTTTTACGATCTGCTTTCCATGTTAAGAGACGGTCAAGCAATTGGCTTGGTGTTAAGCCTTTGATCCATTGGCCATTGAGCCAATTTAGTTTTTCAACATCAAAAATTGGCCCACCGAGTGATACGCGTTGAATATCGAAGTGTTCAATCATATCGTTTAGTGTGAACTGTTCGCGTTCATCAGGCATAGACCATCCCATGCGGCCTAAGTAGTTAAGCAACGCTTCAGGGAAGACACCAATATCACGGTAATAGTTGATTGATGTTGGGTTTTTACGTTTTGATAGTTTTGATTTATCTGGGTTACGTAGTAGTGGCATGTGGCACAGTACAGGCATATCCCAACCAAAATATTGATAGAGTAATTGGTGTTTAGGTGCTGATGGGATCCATTCTTCACCACGAATGACATGTGTAATTTCCATTAAGTGGTCATCGACAACATTCGCTAAATGATACGTTGGTAGGCCATCGGTTTTAAGCAAAATTTGCATATCAACCTGAGCCCAAGGAATTTCCACTTCACCACGAAGAAGGTCGTTGAATTTACAAATACCTTCTTGTGGTACTTTCATACGAATAACATGGGCATCACCAGCAGCAAGACGTCGTTGTACTTCTTCTGCGCTGAGGTTTAGACCACGGCCATCATATCGTGGAGTTTCACCACGTGCTTGTTGTTCGGCACGCATTTGATCAAGCTCTTCAGGTGTAGCAAAACAGTAAAAAGCATGACCTTTTTCTACGAGCTCTAATGCATATTCTTTATAAATTTGCATACGTTCAGATTGGCGGTAAGGGGCGTGAGGGCCACCAATATCAGGGCCTTCAGACCAATTTAGACCTAGCCAACGTAGTGAATCTAAAATCATTTTTTCAGATTCTGGTGTTGAACGTAATTGATCTGTATCTTCAATACGAAGAATAAATTCACCACCATGCTGTTTAGCAAAGCATAAGTTGAACAAAGCGATATAAGCAGTACCTACATGAGGAAAACCAGTAGGAGACGGGGCGATACGAGTACGAACAGTCATGGTTATGGAAAATCTATATTTGAAATTATAGTTATTATAACGAAAAAACCCGATCGTTTAAGGCTTTAACTAAGCGATTACGATCGGGCTGAAAAAAATTACTTTAAAAATTGCTGGTAACAAATGAATCAAGAGCCTTGAGAAGGAAAAATGCTCTGTAATAATTTGCTAAACTGTTGGTTTTGTTCAGCAAGAAAATGCTGAGCAGGCTCTTTTTGAGTTGAAGTAAATGCTTTTACTTTTAACTTATCATTTGTAACTGAAGATGCTTTATTTTCATCTCGTTTAAGCTGTTCAAGTGCTTTTTCAATTGGAGATGGCTGTTTACCTGCATTTAGTGTAACAACAGGAGCTGTACTTTTAATACTCGCTGCTTGTAGGTGCTGTAATGCAAATAGATTTATACCAATAAATAGTAATTTGAAAAATTGAGTTCCCATGCTAATCCCCTTCATCATTTTTATTTTTGCCAGCAATTCGACAGTTATTCGGCCAGTTGAGACCTAGGAAAAAACAAAACTTTAGCAAAGACGGTATTGTATCACCGAATGTTTATCTATTGTATGAAATGTTTATATGGATTGAATGCAAAATTACATTAATCCGATCAACGGCCAAGTATCCATATTATTTACTTGGTGTAATTTGATCATATTACCACCGAATGTGGAGCTTGTTAGCATTAATTGTAATAACAATGCGAAAAATTGTGCTAATTAAAAATAAGCAGTATTATTTGTGAATATTTTTATGTAACTCCATGATTTTAAATACAAAAAAATAATAATGGTGATTGGGTGATGGAATTGGCAACAATTGTTGGTGGTGTGTGCTATTTAAAGTTAATGGCTGCTGTAGTAGTTTTGAACATAATCAAGATAACACAGCATTTTATATGCATTAGGTCAATATTAGGTCATGAAAAGTTTAAAAGTGAGCAGCAAGTTTAAATTGCTATTGGGTGGCTTATTACTCGCAACAGGATTAACGACAGCGGTTGAATCACAAGCAGCTGAGCGTGAGTTCCTGAATGTTTCCTATGATGCAACACGTGAGTTTTATGACGAATTTAATAAGTCATTTGGCAACTACTGGAAACAAAAAACAGGTATTGATGTCAAATTTAAACAGTCACACGGTGGCTCTGGCAAACAAGCACGCTCTGTTGTAGATGGTTTGAAGGGTGATGTGGTGACTTTAGCCTTGGCAAACGATATTGAAGAAATCGTGAAGTCTGGTCAGATTAATGCAAACTGGCAGAAACAGTTCCCATATAACTCTGCACCATATACATCAACGATTGTTTTTATGGTACGTAAAGGTAACCCGAAAAAAATTCAAGATTGGTCTGATCTCACTCGTCCAGGGGTACAAATTATTACACCAAACCCTAAAACAGGTGGATTACCGCGTTGGGTATATTTATCAGCATGGGGCTATGCTTTGAAACAACCAGGGGGTAATGAAGCAACCGCTCGTCAGTTTGTGACTAAGTTATACCAAAATGTCAAAGTGATGGACCCAGCAGCGCGAGCGTCTATGACCACTTTTGCTGAGCGTGGCATTGGTGATGTGCTACTGACTTGGGAAAATGAAGCACTGGTTACACGTAAAGCTTTGGGTGCAAATAAGTTTGATATTGTATATCCATCAATTTCAATTTTAACTGAACCCTCTGTGGCTATAGTGAACAAAACGGTTGAGAAGAATGGTAATAAATGGTTAGCACTGGGCTATATTAACTATCTTTACTCACCACTAGGGCAAGATATGGCAGCACGTCATTATTACCGTCCACGCAATGTTGAAATTTTAAATAAATATTCCGCACAGTTCCCTAAACTAAAAACATTTACCATTGATGAGGTATTTGGTGGCTGGGGTAATGCACAAAAAGTTCACTTCTCAAATGGTGGTGTCTTTGATCAGATCTATAGTAATAAACGTTAATTATTCCGAAATAGATCAGTTGATTTTGTGATATGTTTCACATGGCCCCATGAATATGGGGCTTTTTTATGCAAGGAGTTGTAAAATCAGCTTTTATCTGTACAAAATCATATTTTCCTACAAAAAGACGTTTGGAGCTTTGTGTAAACAAGGTGATAATAGTGGGCTGTATTTTAATTAAATAGAATGTGAAAAGATGTCCCATATTTCTGTATTACTACATGAAACTGTTGATGCTTTACTTGCAGGTCGCAATACAGGAGTTTATATAGACGGGACCTTTGGTCGAGGTGGCCATAGCCGTTTGTTATTGTCCAAATTAGATCAAAATTCAAAAGTATATGCATTTGATAAAGATCCACAGGCTTTGGCTGTTGCCGCAGAGTTGGAACAAGAAGACGCTCGCTTTAAAATTATTCATGCCAGTTTTGCTGATTTAGAACAAGAAATGATTGCAGTAGGGCTTACGCAAGTCGATGGCATTATGGCGGATTTGGGGGTTTCTTCACCGCAAATTGATCAGGCTGAACGTGGTTTTAGTTTTATGCATGATGGTCCATTGGATATGCGCATGGATAACTCTCAAGGGCTAACAGCTGCAGAGTGGTTGGTTGAAGTAGATGAAACTCACTTGGCTAATGTGATTTATCAGTATGGTGAAGAACGCTATAGTCGTCGTATTGCAAAAGCAATTAAAAATGCAGGCCATATGACAACAACAGGTCAATTGGCTGAGGTTGTCAAAGCAGCCCACCCGAAGTGGGAAAAACACAAACATCCTGCAACACGTACTTTCCAAGCTATTCGTATTGAAATAAATAAAGAATTAGAAGACATTCAATTATTTTTACCACAAGCTGTAAGTTTGCTAAAATCTCAAGCACGTTTAGCAGTCATTAGTTTCCATTCTCTTGAAGATCGAATGATTAAACAATTTATCCAAAAAGAATCAACAAAAGCAGAAGATGAGGGTTGGGGATTACCACAACAAACACCTGATACTCGTCGTTTGAAAAAAATTGATCGGATTAAAGCGAGTAATGAGGAAGTCCAAGCCAACCCACGTTCTCGTAGTGCGTGGTTAAGAGTAGCGGAACGCTTAACATACTAAAAGGCAGAGCATGAAACCTGAAAAAGAAGTGGTGCAGCCCCACGATTTATTAATTAAGAAAGTCTTTGTTTTTGCATGCTTGCTTATTTTGGTGCTGGCCAGTGCCTTTATGGTGGTATTGCAAGTATATAGTTATCGTCAAGACTATTCAGGTTATAACGATGTAGTGCGTGAAAAAGAAAATCTAAATGCAGAGTGGGGGCGTCTTTTAATTGAAAAGGAAACCTTTGGTGCAACAGCACAAATTGGCACACGAGCGGTAACCCAGTTGCGAATGTACTCTCCACCCGCAGCACAAACCATCGTAATTTCATTGGCAAACGCAAAAGATCAAAAGCAATAAGGCATCTGGCATGGTAGATAAGCAAAGAAAGCCAATACGTAAGGCAAAGCAGTCAATTTCCGTTAAACCTACGCTTGAATTTGATTTGTGGCGTTTTTATTTTATGTGGTTTGTAGTGCTTGCCTGTTTTATTGGGCTGGTTGGTCGTGCTTTTTATGTGCAGGTTATCAATAAGGATTTCCTGCAGAATAAGGCCAATGCCAATATTTTAAGAACAGAAAAATTAAAAGCCATGCGTGGTGTAATTTATGATCGCAATGGTGTGCCGTTAGCGATTAGTACGCCAATTATGAAGGTAGTAATTGATCCACGTGATTATTTTGATACCAAACAAACTTTTGAAGAGGTAAGTGCGGACTTACTGAAACAGCCCAATAGTAGCAAATTAAAATATCAGTTACCTAAGAAAAATTTAAACCTAGATGAATTGGCAGATGCAGTTGGTATTGATCGGGCTGAATTGAAAAAGAGTTTATATGAGCGGCCTCGTTCACGTTATTTGGTTTTAAAAAAGGAAGTACCGCCTGCACAAGCTGATTTGATTTCATCGCGTAATTTTGCTGGTGTATATGCTGAGAAAGCTTATAAAAGATACTATCCTCAGCCACAGGCCAATGCACAGATTATTGGCATGACCAATAGTGAAGGGACAGGGATTGAAGGTTTAGAAATGCAGCTCAATGAGCGCCTATCTGGTACAGATGGGGCGCAAACCATTGTAAGAGACAAGCATGGAAATCGGTTAAAAAGTCCTGAAGTTATTAAACAGGTGACACCTGGTGAAGATATTCATTTAAGTATTGATTCACGCTTACAGTATATTTTGTATCGTGAATTGACAGCAGTGGGTGTAACCAATAATGCACGTTCAGCATCAGCAATTGCTGTAGATGTAAAAACGGGTGAAATTTTGGCTATGGGAAGTTGGCCATCTTATAATCCAAATGATAAAGATGGTTTAAATAATAAAGATGCGATGCGTAACCGTGGTGCGGTGGATATGTTTGAACCTGGTTCAACCATGAAACCATTTACTGTGGCGGCAGCTTTGGAAAGTGGAAAATACACACCAAACACCGTGATTGTAACGAGCCCAGGTAGTATGCGTATTGGTAATCACACGATTCGTGATACACATAACTATGGTTCACTCACAGTGACAGGGGTCATTATTAAGTCATCCAACGTTGGTTCTGCAAAAATTGCTTTATCAATGCCGTATTCAACATTACCAACATTCTTTAAACGATTGGGCTTTGGCCAGCGTTCCGCTGTAAGATTTCCAGGTGAAAGTGCGGGCTTAATTTTGCCACCAAGCAAATGGAATGTTTCAGAAGTCGGAACCATGGCTTATGGTTATGGTCTTAATGCGACAATCTTACAATTGGCCCAAGGTTATGCAGTATTAGCTAACCATGGTGTAAAACATGATTTAAGTCTTTATAAGTTAAATCAACAACCCAAAGGCGAACAGATTATTTCAGCGAAAATTGCTGATGATGTATTAATGATGTTGGAACAGGTCACCATGCCAGGGGGGACTGCAAAACAAGCAGTTATTCCAGGATATCGTGTTGGTGGTAAGACAGGTACAGCACATAAACTACGTCCTGATCATCGTGGGTATTCTCAAACAGAATATCGAGCACTTTTTGCTGGTGTAGCACCTATTAGTGATCCACGCTTAGCGATTATTGTGGTCGTAGAAAATCCACGTGGTCAATATTATGGTGGTTTGGTCGCGGCTCCAGTATTTGCCAAAATTATGCAAGAGTCCTTAAGACTACTTGATGTGCCTTTAGATAAGCCACTTGCGACAGTGACTGCTGCAAAATAAATTTGAGATAGATATGAATTTTTTAGAAATACAAGCGGTTGAAGCACCATTGCCATGGATGCATTCGGCATTTAAAGGTTTTTGTCTAGATAGTCGTCAGCTACAAGCAGGGCAAATATTTATCGCACTTAACAGTTATGCGCATACAGATCGTGCATATCAGTTTGCTCAAGATGCTCTAGCGCATGGTGCAATTGGCGTAATCAGCGAAACAGCTTTGGATATATCAGAAAGTTGGGTTTGTCCAGATGTACGTCAACGAATGGGCATTTGGCAACGCCAATATCTAACAATGGCTGAGCCTGAGCTTGCGGCTGCACGTATTTTAGCGGTGACGGGCACCAATGGTAAAACAACAATTTCTCGATTGGTTGCGGAACTATTGACCTTGTCTGGTCAAGCCTGTGCGGTCATGGGTACAACAGGAAATGGCATCTTACCTGAGCTTGAAGCTTCTAGTCATACCACACTTGATGCAATCCATTTACAGAATGCATTACATCAATATGCGCAGCAAGGTGCAAAATTTGCAGCAATTGAGGCGAGTTCGCATGGTCTTGAACAGGGGCGTTTGTCAGGTTGTGATATAGAAATAGCTGCATATAGTAACTTGAGTCGTGACCATCTTGATTATCATGGAACACTTGAAGCTTATGCTGAAGCCAAGGCACAGTTATTTGCTTTTAAAAGCCTAAAAGTTGCAGTGATTAATGCAGATGATGCATATGCAAATGTCATGTTAGATGCGATTAGTCATAATCCATCACATGTAAAAGTCTTAACATATTCTACACGCCAATCTGCTGACTATCAGGTCTTTGCAATTCAATATAGTTTAGATGGCGTAAGCTTCCATTTGAAAACACGAGAAGCTGAATACCAAGTTCATAGCCCATTGTTAGGCCATTTTAATATTGAGAACCTCATAGCAAGTCTCATTATGGTGGAGCAGGCAGGTTATGATTTAGCTGAATTAATACGTCTTGTGCCAAAGTTACAGGGTGCGCCTGGACGGATGCAAGTCATTCGTGATGCTGAACGCCTATTTGTCGTTGATTATGCTCATACTCCTGATGCATTAACTCAGGTTTTGAATACATTAAAACGCCATGTAAATCATCGTCTATGGGCAATTTTTGGTTGTGGTGGTGACCGTGACCGAGGCAAGCGTCCATTAATGAGCCAAGCAGCATTGGCTGTTGCGGATCAATTGATTTTAACTTCAGATAACCCTCGTACTGAAGATCCAGCTCAGATTTTTGCAGATATGAAGCAAGGTATTAATTTTTCTGGACACGATGTTGAGGAAATTCATGACCGCCGTGCAGCAATTAAATATGCCGTAAAACATGCTCAAGCAGGTGATATTGTGGTAATTGCAGGTAAGGGGCATGAAAACTACCAAGAAATCGATGGTGTACGTCATTGGTTTGATGATGTGGTGGAAGTGCGTGGCGCACTAGATCACAGCAATGGTTCTACTCATTCATATCCAGCACTCTAGGAGCTAGCATGCATACTTCGACGACAAGTACTGTGGCTTTAGTGCCTTGGTCGGCGCAACAATTAGAACAAGCGACGCAAGGTAGATGGTATTTAGATCGAATACCGAGTCACCCCATTAAACGTATATTGACAGATTCTCGCCATGCGGAAGCAGGTGATGCTTTTTTAGCGCTCAAAGGTGAGCGTTTCGATGCACGTAATTTTGTACCACAGGTCGCTAAACAAGGCTGTCAAGTTGCGATTGTGAGCGAACCAATTGAAAATCTTGATATTTGTCAATTGATTGTGGCCGATACGCGTTTAGCCTTGGGGCATTTGGGTGCTTATCGTCGTCGTGAGTATCCGCAATTAAAAGTGATTGCCCTTACTGGCAGTAGTGGTAAAACCACTGTTAAGGAAATGTTAGGCAGTATTTTGTCACGCTGTGCCCCTACTTTGGTTACACGGGGCAATTTGAATAATGATCTTGGCGTACCGATGATGCTACTTGAGCTGAATGCTGATCATCAATACGCAGTAATGGAGCTTGGTGCTAGTCATGCCGGTGAGATCGATTATACCGCACAGATGGTACAACCACATGTTGCAGGGATTTTGAATATTGGCACAGCACATCTAGGTGAGTTTGGTGGGCGCGATGGAATTTGTCGTGCAAAGTCTGAAATATATGCACATATCCAAGCGAATGGTACTGCAATTGTGCCTGCAGCAGATGATTATACAGCTCAAATCACCGAAGCAGTTGTAAGCAAACAACGTCTGAGTTTTGGTGAAGGCGGAGATGTTTATGCTTCTGATATTGAACTTCTCGCTCAATCTTCTCGTTTTGTCTTGCATACACCAGTGGGTCATCGTCAGTTAGAATTACCTTTTGCTGGTTTACATAACGTGCATAATGCTGAAGCAGCTACTGCATTTGCTTTAGCAATTGGAGTTGGTTTAGAACAAATTATTGATGGTTTAGTCGCTGCAAAAAATGCGCAAGGGCGATTAAACTTTATTTATAAAAGAAATACACTTTTCATCGACGATACTTATAATGCTAATCCAAGCTCAATGCGTGCAGCAGCTCAAGTTCTGACTCAACAAGCCGGATTTAAAGTGATGGTGATGGGAGATATTGGTGAACTCGGTGATGCATCAGAACAAGAGCATCATGATTTAGGCCGAGATATCTCAACTTTGGCTTTAGATGCTGTAATTGCTGTTGGGGCTTATGCCATACAAACAGCAGCTGGTGCCGCATCAAATTCTGCACAGAACAATATACATGCCTTTGCAACACAGGCGGATGCTTTAAAGTATTTAATACAATTAATTGACCAGCATCAACACCAACAGATGAGTTTCTTGTTCAAAGGATCTCGTTTTACCCATATGGAAACGTTGATGACTGATCTGATGGAGAAATTTTAATGCTGTTATGGTTATTTGAACAACTCTCGGGCTATAACAGTTCGTTTCAGGTAGTTCGATATTTAACACTACGCTCATTACTTAGTGTATTGACCGCGCTAATCATTGGTTTGGCACTGGGACCAATCATGATTCGCAAATTACACGCACTAAAATATGGTCAGGCTGTTAGTAGCTTCGCACCAGAAAATCATGCCAAAAAAATGGGCACACCAACTATGGGGGGCATTTTAATTTTGCTCTCTATTGGTTTGAGTACACTGCTTTGGGCGGATCTTTCAAATCCATATGTTTGGATTGTGTTATTTGTTATGGTGGTATTTGGTGCAGTAGGCTGGGCCGATGACTGGATTAAAGTACGTTATAAGGATAATGCTGGTTTGCCTGCGCGTAAGAAGTTCTTCTGGACTTCAGTCGGATCTTTAGCCGCTGGTATTGCGCTTTATGTGATTGCGAAGGGGCAACATAGTCCAGAGCATTCCTCAGATATGTTGGATCTACTGATTCCATTCTTTAAGAACCTCAGCATTCCATTGTCTGCAATACCAATGGGAATTGGCTTTATCTTGTTTACTTATTTGGTCATTAATGGTGGTTCCAATGCAGTGAACTTAACAGATGGTTTAGATGGCCTAGCCATTATGCCTGTTGTTTTAGTTGCTGCAGGTCTTGGTGTATTTGCTTACTTGGCTGGTGATCTCCGTTTTGCTGAATATTTACATATTCCATATGTACGTTATGCTTCAGAGCTTGTGGTGATTTGTGCAGCTATGGTGGGTGCTGGTTTAGCCTTCCTTTGGTATAACGCTCATCCTGCGCAAGTCTTCATGGGGGATGTAGGTGCATTGGCCCTTGGTGCAATGCTTGGAACGATTGCCGTTATGGTACGCCAAGAGATTGTTTTTGCGATCATGGGCGGTGTGTTTGTGGTAGAGGCAATTTCTGTATTCTTACAAATTGGTTCTTTGCGAACTCGAAACAAACGTGTGTTTTTAATGGCACCTTTACACCATCATTATGAGAAAAAAGGCTGGCGTGAAACACAAGTTGTAATCCGTTTTTGGATTATTACCATTATATTAGTTGTTTTGGGTCTAATGACGTTAAAATTACGTTAATCAAATCCATTAAAAAAGTCGGCATTTGCCGACTTTTTTAATGGATAAAAATATCGATTTTGTGGAGTAAAACATGAATTTACTGATGTGCCCTATTTGTGATTCGGCATTACAACAGGAAGGTAAACGTTGGTACTGTGAGCATAATCATAGTTATGATGTGGCGAAGCAGGGCTATGTTAATTTACATGTTGTACAACACAAACATAGTAAGCAGCCAGGTGATACTCCTCAATCGGTTGAAGCGCGCCGTGCATTTCTATCTGCTGGTTTTTACGCACCTTTGCAACAAGCAGTTGTACAACGATTACATCAGCTGCGTGTAGAAAACTTACTCGATATTGGTTGTGGTGAGGGCTACTATACCAGTGCTATGCAAGCTGAGGTGATGCAGTGTGTGGCTGTGGATATTGCTAAAAATGCAGTGCAGATTGCGGCAAAGCTTAATTCAAAAGTGACTTGGGTGGTGGCTACTGGTGCTGTTTTGCCTGTATTAGATGAGTGTATAGATGTATGTAGTAGCTTGTTTAGTCCTATTCCAGAAGCAGAAATTTTGCGTGTACTGAAGCCTAAGGGGTACTTATTGGTAGTTACACCTGCAACAGACCACCTCTATGCTATGCGTGAAGCTCTATTTGATCAGGTGAGCCCACATCAACCAGAGAAATTTATTGCACAGTTACAAGATAACTTTGATTTGGTTGAACAACAGGTGATTGATGCTGACTTGCATTTGAATCAACAACAACTTGGACAGCTGATTGCGATGACACCATATGCTTACAAAGCAAAGGCAGAAAGACGTGAAGCGCTACAGCAACGTGATATGTTAGATGTCAAAGCAAGCTTTCAGCTTTATTTATTCCAGAAGAAGTAAGTGTCTTCTGTGTATTGATTGTTTTCAGTGCCATGTTGTATCTCAAACGCATGGCACTGATGTACTGTTATTTTACAAAGAACAATCGCTGATTAGTTCATAACACGCAACACTACAATTCCTGGTTTTGACTTCATATATTCGAGAAAAGGCGTGTCTACAACTTGATTGTTTTTAGCTAAAGATGAGGCATTGCGATAAAAAACTTGTCGATTCTTTTTAATGACAATACCTGTATGTGACACATCCAATCCACTTATTGGAGAGTAGATACCGATTAAATCACCATTTCTTAGATTATCAAGCAGCTGCTGATGAATTGCTTGTCCAGGTATATAGGTAATTGTACGGGGAATTGCTCCAAGTCCTTTGATATACTCACTACCATCCTCTTTTTGGTTTAATACTTTTTCTACAGTAATGGCATCTGAGCTTAACGTGGAGGTGATATCTACTGCATTCTGTGGCGAGCTTGCATACCAATCAGTGAAAAAATGCTTGCGGTTATAGTAAGTTACATCTGAATTTTTATATCGTACATTAATGAGTGCATGTTCAAAAGAAGATTCATCATGTGATTTTGTCAGTGCAACAACATAATCAAGGTAAGTAAAACAATCAACAGCATCAAGATTAATCACCAGAATTTCTTGTTGGTCTGGTCCGCCCACGAGTGTGTTGGCAAGATAAGGAGTCCCGAGGAAAGGGGCTGAAACACGATCAATTAAATCTCCAGAATTTAAGTGAGTGTTTGGTTTGACCTCATGTTCGATAATCTTATTAATTTTTTCTTTAGAGTGCTCGCTAGTCAGGGTCGAGTAGTGAGTATTTTTATCTGAAGGACAACCAGCCAACAAGCATGTAATTATTGCTATTATTGGTCGTTTTTTCATTTTTTATTTCCAAGGTTTTTGTTGTGATGTTATTCATAGTGTAATTTAAATTAATAATCAATAAAAATTTTTAGCTTTAGAAAAGAACGCCCAGTAGTAGGTAAGGATCAAATTTAATTATAAATAAGTACAGCAAGACACTGCCAGAATATCTAATTTTTAGAAGGGGTTAATGAGAGAAAGATAAATTTACAACGGTATTAAAAGATGAACAATTTTTCATAATAAAAGCTCATCATGAATTTAGCTCATTTTTTTGTGAAATTAACTCGTTTTTATTGGTGTCGTGATTCGGGTATAAATCTCAACATCGCTCTTAGATATAAACAGTTTGATCATTGATCTGCAGTTGAGCCAAGAGGCACAGCGTTAAAACTGACATTAGGCTTGACTGGGAGAACCAGAAAGCAATTGGAAAGAGTAGTTAATAAATTTAGGTTTTATCTCAGAAATTAGGGTAGAGATCACAATGAGTAATGAGTTTACATGCTCGGTTAAGAGCATTAGTTTCGATGAAAATTATCATCCTGCGGATAGCACACGTCTTACGACTAACTTTGCCAATTTGGCTCGAGGAGAAAGTCGTCAAGAGAACTTGCGTAATACGCTTAAGATGATGAACAATCGTTTCAATGACTTAGCTCATTGGGATAATCCTAATGCAGATCGTTATGCAATTGAGCTTGAAATTATTTCTGTAGATATGGACATTGAAGGTAAGGGTGAAACCTTTCCTATTATTGAAATTTTAAAAACAAATATTATTGATCATAAGAATGACCAACGTATTGAAGGTATTGTTGGCAATAGTTTCTCTTCTTATGTTCGAGATTACGATTTTAGTGTGTTGCTTTTGGAACACAATAAAGATCAGGCAAAATTTAGCCTTCCAGAAAATTTTGGTGATTTACATGGCAAGCTGTTTAAGTACTTTGTAAATTCCGATGCTTATAAAGCAAACTTTACGAAGGCTCCTGTAATTTGCCTCAGTGTTTCAAGCAGTAAGACTTATCACCGCACTGAAAATGTACACCCGATTTTAGGTGTTGAATACCAACAGAATGAGTTTTCTTCAACAGATCAATATTTTGGCAAAATGGGCTTAGAAGTTCGCTACTTTATGCCTGCAAATAGTGTTGCACCACTGGCATTTTATTTCCGTGGAGATTTGCTTGCAGATTACACGAACTTGGAACTCATTGGTGCAATTAGCACAATGGAAACCTTTCAAAAGATTTATCGTCCCGAAATTTACAATGCCAATGCAGCAGCAGGTAAGTGCTATCAACCGAGTTTGAAGAACTCTGATTATTCACTTACTCAAATTGTTTACGATCGAGAAGAACGCAGCCAGTTAGCGGTTAAGCAAGGCAAGTTCACTGAAGAGAGCTTTATCAAGCCATACCAAAATGTTTTGGAACAGTGGGCAGCGACTTACGCACTTTAATTAACCTAAAGATAAAAGATTATTGAATATGAAAATATTGTTACCAACTTCAACCGCTGGCAGCCTACCAAAACCTTCATGGCTTGCAGAGCCTGAAAAACTATGGTCTCCATGGAAGCTGCAAGATGAGCAATTGATTGACGGCAAGCAAGATGCTTTACGTTTGGCACTACATGAACAACAGCAAGCTGGCATTGATATTGTGAGTGATGGTGAGCAAACTCGTCAGCATTTTGTCACAACATTTATTGAGCACTTGAGCGGTGTTGATTTTGAAAAACGTGAGACGGTACGAATCCGTAATCGTTATGATGCAAGTGTCCCTACAGTCGTTGGTGAGGTAGCTCGTCAAAAGCCAGTATTCGTTGAAGATGCTAAATTTTTGCGTTCACTTACTGATCAACCCATAAAGTGGGCTTTGCCTGGCCCAATGACGATGATTGATACGCTTTATGACAATCACTATAAGAGCCGTGAAAAACTTGCTTGGGAATTTGCCAAAATTTTAAACCAAGAAGCGAAAGAGTTAGAAGCAGCAGGCGTTGATATTATTCAATTCGATGAACCAGCATTTAATGTATTCTTTGATGAAGTAAATGATTGGGGCGTTGCAACGCTAGAGCGCGCTCTTGAAGGTCTAAAATGCGAAACAGCTGTACATATTTGTTATGGCTACGGTATTAAGGCAAATACTGATTGGAAAAAGACTTTAGGCTCAGAATGGCGTCAATATGAAGAGGCTTTTCCAAAGCTACAAGCATCGAATATTGATATTGTTTCACTAGAATGCCAAAACTCTCGTGTTCCAATGGATTTGATTGAGCTTATTCGTGGCAAGAAAGTTATGGTTGGTGCTATTGATGTAGCAAGCAACACAATTGAAACTGCCGAAGAGGTAGCCAATACGCTACGTAAAGCACTGCAATTTGTCGATGCAGATAAACTTTATCCATCTACAAACTGCGGTATGGCGCCTTTATCTCGCCAAGTGGCAAGAGCTAAGCTTAATGCACTCAGTGCAGGTGCTGAGATTATTCGACAAGAACTAGCAGGTTAAGCTGCTGTTATTGGTGATGTAAAGAGGGTTGGTCCGTTTGTGCTATTGAAAAATAGAGTTCAAACAACTGACCCTTATTTTATGAAGATCAATGTTGGTTCTATTTAGAACGCAGATCGAGATGTACTTTTGTAGAAAGATAGCGCATAGCCGAGGATAATGCACAAGTACATTCAGTTTAGGAATAAAGTGATGGTAGATGCTACAGACTTTAAAAATGCAATGTCTTCATTAACCAGTGCGGTTAATGTTGTAACGACAACTGGGGAGACTGGCAGCCATGGATTCACAGCGTCTGCTGTGTGTAGTGTCACAGATACACCTCCAACTTTATTGGTCTGTATGAATAAATCTTCCCGATCACATCACCATTTTGTAGAAAATAAGATTTTAACAGTAAATGTGTTAGCCGCGCAGCATCAGCATATTTCAAATGTTTTTGCATCGAAAATGAGTTCAGAACAGCGCTTTGAACATGGAACCTGGACTACACTCGAAACAGGTGCACCAGTACTCAAAGATGCTTTAGTGAGCTTTGACTGTCATATTGAACAGATTCAAGAAGTTGGAACACATACGATTTTTATTTGTCCTATTGTTGCAATACAACAAAATCAACAAGAACAAAGTTTGGTGTATTTTAATCGTGCTTATCATCATGTGGGTGTAGAACAGTTGGAACTCGCTTAAACGTGTGTAATATTCATTCGTAGACAATGTTACATGAATAATAATTTTCTTAAGTGTCATGCTACACCGACAACGCCATAAAAAAGCCAGCATTTGCTGGCTTTTTTATGGGTAAATTTTTCCTTTTCTCAATATTGATTATTGAATTTCATTAATCAAGTTTTCAAGTGAGTCAGGTTTACGCGTTGGGGTACTGTTATTGCCACTATTTGCTGGACGAGTTGTAATGCTCGTAGTGGTATGTGTTGTTGTAGTGGTACTGGTGTTATTACGAACCACTGGTTTTGGTGCTGTTGGAGCAGGTAAGTCTGCAAAGTCGTTTGAAGGATTACGTGGTGGTGTCACTGGAGCAGGACGATACAGTGGACGAGCGAGAGGCGGTGAAGTACGGTATTCATCTTTTTGTCCTTCAATAACCTGTTGCTGAGGATGACCACGTTCTTCACGCGTTAATGGTGCTTTAGCGTTGACATCTAGGCTAACCCAAGCTGAAGGTGTACCTTTTAAAGCTTGGTCCATATAGTTAATCCAGATCGGTAAAGCTGCAATACCACCATATTCACGACGACCCAATGTTGTTGGTCGGTCAAAACCAACCCATGTTACAGTCACTAATTTACCGTTAAAGCCGGCAAACCAAGCATCTTTTGCGTCGTTGGTTGTACCAGTTTTACCTGCAATATCATCACGACCAATCTTAAGTGCCGCACGACCTGTACCGTGTACAATTACATCACGGAGGATGTTGGCCATGTCAAATGCAGAACTCGACTTAATGATCCGTTGTGCTTGGCGATATTGGCTCTTCTCTTCTTTAGTCAACTGACGATTTGTTGTAACCACTGCGGAAGCTGGTGCAGATGCTGGTTTGTTTTCCTGTATCACTTCATCGTCAGGTGTTGCACCGCTCGCACTCTCGGCATCTTTTTTCACTGCTGCATCTTGAGCAATACATTGAATACACGCATATTCAGGCTTGGCTTGATAAATGACTTTACCATATGCATCTTCAATTTTATTAATGAAGTAAGGTTGAACGCGATACCCACCATTGGCAATTGCGGCATAGCCAGTTGCCATTTGGATTGGTAGTACTTGCGGTGTACCTAAAGCAATTGTGTAGTTACGTGGAATACGATCTTCTTGTAAACCAAAGTCCATGAATAATTGGCGAGTACGTTCAATACCCACGTCTTGAAGTAGACGTACAGATACAGTATTACGTGATAAATACAAGGCACGACGTAAAGGAATCATCCCTAAATAACGGCCATCCGCATTTTTAGGTGACCAACCACCAATGGTAATCGGGCTATCATTTAGCATGGTATAAGGTGTCATGCCGCGTTCTAGAGCCAATGTATAAACAAATGGCTTGATAATCGAACCTGGTTGACGCCAACCTTGAATGGCACGGTTAAATTTAGATTGGTGGAAATTATAACCGCCAACAATAGCGACAATTGATCCATCATTTGGATTGATAGAAATTAACTGTCCTTGTACATTCGGTACTTGCACCAAAGCCCATGATGTTTGTTCAGCATTTGGGCGTAGGCGAATAATATCTTTTACTTTTACAATTTGTGAGGCATTGCTTGGAGCACCACCGACACTATTTGCATTAATATAACGACGAGCCCAAGACATTCCAGACCATGCAACAGTAACGGTTTTACCATTTTGCATTAAGGCTTCAAAGCTATTGCTATTTACCTTAACCACCTTAGCTGGGAAAGTGTTGGCATATGGATAGAATTCTTCTAGTGGTTTGTCATGTGCCTCAGCACCACGCCAACCATGACGAATATCATAAGCTTCTAAGCCCTTACGTACCGATTCTTCAGCGTATTCCTGACGTTTTGAGTCAATAGTTGTATATACTTTATACCCAGAATCGATCGCTTGTTCCCCAAATTTGTCGATCATTTCAGCGCGAACCATTTCCCCTACATAAAGGAAACGGTTGTTGACACTGCGATCGGGCATATCTAGGTTAATCGGTTCAGCAACTGCTTTTTGGTATTCGGTTTGATTAATATAACCTAACTGTAGCATACGCCCTAAAATCCAATTACGACGTTCTAATGCTCGCTCTGGATTTACCACTGGGTTGTATTTTGATGGTGCTTTAGGGAGACCTGCGATCATCGCCATTTGGGCAATGCTGAGCTCATTTAAGTTTTTGTTATAGTAAATCTTGGCTGCTGCAGCAATACCATAAGCATTTTTACCTAAGAAAATTTTATTTACATATAAAGATAAAATTTCTGGCTTAGTTAGGTTTTGTTCAATTTTACGTGCCAAAAATACTTCTGTAAGTTTACGCTTTAATGTTCTTTCAGGGCTTAGATAATAGTTCTTTGCAACCTGCATGGTGATGGTTGAACCACCTGTTTGCACATCAGAGCCAGATAAGCTTTCACTTAATGCACGTCCCAAGCTTTTAAAGCTAATACCACTGTGTTCAAAAAATGATGAATCTTCAGCGGCAAGGAAGGCATGAATAAAGTGTGGTGGTATTTGTTCATATTCAACTGGAACTGACAATTTACCGCCAAACTCAGAAATTAATTGATTATCAGCACTGTAAACTTGCAGAGGTTTAATCAATGGCGCTTTTTTTAACGATTTCATATCAGGGAGCGATGGAGCGATGTAAAGATACATCCCATAAAAGCCCATAGGAATCGCAATCAACAAGATGATGATCAGCAAAAAAAACGGATGGACTGAACCTGAACTGGATAGCTTTTTCATAACAAGTAAGTTTTAATATGAGCTCTTGGCAAGCATAATTGCTGGTCAGTATAACTTCTCATCTAATTGATTGTTAGATGAAGATGCCAGTCTAAGATAAAAATAAGACCAACAGCTTTGCGTTTAGGTTACTGGGCAAAATAAAAAGGAAAAAACCGTGCTTAGACTATTCCATAGGCGAAACAAGCGGCTACTAATAGGTGTAGATATTAGTTCTACAGCTGTAAAAATACTAGAACTTTCTAAAAAAAATGGGCGATATCAAGTTGAAAGTTATGGTGTAAGCCTTTTAGATGAAGGCTGTGTGTTTGAAAAAAATATTCTCAATTCAGATGCTGTTATTGAGGCATTAAGGCAGGCTTTACGGATTGCCAACCCTCGAAGTTCGAGTGCAGCTATTGCAATTCCAACGGCCTTAGTTATTGATAAATTAATTGAAATTGATGCAAACCTAACAACACATCAACGTGAATTACAAATACGTATTGAGGCTGAGCAATATATTCCTTTCCCTTTGAATCAAGTCAATTTGGATTTTACTTATTTAAAAGAGCAAGAGCTTTTGTCTGGTCGTTATAAAGTACTCTTGGCTGCGACGCCAACGGAACATGTAGATACACGTATTGAGTTATTGGAGTTGGCTGGTCTAAATGCTCAGATTGTTGATGTAGAAGCTTATGCTTTAGAACGTGTTTATCGGTATTTAATGATGCTGTTGCCTGAACAAATCGACACGGTTGCTTTACTTGATATTGGACATTACAACACAACACTTACCGTATTTGCACAAGACAAAACAATTTATAGCCATGAACAGCTGTTTGGTGGACAACAATTGACTCAACATATTCAGCGTTACTATGGCTTGTCTTTGAGTGAGGCTCAACGTGCAAAACAACAAGGTGTGAAGGCTTTACCTAAAGATTATGAAGTTGAAGTACTATCGCCTTTTCTACAAGCAACAGTACAACAAGCTGCTCGTGCATTACATCTTTTTCAAGCTTCTGAGGTTGCACGACCCATTCAACATATATGGTTAGCTGGAGGTAGTGCTCAACTTGCAGGTCTAGTGGTATTGCTACAGCAAAAGTTGGCTTATACCGTTTCGCTTGTAAACCCCTTCATGCAAATGAATATATCTGCGCAGGTGGATAAAACACAATTAATGCATGATGCACCAGCCATGCTATTAGCTTGTGGTTTAGCACTTAGGTGTGCGACGTGAAGGGTGAAATTAATTTATTTCCGTGGCGTGAACGACAGAGAGAAGAACAGAAAAAAAATTTTGTGATGATTTCTGGAGGGGCAGGTTTCTTGGCATTGTTTTTGGCATTCATTGACTGGTCGTATCAAGCGTATAGATTAGACGACCAGATTCAAGCGAATCAGTTGATTTCAAGTGCCCAGCAAGATTTGGATATAGAACTCAAACAGATTGAGCAGATAAATACAAACGATCAAATACAATTTAAACAAATACAGTTTCTTCACCATTTACAAGGACAAAGACCAGTAACTGCACGATTGATGGATGAGTTAGTACGTTTATTACCTGAAGATTTACATCTTGAGAAAGTGAGTCGAAATGGTAGTGGTTTAACATTAGAAGGCAAAGCAGTTCATCCAAGTACAGTCTCTACTTTACTGCGTCAATTGGAACATTCGATCTGGTTTCAAAATGCAGTAATACGCTCCTTTGTCATGCCAGATGAACTTCCGTCTTCACAGTCTGCTGATGTGCATCATGAGGGCCGTTATGGACGTTATGTGGTTACTGTTGATTTAAGTAATATTGCACTTGATTTGCCGCATTCTAAGTCTCCTTAACGAAAAAAATAGAACTGCTGAATATTAGGAAATTTCGATACCTTAAGTTATGAAAAGCATAAAACAAAAGTTAATTTTCTATATCCATGCCTTACAAAAAATCGATTTGCAGGATTATGCTCATTGGCCACGTTTACTTAAGTTTTGTTATTTGATTGTACTTTTTACTGTGGTGTTGGCTCTAGCTTATGGTTTATTTGTTTATCCTAAAGTTGTGGAAATTGAGCAGGCAAGAATTCATCAACAGAAGTTACTTAACACCTATCGTTCTCGTTATTATCGACTGATGCGTGCAAGGTATGAACAGCAAAATATGCAGCAGTTAAGAGCTTATTTTTCAAAACAATTACAACTATTAGTTAGGCCTGAGCAGTTACCTGAGCTCATTGCAACACTGCATCAAAGCGCACGAGTATCGGGTCTAAAGATTAAAAATATACAGTTAGAGACAACAGTTCAGCAGGATTTTTTATTGATACAGCCCATTTTGATTGAAGCACAAGGTGACTATCATGCTTTGGGGCACTTTGTAAGTGAAATAGCTAAGCTGCCACAGTTAATAAGTTTGCATGATTTTAGTATTGAGTTGGAGAGTGAAGCCAACCAACATTCAGCAGCGACATTACTCAAATATCAATTGCAGATCAAAACTTATCATCAAGCTCACTTGTAAAATAATAGCCGATGTGTAGGTGTGTAAATGACATGAAAAATTAAAGATCAGTGTATAAATAAAAAGTGATATATGAAAATACCTTTGATAGAAAAAATAAGACGTACTTTCTATGCCTTGCCACTTTTGATTTCTGCGTGCAGCTCTCAAATTGATACGGTGAGTCATGATTTAGCAGAAATTCACCAGCTAAAATTAAAAAATGATGTGGCTCTATACACTTTTCAGCCAGCCCCACATTTTCAATATAATGCACAGCATTTAAGAAGCCCATTTGTACCGAGCACAGTTTTAACTGAATCGGCGCTGCAAAAGCCTTTGAATTTACCATCAGAAAGATCACAGCCATTGGCACTGTTTTCTTTGGAGAGCTTACTTTTTAAGGGCAGTCTACGTAATGCTACAGGTGAATATGTTGCGTTAGTTCAAACACCAGAAGGTGATTTGGAATGGGTACATCGCGGAGCAACTTTAGGGCCTAACCAAGCAAAAGTAGTACACATTGATGCCTCGAAAATTTGCTTAGTAGAAAAAAAATATGATGCAAAGCAAGGATATATTGAGGTCAAAAAAAATATTGCACTGAGTGCCAAGTAATGAAAACTAAATTTTTCATTGCTAGAGCATTTAGCAGTAAATCATAAAAATATTCAGTCAGTTAGCGTGTCTAAATAAAAATAATGAAAAGGAGGCAAATGTGATGAAGCTTAAAGTGCTATGGGGCGTTCTTTTCTTGGTTTGGGGAGGAGAGATAGAGGCTCAGCCACAAGTGATTGATCAAATACCATCAGCACACCACCAAGACAAGGATTTAACATTAGAATCCAAGGCACTTGAAGCGACAGAAGTGGGTGTAAATGTTTTGAATAAGCAATTAGCTCAATCTAAGTCAAATTTAGCTGAAGATAAGCTGGCTGATACGGAAGGGCTGACAGAAGCTATAAGCACCCCTGTTTATACAGGTAAAAAAATTTCTTTAGATTTTCAGGACATTGATATTCGCCGTGTTTTACAGCTTTTAGCCAGTTATACTGGACAAAATATACTCGTTGCAGACTCGGTGCGAGGCAATATTACTTTACTTTTAAAGGATATTCCTTGGGATCATGCACTGGATTTGATATTGAAAAGTAAGGGGTTGGCGAAGCGTCAGCAGGCAAATGTGATTTGGATTGCGCCTGCTGCAGAATTAAATAAAGTTGAGGATGAAGAGGCGCGTGCAGAAACACAGCGTTTAAAAACTGCGCTGCTGCATACTGTTTATATTCAACTGAAATATGCTAAAGCAAGCGATATTGAAAAACTAATTGATCGAAACCAAGCAAATTATTCACAGGCATCTGGTAGTGAACATGCGACTAAATCTACAGCGCATACAGAAGATGAGTGGAGCAGTTTATTAAGTCATAGAGGACGTGTTTCGGTAGATCAACGGACCAATACTTTAATTATTATAGATACCAAAATTAAATTAGAACAAATCAGTAAAATGATTGAACTACTTGATGTACCTGTACGTCAGGTCATGATTGAGGCACGCGTTATACGTGCTTCTACGGATTTTACTAAAGAGCTAGGGGTGAAATGGAGCGCTGTGACTAAAGGTGGTGATCGTGGTTTTTTAACCAGCAACTTAAATATAGATTTGGGAGTGAGTAGTGCGAGTGTAAGTAAAATTGCATTTGGCTTAATTCATTTAGCAGATACTGTATTGGATTTAGAGTTATCTGCCTTACAAGCAGATGGTACTGCCGAAGTGATTTCGAGCCCTAAAGTTTTAACTGCGGATAAACAAAAAGCCAATGTCGCAGCAGGCCGACAAGTACCTTATCAAACTCGGGAAAACACAGGAGGGGTAACAAATACCGCAACATCATTTAAAGATGCATTACTCAGTTTAGATGTAACACCAAGTATTACCCCTGATGGTCGTGTAGAAATGCAATTGCATATTACCAGTGATTCTCCTGGCGAACTTGCTCCAAATGGTGAGTTTATTTTGAATAAAAATCAGATTAATACAAATGTCTTGGTAAAGGATGGTGAAACAGTGGTGCTTGGTGGAATATTTGAGCAAGATAATAGGCATACTAAGACTAAAGTTCCATTATTGGGCAATATTCCGGGAATAGGTGGATTATTTAGACGTACAGAGAAAATTGATAAGAAAAGTGAGCTATTGATTTTTGTGACACCAAGAATTGTTAATGACAGTTTGCAGATAAATCATTAAGATGGATTTCAACGCAGTAATAAAATAGGTGACTCCTTGCCAAGCAAAGAGTTTAATAGTCTGCCCAATATTTATTTGGTCGGACCTATGGGTGCAGGGAAGACCACAGTAGGACGTCATCTGGCTGACTTCTTAGATCGGCAGTTTCTAGATAGTGATCATGAAATTGAACGTAAAACTGGGGCAAATATTCCGTGGATTTTTGAGAAAGAAGGTGAGGTCGGATTTCGCCAACGTGAGACCACGGTGATTGACGAGTTAACCAATAAGTCTGGTATTGTGCTTGCAACTGGTGGCGGTGCTGTTACTCAAGCAGCTAATCGAGAGTTTCTGAAGCAGCGAGGTATTGTTATTTATCTCTATACTCCTGTGGAAATTCAGCTACAAAGAACATATCGGGATAAGAATCGACCACTATTACAAGTGGAAAATCCAGCAGAAAAGTTAAGCAGTCTTCTCGCGGCACGAGACCCGTTATATCGAGATGTAGCACATTATATTATTGAAACAAATCAAGGTGCTGCGCGTGATCTTGCACAGCGCATTTTACAAATGATCATTGACAAGAAAATTAAATAAATTGTGATGATCTGTTTTTAAGCAACCGTTCTTTAGTTTAATCTAGAGGGCGGTTTGGATTTTCTGGAATGGCACAACACCTCATGCAAACACTTCATGTTGAACTCGGCGATCGTCGTTATCCTATTTTTATTGGTAGTGAATTAGATACTGCTCAATTGCTTGCTCCTTATATTATGGGGAAACAAGTTATGATCGTGACCAACACCACTGTGGCTGCACTTTATTTAGAGCAATATCGTTCAGCTTTACAAGGCTTGGGTAAAGATGTGTCGACATGTGTTTTGCCAGATGGTGAAAAATATAAAAATATTGAACATTTGCAGTTAATTTTTGATGCTTTATTACAAGCTGGTTTTAATCGCGACTGTACTGTACTTGCACTGGGTGGTGGTGTGATTGGAGACATGGCTGGTTTTGCTTCGGCATGTTTTCAGCGTGGTGTGTATTTTATACAGGTTCCTACCACACTCTTGTCACAAGTTGATTCAAGTGTAGGTGGCAAAACAGGGATTAATCATCCACTGGGTAAAAATATGATTGGGGCATTTCAGCAGCCGCAAGTGGTTTTGGCTGATATGTCTCACTTAAAGACATTAGACAAACGTGAATTGTCAGCTGGATTAGCTGAAGTGATTAAATATGCACTTCTTGGTGATTTAGATTTTCTAGTCTGGCTTGAGACGCATATGGAGCAATTGGTTGAGGGTGATCTCAATTTACTTGCTGAGGCAGTTTATCGCTCATGTGCACATAAAGCACGTATTGTAGCAGCAGATGAAAAAGAGCAAGGTGAACGTGCATTGCTTAATTTAGGTCATACTTTCGGTCATGCAATTGAATCATATCTTGGCTATGGTCAGTGGTTGCATGGTGAGGCTGTCGCTACGGGTATGGTTATGGCTGCTGATTTATCTATGCGTATGGGATGGATTGACCAAGCAGATCTAGATCGTGTTAAAGATATTATTGAACGTGCTCAATTACCTGTGACTTGTCCTGCTATTCCGTTAACAGAATTCTTGGCATATATGTCGCATGATAAAAAAGTATTAAATGGTCAATTACGATTAGTTTTGTTGAAACGACTTGGTCAAGCTATAATCTGCAAAGATTTTGATGTTGAACATATGCATCAAGCGATATTAGCCAATCAAAACTTAAGTTAAGGATTTTTATTGCATGCAGGCATCTCATTCAATTTGGCAAAATATTCGATCTTCAGTATGGTTGATTGGAGGCGTAGTTTGTTTATTTAGCGCACTGATATTTTGGGCAATTACAGACACCTCTAAATTAGTTGAAGTTAGTGAGCCTATTGAAGAGGTTCAGGTTCAAATACAACCAGAAAAAGTTGCAGCAAGTACAGATTTAGGTGTGCTAAGTGATGAAGTTCGACCATTAGAGATAACGACTCGGGTGGTCGCATCAGGCAATCATGATCCTGAATTTCGAGGCACGCGTTTTATCGAAGAAAACCAAAAAAGTTGGACCATTGAACTATTTCGCGCTAGTGAAGAAGATGTCATTAAAAGCTTCTTACAACGTCAACCAGAACGTAAGAACTTTATCTACTTTCGCTTAAGTGGTGAAAATCAGGCTGAACAATATGTTCTCGTATATGGGCTCTTTAAAAAACAGGCTGATTTTAAACCATTAATGGATCAACTTAATATTAAGTTGCCAAGTTCAGTACGCCCTCAAGTGCGCCAGTTAAAGCAATATGCTGGTCTGGTGAATGATCTTGGGAGCGAAGAAATGGCAAGTAATCAGAAGATTTATGAAATTAATTTGAGAAATGCGCCATTACCCGTCATAGATGAATCTGTTTTAGCTCAAATTAAGGCAGCACCAACGATCATTACTGATGCAGTACGGTCAACACCAACACCTTCTCCTGTTGATAAACCGAAGTCAGATCCAGTTGTTGAAGCACCAAAAGTGAAAACGGAGCCAAAGCCAAGCGTATCTTCTAATCCCGATAGACCTGCTGCAGCACGTAATCCAGCATCAAATAACCATAACAGTCATGAGTCAATTGATCCGTTCAATTAGAAATATGATTTTTAGGTGCTAAAATAGAGCATCATTTTGATCGGTTTTTATTAAATTGCACTTTCAAAGTGCAATTTTTTTAATATAACTAAAGTTAACATCTACTCATTCAAATTTATCTTGAAAAATTAAAGCACTTTATTGAATAATTTTATTGGCATCATTTTTGCTTCTATAGCGTGCTAATAGACGGAAATCTCCCTATTTTGGCGCGGTCAAGCCTATTGGTGTGTAATTTAAGACGTTTTACTTGCTTTAAATAAGTGCAGTTTTGAAAAATCTGTTTGCAATTAAAGTAAATGTAAATTACAGCAAAGTGTCCGTCTCATGCTTTACTAAAACCTAGCGGTTTCACTATCACTGTTATGCTACATAAGTAATATACTAAACGATTCGCCCTAGTTCAGGGCCTCTAATATAAGGGTACGCTATGCACATGCCATCGCCGAATACTATAGCCCCCCAAGGTTTATATCAACCGGATGAATTTAAAGATAACTGTGGATTTGGATTAATTGCCCATATGCAAGGTGATGAGAGCCATCATCTTGTTAAGACAGCAATCCATAGTCTGAGTTGTATGACCCACCGTGGCGGGATTGCTGCTGATGGTAAAACGGGAGATGGATGTGGTCTGCTCTTAGCGATGCCTAAGGCATTTTTCAAAGAAGAGGCGAAAAAGCTTAGCGATATTACTTTAAGCGAAATTTTTGCAGTGGGTACAGTATTTTTAAATGTAGACCCTGCACTTGCGGCTCATGCGAAGTCGGTTTTAAACAAAGAAATTGAAACTGAAGGTCTAAGAGTATTGGCTTGGCGTGTCGTGCCAACCAATAATGCTGCTTTGGGTGAAATTGCACTACAATCTTTACCTGTTTTTGAACAGATTATTGTCAATTGTCCTATGGGGGTAACAGAGGTTGAGTTTAACCGTAAGTTATTCCTTGCACGTCGTCGTGCAGAACAACAGTTAACACAAGATCCGCTTTTTTATGTAACAACGCTATGTTCAACTGTGATTAGCTATAAAGGCTTGATGATGCCTGAAGCAATTGCAGATTTTTATACTGATTTAGCAGATGAGCGATTAGCATCGCACATTGTGGTCTTCCATCAGCGTTTTTCTACAAATACTTTGCCTCGTTGGCCATTGGCTCAACCATTTCGTTATTTGGCACATAATGGTGAAATTAATACCATTACTGCTAACCGTAACTGGGCTATGGCACGTACACCAAAGTTTGCTAACCCATTACTGCCTGGTTTAACTGAGCTAAATCCGATTGTAAACCGTACAGGTTCTGACTCTTCAAGTCTTGATAATATGCTTGAAATTTTAGTTGGCGGTGGCATGGACTTATTCCGTGCCCTACGTATGCTCGTACCACCAGCTTGGCAGAATGTTGAAACATTAGATGCAGATCTTCGTGCATTTTATGAATTCAACTCTAAGCATATGGAAGCATGGGATGGCCCAGCTGGTTTGGTTATCCAAGATGGTCGTCATGCCATTTGTATGCTGGACCGTAATGGTTTACGTCCTGCGCGTTGGGTGATTACCAAAAACGGTTATATTACTTTAGCTTCTGAGATTGGTGTTTGGGGCTATGAGCCAGAGGATGTACTTTCCAAAGGCCGAGTGGGTCCTGGGCAAATCTTGGTTGTTGATACATTAACTGGAAAAATGCTCGATACAGAGGATGTCAGTCATCATTTGAAAAAGATGCGTCCTTATCGTGAATGGCTACGAGATAATTCGATTCGTGTCCAAGGTAGTCCAGAACTTGAAGAATATTTATGTGATCAGGGCTTAAAAGGCGATGCACTTAAGTCTGCACAAAAAATGTTTATGGTTACTTTTGAGGAACGTGATCAATTATTACGTCCGATCGCAGAAAGTGGTCAGGAAGCGGTAGGCTCAATGGGTGATGATACGCCAATGGCAGTATTATCACGTCAGATTCGTCACGTGTCAGATTATTTCCGTCAACAATTTGCACAAGTAACTAATCCACCTATTGATCCTTTACGTGAATCGATTGTGATGTCTTTAGAGACATGCATTGGTCGTGAGCAAAATGTCTTTGAACAAGGCCCTGAGCATGCAGATCGCTTAATTATCTCAAGCCCAGTTTTGTCAAACTCAAAAATGCACCAGATTCGTACGCTGGGACGTAAAGGCTATGAAATTGCAGATATTGATTTGAATTATGCAGGAGCTGAAGGCTTACAGACAGCAATTCAACGTATTTGTGAAGAAGCGGCTCAAGCAATTCGTGATGGTAAAACTTTATTGGTTTTATCTGACAAAAAAATTCGTGAAGGTTATTTACCTGCCAATGCCTTAATGGCAACAGGTGCTGTGCATCACCACTTGATTAAACAAGGTTTACGTACTGATGCCAATATCATTGTTGAAACAGCATTAGCACGTGATCCTCACCAATTTGCAGTTATTTTAGGCTTTGGTGCGACTGCAATTTACCCATATTTGGCTTATGACGTAATTAATGATTTGATTGCGAAGGGTGAGTTATTAGGTGATCCAATTCATGCCCAAGCGAATTTCCGCAAAGGGATTGAAAAAGGCTTGCTGAAAGTATTATCCAAAATGGGTATTTCTACTGTTGCATCTTATCGTGGTGGGCAGCTTTTTGAAGCGGTTGGTTTATCTTCTGAAGTTGTTGATCTATGTTTCAGTGGTGTACCGAGCCGAATTCAGGGTGCGACTTTTGCTGACCTCGAGAATGATCAGAAAAAACTTGCAGAAATTGCATGGAAGCTTCGTAAACCTATCGATCAGGGCGGCTTACTGAAGTTTGTATTTGATAAGGAATACCATGCTTTCAATCCAGATGTAATTAATGCACTGCATAAAGCTGTACGTAGTGGTAATTACGCTGATTTTAAAGCCTATGCTGAGCTAGTAAATACACGTCCAATTGCAACGATTCGAGATTTATTTAAATTAAAAACAGATCAATCGATTGCACTTGATCAAGTAGAATCTGTTGAAGACATTTTACCTCGCTTTGACTCAGCAGGGATGTCTTTAGGAGCTCTGTCACCAGAAGCACATGAAGCCATTGCCATTGCAATGAACACGATTGGTGGACGTTCTAACTCAGGTGAAGGCGGTGAAGATCCAGCGCGTTACGGTACAATTCGTAATTCGAAAATCAAACAGATTGCTTCTGGTCGATTTGGTGTAACACCTGCTTATTTGACATCTGCTGAAGTACTTCAAATTAAAGTTGCGCAGGGTGCTAAACCAGGTGAAGGTGGTCAGTTACCTGGCGGTAAAGTAAATGGTCTTATTGCACGTTTACGTTACTCTGTGCCTGGGGTTACATTAATTTCTCCACCACCACATCATGATATTTATTCAATCGAAGACTTATCACAGCTGATTTTTGACTTAAAACAAGTTAATCCTAAGGCAATGGTATCGGTGAAATTGGTTTCTGAACCTGGTGTGGGAACTATCGCAGCTGGTGTAGCTAAAGCCTATGCTGATTTTATTACTATTTCTGGTTATGACGGTGGTACAGCAGCATCACCATTATCTTCAATTCATCATGCTGGTTCACCGTGGGAGCTTGGCTTATCTGAAGCACACCAAGCTTTACGTGTGAATGATTTACGTGGCAAAGTTCGTGTACAAACAGATGGTGGCTTAAAAACAGGGCTTGACGTTGTTAAAGCGGCAATTTTAGGTGCTGAAAGTTTTGGCTTTGGTTCAACACCAATGATTGCTTTAGGTTGTAAATACTTACGTATTTGTCACTTGAATAACTGTGCAACTGGTGTAGCGACTCAACAAGATCACTTACGTGATAGTCATTACATTGGCGAACCTGAAATGTTAATTAATTTCTTCCATTTTATTGCAGAAGAAACACGTGAATGGCTTGCCGCGCTTGGTGTATCAAGTCTTAAAGATTTGATTGGCCGTACAGATTTGTTGGAAATTTTACCTGGTAATACTGAAAAACATGCTCATCTAGATTTGTCAGCATTATTGCAATCGCATCCTGCTGCTGATGGTAAAGCACAGTACTGTCAGGTACAGGGTAACGCACCATTTGATAAAGGCATCTTGGCTGAAAAAATGGTAAGCGATATGTTGCCAGCATTAGAAGCGAGTATGGGTGGTGAATTCCACTATACAGTGAGTAACTGTGATCGTTCGATTGGTGCACGTATTTCAGGTGAAATTGCTCGTCGTTATGGTAATTTGAGTATGGAAGCACATCCAATTAAACTCAATTTAGTTGGTACTGCAGGTCAATCGCTTGGTGTGTGGAATGCAGGTGGTTTACATATTAAACTCGAAGGCGATGCTAACGATTACGTGGGTAAAGGTATGGCTGGTGGTCGTGTATCGATCTTCCCACCAAAAGGATCTCCATTCCAAACACAATTGACCGCGATTATTGGTAATACATGTTTATATGGTGCTACTGGCGGTAAATTATTTGCTGCGGGTACAGCAGGCGAACGTTTCGCGGTGCGTAACTCTGGTGCATTTGCTGTAATTGAAGGGGCAGGTGACCATTGCTGTGAATATATGACTGGCGGTATTGTGACTGTGCTAGGTAAAGTTGGCCATAACTTTGGTGCAGGTATGACGGGTGGTTTTGCTTATGTACTCGATTTAGATAATGATTTTGTAGATCATTACAACCATGAATTGATTGAGTTAAATCGTATTTCGACAGAAGCGATGGAAGAACACAAAGAATTCTTGGGCCGTATTTTAGATGAGCATATTGCTGAAACAGGTAGTGCTTGGGCTTATAAAATTCGTAATGAGTTTGACTATTACAGCCGTAAATTCTGGTTAGTTAAACCTAAGGCTGCGAATTTACAAACCTTGCTTAAAACAACTCAGGCTGACCCTCAATAATTTTACGACTCAAAATTTCAGGCAGGTGTGGATAACTTTTTGTTTATCCACACTCACCTACGGAGAGAGAAATGGCAGAATGCCTAAACAATGATTTCCAATTTTTGGATGTCGCACGCCAAGATCCAGAAAAAAAAGATGTTGCTGTCCGCAAAGCTGAGTTTGTGGAAATTTACAAGCCTTTTACTGCGGAAGTCGTTGCAAATCAGACTCATCGCTGTCTTGGTTGTGGTAATCCTTATTGTGAATGGAAGTGTCCTGTACACAACTATATTCCGAACTGGTTAAAACTGATTACTGAGGGGCGTATTTTTCAAGCAGCTGAACTATGCCATCAAACCAATACATTACCTGAGGTATGTGGCCGTGTGTGCCCACAAGATCGTCTTTGTGAAGGTGCATGTACCTTAAATGATGGTTTTGGTGCAGTAACGATTGGTAATGCTGAAAAGTATATTAATGATACGGCCTTTGCCCTAGGGTGGCGTCCAGACATGTCACATGTGAAATGGACGAATAAGAAGGTTGCTATTATTGGTGCTGGTCCTGCTGGCCTTGGTTGTGCTGATATTTTGGTGCGTAATGGGGTCAAACCTGTTGTATTTGATAAACGACCTGAAATTGGTGGCTTACTTACTTTTGGTATTCCAGAATTTAAAATGGAAAAAGATGTAATGAAACGCCGCCGTGAGATTTTTTCGGGGATGGGTGTTGAATTCAAACTCAATGTTGAAGTGGGTACCGACATTAGTATTGAGCAATTACTTTCAGATTATGATGCTGTCTTCATGGGTATGGGTACATATACTTATATGAAAGGCGGTTTTGCTGGTGAAGAGTTAGAGGGTGTACACGATGCCCTAGATTTTTTAATTGCCAATGTAAACCGCTGCCAAGGCTGGGAAAAAGATCCAAGCGAATATATCAGTGTTGAAGGTAAAAAAGTCATTGTCTTGGGTGGTGGTGATACAGCAATGGACTGTAACCGTACCTCAATTCGTCAAGGTGCTACACAGGTGAGTTGTGCTTATCGCCGTGATGAAGCCAATATGCCAGGTTCACGTCGTGAAGTAACCAATGCACGCGAAGAAGGTGTTGAGTTCTTATTTAACCGTCAACCTATTGAAATTGTAGGTGAAAATGGCAAGGTTACAGGTGTTAAAGTAGTCACAACTCAACTAGGAGAAGCTGACAGTCGTGGACGCCGTAGCCCTGAACCTATTCCTGGTTCTGAGGAGATACTTGACGCTGATGCGGTTTTATTGGCTTTTGGTTTCCGTGCTAGTCCAGCAGACTGGTTTGCTGGGGCGAATATTGCGTTAGATGGTGCAGGTCGTGTTGTTGCAGCAGAACAGCAGACATATAAGTTCCAGACATCGAATCCAAAGATTTTTGCTGGCGGTGATATGGTACGAGGTTCTGACTTGGTTGTAACTGCAATTTGGGAAGGTCGTCAAGCTGCAGAAGGAATTTTAGATTACCTTGATGTTTGATCATTGCTGACTAACAAAAAGCCCACTGCATTATGCAGTGGGCTTTTTGTTGGAATAAGGCATTTGTAAATCATCTATAATCATGCGAACAAAAGCTTGAAGTAAATTGTTTTATTTAGGCGTGAGATCTTGCAATATCTGTTGAGCAGTGTCTTGGCCACTGATATAAGCGCCATGTACCGTACCTGAAAAGCGTTCATGGCAGTGTTCGCCTGTAAAATAAAGTTGTTGATCAATTGATTGTTGAAATGCCTGACTTAGCATTACATTATGTTCTGGCAGAGGGAAACTGAAACTGCCATAACTATAAGGATCACTTCCCCAGCGTGTAATATGTAGTGCTTTGGGGGATGTGGGGATATCTATGAAGTTATCCACAAGTCCTGTTCGAATTTGCTGCCAAACAGCTTCATCTGTATTTTGGTCAATCCACTTCGATTGTGGGCCACCAAATAAAAATAAGTAGACAGGTTTTTGATAAACAAAGAAAAGATCCAATATGTTATAACAAACTTGATCATGAAAATAAAAAATACTTTTCTGCTGTTGCTTTGAGGCTTTCTGTAGGGGTAATTCCTGTTCTAGCTCAATAAAAACCTTGTTAAAAGAACCAAACCCATAGTTTTCAATGGCATGATTGAGATATTTAGGCAAAATGGGTTCAAACTTAATCACTTGTTGTTTGAGTACACCTAATGGAATACTCAGTACAACTTGCTTTGCCAAATGTTTTGTTCCATGTTGGTCAATAAGTTCTACATGATTTGCATGTCTAATCACTTCTTTGATTTCGACATTACATTGAATATGGATATCTTGAGCAATCGCATCAATGAGTTGCATATAACCATCTGGAAAAATAACTTCATCACCAGTGAAATAACCTTCAAAGTCATTAAAGTGAGTACAAAGCTGCGTCAGGGTTGTTGCGAATGGATCA
Source organism: Acinetobacter rudis (assembly GCF_031157835.1). Lineage (GTDB taxonomy): Bacteria > Pseudomonadota > Gammaproteobacteria > Pseudomonadales > Moraxellaceae > Acinetobacter > Acinetobacter rudis_A. The sequence continues at coordinate 96,393 of NZ_JAVIDR010000007.1, read as the reverse complement.
TTGGCAAAGCGTTCAAAGTAAAGTCTTGCTAGATCATCTAACTGTGATTTAGAGAAATGCTGATGCTGTGGTTTTAGCTTTGGTAAAATTTGTTCAATTGCGAGAGCGGCATTGCTGGCTTGACTAATTGATAAAAGTTTTTCAATTTCAGCTATATACTGTAAAAAAACTGACTTTTCTTCAATAGAAAATAACCGACCACCTGTATGATAAAAATCTGCTTCAATGTAGTTAAATACGGTTGTTTTAATACGATTGCGCTGAGTGATTTCCCAGATAGGATTATCTTGAATGCCATGAATCCAAGAGGCGCCAAGATCAAATACGCTAAGCTGTTGTTGAATCGAGTGAATTCGACCACCAAGACGTGATCTAGCTTCAAGTATATGAACATTCTGCCCAGCATCCTGAAGCATTTTGGCGCAGCTTAGACCTGCAGCACCAGCACCAACAACAATAATAGGAAGGCTAGACTTAGAGAGAGAATTGGGCAGAGTATTCATAGGGTTGTATTTAGTTTAACGCGTTATTTAATCTGTTGAATGCTACTTTTTAGGAAAAAGAAGTTTGGTTGTTTTAGGGTCAATTGCACTACGTTGGTTATTAGCTTCAAAATAACGATCTACATGGCATAACTGTGTTTTAGTGTCACAGAATACACCATTAGCAAAGGTAAATTGTGTGGTATCAAACTCACCTTGAGAAAAAGCTTTATTCGCCTGTTTTTTACCTAAATATTTAGTTGTTAATGTTTTAGAAACACCTTTTTTATCAGCACAGATATATTGATCACAGACCACACCTGCTGTCGGTGATTTTAATGGTGTTGTTTTAGCAAAACTGTTAGCACTGCATAACAATGCTACACAGGTAAACATAAGTGGTATTGTTTTCATGATTGGGTACTTCTGATGATTTATTTGTAGTGCTTCAAAGCATAAAGGAAAATTGTGTATATACTGTCAAGAAATTTGATTAACATGTGATTAATTGTTGGTTTTTTACTTCAGTAGATAAAATCAACTAACGACAACTAAATCGTATGCGTTTTGGCATGTTTGAAGGACTTTATTCAATGACGTGTAAAACTTCACGTTCAGGGAAAGGATGTCAGTAAGTCTATTAATTCCCTAGAAGCTTTTGATAATGCTTTCCTTTTTAATCCAATAAGATATATGGCAGTTGGTAAATGGTTTTGAGTATTTTGAAAATTGAGTTGAATAAGGCGCCCACTTTTAATTAAAGGCTGTACCAGTGAGAGTGGGAAGTTACCCCAGCCAAGGCCAGTTTCCACCATGTTAATTGCTGTATTGATATCATTTGTTTTCCAATAAGACGCTGCCACAACGGGTCTGACATCACTGATTTCTAATTCACTACTTGCGACAACAATTTGCCTAATATTGATTAAGTCTTCGATATTTATATCTTTTTTGAGTATATCTTTAATCAGAACATGCTTTGGTGAGATTGTTGCAACAATAGTTTCAGTGGTGACCAATTGCAGGTGTTCTTCAATATTTATACGGATTGGCGCGCTAGAAAGGCAAAGCGCAATTTTTTCAGAATAGAGTAATTTAAAGAGATCATCTTGAGGAGCAGTGATAATTTCAATGTTTAATAAGGGATACTTAAGTGAAAGTTGTTGAATGGCACACAGCATTTTTTGATGATTTACATCTGAGGCAATACCTAGCTTGAGTGTGCTCTCTAAGCCCAATGACATTTCATAAGCATGTTTATTTAACTGTTTTAATTGTTCCGAAATAATTCGAGCTTGTGGCGCTAAGGCAAGTGCCTCTGCTGTAGGAATGACTTTACGTGGGGTGCGTATGAATAAGTCGATTCCTAATTCAGCTTCTATATTTGCGATATTCATACTAACTGCAGAGGGCACCCGATTTAGGGCACGTGCTGCAGCAGAAAATGATCCTGTATCTAAAATTTTTAGAAATACGTCTATATTTTCAGTCGTAAAATTCATTTTGGTATCAGTCTAACTGAAAGCTGTTGTCTTTATGTGTGAGTATAACTGAAATTAGAATGACCCAAAGTTATTTATTGGGGGAAAAAATGCAAGGTATCAAACGCAGATTAGTTTATGTCAGTACATATGAAATATTTGGACTCGTCATATCTTCTTCAATTCTTGCCATACTTTCACAATCGCAGTTGAGTCATACTGCATTATTATCTGTAGCGATAACGACAATCGCAGTGCTATGGAATTTAATTTATAACTTCATATTTGAAGCTTGGGAAAGTAAACAAATATCGAGAGAACGAACCTTTAAACGTCGATTACTTCATGCAGTTGGATTTCAATTGACGCTGATTATATTTTTAATTCCTTTGATTGCTTGGTGGATGAATATCTCTTTAATTCAAGCATTTATATTGGATGCGGCACTCATTGTGATTATTCCAGTGTACACATTTGTATTTAATTGGAGTTTTGATCGAATTTTTGGTGTTCCACTTTCAGCTCAATAAGTTTGAGCTGAAAGTCATAAAACCTCATGAGGGTACTGCGGTATCCTATAGGGGATTAGAGTTCATCTTTATCCGATGGAGCGTAAAACCTCATCGTTCAGGATGAGGATATAAGCGACTGGCGTAAGCCATATGACACATTTCGTCGCTTAACCTTATGCTATAAAGCTTTTGGTATATTAAATTGCTATAATTTGGCTATGAAAACCCTTAAATTACGAATAAAAGACAAACATTGTAAGATGCTAGATCAACTTGCATCAGAGGTTAATTTTGTCTGGAACTATGTTAATGATTTGTGTTTCAAACATCTTAAACGTACAGGGCATTTTTTTAGTGCCTACGATGTCAATGAATATACTTCAGGTACATCAAAACTGTGTAATTTGCATAGCCAAACTATTCAAGCAATTACCGAGGAATTGGTCACACGTAGAACGCAATTCAAAAAAGCAAAACTTAAATGGCGTGTGAGTAACAAGAAATCTGCTAGACGTTCACTTGGATGGATACCCTTTAAAAAGGCTGCAATTAGATGCACGGATGGATCTGTTCAATATGGCAAGCGTCAATTCAAAGTATGGGATAGCTACGGCTTAAGCAAATACAGTGTTAAGACTGGTTCATTCGTTGAAGATAGTCGTGGTCGTTGGTATGTTTGCCTTGTTGTGGACTCACCGAAGCAAGAACAATCCACTGCAAAGCAATCTATAGGTATTGATCTGGGCTTAAAGGATGTGGCGACTTGTTCTGATGGCACAGTCATATCTAATCCTAAATTCTATCGAAAATATGAACAGCAACTCGGGATTGCCCAACGAGCAAGGAATAAAAAGCGTGTACGTGCCTTACATGCCAAGATTGTAAACTGTCGCAAAGACCACTTGCATAAGGCAAGTACGATGCTTGTTAAGAATAATGCACTGATAGTCGTTGGTAATTTAAGTGCAGCCAAACTGGTAAAAACTAAAATGGCTAAGTCTGTTTTAGATGCTGGTTTTTCGGCACTAAAAACAATGCTCAAGTATAAATGCGAGAACGCAGGGGTATCGTTTGAAGAAGTCAATGAATCCTATACCACCCAAACTTGTTCGTACTGCAAGAGTATATCAAGCAGTAGTCCGAAAGGTAGATCAGGGCTTGGAATAAGAGCATGGCAGTGCATCTTGCGCAGCAGTGCTGCTCAGGTACACTCCATGATCGGGATATAAATTCCGCACTGAACATACTTGCGCTTGGACATAAGCGTCTAGCAGGAGGAATCACCGTCCTTTAGGTCGGGGAGGATGTCAAACTTAGGAACACGACGCTGTTTTTGCCAAGGCAATAAACGATCAATAGATTCTGGTACGTCACCACCTTTTGAGCGCAAACGAAGGTGAATTGCGGCTTGTGCGATTAAATTTGCAGATACTGGTGCTGTTACAAAAGCCAAGAAAGTAATCAGTAGCTCAGCAAATCCAAGACGGCCATGAAATGCAGCATAAATCATTGCTGCAATTAAAAAACTTCCTAGACCTAATGTGCTGGACTTAGTGGGTGCGTGTAAACGCATGAATAAGTCAGGCAAACGAATCATTCCTACTGCGCCAACCAGTGTAAAAAATGCACCGACGAGCAAGAAAAAAGAAACAATAATTTCCATTGCAAGTTGCATAAGTTGTGCTCCTAGTCGATGACATGTCCAGTCGTAAAGTAGCGGGCTAAAGCTGCTGTTGAGATAAAGCCTAGCATTGCAACTAACAAAGCACCTTCAAATAATGAAGTGGTACTCCAGAAAATTCCCAAAATAATAATCAAACAAGTCGCATTTAAAAACAAAGTATCCAAAGCAAGTAGTCGGTCTACAATCGAGGGTCCCATAATCATGCGAATCAGACATAAAAACATAGAAATGGTGACTGCAAGCGTACACAGTCCTAAGACATAAGGTAGAATAATCATGCATTATCTCCTTGTTTTACATTGAATATTTCAATGAGTGGCGCTTCGTAGCGAGTTTTAATATCTATGATATCTGCTTCGGTATCATCACAGCTTAGCGCATGCACTAAGATGTCACCACGTTCTTGATCAATACCTGCTGTGACCGTGCCAGGTGTGGTTGTAATGATCATTGCCAATAAAGTATTAACATAATCATCATCTGTATCGAGTGGAACGCGATACCATTTGGGATGTAGTTGATCAATAGGTCCCAATACTTGTTTAGCAACACGAAGGTTTGAAAGAATGATGTCTTTTAGTACCACGAGAAAGAGTGCAGCAGCTTTTGCCCATTGAATTTCGGGTGTGTGAATAATAAAGGGTTGTACTAATTTGGGGATAATTAATCCTAAAATTACTGCAACGACAATATCAAATGGGTCTAAGCTGTGATTAAGCATTAACCAGCTGACTGTCACCAAGGTGCTCACAAAAGGATATGGCAAAAGGCGGTTAAATAAATTTTGCATCATAACTTAGGGCTCCACTGCATTGAGCTGAGCTTGATCAGGCGTATTTGCCTGCTGATTCTGTTGTTCAGCTTGTTGTTTCTTATACGGTGATATATGTGGACCTTGCCAAGTATCTTCACTGACTAAGTCTGGAATCAACTGTGCATAAGGGTCTGCTTGCTCACCATTATATTTTGTTTCTGGAACATAGTTAGGATCAAAAGGCTGAACAGAAATAACTTCGCCTTGCTGATCCTGTTTTAGGATTGTATCAATGTACTGTTGAGAGTTTTTCAACTGTATAGCTGTTTGTTCAACATAATTGAAGATTGGTGCAGCGCAGACCACATAGATAACTAAAGCAGAGAGTAAAAGATAAATGGCCTTATCATTACGTGGGGGGGCATGTTCTGGCAGTTTTTGGTATGCAGCATATGCTTTTTCTTGAGGATCATCCTCAGGAGCACTGGCTTGCCAAAACAGCACAAAGCCTGCGCGTGTAAAAGCAAGGATACTGATTAAACTCACCAAAAGAACAATCGCAATCACCCAAGCCTGTGCGTGGAATTGAGCTGTAGCACCTAAGATGAGTACTTTGCCCCAGAAACCGCTAAAAGGGGGAAGGCCTGCCATCATTAATGCAATGGCAAAGAAACAGAGTGAGACCACATGTGCTTGCTTCATTTTAGGGGCAACATAAAGATGATCAGTATGTTCGCCTCTTTGTGAAGTGATCCAACCACAAAGCAGATAAAAAGCAGCTGCGATGAGTGTACTATGCACCAGATAGTACAGGGCGGCTGCCCATGCCGCAGTGTTCATCATCGACAATGCAATTAAAATTGTTCCGACTGAAGATAACACCATAAAGCCGACAAAACGGCGTAAACGTGCGGCAACAAGAGCCCCTAATGCACCATAGAGTGAGGTAAGCAGCGCAATAGGTAATAACCATGTACTGAAAATATTTTGGCTCAGTTCATCTTGGAAAACTGTTCCATTGACACGTAAAATTGCATAAATCCCAACTTTGGTCATGATGGTAAATAATGCTGCAACAGGTGTACTGGCCACGGCATAGGTCTTAGGTAACCAAAATCCTAAAGGTAACATCGCGGCTTTTATGCCAAAGACAACAAAGAGTAATAAGCTGCCTGCAGTTGCAAGACGATGCTGCTCAATTGGAAGTGTTGGCATAATACGTGCGACATCTGCCATATTTAGGCTACCGACACTGCCATAAATGATGCCTAATCCAATAAGAAATAAAGCAGATGCGAGTAAATTGATACTGACGTAGTGAATGCCTAATTGGAAACGTGGTTTGCCTTGCGCATGAATCAACAACACATAAGATGCCATTAATAAAATTTCAAAGAAGACAAAGAGGTTAAATAAGTCACCTGTGAGAAATGCGCCACTTAGGCCCATTAATAGAAAGTGAGACATGGCATGGAAGAAACGGCCACGTGCATCCCATCCCTTACTTGCAAACCACAATACAGGTGCAGCAAGCGTATAGGTGAGCAGCAGCATCATGGCAGAAAGGCGGTCAAGAACCAGTACAATACCAAATGGGGCTGACCACTCACTCAATTGATAAACTGTAATTTGTCCAGTGTTGGCAAGGAGTAGATAATTGATTGCAGTCGCTAGACCCAAGCCAACAGAGAGTAAACTTAACCCGCGACGCCAAGGTTGACGCCAATCATGTGTTAATGCCCCAGCACCAGGGTTGCCAAGTAATACCAATATAAAAGCAGTGAAGGCTGGGATTAAAATGGCAAATATAGGTGCATGACTATACCAAAATTCGAAAAAACCCATCATTGATCCACATCCTCATTGCTGTTGTCTTGAGTCTGAAGTTCTTTACCATCTACATGGTCTGAACCTGTTTCGAAGCGACTACGCAATGCAAGTTGCACAATAAAAGCGGTCGTAGCAAAGCCAATAACAATTGCAGTTAATACTAAGGCTTGAGGTAGAGGGTCTGTCACTGTATCTGATTTAATGAGTAGGGCAGGCGCATTGATTTGGATACGCCCAGTCATAAATAAAAATAAATTGACAGCATAACCAATGACAGCAAGGCCAAGCACAACAGGGAAAGTACGTGCACGTAAAATCAGATAAACACCAGTGGCAACGAGTAATCCAATTGCTGATGCCATTAAAAATTCTAAGCTCATTGAATTACTCCTTTGGTAATGGACCAGACATGGTGGAGTGTCGTGAGTCACCAAGTACTGAAATTAACAACATACTTGCACCAACAACAGTGAAATAGACACCAAGGTCGAACGCTGCAGCTGAAGCTAAATGCATGGTACTAAACAAAGGTGGATCAACATAAATGTGGGCGCTGGTCAGGAATGGACGTCCCCAGAACCACGCGGCTACACCAGTACCACCTGCGATTAAGAGTCCTGTACCTATCCAAGATTCATAGAGACGGCCAGAGTTTGCTCTGAGCAATTGCTCAGCGCGATCTTGTCCGAGTGCGATATATTGAACAATGAGTGCCATTGCAGTGATGAGACCTGCAATAAAACCACCACCAGGTGCGTTATGCCCACGAAGGAAAATGTAAAGACTGACAACCAGTGCTAAAGGTAAGATCCATGCTGCCGTCATACGGAACATTAATGGTGATGGATTAAAACGATGCGTTAGACCTGGTGTAATCGCAGTACCATGAGCACGCATACCATCCATCATACACATCGCACCAATTGCAGCGATCCCCAGTACGGTAATTTCCCCAAAGGTATCAAAGCCACGAAAATCAACTAAGATGACGTTAACGATGTTACTGCCACCACCGAGTGGTAAGGATTGCTGAATGAAGAACCATGAAATTGAATCGTGATCACGTGTAAGTAACATCCAAGTGATCCAACCAATACCAAGCCCTGCAAGTATAGCAATGATTGCATCACTCCAACGGCGTGTACGCTGTGACTCATAAGGGGTAAGCTGTGGTAGTAGCGATAAACTCATCAGGAGTAATACCGTTGTTACAACGTCAACACTAATTTGTGTAAGTGCTAAGTCTGGTGCTGACATGGTCAAGAAAGCCATAGTTACAACCAACCCAATCGCACCACTAATAAGTACCGCTTTAATGCGTTCATGATGAAACCAAAGTAACATCCAACAAGCAGAGAAAAGCAATAACCACAACACGATGGCAATCCACGTTGCTTGGGTTAATTCACGACCACCAGCACTAATGCCTTGATTAAATAGAGGTGCAGCAACAATGGCGACACTGAATATAATGATCCAGAAGAAGTAATTCTGTAATGAACCCGACTCGGTAAATTTTTTTAATTTAAGCGCCAAGTTGGACAGTTGTCGTAAAAGTGATTCAAATATTAATTTACCTTGTAATGGCCCAAGTGCGGGGTCAAGGTCGATTCGACGAATACGTCCCCCTCGTGCCAAAGCAAAGTAAAATAGCACTCCGCCAACTAAAGCGATCAAACTCATAAGCAGTGGCAAATTAAAGCCATGCCAAATAGCCAAATGTACACCAGTAAAATCAGCGCGTTGAGTGCTTGCTAAAGTTACTGCATTGACTATAGGTTCAACCAATAGTGCAGGGAAAATACCAACTAAAATACATAAGCTTGCTAAGAGTAAAGCAGGTGCACGCATACCAAAGGCAGGCTCATGAGCAGCCTTATTCGGTACGTTTTTACCAATCTCGCCATCAAAAAATACGCCATGTACAAGTCGAGTCGAATAGGCGACTGCAAATAAGCCTGCAAAAGTTGCAACCACAGCAGCCAAAACCATAACAGGGCCTGAAAGACTCGATAAGAGTTCAGTAAAGAACATTTCTTTAGAGATAAAGCCATTGGTTAGAGGAACACCAGCCATACTTGCAGCAGTGATCATGGTCAATGTGCCAGTAAATGGGAGCAGCTGCCAAATTCCACTGAGCTTTCTGAGATCACGGGTTTGTGTCTCATGATCAATAATGCCAGCGATCATAAATAAGGCCGCTTTAAAGGTCGCATGATTGATAATATGGAAAATTGCTGCTGCAACTGCCAAAGGTGAACCAATGCCTAAGAGGCAAACAATTAAGCCTAAATGACTGATTGTTGAATATGCCAAAAGTCCCTTAAGATCTTCTTTGAAAATTGCAAAGAATGCAGCCATGCAAAGGGTAAACAGACCAATACTGGTGACAATGTTGTGATAGAGCGCTGCACCTGCAAAGATTGGCAATAAGCGCGCCAATAAAAAGATCCCTGCTTTTACCATTGTGGCGGAATGCAGATACGCAGATACAGGTGTAGGTGCAGCCATGGCATTAGGTAACCAAAAGTGAAATGGAAATTGCGCACTTTTGGTAAATGCACCCAATAAAACCAACAATAATATTGGTGTAAATAAAGGGTCTTGTTGAATTTGAGGAGCTAAAGCTAAAATTTGATCAATTTGATAGGTGCCAGTAATTTGGCCCAGCAAGACAAAGGCCCCCAGCATTGCAAGTCCACCCATGCCTGTAATGGTCAGTGCCATTCTTGAGCCTTGTTGAGCAGCCTCGTAATTACTCCAATAGCCAACCAATAAGAAGGAGGAAATACTGGTGAGTTCCCAAAATACCAATAATATAATTAAGTTATTCGACAAAGAGATGCCGAGCATGGCAGCCATAAACAGCATCAATAGCAGATATAGCTTACTCAGTGAGTTTTTCGGGCTCAGGTAATAGTAGGCATAAATATAAATTAAAGTACCAATACCTGTGATTAATAAAGAAAATACTAAGCCTAAGGCATCAAGCCTGAAACTAAGGTCAATACCAACTTGACTGAACCAGGGCCAGCTTTGAACTAAGCTATTGCCTTGAAAAACTGATTTCGCTTGGCTAAGTAATAATAAAAACGAACTGAGACTTACGCCAACTGCCGCTATAGCCATTACCCCACGTGAAGCGTTCTTCAGCCACGAAACTAAGGTTGTACCGAGTATAAGCGGTAACAAAATAATAATGGGTAGCACACTCGTATCCAATGTCGTGTATAGGTCGAAACCTAGAATGAATGTTAATTTTCGGTAATTAAAGGAGCTCAATGAGAGGTCCAAGTGTTTACTGTCGAAAGTGTTTAATTTTCTACAGTAAAAGAACAAGTTGTGTTGCGCGACTTGTAAAAAAACAAAAAAACAAATTCACCCTGTTGAGAGTGAACTAAGTAACTAAATCTTATTACAGGGGAAAAACAACATCAAATGTTTTTGCGCACAGTTTTAAATTATATGCCGATAATGTGGAGCATCTAGCTAAACAACGCAGATTTGTACAAAACACCAACTAATAAGTGCTTATTTCTGTAGAACAATCATCATCGGCTTGTAATAAGCGTTGTAGTTCAGCTTGTTGTTGATGGTTTAGTTTTTGAATTTGGTCGAAAATTTCTTGTGCTTTGGATAATTCATCTTGATTGTTTAATTGTTCAACTTCTACAGACGAGAGCTCTTCTTGAATGATTTGATCATAATAATGTTGATGTTCTTGCCAAATTTTCTGGCGTGGAATTTCACTAATTCCATTTTTATTCAGATTAAAGTATTGAAAATATGCAGAGTTTTCAAGTATAGCCTGATGTTGTGCGCTGACGATAATTTGCAGTTGAGGGAAGGTTGTATGTAAGCGATCAAGTATAATACTGCAAAACTCAGGGTCCAACTCTGCATCAATTTGATCAATAATCAAAATCCCTTCACCTTCTTGACAGGGGGTGATGCTCATTGGATTAAGTAAACAAAGACGTCGAACAACATCACCAATTAATGCAATCCAAATTTTTAAACTGCTAGAAAGCTGTAGATAGTTCAGCGTTTGTTGTTGATAACAGACGACTAATTGAAGTTTAGGATAATACTCAAGATAAATATCGGTCAGTTCTGGAAAAATTTGATTGAGTGCATTTTTTAAAATAAAGAGACTTGAACTATGCTGCTGTGATCGAAGTTGCATAATTTTTTGTTCAAGTTGATTTTCTGTCTGACCTTCAATTTGCGGTATATTCAGTAGTTGTTGTAATAGATAAGTGCTTTGGGCATTTTCGATGTCGGAGCTTTCACGTAACCACTCAAAAAAACGAGAAAATGTGGTAACGGTAAGGGCGGTGAGTTCATAGCCAGAATGTGTTTGCCAAATATTGGGAGTATTCTTACTCATCAAACTAATTTCATTAACAAAACGTGCACTTGGGTAATAAGCAATTAAGGGCATGCCTTGTAATGGATCTTGTTTAAGTGCGTGGTGATAGAGCGTTATACATTGTTCGAGTTGGGTACACTCAACTTTGCTTACACCTAAGCCATCTTGACGTAAGACTTTAAAAAGTTGCCATTGGCACTGATTAAGGCTATTACTTTTTGCATTGCTTGACTCTGGAAGTTGACCAATTTCATTTGGAATTTCTATGCAAATATCAATTTTAGAGTAAGTAGCATCATGTCGAATGTCTTGATCTGGCATCACAATGCCTGAAGTGCGTAAATCTTTAAAACGGGCAGGGAACCAACTGAGCGCATGATAAATGTTTTTAAGAATGGCCGTTTTTCCACTCGCTTGTGTACCGATGAATGCGGTAATAGGGTACTGATTGTGTTGGAAATCAATTTTGATATGTTGAAAGCAATAAGTTTGTTTTAACTGTATGCTGTTTAGCTTCATAAATTCACCTTATGAGAGCCACAGCTAATTTATTATATTTAGACTGTGACTTTATTCTTGGAACGATCGGATGTCGTTTTGATTTTAAGTTGTTGTACTAAATCATAAATATGGTGAATATTTAAGCTAACTTTAGCTCGAGTACACGCCACATATAATAATCTCAGCTCTTCATCACTAATTTTATGTTCTAAGCCATTAATTTTAAATTGATAGTCATCTTCTAGATGCACACGGTTCCATTCTAGGCCTTTGGCTTTATGTGCAGTTGAAATCACGTAATCTGCTTCTGTGATCGGTGTGATCTTTGCAAGTGCCTTTTTCAATGGGTCTGTACCATGTTCATCAACTAACTTTACCAAAGGTTTGATATCACTACCATCATTTGTTTCGCAATATTCATGAACATCATGCCATGAGTTAAACCAAGCTAATTCTGGAACATCAACGACCCTTTTGCCCTGTTTTAACAAACTTGCTGCATCAACAAAGCGATTGAGTTTGACATGATCGGCTTGCAAACTGACTTTATCTCCTTGAACTAAGCCAGAGAGTAACAGCTCCATTGCACGGGCATTGGTACGGCATAAAATTGCATCACGCATTTTCGTATGAGGCTTATTGACAACACGTGATTTAAGCTCAGGATTTCCCAGCAAAGGAACTTTCTCATCAAGTGCCCCTAAAAGAGCATTGGCAACATGAGCAATATCTTCACCAAAACGAAATGAGGTTGTTAAACGAGACTCAGGTAAGGGAAGTTGTTGCATGGCATTGACTGCACCTCTCCATGCATAAATTTGCTGATGTGCATCACCAACATAGATAACCTGTGTATTACGCTGACGTAACAAGATACCTAACATGAGTGGATCTGCATCTTGAGCTTCATCAAACAAAACATAATCGGCTGGAATATTAGGGTCAGAAAGTGCCCAAAGTTTTAAGTACACATCATGCCCAATACCTGCTTGATGCTGTGAGTCAGTAGATTCTAACCAGCGTCTTTCTACAGCTGGGTAAAGATACTGTTGCAGTGTTTCAATATCATCGGCATGTAACCAAGATGGAGCCTGAATATGTCGTGGTGCGGGATATTGTGAACTGGTTGAACAAAAATAACTGACAGCATTAGCAACGAGACTTGCTAAACGACTCGGCATCAAAACAAATTTTTCATAGCGCCCCCCCATTAACCGACGTAAGGTTATTGGTTCTAAACGATACGCTTTGGCCATAAAACTTGGGCTTAAACGAGGTAAACGCAGTTTATCGGTAATGCCACGGGCTACACTTCGATATGCCAAGGAGTGAAAAGTACGACAGTCCACATTACGATGAAACTTTTGTTGGGCTTCACTAGCAATTGCCTTGTTAAAAGCCAAATACATTCCACGGCGCTGAGGCATAGCAGCACTGATCATTTGTAAGGTTGTGGTTTTACCTGTACCAGCATAAGCAATCACTTTGAAGGATTGACCTTGTTGTGCTTGATTAATCGCAAGTACTTGTTCGGCTGTAGGATGAAGCAGTTCAGAAGCAGTCATGATTTATGGGTCGTTATGGGCATACCGAGTATAGCAAAGAATAACTAAAGAAGCAGAAGCACAAAGAGGTGTTTATCTGCTATGCGTATCTCAGGCTATCAGTGGTGAGTTGTATAAAAATAAGCGTCTTTTTTATATCGATATTTTTGTTCGAATGATAATTGTCTTGAAATTGAAGGATTGCTGCAATTGAAATGTCACCTAAATTTCTTAGATTGCTTTGTATCTTTAGGAAATTCTTATGATTAGGCCACATTATGACTCAACCAGCCAGCCAACATACACGTCGTGAAGTGATTAAATGGTTAGCCAGTATTCCTTTCTTACCACTTGGGGTAATGGCAACTTCAGCAGCTTTAACCGGTTGTGGTGATGACAAAGATACAGCAACCGTAGTACCCCCGATTAAGCCTGCGAAATTAAAATCAGCAACATTTACACCTATGGATGCGCCGTCATTAAAAAATCCGGCAGCAATGGCAATGACAGCCGTTGCTTCAGGACTTTCATTGACTTGGGATGACAACAGCAAAACAGACTTTAAGTTGGCACATAAAACCTTCTTTAAAACTGGTGAATTGGTTGTTGACCATGCTGGTAATAAAGTGATTGCTGGTGGTTATGTTGATATTAATCAACAGCCAATTATGGATAAAACAGGAACACCACGACAGTTCTTCTCAGATTGTCCAGATGGTAGCTCAATGTTGACTGTTAACGATGCAAAAGTTGCTGGTGTTAAAGGTAATCCAGTATTTGCTGTTGTACAGTTTGAATATACAACACGTGACCAAGGTGGCAATGATATGTATGGTAAGTTGCCATCACCTATTGCGATTTTGAGCTTAGACCAAGATCCTAAAACGGGTCATTTAGAACTAGTGAAATATCACAATGTAAATACTTCTGCTGTAAATGGTTTGTGGATTACATGTGGTGCGAGTCTATCGCCATGGGGTACGCATTTATCAAGTGAAGAATATGAACCTGATGCTTTTGACCAAGACATTGGTACTGGACTGAAAGTACTAAAAGCTTTTAGTAAAAACCTCTATGGTGATGAGAATAAAGCAAATCCTTATAACTATGGTCATATGCCTGAAGTAATCGTAAATAAAGATGGTACAGGTAGCATTAAAAAACACTATTGTATGGGCCGTATTTCACATGAATTAATTCATGTAATGCCAGACCAACGTACGGCTTTGATGGGTGATGACTATACCAACGGTGGCTTATTCTTATTTATTGCAGATAAAGAAAAAGATTTGTCAGCTGGTAATTTATATGTCGCTAAATACACATCACAGCTTACAGAAACTTCAACTGCACAAATGAAATGGATTCATTTAGGCCATGCAACAAGTAAAGAAATTGAAGATCTTGTTAAAAAAGGCATTAAACCTGAAGACATCATGGAAAGTGTTGTAGTTAATCCAAATGATGCGAGCTTCACGGAAATTGTTCTAAATAAAGTTAAGCTCTGGGTTAAAGTTAAACCGGGTATGGAAAAAGCAGCTGCTTTCCTAGAAACACATCGTTATGCGGCACTTAAAGGTGCAAGTATGGCCTTCACTAAGATGGAAGGTACAACGATTAATATTAAAGATAAAGTTGCTTATTCTGCACTTGCAAATATCCAAGACTCAATGATTAAAGACGGTAAAGGATGGGTTGCAGCGCATAATGTGGCGTTTGCCAGTACGCTTAAAGCGGGTGGTGTTTTGGCACATGATATGAAAGGTAATATGTTTGATGACAAAAATGCTGCTATGAAAAGCGACTGGGTGCCTTACCAATCTAAAATGCTGTTGATGGGACAAGATATTGCTGCCAATACTGATCCTTTAAAAATTGGTAACACTGCACATCCTGATAAAATTGCAAGTCCAGATAACTTGAAGTTCTCTGAAACATTACGCACCCTATTTATTGGTGAAGATAGTGGTAACCACGTAAATAACTATTTATGGGCGTATAACGTGGAAAGTGGACAACTTGACCGTTTGTTATCTTGTCCTGCTGGTGCAGAATCTACAGGTTTACATGCCGTAGATTCAATCAATGGTTGGACTTATATTATGAGTAATTTCCAACATGCAGGGGATTGGACTAGCCTTCATAATGAAGTAAAAGACCAATTAGATCCATTGATTCGTGCAAGCTTTAATGATCGTTTTGCAGCTGAAGTGGGGTATTTGACCGCAGACCCAGTTGCACCATCACTTGAGAACAAAGTCAGCAAATAATAACTGATTGAATGACAATGATCCTCCTGATCACGCAGTGGTCAGGAGGATTTTTCTATGTCGTAAAGGTGCACAAATGCTTGCAGCAGCTTAGATGGGTGAGCGTTATGCCATAACATATAAATGTTTTGACTTAGGTCGGGAATAGCAAAGCAATATAGTTGATGCTTTGTTGCTTCTGTGATCATAGTAGATGGAATGATGCCAAACCCTAAGCCTTGTTGTACTGCATCTATAACATGGCTGTCACTGTCGAGTTGACAATGGCGTTGGTACTGTAGTTGCTGTTCTAACCAAGCATGTAGATGAGTGGGGTGTTGGTTGGTCGATTGACTTGTGAATAAGGTATATGCAGTTGAGTGATGCTGTAGTTCAACTAAACTGGCTGCTTGACTGAGTAAGTAATAAGGTTCAGTGGCAATACATAGCGATTGAATATGATCTCGATAGATTGGATGGTCGATAAAAATGATATCCAGTTCAGCTTGAATGAGTTTATCTATCAAGTCCTTGCTTGTGCCAGTATGTAGGTTGAGTTGAACCTGATGTTGCTGTTGTAAAAATATCATGCTTTGTGGCTGAATATAGCAATGGAATAAGGAATTTAATCCACCAATGTGAAGGGTGCCAATTGCATGTGGTGAGCGAAATAAATTTTGACACTGTTGTGTTTGTTCTAAAATTGCTTTGGCTTTGAAATAAAAGATTCGCCCTTCTGGCGTAATATTTAATTTTCGATGTTCACGATAAAATAAAGCAACATTTAGACTTTGTTCTAAGTCTTTAATGCGTGAGGTAATATTGGAAGGGACACAATATACTTTTTCTGCAGCAGCGTAGATACTTCCTTCTTCAACAAGGGCACAAAATATTGCAAGTTGAGATAACTTTAAAGCCATAATCTTGTGATCAATACTCAAAAACAAGTTTTCAATCTAATGGTTGTGCTAGGGGGAAACTGTTTGTTTTTTAGGTAGCTCAGCATGAGTTCTGCAATACTTGTAGCATCATGTTGATAAATTTTAGATTTGATCTGACAGCAAGAAAAATAATTTAAGTAAGCAGGTTATACCAATATTTGAGAAGTGAGATTTTGACTGGCTTAATGAGTGTGTAACTTGTGATAGGGGGCAGATTTATTCAAGATGATGTTGAATCGAATTGATATAAATGATTGAACTTATATTACAGTCGTTAAACTAAATGTGTGTATAAGATCATTTGAAATAAAACAAACAAAGTATTATGACTTTTCCCCCCACATACAGAAGAATCATGTCTGTGGGGAGAATTATGGTTAGTGTGTACGGTTGGCTTTTTCAGTGAGACCAGATAATCCTTGGCGACGTGCAAGCTCATCTAATATTGTATGAGGTTCTAGATCAAAATAACCCATCATTACAATACAGTGGAACCAAAGGTCAGCGATTTCATAGATGAGGTCATTTTTGTTGTCAGCACTTTTCTCTTGTTGATATTCTTTTGCTGCCAAAATGAGCTCTACACTTTCTTCACCCACTTTTTCTAAAATTTTGTTTAAACCCTTATGATAGAGCTTTGCTATATATGATGAATCTGGATTCGCTTGTTTACGCTCAGCCATCATCTTGCCTAGGTAGTCGAGTACCTCTACAGCCTCAGCTTTTGCTGTTGAATTTTGCATTGCGAGAGTATGAGGATTAGTCGATTTCTCAGCATAGATTTGCTCTGGGTCCTTGATTTGAGCATCTACAATTTCCCAGCCTTGAGGGGTAAGCTTGCGATAGAAACAAGAATGACGACCTGTATGACATGCAATACCACCATGCTGTTCCACTTGAAGGATAATCACATCTGCATCACAGTCTAAACGGATTTCATGTACGGTTTGAAAGTGGCCAGATTCCTCACCTTTATGCCATAACTTAGAACGGGAGCGTGAAAAATAAACGGCTTGATTTTTTTCAGCTGTCAGTTGTAACGCTTCACGGTTCATCCATGCAACCATCAAAACTCGCCCAGTGTGATGCTCTTGAGCAATTGCAGGAATTAAACCTTGTGAGTTAAATTTTACTTCATCAAGCCATTGCAGATTGTTCATAGAAATATCACCAAAATAATTGATCAAAAGCGGTATCTGATTGCACCAGTGTACTAGTGTAAGGTAAAGAAAGTGTTTACCCAATCAATTTTGCGTACAAGTTAAAGGACTTGCAAGCGTTCAGCAAATTTTTGTTGCTGTTGTAACTCTAAAAACTCATCGCCCATACGCTGACTTTCAGCAATACATTGTTGCCAAAGTTGAATGCGTTTCTGACGTGTCATTCCTTTTAAAGTGAAGTCTTTACGATCGGGTAGACGTCCTAAAGGTAAGCGTTTGAGGTATTCTGCAGAGGGTGAAATTAAGAGTGTGCGTGCTTGATTGTTCGGGTTGGATTGTCTTGATTTCCACATTTTGTCGAACCACCCTGGCACAATTTGGTTCACAAAATGTGGATAGAGCACAATCCCTTTACTGTGAAAGTCAAGATCTAAATGATAGTCAATTAAACCACCATCACGGTAACTTCCAGTTGGTGCGTGGGGAATATGGCGTACAGCATTCATTACACCTGGAATAGATGCAGAAGCCATTAACCATGCTTGTAAGTTCTCATGATTGAGCGTTTGATAGTGGGTTTCAAAATCATCAGGTGTGACCCTAAACTGCTGTTCATGGAGCGGTTGACTAATAACACGTTGCATAAAATATTGGCAGTGTTTACGTGCTATAGCATTACTGCCTACGATTCCTGCAATTGAGGTAAGTAGAGCTAGATTATGATCACTTTGAAACAAATG
This sequence comes from Acinetobacter rudis, assembly GCF_031157835.1. Lineage (GTDB taxonomy): Bacteria > Pseudomonadota > Gammaproteobacteria > Pseudomonadales > Moraxellaceae > Acinetobacter > Acinetobacter rudis_A. Next base: position 78,143 of record NZ_JAVIDR010000007.1, on the reverse strand, counting down.
CCGTGCTTTTGCCGAAATGATCGTTAGATGATAATCAGGGTTGGTTAAAAGTTTGTCTGCACGATCAGCAAGGAGATTTTGCAGCATTTCTGCGCAAATTTGACTAATTTCATTGCGTTTGGCTTTTTGGGGAAAGTCTAGGTGAGTATAAAGTTCTGCTAGACGTTCAGTCCCTTTTTCTGCACCCCAAGCGAGAATGCTTGCAAAACGCCAACTACCAATGGAAGAACCAATTAAAGTTCGGCGTTTAGGACTCTGTGGTAAAAAATTTGCAAAAATTGCTCGGTCCAAACCTTGTAAACCTAAACCTTTAGGACCACCTGCAGCGCCAGGAATAACATCAATCTGTTCTGCATATAATCCATTTTGCTGAATGAGACGTGTTGCGGTAGAGCCTGCACGAATATCCAAAGCAGCGGGTTGTTTTTGCAAAATTTGGAACATAATACATCACTTAAAAAGAAACCAATGGCATATTAACAAAGCCATTTATAGTCACAATGGCGAAAAATAACGCATGGTGACTATGCAGTCAAATCTATATAAATGAATAGCTTAAATCCATTTTTTCCATCTGAAATAAATAATAGGGCCAACAAAGAACATAATTAAGATCGTGATGACTACCATAAAACTTGTTGCGCCGTGAGCAAAAGGCAAGATCTCTGTATTCATACCATAAATACTAGCAACCAGCATTGGAGGGGCTAACATGCTTGGTAAAATGGAGAAGCGACGAATCGTGTCATTTTGCTCTGTATTAATGAATCCAGAGGTTGTATCAAGTAAAAAACGTACTTTTTGGAATAAGAATGCATCGTGTTCAACCAGTGAGCGGACATCTTCACTGAGCTCTCGAATATCTGCGTCATAAATATGACTACCAAGCGCACGTGGTCGAGATAAAAAGGTGAGTACTCGGCGTAAATCAATCAAACAGAGTTGAGCTTTACCAAGTATGTCTTCTTTCTGAGCGAGTCGAGTAATCATATCGTCCAAATCTAAAATTTGTTCACGATGACGGTTATTAAGTACTTCCGTGGAGTAAATTTCTAAGTCTTTATGAATGTCTTCAAGAATATCTGACAATTCATCCAATTTTGCTTCTAATAAACCTAATAGTAACCAAACAGGATCTTTATAGTCCATGTCATAGTCATTACGTCGAGTACGTGCGCGAAAGGCACGAAACGCAACGAGTTTTTCACCACGAAGCGTAAATAAACGATCCTTATGCAAAATGAATGCAACAGTTTGCACTGTAGCTAACATATTGTTATGGTCTTCACTGTCAGTATCAACTTGATAGTTTTTATTCTTCGTTAGAAAATACGTGCTGATATGTAAGATGCCATCATCATCGCGATAAAAACGCGCAGATGATGAGATGTCTTCAAGAGATTTAAGCGTAGGTAAATTTTGTTGGTATGCATCTAATACCCATTGTTGTTCTTCTTGTGTAGGCGCGATTAGGTCTACCCACACCAATTCTGGGTGTAAGTCAAAGCCGCCATTAATGGTGGCATCTACCAAGCTACCGCGTTCAGTGGCATAAAAGGCTTCGAGCATATTGACTTCTCTCCCCAGTGCAGTATTGATTCTTAATGGGACGAGTGTATTTTAGACAAGGAATTGCCTAAAAGCACAATTTGTATCGTTAAATGATTAAAAAACTTGCATGCTCGATAATTTTTCAATTTAACATCTCGAAAAGGTGATGATTTATGAAGTCTATTGCAGTTTACTGCGGCTCTTCTTTTGGTTCAGTTTCAGAGTTTACAGTACAAGCAAGACAAACTGGTGAAATGATCGCAAAGCAAGGTAAAACCTTGGTCTATGGTGGTGGTCGTTCTGGTTTAATGGGTGTTGTTGCCGATAGTGCAATTGCTGCTGGTGGTAAAGTGATTGGGGTTATTCCCAAGCATTTGGTAGATGCAGAACTGGCTCATCCTAGTTTGGCAGAACTTTATGTTGTGGATGATATGCATCAGCGTAAAACAAAGATGTCAGAGCTTGCAGATGGCTTTATTGCGATGCCTGGTGGTTCTGGAACTTTAGAAGAAATTTTTGAGCAATGGACTTGGGGTCAATTGGGAATACATTTAAAACCATGTGCATTTTTAAATGTTGATGGCTTCTACGATGATTTAATCCGTTTTATTCAGTTAACTGCTGAAAAAGAATTTACTAAACAACGTTTTGTTGATGGCTTAATTTATTCAGATCGTGTTGAAGATATTTTATCTGCTTTTGAAGATTATGTTGCACCAGAACCTAAATGGGGGCAGCAAGAGCGTCCTCAATATACATCGAGCAATGAATGAATACGATTACTGTTGCAGCTGCCATTATTAGTAATGCGGAAGGACAATTACTCTTGGTACGCAAGCATAAAACGCAATACTTCATGCAAGTCGGTGGTAAATTAGAAATTAATGAAACTGCAGAGCAGAGCATGTTGCGTGAAATTGCTGAAGAAGTTGGGGTGGAAGCTGAGATCGTACAATTTGTAGGTCGTTTTGAAACCGCGGCAGCGAATGAAGCCAACCATCTTTTGGTGAGTTATCTTTATCAGGTGCATTTAAAGGGAGAGCCTAAAATTGCAGCTGAAATTGCAGAAATGCAGTGGATTGATCCTGATAACAGTACACTTCCCTTGGCACCTTTAACGAAAGAGATTGTTATTCCGTGGTATCAAGAACATGTAAAGTGAACACTGAGCATGTGGTTTTATGTAGGACGTATTTTAGAGTTTGCTACCGCAATGCAGGCAAATTCAACTTGTGTGCAGCCTAATTGTTGTAGTGCATCACGCATAGCAACAAATGAGCTGCCTGTTGTCACGACATCATCTATAACCAATACCCGTTGATAGCGTTTGTATTCTTCGGCCTTAATTTTAAATTGTTGATGAATTGCTTGTAGACGTTCTAATCGAGACAGTCCTTTTTGTGAATGCTGAGCAGTGCGAATGATTGGTTGCCATAGGGCGATTTTTTGTTGTGTGGCAATATTTTTGGCAATAATTTGCATTTGGTTGTAGCCGCGTTGTATCAAGCGTTGCTTGGAAATCGGCATGGCTACAATCGCATCTACTTTGGGTAAGCTAAGTTGAAGTAAACAGTGGCTTAACACAGTCTGGTAATGTAACTGTTGTTGATATTTATAATGATGAATTAGACGGTCGATTGGAAATTGATAATGACAGGCCGCTAAAATTTGACAATGTTGACGCTGAACATGTTGTTTCAACCAAGGTAAATCATTCCAACAATCATGACAGAGTGTATGTGCTTGTTGATGATCCAAACCACATAATTGACAGGGCATGAAGTATTTCAGCTTACAGAGTTGATGTAATGGTTGCCATAGACTCATTTTGTTGTATTCAGTTCATTTTAGGTTTAAGACCAGCTGTTGACTTTATATCCTTTGTTTTATGCTTAAAACTAGCCCAATTGTGTGTTAATCGACAAAAGTAATATCGGGGGGGTAATCATTGAGGAAAATATAGAATTATCTATTTATTACTTTACATCATTCACTTAAGCCTATGTAATATTTCCATTTAGAGAAACTACAATGCAGCGTTTTTTATTACTGAGCCTACTCACAGCATTAACCTCAACACTTACCCATGCAGATGATCAAAGTTCAATACAAATAAATTTTATGAAAACAACATATACCCACTTATTGAATAATCAATTGTCGGGTATAGATGTGCTCAAAAAGTTTAGTACTACTGATCTCAATCAGTGGATTAAGAAAACTGATGCAATTGCAGATGCTCATTTGGGTGAGATGTGTGATTGGGTCTATGATCCGATGCTGCCAGGACAAGACCATGACATTCGTTTAAATCAATTAAAATATACTATTTTGCATAATGGTCGTGTTCGTGTACAAGGAACAAACTTTGGTGAAAAGTTTCAAATTGATTATGAATTAAAGTGTGATCACCAACGCTGTAAAATTAATGATCTTTATGATCCCCAAAGCTACAAACAGAAATTGAAGCATATAGCAAAACAAGGTGCATGTTAAAATTGGTCAGTTTAGATATGAAAAAAATGCGAAAACAACTGCTCATTATTTTTGGATTATCTATATGGATGCAGTTTGCTTGGGCTGTGACGCCGCAATGGGACTTTGTTGAATTACAACACAAGGCACGTAAAGGCGATCAGCAGGCACAGTTCAATTTAGCAGGACGTTATTATACTGGTGATGGTGTACAGCAAAACTATGCTCAGGCTTTAAAGTGGTTTGAAAAAGCTGCGGCAAAGGGTAATGCAACAGCTTTACTGAATGTAGGCCTTATGTATCAGCAAGGGCAAGGGACAAGTATTAATGCATTAAAAGCCCGTCAATATATTCAAAAGGCAGCGGATCAAGGGGATCGTGAAGCAATACGAGGCTTGGCCTATTTGTATGAACAAGGGATGGGTGGTGAACAAGATATGGCTAAAGCAATTTCTTTGTTGGAACAGGCTGCGGCATTAGGCTCTAATGAATCGCGTTTGAAACTCGGTTTTTTGTATGATCAGGGGCAGCTTGTCAAACAAGATTATCAAAAGGCATTTTATTGGTATAGCCAAGCTGCTGAAGATGGGTTTGCTGTTGCTCAGTTTAACCTTGCTGTAATGTACCAAGAGGGAATGGGGTTGGATAAAAATCCTAAATTGTCGAATCAATGGTATTTGGCAGCAGCTCAACAGGGAAATAAAGACGCACAACTTAATTTGGGATTAAACAACTGTTATGGCAAAAATGGATTAAGTACCAATCGTGCTCAAGCAGAACAGTGGTTCCAAAAGGCAGCTCAGCAAGGCGATGCCAATGCTGAAAAGTTATTAAGAATTTTACAAAATAATGTGAAAATGTGTACTACATTATCTTAGTTGATCAGGATAACAGAGCACCATGCAATATAATAAATTGGTTCCAGAACTCATCGTGAGTAATCTTGCTGCCAGTAAAGTCTTTTGGATAGATTACCTTGGTTTTGAGCTGAGCTATGAACGCGTTGAAGAAGATTTCATCTATCTCGATCTTCATGGTGTGCAATTTATGCTTGAACAAGTTCAGGAAGGTCAATGGATTACAGCAGCATTAGAAGCACCTTTAGGACGTGGTATTAACTTTCAAATTGAAGTATTGGCCTTAGCACCTATTTTGAATCGATTATCTGCTGCTCATTGGCCACTTTTTGCTGAGCCAGAAGAACGTTGGTATCGTGCAGATCAAATAGAGCATGGTCAACGGCAGTTTCTTGTGCAAGATCCTGATGGTTATTTACTACGTTTAGTTGAAGTATTAGGTGAAAGACCTGTTGTAGAGGCTTAAACAGGTCAGCTTTTATGAGTTAAACATAGGCATAGCGAGGTGCTTGTGGCAACCAGCGTTTAAGCAGTGCTTCGACTTGATTTGGATGTTCAGCCAAAATTTTTCCTGCGACCTGATGCGCCTGATCAAGCAAGTGTTGGTCACGTTCAAGTTTAGCAACTCTAAAACCTAAATCACCTGTTTGTTTCGTACCTAGAAGCTCGCCTGGACCTCGAATCTCAAGATCTTTTTCTGCAATAACAAAACCATCATTACTTTCACGTAAAATTCTGAGACGTTCCTGACCATTTTGCGATAGTGGATACTTATAAAGCAGAGCACAGAAGCTGGCTTGAGCGCCTCGTCCAACACGACCACGTAATTGATGTAATTGAGAGAGTCCTAAACGTTCAGCATTTTCAATCACCATAATTGAAGCATTGGGTACATCAACCCCAACTTCAATTACAGTGGTTGCAATTAATAATTGTAGTTCATTATTCTTAAACTGCTGCATGACACTTTGCTTATCATCCGCTTTCATTTTGCCATGGACTAAACCAATCTTTAGATCAGGATAACGAGTTTGAATATCTGTAAATGTTGCTTCTGCTGCTTGTGCATCTAAAGTTTCAGACTGTTCCACGAGAGTACACACCCAGTAGGCTTGTTTCCCTTCACCACAGTTTGTTGCAATACGTGCTAATACTTGTTCACGACGATCTAAAGGAATAGTGACCGTTTGAATGGGTGTTCGTCCGGGAGGTAACTCATCAATTACCGACGTGTCTAAATCGCCATAGGCAGACATTGCAAGTGTTCGTGGTATTGGGGTTGCTGTCATGACAAGTTGATGAGGTGTTGTATTGTTTTGTCCTTTATTACGTAATGCTAAACGTTGATCAACACCAAAACGATGTTGCTCATCAATAATGACTAAGCCTAATTTATGAAATTCCACATGTTCTTGAAATAGGGCATGAGTACCTACAATAAGTTGAGCATCACCAGTTTTGATTTGTGTTTCTGCTTCTGCACGTTGTTTGGCTTTTTGCTTACCTGCTAACCACACCACCTTGATTCCTAAAGGCTCAAACCATTTTTTAAAATTTAAATAATGCTGTTCCGCTAAAATCTCAGTAGGGGCCATCAGCGCCACTTGCCAGTGTTCCTCCAGGGCATGACAGGCAGCAATGCCAGCAACTAAGGTTTTACCTGCACCAACATCTCCCTGAACTAAGCGAAGCATCGGTTTATTTTGTGCAAGATCGTTGGCAATTTCCTGACTCACACGCTTTTGAGCTTGAGTCATTTCAAAAGGTAGACTTTGTAATAACTGTGCTGCAAATTTTTGACTTGATGCAAAAGCAGGTGCTTGAATATGCTGAATATAAGCTCGGCGAGTGAGTAAGCTCAGTTGATGTGCAACGAGCTCCTCAAAAATTAGGCGCTGTTGTGCAGGATGCACAGCCTGTGTCAGCTGTAGCATATTGGCATCGACAGGAGGGTGGTGAATATAATGTAAGGCTTGTTTAAGTTCGTAACCATTACAATAACGCTTTGGCAGTAGCTCTTCTAGCTCATGACTATATTGCTCAAGTGCTTGATGAATATAATGACGTAATTTGGGTTGAGTTAAGCCTTCTGTACTTGGGTAAATTGCTGTGAGCTGAGTATCTGGTAGTGGTGTATATGCTGTAATAACTTGCATTTCTGGATGATACATTTCTAAGCCACGAGCACCAACTCGGACTTCACCAAATACACGAAGACGATTACCCACTTTAGCACGTTCAGTGAGTGCTTGATAAACATGATAAAAACGTAAAGTAATGCTGCCGAATTCATCTTGTAATGCAACAGCCATAGATTTGCGTTTTCCAGGTGGAAAATCAGTAGATTTAACAATTCCTTCTAGTAGATAACTACGACCAACTTGTAACTGGTTCATCGCAATAATCGTGCTACGATCCTCATAGTCACGAGGAAGATGAAACAGTAGATCATCTGTGTTAAATATATGTAGCTTTTCAAGTAAAGCTGTAGAGGCTGAACCAACCCCTTTTAATTGATGGACTGCTGCCATGTCCTCTCATCTTCGTATGTCATCTAGGGAATGCAATGCATATATTATTCATTGGTTATGGTAAAACATCACAACGTGTTGCCAAACATTTAATTGGTCACGGTCACCAAATTAGCACAATCAGCCGTAGCCCGAAAGTTGCTGATGGTGCAAATCATCTGATTCAGGATATTCATTCCCTTGATTTAAGTGAACTTTCTCCTATAGATGTTGTTTATATATTACTTAGTCCTGAAAACTCAAGTGTAGAAGCCTATCAAGATTGTTTTCTTGACAGTATACCGGCAATGCGCAAAGCACTTGCTTTGCATCCAATACAGCGGATCATTATTGTATCTTCTACACGTGTGTATGGTGAACATCAGGGTGAAATTATTAATGATGAAACTGTGATTATTCCAAACGATGCACAAGGACAGATTTTGTTGAAGATGGAGCAAGCTTGGCAAATGGCTTATCCAATGCAAAGTATTATTGTGCGTCCAAGTGGCATTTATGGTCGTTCGATTCAACGAATGTGTAAGTTAGCTGAAAGGACCCATAGTTATCCCAATATTCATTGGACGAATCGGATTCATATAAATGATTTAGCAGCTTTTCTTGCATATTTACTTCACGTGGAACCTCATGCTGCCAGTTATATTGTAAGCAACCAACAGCCCATGCCTCTACATTTAACTCTGCAATGGTTTCAACAACAATTATCTTTGCCACAGTTAAATTTAGAAAGCGAAGTGTGCACAGGAAAGAGGATTTATGCTACCCGGCTTCAGCAGTCTGGTTTTCAGCTTAAACATATTGATTGTTTTGCGGACTATAAAGTGGCTTTAGATGAATTAAGTTAATTGAAGGTGTTTAAAATCTAAATGAGCACCCTCTCAAAGTGCTCATTTACTTCATAAATAGATGAACTGTCTCTTTATAGATATAAATGATACGAAGTACATTAAGCTGTTAAATATCAATTTTTTTAAATAAAAAGAAAGGAATGTGGCGAATAATAAACATTAGTAAACGCCATTTGCTTGGGGTGTAAAGTGTTGGTTTACTGATTTGAATCGCCTGTACAATATCTTGAGCAACATCTTCAGCAGAAGCGAGTTTTCCTTTGCTAGTCATACCAAGTGTCATGGTTGTTGCAGTTGGGCCAGGCTTAACTAAAGTAACATCTACTGATGAGTGAAGTAGGGCCAAACGATGTTGTAGACCTTGTATGTATTTATCAATCATCGCTTTGGCAGAGCCATAGATATAGTTAGATTTTCTAGCACGATCTGCTGCGACTGAACTGATAATAGCCAATTTTCCATGGTCTTTTTCTATCATGTGTTTGATGATTGTTTCTGTAAATAATAGGGGGGAAATCGCATTCACCTGCATAGTATATTGGCATGATTCAAGATTCGTTTGACACTTTTCTTGGTCTGGTAATACGCCATGAGCGATAAGCGCAATATCAATGGTGTGATGTTGGTAGAGCGTATTAATATATTGTTCTATTTCTACAGCATCGAGAAAATTAAGTGTTTTTAGATGTAACTCTGCCTCAGGATATCTCACTTTTAAGTCCTGACTAACACGTTGCAATTTTTCTAAATTACGACTACATAAAATGATTTCGCAAGGCTGTTGTTTTAGCCATTGTCTAGCACAATGTTCAGCAATGGTTGATGTAGCACCAATAATTAAAATCTTTATTTTTTTTGACATTTATACACCTAATAGACGACGAGACATTTCTGAACTTATGCCTGGATCAATATATTTAAAAAATTCGTTAAAACGTGGATAACCCATCTCAAATAAATCACGAGACATTCGTGTATCTTTAGCTAAATAGAGCCGTCCTTCTGCTTCTGCAGTGATACGGTCTAATTCATTAAACAACTTTAATGTTTTGTCACCTCGGTTAGGGAAATCAAGTGCAAGGGTTACACCAGAGCGAGGAAAACTGAGTAGACCACCAGACTCCCGATCTCCAAAAGTCTTTAAAACAGCTAAAAAAGAACCCTCACCTGATTTTTTAATGATTTTCAGCATTTCATGTATTGCCTCTTGGCCGATATGACGAGGTACTACACATTGATATTGATAAAAGCCTTTTTTTCCATACATTTTATTCCACTGCTGAAGTGCATCTAATGGATAGAAAAACTTTTCATAATGAAGTCGTTGCGTTTTTGTTTTACGTTTATTGTTATGAAAATAGGCAAAATTAAATAGAGGTAAACTCAAACGATTAACTAAAGAAAAAGGAGGAGAAATAGGAAAGGTTTTATCTTGAATAGTGGGGAGATGTGGGTATTGATGTTGCTGATTAGCAAAATTACCACGTATAAATAAGCCGTTTGCTTCTTTTCCTTGCACACAGTCAATCCAAGAAACACTATGCTCCCAGTCTGCTATAGACTGATCAGATAAAGTGAAAAAGTCATTTAAGCTATAGTAGGGAACAGTCTCTGCTTCAATCCACCCCCCCTCAATTGCACGTAGTTGAAGAGTCGCTTCAACGATGACACCAGTTAATCCGATACCACCCAATGTTGCAAAAAACCATTCTGGATTTTCTAAGCGCGAACAATTGATAACCTCACCATTGGTTCGAACCAGCTTTATTGAAATTAAATGATCACCAAAAGAACCAAAATGATGATGGTTTTTACCATGAATATCATTGGCAATCGCACCACCCACAGTAATCATTTGCGTGCCAGGTGTTACGGGAAGCAGCCAACCTTGAGGCAGTAAACTACGTTGAATATCTTGTAATATCACTCCTGCTTCACACTGTAAAATGCCTGTTTTGAGATTAAAAGAAATAAAATGATTCAGTTGGGTTGTTAACCATATTGTATTATTCCGATTTAATGCGACATCTCCATAACTTCTACCCATGCCATGTGAAATACCCTTATTTGAAGTTAAATTAATTTGATTAATAACACTATTTGAATTAATGAGTGAAATTACTCTGTGTTTATTATTTGTTAATCTACCCCATGATTGAATTTTATTCATAAAAATAAACCGTTTGAAAAACAAAAAATTTATCAAGAAAGTACTTTAATATATAACCAATAATTAAACCAATTGCTCCACCTAAATATCGCATGGCATCACTTTCATATATAATTTGAAAACCAAATTCGAAAGCCCAAAATATAAAAGTAGTAAATATTCCCATTATTAGATAGAGAATAAATACTTTTGATTCATGTTTTAGGTTTTTAGTTTGGTATTTAAAAATAAATTTTTTATCTAATAGGTACTTAATTATAAGTCCTGTAGCGGTTCCCATAATAATTGAGGTTTGGATGTGGAATAATCCTGTATAAAAATGCATGGAAATAATCTGTGTGGATATGTTTGTGAGTGTGGCAACTATGGCAAATAAACCATAGAACGTTGCAATTTTAATTGAATTAATCATTTTGTAGTTTAGATTTTTATGAAACAGATACATAATATAATACAGAAGAGCCCATTTCTAGTGGAGCTTGATGGATTAATAAAGCTAGTTAGGATAAAACAATGGGTCAAGAATTTCTTTGTTTTAGCACCATTGATATTTTCTAGTCAGTTTTTAAATATTAATGCAGTTTATTCCGCATTTTTTACATTTTTTGTATTTTGCTTGGCTGCATCGGCTGTATATATTGTAAATGATCTAAGAGATATTGAAAAAGATAGGGCTCACCCACAAAAATCAAAAAAACGTCCACTTGCATCAGGTGCTGTAAGTCCTAAAAGCGCCATTATATTATTGGTTGTTATTTATATTCTGCTCGCATTTTCTTGGTTTATCTCTGCTAAAGTTATTTATGTGGTTGCATTATATTTATTACTTAATTGGGCATATACCTTTAAATTAAAACATGCACCTGTAATTGAAATATTTGTTGTTGCTGTAGGGTTTGTGCTGCGAGTTTATGCAGGGGCTGTTGCACTGAGTGTTCCTGTTTCTGATTGGATGTTTATTACTACTTTGAGCATTTCTTTGTATTTAGCTTCGATTAAACGCCGTCAAGAGCTGGTTGAGAGTGGGATTCAGGGTAGAGGTGTACTTGAATATTACTCAGTCTCTTTGATTGACCGTTTTGCTGAGATGTCTGCAATTAGCTCAATTGTGTTTTATAGCCTCTATGTTATGCAAGTACAGCCCAAGCTCATCATTAGCATACCTTTGGTCATGTTTGGTTTATTTCGATATTGGTTCATTGTTGAAACTTTAAAAGGTGGTGAGTCTCCTACTGATGTACTTTTACAAGATTGGCAAATCATGATGACCGTTTTGGTTTGGGCTGCTATTTGTACTTGGGCTTTATTAGCTGTTTAATTTTTTGGATTTTGTTGTGAATAATAATAGTTATTTGATTACTCCTTTTTTGGCGTGGTTAGCAGCCGGCTGTATAAAATTTTTAATTAATTCGATTCGGGCGAAAAAGTTAGCATTTTCGCTGATTGGCTATGGTGGATTACCCAGTAATCATAGTGCAATAGTGAGTAGCATGACTGCTTTAATTGTTTTAAACGAGGGTATTTATAGTCCAGCATTTGGTGTGGCACTGACACTGAGTTTTATTGTGTTATTAGATGCAAATAGTTTAAGACGTGCTGTAGGTCAGCATGCAGTACTCATTAATCAGCTGGTAAAAGACAATATTGAAGTTAAACCACTTCGAGAGCGTATGGGGCATAGTAAAGTTGAAATTGTCGCTGGAATAGTTGTTGGTATATTCGTTGCTATAATCATCAAGAGCTTTTTGGGGGGATATCTATGAAATTAGCTATGCCTTTTTTAAAATTATCTTTTTTTATATTTTTAATTTTAATTGTGGTCATTTTTATTCATAGTGATGGATTTGGCTTTAGTTTTAAAATAAATATAGATGATTATCTTTATACATCATGGTTGTTTAATTATGACTATGGGTTTATGAGGAGAGCCTTAATTGGTGAGTTAATTTCATTGTTAGGTTTTTCCTATGATTATAAAGTAATTCGCTTTATTTCTTTGATTATATATATTGTTCTCTTTTTTATTTTTTCAGTTTTTTTAGTAAAAAGTTTGAAGAAAGTTAAAGTTGATGGTTTGTACTTATATGTGGGATGTATATTAAGTTTTTCTTTTTTTACATCTCAGTGGTTGCTAGAATTGGGTAGGTTTGATCAAATTTTACAAATCTTAAGTTTGATTGTTTTATATGTATCATTAAAAATAAATAATTATATTTTTTCATTTCTCTGTATTTGTGTCGTTATTGTTCTTTCTGCTTTAATTCATGAAGCTTCTTTAATTATTTTTATTCCAACGCTTATTTTAATTTTCTATCTTAAATCTAAAAATATTTATTTAACAATTTTATTGTCATCTTTTTTATTACTGGCAGTGCTGTTGATGCTGGTATTCGGTAAAATTTCAATTTCGCAGGCTAATCATATCGTAGAGTTACATCAGGCAGATAAAAAATTTAATTTATATGCTGTGAGAACAACAACTTTAAGCTTTAGAGATAATTTTTTATCAAGCTATTATTCATTCTTCGATAATAAAACTTATATACCCTTAATATTAAGTTTTATTTTTATTTATCCTGTTTTTTCTTTTTTAAAGCATTGTTACTATAAAAATATTAAATTATATGTGCTTATACCAACTTTAACACCTTTAGCTTTGGCTTTAATTGCTTTTGACTATTATCGTTGGGTCGCATTGGCCTTGTTTAATATAACTATTTTGACATTCTATTTAATTAATTCCGAAAAAATAAGTGGTGTTAGAATTAAGGAATATTTTGAACAAAACAAACGTTTTTTTATTGTATATGCTGCAATTTGTTTATTTGTTGGGCCATTTGGCGTGGTGAGATTTTTACCGAATATTTATAGTGCCAATTCAGGTGGTTTAGCAACTACCCGCTTACCTAGCGAGGTTTTGCTCAAGCTAAATTTAGAAGCGTCAACTCAAGGACAACTATTCTCAGTCAGTACAAATAATGCTGGGTGGAGACTGGAAACCAATTTTATTCAAGATCACAATATTGAGAAAGCTATTCAATGGTATGAAGTTGAGGCAGCTGAAGGAAATCCACAGGCAAAAAATAACTTAGCGCTAATCTATACACGGGGTGGATTTATACAGATTGATTATCAAAAAGCACTAAGTTTATTGAAGTCCATAAGCTCAATAGATCCCGACGCAACTAATAACTTAGGTGTAATGTATGCGAATGGTCTTGGTGTAGAAGCTAACGGTGAAAAAGCTTTAATTTATTACCATCAAGCGGTTGAGCAAGGCTCTGCTGCTGCAATGTATAATATTGGCATCAGCTATTCACATGGGTTAAATGGTTTAAAGCAAGATAAAAAAGAGGCACAAATCTGGTTTAAAAAGGCTGCAATTTTAGGTTATCGCCCTGCGGTTAATAAAGTAAAAAACTAGCATAGATCGCGAGCAAAAAATTGCTCGCTCTTTTTTTACTGTGTATATGCAGTGAGTTGTTTTAAATCAATTCCAGCACCACCACAAACAATGACGAGGACGTTTTCATGTGGCTCGAATTGGATTTTTTGTTGATACAGAATTGAAAGTGAAGCACCACAAGCAGGTTCCACTAAAGTACGGTGATCATCTAAAAATGAGAAACAACTACTTACTGTTTCTTGATCTGTTACTTTTAGACTATGAACTTGATGATTTTGGCTCAGTTCAAATGCTTGTTTACATACTTGTTTGGCAGCAAGTGTTGTTGCAATTCCTGTGACCTCTTCTAAAGCAATATGTTTTCCTGCTTGCATTGCAGCATTTAAGGATGCCGTACCTTCAGTTTCAACTGCATAAATTGGGATATTAATATTATGTCGATCAAGCCCTTGAATAACCCCAGAGAGTAAGCTACCGCCACCTACAGATAAAACAACTGCATCTGGGTTAAGGCCAGCTTGTATTACTTCATCAATTAAATCTGAAACACCCTCCCACAGCAGTGGGTCATCAAAAGGGTGAATATAAACACTATCTTTATCTACAAGAGATAAGGCTAGACTATTTGCTTCAACCCATGAAGCGCCATGTACAATTAAATGAGCACCTTGTTGTTTAATTAAATCTTGAGCTTTATTTGATGTGGTTTCTGGTACAACAATCGTTGCTTTAAGATTAAGCATACGTGCAGCATAGGCTACAGCAATACCAGCATTTCCTCCTGAAGAGCAGATAAAGTGTTTGGCGCCTTGTTCAGCGTGTGTCTGACAAGCGCGCCCAATACTTCTCAGTTTAAAGGACCCTGTTGGTTGGCTAGATTCCATTTTTAGCCAAACTTGACAGTGATTCAGTTGACTTAATTTAGGGCTATGAATGAGCGGAGTTTCAATGCTGAGTTTCATATATTGCAATGAGTCTAGAAGTGTAGAGAACCAAGCAGCATGCAATAGTTGAGATTATTTGGTCAAGTAAAAAACAGATTATATTTCATATTGTGTATTATTGATTAAATTATGGAAGTGTGGATAATTCCATATAATATTTAATATATGATAATTGAATAACTATTATGAGAAATCAACAATTCATTCTGTCTCTAAGTTTATTGCTATGTACAACATTGGCTCAAGCAAAGCCCGAACAGTTTTATAAACCTTATGTGAGTAGCAATACTGTTGAGAATATACAGCCCAAACAGTATGTTATTCGTGCTGTGAACGTCACATTGAACAGTAAGATTGATGCTCCAAGCTTTTTAAATCAAGATCAAATTAAAGCGCGTTATATTGAAAAACTTAATGATGAATTAAAACAAAGAAATATGCTTGCAACAGCACAAACCAAGCAGCCAATTTATGTTGATTTTGATATCAAACAGACCCGAGTATTTGCTGGTGAAGGACTTAAGTTCATAAGCTCTAAAGTTGTTGGAAAGTATGCACACAGTACTTTACAGTATAGCTCAACCTTACAATCAGGAAATGCTGAACTGGCAAAATTAGTGGTTGGTGAACAGATTTCGATGGGGAATAAAGGCAGTCTAGGGAAAATTGTACGAGATTTATCTGGTGCGGCGAATGAAAATAATGAGCTTTCAGACATAGATAGCTTCGCGCATTTTATGGCTGAAAAACTACCAAAAGAATAGCCCTATGAAAAACGCCTTATTCAAATGAATAAGGCGTTTTTGAATTTACTTTTTCTTGCGTTTTAAACGTTTTTTCGCATTTTGTGCAGCAAGTGCATCTAGTGCTTCTTTTAGCTCTTCATCTGTAAACGAAGTAATGTGTTGTAGCATTTGTAAAGTTGCATCATCCAAGACTAGGTTTGCATACTTAGCAATATTACGGAACTCTTCGTCAAAGACTAAACCACCATCTTCATTAGTACTGATATAGCCGCGTTGTGTTAAAACTTTCATAAAGCTTTGGAAGAGTGCTTTATCAAAAAATTCAGGTGAGTTGAACTCATGTAGAACGGATAAACGTTGCCCCAACAAATGACTTAGTTCTTCAACTTGACGTGTAGAAATATTACCAGGCCCACGCTGAGTAATGAGCGCAAGCATCATGCAATAGCGTTCTAAACTATGAATAACAGGTGCGGCCAAAACAGCAAGCTGATTATGATCTTCTGTGTTACGTACAGGACTATTGAGTAAACCATCTGCATCAATATCAATAAGTTTAGCATTGGCTAAAGCGCTAACATATTGGTTAATGCGTTCTGCCAGCTCCTCATCTTGCCATTTTAGGAAAAGCTCTGCTTTTAGGAATGGGTAAAGTGTACAAATAACATTAATGAGATCTTTGGTTGAAATTTTACCATTATGCTCAACCAACGCCGCAATAAGTGAAGGCAAGATAAAGGCATGCAAAATATTGTTGCGGAAATAGGTGAGCAATACTGCTTGACCATCTTCAATTGCAATAATATCACCTAAAACATGCGGCACTCGTTTGATTAATTTAAGTTTTAACCCGTAACGAATGATTTCTTTGCCTGATAATGGCGTGACTTGCATACGGGTATCATAAGGTAATGCATGTAATAAATTACGATAAGTATCGAGTTGTTTGATACAGATTTCTTCATCTAAAGTATGCTTTGGTGTACCTAATAAAATCAGTGATAGCAATGAAACAGGATTAATCACTGCTGCGCGGTTGATATTTTCTAAAATGGCAATCGCTGAGCTGTTTACGACATTGGAGATCTCTGGTGGAATAGGATCATCATTGTGTTCAATACGAAAGTTTTCAGCATGATGCTGTTTGAGTAAATCATTTAAAAAAACAGGCTCGCCAAAATTGACATGAACTTTACCAAAGATACGTTCAATTTTACGTAGTGCTTTAACTAAACCAAAGATAGATTCAGCTTCTTTAGGTTTACCTTGCATTTCACCAACATAAGTCGAACCTTCCATCAGACGTTCATAACCAATATAAGTGGGTACAAATACAATAGGTTTTGATTTATTACCATTACGCAAGTGACTATGAATTGTCATTGCGAGCATACCTGTTTTAGGCGGTAATAGACGGCCTGTGCGTGAGCGGCCACCTTCTATAAAGTATTCAAGTGGCGTATTGCGCGACAAAATACTATATAAATATTCTTTAAATACCGCTGTATAAAGCGCATTGCCTCTAAATGAACGACGAATAAAGAATGCACCACCGCCACGGAGTAATTGACCTACAAATGGTAGGTTTAAGTTATCACCTGCTGCGATATAAGGCACCATCATGCCGCGTCTGAAGATTACATATGACAATAATAAATAATCAATATGGCTACGGTGACATGGGGTGTAGACAATTTGATAGTCTTTAGCAAGTTCACGAACCATACTAAAGTTATGAACTTCAACACCATCGTATAACTGAGTCCAAAGACGAGTTAATGCCATTTCAGCAAAACGTACAGCTGAGTAAGAATAGTCAGATGCAATTTCATTAACAAAACCTATCGCACGGCGTTCTGCCTCAACTAAACTGATTTTAGAACGTACACTTTCCTTACGAATAGCATCTTGCACTTCTTCTGATTTAATCAATGAATGCATGACATTACGACGATCTGATAAGTCAGGACCAAGTACGACTTCACGTTGACGATCTAAGTAACTATTTAATTGACTGGTAATACAAGTGGCAGGTGAAAGGTTAGGATGTTTAGTTGTTGCTTCAGCAATTAAAGCTTGTAAAGACTGGGCAGGGTGGAATTCTAAATAAGACTGACGCCCATGCAAACTAATGTTCATCAGCTGCTTAACTTTGCTTGGCGTTGCCCAGGTGTCAGTAAATAATAATTTAAATAGAGAATCTTCTTTATCTGGTGAGCGTCCCCATAATACGGTGACTGGCACAAGTTCAACATCACATGTTGGATGTTTTTGTAGGAACTCGATTAAACGTAATAATCGTGGTGGATAAGCATAAGGGGGCGGATTAACGAGATTCGTTTCATCTTGATGTTGTAAAAACAGTAAAGCAGTTTTTTCTTGGTGTCCTGAAAGTTGAAAAGGATCAAGTGCTGCTTGGAGCTTTAACCGACGGGTTTCACTATCAACAATTAGCGCATTGCTACGTGAATGATTTTGTAATACATAGCAAACAACTTTTTCAGTCGTATTTTGTTCAGTAGAAGCAGTTGATGTTTCACTAGGAACTTCGCCAAGTACGTGTGGTGTCACGACTAGATCGAGGAGTTTACTGGAAAGACGGCGATAAATTTGACCAAAACTACTCTTGGACATATAGGCTCCTAGCGAATGATGCAACGATTTCATTGATTATTAAGCAATTATTTTTACTAAAATTTAAACCTTAACCAGTGTGTAAAATCTAGTCGGTCATTTTAAAAACGTTGAATCTGCGTGGTAAGAAATAAAACTTGCAAGATTATATCAAATAACGATTATGACAATATAGTAAGTCAAGAGCAGATTTCGTCAAATAGGCGTTGTTGATCTGTTTCACATCCCTGAAAAAAGCTGTTCATTAATACGGTGAAATGTCATTGTGTATGATATCTGGCACAATGAGACATACGCAGTTGTCAATAATGGCATGTAATATATAGCTCAATTGACTGAGTTAAAAGGACATCAAACGAAGATGAGTGATCTAACCCAAGAATTGATTGAATTATTAACCCTTGAGAAACTGGAAGAACATATCTTTCGAGGACAAAGTCGAAATTTGGTAGGTAAACGTGTTTTTGGTGGACAAGTACTGGGTCAGGCTTTGCGAGCAGCCTCATATACGACTGATCGTCCCGCACATTCTATGCATGCTTATTTTTTGTTCGGCGGAGATATTCATGCTCCGATCATTTATGAAGTTGAAAAATTACGTGATGGAAAAAGTTTTCTAAGTAGACAGGTCCATGCAATTCAACATGGGCGTATTATCTTTTCTGCGATGATCTCTTTTGCACATCCTGAGGCTGGACTTGAATATCAGGTTGATGCTCCATTGTATCCACATCCAGAGCAATTGGTGTCTGAGCAAGATCTAAAATCAAAGGTTATTGATCTTGTACCTGAAAATTTAAGACCTGCTTTTATGCGTCCACGCCAAGTCGAAATTCGTCCGATTAATGTTGCTAACCCTTTTCAACCGCAGCCAGAAGCCCCACTTACCGCACATTACTTACGTACCTATAAGTCTATTCCACAAGAGTTTGCAGATGATGTGAGTTTGCATCAAGCGATTGTGGCCTTTTATTCGGATTACACTTTAATGGGTACTGCAATTCGCCCACATGGTTTAAGTTATTTTTCTGCAAGTCTGCAATGTGCCAGCATTGATCATGCTATTTATTTTCATAAACCATTACGAGCTGATGAGTGGATGTTATATGACATGGAGGCAACGGTGAGTGCGAGTTCTCGTGGTTTGAACTTTGGCCGTATGTGGCAAAATGGCGAGTTGGTTTGTAGTACAACACAAGAAGGGCTTATGCGCATACGTGAAATTAATGCGCCATAATATAAAAAGTAATAGACCACAGTACAATGTACTGTGATCTATAGTGGTGTTTAATTTAATGTCAATTAAGCAACTTTAGGCAGTGCTCTTTTTGCAGCAGGAGAACTTGCTAAGTAGGCCAAAGCATCTTCTGTTTTAGCTTCATAAGCAGGGTTGTACCAAGGCATGAGATAGCCCAATTGTTGAGATACAAGCCAGAGCGGATGGGGTAATAGTTGATGGTTAATTTGGGCAATACGATGCCATTCTAACCAAATCCATGGTTTATATATTGCTGGGCGATGTGCTTCGAAACGTGGATCTTGTTTTAGAATGTGCGCAGCACCATCAACCCAAATGCCTAAAACTAAAGCAATCACGATAATACTTTGATAGTAACGTGAAATATAGCCTCCACCAAGATGACGATATAAATCGAAAGATACACTACGGTGTTCTACCTCTTCAGCACCATGCCATTTAATAAGGTCGAGCATATTGGGATCTGCACCTAGTTCTTCCCAATGTTGATTATAAAGCGCATATTTTCCGAGCACACAGGTCATATGTTCGATGGTTGCAATGATACCCAGTCTAAATAGATCCCATCGTTGCTCAACCCGTGGGCTTAGTTTCATGCCAAAGGGACGATCTGCGAGTATTTTTGTGAAGAGTGTGTTCATTAAATCAATATTGCGCTGAATATCAATGTGGCGTTCAGTTAGATATTCTGTATTGGCAGAGCTATGCGCTTTGGCATGCATTGCTTCTTGACGAATAAAGGCTTGTACATCAGCTTTGAGCTTTTCATCGGTGATTTGTGGCAATACCTTGTTATAAAGTCGGCAAAACCAAAATTCACCGGCAGGTAAAATCATATTTATTTCATTAATAAAATAACTGACAAAAGGCTGATGAGGAACCCAGTCTAAAGGTGTTTGTTGCCATTCAAATTTTACTTTGCGAGGTTTGATGTCATAGCGCGTAGAAGGGCCGGTTCTACGTCTTTTAAATATCGAGAGTATATTCAAGATCATGTCCTTATTGTTGTTAGATGTAAATAAAGAGCTTTGATCCAGTTTAAAAAAAAATAATTGCGGTAACTAAGCAATAGGGGACATTATGACGTCAATAGGTGAAGTATTTTGTTAGACAATAATATTGCATCTTAGCAAGATGCAATATTTTAACTGGCTTAACGGCGTTATTATTTGCGCTAAAGGGTATTTATTTTTTTTCTAAGTAACAGTATGCAATATAAGCACGGCGCCAAACGGTTATTGCACAGCCTATATTGAGTATAATCAACGCAACGAGCATGACATAATCATGTGACCAAAAGTATTGTTCTATGGCACAGAGTACGCAAGCTAAAGTAAGTAGCGCCATACGATGTTGTTTTGCCATGGGGCCTGTAAAATTAGCTGGTGCACCTATAGAGACAGCAAGTGTTCTAACATATGCAGTGAGTACAGCCAGTAATGCTGCTGACCACGCTAGAGTATCTCCAAAGCTCACACATATTAATGAATAGCCTGCAGCAATAATGATTAAAGGATCTGAAATGCGGTCAGGTATATCATTAAATAATTCTCCTGATGCAGTTGATTTCCCCCCCTCAATTGCAACTAAGCCATCAAATAAGTTACACAGCAAACGTCCTTGAATAAATAATGCAGCAAGTAGATATAATGAAACTTGGCTCAATCCATTAAAATTAGGTGCAAAGAATAAACATAGTGCAGCTAATGCTGCAAAAAAAATACTGCTAATGGAGATGTGATTAGGTGTAATTGATTTTTGACTTAGCCAGCGTGCAAAACGAGAGACAAGGCCAACGCCACGTACTTTGAGAGGGCGACGATTTTCAAGAGATGGGTCTTGATGGTTTTGCTGATGTTCAGATGGTGTATTAGGTTTCATTATGTCTTTCGCATATGCTGGTGGTTTTTAGTGTGTTGGCATTTGTTTATATAGCTTAATATTCGTAAAGAATGCAAAGAGTAGTGCAACGGTTAATGCTGGTGAAACAGTTTTAATTATGTCAGGTGTATGAATTAATGAATGCACGGTAATTAAACAAGAACCTGTAAACACGACTGTGATAATTGGAGGAAGAATAAATTTTGCAAAGTTGCTTTTATACCAGTTAAATTGTTTTTCAATTAGAAAGGTCATAAAGAGTGTAATTAAGAAACTACAGACGCCTTGTGCTATACCAGAAATGAACCCAGCTTCTATACCAGCCTGTTGATTATTAACATAAAAAGACCACGAGCCCCAGAGGGCTAAGGCAAAAAAAGCAGACAGAAAATTATAACGTTGCGTATTTTTAATTGTCTGTTTCATAGGCAAAAAAAATTATATGTGTAAAATATCTGAATATTATGGGATATTTCCCTATATATCAATCGACAATACTGTTGTATTTATAACAGTGAATTTGAAAAATAGGGAATTGGGTTGTAGCAATGAATAATTCACCACCATCACCTTCCACCAGCCCGACTGATCATATTATCTCTAAGCAATTTGCACGGTTTCTTTCTTTTTGTGTGCGACGCGGAGCACGCTCGCTAACAGGGGCCCGTAGTTTGTGGGTAGGTTGTCAGCCTGAAGCAAAACAACGGATTTATTTTGCTAATCATAATAGTCACATTGATTTTATTTTATTGTGGTCTTCTTTGCCTAAAGATATTCGCCAAAAAACTCGTCCTGTGGCTGCCTCAGATTATTGGCTAAAAGATGGTTTTCGACGTTTTCTAATTCAAGATACTTTTTCTGGGATTACAATTGCACGTAATGCTGCTGGTGCTTCCGATCCATTAATAGCGATTAAAGAGGCATTAGATCAAGGGGATTCGATTATTTTTTTCCCAGAGGGTACTCGTAATTTAAGTGATGATACTGAGTTATTAGATTTTAAAAGTGGCTTATATCATTTAAGTCAACAGTATCCAGATGTTGAGTTTGTTCCTGTATGGATTTCCAATTTAAAACGAGTAATGCCTAAAGGGGTGCTAATGCCATTGCCATTACTGTCTACAGTTATTTTTGGCGAGCCATTACAGCGAAACCCTGATTGGAATAAAGCTGAGTTTTTAAGTGATGCTAAACAGCGTTTATTAGATCTAAAAGGACATGAGCTAAAATAATGCTAAATAATTTTCAACAAACTTATCTGCTATTTGGTATTTTTTCGGTCATTTTAGTGATCGCTTCTAGCATTGGTTTTATTTTGAAACGTCGAGCTGGGGATAGAGATTCTCCTGTTATTGATAACCTTAATGCACGTATTAATGCTTGGTGGGTAATGCTCATCGTTTTAGCCATTGCTGTGCTTATGGGGCAAACCGTTTTTATTATTTTATTCGGTATTATTTCCTTCTTTGCCTTACGTGAATTTGTCAGTTTGTTGCCTACTCGTAGGGGCGATTATTTCCCTCTATTAATTGCATTTTATTTTGTTATTCCTTATCAATACTATTTGGTATACAGCAATTGGTATGGGCTTTATTCTCTTTTTATCCCACTCTATGTCTTTTTGTTAGTTCCAATAGCAAGTTTAAAGGCCGAAGATACAACCCATTTTTTAGAGCGTAGTGCAAAAATTCAATGGGGTTTGATGGTGAGTGTGTTCTGTATTTCACACGTGCCCGCTTTATTTAATCTAAATATTCCAGGTTTTCATGGTGAGAAAATTTGGTTAGCCATTTGGTTAATTATGGTGGTGCAGGCTTCTGATGTTCTGCAATATGTTTGTGGTAAATTGTTTGGTAAACATAAGGTTGCACCTAATTTATCTCCCTCAAAAACAATTGAGGGTTTGTTAGGTGGTATTCTGCTTGCAACAGCTTTGGGGGTGGCAATGTCATGGTTGACACCATTTAACTATGTGCAAGCCGCATTAATGGGCTTTATTGTTTGTATTTTTGGTTTCTTTGGTGGGTTAGTCATGTCTGCGATTAAACGCGATCGTGGTGTTAAAGACTGGGGGAATCTCATTCAAGGACATGGTGGCATGTTGGATCGTATTGATTCTATCTGCTTTTCCGCACCAATTTTCTTTCATATTTTACGTTATTGGTGGAGCTGATTTTTAAGCTGTCGATAGGGTGAGGACGGCTATTCATAATATGCCGTTTCCCATGGCGACAGGGATGTCGCCTATGGGAAAAGAAGATGTTACTTTGTGCCTCATAAAGTAGGGCAATGATCAAAGTGTAGGTACTAAAATAAGTACGGTTTTTGAGGTTTTGAATATCGTAGATTATGGATCAATGCGTGGTGATTGTTCATGTTCTTCAATATCAATTACTTCACTGTCTAGATCGCTATCAGCATCCTCTTCAGACATCGTCGGAATTGCATCAAGATCAAACTCAGCAGTTTGTTCTAAGGTGTAGTTTAAGCGTCCAGCCATCACACTAGCCAACTCTTCTAGACCTTGTTTATTAAGTGATGAGAAAAGTTGAATAGAGAACTGAAGTTTCATCTTTTTCAGTTGCTGTTGTACATCAAGTAGCGCCTTACTTGCTGGGCCTCGATTGAGTTTATCAGACTTGGTTAATAGCACATGTACAAACAGTTTACGTGAGTATGCCCACTCTAACATCATGACATCAAAGTGTTGTAGGGGATGTCGAATGTCCATGAGTAGAACCAGTCCTTGCAGGCTTTTTCGATGAATTAGATAATTTTCTAACTCTTTTTGCCAAACAATTTTCATTGCTTCTGGTACTGCTGCATAGCCGTAACCTGGCAAGTCAACTAAGCGTTGATCTGGATTGCCTAAGCTAAAAAAGTTAATCATCTGGGTACGGCCAGGTCTTTTTGATGCACGTGCAAGTTGTTTTTGGTTGGTGAGCGCATTAATTGCGCTAGATTTTCCTGCATTAGAACGACCAGCAAAAGCGATCTCATACCCAGTGTCTTCAACACATAAACTAAGTTTAGGGGCACTCATCAAAAATTCTGCTTGGCGTAGCCAGTTTAAGGAAGCCGTTGAATATTCTGAAATCGCAGGATCAGCTTTTTTCTCATAACTAATTTTTTTCTTTGGCGCGTTAGAGACTCGACTGTTTCTAGATTTTCCACTATTGCGATGCATAGCACTCAACTTTTCAACATAAACAATTGTTGGGCATTATAAAGGATGAGAGCCTTGCAGGCGAATTAAACCTGTAATAGTAAGTAAAATCAAAGTGTAATGACGTGTATTGGTGTATTGTTATTGTCTTGAGGATTCATTTGAAGGACTTGACGCAGTGTGTACTGCTCTAAAGAAGCATAGAATTGTTCTAATGCTTGATCAAGAATACCTTTGAGTTGACAGTTGGGGCGTAATACACAAGGAGGGTTATTACACTCCACAATTTGTTGATCACCTTGTAGGTTACGTACAATTTCACTGAGTTTTAAATCTAAAGTTGAAGTATTAAGATATAAACCACCACCCTTGCCACGGATTGTCGTAATCCAGTCACGTTTTGCCATAAAGTGAACAATTTTAACTAAATGATTTTGAGAAACCTCTAGGTTTAGAGCTAATTCTGCGATGGTATAAGGGGTGTCTCTTGGTGTAGAGATATAGACCAATATTCGCAAAGCATAATCAGTAAACTTATTCAGTTGCATGTGGCTGCGTCATTTGAGTTGGGCAAGATGACTTGATCATAGCGTGATTGAGCTGAGAAGGGAATGTATTACAGTATTTTGACAGCTACCTTGGTTTTTATTGTTGTTTGATTGGCCAATGGCATGTAATAAACGACACCTTATGAAGCAATTCTATTGCCTCATAAGGTGTTTGAAGTAAATTTACTTGTTTAGTGGTGCGCTAAGTTCCACTTGATTACCAACTGTATAGTGCTCAAGTAAGATGTTTGCGACAGAGAACTCGGTACGATTTTCTTCTGCTTTTACTAAGAATTGATACTGTTGTTCTTGGTTATTAGTGAGTACAAATTGATGCGGCTGATGTAAATCATGTCCAGGCACTTTGACTTTAACTGAAACAAATTGTCCTGCTGTTGCTGGAAGAATTGCCTGATGGTCGCTGGCCGTTACTGTGTAAAGTTGTCCAGCTTCATTTGTCTCAATATTAGAAATCTCAAATGATCTCCAACCTGCCCAGCCACCTTGTTGAGCGGCAAGTGTCTCGTATTTCTGTTTCTCTACACCAATTAAAATGTCAGCCAGTTGTAGGTAAGCTTGTTTCCATGCTTCGATGAGTTCTGACTCGAATGGTACATCCAATACTTCACTAATCGAGTGTAATAGGTTTTCGCCCACAATCGAATATTGATCAGGCTGGATATCTAGACTCACATGTTTAGTGGCCATGCGTTCAACTGCTTTGGCTAAAGCAGCTGGATTTTCAATATGTTCTGCATAAGCGAGCACTGCAGCTGCAAGAGCACGAGGTTGACGACCAGAAGTTTGGCTGTCCATGTTAAATACATTTTTTAAATCTGGGTTATTGTTAAGCATACGCTTATAAAAATAACTGGTTAGGGTAACACCATTTTCACGTAAAACAGGGACAGTGCTTTTTACAAGTTCAATTTGCTGTGGAGTCATAGTCATGGCGAGAACTGCTGCGTTTGTTATAAGATGTATTTAAAATACATTTTTAAAGATGGGTTGTAAATAGACAAATAGAAAATTACTTAATTATTTTATGGGATTAATAGATTAGCTTATTATTTTGCAACATCTGATCTATATTGCTGGTAAAGGGTGCAACTTTTTATCTTACTTACAATACAGTACGGGTGCAGCAAGAGCATACCTTTGTAAGTAAGATTTTAAAACATATAAATAAAAAATATTGAATGACTAACGTTTGCCGAATAGTGAGCCTAAGAGTCCTCGCACCAGTTTTTGGCCACTGCTACCACCAAGGCTTCGCGCTGCACTTTTTGCAAAAGTACTTACAATATCTTGTGTCATTTTTGCTCGTTCTCGTGCTTGACGATCAGCTTCCTTTTGTTGTTCTCGAAGTGCTCGTTCTTGCTCTTTTTCTAGCTGACGTTGGATTTGTTCCTGTGCTTTGGCATTTTGTTTTGCTAATGCATCATCTTGCTTAGTTTGGGCAGCTATTTGTTCTTGCAGCTGTTTTTGTTGAATGTTTTTGGTGACTTTGCGTTGTAGCATTTCATAAGCACTATCGCGATCAACAACTTGTTCATAAACACCAGCGACAATGCTCTGTTGTATCAGGGTTTGACGTTCTGTGGTGGAGAGTGGTTCGAATGAAGAGTAGGGTGGCATAATTAAAGCGCGTTCCACAATTTGTGGAGTGCCTTTTTCATCTAAGCAGCTAATAAGAGCCTCGCCAACAGCTAGTTCCGTGATAGCTGCCTCAACTTTAAATTCTGGATTTGCTCGAAAGGTATCTGCTGCTGATTTTACTGCCTTTTGATCTTTTGGCGTAAAAGCACGTAGGGCGTGTTGAATACGGTTTCCAAGTTGTCCTAGCACTGCCTCAGGAATGTCTAGAGGGCTTTGAGAGATAAAATATATGCCCACACCTTTGGAGCGAATTAACCGTACAACTTGTTGAATTTTATCTTGTAATGTTGGGCTGGCATTGTTAAAAAGTAAGTGTGCTTCATCAAAGAAGAAGACCAGTTTGGGTTTATCTAAGTCACCAACTTCTGGTAGTTTTTCAAAAAGCTCTGAGAGCATCCAAAGTAAGAATGTTGCATAGAGTTTAGGGGTGTTCATTAATTTATCAGCAGCCAACAAGTTAATATAACCGTGACCTTGAGTGTCGGTCTGAAGAAAGTCCAAAATATCTAAGCTCGGCTCACCGAAAAATTGTTCGCCACCTTGGTCTCCAAGGGCAAGTAAATTACGTTGAATGGCGCCTAAACTTGCTGGTGATAAGTTGCCATACTCGCTTTTAAGTTCATTTGCATTTTCACTCACATAGCTCAACATGGCCTTGAGGTCTTTAAAGTCAATCAGGAGGAGTCCTTGGTCATCGGCAATTCGAAAAACTGCTGATAATACGCCCTGTTGTGTATCATTTAAATTCAGCATTTGTGCCAGAAGAAGAGGACCTACTTCTGAAATGGTGGTGCGAATCGGGTGGCCTTGTTCACCGAATAAATCCCAAAAGATAACAGGTGAAGCTGAAAAATCAATTGATGTTATGCCCAATGTACGAAGGCGTTGCTCAAATTTAGGGTTGGTTGAACCTGCTTTGGCAATACTTGATACATCGCCTTTTGCATCTGCCAGAAATACAGGTACACCTAAGCGTGAGAAATTTTCAGCTAACACTTTGAGTGTTATGGTTTTTCCTGTACCTGTTGCACCTGCAATAAGGCCATGACGATTGGCAAATTGCGAGTACATTACGATATCTTGAGTTGGGTCTGATGATTTTTTGGCAAGTGTAATGGCTGTCATATTTGTTATACCTTTTCATCTTTGTTGCGTATTTAGGGATAAATAACAGTGAAAATATTTTTGAAATTGTAGAAATTTCATACAGATTTGCATGAAATATATGACTTGTAAATCATGTTTTAATTGTTGAAATATATTTTTTGCGCTTATAAGTCGTGATTGTAATAGGTAGAACCAATATTCATTGAGTTTATTGGTTCTATCGTTTTTAGAGAATGTATTACAGGATAGCGAGTGCCTGCTGAATATCTGCTTGTAGGTCTTCAGTTTGCTCTAGTCCAATGCAAAAACGTACTAGAATGCCTTGTTGAAGATGGGCATTGGGCAATTGACGCATATGTTTAAGTTGATACAGCATCACTAAGCTAACAGGCCCACCCCAGCTAAAACCCAACTTAAATAATTGAAGCTGGTCGCAAAATTTACGAATAGCTTTAAGGTCATATTCTGCTTTAAAAATAACACTGACTAGTCCTGCACTTAAACCACTTTCACAAACTTCTTGCCAGTGTTGATATCCATTGCTTTGAGGATCTGCAGGATGGAGGACTTGGGCAAATTGTGACTGTGTTTTTAGCCAGTCCAGTAGGGTGAGTGCGCTATTCGATTGTTGTAAGTAGCGCAAACGAATAGAAGCAAGACTACGTTGAACTTGGGCAACATCATCACCTGATACAGAAACGCCTTGTAAGGCATGCATTTGCCAAAGCTTGTGGTAAAGTATTTTGTCACGAGTAACAACAGAACCCATGAGAATGTCGCCACCTCCACTTGGGTACTTGGTTAGGGCGTGTACAGTGATATCTACACTTAAATGTTGTTCAGAGAAGTCAAATGCGTTAAATGCAAGTCCTGCTCCCCAAGTGTTATCAAGGGCTGTTATGACACCAGCATGTTTTGCTTTTTTTACAAGATTGACTAAATCGGGAAATTCAAGACTGACTGATCCTGCTGCCTCAAGCCATAATAATTTGGTTTTAGCACTTGGGCGAAAACTATCTGCATTGGTTGGATCGTACACTTTAACTTGAATAGCATATTGTTTCTGTAAGTATTGCAGATGCTCCATATTAGGGCCATAGATGTTGTCTGCAACCCATACTTCATCACCTTTGGCTAAGAGGCAGCTATTAACAAGATTAATGGCTGAGAGCCCACTTGGTGCAAGTAGTCCATATAAACCACCTTCAAGTTGAGCAATTTGATCAACGAGGTTGTATGTTGTGGGTGTGCCATGTGTGCCATAGCTATAGTCATATTCATCTGTCCAATGTCGATTAAACAATGCATCTGTATTATTAAAGATGATTGTTGAAGCACGATAAATAGGAGGTTGAATCGAATTTAATAATTGGGGTGCGCGACGACGAGCATGAATTAACGCAGTTTGTGGCAAAAGTTTCACAGGCAAACTCAACAAAAGTGCAAGGAAGGATGAAACCAAACATACTACATCATCTAGATAAAGTTTAAATTTGTGTAAAAAAATAAAAAACGAATAAGTTGGCGTTCTTCTTGCTGAAAAAATGTTCATCAGGATTGGAGTTCGTATTTATGAAAAAATTAAGAGTGCATTATTTTCAGCATATTGCTCAGGAAGGATTTGGTAGCTGTTATTCGTATCTAAAAGCGATGGGAGCGGAAATTACCGCAACTGAATTCTTTGCCTTGCCACCCGATGTGTGTTTAGAAATAGATGCATTACCCAGTGTAGATCAAGTGGATCTATTGATTATTATGGGGGGTAAAATGAGTGTGAATGATGAGTCAAACTATGCTTGGCTTAAAGTTGAAAAACGTTGGATACGACGCTACCTTGCCACCGAAAAAGCTGTCATTGGTTTGTGTTTGGGTGGGCAGTTAATTGCAAATGCTTTGGGGGCGATTGTAGAAAAAAATCGAAAAGTTGAGCTGGGATGGACTAAGGTGTATGCCACTCAGCAGGTTCCTGAGTTATGTTTTAAGTTACCTGCTGAATTTGAAGTTATGCAGTGGCATGAAGAGACTTTTTCGCTACCGAAAGGGGCAATAAAGTTGGCTGAAAATAGCGCATGTACTAATCAAGCTTATCAAATTGGGCAGCATGTTTTGGCTTTTCAATTTCACCCAGAGATTACAAAAGGTGCAATTAAACTGTTCGTTGAACAAAGCCTTGATGAGGCTATCACCGTAGATGTTTCATCCCATTTTTTAAGTGATCTAAATCAGAGTAATGCTGATAAATTTATTCAAGGAAATCAAATATTAAAATCTGCAATAGACTATGTGTTAGCGGCACAACGACGACAACTTTTGGTATAAAAAAATTAAAGTCGATATAGGGGAGAAAAAACAAAAAAGTGGGTTGCTTAATGCTTAAGCAATCGCTATAATGGGCGACCCCTAAATAGTAGGGGCTAAACAGCGAAGAAAGTTGTTTAGATCGTTACAGTCATGGCATCGATCATGACCTTAGTGATTTTCACTGCCTTTGACACTTACCAATGGGTGAGGTGCGTCAAGGGTGATTCTTTATATATTTGGCTTGGAGTTTACTGGTATGTCTAACCAGAGAATCCGTATCCGTCTTAAGTCTTTTGATCATCGTCTGATTGATCAATCTTCTCAAGAGATCGTAGAAACCGCTAAGCGTACTGGCGCACAAGTGTGTGGTCCAATCCCGATGCCTACTCGCATCGAACGCTTCAACGTTCTAACTTCACCGCATGTAAACAAAGATGCGCGTGATCAGTATGAAATCCGCACTTACAAACGTTTGATCGATATCGTTCAACCTACAGATAAAACTGTTGATGCATTGATGAAATTAGATCTAGCAGCTGGTGTTGATGTTCAGATCGCATTGGGTTAAGGCTTTCGGTTAATTAACACTCTAAGTTAATTAAGCCGCTTTTTAAGAGGTTTACACACATGGCTATTGGTTTAGTCGGTCGTAAGTGCGGTATGACCCGTATCTTCACAGATGCCGGCGTCTCTGTGCCAGTTACAGTGATTGAGGTTGATCCAAACCGTATCACGCAAATCAAAACGCTTGAAACTGATGGTTACCAAGCGATTCAGATTACAACTGGCGAACGTCGCGAATCTCGTGTAACTAACGCTCAAAAAGGTCACTTTGCGAAAGCTGGTGTTGCTGCTGGTCGTTTAGTACAAGAATTCCGTGCTGCTGAAGCAGACCTTGAAGGTCGTGAAGTTGGTGGTACTATCGGTGTTGACTTGTTCACAGTTGGTCAAATTGTTGACGTAACTGGTCAGTCTAAAGGTAAAGGTTTCCAAGGTGGTGTTAAGCGTTGGAATTTCCGTACTCAAGACGCAACACACGGTAACTCTGTATCTCACCGTGTTTTAGGTTCTACAGGTCAAAACCAGACTCCTGGACGCGTGTTCAAAGGCAAGAAAATGGCCGGTCACCTAGGTGCGGAACGCGTAACAGTACAAGGTCTTGAAGTTGTATCTATTGACACAGAACGTTCAGTTCTTGTTGTTAAAGGTGCGATTCCTGGTGCTACTGGTGGCGACGTTATCGTTCGTCCTACGATCAAGGCCTGAGGGGAAATAACGTGAATTTAAAAACTGTTTCCGGCTCTGCTGTTGAGTTATCAGAAGTTGCATTTGGCCGTGAATTTAATGAAGCACTAGTACACCAAGTTGTTACAGCTTATTTAGCTGGTGGACGTCAAGGTTCTCGCGCTCAAAAATCACGTGCTGACGTATCTGGCGGTGGTAAAAAACCATTCCGTCAAAAAGGTACTGGTCGCGCTCGTGCTGGTTCTATTCGTAGCCCAATCTGGGTTGGTGGTGGTAAAACTTTTGCTGCTCGTCCACAAGATTGGTCTCAAAAAGTTAACCGCAAAATGTACCGCGGTGCAATGCAATGTATCTTAGCTGAACTTGTTCGCCAAGATCGTCTTGTATTGGTTGAAGAGTTTGCAGTTGCTGCTCCAAAAACTAAAGAATTGCTTGCAAAACTTAACGACTTGAACGCTACTCGCGCATTGATCGTTACAGATGCTGTTGATGAGAATCTGTACCTTGCAGCACGTAACCTTCCACACGTTGATGTGGTTGATGCGACTGCAATCGATCCTGTTGGCTTGATCGCGTTCGATAAAGTTGTAATGTCTGTTGCTGCTGCTAAGAAAATTGAGGTAGAACTCGGATGAACAACGAACGTATCTATCAAGTCCTACAAGGACCTGTCTTCTCAGAAAAAGCACAAGTTTTAGGTGAAACTGCTGGTGTTCAAGTATTTAAAGTTGCATTAAATGCAAACAAACTTGAAATCAAAAAAGCAGTTGAACAACTCTTCGGTGTTGAAGTTGTAAAAGTAAATACAACAATCACTAAAGGTAAGACTAAGCGCTTTGGTCGTACATTAGGACGTCGTTCTGATGTTAAAAAAGCATACGTCACCCTGAAAGCTGGCCAAGATGTTGAAATGGCTGACTTGGGCGATACCGCTGAAAGCGCAGCGGAATAAGGACGAAAATTATGCCGATTCAAAAATGTAAGCCAACGTCTCCAGGACGTCGCTTTGTAGAGAAAGTGGTTCATGACCATCTTCACAAAGGCGCGCCTTATGCACCGTTGGTAGAAGCTAAAAAACGTACTGGTGGCCGTAATAACAATGGTCGCATTACGACTCGTCACGTTGGTGGTGGTCATAAACAGCACTACCGTCTAGTTGACTTCAAACGTAACAAAGATGGCGTTCCAGCTATCGTTGAACGTATTGAATACGATCCAAACCGTACTGCACACATCGCTTTGTTGAAGTATGCTGACGGTGAACGTCGTTATATTATTGCACCTAAAGGTTTGCGTGCAGGTGATAAAGTTCAATCTGGTAACGATGCTCCAATTCGTACAGGTAACTGCTTGCCACTTCGCAACATGCCTATCGGTTCTACACTTCACAATATCGAATTGAAAATTGGTAAAGGCGCGCAAATTGCACGTTCTGCTGGTACTTCAGTTCAATTGTTGGGTCGTGACGGTTCTTACGCTATCATCCGTCTTCGTTCAGGTGAAATGCGTAAAGTACACGTTGAATGTCGCGCTGTAATTGGTGAAGTTTCTAACCAAGAAAGCAACTTACGCTCACTTGGTAAAGCAGGTGCTTCACGCTGGCGTGGTGTTCGTCCTACCGTTCGTGGTATGGCGATGAACCCAGTTGACCATCCACATGGTGGTGGTGAAGGGCGTAACAAAGGTATTCAACCTGTAAGCCCATGGGGTCAAAAAGCGAAAGGGTACAAGACACGTACCAATAAGCGTACGACTAAGATGATTATTCGCGACCGTCGCGTTAAGTAACAAGTAAAGGAATCTGACAATGCCTCGTTCTCTGAAAAAAGGCCCATTCGTCGATGCGCACTTGTTCGCTAAGGTTGAAGCGGCTGTAGCAAGTAATTCTCGCAAGCCGATCAAAACTTGGTCGCGTCGTTCGATGATTCTCCCAGATTTTGTTGGTCTAACAATTTCTGTTCATAATGGTCGTAACCATGTTCCGGTAATCGTATCTGAACATATGGTTGGTCATAAACTCGGTGAATTCGCGCCAACTCGTACCTATCGTGGTCACGGTGTTGACAAGAAGTCTAAACGTTAATAGGTGCTATGATGGAAGTAACTGCTAAATTACGCGGTGCCGCTATCTCGGCACAAAAAGCACGTTTGGTTGCAGACCTAATTCGTGGCAAATCTGTTGCTCACGCTTTAAATGTCTTGAACTTCAGCAACAAAAAAGCTGCAGTTTTAGTTAAAAAAGCGCTCGAATCTGCAATTGCAAACGCTGAACACAATAACAGTTTAGATGTTGACGACCTTAAAGTATCTACGATTTACGTTGATGAAGGCATGAGCCTTAAACGTATTATGCCACGTGCTAAAGGCCGTGCAGATCGTATTACTAAGCGTACTTGTCACATCACCGTTAAGGTAGGGGTTTGATATGGGTCAGAAGGTTCATCCAATCGGTATCCGCCTAGGTGTTGTGAAACGTCATAACGCTAACTGGTATGCGAATCCGAAACAATACGCTGAATATTTGCTTAAAGATTTGCAAGTACGTGAGTTTTTGACTAAAAAACTCAAAAGTGCAATGGTAAGCCATATTCTTATCGAACGTCCTACAGGCGCTGCTAAAATTACGATTAGCACTGCTCGTCCAGGTATCGTTATCGGTAAAAAAGGCGAAGACATTGAGAAATTACAGCGCGAACTTACCAAAATTATGGGCGTTCCTGCGCAAGTAAGCATCAACGAAATCGATCGCCCAGACTTAGACGCTCGTCTTGTTGCTGAAGCTATCGCTTCTCAACTAGAGAAACGTGTAATGTTCCGTCGTGCTATGAAGCGTGCGGTACAAAACACAATGCGTGCTGGTGCTAAAGGTATCAAAGTTGAAGTTTCAGGCCGTTTAGGTGGTGCAGAGATTGCACGTACTGAGTGGTATCGTGAAGGTCGTGTACCTTTACATACACTACGTGCGGACATCGATTATGCAACTATGCGTGCAGAAACGACTTACGGTACGATTGGCGTTAAAGTTTGGATCTTCCGTGGTGAAATCTTGGGTGGCATGAAACAAGTCATGAACCCAGCACCGGCTGAAGAACGTCCAGCTAAACGTGGTCGCGGTCGTGGTGAAGGTCAAGAGCGTCGTGGTCGTCGCAATGATCGTTCTGCTGAAAAAGGAGAATAATCCATGTTGCAACCTAAACGTACTAAATTCCGTAAAGTGCAGAAAGGCCGTAACACTGGTCTAGCACATCGTGGCAGTACAGTATCATTTGGTACAATCGCGCTTAAATCAGTTGAACGTGGTCGTATGACTGCTCGTCAAATTGAAGCAGCTCGTCGTACCATTAGCCGTCGTGTTAAGCGTGGTGGTAAAATCTTTATCCGTGTATTCCCGGACAAACCAATTACTCAAAAGCCTCTTGAAGTGCGTATGGGTAAAGGTAAAGGTAGCGTGGAATACTGGGTTTGCGAAATCAAACCAGGTAAGATCCTGTACGAAATGGAAGGTGTGAACGAAGAATTAGCACGTGAAGCGTTTGCGCTTGCTGCTGCTAAGCTTCCGTTTAAAACCACTATCGTGACTCGGACGGTAATGTAATGAAAACTAAAGATCTACGTGAAAAATCGGTAGAAGAGTTGAAAGCTTTGCTTGATGAGCAACAGCTTAACCAATTCCGTCTTCGTATGGCGAAAGCAACTGGTCAATTGGGCAAATCACACGAAGTGCAAGTTGCTCGTAAATCAATTGCTCGTATCAAGACACTCCTTACCGAAAAACAGGGGAACGGACAATGAGTGAAAATGTAGTCCGCACGTTAACCGGCAAAGTCGTAAGCGACAAAATGGACAAGTCTATTGTTGTTCTTATTGAACGCCGCGTTCAACACCCGTTGTATGGCAAATTAATCCGCCGTTCAACTAAATTACACGCTCATGATGAGAACAACACTGCTAAATTAGGTGATGTTGTGACCATTAAAGAAAGCCGCCCAATTTCTAAAACTAAAGCTTGGACTTTGGTGGAAGTAGTTGAAGCAGCTGCTGAGTAATTAGACGTTCTTGTTGCATCATCGGTCAATTTCGAGTACTCTTTGAGCCTTTCGAAATTGCGACCGGTGATGCTCGGTTTTGGAGTAGGGCAATGATTCAAACCGAAAGTATGCTCGACGTAGCAGACAACAGTGGTGCACGCCGCGTACAATGTATCAAAGTACTAGGTGGCTCACATCGTCGTTATGCTTCTGTTGGCGATATTATTAAAGTTACTGTAAAAGAAGCAATTCCACGTGGTCGTGTTAAAAAAGGCGACGTGATGAATGCAGTTGTTGTTCGTACAAAATTTGGCATTCGTCGTCCAGATGGTTCTGTGATCCGTTTTGATGATAACGCTGCAGTTATTTTGAACAATAACAAGGCTCCGATTGCCACTCGTATTTTTGGACCAGTGACTCGTGAACTTCGTACAGAACAGTTCATGAAAATTATTTCACTAGCTCCTGAAGTTCTATAATAGAGGCAATCATGGCTAAGATTAAACAAGGCGATCAAGTGATCGTTATTGCAGGAAAAGAAAAAGGCAAACAGGGTACTGTTTTGTCTATTTCAAACGATCGAGTTAAGGTTGAAGGCCTTAACTTGGTAACGAAGCATAAAAAGCCGAATCGTGCGACTGGTACTGAAGGTGGTATCGTTACACAAGAAGCTTCGCTTCATATCTCGAACGTGGCAATTTTTAATGCTACAACCCAAAAGGCTGATCGTGTTGGTTACCAAATTGATGCTGAAGGCGTGAAAACTCGCGTTTACAAATCAAATGGTGAATCAGTGGCGGCAGCGAAGTAATAGGTTGAAAAGGCAATGGCCAGACTTAAAACACGCTATAACGAAGAACTCAAAGCTCAGTTGAAAGAAACTTTGGGCCTTGAGAACGTAATGCAAATTCCGCGCATCACTAAAATCACTCTAAACATGGGTGTTGGTGCTGCAGCAGCTGATAAGAAATTATTGGATGGCGCATTATCAGACATGCAAGCAATCGCTGGTCAAAAACCAGTGCTAACTCTTGCACGCAAATCAATCGCAGGTTTCAAAATCCGTGATGGTTGGCCAATTGGTTGTAAAGTTACTTTACGTGGCGACCAAATGTACGAATTCTTGGACCGTTTGATCTCAATCGCAATCCCTCGTATCCGTGACTTCCGTGGTTTCTCAGCGAAATCTTTCGACGGTCGTGGTAACTACTCTATGGGCTTGAAAGAACAAATCGTTTTCCCTGAAATCGATTTCGACAAGATTGATCGTATTCGTGGTATGGATATTACTATCACTACTACTGCTCGCACCGATGACGAAGGCCGTGCGCTTATGCGTGCATTCGGCTTCCCGTTCAAATAAGAGGTCGATATGGCTAAGAAAGGTATGATTAATCGCGAATTAAAACGCGAAAAAACCGTTGCTAAATACGCTGCAAAACGTGCTGAATTAAAAGCAATCATTGCAAACGTAAATGCTAGCGATGAAGAGCGTTTTGAAGCGATGATGAAATTTCAAGCATTGCCACGTAATGCATCTCCAGTACGTCTTCGTAACCGTTGTGGTTTAACTGGTCGTCCTCATGGTTACTTCCGTAAGTTCGGTCTAAGCCGTAACAAATTACGCGATACAGTAATGCAAGGTGATGTACCTGGCGTTGTTAAGGCAAGCTGGTAAGGGGCGACTAGAATGAGTATGCAAGATACCGTTGCCGACATGCTAACACGTGTTCGTAACGCACAAATGGCTAAGAAACAAACTGTTTCTATGCCAAACTCTAAGTTGAAGGTCGCTATTGCGAATGTACTTCAACAAGAAGGTTATATTTCAAACGTAGAAGTTGCTGATCTTGAAGGCAAAGCTACTTTGACTATTACCCTAAAATATTTCGAAGGCAAACCAGTTATTGAAACTGTGAAACGTGTAAGCCGTCCAGGTTTACGTCAGTATCGCGGTAAAAATGAACTGCCAAGCGTTAAGCAAGGCTTAGGTATTGCAATTGTTTCTACAAGCAAAGGCATCATGACTGATCGCGCTGCACGTGCTGCAGGTATCGGTGGTGAAGTTATTGCTTTTGTTTCTTAATAGGTGATTCCTCATGTCTCGTGTGGCTAAAGCCCCAGTAACTGTGCCTAATGGCGTAACAGTTACTCAGAACGGCCGGCAGGTCGAAGTGAAAGGCAGCAAAGGTACTTTGTCTTTCAACCTGCATGCGCTGGTCGAGCTCAAACAGGAAGATGGTACACTTCAGTTTGCTCCAGTAAAAGAGTCGAAAGACGCTTGGATGCAAGCGGGTACTGCTCGTTCTGTAGTTAGCAACCTCGTAAAAGGTGTTAGTGAAGGCTTTGAACGCAAACTACAACTTATTGGTGTAGGTTATAAAGCTGCGATCAAAGGTACAGTTGTACACTTAAACCTTGGTTATTCACATCCAATCGATTACTCACTTCCTGAAGGTGTAACCGCGGAAACTCCAACTGCGACTGAGATTATTCTTAAGTCAGCTAACAAACAATTGTTAGGTCAAGTTGCTGCAGATATCCGTGCTTACCGTTCACCAGAACCATATAAAGGTAAAGGTGTACGTTATTCGGATGAAGTTGTACTTCGTAAAGAAGCTAAGAAGAAATAAGGCGCGAGGTTCTTATGAACGAAAAGAAACAATCCCGTTTGCGTCGTGCGAAAAGCACACGCTTGCACATTCGTGCATTGGGTGCGACTCGCCTGTGTGTAAACCGCACACCGCGTCACATCTATGCTCAAGTTATTTCGGCAGATGGTGGCAAAGTTTTAGCGCAAGCTTCAACTTTAGATGCTACTTTACGTGCTGGTACAACTGGTAATATCGAAGCAGCGACTAAAGTAGGTGCTTTAATCGCAGAACGTGCTAAAGCAGCTGGCGTTACTAAAGTTGCATTCGACCGTTCTGGTTTTAAATATCATGGTCGTATTAAAGCTTTGGCTGATGCTGCCCGTGAAAACGGCTTGGAGTTCTAATCATGGCGAAAGTTGAACAAAACGAAGGTCTCGTTGAAAAGCTGGTTGCCGTTGATCGTGTAGCCAAAGTTGTTAAAGGTGGTCGTATCTTCTCTTTCACAGCATTGACTGTGGTAGGCGATGGTAATGGTCGTGTAGGTTTTGGTCGTGGTAAAGCACGTGAAGTTCCAGCTGCTATTTCTAAAGCACTTGAAGCTGCTCGTCGCAACATGATCACTGTCGACTTGGTTGATGGCACTCTACAACACACTGTTCATGCTCGTCATGGCGCTAGTCGTGTTTTCATGCAGCCTGCTTCAGAAGGTACTGGCGTAATTGCTGGTGGTTCTATGCGTGCTGTACTTGAAGCTGCTGGTGTACGTAACGTGTTGACGAAATGCTATGGTTCTACCAATGCTGCTAACGTTGTGAACGCAACTTTTAACGGTTTGCGTGACATGACTACTCCAGAGAAAGTAGCTGCTAAACGCGGTCTTTCTGTAGAACAAATTTTAGGGTAATCAATCATGAAAACGATTAAAGTTACCCAGATCAAATCTTCTTCGCATCGTTTGAAAAATCACAAACTTTGCCTACAAGGTTTGGGTCTGCGTCGTATTGGTCATACAGTAGAAGTGCAAGATACGCCTTCTAACCGCGGTATGATCAACAAAGTCTACTATATGGTTAGTGTAGAGGAATAAGCCATGACTCTGCGTTTAAATGAACTTGCACCTGCTGAAGGTGCTAAGCGCGATAATCTTCGCGTAGGTCGTGGTATCGGTTCTGGTGTTGGTAAGACTGGTGGTCGCGGTGTTAAAGGTCAAAAATCACGTAAAAGCGGTGGCGTTCGTCCAGGCTTTGAAGGTGGTCAAACTGCTCTTTACCGTCGTCTTCCTAAATTCGGTTTTACTAGCCAGATCGCTTTGAAAACTGCTGAAGTACGTTTATCTGAACTTGCTAAAGTAGAAGGCGATATCGTTAGCCTCGAAACTTTGAAAGCTGCAAACGTAGTACGTAAAGATATGTTACGTGCACGTATTGTTCTTTCTGGTGAGATCACTCGTGCATTCACTATTCAAGGTGTTGCATTGACTAAAGGCGCTAAAGCTGCTGTTGAAGCTGCTGGCGGTAAAGTCGAGGAGTAATTGCGAGTGAGTATGTCTCCTAGTTCTTCAGGTCATGTCCACATGATGAAAGGCCAGCCGTTTCATGTTAAGTATCGTGAAATTATCCGTCGATTAATGTTTTTAATTGGTGCGTTGGTGGTTTTTCGACTAGGAGCGCATATTCCGTTACCAGGTATTGATAATGTCGCCCTAGCACAGTTTTTTAAGGCTAATGAAGGTACTTTCTTAGGCTTATTTAACATGTTCTCTGGCGGAGCATTAGAACGAATGTCTATTCTGGCGTTGGGAATTATGCCGTACATTTCTGCATCTATTATTGTGCAGTTAATGTCGTCAATAGTTCCTTCGTTAGAGGCATTGAAAAAAGAAGGCGAGCAGGGTAAGCGTAAGATTAATCAATATACGCGTTACGGCACACTTCTACTTGCATTTGTTCAAGGCGTTGGTATGTGTGCGGGCTTAATTAGTCAAGGGATTACCTTGACCAGTGGTCTCGCATTTTATATTCCTGCTTTAACATCGTTAATTGCAGGAACCATGTTCTTGATGTGGTTAGGAGAGCAAATTACCGAACGTGGTGTTGGTAATGGTATCTCCATGATCATCTTTGCAGGTATTGTGGCAGGTTTACCGAACTTAGTGATCCAATCAGTTACATCACCAGATGTAAATATGATTGGTTTAGTGGTCTTCGGATTACTCTCGATTGCGGTTCTTGCAGCTATTGTTTTTATTGAAAAAGCTCAGCGTCGTATACCTGTTAACTATGCGCAAAAACAGCAAGGACGTCGTGTCTTTACTGCGCAGCAAACACATTTGCCATTAAAAATTAATATGGCTGGTGTGATTCCTGCAATTTTTGCCAGTTCGTTACTGCTCTTTCCAGCAAGTTTAGGGCAATGGGTAGGAAGTGCAGATCCAAATGCTGGATTTACTAAGCGTTTCTTACAAGAGTTGTCTTTAAAATTGTCACCTGGAGAGCCTTTTTATTTGGTGCTCTTTGGTGCGTTAATTATATTTTTCTGTTATTTTTATACGGCGCTAGTTTTTAGCCCTAAGGAAGTATCAGAGAATTTGAAGCGCAGCGGAGCTTATGTACCTGGTATTCGCCCAGGTGAGCAAACTGCTCGTTACTTAGATCATATTCTTAATCGTTTGACATTCATTGGTGCGATTTATATTACAGTGATCTGTTTGATGCCTATGATTTTGCAAAGTTCATTTGGTATTCCATTCCATTTGGGTGGTACCTCTTTGCTAATCGTTGTCGTAGTCGTTATGGACTTTATGGCACAGCTTCAAGCACACTTAACTTCACATCAGTATGATAATCAATCATTAATGAAAAAAACGACTGCTCATCCTAAGGGATAAGCGCACTTAGAGGTTTCATTATGAAAGTTCAAGCTTCTGTAAAGAAAATTTGTGGTAGCTGTAAAGTTATCCGTCGTAATGGGGTGATTCGCGTAATTTGCAGCGCTGAACCTCGTCATAAGCAGCGTCAAGGTTAATTTAATTAAGACCTGTTGATTTCAGTAGGCAAATTAGGTTAATATCCGCCCCTCAAGATTTTGTGGGGCGGTTGATTATCTCTACTGCCTTTTTGGAGAATTTGAATGGCTCGTATTGCCGGTGTAAACATTCCGGATAACAAGCATGCTGTTATCTCTCTCACGTACATCTTTGGTGTAGGTCGTCACACTGCTAAGACTATCTTGGCTGCTGCTGGTATTGCGCCAACAACTAAGATT
Organism: Acinetobacter rudis; assembly: GCF_031157835.1. GTDB lineage: Bacteria > Pseudomonadota > Gammaproteobacteria > Pseudomonadales > Moraxellaceae > Acinetobacter > Acinetobacter rudis_A. The sequence goes on along the minus strand of NZ_JAVIDR010000007.1, from coordinate 36,930 downwards.
CGTGAATTAGATGATGCTCAGCTTGATGCGATTCGTGCTGAAGTTGCTAAGGTTCCTACCGAAGGTGACTTACGTCGCGAAATTTCCATGAACATTAAACGTTTAATGGATTTAGGCTGCTACCGCGGTCTTCGTCATCGTCGCAGCTTGCCTGTTCGCGGACAACGCACCAAAACTAACGCACGCACCCGTAAAGGTCCGCGCAAACCGATTAAAAAGTAAGATTTCTGGAAGCTAAAAGATGGCAAAAGATACTCGCACACGCAAGAAGGTCACCCGTACCGTCTCTGAAGGTGTTGCTCACATTCACGCTTCTTTTAATAACACCATTGTTACGATTACCGATCGTCAAGGTAATGCATTGGCTTGGGCTACTTCAGGTGGACAAGGCTTCCGTGGATCACGTAAATCAACTCCGTTTGCTGCTCAGGTAGCAGCTGAAGTTGCTGGTAAAGCAGCTTTAGATTACGGTTTGAAAAACTTGGACGTCCTTGTAAAAGGTCCTGGTCCAGGTCGTGAGTCTGCGGTTCGTGCATTAGGCGCAGTGGGTTATAAAATCAACAGCATTACCGATGTGACGCCAATTCCTCACAACGGTTGCCGTCCACCTAAAAAACGTCGCGTGTAAGGAGAAACATTCATGGCTCGTTATATTGGTCCAAAATGCAAACTCTCTCGTCGCGAAGGGACAGACCTGCAGCTTAAATCTGGCGTTAAACCATTTGACGTCAAAACAAAAAAACATGCTAAAGCTCCTGGCCAACATGGTCAAAGCCGTGCAAAACAATCTGAGTATTCGCTACAATTACGTGAAAAACAAAAAGTACGTCGTATGTACGGTGTGTTAGAGCGTCAATTTAGTAACTACTATAAAGAAGCAGCTCGTGTTAAAGGCGCAACAGGTGAAAACTTGTTGAAATTGCTTGAAAGCCGCCTCGATAACGTTGTTTATCGCATGGGTTTTGGTTCTACACGTGCAGAAGCTCGTCAGCTCGTATCTCACCGTAGCATTACATTGAATGGTCGTCGTGTTAACATTGCGTCAATTCAAGTTAAAGCTGGTGACGTGATTGCAGTTCACGAAGGCGCTAAACAACAATTACGTATTAAAAACGCAATTGAATTGGCTGCTCAACGTGGTACTCCAGCTTGGATGGAAATTGACCATTCAAAATTGGAAGGTACTTTTAAATCTGCACCAGATCGTTCTGACTTACCTGCTGAAATCAACGAAAGCTTGATTGTAGAATTGTATTCTAAATAATCCTTGAGGTAGCAATAATGACGCGTACTGCAAACGAGTTTCTAACACCGCAAGCGATCAAGGTCGAAGCGGCTAGCGGGACCTCGGCAAAAGTGATTCTGGAACCTTTAGAGCGTGGCTTCGGTCATACTTTAGGTAATGCTTTACGTCGCATCCTTCTATCTTCTTTGCCTGGCGCTGCTGCGGTTGAAGTAGAGATTGAAGGTGTCGAACACGAGTACAGTACTTTAGAAGGCTTGCAGCAGGACATCGTCGAGCTCTTGCTGAACCTTAAAGGGTTGTCTATTAAGCTGTTCGATCAGAACGAAGCATATTTAACATTGGAAAAACAAGGTCCTGGCGATATTACCGCTGCGGATCTTCGTTTACCGCACAATGTTGAAGTGGTTAACCCTGAGCACTTAATCGGCACTCTAAGTGCTACAGGCGCAATTAAGATGCGCTTGAAAGTTTCTCAAGGCCGTGGCTATGAGACTTCTGACTCACGTTTCCCTGAAGGTGAAACACGTCCAGTAGGACGCTTGCAGTTAGATGCTTCTTACAGCCCGATCAAACGTGTGTCTTATACCGTTGAAAATGCGCGTGTAGAGCAACGTACTGACCTTGATAAATTGGTTATTGATCTTGAGACCAATGGTACTGTAGATCCAGAAGAAGCAATCCGCAAAGCGGCAACAATCTTGCAACAACAAATTGCAATTTTTGTTGACCTTCAGAAAGATCAAGCACCTGTTGCTCAAGAGCCTCGTGAAGAAGTTGACCCTATTTTGCTTCGTCCAGTAGATGATCTAGAGCTAACTGTTCGTTCTGCTAACTGTTTGAAAGCAGAAAATATTTACTACATCGGTGATCTCGTACAACGTACTGAAGTTGAGTTGTTGAAAACTCCTAACTTAGGTAAGAAATCGTTGACAGAGATTAAAGATGTTCTGGCTTCTAAAGGCTTACAACTCGGCATGCGTTTAGAGAACTGGCCACCAGCTAGTCTCCGTATGGACGATCGTTTCGCCTATCGTAGCCGTTAATTAAGTAGGACTATCACCATGCGTCATCGTAATAGTGGTGTGAAATTAGGCCGTACCAGCAGCCATCGTAAAGCGATGTTCCAAAACTTGGCTAATTCTTTGTTTGAACATGAGTTGATTAAAACAACTGTGCCTAAAGCAAAAGAATTACGTCGTGTTGCTGAGCCTTTAATCACGCTAGCGAAGAACGACACTGTAGCAAATCGCCGTTTAGCATTTGCTCGTACTCGTTCAGCTGCAACCGTTGGTAAATTATTTACCGTACTTGGCCCTCGTTACAAAGAACGTAACGGCGGTTATCTACGTGTTCTCAAAGCGGGCTTCCGTGCAGGTGATGCTGCACCTATGGCTTATGTTGAGCTTGTAGATCGTGAAGTGAAAACTTCAGCAGAATAAGTTTTATTATTCTGAAAAAAGGTCAGTTGAATAAACTGGCCTTTTTTTTATTCAACAAAATATATAAATTTGTCCTTAAGTGATATAAAAAATGTGTGTTTAGAGCAAAGTTGACATTGTGTATTGTCAATATTGTGTTTTAATAAGTTATAGTTAAACACAGGGTATAAAAACAACATGGACAAAAATGTAGATATTCTTATTGTTGGCGCGGGTATTTCTGGTATTGGTATTGCTGCGCACTTGTTGAGAAACTGTCCTGGTCGTCAGTTTGAAATCATAGAACGTCGTGAGGCGCATGGGGGGACATGGGATCTTTTTAAATACCCAGGTATTCGTTCTGATTCTGACATGTCAACTTTTGGTTATAATTTTAAACCATGGCAAAAAGCCAGCGTTTTAGCTTCAGGTGACGCAATCAAGGGTTATATAGGCGAAGTCATTGAAGAATATAAACTAAAAGAGAAAATTCATTTTGGTCATCAAGTTTCTTCGGCGAATTTTGATCGCTCAACACAAAAGTGGACGGTTGAACTGATTGATCGTGAGCAAAATAAACAGACCTGGCAAGCAAATTTCATCGTTGGTTGTACTGGTTATTATAACTATGAGCATGGATTTCAGCCTGAGTTTCCTCAACAAGATAGCTTTAAAGGACAAATTGTTCATCCACAACATTGGCCAGAAAATTTAGATTATAGCGATAAAAAAGTTGTGATTATTGGTAGTGGTGCAACAGCAATTACGCTCGTTCCTGCTATGGTTAAAACGGGAGCGGGTCATGTCACTATGTTACAACGCTCTCCAACATATATTGCTTCTATCCCATCTGTAGATGTTGTATATGACAAAATGCGTAAGGTTTTACCAGAAAAATTAGCTTACCAATTAACGCGTGCGCGTAATATTGGGGTGCAACGTGGCATCTATGCTATTGCACAAAAACAGCCAAAATTAGTGCGTAAACTGTTGTTAAAAGCAGTGGAAATGCAACTACAAGGTAAAGTGGATATGAAACACTTTACACCAAGTTATAATCCTTGGGATCAGCGACTTTGTGTTGTTCCGGATGGTGACTTATTTAAAGCACTACGTGAAGGCAAAGCGAGTGTCGCAACAGATACAATTGATCATTTCACTGAGACAGGGATTAAACTTAAATCAGGTGAATATCTTGAGGCAGACATTGTTGTTTTTGCCACAGGTCTTGAGATCCAAATTATGGGTGGAATTAAGGCTACTGTTGATGGTAAAGCAATTAATACCTCTGAACACATGCTGTATAACGGTGTAATGGTAAGTGATATTCCAAATATGGCCATGATCATTGGTTATATCAATGCTTCTTGGACACTAAAAGTTGATATTGCTGCGGATTATATCTGTCGTTTACTGAATCATATGGACCAGCATAATTATAGTGTTGTTATTGCTAAAGGCGATGAAAGTGAAATGTTAGCAGATACTGTTATGGGAAGCCTATCTGCTGGGTATATTCAACGTGCAATTAATGTTATGCCTAAACAAGGTAAACACGCACCTTGGAAAATTTCTAATAACTATCTTGCTGATAAAAAAGATCTTAAAAAAGCAAGTTTTGATGATCCTACACTGCAATTTACTCGAGCCGAAAAGGGAGCAGTGGGAAAGAGTAAAATTAAGCTGGTATCTTAAGTTAGCTTGATTAAAAAAAGGGACTTATGTCCCTTTTTTCATGCAGTTAAATGTTGCAATAATCTAGTAAGTTGGCGATATTTCATTTAACTTGTTCAGTGATTACACATAATTGATCAAGGAACGATGTTTTGGGTGCAATACAATCATATGAAGAATTTATAAGTTTTCAGTCACAGCAAATTTATCTCAAGCATTTTTTTGCAGACAAGAGTTCATCTCAGTTAGACACAATTGATAAATCGCCTATTATTTTATTACATGAGTCGCTAGGTAGCGTGGCCTTATGGAAGCAGTTTCCACAGACTTTAGCAAATGCGACAGGGCGAGAAGTAATTGCCTATGATCGTATTGGTTTTGGTCTCTCGAGCGACTGTAATGAACAGTTGGAGCATGATTTTGTCTGGGCTGAGGCACAGGGTGCTTTTAAAGCAATTGTTGATGCCTGTGAGTTAAAGCAATTTATTGTGCTTGGTCATAGTGTTGGAGGGGGTATGGCGCTTTCAATTGCTGCGGCCTACCCAAGTCAATGTTTGGCCGTTATTTCCATCTCAGCTCAAGCGAAAGTCGAGCAGTTGACGCTTGATGGCATTAGCGCCGCCAAAGAAAATTTTAAAGCGCCTGAGTTATTTCAACGTTTAGCGAAATATCATGGAGAAAAAACCCAATGGGTGCTTGATGCTTGGACTGAAACATGGCTTGCTCCTGCTTTTGCAACCTGGCACTTAAGTCATGTACTCAATCAAATATATTGTCCAGTACAAGTTATTCATGGCGATATAGACCAATATGCAACGCAGTCTCAACCTGAGCAAATAGCATCTCAGGTTAAGGGTGAAGTGCAATTATGTATTTTGGAGGAATGTGGTCATTTTCCACACCAAGAAAAAACAGCAGAAGTTGTGCAGTTCGTTCAGCACTTTGTCTCGGTACTCAGCTAATTGTTCCGTCTCGATCCAAAGGGCTTATAAACTTCTTGAAATAAGCTCTTTCATAATTTCATTGGTTCCTGCGTAAATGCGATTGGCTCGGTTGTCAATATATGCACGTGCAATTGGATATTCAAGCATATAACCATAGCCTCCGTGCAACTGTAAGCATTCATCAACGACTTTAGAATACATTTCAGAAATTTTGTATTTGGCAGCTGCGGCAGCATCAACTGCCAGTTCTCCTGCAAGTTGCAGTTGCATACATCGATCTAAATAAGCTCTACAAAAATCAATTTCTGTGCGCATTTCAGCAAGTTTAAAGCGTGTGTTTTGAAAATTTGAGATTTCTTTTCCAAAAGCTTTACGTTGTTTTGTATAGGCTACAGTATGAGCAAAGGCTGCTTCAGCTCCAGATTGGCAAATAATTGCTACGATCATGCGCTCCCAAGCCAGTTCTTTCATGAGCATCATAAAACCCAGCCCCTCAGCACCCAGCAGATTTTCTTTTGGAATACGGACATTGTCGAAAAAAAGCTCGCAAGTATCTTGACCTTTCATCCCTATTTTTTGCAGTGGCTTACCCTTGCTGAAGCCTATACGGTTAGATTCAACTAAAAATAAGGACAAATTTGCAGCACCTTTTTCATGATGACCAGTTTTGCATACAACGATGGCTAAATCGCATAAATAACCATTGGTAATGAAGATCTTAGATCCATTGATTATATATTCATTGCCATCTTGTTCAGCTGTGGTTCTGATGGATTGTAGATCTGAACCTGTGCTTGGTTCAGTCATAGCAATAGCGCTGATAATTTCGCCCGTTGCCATACGTGGTAACCATTGTTGTTTTTGTTGTTCATTACCAAAGTTGTAGATGTAATTGGCGACAATATCGGAATGCAACGAAAAACCAGTCGCAGAGTCTAGTGCATACGCTTGTTCTTCAATCAGAATCATACTGTAAAGGCGGTCAACTGCTGAGCCACCATATTCGATGGGCATAGTGCAGCAAAGTAGTCCTAATTCGCCTGCTTTTAGCCATAACTCACGATCTACATGTTGTTGTTCTTCGTATTTGCTCGTATTGGGAACAACTTCTTTGGCATAGAATTTACGTACCGTTTCTCGGAAACTCTCATGTTCCGCTGTAAACAGTTGTCGTGGTAACATATTGGCTAAGGGGCGAATTAGATTATTCTGCATAATTGTATATCCTGAGTTTTTCTTTTCGGTTGTGATGACAGTAGAAAAAAACGCGATAGAGCACAATATGATGAATGCTCATTTGTTTTGATAATAATGATCAATTTGGTCAGTTTAACTGCAGATGATGTATTGAGTTACAGAATAAGATGAAAGGCTTTAACTTGACTTAGTGTAGGAGCTGAAAATGTTTGAAAATTTAAGTATCGAAGAGCGGAAAGTGATTTACCGTGCACGTCGTGGTCTAAAGGAAATTGATGTTTATTTCGATCCTTATGTCAAAACATATTACTTACAAGCTGATGCACATGAGAAAGCTTTGTTTGCTGAATTAGTAGAGCAAGAAGATCCAGATTTGTTGGATTGGTTTATGGAAGTAACGGAGCCGCCGCGCGAAGAGTTAAAAGCGCTGATCCTTAAATTAAAACATTATGTTCATGCAGGATAATTTATCCAATATACATTTTCACTACCCACTGAAACCAAGTCGACTCGTTAAGTGGGTTCAGTGGGGATGTTTATTTGTAATATTAGTTTTGATGTATCACATACAATCTTTTATTATTTTTCTTTTTTTTATTTTACTTGGTGGAAGTTGTTTATATCTACAATTACAGCATACAAAACAACTGACATGCCTTATGTATTTAGAGCAAAAACTTTGGTCAGTTACATATGCTGGTACATCAGACATAAAAACAATTCAAATTGAAAAGATTATAGATTATCAGTTGTACTTCATTATATCGACCGTGGGAAAGTCTGAAAAAAACCTCTTGATCTGGACCGACCAGCTCTCAAAAAGATCTTTAAAAAGTATGAAAATTCGAGCAAAATTAAAATAGCTTGCGATCATTCCGACTTTAATACGAAAAAATCATAGGGCTATGCAGATTAAAATTATAGTGTGATGCTTATCGCAAAATTAAGAATAATTAATTAATTGATGCGATTGTTAGACAATAAAGTACATATGAATTCTATTATAGTGTATATTGCATGTATTCAAGCACACAGTTGGTTCTGAATAGGATCAATTAGGTTTTTTTAGATGAATTTGCTATGAAGCATAGATAAAAATACCTTTTTTGTTTGAAACCGAATTTATCCCTCGTGGATTTACCATTTTACAAGTAGCATGTGCAGAACCGTCGCAGTGCTACTTTTTTTTGTCTAAAATTTATGGAATACAAAGTATTACTTAATAATTACGATAAGTAATATTGTATGAAAAGTGAGTGCTGGTGAAGATTTAAGCAAAAAAAATCATCTGCTCATTGAGAGCCTCAAATACACTATATCGTGTCAAGGAGAGGGAAGATGCAAGAAATTGAATTAAAGAAAAAGAGTATTCTTATCGCAAGTAGTGTGTTGATTTCTGCGCTGCTACAAGTGTTTCAACCTTATTTTATTTACTGGCGCTACGATTTATGGAGTGAACCTTGGCGAATCTGGACGGGGCATTGGGTGCATGTGGGGTGGATTCATTTTTTATTGAATATGCTGGCATTTATCTGCTTACCTTTTATTTTTCCACGGTTAAAAAACCGCTATCTATTACTTCTAATACTCTTTTTGCCTTTGGTGATTAGTCTAAACTTGTATTTCACATTTCCATCTATTCAAGCCTATGCTGGCTTTTCAGGGGTTTTACACGGCATTTATGTTGCAGTGGCATTGTTGTACCTGCAGTATCCTAAAGAGCGTAAATTTGCATTACTTATTTTAGGATTAATACTGGCAAAACTCATCAGTGAAAACACGTTTGCACCTAGTCAGACAGAGGCATTAATTGGTAGTCCTGTTTTGACTGAAGCGCATTTACTTGGCGCAATCTGGGGGATTGTTTTTGCGGTGTTATTCTTGCTATGGGCTAAGCTTAAGCGATACTTTTATCCACTGAGCTAGGCTCAAATGAATAGACTATTTATTATCCATTTGCTTGAAATTGTGACATATATTCACTAGGTGTCATTGCAGTTTCACGTTTGAACATGGCACTAAATGCACTTGGACTGTCGTAGCCTAGATCGAGAGCGATGTGTAATATCGGTTTATGTAGACTGAGTTCGGTCATTGCCTGTAATAGCTTTGCTTGACGAATCCATTGAGCAAAATTCATATTCAGTTCTTTTTGAAAACGACGTGATAAGGTTTTACTACTCATAGCCGTTATTGTGGCGGCATGTTCCAATTTCCAATCGAATGCTAAGTTGTCACGGATTTTTCGGCAAAGTTGAATTAAGGCAGGACTTTGTGCTTCTGGAAGGTGAAAAGCTAAACTTGGTAGCAAACGTACCTCATCTAAAATCAGTTGTAATAAGCGTTCATTACGACTATTTGGTTCAATTTTATTGTTGATCTCAAGGGCAGCACAAATTAATTCACGAAGTAGTGCGGAAATATTAACCACAGAGCAATGCGTTGCTAAGTCTAGATGGGTACTGGCCTCAATCCATACACCACGAATATTGCCTTGACCACTAACATGTAAAGCATGTTGCTTTCCTGCTGGAATCCAAAGTCCTCGCCCTGGTGGGCAAATCCAAATACCTTCAGCAGTTTCAACACGCATAACACCCGTTAAGGTATGAATCAATTGAATATGTGGATGTTGATGCCAGTTTTCGACATGACCATGTGTATAGCCTTGTGCAAAAGCAAAAACTTCGTAATCTGAATATCCATGTATCAAAGCTGTTGTCATAACAGTCTCAAGTTAAATTTGTCTATTTAGCGACAATGAATGTCTATATATCGTCTAAGTGTAGCCTGATTATTTTTTAACATAAGTCTCGATTGATGTGTAGGTAGCAGACCATGTTTCAAAAAGCAGCATTATATCCTTTAACAGCGATTTTATTTTGGGCGGGTAACGTCGTAGTCTCAAAAATGGCAAGTGGTGTAATTTCACCCGTTGCGATTACATTTTATCGTCTAGTTTTGGCACTTGCTGTCATGAGTACATTTGTTCTTGTGCCATTAATTCAAAATCGACAGATGATTATGTCGTATTGGAAGCATTTGGCTTTGGGTGGCTTTTTATCTGTGTCACTGTTTCAATGGTTGTCTTATCAAGCGGCTGCTACAACGAGTGCCACTAATATGGCAATTGTAACGTGCCTTATTCCATTATTAACTTTATTTTTAAGTAGTGTTTTACTTAAAGATCGTGCTAGTTATGGCATGCTTTTGGGTGGGATTTTATCTTTATTCGGCATCGTGTACTTATTGAGTCAAGGTCAACCAAGTCAATTATTACATGGCGGTGTGCATTTGGGTGATGGTTTGATGTTGATAGCCGCAATTGGCTTTGCACTTTATGGTGTATTGCTCAAACGTTGGAAAATGCCAATTCCTGCATGGCAAGCTAATTATGTGCAAAGTGTTTTCGCTTTACTTTATGTTTTACCTTTCTTCGTATTTTTACCAGCGTCACAAATGGAATTAAATCAACAAACGATTCCAATGATTGTTTATGCAAGTATTTTTTCTTCTGTATTGTTATCGTATTTATGGATGGAAGGTGTGCGACATTTAGGCCCAAATAAAAACAGTATGTATATGAATTTACTGCCAATATTTACTGCATTTATTGCAATCATTATGTTGGGTGAAGAGCTTCATACTTTTCATTGGATTGGTGGGGGGTTAACGCTGTTGGGTATTTTACTTGCGCAAAATTTGCAAAAACCTATTCGCTTTTCTTGGCGTCAAGATCCAAGCCTAGATTAGATTTTGTTGGGTTAGATATATTTAGCGCCATCAAAAAGATGGCGCTAAATCATTTAGTTTTTAGGTCGTGGTTTGAATTGAATCACGCCTATATCATCAGCAGGTTCTGGCTGTTGGGGTTCTTCAACCTCAGTTGGTCGATTTTCCGAATAACCACATTCAATGCATTCGATCCATTCATCGGTATCGTTGCTGAGCATGACCACACGATCCATCGCTTCACATTTGGGGCATCGCGCACCGGCGATGAAACGACGTTTGATCTGCATAGACTCACCATTAAATTCAATTTACACAATAGTGTAATGGCTTTAGCTATGATTCGTCCAACCTTGATGACGTAATAAAGCATCAATTTTAGGTTCACGGCCACGGAAGTTGATAAATGCCTCTAAAGCACTATCTTTACCTCCTACTGCTAAAATTGCTTTACGGAAATCTGCACCTGTAGCCGTATTAAAAATACCTTCTTGTTCAAAGCGGTCAAATGCATCACTTGCTAAAACTTCAGCCCATTTATAGGAATAGTATCCAGCAGCATATCCTCCAGCGAAAATATGACTAAAACTATTTTGGAAGCGATTGCTTGCTGTGTTGGGTAGCACTGAATATTTACTGCGAATATCGTTAAGCGTATTCTGAATTTGTGCCGTATTTAGAGCAGGGCTAGCACTATGAATATTGAGGTCAAATAGTGCAAATTCGATTTGACGTAAACTTTGCATACCTGACTGGAAGAAGCGTGCATCGAGTAATGCTTTTAACAGATCAGCATCTAGACTTTGTTTAGTCTCTATATGCTCACTCAATGTATTAAGGCTCTCCTGATCCCAAGTCCAGAACTCCATGAATTGACTAGGTAATTCAACAGCATCCCAAGCTACACCATGCGTACCTGCTACAGCAATTTGGTCGACTTCTGTGAGTAGGTGGTGTAAACCATGGCCAAACTCATGAAATAATGTATTCACCTCATCGTGGCTTAACAATGCTGCTTGTTCACCTATTGGAGGGGTGAAATTACCAACCATGTAGCAAATAGGCTTTTGTAAGCCCATTGGGGTTTGCATACGAGAACGGAAGCCACTCATCCATGCACCACCACGTTTGCCACTACGTGCATAAAGATCAAAGTAGAAACCGCCAAGCACTTGGCCTTTGTCCTCTATTTCAAAATATTGAACATCATCATGCCATACAGGGGTTTTACGCTGAATGATCTCAACTCCATAGAGGCGGTTAACAATTTGGAATAACCCTTGGATCACTTTAGGTGCAGGAAAGTAGGGTTTTAAGTCTTCTTGAGAAAGCTTAAATAATTTCTGTTTGAGTTTTTCTGAGTAGTACGTGCTATCCCATGGCTGTAATGTATCGATACCATCTTCAGCTGCAATTTTTTTAAGCTGAGCAATCTCTTTCTCTGCAGGTATGCGAGCATGTTCAGCTAGTTCAATGAGGAATTTTTCAACTGTTTCTACATCAGGCGCCATTTTGCTTGCTAATGAGTATTCAGCATAGTTGTTAAAGCCAAGTAAGCTTGCCATTTCATGGCGTAAGGCTAAAATTTCTTGCATGATCGCACTGTTATCAAATTCTGGCTGAGCTGACTGTTCAGAGGCACGTGTTGTATAAGCATGGTAAAGCTGCTCTCGCAATGCACGGTCATCAGCATAAGTCATAATGGCAAGGTAGGAAGGAATGTCTAGTGTTGCAACTGCCTGCTCTAACTTACGTTGCTGGCCATATTGTTTAAGTAGTTCCACACTGCTTGCAGGTAAGCCTTGTAATTGTGCTTCTGTTAAGACTTGGAAAAAAGCTTGGGTAGCATCTAAGACATGGTTAGAGAAGTCAGATGAACGTTGTGATAATCGTGAGGAAATCTCAGCATAACGCTGTTTATTTGTACCTTCTAAAGCAACACCTGACAGCTGAAAATCACGTAAAGCAAGATTAATTGAGCTTTGTTGTGCTGGACTTAATTGGTCAAATTCAGTTGCATCATGTACATGCTGATAATGTTGATAGAGTACAGTATGCTGTCCAAGCGCCGTGTAATATTCGCTGAGTGCAGGAAGTAGTGATTGGTAGAGTTCACGGGTTTCCTGATTGTTCATTACTGCATTTAGATGCGATAAAATGCCCCAAGACTCACTCATTTGGTTTTCTAGTTGATCAATACGTTGCAAAATTAATAACTGCTGCTGAAAGTCTGCTGCAACACTTTTGAGTTGTTGTAAAAAAGTTTGACCATCTTCAATGGCTTGATTGATCTGTTGTTTGAGTGTTTCGAGTTTAATTTGGTCAAATTGTGGAGTGGGTAAAGTCGCATCTTGCAAGTTCATGTGTACTGGCCATTTTATTTATATGATGCCAATACATGTCGGGTTGCTCCGTCCTAAAATCAAGTCAGTAGAACAAATTTTTTAGAAATTATGTTGATAAAAATAACACTTTATTAATATTTAAGTGTGTTTTAAAAAAGCCCTCTAAGTTTAGAACTTAGAGGGCTTTGCTGCATTACTCACTACGTGACTTTGCATTGGACTTGTTTTTTTTAGATTTACCTTTTTTCTTGGCTTTATCTTTTGATTTTACTTTGCCAGCAGAGGCTTTATCAGACTTCTTGCTGTAGGAGCTGGTTTTGCCTTTCGCATTCTTCTTGCGTGGTGGGCGTTCGCCAGCCGCCTTGGCGATTTGCTCTTGAGTAAGATTCTCTTGGGTTGTAGGTTCTGTCACTTTTTGATCATTTTTAGCGACTGCGGTGCGGCTATGTGGAGCACGTCGAGATTTCGCCTCATGATTAAAAACTTGTTCCGTGGTTTCGCTCTTTGCAACGCGTGGGGCACGACTGCGAATTACGCGGCCAGCATGACTGAGCTGTTGTAACAAGTCGAAATCAATCTTACGTTCTTCTAGATTAACAGCCGCAACTTTGATTTTAACTTCATCACCAAGACCAAAAATTTGTCCTCGGTTTTGCCCAATCAAACTTTGACTTGCTTGATCATAAACAAAGTAGTCATCACCTAATTGGCTAATGTGTAACATGCCATCAACATATAAATCTTTTAGGGTGATAAACAAACCAAATTCAGTTGTTGCTGAGATTGTGCCGATAAACTCTTCACCCAAATGCTGCTGCATATAGTGGCACTTTAACCAAGTGGTGACTGAGCGTGAAGCTTCATCTGCACGGCGTTCTGTTGCTGAGAAGTGCTCACCAGCATCATCCAAGGCTGCCCCTGAAAGTGGGTAGTTTTTCTTCGCAAGCTGAGCTTTGATTGCACGATGCAAAAGTAGGTCAGGGTAGCGGCGAATTGGTGAAGTAAAGTGTGTATAAGCCTCATATGCTAACCCGTAGTGCCCAGCGTTATTTGCACCATAATAAGCTTGCATCATTGAGCGAAGTAACACAGCATGAATACTCGGTGCATCAATACGGTCTTTAGTGGCTTCAATGACACGTTGATAATCGGCTTGTGTCGGCTGCTCAGGGAAAGTTAAACCCAGTAACTTAACGAAATCTCGGACTTTTTGAATGCGAGAAAATTCAGGTGCTTCATGTACACGATACAGCATCGGAATTTCATTTTTGAGTGAATATTCTGCCGCTGCGACATTGGCTAATAACATACATTCTTCAATGAGTTTATGTGCATCATTACGTGTGCGAGGCAGGATATCTTTAATTCCACCAAGCTCATCAAAAGTCATGTAAGTTTCAACGGTCTCAAATTCCATTGCATGGCGTTGTTGACGAAGTTCTTTTAAGACTTGGTAAAGTTGAAATAAGGTATTTAGTGACTTACGCACAGCACGATTGTCAGTTATTGCGGCACTATCTCCAGCAAAGTAGTTAGCAACTTGATCGTAAGTTAAACGTGCTTGTGAATGCATCACTGATGGGTAGAACTGGAAGCCAGTTACACGCCCAGCACGTGATAGATTTAAGTCACAGACCATACAAAGGCGATCTACATCAGGATTAAGTGAGCAAAGGCCATTTGATAGTGCTTCGGGTAGCATAGGGAGTACAAAGTGAGGGAAATACACAGAAGTACCACGCTCTTGTGCCTCATCATCTAGTGCTTTGCCTAAGCGTACATAGTGACTTACATCTGCAATAGCAACAATAACGCGGTAACCACCTCCTGGGCGTTTTTCTGCGTATACCGCATCATCAAAATCTCGGGCATCTTCACCATCAATGGTGACAAGTGCTAAGTCGCGAAGATCAATACGACCAGCACGATCACGGGCTGAAGGTTCTTTAAAACTTTCAGCTTCCTTAATAACTTCTTCTGGGAATTCATAAGGTAAGCCGAATTCTAAAATCGTTTGTGGAATAATGATTTCAGTATCTGCTTTGTCTGCCATAGATTGCACAATATGACCATTGGCAAACTCGTCTCGTGTAGGATAGTCATCTAATGCCACACGTAAGGTGTCTCCAGTTGAGGCCTTCGCATGTGCAATGAGTTCTTTTTCAAGTGTAATGGGTTGGTGCGCATTTGGTGCGGCAGGTTGTATGAAGTATTCACCTTCATAACAATTGAGTTTACCAATAATTTGTTTTACACGACGTTGAGTGACTTCTCGAATGTAGCCTAAAGCTTTACCGCGACGGTCTACGGATGTTTGTTGTACTTTAACGCGATCACCATTGAACACTAAACGTAATTCACGTTCAGGTAGCTGCATTTTTTCTTGCCCATCAATTTGGGCAATACCTTGGCCTTTATTATTAATATATACAGTTGCATCTAATATGGGTTGATCTTGCATGAGTTGGAATTTGAAACCATCCTTCATGAGTTGTCCATCACGAACCATAGCAATGAGACGATGACTTAGAGCATCTATACTTTTTTGATCGGCTATACCGAAGTGTTCAACCAAATCGGCATGAGAGAGTGATTGATGTTTTTTCTCAATCGTATCCAGAATGAGAGTACGGCTCGGAATTGGATTGTCATAACGTTCCGCTTCAGATTTGGCTTCAGGATCAGACCAGTTTTTCATCATGTCTTTACTTTCTTATCAATCGATAGCTTTAGCATAAGACATGCAGCGTCAGACTGCACGAAAATGATTACATTAATCGATTTTAAAGTTATTTGAGTGGGGGAAAATTGGAGGGACAAGCTTTTTTAGACAAATTTATGTATGAATAATCGGCAAAAATAGCAAAATTGTTTAAAAAGTATTTAATCGATGCAAAAAACATGATTTTTTTTAGTTCATGACTTGCTGAATTAGATTTTAGTTTGTATTATGGCGGCTCGTTACGGTGAGATGGGTGAGTGGCTGAAACCACGTCCCTGCTAAGGACGCATACGGGTAACTGTATCGAGGGTTCGAATCCCTCTCTCACCGCCACGTTTTAAACGATGCGCTCATAGCTCAGCTGGATAGAGCACTTGGCTACGAACTAAGGGGTCGGGAGTTCGAATCTCTCTGAGCGCACCAATTTAAAACGAATATTAACGAAATGTCGATATGACACACAAGTTTAGCGCTCATAGCTCAGCTGGATAGAGCACTTGGCTACGAACTAAGGGGTCGGGAGTTCGAATCTCTCTGAGCGCACCAACTTGAATAAATTAACCGCGTATATCGCGGTTTTTTTGTGCCTGAAAAAATGAGTTTATGCGTTACGTGTTTAAAGTTGTATCCAAAAGCTGAATGCAAAATATAGATAATGCAGTATGAGTAATAGTGCTATTAGGCAATAGAGATAAAATTGAACGCCACGAGCTTGTCGTTTATTAGCCAATGCATAGATGACGAGTGCGATACAAAGCACACTATAAATCAAACCGTAAATAAAAAAGAAGCGAATAAGACTGTTGCGTTTGTTATTTACATATTGAGCTGAATTGGGTGCTTGGTGGAGAATATCTAAGCTTTGTGTGTTTTGTTGTTGATCTAAAAAAATAATGCGTTTTAATTTGTATTGTTCACTATGCTCAATACTTTGCTTTGCATCATGAGTTGCATAAAATTCGAATTGGGTTGGCGTGTAGCGTTGTTGGTCTAGCCCTTGGCAAAACTCATTAAATCCCCTGCAGTTAAATTCAAAACTACGTCTGAAGCGATCATATATTGTTAGTCTATATTCGCCCGTTCTAAAACCAAGAACGCTTGCTGTCACTTCTGTAGGATAGTCAAATTGAACAATTTTCCATGAGGAGGTAGGAAGTTGTTTAAGTTCTGTGGATCTGTTTTGAAATTGTTGTTGTGCGCTGTGTGTGATCATTAGGATTAGCCCCAGTCCTGCAATGTGAGTGGCTATTTTGGAGCTTGGGTGATCACGTTGATTCATTGGGATAGTTACGCCATGGTTTCTATGCTTGAAGGGTATGCAACTTTTGTAGATTTTAGAAGTTAAATGAGGGGTGATAGGGGGAAATTATAGAATAATAAGGATAATATGAGTAATAAGCGAACAGTTGAAATTTTTTTTTTTGATTTACCCCTTATCAATTTTACAAAAATGCGTATAATGCGACTCCATCAAGTGTAGCGCTCATAGCTCAGCTGGATAGAGCACTTGGCTACGAACTAAGGGGTCGGGAGTTCGAATCTCTCTGAGCGCACCAACTTGAATAAATTAACCGCGTATATCGCGGTTTTTTTGTGTCTGAATTTTGGCTGATTAAGATTATGCTTAGTAGCTGTTATGAATTGCAATCATATTAAATAACATTCAAATAGTTGTTGATTATTCTGCTACTATCGAAGCATTGAAATTAGTTATGGTATTGAAGCCTGATGTCAGACAGTAAGCCTGCATTAAAGTTACGTTATTATTTAAATTTAGAAGAATCCCAGGATGGCTTTAGCCTTGCAACCATGGGGAAGCGTCAGTTTACGCGTTTTTTAACACCATTAATTAGTGTGGCAATTATATTGTGGGGCTTTTGCTTGGGTGTTAGTGGGATTGGTAAATACTATGTCGCCTTGGGGGCATTCTTTTTGGCCCTGCAATTGGGTATGCGTTATTGGTTTTTACCTATGATGTTTAAGCGTCAATTTGTAAAACATAAATTTGGCCAAGCTGAGCAAGGGATTGAGTTGTTTCAGGACTATGTTGAATTGTTTAGTAGTGGTCGAGCTAAACAGCAAACACCCTATAGTGACGTACAACGCTTTGCGGTTGGTAAGTTGAGTTATATGATTGAGTTTAAAAATCGTTATGTTGTGATTGTGCCTAAGCGTGCTTTTTCGAGTGAGGCTGATCAAAAGGTGTTTGAAAACACTTTTAAACGTTAATCCACTATCCTAAGAAATTATATTTGTAGCTATCACTAGGCGAGTTTAAGGAAAGTATATGACTTCAGAAATAAAACGTCCGTCAAAAATAATCTGCGTTGGTCGTAACTATGCTGATCACGCTAAAGAATTAGGCAACGCAATTCCAGAACAAGCAGTGCTATTTATTAAGCCTCCAAGTAGTTTGATTGATCTTGATGCTGGAATTAGCTGGAATCCTGCTTGGGGTAACTGTCATTATGAATGTGAGTTAAGTTTGCGGATTGATCGGCCTTTGCGTCACGCTGAGTCAAAAGAGCAGGCATTGGCTGCAGTTGGTGCGGTAACTTTGGGATTGGATCTTACTTTGCGAGAGTTGCAAGATCAATTGAAAACAAAAGGTCAGCCTTGGGAGCGCGCTAAAGCTTTTGATGGTTCATGTATGTTGGCTGAATGGGTTGATGTGAGTGAGATTGCTGATTGGCAGCATGTGCAATATACATTTGATGTAAATAATGAGCGTCGTCAAACGGGTGATAGTGCCAATATGATTTTTGATATTGCATCACTTTTGGTTGAAATTAGTCATATTTTCACTTTGGAGCCGGGGGATGTTGTGATGACGGGTACACCAGCGGGTGTGGCTGCTTTACATCGTGGTGATCAATTGAAAATGAGCTTAACTGGGAAAACCCAAGACTTTGTTTGGTCGAGTTTTGTTCGTTAAATAAAATGTCTCATTGCTTTAATATATTTGAGTGATGATAAGTTTAAGGCCTCTCATGAGTAGTTGTGAGAGGCCTTAATATTTTTAGTGTGCTGATGAGCCATTGCTGTGTGCAAGTTCAATTTGGTGGAGAATATGAGTGCTCATACTCTTGGCCATTTCTTCTTTTGCATAATAGACCTGACCTAAATTTTCCTCGCGGATAAGATTGGCTTGTTCGCGTGTTTCGGCACAAATCAGAACCTGAATATAGGGGTTGAGTAACTTGGCGGTATCGATAATTTTATGGATATCGAGTAAGTCCATTGGTGAGATGACCAGTAGGCGCGCATGTTGAATGTGGGCTTGAATGAGTACGCCAGGCTCAATGGCACTACCAGATACTGCTGCAATTCCTTTTTCTCGGAGGTCTTCGACAATTTCTCGGTTTTCTTCGGCAATAACGACTTTAATACCATCTTGCATAAGACTTTGAGTGATATGGCGACCAACTTCACCATGGCCAATAATCACGACTTGGTCTCTCAAGTAATCTTGGTCCACTTCATCGGGTAGCATGGAAAGCGGATCGTTACTACGTTCAAGAAGGCGAGCTAAATGTGAACGTTGACGAATCCAATGGAGTACAGGATTGATTGCGGAAAAAAGTACCGAATTAAGTGAAATAGAGAATAATGCACCCGCTAAAATTAGGTTCTGTGCTTCATTACTAAGCAAACCTAGTGTAAGGCCCATGGTAGCTAAAATAAATGAAAACTCTCCGATTTGTGCCAAACTCGCACCTACAGTAAGTGCGGTGTTAAGTGGATAGCGGAAGAATAGTACTAGGGCCATTGCAGCTAATGTTTTACCCAGCATAATAATGCCAATCACCGCCAAAATATGGAGCGGTTGTTCAACAATAATAGCGGGATCAAACAACATACCTACTGATACAAAGAAAAGAGTGGAAAAAATTTCTTTGAGTGGGAGGGTTTCAAGTTCAGCACGGTGACTAAAATCTGACTCTTTTACCACCATGCCAGCAAAGAATGCACCCAGTGCCATTGAAACACCAAAAATGGCATAGGATCCATAGGCGATGGAGACGGCACAAGCAACAACGGTGAGAGTGAAAAGTTCACGAGAGCCAATACGAGCCACGATTTGCATGATTTTAGGGACAAGTCGCTTGCCAATAATAAGCATAAAGGCAATAAAACCAGCAACTTTAACTAAGGTGAAAATAATGGTTGTGCTAATGCTTTGATCGTTACTAAGTTCATTTGGTGTTGTTCCACCCAAAAGTACGGCAATTGCAGGAAGCAAGACAAGCACCAGCACCATGACGAGGTCTTCAACCAGAAGCCAGCCAACTGCAATTTTACCATTCACAGAATCAAGCAGACCTCGGTCTCCAAGGGCTTTGAGGAGAACTACTGTACTGGCACAAGAGAGGCTTAGGCCGAATACTAAAGCTGAGCCAAAACTCCATCCCCAGAGTGTAGCTACAAACATCCCTAAAATTGTAGCAACTGTAATTTGTAGAATGGCACCTGGTACGGCAATACGTTTAACTTGTAGTAGGTCATTGAGGGAAAAATGAATCCCCACGCCAAACATTAAAAACATGATGCCAAGTTCAGCAAGTTGGTTGGCAATATGTGTGTCGGCTATGATTCCAGGAGTGTTTGGGCTGATGATAATTCCAGCGATTAAATAACCAATTAAGGGGGGGAGGCGAAGACGTGCGGCAATGTAGCCAAAAACTAGGGCGAAACCAAAACCTACAGCAAGAAGGATAATTAGATCGACATCATGTGGCACGCAAGGCTCCTTGTAAATTAGCTTGGATTAAACTGGAGTATCATGGGGGTAATAGGGTTTACAATTACGAGTTAGATTATAAGGTACAGTGAAAAACATTTAGATTTTATTTATGCATGTAAAAAATACAAAAAAAAACGACTCCGTGTGAAGTCGTTTCTTTTCTAAAACTAAAATTATTTGATTTTAGCTTCTTTGAAAATCACGTGTTGGCGGATTTTTGGATCAAATTTTTTGATTTCCATTTTTTCCGGCATTGTGCGTTTGTTCTTAGTCGTAGTATAGAAATAACCTGTACCAGCTGAAGAAACTAGGCGAATCTTATCACGCATTGTACTGTCTCCTTAGATCTTTTGACCTTGAGCACGAAGATCAGCTACAACCTTTTCAATGCCCAATTTATCGATAATACGCATACCTTTAGTGGTTAGGCGAAGACGTACAAAACGTTTTTCGCTTTCTAACCAGAAACGGTGGTGGTGCAGGTTCGGCTCGAACCGGCGCTTAGTTTTGTTGTTGGCGTGCGAGACGTTGTTACCAACGACTGGACGCTTGCCGGTAACTTGGCAAACCTTAGACATGGTGTAACTCCAATGATTTAGCCAACAGCAAACCTGTTTGGCCAGTCAAATTAAAACAATGAATTCTTTCAAGGGGCGTTTTATATCAAAAATACGCTTAAAAGACAAGCGAAATTATATAAAACACAGCATGATCTAATCTAAAAGATCATGCCTTGATCAGTTAGCGCAAGAAAGTTTTCTCTAAAAGATTATGAGCCGCTTTATTGAAAGGGGGCATAATAAATTTTAGATTAAACAATTTGGGGATCGACATGACCGAACGTTCATGAGACAAGTTGAAGAAGCCTTCAGGTCCATGATATTTCCCCATGCCAGATGCACCAACGCCTCCAAAAGGAAGGTCATCTTGTGCGACATGAGTGAGCACCGCATTTTGACCAAAATGTCCAGAATGGGTGCGCTGAGCGACGTAGTCAGCACGTGCTTGATCGAAGTCGAAATAGTATAAAGCAAGTGGACGAGGTCTCTGATTAATAAACTCGATAACATCATCAATTTGATCGTATTCTATGATTGGAAGTACAGGACCGAAGATCTCATTTTGCATAATTTGCATTTGAGCTGTGACTTTACACAATAGGGTCGGGGCAATTTTCCGTACATGACTGACATTTTCATGGCTCGGGTTAATTTCAATTAATTCAGCACCTTGAGCGACAGCATCTTCGATATATGATTGAATACGTTGATACTGCTTGTCGTTTACAATAGAGGTATAGTCTGGATTGTGCGATAGGCTTGGGTACATTGCAGTAACGACTTGTCGATACTGATTAATAAATTCATCTACCTTACCACGTGGTAAAAACATGTAATCTGGTGCAACACATGTTTGTCCAGCATTCCATAATTTACCAAACGAGATACGTTGAGCAACATCAAACAAATCACATGATGGATGTACAACAACAGGAGATTTCCCACCTAATTCTAAAATAACTGGAACGAGGTTTTGAGATGCCGCGGCCATAACGGTTTTACCGATATTTGTTGAGCCAGTAAAAATAATTTTATCAAAAGCGAGATGGCTAAAGGCATCTGAAATTGGGCCACCACCATTGACAACTGCGACAAGCTCACGAGGAAAAATCTCAGCCATGATATCTTTGAGTAAAATACCAAAATGTGATGAGGCACTAGAGACTTTAATCATGGCATGATTACCTGCTGCTAATGCACAAATGAGAGGGCCTACAGAAAGTAGTAAAGGGTAGTTCCATGGTGCAATAATACCAATGACCCCTAGAGGCTGGTATTGTACCCATGCTTTTGCTGGTTGATGGATAAAACTCACATGACGTTTTGAGGGTTTCATCCATTGTGTTAAATGCTTACTATAATATTTGATCTGTTCAAGGCAAGTAAGAAGCTCACCAATCTTAGTTTCTGCAGCAGCTCTATTGCCATAATCTTGTGAAATTGCTGTTACGATTTGATTTTGGTATTTAACTAAGACGGTTTTTAAGCGTGCCAAACGTTCAATTCGCTCTTTGGCTGTGGGCATTGGATAGCGTTGGTAAGCAAACTTCTGCTGTTCTAACAATTGCTGTAAATGTTGTACTTCTGGTTGAAAATGAGTCATAGAATTGTTTTTTGTTTGGCTGTTCATGATACACACCAAGAGTGGAAAAATATATTAGTGATATTTTTAGAGTAAATACTCTAAGTAGTCAAGTCGGGTTAAGTCAGCATCGTGCTGAAAAGAGTGGTGGTGTTTGGATGGAAGTTACAAAGAATCTTAAAACAAAAGATCGAATTTTACAGATTAGTTTACAGTTGTTTAATGAGCGAGGGGAGCGTGCAGTAACTACAAATCATATTGCTGCTGAGTTAGGCATTAGTCCAGGGAATTTGTATTATCACTTTAGAAATAAGCAAGAAATAATCAAGCAGTTAATGGAACACTATCAACGTGAGACTTTAGCGATGTTAGCTTTACCTGATGACCGACCAGTCAATGCAAATGATAAGATTCGTTACTTTCAGGTTTTGAGTAGTCAATTATGGGAATTTAGATTTCTACATCGGGATGTTTATCACTTGATTGAAAATAATGATGAGTTTCGTAAAGCTTATCCGCATTTTGCTGGTCAAGTCATGCAGCAAGGACAACGAATCTATCAGGCTTTTGTTGATGCTGGTTTAATGCAAATGACCGCTTCTGAAATTGAAGCATTGATCATTAACATTTGGATTGTACTGACTAACTGGACGAACTTCTTATATATGTCTGGTCATTTGAGTGATTCTAATCACTTGGACGAAAAATGGGTTTGGCAAGCACTTAGACAAATGGTGTTTTTAGAAGGACCCTATTTACGTGGCGAAAGCCGTGAAACATATGAGCGGCTGCTGGATAGTTTTGGTACGTCCGAATTATTTGCGAGCCTTTCCAATGTTAAAACGCAATAAAATCTCTAGGAGATTGAAAGCTACGGAAAAACCATTAAACTATGCTGCTGTTTTTATCAAAAAGTGATTTTTTTACACATGAATATGACCACCGCTAACACAGCACGGCTACTGATTACTTGTGAAGACAAGCCAGGTATCGTGCAAGCTGTATCGAGCTTTTTGTATCATCAAGGTGCTAACATTACTGCACTTGATCAATATGCAACTGAAGCTCAAGGTGGACGTTATTTCATGCGAGTGGAATTTGAACTTGAGCATTTACAAACACGTAAAGAAAGTCTCTTACAAACTTTTGCTGTAAATGTTGCTGAGCGTTATGACATGCAATGGCGTTTGGCATTGGTCAGCGATCGTAAAAAAGTGGGTATTTTAGTCTCTAAAGTCGATCATGCTTTACTAGAATTACTTTGGCGTCATGCTCGTGGTGGTTTAGATTGTGAAATTACTAAAGTAATCTCCAACCATGAAGATTTGCGTGAATCAGTCGAAAATTTTGGTATTCCATTTGAAGTTGTCCCAGTAACAAAAGACAATAAAGTTGAAGCCTATGCAAAAATTGATGAATTAATGCAAGGGAATGACTTATTGGTTCTTGCTCGTTATATGCAAATTTTAAGTGAAGAATTTGTTTCAAAATGGACGATGAAAATTATTAACATTCATCATTCATTTTTACCAGCATTTGTTGGTGCTAACCCTTATAAACAGGCCTATGAAAAAGGGGTTAAATTGATTGGGGCTACAGCACATTACGTTACGGCTGACCTTGACCAAGGCCCAATCATTGAACAAGATGTTGAACGTGTAAATCATGATTTCACTGTTGAGCAATTACGTGAATTAGGTCAAGACGTGGAAAGAAACGTTTTGGCACGCGCAGTAAAATGGCATCTTGAAGATCGTATTATTGTCGATGGTAATAAAACAGTGGTTTTTCAATAAAAATTATGCAGTAAAGAGCACAGTTAAGCTGTGCTCTTCTTTATTTAATAATAATGCTCAAATAATCTCGTTAATAATGTTTCCACATAAGAGCTTTCTAAGGCATGCTTTGAAAATAAAATCATATAAATAATGGGTGAAACAATAAGCTCAATAATAATCTGATTGTCTATATAGGGTTCATTTCTCTGTATGGCTCTATTTTTAATCACATCAAGTTGCTGGCTGACCAAGTCATAACATTGCTCTCGATTCTCTGAGTCTGGATCAGAAGCAATATCAACTAATAAACTGCGACCTACATCTGAGGTGTATTCTTCAAAGTATTGTTCTACCCATGCATATAAATCGGCTTGGAAGGAACCACAATCTTGTGGTAAGCAATCGGGTTGTAGTCTCGCTAAAGCGACATCAGACAACAGTGTAGCAAGATTACCCCAGCGCCGATAAATTGTAGATGGAGTGACCCCCGCTCTTTTTGCAATACACGGCACATTGATCTGAGAGGGATCTATTTCAAGCTGTAGCTCTAGGACAGCTTGATGAACGACATGTTGTATTCGTGCACTTCGTCCACCTGGACGTAATCCAGTGACAACTTTTGACATTTCTAAATTAAGTCCAAATGACATTTTAGTATATTAAAGCAAAAAAATAGCGTTAATGAATCATTTGGAGTATAAAAGCTAAATATTAGCTTTTATACTGCGGATAATCTATGAATGATTTTAGTAAAGATTCAAAGTTTTCAATATTGAGACTGAATGAAAAAGCTACACTTGTATTGCATACAGTGACAATAATGTCTTTTATGGCGGCGGCAAGTGCACCTGCACCTCTATACCAAATTTATCAACAACTCTGGCATTTCTCTCCAGTCATATTGACGTTAATTTTTGCCACTTATGCTTTTTTACTCTTATTGTCATTATTAGTTGTTGGCTCACTCTCTGATTATATCGGTCGACGTCCTGTGATTATATTTGCGATATTTTTACAGATGATATCAATGTTTTTTTTCTTATTTTCAACAGATATTTCCATGCTTTTTATTGCAAGGGGATTTCAAGGCGTTGCAACGGCTCTAGCTGTTTCATCTATTGGTGCTGCACTTTTAGATTTAAGTAAAACAAAGGGAGCATTAATTAATAGTATTTCTCCAATGTTTGGTATGGCAGTGGGGGCAATCATTGCATGTTTGATTCTTCAGTATTCGAATATGCCTTTAAAACATATCTTTATTGTATTGATTTCCATATATTTTATTGAATTATTATTCACCTTTTTTACGCCAGAATCCGCTGTGAAAAGACCGGGTGCTTTAGCTTCTTTAAGGCCTAAAATGGCTGTGCCTACGGCAGCTAAATTTGCTTTGATTAGTATTAGTCCAGTGAATATTGCGTTATGGATGATAAGTGGATTCTTTCTATCTTTGATGCCTTCGTTATTACGCCACGCTTTTCATATTGATTCAGTATGGCTTAATGGGCTTTCTTTTAGTGTAATGACACTCTCTGGTGCAATTGGGATTCTATTTTTACGCCAATCTGCGTCTATATTCGTTCTTAAATTTGGCACGATAAATTTAATTATAGGAACATCTATTCTTATATTTTCCATTAATACAGCCAATATGATTGCGCTATTTTTTGGTGTATTTATTGCTGGATTAGGTTTTGGAACCAGTTTCATGGGAGCAATTCGTGTCGTGATGCCATTAGCTCAACCTGAACAACGTGCAGGATTAATGGCAGCATTTTATGTAGAAAGTTATTTGGCTTTTAGTATTCCTGCAATTATTGCTGGTGTGATGGTAAATAAAATAGGTTTGATGAATAGTTCAAATCTGTATGTTATTTCTATAATTACATTAAGTGTTATTGCCTTATTTTTTATATTGAGACTACCAAGAGAACAGTAGTACATAAGATGAAATAAATAGATTAGCTAGATAATGATTTCGAGTAAAGGTTTAAAGGTATTGAGGGGAGTAAAAGATATAAACATGATTCAGTATTGATTCTGTGGGGTGAATACTTTCAAGCTGAATTAATTGAGTTACAAATGCATTTAGGTAAATGAATAAGGACTGTGCCATATTGACTTGGGTATATGTAATATATTCTCAATATGCCTCGAACAGTTATCTAATATATTGAGCTTTGAGTAACAATCATATTTTTTTATTTTAAAAAACACGTGAAGATAAAAAATGGTTGCAAATGAAAACACTTCTCATTTATTATTAGGTCAATTTCAATTGTTGTCACCTGTTTACCACGTGTTCATTCACTGTTCATTTGATTAAGGTGAAATGCTTCGTTTAAGGTTCTGTACCTATGAGTCAGTCTTCCGAGTCACGTATTTCGCATCCTCAGCCGTTGCTACAAAAGTTTATTATTGCCTTGGTCGCAGTGTTGGTTGGACATATCGGAGTACTTTGGGTTGTTAGCCAGATGCAAACACCTGAGCTGAAACCTGTTGAAAAAAAACCAATTAGAGTAAAATTGGTTAAAATTGAAGAAGATGTACCTCCACCACCGCCACCTCCACCACCAGTGAAGCCGAAAGTACAACCAAAGCCGAAGCCTCAGCCTGTTGTACCACCACCACCTGTGGTGAAGCCAAAAGTGATCGCACAAAAACCAGCGGTAACTCAGGAAAAGGCGATTCATCAAGATGATACTTTAGAGAAACAAAAGTTAGAGCAACTAAAGCTAGAACAACAACGTCGTGCCGATGAGCAGCGCCGTGCCGATGAACAACGTCGTGCCGATGAACAACGTCGTGCCGATGAGCAGCGCCGTGCCGATGAGCAACGTCGTGCCGATGAACAGCGTCGTGCTGAAGAACAACGCCGTGCTGCTGAGAATAAAAAACCACAACGTATTGGACCTGGTGATATCCGTTGGATTCGTGAACCAAAACCGAGTTATGTGGATAAAGATCTTCAAGGTGAAACACGTTCTTTATTACTTGAAGTTGAAGCGGATAGTAGTGGTAATGTGACTTCAGTACGATTAGCCAAAGGCAGTGGTGCCTCTGTATTAGACACCAAGTTTGTCAATGCAGTAAAACGCGCAAAAATTAAACCGTATGTGAAAGATGGCGTAGCTTATCCAGTAAGTTTCAGCCAACCATATGAACTTAAACCAAATAACGCATCAAAAAGATAGGAATCGGAGCATGAACTTTTCAGTTTATTGGCAACATGCTGACGCAATCAGTAAGACACTGTATTTTGTACTCTTAGCAATGTCGATTGCTACGTGGACGATTTTTATTCTGCGTCTTATGGGTACACGTCAGTTAAAACAGACCGCACAAACCCACCTTGCTCAAGCATTACAACAGTTGAAGGCTAAATTTGCGCCATTAACTTTTGAACAGCGCAAAGCAGTAGCAGAACAAGCCTTATTACGTCAGATCGCTGTTGAAAAAGCATCTGCT
Source organism: Acinetobacter rudis (assembly GCF_031157835.1). Taxonomy (GTDB): domain Bacteria; phylum Pseudomonadota; class Gammaproteobacteria; order Pseudomonadales; family Moraxellaceae; genus Acinetobacter; species Acinetobacter rudis_A. The sequence continues at coordinate 9,520 of NZ_JAVIDR010000007.1, read as the reverse complement.
GAAAAAGGAGCTTCAGTTTTAGGAACAATTGCTTCATTAGCACCATTCGTTGGTTTGTTTGGTACGGTATGGGGAATTTTCCACGCGCTTGTTGCTGTTGGTAAAAGCGGTCAAGCAGGCTTGGCGCAAGTTGCGACACCTGTTGGTGAAGCTTTGATCATGACAGGTCTTGGTTTAGCGGTGGCGATTCCTGCGGTGTTGGCATATAACATTTGTGTACGCTATAACCGTAGTTTGTCCAATGAATTGCAAGATCAAGCTCATGCGTTATTGATTGATACAATGTTGCAACAAGACAGTTCAAAGCAAACCGTAACAAACAATAATACAGTGAATAGTGAATTGGCAGGAGGTCAAGCTTAATGGCTTTTCAATTGGGTGAAGACAACGATTCTGGCATGAATGAGATGAACCTCATTCCGCTAATCGATATTATGTTGGTATTGATGATCATATTTTTGGTCACAGCGACAGTTGCTAACCCATCAGTACCATTAACCTTACCAAAGACCACGGCAGATATTGTTGAACCACCAGAAAGTGAAATCACGATTAGTATTAATGCTAAAGGTGAAGTATCGTGGGGAACTGAAGTGATTACTTTAGATGAAATGCAAAAACGTTTCACTCAAGCAGCAAAATCAGATGTAAAACCATCGATTCAACTTCGCGCTGATAAAGAGTCTCGATATGATATGGTGGCTCAAGTCATGTCACGTGCTAGTCAAGCAGGGCTCAATGATATTGCCTTTGTGAGTGATAATTAATTACTCATAGGTTAGAAATAATAAAAAGAGCGATCATTTGATCGCTCTTTTTATTGTCAATTTGCATTTTTTTTTACATCTTAGATAGGTCATTAAGCATGATCTATCTCATCATGTGACTCAGTTAAGAATCTGATTGAGGGCGCTTTGACTTATTGGTCTTTTAATAGTTGATTGAACTTCTGTCGCAGTTTAGCCAGCTTAGGTGGAATGGCGAAGTTACAAAATCCTTGCTCTGGGTTTTTCTCAAAATAATTTTGATGATAATCTTCGGCTGGATAGAATTTAGGCCAAGCACTGAGTTCGGTAACTACAGCAATATCATCTTGTTTTAATTCATCAATATAACTTTGCGCAATTTGCTGTTGTTCCGCATTGGCATAATAAATGACAGAGCGATATTGGGTACCAATATCATTTCCTTGACGGTTGAGTGTAGTTGGATCATGAGTTGCAAAAAACACATCAAGAAGCTGTTTATATTGAATTTGACGATCATCATAGTCTATTAAAATCACTTCGGCATGCTGAGTATCACCTTGACAAACTTGTTCATAGCTTGGGTTTTCTACATGTCCACCAGCATAACCACTTTTAACTTGTGTTACGCCTTTGAGCGATAGAAATACTGCTTCAACACACCAAAAGCAGCCTCCACCAAAGAGTGCTTGTTGCATAATCATTGTTCCTAACAATTTATTTTGTAAAGTTGCTTGGTCTTAAATTCTAAAATGAAAACAAACTTAGAGATAGACAGTTAAAGGAAGAAATTAAAAAAAGACTCCAAACCTTCTTTATATCATCTAAGGCTGTGAACACGCATAATCGTTATAACTTGGACTGTCATTCATGTGATGTCAAGCGATGATTCTAGTCATGCTTGATCAAATTTTGATTAAGATATTAAGTGTAATTTTAAAAAAAATATGGGTGTTTTTGTGCTTTATCTTATACTTAATTGCTAGATTACATTCCTACTTGAGATGATGAGAATAGAAACCTGATGAAAAAAATGATAAGTGCTTTACTCTTGTTGGGGTGTAGCCAAAATATTTTTGCAAAAAATTTATGTACGTTGTTTGCCGATGCAGAAACAGGCCAGTTGATACAGCAACAGGGGCTGGCATGTGAACAACGTATAACACCAGCTTCTACTTTTAAAATCGCCATTAGCTTGATGGGATACGATGCCAAAGTATTAAAAACAGTGAATCAGCCGGTCTTGGAGTACCAAACACATTATGCTGATTGGGGTGGAGCACAGTGGAAAGGTCAAATTGATCCAGCCGCGTGGATGAAATATTCTGTATTTTGGTATTCACAGCAAGTTGTTGAGCAACTTGGACAGAATAAATTTAATCATTATGTACAGCAGTTTAAATACGGTAATCAGGATGTAACAGCAATACCTGTTAAAGATGCGGGTCAACAAGCAGTTTGGGTAGTATCTTCGCTACAAATTTCAGCTTTAGAACAATTACAATTTATACGTCAAGTGGCGAATCGGGAGTTCCCTTTGAGTCCATATGCATATGAAATGACAGAGCGGCTAATTCAAAATGAAGTGAAGCGAGATGGATGGACGATTTATGCCAAGACTGGTACGGGATCACCTGGCGTAGATGGTCACTATGATGCAAGCCAAGCATATGGCTGGTATGTTGGTTGGGCTGAAAAAAATGGAAAGAAAATTATTTTTGTTCAACTTGACCAAGACGAATACACGCAGAAACCGAATGCAGGGCTGCGTGTACGTGATGATTTATTACAGCATTTGCCTGAGGTGCTAAAAAATATTAAGCCTTAGGCAACGTTTAATTTAACTTGGTGAATATTGAGTCAAGTCTGAATGATTCACCAAGTTTTATAGAGAAGAGTTAGCCCATTGAGCTGTTTTTGATTACATAAAATGCAAATGGGTGAATGTTAGGAAAAGTGTTATTTGCTTGCGCGAAATAACAACAGGACATTGCCGTGACGATCAAGTAAGCGCAAAGTTGAGTCATAAACTTGATAAGCTCTTACTTTAGTTAGAGCTTGATTAAATCTTTCTACTTGTTGCAAGTTATCTGTACAGATCATACGTGTACTAACAAGATTCTGAAATTGAATCTGTTGATCTTTTACTTGATAACTACCTACTAAACGGTTGCAGCCATCGCTACCACTGACACTTTGATCTGCGGCATTTAATACAAGGTTGGGACGTGATTTATTTTTAATGTTAATTTCAGTCGCACCGATTTGACTAAGTTCCCAATTATGTTGCTGTAGTAATGCAATATTTTGTTGTTGCTGTTGGTCTGGAATACTATTACAAGCCACCATATTGATAGTTCCTGCAATCAAAAGTGCAGCTAAAATTTGTTTTTTTATCATTGGTCAATACTCAAATCTATTTCAGATGATTTAAGCAAAAAATTATGACAACCACTAGTACATTCTTTGACTGAAGTACTAAAAATAGTCTTTAAGATTGTATTGCTTGCTATTTGCTTGGTTTAGGTTGAATTAAACCCTGACGAATACGTTGCGAATATGCGAAGCTGCTTTGATTCTGTTGTAGATTAAAATCATCTGTTCGTGGGTTGACATGAGCATATTGATACCATTGCTCTATGCTCCAGCTCGGATCTAGAACGCCTAGATCATACAGATAATTGGGTAAATATCCTGAGACCAGTAAACGATAGTCTTTGGGGAGTAGGCTTTCTTCAATGGTTTGGGCAATATCAAAAATGATCGTAGTACAGTTACTGGTGATGGTGTTATACCATTTAGGTGATGCTGCTAACTCATCGGACTTATGCAGATATTCTATGAATAGTGCTTGCATCGCAGTTTTAGACATTTTGATTGGGAAGAAGTAGACCTGTTCATTACGAATATTACTTCGTGTATAAATAATATCTTTTTCATCGGCCGCGATTAAACTTAATTCAAATTGTCGGAAAAAACCGCCTATGGCTGAAAAGCTTTCTTGTTTTTCTTTACGAATTTCAATTGAGAAGACTAAAGGACGTTGATGAGCAAAATCGAAACTGACCAGCGTATGTGCAATTTGTGGCCCCATCCAATACGAAGTGATGATATTTACACCCGTAATTTGATTAAGATCATACTGGCGACTTTCCCAACGTTCATCATACTTGCCATTTTCATGCCAAGCAAAATTACGAACATTATGAATAGTGATGATATTACCCTGTTTTTCATAACTGAAAATACGTGCAACTTCCGGATCCCAATCACGATCTTGTTTAGCTGGAATATTGAAATACCAGACTAAGCTTAAGGCAAAAACCAAGAGGTAAATAATACGATCTTTTTGGCGACTAAAAACATGCTGGGTAAAGTAAATTCCTAAGATACTCATTGCAAATAGTGCCCAGAGCGTCATTAGTACAATACTGACCCAGCGACCACCAGGCTGTTGAATCCAAAGTGCTAGACAGAGCCAAATTGAGCTCAGAAATACGCCAAGGGTAAAACCAGCATGAATGCTGAAACTTGCCAAGGCCTGAATAAATTTTCGGAAACCAATGTTGTGCATGGTTGTTCCAATACTAGGAATTTATTCGATTATTTTCTATAAGTTGCGAACTCAAATGCAATCCCGGTTTTGTCATCAATATGTTGCTCAGCAGCAACTTTTTTGAAGTTTTCAGGAATTGCCGGGTAATGAGTATCACCTTGTACATCGAGCTCAACATGAGTAATTTCTAAACGATCTGTAATATTGATGCTTTGTTTAAAAATTTCGCCACCACCAATAATAAAAATACAGTTAGGCTGAGCCGAGGCAGCGACATCCAAAGCTGCCTGTTGTAATGCATCCTCTAGGCTGTGTGCAACTTTAACGCCCTCAAAGGACCAGTTTGGATCACGTGTAATGACCCAATTGGTACGATGGGGTAGAGTTCTGCCCATAGATTCAAGTGTCTTACGTCCCATTACGACGACACCACCTTGAGTAATCGCCTTAAAATGTTTTAAATCAGCAGAAATATGCCAAGGCAGGTCATTTGCTTTGCCAATACAATTTTGTTGATCCATTGCAACTACATGCACTAATTCTAAATTTTGGAAACTCATACAGCCACCGGAGCTTTGATTGCAGGATGTGATTGATAGTCAACGATTTCAATATCTTCAAATTTGAAGTCGAGTATATCTGTAATTGCTGGGTTCAGTTTCAACTGGCAAAGAGGTAATGGTTCACGGCTCAGTTGTAGTTGAGCTTGTTCGAAATGGTTGGCATATAAGTGCGTATCTCCACCAGTCCAAACAAAGTCTCCTACACCTAGTCCACAGACTTGAGCAATCATGTGAGTTAATAAGGCATAACTTGCGATATTAAATGGTACACCAAGAAAAACATCTGCACTACGTTGATAAAGTTGGCAAGATAATTTGTTGTTGTGTACATAAAATTGAAATAGTGTATGGCATGGTGGTAAAGCTACTTGCCCTGCCTCATGTGGATTCCAGCCAGAGACAATTAAACGACGCGAATTAGGGTTTGTTTTGATCTCATTAATTAACCATAGAATTTGGTCAAAACCATCTTTTGCATAGCTACCATCTGGCAGTTTTGTTGCCGCAAAATTTCGCCATTGATGACCATAAACAGGGCCAAGCTCACCTTCTGGACGACCAAAACGAGCAGTTTGTTGTGCTGTTGACCATTCGTCCCAAATCGTAACTTTATGATCTTGTAAATACTTTACATGCGTATCGCCTTTTAAAAACCACAAGAGTTCAATGGCAATAGAACGGAAGTGTACTTTTTTCGTTGTTAGTAAGGGAAAACCTTTAGATAGATCAAAACGCATTTGATGTCCAAAGACTGAACGCGTACCCGTACCTGTACGGTCACCCTTGTCTGCGCCTTGATCGAGGATATGTTGTAGAAGGTTGAGGTACACTTGCATACGTGATTTAAACTCCACTGAAGGGATGGTTGTTGTTGTGAGCGATGTTGAAGCTCACTCAGCCATTTTTTTACAACTCGTCAGTATACTAAAACCCGAGTTGCTTTTGTAGATTGTAATTTTTAGAGACTATTGAATAATGATCAAAGTATTAAAGATTGATCCATTTGTGCAAGTTGTGGGTGAAATTTAGCCACTTAAAAACTCTCTTTAAATATAAAGTTAACTAATTTTGAAGGCAGTTTTACAAACTTCCTTACATTTTAAGGATGGGCTTTTCCTCATAGTCGGGTAGTATCTTACGCTTGAAATTATTTGCTCGTCCTTGCTTGCTTTAGGGAGAGTATTTAGAACGCAACTTGAGAGTTAACAATGCTAATTGATTATAATCCCTATGTATCGGACCTAAATGCTATTATTGAACCAGCAGCAGAACACCTCGTCGTTAACCACTATGTCCCAGATTCAAAACCTTACTTAAATTCCAATCATTCAACAAAATCTACAAATCAAAAAACAAACGATAATAACCACACACAACCCTCTTATTTTAGTACTCAATATTCTCTTGATAGCATCCAAAATGGCATATCCGTAAATATTGATAAATTTGCTCAACGTCTAAAAAATATTTCAGCAACGAGTAGTTCAAGACGCTGCGCACGTAGTATTCGTTTAGCATTAGAGAGTGCAGGCGCTAAATTTGGTCAACATCCTATTGCTGCTGCAGACTGGGGCAATACATTGGTTAAAATCGGCTATAAACAAATCAGTCCAGCATTCGATCAACCACGTGAAGGTGATATTTATATTATTGATCGTACAGCAAAACATCGTTATGGGCATATTGCTGGTTTTTCAGGCTCTGCATGGGTATCTGATTTTCAACAGCGTAGCCATGATGTATATAAAGAAGATAATGTAACTTATACTTACTACCGCTTATTATAATTTATGTGTAATAACTTAACGTTTATCTAAATCATGACGACGACTGCGTTGGCTATAAATAGTAACAAGAAAAAACCCCAGTAGACTATAGCCAGCCAATTGTATGCTTGAAAGCAATTGATTGGTTTTAGGCAGTTGGGTAATGAGTCCAAACCACACTAGCATTAAGATCAGATATAGCCATTTAGCATATAATCGGATATGTTTTTTTGAAGTGTTTAAACGTATTTTATAAACAAAATGTACTAAGAATCCAATGGCTAGACTAGATAATGCCAAGGATTGTGGTAGCTCTTGCAGGTTGTTGCAATAATATAAAAGTGCAAAAACACCAATACAAAGTAGTAGTTTTAATTGTCTCGTACAGCGTTCAGAGTACCAAAAATCTAACATTACTCGTACTCGCATAAAAAGTTATACATAAGCTTAAGGGGTGGTACGGTTTTGATTAAACAAGGACATTGGTGAAAATATACATACTGCTAATGTCATAAAACCAATACCTTGCGCACCTGGCAGTAAAATTTCTCCAGTTTGAATATTTTTAAGAACCAGCGCAAGAATACATGCAACAGGAATCCACGTTAGAAAACGATACAGCAGGCCTGTAGGATGATTTTGGGCAAAGTGTTGTTTCAGATATCGGCAAATAAGAAAGATCACTCCAGCACCCATAAACATAAGAATTGAAATCGGATCAAGGGCTTGGTATAGATAGAGTGCAATTGTTAGCATCGCAATTAAGATAAACAGCATTAATTTTTTTGTGGTAGAAATAGTCGAATCAAACCAAAATTCAAGCATAGTATTAACAATTCAGTGGAATAAAAATACTTTAACATATGTATTGACTATAGACATAGCAAACGGGGGATGTAGTTTTACATCCCCCGTTTATATTTCTGATTTAGGTTCTATATTGATGAATTTTTTTGTGGACCCCAATCAAAGATTTTTTTCTGATAGGCGTACCAGATCATCCAAAGTCCAATTAAAATCATAGGTAAAGAGAGTAGTTGTCCTTTGGTTACCCAACCTAATAAGATAAAACCTTGGTCAGCATCAGGTTCGCGGAAGAACTCCATAAAGAAGCGTGCACAGCCATACCCCATTAGGAATACTGCAGACACCGCCATACGTGGACGCGGTTTGCTGCTAAACCACCAGATAATAATAAAGAGTAAGAGCCCTTCACATAAGGCTTGATAGATTTGAGAGGGGTGACGAACCAGTTGGAGGGGATCTGTTGGAAAGATCATACCTAGAGCAAAGTTGGGATCAGTTACCGGGCGACCGTAAAGCTCCCCACCGATGAAATTGCCTAAACGGCCAAACATAAGGCCTGTAGGAACACATGGTGCAATAAAATCTAGAGTCTCAAACCAAGTTTTTTTGTATTTGTAACACCAAAATAGCATGGCAATCATGACGCCCAAGAAACCACCGTGGAAACTCATGCCGCCAGTCCAAATTTTAAATAACCAAATTGGATCTGCTATAAATTTGTCAAATTCATAAAAGAGTACATACCCAATACGTCCGCCGAGGATAACCCCCATTGCCCCATAAAAAATAAGATCAGATAGCATTTCAGAGGACCAATGATCACGCTGTTTTGCACGATAACTTGCTAGTCCCCAAGCACATAAAAATGCCAAAAGGTACATGAGTCCATACCAATGTACTTTGACTGGACCCAACGATAAGGCAATTGGGTCAATATTTGGATAGGTCAGCATTCAATATCCTTGATATTCTGTTTTGCACAGATTTTAGCTTAATCATGTGAAAAATGTTGTACATTCAATGTGTAAAGTTAAGGGAATTACGCGATGTGTATAGTTGCATTAGCATGGCAGGTTTTAGATCAATTGCCACTTTGTTTGATTTCTAATCGTGATGAGTTTTACCAACGGCCAAGTGCAGCAGTGCGATTTTGGGAGAATAGTCCGGTGATCGCAGGTCAAGACTTGCAATCGGGAGGGACATGGCTCGGTATTACTGAGACGGGACGTTGGGCAGTGATTACCAATTATCGAGATGGAAATGAACAACGACAGTATCAGACATCACGCGGTCATCTTGTACAGCAATTTTTGCAGTCCACACAATCTCCATTACGCTTTGCTCAACAATTAGCACAGCAACAGTGTGATTATGCAGGTTTTAATTTATTTGTTGGAGATCGTCAACAAGCTGTATATCTGAGTAATCGTGGTGAGGCACCTCAGGTTTTGCCAGCAGGTGTATATGTTTTATCGAATGGGATTTTATCTGATGACTGGGCGAAAACGCGTCATTTACGGCAACGTTTTACACAAGAGTTTTTACCGCTATTACAACTTGAGCAGACCTTGGACGCAACAATTGAAAATTTAGTTTGGGATTTACTTGAAGATGAACGTAAAGTGGCGATGAATCAATTGCCGCAAACAGGAATAGCACCTGCATTTGAGCAGTTATTATCTTCTACCTTTATTCAAAGTGAACATTATGGTACACGCTGTTCTAATTTGCTAAGAATGGGGCAAGAAGGTTGGGATTGGCTGGAAAAAACCCAGCAGGGAAGCGATAAGCATAAGATTAAACATATACATACCACTTGGAAAAGTAAGGATGAAAGTTTGGTGTAAATCTTATTGTTGGGAAATTGACATCCTCATCCCCTTAAATGGGGGTGATTCCTACTGCTAGACGCTTATGTCCAAGCGCAAGAATATTCAGTGCTGAATTTATATCTCTATCGTGAAATGTACCGCATTCCACACACTGCCATTCTCTTATTCCAAGTCCTGATCTACCTTTCGGACTACTGCTTGATATACTCTTGCAGTGCGAACAAGTTTGGGTGGTATAGGATTCATTGAC
>NZ_JAVIDR010000006.1 GCF_031157835.1 Acinetobacter rudis | reverse complement strand
TTATAGCAATTTAATATACCAAAAGCTTTATAGCATAAGGTTAAGCGACGAAATGTGTCATATGGCTTACGCCAGTCACTTATATCCTCACCCTGAACGATGAGGTTTTACGCTCCATCGGATAAAATCATGACCCATCTTACCCATGATTGAGTACATTTGAACATTTTAGCTTTTATGCCAATGTGTTAGTTTTAAGTATTCCAAATAAAGTGAACTCAAAAATGAACAATTTAAATCCAAAAGCAGCTTTAATAATTGGGATTATTTTTCTGTGTGTTGGCGCAGGATTATATTGGATGACCTCAAAACCAAGTATTAGTGTGCAAGATCAGCAGAGCTGTGAAAATGCATTACAGGCCCAATATGGCGCACAATCTGCAACGTTGATTGATCGATGTAAAACTGATGTTGGTTTTGTTGCTATGACCAAAGCACAAAACTCAGGAGCAACGTCTGCTCATGAGCTTGCAACCGCAATTAGTCAAGCTAATCAAAAGGATACTGGGAGTCATATGCTCTATATGTTCTTTATTGGTTTGAGTTTGATGGTGGGATTAGTGCTGACACTACGTGGTATCAAAGGACTAACACAAAAGCCAAATTAGATAGATGCTCAACTATAGAAAATAATGTTCCCAATTGAGGTGTAGGTTCAATTGGGGATAAGACTTACATGAACGCTAGTCTAGAGTTTTAGCTTTTGCAGTATGTGCATTAAAGTGGCAATTTCATCTGTACTCAGTAAGGACTGAATGTCATTAGCTGTTTCTTCAACACTGACTAAGGCATCTTGGAAAATTCCTTGTCCAGTTTTACTCAAACTTACCAAACTCTGACGTGCGTCTCGTGGGTTACTATGTCTTTCAGTTAGACCAATCTTTTCCATTGGTTGTAGTACACGAGTTACTCCTGAAGCTGACAAGGCAACTTTATCTGCCAATGCGATACGACTGAGTGTTTGATTTTGCGCAGCATTTAGATGGTACATCAGCATGAACTCAGTAAAATTAATACCATGTGTGCTCAAACGTAGATCAAATTTCTTCGTTACTAAGCTTCCTAGATGTACATGCATGATTAAAAAATCGATCTTAGACATAAGCTGTCCTCTTATTAGTGATTGTGCTTATAATATTTGCAATATGCTTGATTAGTCAAGCATATTGCAAACAATAAAACTCTATTTTTTTATAACTATTTGAATGGATTGAAATTTAAAAAGTAAATTTTGTCCTTCGTTTTGATCTGCTTATTGGCTAGGCTTTTTGTTAGAATGCGCCTATGTGATTTGACTTTAGAGATATAATGAGCGAGTTAGCCCCTGACCAAGAGTATGAACGCCGTTTTGCTGGTGTAGCAAAAATTTATGGTGATCAAGCCTTTAATCAATATGAAAATAGCCATGTTATGGTGATTGGTATTGGTGGAGTGGGGTCTTGGGCTGTAGAGGCTTTGGCACGCAGTGGCGTTGGACAATTAACTTTGGTTGATATGGATGTTGTTGCTGCTTCAAATATTAATCGTCAATTACCTGCTCTAAGCTCAACATTGGGACAAGAAAAAATAGCGGTTATGGCGGAGCGCTGTCGACAAATTAATCCACGTATACAAATTAATTTAATTGATGATTATCTGAGCCCTGAGAATGTTGCTGAGCTTTTAGCTTCTCAACCAGACCTTATTTTGGACTGTATAGATGATGTAAAGGCTAAACTTGCCTTAATGTTGCACTGCCGTTTTCATCGCATTCCATTGATTGTTTCTGGTGGAGCAGGGGGTAAGTTAGATCCACTTAAAATTCGTGTCGCAGATTTGTCCAAAACTGAGCAAGATCCAATGCTTGCCAAGTTACGTAGTCAATTAAGAAGCAAAGGGATTTGTAAAAAACCAAAAGAAAAGTTTGGTATTTTGTGCATTTACTCGATTGATAATCCCTTTTCGAGTGCTAATGTTTGTCCAAGTGCAGGATTACGCTGCGGTGGCTACGGTTCCGCTGTTGTAGTCACTTCTAGCTTTGCTATGGTCGCTGTGGCAGAGGTACTTAAAAAGCTTGAGCATATTGCGTCGAAGAAACATTTAGTAAAGTGAAAGCTGCATTAAGAAAATTGTCATGTAAATAGCATTAAAGTGAAAGATTCCAAGACTAATCTAATACTAAAACTCGCTTAAAGGGTAAGCTAATGACACATCCCTATGCAGATTTAGATTATGATTGGTCGCCGAATTTTCGTGACAATTTTAAAGCGTTTTTTGAGCAGACCAATAATAATCAACGCATTGCTAAAAAAAATACCTTAGAAGAACTTGTCCGCCCTCGGTTGCGTGTGGCAATCGTGACGGAGACATGGCCACCTGAAATTAATGGTGTTGCCTTATCCCTACTACAATTATGTAAAGGTTTACAAAAATTAGGTCATAAAATTTTATTGATTCGTCCTGAGCAATTGCAGGACTGTCGTGAGTTTGAGCCGAATAAAACCTGTACTGTTAAAGCGCAGTCGATTCCAAAATATGCAAGTTTACAATTTGGTTGGCCACAGTTTTTAAAAGTGCGCCAAGCAATTCAAGAGTTTTCCTCAGATATTGTTCATATTGTGACTGAAGGCCCATTAGGTTTAAGTGCCTTACAAAGTGCTAAACAGTTGAATCTGCCCGTATCAAGTGGATTCCATTCTCCATTTCAAGATATGAGTCGTTTTTTTGACTTGGCTTTTTTGGTTAAACCTATACAACGCTATTTACGTTGGTTTCATAACAGTACACAATTAACTTGTGTTCCTAACAGAGAAACGGAGAGCGCACTTCGCTCATTCGGTGTGAACTGTAAATTGTGTGTGGTTGGACGTGGTGTAGATACACAACGTTTCTCCATTGTACATCGCTCAGAAAAGTTACGTGAAAAGTGGGGAGCTACACCGGATTGTACAGTGATGCTATATGTGGGACGTCTATCTCCAGAAAAGCAAGTCGGTACAATTATTGATGCTTATCAAGATATGCGTCAACAAGGTAAAAAAGTCATACTTGTCGTGGTTGGTGATGGGCCAGATCACCGTTATTTAACTCAAATGGCTAGTGCAGAAAGTATTATATTTACAGGTGCATTAAGTGGTGATGCATTAACCAGTGCTTATGCAAGTGCAGATGTGTTTGTTTTTGCTAGTCAAGTAGAAACTTTTGGTAATGTGGTGTTAGAGGCAATGGCCAGTGCTTTACCTGTAGTTGCTTTTGATTATGCTTGTGCCCAACAATATGTGGTTAATGGTTTAAGTGGTTGGCTAGTTGAAAAAGGTGATGAAATGAGCTTTAAGCAAGCACTTTATCATTTACCAGAACGACTCGTGTTACAAAGAATGGGGAGGCATGCACTAGAAGCCACTCGTCATGCTGGTTGGCAGTATCCTGTACAACAATTTGAGCAGGCATTGTATGAGGTGGTTCAGAGCTGCCGATAATTGAATTAGACATCGCAAGATCAGTAGCGAAACAATAATAATGTTAGCGGAGTAATACGATGATCAATGAAGCAAAAACTAAAATACTTGATTTAGACCTTAAGGGTTGTATTTATCTTAATAATCTTTCTAATAGACAACCAATAGCACGTTTTTTTAAAGGGGTTAGTCGCATGGGGGATGGTGGATTTTGGTCTGCCATGCTGTTAGGTTTATGGGCAACAAAAGGCTTGGATTATAGCCCTAAAATAGGATTTATGTTGGTTGGTGGCTCTGTTGGAAGTGTAATTTATAAGGTATTAAAGCAAAAAACGACACGACCTCGACCTTATCAAGTTCATCAGGTGATTGTTTTAGGTGAGCGACCATTAGATCACTTTAGTTTTCCATCTGGTCATACTTTACATGCGGTCATGGCAACTATCGTTATAGGTTCAGCTATGCCAGCATTGTTGGTGTTTATGGTGCCATTTACTGTTTTAGTGGCTTTATCAAGAATGATTTTGGGATTGCATTATCCTTCAGATGTCATTGTTGGTGCACTGATTGGTGCTACTGTTGCAGGAGGAATTTTATTAACTGCATCAGCACTGCAAATTGAACTTTAACGCTTTGATGTGACGATACAAGATGATGTTTGATAGCTAATTTGTTAAAGTGAGTACGCTTAGTTGTTAGCTATTGAAAAGGTGCATTATGGGATTACGTTGGAGCGATAGTATTGATATCGCAATTGAGTTGAGCGAAGCACATAGCGATGTTGATCCGCAGTGGGTTCGTTTTACTGACTTACATGCTTGGGTCTGTGCCTTGGCCGATTTTGAGGATGATCCTGAAAAATCCTCAGAAGGTTTGCTCGAAGCGATTCAAATGGCTTGGATTGATGAAGTTCGTTAATTTTTGGTAAAAAACTCAAATTTTTCTCCAATCAACACTGATCATCATGCATTAATTCTGTATAATGCGCGAAATTTTGACGTTAAAATGCAAGGAGCCAAAAATGGCTATCGAACGTACTTTGTCTATCGTAAAACCTGATGCTGTAGCAAAAAACCACATTGGTGATATTTTTGCTCGTTTTGAAAAAGCGGGTCTTAAAATTGTAGCAACTAAAATGAAACATTTGTCTAAAGCTGAAGCTGAAGGTTTCTATGCTGAACACAAAGAACGTGGTTTCTTTGCAGACCTCGTAGCATTCATGACTTCTGGTCCTGTTGTTGTATCTGTTCTTGAAGGTGAAAATGCAGTTCTTGCTCACCGTGATATCTTAGGTGCAACTAACCCTAAAGAAGCTGCTGCTGGTACAATTCGTGCAGACTTCGCTGTAAGCATTGATGAAAATGCTGCTCATGGTTCTGACTCAGTTGCATCTGCTGATCGTGAAGTAAACTACTTCTTCGCTCAAACTGAAGTTTGCCCACGTACTCGTTAATCGAGCCTTAGAAAAACCAAATAAGTGTTATACTCCTTATTTGGTTTTTTCTTCTCTGTAAAATATGCTGTATTGTCCTGTCATCTCCCAAATCGATAGAGTTTAGGTAATCCCCATGAATGCTGAAATGGTTAGGCCATCCGCGCAACTCGATGAGCACACGTCACCATCACCAAGCGTTGCATCTAAAACATCTTCAAAAATCAATTTGATGGGCATGTCTCGCAGCGAACTCGAGCAGTTCTTTGTAGAGCAGGGAGAGAAGAAATTCCGCGCCGGTCAGATCATGAAGTGGATACATCAGTTTTTTGTCACTGATTTTGCTGAAATGACCAATATCTCTGGTAAGTTGCGCGCAAAACTAGAACAAATTTGTGAAATTCGTGTTCCAGAAGTGGTGCATCGTAATTATTCTAAAGATGGCACACGTAAATGGGTCTTTCGTGTAGGAGATGGTGCTGGCTCTTTGGTAGAGACCGTACTTATTCCTGCTGATGATAAGACGGGTGCACGTAAAACCCTTTGTATTTCATCGCAAGTAGGTTGTGCTTTAGATTGCTCATTTTGTTCAACGGGTAAGCAGGGCTTTCAACGTGATTTGACTCCTGATGAGATTATTGGCCAGCTTTGGGTGGCGAATTATTCATACATGGAAGATGTTGTGATAGCTGAGCGTGAACGTACTGTCACTAACGTTGTGATGATGGGTATGGGCGAGCCCTTGTTGAATTATGATGCAGTACTGAGTTCGATGCAGATCATGTTAGATGATTTCGCATATGGTATGTCAAAACGCCGTGTAACTTTGTCAACCTCAGGTGTAGTACCTAAAATTGATCAATTGGCCAAAGATATTGATGTAGCTTTAGCGATCTCTTTACATGCACCAAATGATGAATTACGTAATGAACTAGTACCAATTAATAAAAAATATCCTCTTGCTGAACTCATTTCAGCATGTCAGCGTTATATTGCAAAAGATGGTAATGAAAGCGCACGTAAACATGTCACTATTGAATATGTCATGTTAGATGGTGTGAATGATCAACCAGAACATGCACAGCAAATGCTGAAATTATTAAAGAATTTACCAAGTAAAATTAACTTAATTCCATTTAATCCATTTCCACATGCACCTTATGGTCGTTCTAGTCGAAATCGGATTATGGCATTTCAAAAGACTTTGTCCGATGCTGGATTTGTGTGTACGATCCGTCAGACACGAGGTGATGACATTGATGCAGCATGCGGCCAGCTTGTTGGACAGGTTGCCGATCGTACTCGTCGTGCGGCTCAGTGGAAGAAAAAAGTAGAAGAAAAAAATATGATCGTTCGAGTGACTGGCGATCCAGAGCGTTAGGGAGCTTATCTTGACTAATCCGTATCAAAATACCATTACGATCAGCTTATTTTGCTTGATGGTGGGCTGGATACAAGGTTGTCAAACTTCATCTTCAAATCGTTTAGTACAACAAGATCCTGAGCGAGCAGTCCAAGTGCGGACTCAACTGGCGGCTGAGTATATTCGAAGTGGTGATCTAGATGCAGCAAAACGCACGCTAGATCAAGCTTTGCATTATGATGCAAAAGATGCTGGAGCTAATATGATGATGGGCGTGTTATTACAACAAGAAGCGAGCCCAATCAGTTTAGAGAAAGCGGAGCAATACTTTAAACGTGCATTAAAGTCTGAGCCTGAAAATGCTCAGGTGCGCAATAATTACGCAAGTTATTTACATCAAATGCAACGCAATGATGAAGCAATTAAACAATTAAAAATTGCTGGTGCTACACTAGGCTACGATCAGCGTTATCGAGCACTTGAAAACTTGGGTCAAGTTTATTTAAGCTTAGGCAAGTTAGATGATGCAGAAAAAAGTTTTCAACAAGCGCTTTCTGTGCATCGCGATTCTCTCACTTCAGTGTTAGAGTTAAGTGAAATTTATTATTTGCAGCGAAAGTTCAGTGCTGCAGGCCAAAGCTATGAACAATTTCTTCGTAAGCAGGGGCAAACTCCATCAAGTGCACGTGTGCTCTGGTTGGGGGCTCGTATTGCACGAGCAAATGGAGATTTAGTCGGTATGCAAACTCAGCTCACTCAATTGCAGAGTTTGTATCCTAAGAGTCAAGAATATCAACACTATTTACAATTGCAGCACAGCACTGAGGCCGTATGGAAGTAAATCCTAATTCACAGCAACCTACTGGTTCAAACGTAGCACCTAATGCTTTAGGAAATATACAACGTCCTGGCGAGTACTTGCGTCAAGTTCGAATCTCTCAATCTAAAAATCTTGAGGATGTTTCCGTAGATTTAAAAATCTCTGAAAAAAGTTTAGAGGCTTTGGAGCAAGATCAATATACCAGCTTGCCAGAAGCAACCTTCATTAAAGGGTATTATCGTAATTACGCCAAATATTTAGGTGTTGATGCAACGGCAATTATCCAACGGTTTGATGAAATTTATCAGAATGATACTGGGTTGTTACCTAACAAAGCATTAGATGATTCACCAATTAAAATTATGGGTAAGTTACCTGGTTCTAATAGTGATCGTAACCGTAAATGGTTAAAGCGTATTTTAATCGCTATCGTAGTACTTATTGTTGCTTGGGCCGCTATTGTTGCGGTGCAAAAATGGTCTGCGAAGAAAAAAGTTGCAACGGATGTTGCTGGGCAAAATAATGCCATGCAAGTTGTTACAGAAGGTTCAACAACGACTGCACCTGCCAGTAGTGGTGATCAGTTGGTTCTCAATTTTAACCGTCCAACTTCAGTTCATATTGTGGATGGAACAGGAAAAGTTTTAGCAACAGGACGTCAAGCAGATAAGTTAAGCTTAAATGGTAGTTCGCCGTTCCATATTCGTTTGGATGATGCAACAGCTGTGAGTTTGAGCTTAAATGATGAGCAAATTTCATTGTCATCATATACGGTAAATGGTAAGGCAGACTTCCGTTTATCCCGTTAATTAGTTGAAGTCGAGTAGGAACATGATTGAAAATCCGATTAAACGCCGCCCAACCCGTAAAATACGTGTGGGTTCTGTTTATGTAGGCGGTGATGCGCCAATCAGTATCCAAAGCATGACGAATACAGAGACATGTGATGTGGACGCGACTGTAGCGCAAATTGAACGTTGTGTAGATGCTGGTGCGGATATTATGCGCATTTCAGTACCAACGATGCAGGCTGCAGAGGCGTTTGGTGAAATTCGCAAACGTGTTGCTGTACCGTTAGTTGCAGATATTCACTTTGACTATAAAATTGCTTTAAAAGTTGCTGAATTAGGTGTGGATTGTTTACGAATTAATCCAGGCAACATTGGTTCTGAAGCTAAAATTCGTGAAGTGGTTGCTGCGGCGAAGCATCATGATATTTCAATGCGTATTGGGGTAAATGCGGGCTCATTGGAAAAAGATTTACAAATGAAATATGGTGAGCCAACAGGGCAGGCACTACTAGAGTCTGCATTACGCCATATTGATATTTTGGATCGTTTGAATTTTCATGAGTTTAAAATATCTGTTAAAGCATCTAATGTGTTTTTAACTATGGATGCCTACAGACTGCTGTCAAAACAGGTAGACAACCCACTACATTTAGGGGTGACTGAGGCAGGAATTTACCGTACTGGTACAGTAAAATCAGCCATTGCTCTAGGTGGCTTGTTAATGGAAGGCATTGGCGATACGATGCGTATTTCCTTAGCAGCAGAGCCAGAAGATGAAGTTAAAATTGGTTTTGATATTTTGAAATCATTGAGTTTACGCTCAAATGGGATTAACTTTATCGCTTGCCCAAGTTGTTCACGGCAAGAATTTAACGTCATTCAGGTGATGCAACAACTTGAAGAGCGTTTAGAAGATGTACGTACACCAATGGATGTATCTGTTATTGGCTGTAAGGTCAATGGCCCTGGCGAAGCTAAGGAAGCAGATATTGGGGTGGTGGGTGCTAGTCCACGTTCGTTGGTATACCATAATGGTGAAAAAAGCCATTTAATTGACACCAAGCAACTTGTTGATGAGATCGAAACTATGGTACGTCAGCGTGTTAAAGTGCTTGAAGAAGCTAAATCTAAAGAGATCATTCGTAGTTCATCATGAGTTCAATTGTCGCAATCAAAGGTTTTAATGATATTCTCCCAACGCAAACAGCTGCTTGGAGACGCCTAGAACAGCACTTAGCATCATTAATGGATGCTTATGGCTACCAACAAATTCGTTTGCCGATTGTTGAACAAACACATCTATTCAAGCGTTCTATTGGCGATGCAACTGATATCGTTGAAAAAGAGATGTATACCTTCTTAGATAAAGGTAATCCTCCTGAGTCATTAACACTTCGTCCTGAAGGAACTGCTGGTTGTGTTCGCGCTATGCTTGAACATAATTTATTACGTGGTGCGACACCTCGTGTTTGGTATAACGGTCCAATGTTCCGTTATGAAAAACCACAAAAAGGTCGTTATCGTCAGTTCCATCAATTTGGTGTAGAAACCTTTGGTGTGGCAACTCCTGATATGGATGCTGAACTCATTTTATTAACGGCACGTCTTTGGAAACGCATGGGCGTGTCAGATAAAGTTCGTTTAGAACTTAACACATTGGGTGAGCTTGATGAGCGTAATGCATATCGTAGTGCTTTGGTTGAGTTTTTAAATAAACACCAAGATCAACTTGATGAAGATTCAAAGCGTCGTTTAAGCACTAACCCATTACGAATTTTAGATTCTAAAGATGCTCATACGCAGAAAATTTTAGAGAATGCACCAAAATTACATGATTTTATGCAAGCCGATACTATGCAGCATTTTAATCAGTTGCAAAAGTATTTAACTGATGCTGGTGTAGAGTTTGTTATTAACCAAAAATTGGTACGTGGTTTAGATTACTACAACAAAACAGTCTTTGAATGGACAACAACGCATTTAGGTTCACAAGGTACAGTATGTGCTGGTGGTCGCTATGATGGTTTGGTTGGTCAGCTGAAAGGGAAACCAGATCAATCTGTACCTGCTGTTGGTTTTGCAATGGGTATTGAGCGCTTGTTACTGTTATTGGAATTGCTTGAGAATACAGATCCAGTACGAGAGTGTGAAGTCTTTTTGGTTGCGGAACAAAACTTACAAGGTCAAGCATTGGTATTCGCTGAGTCAATGCGTGATCAGTTAGAAAATGCAGCAAGTCCAATTCGTATTAAAGTCGGTTCATTGGGTTCAATGAAAAGTCAGATGAAAAAAGCTGATCAATCAGGTGCAGTTTATGCCTTGATTTTAGGTGAACGTGAATGGGAAACAAAGCAATTGTCAGTAAAAACTTTGGCGACAGCTGATCAGCATCAAGTTGCTGTTGCAGATATTGTACCGTTTTTTATTGAAAAATTTGCTACACAATAATTTGAGAATCAGAAACATAAGGGTTTAGATCATATGAGCGCAATGACAGAAGAAGAACAACTCAACAGTTTAAAGTCATTTTTTCAAAAATATGGCTCTAAATTGGTGAGCGGCATTTTAATTGCGCTGATTGCTCTGTTCGGTTGGCAGTATTGGACAAAAAACAATGCTGCTAAGGGGCAGATGCAAACTGCCAAGGTTCAACAATTAATGGATGAAGCTCCAAGTGTGGGTGATGATAAAAAAGCATTCGCCGCACTTGCAGCTAAAGCCGACAATATTGTTAAAGAAGATCCAAACTCAGTACAAGCATTACAATCACAATTGGTCATGGCTCAACTTGCTTATGAAAAAGCGGATTATGCTGGTGCAGAGCGTGAGTTAAATAAAGTAGAAAGTTCTACACTTGCAGATGAAGGTCTCATGGCGGTGGTACGTATTGGCTTGGCTGATGCTCAATCAGCACAGAAAAAATACGATGTAGCTTTGAAAACTTTAGATAAAGTGACTTTACCTGCTTTTAAAGCAACAGTTGATGAAGCACGTGGTGATATCTTTGTTGCCAAAAATGATACTGTAAATGCTAAAAAATATTATCAAAATGCGTGGAATACGTTGGTAGAAAGCAAACAAGAGCGTCAACTTTTACAAATTAAACTGCAAAGTGTTGGTGTTTTGGTTGATAACCCAGATGTGGAACTCCCAATCATACAGCCACAAGTGGATGAGTCTTAATGAATAAAAAAATTGTTATTCCTTTTGCCTTAGCAATTTTATCAGCTGCATTATTTGGCTGTTCAAGTAACAAGGTTAAAGAAGAAAAAATTAAACCGAATCCGCTGCCAAAACTACAGCAATCCATTGGTTTAGCACCCGTATTTAGTCAAAGTGTGTCTTCAACAAGTAGTCAAGATCCACTGCGTTTACAATTGGCAATTGATCAAGGAGTCTATTTCCTTCCTGATCCAAAGGGCGTAGTGAGTGCTTACAAAGGAAAGCAGCGTCTTTGGGAAAAACGTGTCAGTAAACAGGGTATTACTTCTGGTGCAGAAGCTGCAGCTGGTGTAGTTGTTGTGGGTAATAGCAAAGGTGAAGTCTTTGCATTAGATCAAGCAACAGGCGAACAAAAGTGGAAAGCTCAGGCTTCAGGTGCTTTGTTAAGTCCAGCACTGATTTATAACGGCCGTGCTATTTTAGTTGCAAATGACAGTACCGTTTTTGCTTTTGATGTAGAAAATGGTCAAGTGGCGTGGACTTATAAATTGCCACATACTCCATTAAGCTTACGTGCACAAGCTGCTCCTGTACCTGTTGATGCTCGTACAGTCGCTATTGGCACATCAAATGGTTATGTCTACGCGATTGACAGTTTGACTGGGGTGCCACGCATGCAACAGCGTGTCGCAGTAAGTGAAGGTCGTTCTGATGTACAACGTTTAGTTGATATTGCTGCTGATCCTGTAGTTGTGGGCCAGTTTATGGTGACAACAAGTTTCCAAGGGCAGGTTACTGTTACTGATCTAACAACTCAACGCGTTATTTGGAGTCAGGATGCCAGTAGTGTTGCAAGCCCAGCAGTACACGAAGGCAAAGTTTTTGTTTCCACGATAGATGGCAAGGTTTTAGCCTTCGATTTGTTCAGTGGTGAAAAAGTTTGGGATAATGATCAGCTGCTCAATCGCCAATTAAGCAATCCAGTGGTTTTAGGTAATCATGTGGTCGTTGGTGATTTAGATGGTGTATTACATTTACTTGATGTAAATAATGGTCAACTGTTAGGACGTTCAAGCACCAGTGGTGATGTACGTGTATTACGCGTAGTAGATAATCAACTACTCGTAAGTACGCGTAAAGGTGCAATGAGCATTTGGCAAAACCGTTAATTTTAAGCTAGGCTTATGTTACACTAAGCATCTGAAACTGGATGCAAAGAATATGATCGGGGAGTTTGAATATATTTTATTCAATCCCCGTATTTTCGTTTATAGATATCTATTGTTGAAACGACAGAACGATTGTGACGACATCATGTGCTTGGGTCTTGAAAGACCTGATTGTGATTGCAGTGATTGTGAGCACAGATTAGATTTTGCATCATCTTGTTATTTTTCTGCTTTTGAAATTCAAGCACGCTTGATAAAGGTTATTTTATGAAACCCGTTATTGCGCTCATTGGTCGTCCCAACGTAGGCAAATCAACATTATTTAATCAGATTACGAAGAGTCGTGATGCACTTGTTGCTGACTTTGCTGGTTTAACCCGCGATCGTAAATATGGTGATGCAACTTTCCAAAATAAATCATTTATCGTTGTTGATACTGGTGGTATTGGTGAAAGTGAAGCTGGTATTGATGCTTATATGGCAGAGCAATCAAAAACTGCAATTAACGAAGCAGATTTGATTATCTTTGTTGTAGATGCTCGTGCTGGTTTGTTGGCATCTGATGAGCAAATTGCACGTGAACTTCGTACATTAGGCAAAAAAGTTTATTTGGTTGCCAATAAAGTTGATGGTGTACATGCTGAAGCGGCTATTGTTGAGTTTTATAAACTTGGTTTAGGTGAGCCGTTGCAGGTTGCTGCGAGTCATGGTCGTGGTGTAGCACAAATGCTTGAAGATGTGCTCGCTGACATTCCTGAAGATGAAGATGCAGACTTACACGATCAAGAAACGGGTCTACGTTTAGCTGTTATTGGTCGCCCTAACGTAGGTAAGTCTACCTTAGTCAATCGCTTACTTGGTGAAGAACGTGTTGTGGTATTTGATATGCCTGGGACAACACGTGACTCGGTATATATTCCTTATGAGCGTAATGAACGTAAGTACACTTTAATTGATACAGCGGGTGTACGCCGTAAAGGTAAGGTGGATGAAATGATCGAGAAGTTCTCGATTGTGAAGACCTTGCAGGCAATGCGTGATGCACATGTTGTGGTGGTGGTAATTGATGCACGTGAAGGGATTGTTGAGCAAGACCTACACTTAATTGGCTATGCACTTGAAGCTGGTCGTGCCATGGTGATCGCCATTAACAAATGGGATAACATGAGTGAATATGACCGCAAACAATGTAAACTCGATGTTGAACGTCGTTTTGACTTTATTCCTTGGGCAAAAATCCACTTAATTTCGGCTTTACATGGTACTGGGGTAGGTGATTTGTATCCATCTATTCACCGTGCATATGAATCTTCAAATTTAAAAGTTTCACCTTCACGTTTAACGCAGATTTTAAATGATGCAACTGAAGCGCATCAACCGCCTATGGTTCAAGGGCGTCGTATTAAAATGCGTTATGCGCATATGGGTGGGCAAAATCCACCAACAATTGTAATCCATGGTAATAAGGTAGATAAAACACCAGCGGATTATCGTCGTTATTTGGAGAATGTGTTCCGTAAAGTATATAAACTTGAAGGTACACCTGTGAAGATTGATTTTAAAACAGCTGAAAACCCATTTGAAGGACGTAAATCACAAGTGGATGAGCGTACAGCTGCACGTCGTCGTCGCTATGTACAAAAATTTAAAAAGGCTGAGAAGAAATTTAAGCGTTAATCCTAATTAATGCTAAACATGCTTTAATAAGAAACCTAACCTTGTGTTAGGTTTTTTTAATGTACTGTGATGAGGATAATATCGGTTGAGTAAAGAGATAAGAAAAATAGCCATTGATGTGGTGGTATTGCCAAATCGCGTGACCACCGATCAGACTTTGGCAGCACGCCAGCAAGCTTTAATTTTACGTAAAGAGCAAATTTTACAGATTAAACATCAGTTATTGAGTACGCAATTAAAGCAGCCTCTAACAGAGCAAGATTTTTTAAAGACTCCATGGGGCAAGCCTTATCTCAAAGAGCATCTTAATTTTGCATTTAACCAATCGCATAGCCATAAGCACTACGTCTTGGCCAGCTCATGGCAGCAACAAGACATAGGTGTTGATGTTGAAGATCTTGATCGCTCAGTTCGTTTTGATCATTTGGCTCAACATGCTTTTCATGATGATGAGTATCAGTTATGGCAAGATCATGAGCAAGATCCTGTATTGTGGTTTAAAATTTGGACAACCAAAGAAGCAATATTAAAAGCCTCTGGGATGGGGATTCGTATGCCATTGAAAGATATAAATACAAGGGTTCACGTGGAGCATACAGGCGGGGTATGTCAACATACAGCCTTGGGTACTTTTGCTTATCAACACTATCAACTCGGTGGCTGTATGCTGACAGTGGCTTGGCGAAGCCAATTGAGTTGTAAAGGTTTTGCATTTCCACAACTGCAACTTGTACAGCATGGATGAACATGATATCACTTTGCATTTGAGTCATGATGACTGTTAAACGTGGTAGATGATGGCTATGCAATTACAGCTTAAAAGCAAAGTGAGTGAGGTTAAAGTCTCGGCTCAGCAAAAGAAGTTTCAGCATTTAAAACAACAAATTGAGCAGCAAACAAGCGTATTGCAACAATGGTCGCAAGCTCAACAAGATATTCAACTGCGAGTAAGACAAGAAATTTGGCCTATATTTGATAAATTACGTATTATTTCTCTGGAAAAAATACAGGTCTTAGTGAGGCAGAGAAATAAAAAAATTACTAAAGCACAATTGCTTAAACTTAATGAAAAAATTGTTCAATTGGCGCAGCCACTTATAGATTCAAAGAAAATCACTGAACAGCAAAATAACCAGCTGGTGGCATTGTTAAATGAGTTGGGTTATTACGGTGATCAGAACAGCAGCAGAGCTCAGGTACACTCCTCTGTGCAACATGATCAACACGGCAGCTCAGATGATCTGAATGTAGCTCAGGATTCTGAAATAGAACAGTATTTAAAAAATGAATTAGAGCAGTTAAAACTATTACTCAGTGATAAGTATGAATTGAAGGAGGATTTTTTTGATTTTTCTTATCTGGGGCTAGACGATTTTATAATGAAATTTTCTAGAAAAATGAAAGATATCGAATATATTGAGCCGAGCCATCCCTTTGCAGTACAGGAGCAACAGCTGTTTGAGCGAGAGATGATGCGTGAAAAGGCGAGGGTAGAGAAAAAATTACAACAACGTATTCTAGCAAGAAAAAATGCCAATCAATCTATGAAGCATATTTATCATCGAATTGCGGCAGAGATCCATCCCGATCGAGAGCAAGATGAACAAAAAAAACAGATAAAAACTGAATTATTGCAGCAGGTCAATCAAGCTTATGAGGCCAAGGATTTAGTTAACTTAGTACAATTTCAAGTTGAGGTTGGGCAGAAGGCTAGACCAGTAGCAGATCAATTGATTAGATCGCATAACATCACGTTAGAATTACAACTTGAACAGATTGAAGCGAAGATTACGCATTTAATTCAGAGTTTCAATTGGGATGAGCAAATAAGCGCATCAAAGAAACAGCGTAAGATTGAAGATGTTTATGCACAACATGAACGAAAAAAAGCACAGCTTAAGCAATTGTTAGAACAAGAAAAAATGATCTTAGCTCATTTTAAGGATTTTTCTGCTTTGCAAGACCTGATGAAAAATCAGTCTATATGGCACATATGCTAGTTTGGATTTAATTATGAGCAAAGTAAAAAGCCGATCAAATGATCGGCTTTTTACTTTGAATGAGAAGCTTAAGGTATTTCTTCTTCAAATTCAGGTTTAACTTGTACAATGAAATCTTGACGGTTTAGACCACGCCATAGTGCAAAGGTTGTACCAATGTAGATTGAAGAGTAAGTCCCCACAAATACACCAATAAACATTGCAACAGAGAACCATTTAAGACCCTCACCACCAAGGAACATCATAGAAAGTACAACTAAGAGTAAAGTCATAGATGTATGAATGGTACGACGTAATGTTTCAGTCAACGAGATATTCACAATCTCTGCAGGACTCGCCCCACGGATTTTACGGAAGTTTTCACGGATACGATCCGAAACAACAATGTTATCGTTCAATGAGAAACCAATGATTGCTAAAATTGCCGCCATAACCGTCAAGTCAAATGGCCATTGCATGAGTGCAAAGAAGCCGAGAATGACGATAATATCGTGAAAGAGTGACAATACTGCACCAATTGCTAATTTAAACTCAAAGCGAATTGTGACGTAAACCAGCATTAGGATTAATGCCAGTGCAACAGCACCTGCAGAACGCAAGTACAACTCATTACCTACCTGACCACCAACCGAGTCCACTTTATGAACTTTGGCAGGGTTATTTGGTAATTGTACTGCTGTCGTAATGCTGTTGTTTAAGTCTTCAACTTTTAAGTCTGCTTGTACTGGCATACGTACTAAAAGGTCTTTTTGAGTACCTAGTGTTTGTACAACTGCATCTTTAAAACCGGCTTTATCTAGCGCAGCAATGACATCTGCTTGGTTTGCAGCTTGTTGATAGTTAAGCTCAGCTGAGATACCACCTGTAAAGTCTAAACCTAAGTTAAGATTTTTACTGAACAAGAAAAATAAACTACCAACAGTCAAAAGAATTGAAATGATGGCTGCAGGAGCAGCAATTTTCAAAAAGTTAATGACATGATCGTTATCATGACGACCATACTTTTTCGGTTGTTGAGTCATATCTGTCATTATTGATCTCCTATATGCTCAACTTTTTCAAGTTACGTTTTTTGCCATAGATGATTTGTACAATGCCTCGAGTAACGGTAATAGCCGTAAACATTGAGCACATGATACCGATCATCAAAGTGACGGCAAAACCTTTAATCGGACCAGTACCAATTAAGAACAAAATAGCAGCAACTAACATTGTGGTTAAGTTGGAGTCAAAGATGGTGTTATAAGCTCGATCATAACCAGCAACAATTGCTTGTTTAGGCGAGGCTCCCCATTTTATTTCCTCACGTATTCGTTCACAGATGAGTACGTTGGCATCGACAGCCATACCAATGGTAATCACGATCCCGGCAATACCCGGTAAGGTGAGTGATGCGCCTAACCAAGACATAATTGTCAAGATCATTGCAAGGTTAAGTACTAAGGCAAAGTTTGCGATCACACCAAATAGGCGGAAGAATACCACCATCCAAAGTGCAACTAAGATGAACCCGACTTGAGTAGATAATAGGCCTTTGTCGATATTTTCTTGACCTAGACTTGGACCAATAACACGTTCTTCAACGAAGTACATTGGTGCAGCTAAAGCACCGGCACGTAGCATTAAAGCCAATTCATTGGATTCTTGTACTGACATACCATTGATGACAAAGTTTGAACCTAGTACATCTTTAATCGTTGCAGCACTAATGACTACAGATTCGGTATATGGCGTACGAACTTCAACAATTTCACCTGTTTCAGGGTCAGTAATTGAAGAAATTTTTTGTTTACTCTCAATGAATAGTACTGCCATACGTTTACCAATGGCACTACGTGTTGCATCAGCCATTAGCTTACCACCAGCACTGTCTAGATTGACAGAGACCTGTGGTTGGCCACTTTGTTGCTCGTAAGTGGTTGAAGCACCTTGAACGCGTTCACCAGTTAAGATTCGAGTACGGTTAAGTAGAATTTGTCTACCACTGTCTAGAGAATCTAATGCAAATGCTTCAGTACCAGCAGGTAAAGTACCTGTCGGTTTTCCAGTATATGGATCAATCACTTGATCATTAAGATCAGAAACCATACGGAATTCAAGATTCGCAGTACGGCCTAAAACACGTTTTGCTGCTGCAGTATCTTGTACACCAGGAAGTTCAACCACAATACGGTTGCTACCTTGAGTTTGTACAACTGCCTCAGATACACCTAATTCGTTAATACGATTACGTAAGGTCATTAAGTTTTGGCTAAGTGCGCCAGACTGAATTTCCTGTGTTTTAGTATCACTATAAGTAAGTTTTAAAATTGGCCCATTTTCAGTTGCCAAAGACTGTTGGTTAAACTGATTACCACCGTTGCTACGTAAAAAATCTGCTGCTGCACTACGGTCTTCATTGTTGGCAAATTGCAGAGTGATGACGTTGTTGCTAAGCGTTAAATTATTAAATTTTAGTTTGTTCTCTCGCAATTGACGACGTAAATCAGTTGCTGAGGTTTCCATACGCTGTGCGATGGCTTTGTTCATATCAACTTCGAGTAGGAAATGTACCCCACCACGTAAGTCTAAGCCGAGTTTCATTGGTTTGGCGCCAATTTTTTGCAACCATTCAGGTGTGGTTGGTGCCAAGTTCAATGCCACAACATAGGTGTCCCCAAGCCCAACACGTAACGCTTCTTGTGCTTTAAGCTGATCAGTTGTAGAACCTAAGCGGAGTAAAGCGGCGTTATTGTTAAAACTGTTGTCGTGAGTTGCTATTTTCTCACTATTTAATATTTGCTCTGCCTTTTGTATCACGCTTTGGTCAATGGTAGTACCAGCTTTGGCACCAGAGATTTGAACCGCAGGCTCATCAGGATACAAACTAGGCAGTGCATATATTGTACTGATCACGAGAACAACCAAGATCAGTAAATATTTCCATGCCGGATAACGCATTTGCTTTCTTCTTAAAATTAAAAAAAAGTCGTGCTCTCACACGACTGATTTATGATTAGAGATTGTTGAGTGTACCTTCAGGTAAGACTGAAATAACACTAGCACGTTGGATTTTTACTTCATTGCCACGACTAAGTTCAATCACAGCAAAATCACCTTCAAGCTTGATGATACGACCCATTAGTCCACCAGCGAAAACGACTTCACTGCCTTCACCTAGGCTTTCAATCAAAGAACGATGCTCTTTGGCACGCTTTGATTGAGGGCGCCAGATTAAAAAGTAGAAAATTGCAACAAAAACAGCAATCATCAATAAGTTTGCCATCATACCTGGACCTTGTGCAGTTGCATCTGCAGCATGGGCAGTTGAAATAAATAAACTCATGGTTATATCCTAAAGTTAAAAGTGGGTTGTCGTTTCAGCTGACATTTAAATCAATTTGTTTTGCAATTTACCTTGTCTTGAGAGACAGCGCAAATACTGTCATTGTT
This sequence comes from Acinetobacter rudis, assembly GCF_031157835.1. Lineage (GTDB taxonomy): Bacteria > Pseudomonadota > Gammaproteobacteria > Pseudomonadales > Moraxellaceae > Acinetobacter > Acinetobacter rudis_A. The sequence goes on along the minus strand of NZ_JAVIDR010000006.1, from coordinate 132,323 downwards.
CATCTTCAGGACAAGGTGGAACTTCTAATCCACGACGTTGATAAAAATCAGTCACGAAGTCATCAAAAGTCCCATTGTCTAAGGCATCACGAATTTGTTGAGTAAAACGTTGGTAATAACGTAAATTATGAATTGTACCCAACATAGAGCCTAACATTTCTCCACACTTCTCTAAATGGAATAAATATGCTCGTGTGAAGTTCTTACAGGTATAACAATCACAGTGCGGATCAAGTGGGTTTTGGTCATGACGATACTGACTGTTACGAATACGTACCAAACCATCAGTCACAAAATAATGGCCATTACGTGCATTACGTGTAGGCATTACACAGTCGAACATATCTACGCCACGACGGATCGCTTCAACAATATCTTCTGGTTTACCAACACCCATTAAATAGCGAGGTTTATCCTCCGGCATTTTAGCAGGTAAATAGTCCAATACTTTGAGCATTTCTTCTTTAGGTTCGCCTACAGATAAGCCACCAATCGCATAGCCATCAAAGCCAACTTCAAGTAAGCCATTTAAAGACTCATCACGTAAGTCTTCGTACATCCCACCTTGAATGATACCGAATAGTGCATTGGGGTTACCATTTTCTTCATGCGCTGTTTTACAACGTTTTGCCCAGCGTAAAGATAATTGTAATGACTTTTGTGCTTCTTCATGTGTTGCAGGATAGGGAGTACATTCATCAAAGATCATGACGATATCTGAATTGAGTACACGTTGAATTTCCATTGAAATTTCAGGTGATAAAAATACTTTTGAACCATCAATTGGAGAACGGAAAGTCACACCTTCTTCTTTGATTTTACGCATTGCACCCAAACTAAATACTTGGAAGCCACCAGAGTCAGTCAGAATAGGTTTATCCCATTTGATAAACTCATGTAAACCACCATGTTCTTTTATGACATCAAGGCCAGGACGTAAATAGAGATGGAAGGTATTGCCTAAGATGATTTGCGCTTGAATTTCTTCAATATCGCGTGGCAGCATGCCCTTAACTGTACCGTAAGTACCAACAGGCATAAACACAGGTGTTTCTACGACACCATGTTCTAAACTAAGGCGGCCACGTCGGGCACGACCCGACTGCGCTAACTTTTCAAACTTCATAAACTATCCGAATCAAGGCGAAAAAACAGTTCGCTGATAAATTGTTGCAAAAGGAGAATATTTTCACTGATTTTCTATATGAAAGCCAGCAAAGTTACTTATTTTAAACCACTAAAATTTTGTTTATTTTACAAGATACTCGCAAATAACTTAGCTTGAGTAATATCACCAAAAGTAGTGTTTGTTAGTCAGAGTTGTAGAAGCCAAAATGATAAGACTTCTACAAAAAATTGTTTATTTTAATTGAGGTGCTCTTTATCTATGGCTGGCGTTGTTTTAGAAAAATAGGGCTTTTTTTGCTTAACTTTTTTTCTAAAACGTTGGGGATCCAGCTTATGTACAAGAGACTGGGGTATTGGGCAAGCCTCAGCTAAAACTAAGGCAGCAAGAACCTCACTACAAAGAGGGGCAAATAGGAAGCCCTTAGAGCCTAGACCTGCAAAGGTATATAGAGGCTGTTGTATTGGGGCTGTCGCTTGAGATTCTGGAATTGCACCCACAAGTGGAAAATAGTCTGGACTCTGAGCACGAATAGAAGCACGCCCTGACCAATGTATAATTGGGGCAAGTTGTTGTGCGAAATCTGCTGCAACACTGTGGATAAGTTCATAGTTGTGCACATGATCTTCTTCCAGTACTTGATCATCTTCACGATTAGGGTAAAAGGAAGCACCCAGAATGAGCTGTTGTTGATCGAGTTGCATACAATATCCGCCATAACTAAAGGCTTGATTGAGTGCTAAAGTATGGCCAGCATTGTTTAACCAGCTTACCTGACCTCGAATTGCTTTTAATGCTGGGTATTGATGAGCCTCATTGTGCTGAAATAATGTGGCACTGGCTTTTGCACAGCAAACAATGACTTGATCGTAATTGCTCCAGATGTTCTGTTTGTCTTGCAATTGCCAAATATTAGGCGCAGTTTGCGTGGCGGAAATAGCGGTAATTTGTGCACAATGAAATTGAATATTTGGATGCGCTAAAATTTGTTCAGCAAGTTGTTTGGGAACAATAGCACCTGCCTGATTTAAACATAAACTAGCGAATTGATTGCTAAGAGGTGTTTCCGCAGGGCGATGTGCGGTGACTACATTTGAAGGATATTGTTCTGCTAATTCTAGTAGGTTTTCAGCGTCCTTTTGTGCGAGTTGATAAATGCTCAAAGGGCGAAAGCCTGTAAATTGTTGGTAATGGCGCTGCGCATATTGCCAAGATAAAGTCATGAGATGTTCATGACTTTGTGCAATTGGGCAGAGTTTGGGATTAAGCAAGGCAAGCGGATTGCCTGATGCGCCAGCAAGCGGAGCATTTTGATCAAATAGGTCAATCTGATGATGACGTTGGGCAAAGGCCCATGCCACGCTTAACCCTGCTACACCTGCACCAATGACAGCAATACGTTGTTGTTGTCTACTTTTTCCTAAACGTGGTGTTGTTATCTCAACATGGGGATCTGGCCAAATTGCTTTGAGCATTTCTCGTTTATGTCCAAAACCGCGTGGACGACTAATTTGAATACCATGTTTGCTTAGTCCGCGTTTTAGCACACCAGCTACACTAAAGGATGCAAAAGTGGTACCCACTGTTGATAGCCGGATAATATGATCTAGTACTTTTTCTTCCCAAAGTTCAGGATTACAGGATGGGGCGAAACCATCTAAGAACCAAGCATCTACATAATGTGTGGCAGCTAAATTGGGGAAAACATCCTGTGCATCGCCAAGCCATAAATCGAGACTAAAACGTTGTTCTGGAAAATGCAGTCGGTGACAGCCTGCAATTGCCAAAGGGTACTGTTCGATTAGTTGTGTAGAAAATTCACTAAGCTCAGGCCATGCTGCAAGCGCTCGACGTAAGTCTGCTTGAGTTAGTGGGTATTTTTCCACGCTTATGGCATGTAAATGGCTGTGATTATTTGGGCGGACTTTTTGCCAGAGTTGCATTAAAGCCAAAATATTTAAACCCGTACCAAAACCTGTTTCAGCAACACAAAAATAATCATGATTTGATAATGATGCCAGACGTGTTTCGAGCTCATTCCCAGCAAGAAAGACATGCCGAGTTTCTAGTAAGCCATTGTCTTTAGAAAAGTATACATCACCAAATTGAGTGGAAATTGGAATATCAATCCCATCAATACGCTGCCAATCTAAAACTGCGGTTTGTATGTGATTTGACACCAGATTATCCTTTCAATGAATAAGAAATGAAGAAAGATATCTGATCAAATGGAGATTTGATCAGATATCTTATGCTTAAGTTTTAAATATAGGCGCTGTTAAACGAAGTGGGAACTTACCACTGACGTCGACGTTTGGTGTAAATATATCCAGCAATGATGAAACCGAGTATTACACCAGCAGCAAGAGTGGCAGCACCGTAAAGAAACATTTGTGCGCTACTTTCACTTTGTAAAACTTGAACTTGAACAGCTAAATTGTCATTTTTAAGTTGTAATTCTTGATTCTGAGTTAAAGCATCTAAATTTGCTTTTTCAAGCTGTTGTAGACGAGAAGCTTGGTCTTTAACTAAAGCTTTGACCTTGGCATCTTGCTGTGCCTTATCTTTGGCAATATCTTCTGCTGTTGGGGCTTTATTGACAGTTGGTGTATTTGTAGCTGCTGGTGTATTTGTAGCAGTTGCTGTATTGGTGACTGCAGTGCCAGCAACCGCAGTAGCAGCAGGCGCTGCTACTGTTGGGGCAACACTTGGCACAGCCCAAGCCGTGCTATGAATACCAAGGAGTAGGGCAAATGTTGAAATAAAAGCACGCATAAAACTATCCTTTAGGCAGTGCTTTATTAAAAGGTTTAACCTCAATTGATGCATAAACACCTTCAAGTAAGAAAGGTTCATGTTTCAACCATTCATCCAATTCGGCTCGACTATCAAATTCAACAATCATCGTGCTGCCATAAAATCCAGCTTGAGGATTATCATGTTGCTTTGGCATAGCACCAGCGACAATTAAACGGCCTTGAGCTGCGAGTTGTTCTAGACGTTCAAGGTGTCGAGGACGTACTGCTAGGCGTTTTTCAGTTGAATTTTCATTGTCCGTACATGTAATTAGAAACTGCGGCATGAGGCTACTCTTAATCTGTATTTTTAAAATTGCGACGCAAGAAAAATAGTATAGCAGCTAGATAGCTAAGTGATACGATAATATCACCAAAGGCAGTGAATTCGCCCCAATATTGACCATTTAAATAAAGGAAGCCGAAGAAGTAGTGTAGGGCCGCGAGTAAAAAGAATTGACCACACCAAGCATAGTTAAGTTTTCTCCAACCTGCTGGGGTAAGTTCTAATACTGATCCTAATAATTTTTGAATAATCGGCAAACGTTCTTTGTTGAATAATGGTGTGATGAGAAAGCCGAAACCAATGCCTAAGTTAATAATAATTGCTTTGAGCTTAATATAAGTAATATCACTAAATGCTAAAGTTACACCGCCAAAGATTATCGTCATTAAAACGATAAACCACTGCATTTTTTCTAGTTTAAACTTTTGTGCAAAGAACAAAACACCGTAGACAACAAGGGTTGAGATCAGAAGTGCACAAGTAGCAACTAAAATGTGGTTTTGGTCAGTATTTCCAGCACTTCCTACTAGTTCTAATAAAGGGTGATGACTATCTTTAGGGTCAGTCGTTTTATAGAAATAAAAGAAAATAATAATCGGTAGATAATCGAACAGCGCTTTCATGCTAAAGTACAGTCATTGAATTGGTGAGATAGCATAATACAAACCATGATTGGTGTCGATTTACATACTCATAGTAATATTTCAGATGGGCGATTAAGTCCTGAAATGTTGGTAGATGCCGCTATAGCAAAAGGGATTCATACGCTTGCTTTGACTGATCATGACAGCATGGATGGTGTAGTGCGTGCCCAGATAGCAGCACAACAGCAGGGTATTCAGATTATTTCTGGTGTTGAAATCTCAGGCCAATGGTCTAGACCTTCTACGAAGAAAAGCTATGGTGTACATATTGTTGCACTGAATATGCAAGCACCAGATGCGTTAGAACAATTATTATTAAAACAAAAAACAATACGAGCTCAGCGCGCTGAAGAAATTTGTCAGCGATTAACCACATGTATACAAAAAGATATTTATAATGACGTATTGGCTAAAGTAGAGCAGATGCCTGAACGTATTACACGTGCACATATCGCACAAACTTTACTTGAACATGGAATTGTTAGGCGTTTACAGCAAGCTTTTGACTTGTATTTAAAACAAGGTAAAAAAGCTTACGTTCCTTTTGTTGGGCCAAATATGGCAGAAACCATTGAGGTTATTCATCAAAGCCAAGGTGTTGCTGTACTGGCACATCCTACTCGTTATGATCTTTCTGCAACCAATGTTCGCTTTATGTTAGAACTCTTTGCACAAAGTGGTGGTGATGCAGTGGAATTGCCTCAGCGAAGTGAGCCTGCTGGCACTCGCCAAATGATAGATCGGTTGATCGCCCAACATCAGCTTAAAGTTTCTATTGGCAGTGACTTTCATGGTGAACATATGCCGTGGTTAGCCTTAGGTAATGTCCCAGAACTTAAAACCGGACAAGAAGGTATTTGGCATAGTTTTTAAGTTGTTATATTTTCTTATTCAGCTCTATTAAAGTAGATTATTGTCATTATCATTGGCAACAATTGGTGGCGGTGTTGGTTTACCTAAAGTACTTAATAATTCAATTTCAATGGTTCTTACCATAGAGTCTAAGGGAAGATCATTGCTTTGAGTGCCAAAGGGTTCTTCAATCTCAGTACTTAAAGCATCAAGTCCTAAAAAAGTATACGCCAGTATGCCCACCAATAAAGGTGTCGCTAAACCTAAGAGTGAACCTAAGCTAAAGGGCAACAGAAAACAGAAAAAATATACTGTGCGGTTTAACAACACCGAATATGCATAGGGCAGTGGTGTAGTCGCAATTCGATCACAACCTGTTTGTACTAGGCTTAAATCTGTAACATGTTGGCTCATTTGTGCATAGATAATATCTGAAATCTCGCCTTCTTTTAGCGCCTGCATGAGCTCCCATTGAATTAGACCCAAAGTATATTGTGGTGCATTAATTTGTTGATAAAGCTGGGTGATAGCTTGTTGACTCATACCACTTGTTTCCATTAATGCATCTGGGTTTTTGATTTGGTGGCGTAAGCGGTCACGTAATAGGTTTGCAAAAACAATGACGTGCTGAATAATTCGTTCACGACGGCCTTGTGGGAAAATACGGCAGTTACGGTCAAAGTGTCTTGCTGTTGCTATAAGGCTGCCCCAAAGCTTGCGTGCTTCCCACCAGCGGTCATAACAAGCTGTATTTTTAAATCCTAGAAAAATTGAAAGGACAACACCAATGAGTGTAAATCCAACGAGAGGAAGCTCTGGAAAACGATATATATTGGTATATTCAATACCGCCCACAATTGCTGAAATCAACATTACAATACCCAAAGGGGGTAAAACCTTAGGTAAAATAGTACCTCGCCATGAAAATAATAATTTTAGTGTATCGTTTCGATTTTCTCTAACAATCATGTGATAAGTATCATTAATTTTTTTGTTGATCTTGCGTACTTCATTGCAACTTGTCAATACGTTAAGTTGTCGAAAGTTGGTTTTTTGCTGGTTTGGATCTAAGCGTTGAATGAACAATATTTTGCAGAGTCAAATAAGTATTTAATCGAGTTGTTTTAAATGTATTTTTATCTAATCAATGACTTGGGATGGCGAATATTTAATGCTATTGTGAGCGCCATTGTAATGAAAAAGTGAGCAGCTTGTGAGCTTCGATCTGAGTGTGATTTCAAGTAAAAATATCCTTCTCGCCGTAACTGGGGGTATTGCAGCCTATAAGAGTGCAATCTTGGTTCGTCGATTAAAAGATTATGGCTTTAATGTTCGTGTTGTTATGACTCATGGTGCACAGGCATTTATCCAACCTCTTACTTTTCAAGCACTGTCAGGGAATCCTGTTCATACCGAGCTGTTAGACCCTGAAGCAGAAGCTGGCATGGGACATATCGAATTAGCACGTTGGGCAGATCTATTATTGGTTGCCCCTGCAAGTTGTGATAGTTTGGCTAAATTTTCTGCTGGTTTGGCTGATGATTTATTAAGTACTTTGTATCTGGCAACCAAAGCTCCAGTGTGGGTTGCTCCTGCAATGAATCAGCAAATGTGGGCAGCAAAAGCAACTCAGCGTAACTTAAACACCCTTATTGATGATGGTGTACATGTCATTATGCCGGAGTCAGGTTCACAGGCTTGTGGTGACGTTGGGTTAGGACGAATGCCTGAACCTGAAGATATTGCACGACAAGTAAAGCTATATTTTCATCAAGCTGAGCGAGCGATTGCAGAGAAATTTGGCTTACTTGCAGGACAACGTGTTGTGATTACAGCAGGGCCAACACGAGAAGCAATAGATCCAGTACGTTATATTTCTAATCATAGTACAGGCAAAATGGGCTTCTCAATTGCAGCGGCTTGTTATGCTGCTGGTGCGAAAGTCACCTTAATTGCTGGACCGGTGAGTTTAGATACCCCGAATGGTGTTGCACGTATTAATGTTGCCTCTGCACAGCAAATGCTTGAAGAAAGCTTACAAAGTTTAGAGCGTGGCTGTGACGTGTTTATTGCTACAGCAGCAGTTGCTGACTATCGAGTGGCAGAGGTTGCAGAACATAAAATTAAAAAATCGGGTGATGAACTGGCCGTTGCGTTAGTGAAGAACCCAGATATTGTTGCCACAATTGCGGGACAGGCGAAGCGTCCATTTATGGTTGGTTTTGCAGCAGAAACACGTAATGTAGAAGCTTATGCAAGTGAAAAACTCGTTGTGAAAAAACTAGATATGATTGCATGTAATGATGTATCTCGTGCAGATATTGGCTTTGCATCAGATCAAAATGCAATGACCGTGTTTTTTGCAGAGCATTATCAAATGGAGAAACGCGAGCTGGAAAAAGCATCTAAACAAGAAATTGCACAACAACTGGTTGAAGCTATTCACGATGCTCGCGTGAAGTAAATATCTTAATTCGTTGATTTGCGCCTCTTGATTAAAAGGGGCAAACGTGAATGCGCAGTGGGCGTGTTCACGATGCTTTATCAGGCTGAATTTAATGGTTTACCTAATGATGAGGTGAATGATTTTAAGTAGAAGTCAATAAAACTATACATTCATTTAAATTGTTATACATCTATCTATATCAGCATTATGCTGTTTAAGGTTTATTCATTTAGATAGGGATACCATGCAGCAGCTTAGTATAGATCGAGGGACAGAACGATTTAACCTTAGTTACTTTGCGGCAAAAGAGAGTGAAAAATTATTATTAATTTCTCCTGCCACAGGTGTAAAAAAACATCTTTACAGTGCATTTGCAAGATTTATGCAAGAACAAGGTTATTCAGTATTAACATGGGATTGGAGTGGTATTGGGGACAATTTGCACGGCAATGTAAAAGATTGTTCGGTGAATATGCGAGACTGGGCAGAAAAAGACCTCAATGCTGTCATAGAATTTTGCCAACACAACTTTAGTCAGCAACGCTTATATTTACTTGGCCATAGCTTTGGTGGGCAAGCTTTAGGATTAGTCAAAGAAATTAAATCTATTCAAGCCATTTGTACAGTCGCTACTCAGCATGGCTATTGGAAAAATTGGCCAAAGTCCAAACAAGCCAGACTAATTACCTTATGGTTTGCAATGATTCCTGGTTTAACGCCATTATTTGGTTATTTCCCATCAAAGAAAGTCGGTTTAGGCGAAAATCTTCCGAAAGCAGTAGCTTTACAATGGGCTAGTTGGGGGCGTCACCCACAATATTTGAATGATTTTGATGGTCATCGAAAAATGACACAGTCTATTTTAGCGTATTCGATAGAGGACGATTTTTTTGCACCGCAACACGCAGTGCATATGCTGCATCGTGAGTATGCAAATTGTGATGTCCAGTATCGTCATGTTGAACCTGCAGAACTAAGTATGACGCAAATAGGCCACTTTGGATTTTTTCAAAAAAAAACAATGTGTACCACTTTGGCAGGAGATCGCTACATTTTTTGACCAACAAGATGCCATAGTATCTTGAATTTATAGAGAAAATAAAAAGGACTGATAAAAATCAGTCCTTTTTTTTGTGATAAAGAAACTTAAGCTTGGCCTTCAGCTGCAGTTTCTTGAGCACGTTGTAAATTAGCTTCAAACTCAGCATCAAAGTTAATTGGTGTGAGTAATAATTGAGGGAAGCTGCCTTTAGTTACAAGGTCATTCACTGCTTCACGTAGGAATGGGAACAAGATGTTCGGGCAGTAAGCACCAAAAATGTAAGGAAGGCGATCTTCTTCAACATTGTCAACCAAGAAAATACCTGATTGAGTAACATCTACGATAAACGCAGTTTCACCAGCATTTTTAGCTTCAACCACAACTTTTAATGAAATTTCATAATGTGTTGGGTCAATTTTTTCTGCAGCTGAACTGAGATTAATATTCAGTTCTGGTTGCCATTCTTTTGTAAATACAGCAGCCCCAGGAACCTCAAAAGAAATATCTTTAGTATAAAGACGTTCTAAAGCTAATTGTGCTTGTTGTTCTTCACTCATTGTTTAAATTCCTAAAATTAACATTGAATCTTGGTTATGGTTTATATAAGTTGATCAAGTTTACCTTCACGATCAAGTTGGTATAACTGATCAAAACCGCCTATAAATTCATCATTGATGAAAATCTGTGGCACTGTACGGTGGCGTGTTTTTTCCATTAACTCAACACGGACTTCTGGTGCTTCGTTTGATAAGTTGATTTCGGTATAGGCTATGCCTTTACGCTCTAATAGTTGTTTCGCTCGTACGCAGTAAGGGCATACAGAGGTAGAATATACTTTTACATTAGCTGACATCATGTTTCCTTTAAGCTTTTTTGGCTTTAACTAGTGGGAGACCTTGGGCTTTCCAGTTGCTAATGCCACCATCTAAACGATAGCTGTCACTATGTGATACTTGTTGTAAGGCACTACCCGCAACTTGACCCAGATTACAAATAAAAACCAGTGGACGATCTGTTGATTTAAGTTCTTCAACATGACTGTTCATTTGACTATAAGGAATATTGCGACTACCACTAATATGACCTTCACGGAAATCTTTTGCATCACGTAAGTCAATCAACATCGCATTTTTAGCTTTGACTAAAATGCCTAAAGATTGTGGGGAGATCTTACGGCCATTACGTTGACCTTCAAAAACGAAGAACAGTACGATTAGTACAGCCAACAGACCAAATAGAAATGGGTGGTTACCCATAAATTCGAACCAACGTTCCACAATTCACCTAATTACAATTCAAAATTGTCCAAAGTATAGCGCATATATATGGTGATCAAAATCACTGCTTCAAGTGTATAGGCGCAGAAAATTAATTTTTTTGTTGCTCAGTAATCTCTTCAAGTAATCTTAAGTAGCTTTCTAAGCGTCGAGATAAAATTTTACCCTCACTGACGGCTTGTTTTAACGCACATTGTTTTTCATGAGTATGAGTACAGTTACGATATTGACAGTAGCCTAAGTGAGCTGAAATTTCAGGAAAACCTTTATCAATTTTATCTAATGTGAGATGCCATAGCCCAAATTCACGAATACCAGGTGAGTCGATTAAAGCACCATTTTCACCAAAAGCAATGAGACGTGTTGAAGTAGTGGTGTGTTGCCCTAGAGCTGAATTTTCTGAAATGATATTAGTCTTTTGCAGGGCATCCGGCACGATATGATTAATAATAGAGCTTTTTCCCACACCAGATTGTCCAACAAATGCAACTGTCTCCCCATCTAATCTTTGTGCTAGTGCAGAGAGATCGCCGTGGGATTGGCACTGCATCACTTCATAACCCAGAGCTTGATATTGTTCGATCAGTTGATAGATTGGATCTGCTTCAGTAAGTAGATCGACTTTATTGAGTAGCAATAAAACGGGAATATCTGCATCAGCACAAGCAACAAGATAACGATCAATCAAGGTAGGAGCGGGTTCTGGTAGTGGTGCAAAAACAATGACAATTAAACTGATATTTGCAGCAACAGGCTTAACTTTATGATAACGGTCAGGGCGTGTCAGTAAGGATTGTCGTGTGTGGATTGCAGTAATAATGCCTAGGCCGGTATTGGGATCTGCTTGCCACTTCACTCGGTCCCCTGTAACGAGCATGTCTAAATTAGTCCGCGTGTGACAACGCCAGATGCTCCCTAATTCAATTTCTTTCCAAAAAGCCTCAGGTTCACCTATGGCTGTATCTGGGCGTACTGGCAGTTGTTCTGGAAGAGAAAGTGCTTGGATTTCGAGTTGACGTCCGTAGTGTTGTACCACTAGACCTTCTAAGTCGTGGGATGTATCAATATCCTCTTGACGTGCTTTTTGCTGTTTTTGAATACGGCGTTGCTGTTGTTCAGTCAGACGTCTTTTACGAATTAAAGCCATTCATATCCTAATCATACCAATACGTTGATAGTGGCAAAAATATCATGTAAGCGTCACTAATTACAGCGAATGACTAAGAAATTTGCTAGTATATTGGTTTTTTACTCTGATGAAGATTATAAGTTTATGAGTAGCACGCCTGATTCACGTTTGATTTGGATTGATCTGGAAATGACGGGTCTAGATACAGATAAAGACTATATTATTGAAGTTGCTACAATCGTAACCGATGATAATCTTAACATTTTGGCTGAAGGCCCAGTATTGGCGGTGCATCAATCTGACGTAGTGCTCAATGCAATGGACGAGTGGAATACCCGTCAACATGGTCAATCTGGCCTTATTGAGCGTGTACGTCGTAGTAAATTGACTGCTCAAGATGCGGAACAACAAACACTTGAGTTTTTGAAAAAATGGGTTAATCCAAAGACATCACCAATGTGTGGCAATTCGATCTGCCAAGATCGTCGTTTTTTGCATCGTTTAATGCCAGAGATGGAGCAATATTTTCATTATCGTAACTTAGATGTGTCATCAGTAAAAGAATTGGCTAAACGCTGGCGCCCTGAAATTATGAGTGGTTTAAAGAAAAATGCATCTCATCTAGCGATGGATGATATTCGTGATTCGATTGCTGAACTTAAATACTATCGTGAATATTTTTTCATTATGAATAAAGACTAAAACTTGAAACAAAACGCTTTCATCAGTTTGTCTTAAATTGACATGTACTATGCTGTATTGAACACAGGGTTGTTGCTTGACCCTGTGTTATATTAAAGATTGTTTGGCTGTGATGGTCAGACTCATAAAGATATGATCTAAATCGATGTAGTCAGTGAGGTATCTCGACTCAATTTTTTCGATTATGGGTCAATTGATCAAATTTTATGTTATAAAATTCAAAATATTTTTCGAGTAAATTATGCAAAGTCAAAATCCTATCTTTAATCGCGTTGAGACGCATGCTGATTTTAGTCAGCCAATGACTGTTCAAGGCGCTATTCAAAAATCAGTTTTGTTGACCGTGATTGCAGCAGTGGTCGGCCTATCATTATTTCTTTATAGCTTTTTAACATTAAATATCCAATTGGCCTATGCTGGCGCAATCGTTGGGGCAATTGGTGGTTTTATTTTAGCCCTAATTACTACATTTAAACCGAATACTGCACGTACTTTAGCGATTCCATATGCTTTATTTGAAGGTGCATTTTTAGGTGGTGTATCGGTAATTTTTCAAATCAAATTCCCTGGTGTACCTTTGCAAGCTTTACTTGCAACTTTTGTTACCACTTTAGTGATGTTTGCTTTGTATCGTATGCAAATCATTCGTGCTACTGAAAAATTCAAAGCTGTGGTGATGTCTGCCACGATTGCCATTGCTCTGGTGTTTGTGGTGCAAATGGTGATGAGCCTAGCATTTAGTTCAAGTATTCCTTATGTGTTTGAGAGCAATTGGTTGGGTATTGGCTTTGCAGCATTTGTTGCAGTGATTGCTTCATTGAACTTAATTCTTGACTTTGACTTGATTGAAAATGCTGCTGCTCAACGAGCACCTAAAGCGTTTGAATGGTTGTGTGGTATTGCATTATTGGCAACCTTAGTTTGGATGTATTATTCATTTTTACGTTTATTAAGCTTAATTCAAGGTGATGACTAATATTGTCTGATCCAATGTTAAAAAATGCGCCGATTATGGCGCATTTTTTTTAGATGGAATTTTATTGTTAATTATTAAGGATAAAAGAATATTTCTAAGGCTGTTATTTTGTTAATACATTTTTAATGTGATTTTTTTCACATAAATAATATAAATGTTATTGTTAAACACATTATTATTAAGATTGATTTTAAATAAATTTATATTAATAATTTAAATACATTTAATTAAAAATATTAATTACTTTGAATACATTATTTTTTAATAAAGCTATCCCTATTATTGGGTATATTTAATATTTTAATTAAATATAACCATATGAAAATAAAGAAAAAATACCAAATTCTAGGGATGTTTTAATAAGGTGGGAAAGTATTAAATTGAACACATACCACATCGGTATAAATATCCAGAAGATTTATTAATGGTCTGGTTAAATTAATATTTGATTTCAATTTTTGAATTTCTGCATGGAATGAGAATTGGGGTCTTTGATATCAAATGGGATTTAAAATGAATAAACTTCTTAGTTCTTTATCGATGCTTTCATTGTGTTTATATGCAGGCTCAAGCTTTGCGGGTACTACAGGTAAGGTTAATTTTCATGGTTATGTTTATGGTCAAACATGCCAAGTAAAAAATACTTCTGAAAATCAACATGTATTTTTACCTTCTGTACGCTCTTCATCTTTGTTAACAGCAGGTGCAACTTCAACTGAAAGTGCAAACTTTAATATTGAATTTGTAAACTGTACAGCTGGGGTAACGGCTGGTGTTAAATTCGACCAAGTGAATGTGAACGGTACAACAGGTACTTTGAAAAATACTTTTACTGGTCCTTATGCAGCGGATAACGTTGATATTCAAATTATGGCAAATGGCCAAACAATCAATTTAGCTCAACAGGATAAAAGTCATTATAAAGAAGCTTTAGTTGATGATGCTGTTGTTAGCTATCCATTTGTTGCACGTTACTACGCAACAGGTAAGGCAACTCAAGGTATTGTAGATACTTATGCTACATTTAAAGTTGACTATAAATAATTATTTATATTTAAGCTTTTGAAGGTGTGATATGTTTGCAAAATCAATGAGTTATGTTGGTGCTTTTGCTGTGATTTGGGGCTCTAGCATGATGACGAATGCTGCGATTATCATTAATGGTACGCGGGTCATTTATCCAGGTAATGAAAAAGTCGTAACGGTTCAGGTGAAGAACGAAGGTGATACACCAGCGATGATGCAATCTTGGATTGATGATGGTGATGCAGATATCACACCGGATAAAATTGAAGTTCCTTTTGTGTTGACTCCTCCCGTAAGTCGAGTTGATGCAAATACTGGACAGAGTATACAAATTTCATTAGTACATCATCAATTGCCACAAGATCGTGAATCTGTTTTTTGGCTCAATATATTAGATATACCTGCTAAACCTAAGCTAAAGGAAGGCGATCAGGTTAAAGATCAAAGCTTGTTACAGATTGCTATTCGTAGCCGAATTAAATTGTTTTATCGTCCAGCCCAACTTGCTGAAAAAACAGTATATGCACCCAATGATTTGCAATGGAATAAAGTGGGGGACGAGATTGAGATAAGCAATCCAACTGCATATTTTGTCAATATTTCAAGTTTAAAGACGGTCAATACAGCTCATTCATCTATTGAGTTAACCCCTGAAGGGCTCATGATTGCACCATTTCAACAGCAGCGTATTTCTCTCAAAGATCACTCAGTCAAAAGCTTAGAAATGGAAAGCATTAATGATTATGGGGGCATGAATCAACATAAGATTGATTTAAAGTAATTAAAGAGGGCAATCATGGGTAAATTAAAATCCAGCTTTAAAATCAAGCTGTTGACTCATTGTTGTCTACAGATGGGTTGGTTTGCTGCTACTTTTCCTCTGTGTTTAGTCGGAACCAATATATATGCAGCATCTAGTTATGCCGAATTTGATCAATCAATGTTATTTGGAGCTGCAGAAGGAATTAAACTTTCTGACTATGCGTATGGTAATCCAATCCATGAAGGTCGATATTTACTGAATATTTATGTTAATGGTCTATGGGTTGGGCGAAAAGAGTTAGAATTTAAAGCATTAGATGCTAACCAAAATGTTGATCATTGTTTTGAGCTTGAGCAATTAACTCAACTGGGTGTTAATCTTAAAAAAGTTAAACCCCAGTCACAGTGTCAGATACTTTCAAGCTGGATGGATAATGCCAGTGCTCAATTTAATTTTAATGAAATGCGTTATGACATTACTATTCCTCAATTTTATATGAAACATAATGTTCGTGGTTTTGTATCACCTGAATTGTGGGATCGTGGAATTAATGCTGGATTTTTAAGTTATAACTTTAATACGCTACAAACTCGTTATGATCACGAAAGTACAGACTCTCAATATTTAACATTGAATGCTGGAATAAATCTAGCAGGATGGCAGTTACGCCATAATGCTGTTGCTACAAAACAAAATGGTATAGGCACTGAATACAACAGTATTAATAGTTATGCACAACGTGCTTTTCCTGGTTTGAATGCAGTACTTACTCTTGGTGAAAGTTATACTTCGGGTGAGTTATTTGATAGTTTTGCATTTACTGGCGTACAGTTACGTAGCGATGATCGAATGTTGCCTGAAACTCAAATGGGCTATGCACCTGTAATTCATGGCGTTGCACAAACACAAGCTATGGTTGAAATCCGTCAAAATAACCAACTCATTTATCAATTGTCTGTTGCTCCAGGAGCATTTGTAATTGATGACCTATACCCAACTGGTTATGGTGGTGAGTTACAAGTGACAGTACGTGAAGCTAATGGCCAAATTCAACGTTTTAACGTGCCTTATGCATCAGTATCCAAGATGTTACGCCCCGGTAGTACACGTTTTGCTCTGACTACAGGTCAGGTACGTGATAAGAATCTTAAACAACAAGATTATTTTGTACAGGGTGGGTATCAGCGCGGTATTAATAACTTTGTGACAGCCTATACTGGAACACTTTTAAGTGAGCATTATCGTGCTTTACAGCTGGGTAGCGCATTTTCAACATCTTTAGGGGCGATTTCATTTGATGTTACTCATGCGGATACAGATTTGCCCAATTCTGAAAAGAAAAGTAGCCAAGGGCAAAGCTACAAGCTTGGCTATAGTAAATTTTGGCGACCGAGTAATACCAATTTAAGTTTAGCAACTTATCATTATTCGACCTCAGGTTATTATAATTTTCAAGATGCTATTAATACGCAAGATAATTTGCGTCGTGGATTGTCTATTGATAGGCAGAAGCGTTATAAAAACCAATATGAAATAACTTTAAACCAAAACCTTCCCAAAGCTTGGGGGAGTATGTACTTGATTGGATCATGGCGTGATTATTGGGGACAATCACAAACACAGTCAGATTTCCAGTTAGGATATAGCAACAGCTATAAACAATTAAATTACAGTATCTCTGCACAAAAAGTGTGGGATGAGCAAGGAAATAAAGATAACCATTATTTTCTCACTTTATCATTACCTTTAGAGGTTAAAAAACGTAATTTAAATTTAAGTCATACTACTTCAGACTATGGTAATAATAGTAGTATTTCAGGTAGTTTTGATCGCGATAACATTTTTGGTTATGGTTTAACTGCCTCTGATTTGGGATATCATCATCGTGCTATAAGCGCAAATGTACAATACCGTAGCCCTTATGCTACAGCCGCTGTTTCTGCAAGTCGTGGACAGGACTATAATCAATGGGGAGCGACTCTAACAGGCGCTGTCGTTGCTCATGCTGATGGCGTAAGTTTTAGCCCTGATATGGTTGATACCATGGTTTTGGTTAAAGCTGATCAAGCGACAGGAAGTGCAGTTAATAACAGCACTGGATTAAAAATAGATTATCGTGGCTATGCAGTCATACCCAACGTCACACCATATCGTTTAAATGAAATTTCAATTGATCCTAAAGCAGCTTTATCTAAGGTTGAGTTATTATCAAATCGTATAGAGCTTGCTCCTTATGCTGGTGCAATTTCACGGGTTGAATTCAAAACAAAAACAGGTTTCCCATTATTGATTAAAGCTAAGCGAAGCTCTGGAGAATCTTTGCCTTTTGCTGCTAATGTTTATGATACAAAAAATCAGCTTGTAGGGGTGGTAAGTCAAGCAAGCCAAATTATGTTACGTACCGATCAGCCTAGTAATACACTCTATGTTAAGTGGGGGGATGCTGAAGAGCATCAATGCCAAGTATCTTATGTACTTACAGCAGAATCACTTAAAAAAGAAGGTTATCAATTCGTTGAGGGGCAATGTCAATGAAGAAAAAATATTTATTCACTGTCGTTGCAGTGGGATTGTTTGCATCAAGTCAAAATATTTGGGCAGCATGTAGCATAGGCACACAAATGCCACAGAAGCTAGATTTGGCATTTGGCACGATTGCACCAGACCCGAAACTTGCGATTGGTGCTGTAATTAGCTCACGCAATTTTTCCTTGGCCCAACTCGAGCAAGTCCATCCTCAATGTGACTCATCAGGAGGCATGATTAAAGCAGAGATCACAGGCAGTCAGTTAACATCATTCGCTCATGTGTATAGAACCAATATTAAAGGCGTTGGCATCCGCTTCTTGCAAGCTTCACAGTCCCCAGTTAATTTTCCCTTTCAAACCCCAGTCCAAAGTAATATAAAGCAAGGGTTGGGACAACAGCTCACAGTTGAGCTGGTTAAAACAGAGAATGTCATAGGCAGTGGACCTTTGGCAGCCAATATTACAACGCATTACTACCTAGATGCAGATGGCCCAAGCCGACCTTTTTTAACGACTCAGTTACAAGCTAATAGTACGGTGTTAAATCACCCAACATGTGGTTTTAGTGATCAGAGTATTAATCAAACTGTTAATATGGGGACATTGAGGTCTGGACAGTTGACAGCTGTTGGAGCAACTGCAGGTGAAAAACAGTTTACCGTGGGATTTGTTTGTTCACCTGGTCATGTACCAAACTATGTTAGTGTGAAGTTTGACTATCAAAGAGATGCAGATGCAATTAACCCCAATGTAGTAAAAAATAGCACAGCAGAGGGTTTTGCTCGTGGTGTAGGTATCGCTTTACAGGTAGGTTCCCCTTTTTATTCGCCATTAGTAGCGGGTAATACACTAGGATATAGTAATTATAGCTACCTTCCAGAGATTCGATTGAGCGCGAGTTATTATCAAACTTTACCGAAAATTACGCCTGGGCAAGTTTATGCCACCATGACAATGAGCATGACTTATCAATGATCAATCGTTGTAAGTATTGGCCTAGCATATTTCCTAAACTCTCTAAACATATATCTTGAGTGTGGTTTAGTTTGGGTTCGGTAAATGGTGATGTTGACGACATAAAATCACTTCAATAACGGTCTGGCCTGCTTGTGATCGGATATTTAAAATACCTCCTATTCTTTGAACACGTATTTGCATACTATGTAAGCCTACATGTAGACCTGTTTGTACCATATTAGGATCAAAGCCTATGCCATCATCCTCAATACGCAATGTCATTTCTTGTTGCTGATGGTGTGACAAACTAATGTGAACATTTTGGGCTCTACTGTGTTTAAGGACATTGGTTAATGTTTCTTCTGCAACTCGAGCCATGGTTAAAAATTCTAATGCTGTAGGTGGCACAGGCCATTGCTGCGGTATGTCCCAATTTGAGTGTATATCGAGTTCATCAAAGATTTCTATAAAACGGCGCCGTAAGGGTGCTGCCCAAATAATTGGAGATTCAGGAACCGCAACGCCTAGGCTTGATCCTGAGTCAATGATTTGCCTGAGGTCATTACGTAATAACTTTAAGATGGACATAAATTGTTGTTTGTTAAACTGTTCAGCTTTATCAACTAAAAACATTGAGCGTACTAGAGAGCCACCCAGTCCATCATGTAGTTCATGTGAAAGGTGAATACGTTCTTGTAGACGAATATTTTCTATTTCGAGTTCATGCTCGTTTTTTAGTGCTTGTTTTAATTCCAGTTTTTTTTGTTCAATATTGTGTGCGAGTTGTTGGTTAAAGTTTTCTATACGGTTCATATTGTGTGCAATACGCCAAGCTAAAATCAAGGCAATGGCTAAAGTCATTAAAGGGGCACTAAAGGGGGTAATGAATATACCCATTTGATGTTGTAGAAAAATTTTAGCGACATCATGTATGCAGATGATAATGTAAAGTAAAAAAACTAAGGCTAAAAAACGCACTTCTGGATGCTTGGTTCTAAGAGCAATCCATTGGAAAAATAGGCAATTGAAAAGAAAAAGAACAACGATATAAATAAAGCCAATAAATAAAGCGAGTCGTAAATGATGATTTGATGCAAAGACAAGATAAAGGCCGAGTAAGATTGAAATACCCCACAACACAATTTCAGTTTTTTTAAATTTTAGATTGGCAAAGCGCCAACTAAAAGTGATAAAGCATAAGTTATATAGTATGAGGATACACAGATTAACTTTAGAAAATTGTATGGTATCGCTATGGGGAAAAGTGGTCAGGCTTAGGATATTGTAGACAAAGAGCGCCCAAAAAAATGAAGTGAGTGCAAACCAGCCAAAGGTCGATTCTTTGGATCTGAGTAGCCAGATGATAAAAGCAATGATGCCTAAGGTGAGCGAGGCAACTAGGTTGATAAAGTATAAAGTACGATGAAAAAATGCATAGTGTTCATGTTGATCAATAATGGCTTCGGGGTGCCCTAAAAGAGTTTCACCAAGACCAGGTGTTTGAGTGGCAACACCAATAACTTTGATATCAAGCTGGTTAAGACCAGTGTTAAAGTTTGCAGGGGTCAACATCCAGTATCTAGGAGCATTCCAGCTGCGACTTAAAGGTTCTACTAATGCACGATCTTTCCAGATGAGTTGTTGGTTTAAATACACTTCACCTGCCATGCTAATACTGTGTATTGCTAGAGCGATAGGTGTATTTTGAGTGCTGTCACATTGCTGTGACCAGAGGATTTGATACCAGACTGGGCCACTATAACCTTTCCAACGATTCTCCCACCGATCTGGTAGATTGACATCAACCCAGTGTCGAGTAGCTAGCTCAGGGGCATCTTGAGTTGCGCGGATGTGCTTTAGCTGAGCTTTACATTGATGATGATCAAAATGCAAAAACTCTGTAGTTGATGCATGCAATGACATGCTCATTAGACAGCATAAAAATACCCATAAACAAATTAATCGAGTAAGCCTAAATTGCGTGCGGTATCGACAGCTTTGGTTCGGGTGCATACTGCAAGTTTCCGATAGATGTGTTTAATATGCGACTCGACCGTATAGCGAGAGAGGTTAATTTGGTCTGCAATTTCTTTGTTACTTAATCCAGTCGCAACCAGTTCTAAAATTTGTTGTTCACGATTAGTGAGTATCTTGGTTATAGCCTGTTGGGGGCTTTCTTCACAAGCTTTTTTTTCTTCTAAATCAAGTTGTTTTAAGATTTTTTGTGCCATAAATGGGTCAATGGGTGCGCCGCCTCGTAGTACACTACGAATCGCCATAGCAACTTCAATGTCATCTCGTTCTTTGAGTACATAGCCAGTTGCGCCAGATTTAAGCGCCTCAAAAATCGCATCTTCAGTGCTCCAGGCAGAGATGACTAAGATGCCTATAGACGCATCATGTTTTCTTAGGTAACGGATAAATTCATTACCGCTACCATCGGGTAGACCTAGATCAATCAATGCCAACGAGACACGATGTAATTTATAGAGTTCTTCTGCTTGCTTAAGTGTTTGTGCAAAAATGATATCGTTTGCTTGGTAGCCAATAAATTCTAAAATTTCTTTTAAACGTGCTTGCATGAGTGGTTCATCTTCAACCACCAATACAGGTACAGGAAAAATTGACTCGCTTTGCTGCATAACTTCACTCTCACATCATTCTATGTATTAATTTGCCTGATAAATACTATTGTGAATATACCTATAACTGGGGATTCGTATTGTTTAAAGTTCATAATAGCTGTATTGCCTAGTTTTAGGCCATAATCAGAAAAAAATCAGCTAATTTTTAAAAAAGATGCATTATGCAATTTCGAATTTTTTCTAAACTTGGCATCATGAGGCAAATTAAATTTGAGTAAATAAATATGGCACAAGGACTTTTAGCAGGTAAACGTTTTCTTATTGCTGGTATCGCAAGCAAACTTTCAATTGCTTTTGGTATTGCACAGGCGTTACATCGTGAAGGCGCTGAACTTGCTTTTACTTATCCAAATGAAAAATTAAAAAAACGTGTAGATGAGTTTGCAGCACAGTTTGGTTCAACTTTAGTTTTTCCTTGTGATGTTGCTGTTGATGCTGATATTGATCAAGCTTTTGCTTCTTTGGCTGAACATTGGGATGGTTTGGATGGTGTAGTACATTCAATTGGCTTTGCACCAGCCCATACTTTAGATGGTGACTTTACTCAAGTTACTGATCGTGAAGGCTTCCGTATTGCACATGACATCAGTGCATATAGCTTTATTGCGATGGCACGAGCAGCAAAACCATTATTACTTGCTCGCCAAGGTTGTCTATTAACTTTGACTTACCAAGGTTCTGAACGTGTATTGCCAAACTACAACGTTATGGGTCTAGCGAAAGCATCACTTGAAGCTGGTGTGCGTTACTTGGCTTCTAGTTTGGGTGAAGAGGGTATTCGTGTAAATGCAATTTCTGCAGGCCCAATCCGTACTTTAGCTGCATCAGGTATTAAATCTTTCCGTAAGATGTTGGATGCTAATGAGAAAACTGCACCGCTTAAACGCAATGTTACTATTGAAGATGTAGGTAATGCGGCATTATTCCTTTGCTCGCCGTGGGCAAATGGCATTACAGGTGAAATTTTGTATGTTGATGCAGGTTTCAATACTGTGGGCATGAGTCCAGAGTTGATGATGGGTGAATAAGCCTACATAACAAAAAAATCAGCACATTGTGCTGATTTTTTTTGTCTTGAATGGTGTTTAAGAGACTGCTTTAGGTAGCTGAGTGATTGGACTACCGCCGAGAGCTTGCATTAAGGTGACATAAGCACTGTATTGGCTTTGCTTTAATTCAACCAGTGATAAACGTGCATTACGTGTTGTGGTTTGTGCATCAAGTAAATTTTTTAGCGGAATTGCACCATTTTTATAACGCACTTCGGTTAGATATTCGGTTTTAATTGCCAAGTCAAGATTACGCTGTTGTGCTGCGACTTGTATGGCCAGTTGGTTTTGGGCAGAAAGTGCATTTTCAGTATCCGCAAATGCCTGATAGAGCGTTTTCCGATATTGTACAATAGCCTTTTCATAGTCTAACTTGCTAATGTTGATATTCTTTTTCATATCATTGTATTGCAAGAAGGGAAGTGTTAAGCCTGCACCTAAAGTTGCCACTGGATTTTTTAATACATTCGTCAGAGATGTACTGCTTCCAATACCAACACCTGTACTGAGCGTGCCAGTTAAACTAATTGAAGGATAATAACTGGCTTTTACTGCATCTTTATTCGAAAGTGCTTGTTTCAAACGAAGTTCAGCTGCTCGCAGGTCTGGTCGACGTGCCAAGATTTCAGCAGGGAGTCCAGCAGCAATGACTGGTAAAGTCGCTTGAGGAAGACGCTGCGGTTCTTGAATGTTGAGCTGTTGTACTGGAATTTGTAGTAGTGCAGCTAAGGCAGTACGCGTTTGCACTAGCTTTTGCTGAATTTGACTTAAATTGGCTTTCTGACTTTGTACAGCCTGTGCAGCTTGAGCAAGATCAAGCCCTGAAACAGCACCATTTTTATATTGGTTGTTGACCAACTGATAGAGTTTTTCAGTTGTGGCTAAGCTTTGTCGCGCCGTTGCATCACTTTCATGATAATAACCAAGCTGCCAGTACAATGTTGCCGTTGTGGCAATCAGCGTTTGAGCTGTCGCTTGTAAATCTGCTTCTGTTGCAACAGCAGCCCATTTTGCGGCTTCAGTTTGATTGGCAAGTTTCCCAAACAAATCAATTTCATAACTAAGCTGTGGATAGCCAATATTAATTCCAGTATCACGATGCCCAGAACCATCAAGCTCAAATTGATGGCCTAATCCAACACTGGCATTACCAATTCGAATACCTTGTTTATCGGTTGCAAGACCTGCTTGTAGCCAAGCTTGTTGTAAGTTAATACCTGCGATGGCAAGATCGGCATTGCGCTCAATAACACGTTGTACCAGTTGGTTAAGTTGTTGATCTTGAAAAAGTGTCCACCATTGATCCGCATAAGCTGAGCTTTGTAGGCCTTGCTCATTTCGATTGGCAAACTCACTTGGGACACTAACTGCAGGTGCTTGATATGGTGTTTTTACCATCGCACTACAGCCAATAAGCAATTGACTCAGTAAGGCAATACTCAATAAGGGTTTAAAATGACGCTGCATGTGTATTTTCCTTGTTATTCTCTTGATAGTGCATCAACTGGGTCTAACTGAGCCGCATTTCGAGCTGGAATAAAGCCAAAAACGATACCAATTAATGTTGAGCAGACAAAAGCAGCCACAATAGATGTAGTTGAATAGGCCATTTGTAACGTGCCCTTGGCAAAATGTTCAACCACTTGTCCAATCCCTAAAGAGAGTAAGACACCGAGTACACCACCTAATAGACAAACCAAAATAGCTTCAATGAGGAATTGTTGTAAGATATCACTTTGTCTAGCACCTACTGCCATACGTACACCAATTTCTTGTGTACGCTCAGTGACGGAAACTAGCATAATATTCATAACCCCAATACCACCGACGACCAATGAAATGACGGCAATTGCAGAAACCAATAGGGTCATTGTTGCTGTGGTTTGTTCAATGGTTTCACGGATGCTATCTGAGTTTTGGGTAAATACGTCAAGATTGCCATGACGTTGTTCAAGTAGATTTAAAATTGCGTTTTCAGCTGCTGTACTCGAATATTGATCTTTAATTCGAACAATAATACTACGCACATTGGCTTGCCCAAGCATACGACTCAGTACGGTAGAGTAAGGAAGATAGACATTAAGACTATCTGAGTTAAACATGCCTTTTTGTACATCAATGACACCGATGATACGGCTGGGTACGCTTCCAAGTAAAATAACTTCGCCTAGTGGGTCTTGACCATCAGGGAAAAATTTATCTTTAGTATTTGAGTCAATGACGACGTCTTGAGCCATTACACGGACACTTTGTTTATCAAAGGCTTGTCCTTCACTAAACTGCATACCTCTGACATAGAAATAATCTTCACTCACACCATTTACTGTGGTTGCAGCTTCAATATCTTTAAAGCGTGCAGTGACATTGCTATTTGCAGATGGGCTAATACCATCCACATAGGGTTGTAAGGCGAGGGCTTCTGCATCCGCTGGAATGAGGGTTTTGGCTTGTGCTGTTTTGGAGTTGTCACCAAAGCCCCGTCCCTGAAATATGGTAATGGTGTTTGTTCCTAAGCTACTAATATTTTCCAATATCTGTTGCTGTGATCCTTTACCTAGTGCGACTACCGATACAACCGAGGCAATCCCGATAATAATCCCGAGCATGGTTAAAAAGGTACGCATTCGATGTGCGTTCATCGCCAAGAGGGCCATGCGAAATGCTTCTGCAAAACGGTCAATCACCGAACGCCAAGCTGAAGATTTCTTCTGTTGTCGTTGGGTCTTACTTTCGTGACCTAAAGGGGCAACAGCTTCTTGCTCAGGAACATTTGCTTGATCAGAGATAATACGGCCATCACTGATTTCAATAATACGTGTTGCGTTTTTAGCAACATTAATATCGTGTGTTACCAAAATAATGGTATGCCCTAAGGCATTGAGTTCACGCAAAATACGCATGACCTCAATCCCGCTATTTTTATCCAAAGCTCCTGTAGGCTCATCGGCTAAAATAACGTCTCCACCATTGATTAGGGCACGGGCAATAGATACACGTTGTTGTTGACCACCAGAGAGTTGACTTGGACGGTTTTGTGTTTTGTCTCCAATCCCCAGTTCTGTAAGTAACTGTTTGGCACGTTGTTGGCGTACACTGGCTTCAACTCCAGCATAAATAGCAGGAACTTCGACATTACCTGCAGCACTAAGATCACCAAGTAAGTGGTAACGCTGGAAGATAAAACCAAAATATTCACGACGTAATTTTGCTAGCTCATCAGGTTCAAGTTCACGGGTTTCTCGCCCATTGACTTGATAACTGCCAGAACTTGGTCGGTCTAAACATCCTAAGATGTTCATTAGGGTCGACTTACCAGAGCCTGACTGACCAACAATAGCAACCAGTTCGCCTTGGTAAATTTTAAGATCAATACTTTTGAGAATCTGCACAGTGCTTTCGCCAGCAGGAAACTCACGTGTCAGCTGTTTGACCTCGAGTAATGCCTGTTGTTCACTCATGTTTAGATTCTCACTGATCCACCACGGCGTTTGGCTGAATCATTTGAAGCATCCGAACCATCTGCAATAACGATTTTTTGTCCAGGTTTTAAGCCGCGTAAAATTTGTGCATTGATACGGTTGTTTAAACCCACTAAAACTTGTTGACGACTCATCTCACCTTGGTCATTTAAAACTCGAACCATGGCAAGCGATGCTTTATTCTGTTTGATGAGTGCTTTTTCATCAGCTGTGAGTTCTAGAAGTTTTGGACGTTGGCTAGCATCATTTTCTTTGCCATCTTTATTGCGTGATTTTTTATCGCCTGCATCAGGAGCAGATGCTGCATTCGTACGACGAGAACCACGTGCTGAGGTTTGTAACGCAGCTGATGGTACTGTAAGTGCATTTTTTGCTTCGGCTAAAATAATATAAACCTGTGCAGTCATATCAATGCGTAATTTACCGTCAGTGTTAGGCACATCAAATAGGGCATTATAGTAAATTGCATTACTGCTCGAATTACTTGTGGTGGTTGTTTTTGTATCGTTGTTAATTGAATCAGGTGCTGGCTCAATCTGACGTAAAGTTGCATAACGTTTATTTTCACTGTCACCTAAAGTTGTAAAGTAAACTTTTTGGCCTTGATGAACACGCATTACATCCGCTTCAGAAATTTGTGCCTTAATAGTCATTGTGTCAAGTTTGGCGAGTTTTACAATCGTTGGTGCCGTTTGATTCGAGTTTACGGTTTGACCTTCTTCAGTCACGATAGCAACAACTGTTCCACTGATTGGTGCAACAATACTGGTATAACCTAATTTTTCTTTGGTTGTTGCTAGTGTTAAATAAGATTGTTCAATTTGTGCATTGCTAGCTGCAATATCTGCTTGTGCTGTTTTAAATGCTGCTAAGGCTGCTTCGTATTCCGCACGTGATGTCGCATCTTGGCTATACATATTACTTTGTCGTTTATATTCCGCTTCGACTTTGGCTAAATTTGCAATTTTAATTGCCAATTGTGCTTTTTGATTTTTAATACTGGCTTCAGCTGTTTTAAACTCGTTTTGCTGTGGTACAGAGTCAATTTGTGCAATCAGTTGGCCTTGTTTAACTTCATCACCAAGTTTGACATACATTTTTTTGACCTGCCCCGATACTTGGGCACCAACGCTGACGATTTGCGCAGCTTGTAGCGTACCTGTTGCAAGTACAGAATCTTCTAAATCTGCGGTTGTAACTTCGCTACTAATGTAGTCAGGTTGTTTTTGTTGCGGTTTGAAGTATGACCAAGCGAGAGCAGCAATGAGAGCAATACAGATTAAAATGATCAGAGCTTTGATCGGTTTTATTTTTGGCATAGGGATCTTGGGGCGATTTATCTGAAAATTGAACAAATTATAGAGCTCAATTTAGGATAAAAGGTGAATTTTTACTATAGATTGGATGCTTGGGCATCAAAAATGCGAAAAATTATCATTTAAACAATGTTTGATTACAGAGTTGCGCAACGCAAAGCTGTAAGACATGTTCTGGATTTTCCACACTCATACCTTTAATGGCTGCATCAACACGTCGTAATAATGTTGGCCAGGTGAGAAATTGTTGGGGTTGGAAGCGGCGTAGTGCTTGTTGGTAAAGTGGAACTTTATTTTTCCAAATTCCCAACTGTAAAGCATTTTGTGGTTGTTCAAAGAGTTGCATTAACAAACGCATTTCTTTACTTACGGTCCATAAAATCAGGCTAGATGCCTCACCTGACTCAAGTAAATAGTGCAGGATTTTAATAGATTGAGCAAAATTACCAGTAATTAATGCATCACTGAGGTCAAAACTACTATAACGCGATTGATCTTGCAGACATTGCTGTAAATGGTCTATTTGAATGAGTTGAGCATCGGGGAAAGTATCCGCTACACGCATTAAGCTATTTTTAGCAGCAAGTAAGTTATGTTCATGATGTTGTTCTAACCACTGCCAAGCATCACGATCAAGCTGAATGTTGAGTTGTTCAGCCTCAACTTTTAATATATTTAAACGATCATTAGCAGCATTTGCTGCAAGCGTAACTAAAACACCATTTGCTTCTACTGTCTGAATGAAACTAGATTTGAGGCTGCTGGCATCCTGCTTGGGCATGGCAATCAAGAGTAAATTATCTTGATTGTGCTGAATAAAGTGTTTGAGTTGCTTGAGTGATTGGGCATCCGGCTTAATATTGCCATGTACCTCAACTGCGAGTTGAGAGGAAAATAAAGATAGACTATTGAGTGCAACAAAAACATTTTTCCACTCACTGACATTGTTGAGGTCAAAACGCTGACGTTCAATATCTTGGCTTTGCCAATGTTGACGAAACGTTGCTAGTAGGTTTTGCTCTAATAACGGTTCTTGTCCATGTATCAACCAAACACCTCGTGCTTCTGGAGCACGTTTTAGGGCTTGTAAATAGTCTATCTTCATAAAGCCTGTCTGCTATTGTGCTTCAGTAGAAGCTACAGGTGCTTTAGGTAATCGATTTGAAGAAATCTGGCGTGTAATTTGTTGAGCAAGATCATCGACTAAAATTTGACTCAAATAACGATTTTCTTGGTCATCTGTATTTACAGTAGCAACATCGTATTGGTATGAACGTGTCGCTGTTAAAGTTCTTGGTGCAGTTAAAGCATGGCCTTGCTGGTCTTCAATTTGGAAAGTGACATTTAAGCGAAGTAAAGTTTCAACCAATTTACCATTCAGCTCTAAACGGCGAGGGCTATAATCTAAAATACGTAATACATAAGCATCACTGGAGTTACTCATTTGAACACCAGCAGCAGTGAGATACATGCTCAATTTTTTTTCTAATTCTTGAGTGTTGCTATTATTGGGCATTGCGAGTTGTAATTTATTATAGGCCACTGGGACTACAGTTGGATTTGTGCCTTTTAGATGAAAGCCACAACCAACCAAACCCGCACTTAAGCCGAGTGTTAACGTAATTGCAGCAATTCGTTGGATCAAGTGCATGCTTATTTCCCATGAGAATATATCAAGTTAAAAGTCCCATCCGTAGATGAGACTTATATTAGTTGATCACAGTTTAAAGCAGTTTAATTAGAATTAAACCACTAAGTTCACCAATTTATTCGGTACAACGATTTCTTTTTTCGTTGGCCCTGTGAGGAATTGTTGAACTTCTGGTAGTGTCTTCGCTAGATTTAACAAATCTTCTTTACTGATATCAACGGCAACATCAAGTTTAGCACGAAGTTTACCATTGACTTGTACCACAATCGTTTGTGTATTGCGTGTTAACGCAGTTTCATCAACAGACGGGAACATTGAAGCAGTAAGATCAATAGCAAATTCTTTTAAGAGGACTTGACTTAAATGCGGTGCAAAAGGTGCCAACATAGTGAGTAAACTCACAATCGCTTCACGCGCCACAGCTTGGTCATTTTCACTTTGAACTACAAATTTGTTGATGCTATTTAATAGTTCCATTTGTGCAGCAATGGCGGTATTAAAAGCATAGCGTCGTTCAATATCATCACCCACTTTTTGGATGGTCTCATGTGTTTTACGACGTAGATCTTGAGCTGAAGTACTGAGATTATTACGATCAATTTCAGTCGTGTTATAACCTTGCTCAAGATAACCCGTAACCAAACGCCAAACACGTTTTAGGAAACGGTGTGAGCCTTCAACACCAGCATCTGACCATTCCAAAGATTGATCGGGTGGGGCTGCAAACATCATGAAAACACGTGCAGTATCTGCACCATATTGTTCAATGATCGATTGAGGGTCAATACCGTTATTTTTCGATTTTGACATTTTTTCTTGGCCACCAATGACAACTGGTTCGCCATCAGTGAGGAGACGTGCTGAAATACTACGACCTTTTTCATCGCGTTCTAATTCAACATCGGCAGGATTAAACCAAGTTTTTTTACCAGAAGCTTCTTCACGATAGAAAGTATCTGCTAGCACCATGCCCTGTGTGAGCAAGTTGGTAAATGGTTCATTACCTTGTACGACACCTTCATCACGCATGAGTTTATGGAAGAAACGTGCATAGAGTAAATGTAAAATTGCGTGTTCTACACCACCAATGTATTGGTTCACTGGTAACCAATTTTGTGCAGCTTCCGCTTTAACTAAACCACCAGTGAAGTCAGGTGAAGCAAAACGTGCATAGTACCAAGAAGATTCTACGAAGGTATCAAGTGTATCTGTTTCACGTCGAGCATCAGCACCACAGCACGGACAAGTGGTTTGATAGAACTCTGGCATCTTGTTTAATGGATTACCTGAGCCATCTGGAACAACATCAGTTGGTAAAATAACAGGAAGCTGTTCTTCTGGTACTGGAACTTGACCACAGCTATCGCAGTTGATCATTGGAATTGGGCAACCCCAATAACGTTGACGCGATACACCCCAGTCACGTAAGCGGAATTGAACTTTACTGTTACCTAACGCTTGTGCTTCTAGCTTAGCTAAAATTGCGGCATAGGCTGCATCAAAGTCTAAACCATCAAATTCAGCTGAGTTAATGAGTTTACCTTGTTTAGAGCCATACCATTCTTGCCATTCAGTATGATTAAATTCGCTATCATCTGCTGTTTTTGCATCAATAACTTGTTGAATAGGTAAGTTATATTTATTGGCAAACTCAAAATCACGTTCATCGTGAGCTGGTACAGCCATTACTGCGCCAGAACCATATGACATCAAGACATAGTTCGCAACCCAAACAGGAAGTTCAGCACCTGTGAGTGGGTGTTTAACAAATAATCCAGTTGCCATGCCTTTTTTCTCAGCAACAGCGAGATCAGCTTCGGCAACAGAACCCATACGGCATTCGTCAATAAATGCTTTTAATTCCGGGAGGCTTTCAGCAGCTTTTAAAGCAAGTGGATGTTCAGCAGCAACTGCAACATAGCTTGCACCCATTAGGGTGTCGCCACGAGTGGTATAAACTGAAATATTATCTGCATAGATTTCAGGATGTGCAGAAGGGAATTGAATTTCCATCCCTTGTGAACGACCAATCCAGTTGCGTTGCATGGTTAACACTTGTTGTGGCCAACCTGCTTGTAACTGGTCAAGGTCATCAAGAAGTTCTTGTGCATAATCAGTAATGCGGAAATAGTACATTGGGATATCGCGTTTTTCTACCAATGCACCAGAGCGCCAGCCACGGCCATTTTCTACTTGCTCGTTAGCCAATACTGTTTGATCTACTGGGTCCCAATTTACAGTGGACAACTTACGGTAGATCAAGCCCTTCTTATAAAGTTGTACAAATAACCACTGTTCCCAGTGATAGTATTCAGGAGTACATGTTGCAAATTCTCTGTCCCAATCGACTGAAAGTCCAAGACGTTTGAGCTGATCACGCATGTAAGCAATATTTTCAAAGGTCCATTTTGCTGGAGCAACTTGGTGAGCAATGGCAGCATTTTCTGCTGGTAAGCCAAAGGCATCCCAACCCATTGGTTGTAATACAGTTTCACCTTTTAAGCGATGAAAGCGGCTGATAACATCACCAATGGTATAGTTGCGCACATGACCCATATGCAGTCGACCGCTTGGATAAGGGAACATCGACAGGATATAGCGATGTGGCCCAGTTACAGTGTCAGCAACTTTAAATACCTTGCGTTGTTCCCAATCCATTTGGACATTGGGTTCAATCGCACTGGCTTGATATTCAGGGTCAATGTGATTTGTAGTCATAAACGTCGTATCAGAACAATAGTCGAAAGAAAGTGTGTCGCACAGCATAGCGCATAATGACCTAAAATGTGAATGATGACAGGGCTTTTTTTCATTTCAGGCTAAACAAGAGAAGCGCTTTGAATGCTGATGCTGGTTTAAATGTTATAAAAATATATCTAAGTTGAATAGGGCATTCACATTAATATGATTTTGTTGAAAATATTAAGCTACAGTTGTTGAATGTTGCTGTATGAAATGTCGTCTGAATTGATTTTTTAAAAAGTCAAGAAAACTCAATTAGAATGCTTGACTTTGTGCGACAAAACATCAAAAATGGCTGCTTGAGTTTTATATGACTTGGTTCGATCACCCTTCGAATCCATGACATCGCATACAATACATTGCACCTAATCTGGTGTGGTGAAATCAGCAAGACATGTTTATCCCAACATGTCTTACATAACAGCCTTGCTTAAACAGCAACGACGTTATAAAAAATTTTTTATTGTTGCAAAAACTGAGAATTATGTGTGCTATAACTGAGTGCACAAATGAATCAATGAATCATCATCTATGTCTCCCATAGGTGGATGGAATAAAGATTAGGGTGAATCACGTTGGAACTTCTATCTGGTGGTGAAATGCTCGTTCGCGCTTTGGCGGACGAGGGCGTTGAGCACGTTTTTGGTTATCCAGGCGGTGCTGTATTACATATTTATGACGCGCTATTTCAACAAGACAAAATTAATCACTATCTCGTGCGCCATGAGCAAGCTGCTGGTCATATGGCAGATGCTTATTCGCGTGTTACTGGTAAAACTGGTGTGGTCCTTGTGACTTCAGGTCCAGGTGCGACCAACACTGTAACACCTATTGCGACAGCTTATATGGATTCCATTCCGATGGTTATTCTGTCTGGTCAGGTCGCAACGCATTTGATTGGTGAAGATGCATTCCAAGAAACCGACATGGTCGGCATTTCACGCCCAATCGTTAAGCACAGTTTCCAAGTTCGCCATGCAAGCGAAATTCCTGCAATGATCAAAAAGGCATTTTATATTGCCTCAAGTGGTCGTCCAGGTCCGGTGGTGATCGATATTCCAAAGAATGCGACCAATCCTGATGAGAAGTTTGCCTATCACTATCCTGAAAAAGTGAAAATGCGTTCTTATCAGCCACCAACACGTGGTCATAGTGGGCAGATTCGTAAAGCAGTAGAAGAGTTATTACATGCCAAGCGCCCAGTCATCTATACTGGCGGTGGTGTTGTTCAAGGTAATGCTTCTGCTTTATTAACTGAATTGGCACACTTATTAAATTTCCCTGTAACCAACACGCTTATGGGCTTGGGTGGTTTCCCTGGAGATGATCCGCAGTTTGTGGGCATGTTGGGGATGCATGGAACTTATGAAGCCAATATGACTATGCATAATGCAGATGTAATTTTGGCAATTGGTGCACGTTTTGACGATCGGGTAACAAATAATCCAGCTAAATTTTGTCAAAATGCTAAGGTCATTCATATTGATGTTGACCCAGCTACAATTTCAAAAACAATTATGGCGCATATCCCGATTGTGGGTGCGGTAGAACCTGTTCTACAAGAAATGTTGACACAGTTGAAGCAATTAGGTGTTTCTAAGCCAAATTCAGAAGTTATTGCTAGCTGGTGGGCGCAAATTAATGAGTGGCGTAAAGTTCATGGTCTGCGTTATCAGCCAGCAGCTGATGGTGGTATGAAGCCACAACAAGTGGTTGAAGCACTATATAAAGTGACAGAAGGTGAAGCCATTATTACATCTGACGTTGGCCAACATCAGATGTTTGGGGCAATGTATTATAAATACAAACGTCCACGCCAATGGATCAACTCTGGTGGTTTAGGGACTATGGGCGTAGGTTTGCCTTATGCCATGGCAGCTAAACTGGCTTGTCCAGACCAGCAAGTTGTATGTATTACAGGTGAAGCTTCAATTCAAATGTGTATTCAAGAGCTTTCAACTTGTAAACAGTATGGTTTGAACGTGAAAATCTTGTGCTTAAATAACCGTGCATTAGGAATGGTTAAGCAGTGGCAAGATATGAACTACGAAGGCCGACACTCAAGTTCATATGTAGAGTCTTTACCAGACTTTCCTAAGCTGATGGAAGCATATGGTCACGTCGGGATTCAGATTGATCATGCCGATGAGCTAGAGTCTAAGTTGGCTGAAGCAATGGCTATTAATGATAAATGTGTATTTATCAACGTAATGGTTGACCGTACTGAACACGTGTATCCAATGTTGATTGCTGGTCAATCGATGTGTGATATGTGGTTAGCAAAAGGGGAGCGTACTGAATGAGACATATAATTTCTGTCCTCGTTGAAAACGAAGCGGGTGCGCTTTCTCGATTAGTGGGTTTATTTTCACAACGTGGTTATAACATTGAGACGCTTAATGTTGCGCCTACTGAAGATGCTACACTGTCGCGTTTGACGCTGACGACTTATGGCGATGACCATAAGATTGAACAAATTACTAAACAACTTAACAAGCTTGTAGAAGTGGTAAAAGTTGTTGATTTGTCAGAAGGTGCGCATATTGAACGTGAGTTGATGCTCATTAAAGTAAAAGCATCTGGTATTGCACGTGATGAAATTAAACGTACTTCTGATATATTCCGTGGTCAAGTTGTAGATGTCACACCAACGACGTACACGATACAAATCGCAGGGACAACTGAAAAAATAGATGCGTTTATTGATGCACTCGCTGAAAACACCATCCTCGAAGTGGTTCGATCAGGTGTTTCGGGTATTGCCCGTGGCGAGAAAGTACTCACCATCTAATTTTAAATTCAACGCAATTAAACGCATTTTAGTGGAGATAGCAATGCAAATTTTTTATGATAAAGACTGTGACTTATCAATCATTCAAGGTAAAAAAGTAGCAATCGTTGGTTATGGTTCTCAAGGCCATGCACATGCATTGAACCTTAAAGATTCTGGTGTAGACGTAACTGTAGGTTTACGTGCAGGTTCTACATCATGGAAAAAAGCAGAAAATGCTGGCCTTAAAGTAGCTGAAGTTCCTGCTGCTGTAGCGCAAGCTGACCTTGTAATGATTTTGACACCTGATGAGTTTCAAGCACAGCTTTATCGTGATGTGATTGAACCAAATATCAAGCAAGGGGCTACACTTGCATTTGCTCATGGTTTCTCTGTTCTTTATAACCAAGTTGTTCCACGTAAAGATCTTGATGTAATCATGGTTGCACCTAAAGCACCTGGTCACACTGTACGCTCTGAGTTCCAACGTGGTTCAGGTGTTCCTGATTTAATCGCTGTACATCAAGATGCTTCTGGCAATGCACGTAATGTTGCTATGTCTTATGCTTCAGGTGTAGGTGGTGGCCGTACTGGTATTATTGAAACTTCATTCCGTGAAGAAACAGAAACTGACTTGTTCGGTGAGCAAGCTGTTCTTTGTGGTGGTGCTGTTGAATTGGTTAAAATGGGCTATGAAACTTTGGTTGAAGCAGGTTATGCACCAGAAATGGCATACTTCGAATGCTTACATGAGTTAAAACTTATTGTTGACCTCATGTTCGAAGGTGGTATTGCTGACATGAACTATTCAGTATCAAACAATGCTGAGTACGGTGAATATGTAACTGGTACTGAAGTGATTAACGAACAATCTCGTGAAGCTATGCGTAATGCATTGAAACGTATTCAGTCTGGTGAATATGCGAAGATGTTTATCCAAGAAGGTGCATTAAACTATCCTTCTATGACAGCTCGTCGTCGTCAAAATGCTGAGCACGGTATTGAAGTAACTGGTTCTAAATTACGTGCGATGATGCCTTGGATTCAAGCAAACAAAATCGTAGATAAAGAAAAGAACTAAGTTATTACTTAGTTAAACGCCTAGTCTAGATGATTCACTGAGCTGTTATAAGTCAGTATATTATTTAATAGGCTTCAAGGACCTAGCTCTGTAATTTACAGGGCTAGGTCCTTTTTATTTGAGTGATATTTCATTCTTTTTATCTTTAATTTGATTAGCAGAAACAATATCAATGAGACTCAGAGCATTCATGAGCCTTATTAAGCCTAATAGCGAGTATAAGTTCATTGCTGTAAAAGAAGTATTCTTTGGATTACACAAAGCAAACTTTTTGAAATGAATCTAACTTCCAGAGATTCCTTCCTTAAAATATGTATACATTAATGTTTTGAAATTTATTTTTGATGTTTAGAAATGAAAAGAAATGCAAATGGGTTTATTAAAAATATAACTTTTTAATTAATAAAATAACTCAATTTATAATAATTATTAAGTTTTAATAATATATTGAAATTTATTTTTGTAACTGAGATTAATTATTTTTTATTAATAAAAACTAAATTATGTACTACAAGTTTGGTTTGATAATTTATTTATTTTTTTTCTGTAAGGCATTCTATTCGTGGTTTTGGCTATTTGTATTTAAGAAAAATGTATGAAAAAAGCCTTAATTTATGCAGGATAAAATATAATTCAGACTGAAATGATTTGAATTAAATTGTTGTTTTTAAATAATTATTTTTAATATTTTTGTTGATGGTGCTTGTTTTGGTGATTATCATCTGACTAGAACACATGATTAATACATAATTTTAAATCTGTGTTTTTTATAGGTTGAGACACAACAAAACTAAAAATTGGGTCGTGTTCAAGACTGAAATATGACTAAGCAATAATCCAGTGACAATTAAATATTAATTGAGGTTTTTATGAAAAAACTAATGTCAACACTCGCATTAACAACTATTTCTTCATTATTTGCTGCTTCAGCTTTTGCTGATGTAACTGCAAGTGCAACTGCAAAATGGGATGCTAGTGCAACTAAAGATACTAAGAGTTTATTAGTTGTTACTCCATTGAAATCACTTGTATTCCAATATGCTGAAGGTATTAAAGGTTTTAATACTCAAGTTGGTGCTTTTGACGTAACAATTGAAGGTCAAAGTGGTGCAACAGACTTCACTTTAACTTCAAAACTATTGGGTAACACACTTACTCGTAGCGGTGGTGACCGTTCAACTTTAGATGTAGGCGTTTCTTGGAATGGCCAACAATTAAGCAAATCAACTGCTACAACAATGATTGATACAGCGAACAACGTAAGTGCTGGTCTTGAAAACTTAGCTGTAGATACAGCATATGCTGGTACTGGTCGTTCATCAGCTCAAAGTAATTTTGTATTTAACGTTGCTTCAGCAAAAAGCAGCGCTGGTGCTGAAATTGCTGACTTATCAACTTTAACTGATGGTCGTTGGGATGGGGAAGTTGCAGTGCAATTTACCGCTCTTTGGAAAAAATAAAATTTAATAAAAGTAGTTGAATATTTTTATTAAATATAAAAGCAACAAGGGAGTCATTTCCCTTGTTGTTTCATAAGGGGTAAATAAGTGAACTTTAAAATAACAATATTAATCAGCTGTTTAGCTGTTTCCATGCATGGTTTTGCAATTAATGTTGGCGATGTGACCACCATTATTGAAGCGAAGCAGTCTTTAATTGCAAAAGAAATTGAAAATCCTTCTGATGTTGCCCGTTTTGTTGGTTTAAAAGTACAACGCATTAGTAGTCCCATGGAAGATGGTAATGTGATTCCCATGGAAAACTTATCTGAGGTCTTATCTACACCTTCAGGTTTAGTGCTGCCAGGTGGGGCTAAAGATGTTTTTAAAATTATTTACCAAGGGCCAGCAGATGATCAAGAACGTTATTATCGGTTGTCATGGTTAGATGCACCTGTAAGTAGTTCAGAAGATTCTACTTCCACGAAAACTGCACAAGCTTCTGCTGTTGCGCAGATTAATACTATTTTGGTTGTTGCACCACGTAAACAAAAATTCGATTACACCTATAAAGATGGTTTAGTAAGCAATACTGGAAATGTCAGTTTTCGAGTGGTAGCTGCAGGTGCATGTAAAGATGCAAGCAAAGATATTAATGGCAAGGGGTGCCGTGAGCGTTATTACGTTATGCCGAATGACAATGTCACTCTGAAGTATACCCAAGTTGCAGATCCTAGAACAAATATCGGTATTTGGCACGATAGCGAATATATCAATGTCCCACGGTAGGTGATCATGAACAGGCCGATTGTTGTTGGAGTCATGGGGATCTTGCTGACGAGTATGCAAAATATATATGCAGAAGAAAAACAAAGTGCGATTCATATTGGTAAATATACATTTCCAGCAGCACTTTCAAGTATGTTAGCCCAAGGATTTACGGTTCCAGTTTATTTAAAATTCGAAGAAGATTTGGTTGTTGGTGAGCATAAAAGTCAACAAAAAATTGCTGATGCTGTTGTTGAATTTAAAGATAATCAATTATTTATTAGAAAAGTAATTTTTGATGAAACTAATCAAAAAACAGAACTATCTACAGAAGTTAAAGATAAAATTAAAACATTAGATCAAGCTTTTGATGAAGATATGCAGTTGGAGCTTGGTCCAGATGCAAGTTTAACTTTTGACTTAAAGTCACTTTATTTGGAACTTAAAGTAAATAAATCAGCTTTAGGGACTAAATTGATTAAACGTTCTGGTGTATTAGGTGAGTCTACGACCTCGAATTTCTCCTCAATATTGAATTATCGTTTAGGGGCATCTTATAGCGACTTTGATAGTCGAACCACATCATCAACTTTTGTTAACTTAGATAGTGTTAGTTCAATCGAAGAGCATCACTTTATTGCTAATGGCTCTTTTTATAGCAATGACTCAGAAACAGATTTTGATTTGTACCGTGCACTCTATGAACGTGATTTTGAAGGTAATCGTCTAGCTGTCGGAATGATGGATACTTGGAGTATGCAATCCATTGCCAGTTTAAGTGCATTAAATTCAAGTAAAATCTACGGTGTAACCTATGGTAATAAAAGCAGTACAGTCATAGAAGATAAAAAACAGACGCTGGTGCCTATTTTGGTGTTTTTACCAAGTGCAGGAACCATTCAAGTTTATCGTGATGGGCGCCTACTGAGTATTCAAAATTTTTCTATGGGTAGCCATGAATTAGATACTTCGACATTCCCAATGGGGGTATATAATGTTGAAGTTAAAACAGTTATTAATGGGCAAGAGACCTCAAGCAGTATTGCACAGGTCAATAAAACCAATGCACGCCAATCTAGTGTTACAGGACAATTGAGTTGGCAGGCCTTTGGTGGAATGCTGGAGTACAGTAAAAAACGTGATGATCAAGAAATTAAAAATAATCAAAAAACATGGTTAATGGGTGTTGCCGCAGCGAAAAATTATGCCTATTTTTCAGGTGTTGGATTGACGTCAACCTTATATGGTTTTGATGAAAATTTTGTGGCAGAACTTGAGAGTAATATTGCATTTACATCAAATACCAATTTTAACTTTCAATCGATGTTGGCATCAGATGGTTCATATCGAGCTGGAACATCATTAAGTTATAACTTACCAAAGGGTTATGCAAACCTTTGGGGAGCATTTGATATTAGTGAGATCGGAGATAAGCTCTATTTTACTGATAGTAAAAACTATAGCTTGGGGATGTCGCTTAATTTAAATCAAGTTCATCGCAAGTTAGGTATGTTAACCCTTAATTATTCAGATGATATTAAGCGCGATAATTCAGTGCTGAATGTTGAATATTTTCAAAATTTGTTTACTAATCGCTATGTTGATATGCAAGTACGCATGGGATTACAACGTTCTGATTATGACAATCAAAAAAATTATAATGATAAATACATCTATTTTGATCTGCGTTTACCCTTCTCAAGATGGTTTAGTGCAGGGATAAATACGCGTAATAAAAATATTCTTGCTAATGCAAGTTATAAACAAAATTTTAGTGATCAACTGATTAACACTGTTGGTATTGATGTCTCTCAAATGCTTAATCGCCGAAATAATGAAGATTTGATGGATAACTTTACAGCTTCGGGTTATGTCGGTTATACCGCAAAATATAATAGTGGTAATTTGTCAATGAGTGCTTCACGGAATAACTACTCTGTGAATTACACCAGTGAAGGTTCAGCTGCAACTTCGGGTAAAAATTTGGTCTTGGGTAATCATAATTTAAGTTCAGGTGTGATTATTGAGACTGGATTAAAAGATAAGGGCAGTATGGCTGCACAAATCAATGGGCAAAATTATACCCTCACAGGTAAAAATAACTTTATTCCACTTGCTCCATATGCTGACTATGTCATTGAATTAATGAATGATAAAACATCAATTGATAGTGTCAGTATTGCTGAGGGACGTAAGAGCCGTGTGACATTGTATCCAGGTAACGTTGCCTTATTACAACCAGAAGTGAAGCAGATGGTAACTATATTTGGCCGAGTTTACTATCCAAATGGTGAGCTTGCTGCAAATGCCAATATTCATAACCATATCGGTAAGACGAAAACCGATAATAAGGGTGAATTTTCACTTGATGTTGACAAGCGTTATCCAGTGTTGACCTTGATTGAAGCCAATGGCGATATTTGTGAATCTACATTACAACTTGAACATGCACGTGGTGCAGCATGGCTCGGTGATGTCCGTTGCCAATATAAACCAACAAGTAGTTTGAAAAATAGTTTAGAGGCGGCTCGACATGATTAAAAAATGGATAAAATATGGTCTGCTGTGTTCGACAGCCCTAATTACTTTCGATGCCTTTGCAGCACTTACTCCTAAGCCTGTGAAGGCTGGGAGTCAAGATTTTGTATTTATTGAAAATAATGTAGATAAGGAGTACTTTCTTGCACCATATAAGGTTGACCCACGTTTTAGTGGCGCTAATGTGTGGACGCGTTATGGAAAATATAAGGGAGGTACACAGGATTCGTTAGGTTATATGGGTACAAATCAAACGCTTACCAGAGGAAATTATGCCGATATCTGGATGGAGAATGGCACATTTTTTAGGCCGTATCAGGGGATTCGTTGTCGTACTCATAGTTCATATGAGTGCCCAAGCACTGGATTTGTGCCAGCTGAGTTAGTCAATAATCAGGGGGCATTTAAAATGCTTGTTCCAGGGGGGAGTCGTGATTATAACGGTGGTTATGCTCGGGGATCATTAGCATCAGGAGCGTATGAATATTTTAAAAATATGTCAGTGAATTCTACTGAAGATATTTATATGCATGTATGTGAGACCGCTGAGAATTATTCACCTTTTAGTGGTGGTCGTTGTAAGGATGCAAATAAGGGGAACTACTGGGTATATGGTTTTAATTTAACTAAAATGGGACATCTTACTTTTCTTGATACGAAAGCTTTCCAAGAGATTTGGTATGGTACAGATGGTACACCATACATTTCACCAAACGCTCAATATTGCCAGTACACTGTTGTAAATCGTCAAAATGGTATCGCTTGTAAAATGCTTAAATATAATGCAAAAGGCGATATTTCGAAATATGACACCAGTTACCAACTTTCATTAATTCCAGATGTAGATGAACTTAAGTTTACTCCAGCTGCTGCCGACTTATTAATTGAAGGGGGTAATGGTGCTTGGAAAAACCATACAGCTTTGACTCAAATTAAGACAATGATCGTAAATGGAGAAAGCTATATTTCTATGTTTTTCTCTCAGGCCTTTTTTCAAAAATTAGCTGCAGCAAAAGTTAATCTTCGTAATACCGAAAGCTTATTTACTTTTGCTTTGAGAAATAGTGGGTTATCACAGTCAGGTTTTTATCAATTCTCTGTATCAACTGAAATTGAGCTGATCCCTCGTGAGTATAGTGTCAGTATTCAACCGAAGGGATTACCTGAAGGAACAACACCTGTCAAAACAGGGAAAATTGGGGATACAAAGCCCATCACTTTTGAATATGTGGTAAAACAATCTGCACCACGAATGTCAGACACCATAGAAGCTTATGTAAATGCCCAAAGTGTACGAAAAGATAATGAGTCTTATTGTTTGTTTAGTTCGGATGATAAAAAAACCAATGTGTTGATTCCAGCAGTATTGAGTATGAAAAATATCGCTAATCAGGATGTTACTGCTTATAGTGGTTGTGACATCAATAAAAGACTCAATATGAGAAATGCGATGTGGCAAGTGGAACCTTGGGATAGTTTTAATAATGGCTTTTTCTTTACCACAGATCTTAAGTTGCTTTTTCCTATGAATCATGAAGTTTCAGGTATTTCAATGGAAGGTCAGGATTGGATTGGTAAAGTTCGTGCAGAAGGTGAGATTAAAGTCGTTGCAAAGTGGCTTGGTGTCACATTCCCTTAATAATAAATGGATTGTTGAACGCGATATGATGAATAGATTTTTCAGTAGAATGTTGCTGCTCCTCGCTGGCTTGGGGGGTAGTCATATCGCCTCAGCGGTTTATCTTTCTTCTTATATTTATGAAATGGGTTCAGAAGAGAGTTTTATATCTAAACCTGTTGAGAATAATACAGATAGTTCAAACCTTTATACATTACAAGCAATTAAAATTGATAAGCCTGGTGTGGGGGGGGAAAATGTTATTTATGCTAAAAATAGGGAAGTCATTTTTACACCTTTGAGTCTACAGATTAGCCCTAAAAGCACTAATTTTTTTAAGCTCATCTATATTGGGCCTAAAGATGATCAGGAACGTTACTATCGGGTGGTTTTTTCAGAAGTTCCATTAGCGGCTTTTGAAGAAGGTAATAAAGCACAGGCAACTACTTTTGTTCCAACAGTATCGATGAGTACAATTTTAGTTGTTCGTCCACGTAAACAACATCTTCAATATGAAATTGATGAAAAACAAGGGGTGATTAAAAATACTGGTAACACTTTTTTTCGAGTCATTATTCATAAGAGTTGTGAGTTAAATGATGAAAGCTCAACACAATTTTATATGTTGCCAGGTGAAGAATTTAAAAATGATATGGTTAAACAAAGAAATGAAAAATTTATCGTTGCCAATAAAACCTACATTAAGATTGGTCAACAATGTGAAGTAGAAAAACAGCAGAATAAGCAATTAGCACAAGAAAGTGCATCATCTAATTCAAAACAGGAAGAATTAAATGATATATCAAATAAAGTTGAGTCTGAGCAGGAAACAGAAGAATAGTTTTACGTTAAATGCTGATTTATGAGCTATCTATAATGATGAAAAATGTGCAAATGTGATGAGCTTGATTTAAATTTTACCTTTATATAGAAACATAAATTTTTAAGATTGCACGTATAAGTAAGCTAACTCCAATAGAATAGGCTTACTTGTTGCAGTTTTTCTCAATCATTGTATGTTAAATTAGGCTATATTTAATCTCAATTGATGAGTGTAATAGGCATATGAAATTAAGCCGAATTTTGACAAATAGTTTATTGGGTGCTGTATTGGTAGCATCAACGGTTGCGCAAGCAGAAATTGTTCAAAAAACCACTGCGACCACAGCTCAAGCACAATTTAAAAGTTTGAGTAATGTTAAAGTAAATATGCAACGCATGTTAAGGTCAACAGATGGTCAGTATTATTTAGATTTATACGCAGGTGTGTGGAATCCGCGTGCAACATTAACAGAGATAAAGACCGAGAAAAGCATTCGTTTTGAAGGTCTGCAAAAGGCTAATCAGTTGAATATGGCCTCGTTGATTTCTCCTAGTGATGCGAGTCTTGAGGCTGGTGATTATCAGTTAAATGGTCAATTGAATGCAATTACAGGCCAGTTCACCGCAAGATTAGTTAAAAAAGGTCAGTTGCAAAGCCAAGAGATTCAGTTTGAGCCAGCATTTAAAGTGACAGATAAACCTGCATTTCTCTTTAAGTTTTATACGCCAAGTAATGCAGCGACTTTAAACAATTTTATTGAACGCATAGATGTCGTTGATCAAAAAACACAAAAAGTTGTGCAACAATTAACAGGGTTTAAAGCTTACAACCAAACAGTCGATTACAAAGATATTAATTTTGATGGCCATTATGATCTAGTATTATCTGATGCTTCTAATGGTCGTTGGGCAGAAGATCAGCATCACATTTATTGGATG
Organism: Acinetobacter rudis; assembly: GCF_031157835.1. Taxonomy (GTDB): domain Bacteria; phylum Pseudomonadota; class Gammaproteobacteria; order Pseudomonadales; family Moraxellaceae; genus Acinetobacter; species Acinetobacter rudis_A. Next base: position 88,917 of record NZ_JAVIDR010000006.1, on the reverse strand, counting down.
TATAACCCTAAGACGGCTAAGTTTCAGCGCTCAACTCAACTAGAAAAAATTCAAGGTTACCCAAACCTTGACGGGATTAAACAGCAAATTAACTTTGCGAATGGTTCGATTTATCAAGTCGAAAAAGGTCTATTAAATAAAATTCAGTAAAATGTATCAACACGTTAGCCTTTTGCTCTTGAAGAGGAAAAGACTAACGTGTTTTTCGTTCTAGACTTTATTGTGGTTTCAAATGGGTATTTACTGATTTTCTTTAATATAATCTTCAGTGCGTTGCATTGCAGCCTGAATATTATCAATTGCTATTTTTACATCATCTAAAGTTTTGGCATTACCACCACTTAAGGATTGACGCCATTTGCGTGCTCCAGGTAGGTTTTGAAATAAACCAAGAATATGACGAGTGAGTATTGAAATTGGGGCACCTTCAGCCATCCGCTGTTCGAAGTAGGGGATCATCTGCTGCATAATATCAAAGCGATTTGGCATGGTATCTACACCATATAACTCGCCCAATTCAGCAAGTAAATAAGGGTTATGATAAGCCTCACGTCCAATCATTACACCATCAACATGTTGTAGATGACTTTTTGTTTCTGCCAAGGATTTAATCCCACCATTAATTTCTATATATAAGTTTGGGCGCTCTCGTTTAAGACGGTAGACATCTTCATAACGTAATGGTGGAACTTCACGGTTTTCTTTAGGAGAAAGTCCTTGTAATAGTGCAATACGTGCATGTACCACAAAGTGTTTACAGCCAGTTGCCGCTACTGTATCAACGAAACTTAACATTTCCTCATAACTTTGCATGTCATCAATACCAATACGGTGCTTGATTGTGACTGGGATATGAGTGCTTTTTTGCATTGCTGCAATACATTCAGCAACTAAATCAGCTTCAGCCATGAGACAAGCACCGATTTTATTATTTTGTACACGATCACTTGGACAGCCAACATTGAGATTGATTTCATCATAACCCCAATCCTCAGCCATTTTACTACAAGTTGCTAATTCTTTAGGATTAGATCCTCCTAGTTGTAAAACCAGAGGGTGTTCTTGTTGATTATAATTTAGATGGCGTGCAGCATCGCCATATATAATCGCCCCAGTAGTCACCATTTCAGTATAGAGGGTGATATGAGGGTTAAATAAACGTGCAAAATAACGATAATCTTTGGTTGTCCAATCCATCATCGGGGCAACACTGATTCGTGGAGATTGAGTGTTTTCAATGTTATTGCTAATAGTCATTAAAAATCATACCTTTAAGTCTTGTTTCTCAACCTGCGAGAATCTGTTTAAACCTGTGTTTAGCTGTGTTAACCATTGCCAGATAAGTTAAATTTACAGCATAAATCGAAAAAAATGGTGGTGTAACTTATCAAATCAATTGTAACAAGGAAAGAGATCATTACTAAAATTGCTTTGTGTAGTAATTTAGCCCAGATATGCAAATTTTCTTTCAGAAAATAATTTTTTTCCCAAACTAGTGGATTGTAGATTTTATTAAGTAAAGTCGCCACATCATATAATATAGAAATTTTATTCAACTAATATAAGGAATGTATCTAAGTTGAACTGAAATTGGATGCTAATATGATGGTAGTCTAAATGATAATTCGGTGTGTCTAAATATTTGGTAGCTATTCAATTAATTAACTTAAGGTAATGTCCTTTTTAGTTCTGGGATTTTCCAATGTAGTTTTACACCCAATATGCCAAACAAAATTAAAATAGCACCTATGATTTGGTTTATAGTTAACAAATGATTAAAGAAAAAATAGTCTATAATCACAGTTGACAAAGGATATATGAAAGACAGAATTGCGATATTATTGAGTGGTATTTTCTTTATTGCTGAATACATGAGGAAATATACTAAAGCTGTATGAAACATACCTAAAAAAATGATATAGATCCATTGGATACCTATAGGAGGTGCTTGAAGGATAGAAATAAAAGGTACCATAACAATGGTTCCACTAATTGTCTGAATTAAAATAATTAATAATGGAGGTGTGCTTGTTAATTTTTTTGTAATTAATACTGAAAATGAATAAAGTGTAGTTGCTATCAGAACTAATAGTAAACCAAATAATTCATTATAATTAACTGAAGATTTTCCTAAACCAATAATAATAATGAGTCCAATAAAAGCTAAAATGGTCCAAAAAATATCATTTTTATTTATTTTTTCATGAAAGACTATCATACTTAAAAATAAAATAATAAATGGATTCACATGATAGACTATTGTTGCCAAAGAAATAGAGGTTTTAGGGAATGCTGCAAATAATAAAGCCCAATTGAAAACGATGAGCAAACCTGAAGCGATCATCAATAAGACTTTTTTCTTATCTAAGTATTTATTTTTAAAATATCCATAATAAAAACAGATAGGAGCTAAGCAAATTGCAGCAATTATGCACCGAAAAAAAACAATATTGATTGGTGATTGACCAGATTTGATAACAAATAAACCAATACTTCCGGATAGAAGCATTGCAATGACCATTTCAATTGTTCCAATTTTGAGGCTTAAACTTTTATCTTTCATAGCCTTTTCCAATATATTTATTAAGTTTCATTTATAGAGAAAAGCGTTCATACATTTTTCTCTCTGCTTTAAGAAACTGACAGAATTGCTTTGTTTTTGAAAATAGATATTCATCACCAGATTGTTCTGAAATTTTTAGCATCCATTCATAACACTTTGATAAACTAATATTTTTATAAAATGGTACTTTTGATAAAAAACCAACAATGTCCCAATAATTATCTTTATTAATAATCTTAGAAAAATTAACTAAACCATTTTGAAATCGGTAGTCAAATTTTCTCTATTAATCATTTGGGGGTGTTGTAAAGAGTTTTCATTGATTGGCTTTCTAAAAATACTTTGATATAGACAATCTCTTATCTCAAAATCTAGACATAGATTTAAACGACGTTCTGGAGATAAATTAATTGCAGAATGCAAATGTTTAGCATCTAAAAACCAAATTTCTCCATGTCTCATATGAAAACATCTTCATTTTCAGCGTGTAAACATGAATGTTTTTGTGATTTCTCTCCAACAATAAGTTATTCGGAGAGCTGCTTTAGGATTAATTAATTTAACTTCTCTTACTATTGAAAAAAAAGTGATTTGTATCATTTGTTAATTCATTGGACTTAAGGCGTTCGACTACTTTACTCTCAAAATATTTTTCATCTTGAAGTAAGTTGTCATTTAATTGTTGATGTGTGGTCATAACTTAACTCCCTTAATTTTTACTTATTTTTATTAATCATCATATACAATAGAAAATGTAGAAATATAATTAGTCAAAACAATGTCTTATTTACTTTTACTATTCATGATAGAAGATGTTGCTACTCAACAGACTTCTTTAGCTGGTAAACCAGATGTGTCTACTTGCTATTTTTAGTTAGCTTATTTAGTAAATTTTTAAATGTCAATTTTCAATAATAAGCGATAAAAAAGACTATTTTAACTTGGGATTAAGTTGAAATTTTGTACTTATTCTTTATAAAACACTTAATTTAAAATATTTAATTTAAATAGGATAATGTAAGTTTTTTGAATATTTTAGTTTCTAAAAGAATAATTAAAAAAATTTCACTTTTATTAACGTAAATATTGCTCATAAGTACAAACGGTATACAAGAAATCTAAACTTTTGGAAATGGGTTGAAAACCTATTATTAATTGTGGTTGATATAGATGGGAGCTAATGTACAGCTTTTATTAAATAATTTTTTGGTTGGAGAATACCATATTATTAAAATCAGTCAGTAGAGTTTACTATTATTCAAGTTGCTACTAATTTATTTGATCAATATGGATGCCATCATTCAACAGTATTACTTATGATGCAATAAAAAGATGGCAGATACTTCTCGAAGCATTTTCAGAACTTATTAATTATCATAAAAGTTTTAAATGGTCGTACCTCATGTCCAAATTTATGATAAGCCCCTTTAAGAGTCAGATGGTATATCCAGCAACTTATACTATTAGATAAATAGGGGTGATTGTTTTTCTTTTGCTTGGGTTTTCCTTACAATTCAATCAATTGATCTGCCCCACTGTAATATAGGTTCTATTGGAAGTGAAAATCAACAAGGATATCTAATGACTCACGGTTATAGTCATCAATGATATTGTAACTATGAGCATCACTGGGGGTAGTAATGCATATGATGCTGATTCAAGAGAGCGAATAGGAATGTGCTTTGAGTTGGTAAAAATTATATTGTTCATTTACTACTACAAGGTGGTATCTCTGTAGTCAGCTTGAGATGTTATCTCAGTTACTTTCCTAGCTTTTTAATTACAGTTAAATATTTATAAATTAAAAAATGCAAATAAATGTGATTATTTTATTTTTTAAACTTAATTTCCAATGATAATTATATGGGCTACTTTTTATTTGTTTTTAAAATTTTAATTTATTTTTAATTTTGTTTTTTTGATATTTTTTCTTATCTATTTTATTGTTGATTGGTTTGGTTGGGATTTGGTGTTTGTTTAGGGTTGTGTTTAATTTTTAAATTCCTCTATATTAATTAAATTGTTGTGTTGGTTGGTTTTTATTATTAACTTTTTGATTTTTAATGAAAAATGTAAAATTATTTAGTTTTTTTAATTGAAGTTTTAAATATTTCTTTATTTATTTTTTAACTGAAATATATTGTGTAGGTTATTTATTTTTAATTTTATTTTTAATTTTTTTATATTTGAAATTGGTCTTTATTTTTTAATTTTGTGCTGTATTTTATTTTGTTCTGTTTTTTGCTTTATTATCTTTAAAATAATTGGTTTATTACATGAATAAAATATATCGAGTTATATGGAGTGCTTCATCTGGAGCATGGATTGCAGTATCAGAAATCGCAAAATCAAAAGGGAAGACTTCAACGGTTAAATCTTCTATAAATAGAGGATTTAATTTTTTAGTTTCTAAAAATAAAATTTTGAATTTAAGCTTATTGAGTCTAGCGATGCTTTCACTTGCATCAAATTTATACGCAGGGCAAAAGGTTGATATGTTTGGAGGAGATATATCAATAGATCATTCTATAGAAAATACAAGTAAATTAAAAAATTTGTACTTAAATAATAAGAACAGCACTGATTGGGTACAGCCTCAACTTATATTAGGTGCAAATACGACAAGGAATGAAGGTGCCAAATTTATAAGTCAGAGCTTATCCTCTATAGATAATACAAATACAACTAAAGGTGTTTTGGGGAATAGTGCAACTGTAAATAGAGATAGCTCACTCCACACAATAAATTTAGTGGAAAATGCAGCTAGTCCTGATCCATTGATTCATTACTATAGTGTTAATGATGGCAATATAAAAAGTGGAAATTATGATAATAACGGTGCAGTGGGAGTTGGTTCAATTGCTGTAGGAGTTGCAGCTAGTGCTGGTGGGAGTTACACCGTTGCAGTGGGGAAAGATAGTGATGCAAAGACGATATCTGCGGTAGCAATTGGTCATGCTTCAAAGGCATTAGATAATTCTGATATTGCTGTTGGGCGTGATTCTACAGCAAGTGGTTCTCATTCTATTGCATTAGGGGCTGAGTCTAATGCAGCAGGGATTAAATCGGTTGCAATGGGTAACCTTGCAGAAGCAAAAGGTCATGATTCATTAGCCCTAGGAACACACGTAGAGGCCGCAGGCATGCAGGCAATAGCAATTGGCCGTTTTTCAAAAGCACTCTCTCAGCAGTCTATTGCAATGGGAGTTGATAGTAGAGCATTGGGTGAAAGAAGCATAGCTATTGGTAGTATGTCTGAGTCCTATAATAAGGAGGCAGTTGCATTAGGGAATGGTGCTCGTGTAGATTTTGATCTAGCAGTCGCATTAGGTGCTTCCTCTACAGCGAATAGGGCTGCAGTAGTGGTGACAGAAGCTCAGGACCTTAAGTTTCATGGCATAGAGTACAAAGGATTTGCCGGTCAAGTTAATTCATCTGGTATGCAAGTATCCATAGGTTCTAAAGGTAAAGAACGCCAACTGAAAAACCTTGCAGCAGGTCAAATAACTGCCACAAGTACTGACGGTATCAATGGTAGCCAGCTATTTGCAAGCAATGTAACGATTGGGAATTTGGCAAATAGTACCAAAAACATTTTAGGTGGTAATGCTAGGATTGGAACTGATGGCACACTGATAATGTCAGACATTGGTGGAACTAAAAAAGATACGGTTCATGATGCGATAACCTCACTTGCGAATAAGCCTCTCACCTTTGCCGGAAACTCAGGTACGCCTGTTGCGAAGAAACTTGGTGAAACCCTAAACATTAAAGGTGCTGGTGTTAAAGCTGATAATCAATATTCAGCAGAAAACATTAAAACTGCAGTTGATGCCAACGGTGATTTGATCATTTCCATGGACAAGAACCTCAAGGCAGACAGCTTGGTGTTAAATGGTACCAATGGTAAAGACGGCCTTACCATTACTGGTGGTAAAGGTACACCTGGTTTAGATGGCAAAGATGGTGAAACACGTATCATCTATGAAACTAGAGATGGTAAGATCATAGAAACTGCGACCTTAAATGATGGCTTGAAGTTTAAAGGTAATGCTGGTGACAGTATTGCGAAGAAATTGAACCAAGAGCTTGAAATTGTTGGTGGTATGACGGATATGACTGCTGGTGCGGCAAGTTCTGAAAATCTTCGTACTGTGAACAAAGATGGTAAGTTAGCACTTGAATTGTCGAAAAATTTAACTGGTCTTGAGTCTGTAACAGTTGGCGATACGGTGATTAATAATGCTGGGTTAACCATTAATAATGGTCCAAGTATCACCGCTGGTGGTATTAGCGCTGGTGGTAAAGTGATTAGTAATGTTGGTGCTGGTGTTAAAGGTGGTGATGCAGTTAACGTTGATCAGTTAAATGCGGCAAAAACCAAAGTTAAAGCTGGGGATAATACGACAGTTGCCTTTGATGATAAGACTAATACGTACACAGTAAGTAGTACTGGTGGTACAGGCATTCCTGATAAGCCATTAACATTTGCAGCTAACTCAGGTACGCCAGTTGCGAAGAAACTTGGCGAAACCCTAAATATCAAAGGTGCTGGTGTTAAAGCTGATGATCAATACTCAGCAGAAAACATTAAAACTGCGGTTGATGCCAACGGCGACTTGATCATTTCCATGGACAAGAACCTCAAGGCAGACAGCTTGGTGTTAAATGGTACCAATGGTAAAGACGGTCTTACGATTACTGGTGGTAAAGGTGCACCGGGTTTAGATGGTAAAGATGGTGAAACTCGGATTATCTATGAAACTAGAGATGGTAAGATCATAGAAACTGCGACCTTAAATGATGGCTTGAAGTTTAAAGGTAATGCTGGTGACAGTATTGTGAAGAAATTGAACCAAGAGCTTGAAATTGTTGGTGGTATGACGGATATGACTGCTGGTGCGGCAAGTTCTGAAAATCTTCGTACTGTGAACAAAGATGGTAAGTTAGCACTTGAATTGTCGAAAAACTTAACTGGTCTTGAGTCTGTAACAGTTGGCGATACGGTGATTAATAATGCTGGGTTAACCATTAAGAATGGTCCAAGTATCACCGCTGGTGGTATTAGCGCTGGTGGTAAAGTGATTAGTAATGTTGGTGCTGGTGTTAAAGGTGGTGATGCAGTTAACGTTGATCAGTTAAATGCGGCAAAAACCAAAGTTAAAGCTGGGGATAATACGACAGTTGCCTTTGATGATAAGACTAATACGTACACAGTAAGTAGTACTGGTGGTACAGGCATTCCTGATAAGCCATTAACCTTTGCCGGAAACTCAGGTACGCCAGTTGCGAAGAAACTTGGTGAAACCCTAAACATTAAAGGTGCTGGTGTTAAAGCTGATGATCAATACTCAGCAGAAAATATTAAAACTGCGGTTGATGCCAACGGCGACTTGATCATTTCCATGGACAAGAATCTTAAGGCAGACAGCTTGGTGTTAAATGGTACCAATGGTAAAGACGGCCTTACAATTACTGGTAGTAAAGGTGCAGACGGTGAAACACGGATTATCTATGAAACTAGAGATGGTAAGATCATAGAAACTGCAACCTTAAATGATGGCTTGAAGTTTAAAGGTAATGCTGGTGACAGTATTGCGAAGAAATTGAATCAAGAGCTTGAAATTGTTGGTGGTATGACAGACATGACTGCTGGTGCGGCAAGTTCTGAAAATCTTCGTACTGTGAACAAAGATGGTAAGTTAGCACTTGAATTGTCGAAAAACTTAACTGGTCTTGAGTCTGTAACAGTTGGCGATACGGTGATTAATAATGCTGGGTTAACCATTAATAATGGTCCAAGTATCACCGCTGGCGGTATTAGCGCTGGTGGTAAAGCTATTAGCAATGTCGCTGAGGGTGTAAAAGGTACAGATGCTGTTAACTTGAATCAGTTGAATAAAGCGTCTATTGCATCGAAAGTTGATGTGAAAGATGGCAAAAACATCAAAGTTGATACGAAAGTCAATGCTGATGGTAGTACAGAGTTTACTGTAGCAACTGATAGTGTTGTGGACTTTGATAAAGTAACAGTAGGTAAAGTTACAATTGATAAGAAAACAAATGATATTACTGGTTTAAGTAATACCCAGTTAGGTGGTGTTGACTTTGCAACCAAAGGTCGTGCTGCAACTGAGGAACAACTTAATTATACACAAAATAATTTTGTAACAATCCTTGGTGGGAATGCGATAAATAATGCCGGCAATGTTTCGATGACCAATATTGGTAATACGGGTAAAAATAATATCCACGATGCAATTTCTTCAATCAATGATAGAGTGACCAATGCGAATCCAGGTTGGAACTTAACAGCTAATGGTGGAGATAAGAGCACAGTAAAACCAGGTGAAACTGTTGATTTTGCAAATAAAGATGGCAATGTCAATATCAGCAAAGATGGCAATGACATTAAAGTTGATTTGGCTAAAGACCTTAATCTTGGTAAAGACGGCAGCATTAAAAATGGCGATACAACAATCAACAATGATGGTTTAGTTATTGCTGGAGGCCCAAGTGTTACTAAAGATGGTATTAACGCTGGTAACAAGACAGTTACTGGGGTTGGTAGTGGTATGAAAGATGCCAATGGTAAGACTGTAACTGATATTGCTGAAGCAGATGGTAATAACGCAGTCAATATTGACGATCTACGTAATACCGTTGGTACTGCTGTTGCTGGTGCTAAAACTGAGGTAAAAGCTGGCAATAACATTACTGTAAGTAAAACACCAGGTAAAAATGGTCAGGATATTTACACAGTTGCAACCAGCGATGATGTCAAATTTAAAACTGTAACTTCTGACAATATTAAAGTTGGCGATGTTGTAATCAACAAAGATACTGGTATTCATGCTGGCGACAAGAAAGTAACGGGTGTTGCAGATGGTAAGATTGCTAAAGACTCTAAAGATGCTGTGAACGGTGGTCAGTTGAATACAACTAATACCAATGTAAGTAATTACCTGGGTGGTGGTACGAAGTTTGAAAATGGCGAATGGACAGGTCCAACTTACAATGTAAATGGCGGTAGCTATAACAATGTAGGTGATGCACTTCATGCCTTGGATGACCGTAATACTCAGATAAATAACAAGGTAGATAACTTATTCCAAACAACCAACCAACGTATTGATAATGTTGAGAAACGTGCCAATGCAGGTATTGCAGCTGCAATGGCGCTTGAAACAGCACCATATGTAGCAGGCAAGTGGTCGTATGCGGCAGCTGCTGCACACCATGGTGGTGAAAATGCGGTAGGTGTAACCTTACGTAAAACTGCTGACAGCGGTCGCTGGTCATTGACTGGTGGTATTGCAGCGGCTTCTGAAGGTGATCCAAGCTTCCGTATCGGTATCAGTGGTGTAATAGATTAATTAAACGATCGATGAACAGTAGGAAGGCTGAACTCAGCCTTCCTATCAAATTTAACTATAGAGATTCACATATTATGAAAAGTATTGTTAAAAGTTTAATCGGCAGTTTAGTGGTCATCACAAGCATGTCGACAAATGCAGAAGAAGTAGCTTTAACCTCAACGAACGAAGTAACGTTTCCAGAGATTGATCGTAGTTACTTAAAAGAAGTGAAACGTTATGAGTATTCAGATGTTGCACGACTAGGCGCGGGTTCAAATAAGGATCAATTCCGTCATATTCTAGGTAATCCACACTTTAGTGAAGGCTTGATATTTGTTAAAACCTGGAACTATGTTTTAGACATTCGTAAGCCGAACACTCAAGAATATAAGCGTTGTCAACTTCGTATTGATTTTGACAAGTCTTATTTGGCTGAACGCTTGAGTTGGAACGGTCAAGACTGTCAAAACTTTATGTATCCAGCTGAACAAAGAGTGATACAACAAGTAGTGCCAAGGCCTTTGCAAGTCAAGAATCTTAACTTAAGTGCAGATGCTTTGTTTAAGTTCAATGGTGCTTCACGCAGTGATTTATTGCCAAAAGGGCAACAAGAACTCAATCACTTGGCTAATGCAATTCAACATGGTTATACCAGTGTTAGCAAGATTAATCTGATTGGACACACTGATCGTTTGGGTTCTGATGCTTATAACTATCAGTTAGGGCTAAAACGTGCTGAAACAGTACGTAATTATTTGATTGATTCAGGTATATCTGAACAAGTCATTAGCTTTTCGAGTGCGGGGAAAACACAGCCTGTGACGAATGGCTGTTATGATGTAGCAAAAGGTAATGCCCAACGTGCTTGTCTACAGCCAGATCGTCGTGTTGAAGTTGAAATTACGGGGATAGAAAAAGCACAATAATTTTTTATTCATTTCGAAAGAGGCTCTACCCAGTGGTGGAGCTTCTCTACATTTGACCAGTAGTAAGGCGTTTGACACTTTAATATATAAATAATACATCTTTCTTTGGAATGATCAAATATCAACTGAACTGTTGATAGAAGATACGCTAGATAAGCGTATTTAATCTCGATAATCCATTTCGCCTAATTTCCAATATCCTTGGCTTTTTATTTTATGAGCGGGGAGTTGTTTTTGTGTCAGCCAATATTGTTTCCAACTTTGCGTCCAGCGTGCTTCTCCAGCAAGCCAGACCTGTCCATGACCTTGCAAAGTGGCGATATCTTTAATGAGTATGTTGTGGTCTGCTAAAAGGTCAGGTCGCACTGCGAGTGTACGCCAACGAGTTTGTAATTTACATTTGTTGGCAATATCTTGTTTATCTTCCAGCGAATCAACAATAAACAATGCAGAAACTTGGATATGTTGGTCTAAGGATTCAATAATGCGTATTGCAGCGGGTAAGGCAGTGAGGTCAGCACCAATCCATACCCAATCTGTTTCATCAGCAATTTGAAACCCTCCGTTTTGTGGTCCAGCAATGTTTACTGCATCACCTGCTTGGCATTGCTTAGCCCATGATGATACAGAACGATGATTAACTTGTTGGTCATGGTCATGTAAAACGAAATCGAGGGTTATGGTTGATTGATTAAGATCAACTTGTCGAATCGTATAAGCCCTTCCTTTAATTCCTTCAGGAAATACCTTAACCCATGCACTTGGACTATGTACTTCTGGATTGGCTAGCCATGCATTCACATTAGGCCCACCAAGGACTAAACGACGCATATTGGGAGTAATGAGTGTGGCAGAAAGAATGTGGCAAGATATAGTTGTATGTGTCTTTTTCAAGATATTCATTCTCATTGATTAATATTTGTTTTGATTATCAATAATATATAGTATTGCATAAATATACATAGTGCTAATGAATCATTGCGTATGATGCAATCCGTAGATTTAAATTTACTCGTGGCTTTAGATGCTTTACTTGCAGAAGGGAGTGTCACGGGAGCTGCCCAGCGTTTAAACTTGAGCGTACCGGCAATGAGTCGTACTTTAAACCGCCTACGTATTTTGTTTGATGATCCTTTATTTGTACGGGCAGGTCGAGGATTAGTCACAACACCATATGCTGAACAACTTCGCGAACCTACGCGTTTATGTTTACAACAAGCCGAGCAATTATTACAAAAAACAAAGGTGTTACAGCCCTTCACATTAAGACGTGTATTCACTATTCGTGCGGATGATGGCACTGTGGCTTTATTGGCTGCTGGATTACTAAAAAAAATGGCTGAATTAGCACCAAAGGTTACTTTGCGTTTTATTGCTCAAGGACAACAAGATGTAGGTGCTCTGCGTGATGGGGTGGTTGATCTTGATATTGGTGTCATTGAAGACATTGGCCCTGAAATTGTTCGCCAGACCTTGTTTCATGATCATTATCAGATTGTTATGAGGCAGCAACATCCTCTGGCAAAAGATGCTAGCTTAACTGTTTCGACTTTTGCTGCTGCACGGCATGTGAGTGTTTCTCGTCGGGGAGTGATGAGTGGTCCTGTTGATTCAGCATTGGCTCAGCTCGGTTTATTACGACATGTTGCTGTTGTAACACATAGCTTTGCTGAAGCACTTTTAATTGTAAAAGAAACAGACTTAATCGCTACTGTACCAACGTTATTAACCCAGCCTATGCAACAAGGTGTGGTTTATCATAATCTACCTTTTCAAACAGCAGGAATTCGTATTTCCCAAGCTTGGCATCCACGTTTTCAATCACATCCTGAACATCAATTTTTAAGACAATTAATATTCGAGCATTGTCAGAAAGTTTTTAACTAACGAACAGATGCACATTGATCACGAATAATGTTCAGACACTTAAAATTGAGTATCTGAATTATATCTTTAAGGTCAATGATTCAATCAGAAGGTTAATTTAAATATCAAACATCCATTAATAAAGCTTGTTGTGCTTCTGCTTGCTGTCTTAAAAAGTCCCAGACCAGTTTAATCCGTGGCTCATGCTGTAAATCAACCAAGGTAAGCATCCAGAATGTATGCATAAAACTGACTTCATCTGAGAGTACTTGTTGGAGTTCGGCTTTATCTTGTGCGAGAAATTTAGGTAAGATTGCTAGCCCCGCTCCAGCACTGACCGCAATTTGCTGTGCCAAAATGCTGCTACTTCGAAAGTGAGCATTAAGTTGAAGAGGAATACGTTCTAGGCAGTAAAGCTCGGGACTGTAAATAAGATCATCAATATAATTAACAAAACGATGTTCAGTTAAGTCATTTAATTGTTGAATTGGACTATGGGTTGATAAGTAGTTTTGGCTACCATATAGCTTTAAACAATAGTCTGTAAGTCGTGTAATAATATATGGTCCAGTTTTCGGGCGCTCAATTGAAATCACAATATCTGCTTCACGATGCGAGAGCTTTATCATTTTAGGTACAGGAATCAGGTCGATACTGATTTGTGGATATTGCTTGGAAAATTCAGCTAAAAGCGCAGCTAAAAAAGCAGTACCAAAACCTTCTGGCGCACCTATACGAACATGACCTTGCACGGGATGATGTGACTTTTCAATTTGCAAAAATGCACGTTCCATTTGTTCTACCCGAGGAACTAATGCAGCACCTTCTATAGTGAGTTCATAACCAGTGGCTTCCCTTTTAAAGAGCTGTGTACCCAGACTTTGCTCTAGTGCCTGAATGCGTCGTGCAACTGTACTGTGTTCAACACCAATTAAACGTGCTGCATTGGTCAGTGTTTTTGCACGCGCCAAGACTAAAAAGAAGCGTAAGTGGTTCCAATCCGTACTCATTGATCCTCAACATCCCCTGTGAAAATTTGCACAATCATCGTGCATTAATTTCCATTGGTGGTCAAAGTTTTCTTTGCTAGTCTGAGAACTATAACGTATCAGGATGATACGTATTCCATGGAAGAACTTTGCTTAGCACCCTAAGGGGTTCATTTGAATCACTAAGCAAAAACAATTAAGCCGAATAAGCATAAGTGCAAATGCACAACAATGGATAGCAATGGAGAGAGCATGAACGCAATTCAACAAGCAGGGCAAAAAGGACAAGTCGCCAGCGTTAAATTACTTATTAACGGCGAATGGGTTGAATCTAAAACAGATCATTGGCAAGACATTGTCAATCCAGCAACTCAAGAAGTTTTAGGGCGTGTGCCTTTTGCAACAACCGCAGAAGTCAATGCTGCAATTGATGCAGCACAGCAGGCGTTTGCAAGTTGGCGTCAAACTCCAATTCAAGCGCGTATGCGTATCATGTTGAAACTACAAGAATTAATTCGTGCAAAAGCGAAAGATATTGCCAAGGTCTTAACTGCGGAGCAGGGCAAAACTTTAAGTGACGCTGAAGGTGATATTCAACGTGGTTTAGAAGTTGTAGAGCATGCGTGTTCTGTTGGAACTTTACAAATGGGCGAATACGTTGAGGGTGTAGCACGTGGCGTAGACTCTTATACCGTTATTCAACCACTTGGTGTTTGTGCTGGAATTACACCATTTAACTTCCCAGCAATGATTCCATTGTGGATGTTCCCAATGGCAATTGTTTGTGGAAATACTTTTGTACTAAAACCATCTGAGCAAGATCCATTATCAACCATGATGCTGGTTGAATTAGCCATTGAGGCGGGTATTCCTGCAGGTGTGTTAAACGTTGTACATGGTGGCAAAGAGGTCGTTGATTTATTGTGTACACATCAGCACATTAAAGCGATTTCTTTTGTAGGATCTACTGCGGTTGGTACGCATGTTTATAACCTTGCAGGCCAACATGGTAAACGCGCGCAGTCAATGATGGGAGCGAAAAACCATGCAGTTGTTATGCCAGATGCGAATAAACAACAAAGTCTGAATGCTTTGGTTGGTGCTGCATTTGGTGCCGCGGGTCAGCGCTGTATGGCACTTTCGGTTGCCATTATGGTGGGTGAAACAAAAAATTGGATTGATGAACTGGTTGAAAAAACCAAGACACTTAAAGTCAATGCAGGACATGAAGCAGATACCGATATTGGCCCAGTGATTTCTAAACGAGCTAAAGCACGTGTGATGGAGCTCATTGACAGTGGTGTGGCAGAGGGAGCAAAACTCCATTTAGATGGTCGTCAAGTCAAAGTTCCTGGCTATGAACAAGGTAACTTTGTGGGTGCCACTATTTTTAGTCATGTCACAACTGATATGCGGATTTATAAAGAAGAAATTTTTGGTCCTGTATTGGCAATTATTTGTGTAGATACTTTGCAAGAAGCAATTGATCTAATTAATGCTAATCCATTTGGTAATGGCGTAGGTTTATTCACGCAAAATGGTGCAACTGCACGTACTTTCCAAAATCAGATTGATATTGGACAAGTTGGAATTAATATTCCTATTCCTGTGCCTGTACCATTTTTTAGCTTTACAGGATCACGTGGTTCTAAATTGGGTGATTTGGGGCCTTATGGTAAACAAGTCGTGCAGTTCTATACGCAAACCAAAACCATTACCAGTCGTTGGTTTGAAGATCAGCACGATGCTGGTGGCGTAAATACAACGATTAGCTTGCGTTAAGGAGATTGCCCATGAAGATTGCTTTTATTGGACTCGGCAATATGGGTGGTGCAATGGCACACAACCTACTTAAGGCTGGACAGCATGTTTATGGTTTTGATTTGAGTGAAAAAGCACTCCAACATTTTGCAGAAGCAGGTGGTGTGGTTTGTGCAAGTCCTCAGCAGGCTGCTGCTCAAGCGGATATCGTGATAAGTATGTTGCCAGCAGCAAAGCATGTACGAGAGGTTTATTTGGGTGAGGAGGGTATTCTATCGGTGATGCAGAAGGGTAGTCTGTGCATCGATAGCAGTACCATTGACCCTCAAACAGTAAAAGATGTTGCAGCTGTAGCAGCAGCACAGGGTATTGCTATGTGTGATGCACCAGTATCTGGTGGAACCATTGGTGCTCAAGCAGGGACATTGACCTTTATGGTCGGTGCCGATGCTGCAATATTAGAGCGTGCTAAGGTTGTTTTGGTACATATGGGCAAAAATATCGTGCATTGTGGTGATATTGGTACTGGGCAAATCGCTAAGATCTGTAATAACTTGATTTTAGGAATATCGATGGCCGCTGTTGCTGAGGGTATGGCACTTGGTGCTAAGCTCGGCATCGATCCTGAAGCTTTGGCTGGTGTGATTAATAGTTCAAGTGGGCGTTGTTGGAGTTCTGAGGTATGTAACCCATGGCCGAATATTAGTCCAAATGCCCCAGCTGCTCATGGTTATCAAGACGGATTTGCAACACAGTTGATGCTTAAAGATTTAGGTCTTGCCATTGAGGCTGCTGGACAAGCCAAACAACCCATTTTGTTAGGTGGTTTAGTGCAGCAGATGTATCAACAAATGTGTCTGCAAGGTAATGCAACACTCGATTTTTCAAGTATTATTCAACAATATTTACCTCAGCAAGCCCAAGGATAAGGGCCCCTGCTGGAGGAAACAACAATATAAGCAATCGGACTGCGGCAATCTTCTGAGACAGAAATTACCGGTCAAGTATTAGAACAGATATAGACTGAGGTTATGCCATGTTGAACTATCAAGATGCGGCTCAAAAATTTGATTTAAATCATGCCGCTAAGCAAATTTTATCAGGATCAATTCAGGCCCTGAATGCATGTTATGAGTGTTGTGATCGTCATGCAGATAGTAATAAAGTCGCATTATATTGGCAGGGCAAAGATGGCCGCCAAGAACAATACACTTTTGCTGAATTAAAACAGCGTTCTAGCCAGTTTGCTAACTTTTTAAAATCTAAAGGTGTAGGTAAGGGTGACCGTATTTCTGGTTTATTGCCTCGTACCGCAGAATTAATTATTACGATTTTAGCCGCTTGGCGCATTGGTGCAGTGTATCAGCCTTTATTTACAGCTTTTGGTCCTAAGGCGATTGAACATCGTTTGAAATTAGCGCAAAGCAAATTTGTCGTGACCGATGTGGGTAACCGACATAAATTAAATGATGTTATTGATTGTCCAAGTATTATTACTGTTGCTACTGCCGATGGTCATGGACTTGAAGCTGGAGATATCGACTTTTGGTCGGCTGTGAAAGCGCAGTCAGATCAATGTGAGCTAGAAATGCTCTCAATTAATGACCCATTTCTATTAATGTTCACTTCAGGAACCACTGGCCCTGCAAAACCACTTTATGTTCCATTAAAGGCTCTAATTGCTTTTGGTCGTTATATGCATGATGCCATTCAATTGTTACCTGAAGACAAATTCTGGAATATTGCTGATCCTGGGTGGGCATATGGTTTGTATTATGGCATTACTGGTCCATTGTTATTAGGACATGCAACGTTATTCTACGAAGGTGGATTTAGTAGCGATAGTCTTTGTCAAATTGTGAAAGATTATAAAATCAATAACTTGGCTGGTGCACCAACAGCTTATCGTATGATGATGGCTGCAGACCAAGATGAAATGGCCAAACTTCGAGGGCGCTTTCGTGTAGTGAGTAGTGCAGGCGAGCCACTCAATCCAGAAGTTATACGCTGGTTTAAGACAGTTGTTGATGCGCCAATTTTTGATCATTATGGGCAAACTGAAGTTGGGATGGTGGTTTGTAATCATCATGGTTTATCCCATGCCGTACAACCTGGTGCTGCTGGTTTTGCAAGCCCAGGATATCGTATAGCAACTTTAGATGATGAAGGTAATGAGCTTCCTGCTGATACTCCGGGAATACTTGCGGTTGATATTGAGCAGTCACCAATGATGTGGTTTGGCGGCTATCATGAAACACGTAAATCACCATTTGTGAAGAATTACTATTTAACTGGAGACACAGCTGAAATACATGCAGATGGCAGTATGAGTTTTGTTGGCCGTAGTGATGATGTGATAACAACTTCTGGTTATCGTATTGGTCCATTTGATGTAGAGAGTGCTTTACTCGAACATGATGCCGTGGTTGAAGCTGCTGTGGTGGGTGTACCTGATCCTGATCGTACTGAACTGGTCAAAGCATTTGTTATTTTGGCTGAAGGTATCCAAGCAAGCGAAAAATTGGCTGAGGATTTAGGACAATTTGTTAAAAAACGCCTTTCAGCACATGCTTATCCACGTTTGGTTGAGTTTGTAGCAGAATTACCAAAAACACCAAGTGGTAAAATTCAACGCTTTTTATTGCGTAATCAAGAAATTGAGAAACAAAAAGTGGCTGGTGCTGCAAGTTAAGTCGTGTATTCAGGCTGAGTCTAGGTGTTTGAGGAGTGGTAATAAATTTAAGCACTTAGACTTTAAGGTGAAATCTCTTATGCCTTCAGCTAAAAAGCATTAAATTAATGCCAGATTGGGCGAATTTACATGAAAGTAATATCGCCAGTTAGATGAAAAAATATAGCGTTACAGCAATAGATCAAAGGAACGACATTATGCAATTCACCGAAGAACAACAATTAATTCGTGATATGGCGAAAAGCTTTGCCCAAGAACAAATTAAACCGTTTGCGAGTGAGTGGGATGAAAAGGGGCAATATCCTGCAGAAGCATTGGCGCAAATGGGTGAATTGGGTTTCCTCGGTATGTTAGTTCCAGAACAATATGGTGGTTCTGAAACAGGAAATTTAGCTTATGTACTTGCACTTGAGGAGGTTGCTGCGGCGGATGGCGCGACTTCTGCAATCATGAGTGTACATAATTCAGTAGGTTGTGTCCCTATTTTAAAGTTTGGTAGTGAAGAACAAAAACAACAGTTTCTTGTACCACTTGCTCGTGGAGAAATGATTGGTGCTTTTGCATTGACAGAACCACATACAGGATCTGATGCCGCAGCAATCAAAACTCGTGCGGTTAAAGATGGTGACCATTATGTTATTAATGGTGCAAAACAATTCATTACATCAGGCCATAATGCAGGGGTGATTATTGTTTTTGCGGTTACCGATCCGAGTGCAGGGAAAAAAGGAATTAGTGCATTTCTTATCCCACGGAATACCCCAGGCTATGAGGTTATTCGTGTTGAAGAAAAACTAGGTTTACATGCCTCTGATACTTGTCAGATTGCGCTGACTGATGTCCGTATTCATGAAAGTTTACGTTTGGGTGCTGAGGGAGATGGATTAAAAATTGCCTTAGCAAATCTTGAGGGCGGGCGAATTGGTATTGCCGCTCAATCTGTCGGACTTGCTCGTGCTGCATTAGAAGAAGCAACACGTTATGCACATGAACGAACCACATTTGGAAAACCTATTTTTGAACATCAAGCGATTTCATTTCGTTTAGCAAGTATGGCTACGGAAGTTGAAGCTGCACGTCAATTGGTTCATTACGCAGCACGATTAAAAGAAGCAGGTCAACCTTGTTTAACAGAAGCCTCTATGGCAAAGCTCTTTGCTTCTGAGATGGCAGAGCGTGTGTGTTCAAATGCACTACAAGTGTTTGGTGGCTATGGCTATCTAAAAGATTTTCCAATTGAACGTATTTATCGTGATGCACGTATCTGTCAAATCTATGAAGGAACGAGTGATATTCAGCGTTTGGTGATAGCACGAAGTTTATAGTCATCATTGAATCTATATTATTCGATATAAATTTTAAAGTTATTATTAGGAATACAGATCATGCAATGGAACACGATTGAATTAAGTATCAATAAGGGCGTTGGGCTCATTACATTAAATCGCCCAAAAGCATTAAATGCACTAAATAGTGAATTAATTAATGAAGTCAATCTCGCTTTAGACCAGTTAGAGAAAGACCGTAATGTTGGCTGTATCGTGATTGCAGGTTCAGAAAAAGCATTTGCGGCAGGCGCAGATATTAAAGAAATGGCGGACTTGAGTTTTCCTAACATTTATCTTGATGATTTTTTTAACCTGGCCGATCGTATTGCGCAGCGACGTAAGCCACTTATTGCTGCTGTAAGTGGTTATGCTCTTGGTGGTGGTTGTGAATTGGCACTAATGTGTGACTTTATATATTGTGCAGATAATGCCAAATTTGCTCTGCCTGAAGTGACCTTAGGCGTATTGCCGGGCATTGGGGGAACTCAGCGATTGACGCTTGCAGTAGGTAAAGCGAAAGCCATGGAGATGTGTTTAACAGCAAGACAAATGGGTGCTGTAGAAGCAGAGCAAAGTGGGTTGGTCGCAAAAGTCTTTACTCGGGAAGAGTTATTAACAGAAACTTTGGCTGCTGCTGAGAAAATTGCTGAAAAATCGTTAACTGCAGTAATGATGATTAAAGAATCAATCAATCGTGCCTTTGAAGTGAGTTTAGCTGAAGGTTTACGTTTTGAGCGTCGTTTATTTCACTCGGTTTTTGCTTGTAGTGACCAAAAAGAAGGGATGCAGGCTTTTGTAGAAAAGCGTCCTGCGAAATTTACCCAATAATTTGGAGAGCAGTATGAGTGAAAATAATTTACTGGTCAGTCGCCAAGGTGCTGTTGGTATCATCAGTTTGGATCGACCTGCAAATTTAAATGCACTATCTGTTGGAATGACAGAAGGCATTATTGCGCAGCTACAGATCTGGGAAAATGATTCACAAGTTAAGGCTGTAATCATTAACTCTACTAGTCCAAAGGCTTTTTCTGCTGGTGGTGATGTACGTTATTTATATGATACGTTTAAAGCAGGGACTACAGCTTATCAAGATTATTTTGCTACCGAATATCATATGTTAAATATGATTCGTAGCTATCCTAAAACCGTGGTTGCCTTGATTGATGGTTATGCTTTTGGTGGTGGAATGGGTTTAGTGCAAGCATGCCATATTCGAGTAAGTAGTGAGAAATCCCGATTTGCCATGCCAGAGACAGGCATAGGTTTTTTCCCAGATGTTGGCGGGACTTATTTTCTATCACGATTGCAAGATGCTGGAGTTTACTTGGCATTAACAGGAGAGCAATTTAGTGCAAGTGATGCATTATATTTAGGTCTGATCGATGCCATCGTTGAGAGTGAGCGTTTGGAAAGCTTAGAAGCTGCATTATATACCTCAACAGAACTTGATCAGCAAAGTATTAAACAACTCATAGCAGATTTTGATACGCAAGCCACCACAAGTTCGCTTGAAGCGTTAATGCCTGTAATTAAAAAGCATTTCTCACATTCTGATTTAGTTCAAATTGAGCAGAGTCTTTTGGTAGAGCAACAGCCCAATTGGTCTGAATGGGCTGAAAAAACCACGAAAACACTGATACAACGTTCACCATTGGCCAAGCAGATTAGTTTACGTTTACAGCATGTAGGACGTCAGTTGACACTTGAACAATGTTTACAGTTAGAGCGTAATTTGCAGGATATTTGGTTTGATCACGGTGATTTTATTGAAGGTGTACGTGCTTTATTAGTTGATAAGGACAAGCAACCGCAATGGCAGCATGATAATGCAAGATTACAAGAGATTTTAGCGCAGATTTTTTCTAAGACGTTGGCTGCATAATCCTTTACTTAAGAGTTTAATAGCAATATTTAAATAGGCCCTAGTGGCCTATTTTTAATTTTGGGAGATGGTGTAAACATAAAAAAATCTATCTAGATCTCAAGTAGATCGTTAAATTAAACTTATAAATAAAAATGCTTAATAATCGCCCTGTAAGTGAGAAAGAGATGATTTAAATGTTAAATTGGTTAACATAATTTCAATTGTTAATTTTTTAAGCAGTATATTAAAATGAATTGTCATGATATTTCTTTACTTAAATTTAATTTTTTTTCATTATCTTTTTTACTGATTTTAATTGATTCTATAAATGGTGGGCGAGTGTTAAGGAGGCTAAATATTGAAATCATCAATGGTGTATCAAGGTGTAGGTAATGGTTTAGTTAATATTGTAAATAAGTTTTGTCAGCAGCAAAATATCATATCTCCAATACATAAAAATTATGCTCTTAATGAAAGAATACCATTGCAAGAATGGTTTAGAATTCTCAATTATTTAAATAAAAAATATCGTAAAAATGACTTGGCAATACAACTCGGTAAATTAAGTGAACCTGAGACTATGGGATTGGTTTCTTATTTGGCTTTGTATTGTGAAAATGTTAGAGAGGTTTTTCAAGTTTATACGCATTACCAAAAAGTTTGGTATGACGTTGTTTCATTTGAAACGTGGGAAAGTAAAAAACATTTTATATTGCATTGGAATAATCCTGCTTATTTAGAAGCAGGGTTATACATGAAAGAAATGCGAATTGCGCTCATGATTAACTTGTATATTTTTATGAAGTTTTTTTCAAATTTAGTCTGCGAAGAAAGTTTTAAAATTGAAAAAATTGAACTGCGCTTAGAGAATGTATCTGTTGCAGAGACTCAGCTGTATAACAAACATTTTTCATGTCCAGTAGTTTTTAATGCAGAATCAAATAGGGTTTATTTTCGACCTAAGATATTAGATTTAAAAATTCCATCACCGAATAAAGATCACTATTTAAGAAATTTGCTGACCCATAGTGCGGACGTGCAATTAGAGAAATATGCTGAAGATATTAGTTTTAAAGAGCTAATCTATAGAAATATTATTGCAGCTATTAAAGAAAATCGTACTGATATACATTATGTTGCTGAAAAGGTGGGCTTAAAACCACGCGTGATTCAAAATCGATTAAAGCAGCATAACAGTAGCTACTCAGAACAGTTGGTAGAAGTAAGAAAAATGCTTGCTTTTCGCTATCTTGAAAATGATCGGTTGAGTATAGGTGAAATTTCAGAGTTACTTGGCTATCAAGAACAGGCTTCTTTTCATCATACTTTTAAAGGATGGACTGGTAAATCCCCGCGCAAATGGCGTTTAGAGCGAAGAGCAGCTTAGTTTAAGAGTTAGATACAAGATGAGTATTAAACGTATGGTTGGGAGAATGCGTAGGAGATAAGCAACCATACGTTTTTACTCGTTAATAAATGGGGTTAAGGTTTAATCCATACAGCTGTAAATTGTATAGCAACCTCTCCATTCCATGTCCCATCTTTTAGTTTACTAAAGTCGGTATTTTGACCAGATGTATTTGTGGCATTTTTGATGCTGAATCCGAATAAACCCTCAGCACTTTCCCGATTATTTGCAGAATAAGCAGATTTATTTGCTAACGAAGATAGGCCAGAACGGGTACTATGATCTGTGCTAATTAATACTGTTTCTTCTGCTTTACTCAATTCTTTCCCATTCCAATTTACAGCAACTTTTAATTTAGATGGGTCATCGAATCTGACCAATTCATCTGAAATAAGTTTAGAAGTGAGTTTAAAGTCTGTTGAGCCAGGAACACCTTTAAGGGTGACATTGAATTTTCCTAACTCTTTATTAAAGGACTTGTTTCCTTCAGTATATTTAAAGTTCAGCGAACTTAATGGGGTAATAACAAGAGCACTAGATGTATCTTTAAATGCACTAGTTTGCCATTTAGCTATGGCAGTAGTGGAGACCTCTTCTGCTATAGCCTCAATACTTCCAAAACAAGCAATAATAACTAAAATAACTTTTTTCATATAAGCCTCCCAATGAATAACATAAATGTGGTTTCGGGTTTCTTAATCTGTATGCTAATTGTATTTTTAAATAATTAAAAAAGTATTGTTTATTTTTTCACTATTTATTGTTTTATTAATCAGAGTATTTTTGTCTAATATATAAGCTTGATAGATTGGTTTTTGTGGTTGATAATATATACTTATAAAGGTTGTGAATAGCCATTTAAATCTTACTATTATTTTCATAAGTATTTTTATTTAAACAAAATATTGATAGTTTTATTATTTTTGATTTTGAAAATTGATATTGTTTAGATTTACTTTAGCTTGTCTTGTTTTTAGTCTTATAAAGCAATTTTTATGGTGATGATTTCAGGCATAGTGCTTCATTGCATTGTCACGTATTTCTGTAAGTATATTCGTTTTAACTACGGTTTTATGTGATGAAGAGCATTAGAGAGATTCTCTATGTATTTCATGATTTACATATGAGACAAAGTATTCGTTATGACAAGCTCTTCTATTCTAAGTCAGATTTCCATTAGGCAAATCTTTTGGCTCTTTTTAAAATTGGGACTCAGTTCTTTTGGGGGGCCAGTTGCGCATTTGGGTTATTTTCACCAATGTTTTGTAATGAAGCATGCGTGGCTTAATGAAAAAGAATATGCAGACTTAATTGCACTGTGTCAGTTGTTGCCAGGGCCAACAAGTAGCCAGGTTGGCATGGCATTAGGTTATCGTCAGGGTGGGTATAGAGGAGCCTTTGCTGCATGGTTGGGCTTTAGTTTGCCTTCAGTGCTGATTTTAATTATTGCTGCCGAGGGCATAAGGTATTTAGAGCATGGAATATCATCAGGGCTAATTCATGGTTTGAAAATTGTTGCGGTAGCAGTAGTTGCTCAGGCTGTATGGGGAATGGCCAGACAACTATGCCCCGACACGCCTAGGGTGAGTATTATGTTAATGGCTTGCGCTAGCATTTTACTTATGAATGGTATTTGGCTACAGGTCAGCGTGATTCTTTTGGCCGCAATTTTGGGCGGATATTTATTTCGTCATCAGGTTTCAGACGCAGAGGTGGTACAACAGAATACTTTAATTCTTCCTAGATCTAAGCTTTATCAAAGTGCTATTTGTTTAACAATATTCCTATCAATATTTTTGTTGATGCCACTGATATTGCAGATGTATTCCAATCCAATATTGGCATTATTTGATGCATTTTACCGTAGTGGTGCATTGGTTTTTGGTGGTGGGCATGTATTGTTGCCTTTACTAGAGGCTGAGGTGGTGCAGAGTGGTTGGTTAAGTGCTGATTATTTTTTAGCAGGTTATGCTTTGACACAAGCGATGCCAGGTCCTTTGTTTAGCTTTGCCGCATTTGTTGGGGCTGCAATGCCAGTACAAATGCCAATAGTTGCTGCGATAGTTGCAGTTATTGCTATTTTTTTACCATCATCATTATTACTTTTTGCAGTACTTCCTCATTGGCAATCATTTAGGTCTCTAGGATGGGTGAGGGCAGCACTTTTTGCTGTAAATGCAGCAGTAGTCGGGATTTTATTAGCTGCACTTTATCAGCCCATGTGGAATAGCAGTATTTTAAACCCTTTAGATTTTTGTTTGGCCTTATTGTTTTTTGTGGCACTTATGTTTTGGAAATGCCCAGTATGGCTAGTGGTGTGTATGGGGGGCATCATTGGGTATTTGTTTTTATAAATGATTTGAAAGTCTAATATTTGGTAATTTGAGTTGGCTTTAATTAAAGCCAACTTCTAATGGAGATTTTAAAATAACGGTTTAATACCCTATTGCTGAGTTTAAGCGTGTTTACGTACGTGGAGCAAATCAAGCGCTGCAAAGCATGCTGCAACCATGACTAATATGAGCCCAATCATGCAGGCCATGCTCCATCCACCATGATGCCAGCCATATACACCAAGTGCAGAGCCACAAGCCCCACCTATGAAATAACAAGTCATATAAACTGAGTTAACTCGTCCTTTGGCATCTGGACGTAAGCGGAAAATAATATTTTGGTTGGAAGTATGCACTAAAACTAATCCTAAGTTGATTATTCCAAAACCAAGAATATAACTGATGAGATATTGCCCACCGAAGTAAAGAAATAACCAACTAATAGCAAGTACTACAATACCAGACCATGTAAGTTGTTTGGTATAACCGCGATCAGCAATACGTCCCAAATATGTTGTAGATAATGCACCAAATACGCCCACTAAAGTGACTACACCTACCATTACATCAGAGAGCTGAAAAGGTTCTGAGGTCAGTAAAACAGCAATCGTTGAAAATAAAATACTCATTGCTGCAAATGCACAACCACCGAGTAAAGAACGATAAACTAAACGTCGTTCAGTATGAATTAGTTGTCCCATAGAATGGAAAATTTGCAGATAATTCATTTTTACGGTGCTGACGGTAGGGAGTTTGAGCATGAGTAATACTGCTAAAACCAACATGCAGATACCGCTGAGTAGGTAAATTAATTGCCAATTAAATAGGTTGGAAAGTAAGCCTGCCATGCTGGTAGAGATCAGTAAACCGACCAATAGTCCACTCATAAGAAAGCCAACAACTTGTCCAGTTCGGTCAGGACGTGTTGCAATAGCTGCAAGAGGAATCAATACTTGTGCTGCAACAGAGAACATACCTACGATAATCGTACCCATCCAAAGCATCGTTAAGTTACTTGAAAAGGCACAAATAAACAGTCCAACTGCAGCAAAGAACATCAGCAATGGAATAAATTTGGTTTTATTGACAATATCACCAACAGGAACAATAAGAAATAACCCTAATGCATAAGAGACTTGGGCAAAAGTAACAGTGAGAGAGGCTTGGGCTGCTGTTACAGCAAAGTGTTGCTGAATCGAGTGGATCAATGGCTGACAATAATAGTTTGCGCCAGCACAGAGGCCACAAGCAACAGCCATTAGCCAAAGTAAAGATTTATTTTGACTAATATCGAGTTGAGCAGACATGAGATTTCCTTGGGTGACGGCTAGAGTGTATACGCCGTGGCTTCGATTTCAATTTGCATACCTGAAAGTGCCAAACATGGTACTGGAATCAGCGTACATGCAGGAAAGTCAAGACCCTGCCAAAGTTGTTGCATGGTTTCAATCAACTGTTGATGTTTCTTATTATTATGATCGACGATATAGATTCTCAATACCGCAATGTCCGCAAGTGTAGCATCTCGATCTTGTAAAATGTACTGAATGTTTTCAAAGCATTGCTGTAATTGCATGGTAAATTTTGCTGAGAGCTGACCTTGATTATTTTGTCCACCTTGTCCTGAAATATGTAAAGTTCGATTGTAGTGACGCACCTCCGCAACATGGCTAAAGGCAAAGGCTTTAGGGTTAAAGAGTGTATGAGGATTAAATAATTTAAATGCTTGGATGTTTTGAGCTTGTACCTTGGAATGCATAATATTCAGTCATGAGAAAGATGATTGTGTTAGTCTAAAATCTCAAGTTAGGTTGAGGTCAAGAAAAATGACAATAAAAAATGCACATCAATGGATTAGTATTGGTGAGTTAGCGAAACGCAGTGGTGTAAGTGTTTCTGCTGTACGCTTTTATGAGGATAGACAGCTTATTTGGAGTGTGCGTACTGAAGGGAATCAACGCCGTTATCAGCGTGCAATGTTGCGACGTGTTGCGATTATTAAAGTTGCGCAACAGGTTGGGGTAAGTTTGGAACGGGTTAAGATTGCATTAGATACATTACCCAAAGACCGTGTTCCAAGCAGTGAAGATTGGCAGGTGATGTCACAGCAGTGGCAGGCTGATTTAGATAAGCAAATTTTAGGTTTACTTAAATTGCGCCTGCAGCTAGATAAATGTATAGGCTGTGGTTGTTTATCTGTAAAGCAATGCCCACTGCGTAATCCAGAAGATCAATGTGGTGAGCAAATTACAGGGCAACACTATCAAGACACTTTGAGCTTGTTGCTCAAACAAGAGTTGGTGGACTCCTTAGAGATACACCAATTCTAAATTTTGGATTTGTGCTGTTTTGCCAATCCATAAGGGGTGGTTTGAAAGCCCGTGCCCGAACTGAGAACTTTGATAAAGTGCTATACCTAAGCGGTCGAGATGTTCTGCAAAAATATGTTCTAAGCTGTGGGGAACATTTTTTTGAGGACAATTATAAAAGTCGCCCATGATAACGGCTTTAAGTAAAGAGGTATCGGTACTTTGCAGTATCTGGGTCAGACAGCGTTCTAAGTGGTAATAGGCTTCACCTACATCTTCAAGCAATAAAATACTGTCTTGTTTAAAGGTTAAAGCCGCTGCTGTACCTTGTAAACTGCACAGGACGGTAAGATTTCCACCAAGGACTTGTGCTTGTAGCTGTGGAGTATTTTGTGCTTTATGATTCACTGCCTCAAGCTTTAAGCCTACGGGTGATGTTGGACTGTTGATCAACTCAATCGTTGCTAGTGCGTCATTAGATAGAGCTTGTGTCCCGATATTTTTTACTGCAATTTCTTGAAACACAGGTCCGTGTAAGGCTTGTCCACCTTGTAGCGCAATATAATTTAATAAAACAGTACTATCTGAATAACCAATGACTGGTTTATTGAGGATCCAGTTATCTAGATGTGGAACAAGCTGCGCTGCACCTACACCACCACGACCACACCAAATGACATCAATTGATGGGTCTAAGGCTGCATGCTTTAGATCGCTAATACGTTGTTCTACTGTACCAGCTAGATAGCGATGCTGGGCTGAGATATGTTTAGCTAAACTGACTTGATGGCCAAGCTCTTGTAAATGATGCTGCGCTAATTGAATGTGTTCGAGATCTACACAACTACTTGGAGTGACGATATGAAAGTGCATAAAAATCCAAATTAGTGATTAAGTTTTTTGGGTGATAAGGTAATCATCATGACACCGATGATATTGAGTAAGCAGCCGAACCATTGTAAAGAATTGAGTTTTTCTCCTAAAAAGAATACAGCAAGAATAATAGTCAAGATTGGCCCGATTGAAGCAATCATGGCAGATTGAGATGCACCTAATCGCCGAATGCCTTGCATTAAAAAAATACTGGGTAATACCGTAACAAATAGTCCAAGGGCAAAACCATAAAGAAGGACACTGTGTGGGAGGTGTTGAATTTGAGTTATTGGCTCAGATGTGGTGGCGAAAAAATGAACCAATGTGGCAATGCAGGCAATACTAAGTGCGAGACCAGTAAAATTCCAAGAACCGAAGCGCTGTATCAAACGTGGTGTCAATAATAGATATGCTGCAAAAGCAACGGCACTGGCAAATACGAGACTTGCTCCAAAATAAAATTGATCTTGTGCTGCATTTTGAGTTTGTTCTTGTAGCATAACAATAACGGTCCCACCATAACTAAGTGCAATAGCAAATAAAGTTTTTGGACTCAGTTTTTGCTTATAAATGGCAGCAGAGGCAAGTACAGTCAAGGTTGGGTACAGAAATAGAATAATACGCTCTAAGGAAGCACTGATAAACATCAAGCCGTAAAAATCTAACCAACTCGCAAGATAATAACCAATCACACCTGCCACAATTAGTAATCCCCAATCTTTAAGAGGAATATTGTGGCTTTGTTTGCGACAGTACCAACATAAGAGTAGAAAGAAGGGTAATGCACTTGCCATACGTAGTGCCATAAGAAGGGTTGCATTAATGTCGGGGGAAACCGCATAAGCTTGTTTAATAAAAATTGCTTTACTACTAAATAAAAAGGCTGCTGCGATAGAGTAGAGGGAACCTATAAAGATCGGGTTCTGGTTCAATTTGCTCAAAATGTGCTTCCATATACCATATGGGGAGACTCCCCAAACGTTCATGACATACTTATGTTGACTTTGAGTTTAACGTAAAAATGAAGTAATAAAGACAAAATTAGTCTCTTATGACAATTCTGACAAAAACATCTAATCAAAAAGTCAGTCAGTTCGTTTAAATAAAATCAATGCATAGCAGCTAAAAGTTAAAAAACATCTTCGGATAATGTTTCAAAATGGTGCGTTTTTGCTATAAATTTCCTTGAATATCAATTTTCAAAATGATTGGCCTATAAATTTTAAAAAAAATAAAAATTTTTTTTTACTTAATTTAGCTTAAGAAAATAGTATTTTTAATTAGTTAATAACTGTAGTAAATATGCCGTTTTGACAAACCCAAACCAGAATTACTTGCTGATTTTTCACTTGTTTGTAAGCTTGAGACTAGGTGTTTTAATTTAGAAGATATTTGATCTTGTTGAGGCTGTTTTGTTTAAAATTAACCCTATTGATCGCTTGTTATTGTTGGTTAATTAAACTGCATTGCCGATATGGTGTAGCTATGTTTTATACAGTATTTGGTTGTTTTTTTGAGAGGGAACAGTATTTTTTTTGATGTACGAAAACACGAGCTTGAAGCTCTAGATTATCTATCTATGGAAAATCATATAAAATTTTAAAAAACCGTGAATCTTAAATTAATTGAAAAGATACTTGAACTTTAAAATAAAAATATGGTCATTTATTAAAAAAATAGTGGCTGGTAATTTAAATTAGTTCAATTAGAATCCAAAAATTCAGTACAACGCATCGTTGATGGAAGCATTACAGATTGTGATGCTGTCTTAGAGAAAATTAGCTTGAGGGACGCTCATGCAAATAGGAATTCCAACAGAAACAGTCGCTAATGAACACCGTGTTGCTGCGACACCAGAAACTGTAAAAAAGCTGGTTCAAGCAGGTCATCAGGTTGTGATCGAGCAAGGTGCTGGATTAAAAGCGGCTTATATTGATAGTGCTTATGAACAAGCTGGTGCTTTGATTCGTACAGATGCCTATAGCGGCAGTCAAATAATTTTGAAGGTTCGTGCCCCAGTAGGTGAAGAAATTCAAAAAATTCCTGCACAAAGCATAGTGGTTGCAATGTTTGATCCATATCGTAATCCTGATTTGGATCAGTTTGCTGCACAACAAGTTTCTGCATTTGCATTGGAGTTGTTACCTCGAACACTTTCACGTGCACAGAATATGGATGTTCTTTCATCACAGGCCAACCTTGCTGGGTATAAGTCTGTTTTATTGGCAGCAGCTGAATATCAACGAATGTTTCCAATGCTGATGACAGCAGCAGGAACAGTAAAACCCGCACGTGTTGTTGTTATGGGTGTTGGTGTGGCTGGTTTACAAGCGATTGCAACAGCAAAACGCTTAGGCGCAGTGGTTGAAGCCACCGATTTACGTCCAACAGCACGTGATCAGGTGGAGTCCTTAGGGGGTAAGTGGCTTGATGTGCCTATGTCTGAGGAAGAGAAACAGCGCGCGGCAGATGCAGCTAAAAATGGCTATGGTTGGATGCCAGGTGAACAGTATATTCAAGACCAAGCTGCGATTGTAGATAAGGCTGTTTCGAATGCCGATATCGTGATTACAACAGCTCTATTACCTGGGCGTGCTGCTCCTCGTTTAATTCAAGCTGCTACTGTGGCTAAGATGAAACCTGGTTCGATTATTTTAGACATGGCTGTGGAAACAGGTGGAAATGTTGAAGGTTCACGCTGTGGTGAAAATGTCATGACCGATAATGGCGTGAAGATTTTGGGTATTCCGAATATTCCATCTACGGTGTCTACTGAGGCATCCGCGCTTTATTCTCGTAACGTGTTTAACTTTATTGAAACACTTTTTGATTCAGAAAAAAAATTGGCCTTAAATCTTGAAGATGAAATTCAAAAAGCCTTGTTAATTACCCATAACGGCCAAGTGCTGTTGAAGCGTGGATAAGGAGTTGCCTCATGGTTGAAACAATTACGATTTTCGTATTAGCGATTTTTGTAGGTTACTACGTTGTTTGGGGGGTTACACCTGCACTGCATACGCCATTGATGGCAGTAACGAATGCTTTGTCATCGATCATTATTGTTGGTGCAATGCTACAAACGGTCGCATTGCCTGTGATGGGAATGCAGCCGATGGTTGAATTTCAAAGTATTAACATTATTAGCATCTTAGGTGCTGTAGCAGTATTTTTAGCCAGTATTAATATTTTTGGTGGATTTGCAGTTACTGCACGCATGCTGGAAATGTTCAAACCAAAGCAAAAGAAATAAGGAGAGCTTGCCATGGAATTTATACAACAGCATGCAAATTGGCTTTATCTCATTGGTGCAATACTCTTTATTTTAACTTTGCGTGGGCTTTCAGGGCCAAAAACAGCAATTCAAGGTAATCGTTATGGCATGATCGCTATGGGGATTGCTGTTATTACAACCTTCTTTATTGCTGAACAGCCTGTTGTTTGGATGATTATTGGGGCGATGGTGTTGGGTGCGATTGTGGGTATTGCACGTGCTCGAACTGTACCAATGACACAAATGCCAGAGACTGTTGCATTAATGCACTCTTTAGTTGGTTTGGCAGCGGTATTAATCGCAATAGCTGCAATTTTACATAATAATCAACTTGTGAGTTTGTATGCTCAAGATGCGGCAACAATGAGCGCGGCTGGTGTAGCACCATCACATATGAATCAAGTTCATTTGTTTGAATTATTTGTAGGCTGCTTTGTAGGGGCGATTACCTTTACTGCATCTGTGTTTGCATATGGTAAATTGGCGGCAAAAAAATGGGCTAAAACCATCGCAGGTGGTTGGGTAAAACCAGTACAAGCATTGATTTTTATTGCAATGCTGGCATGTGGGGTATATTTCTTTACTACAGGAAATATGACAGCATTTTGGGCAATGACCGCGTTAGCACTTGTATTTGGATGGGTTTGGATTGCTCCAGTGGGCGGTGGTGATATGCCTGTCGTGGTATCACTTTTGAACTCTTTCTCAGGTTGGGCGGCAGCTGGTATTGGCTTTACCTTAGAAAATAATATGTTGATTGTTGCTGGTTCATTAGTAGGGTCATCTGGTGCAATTTTGTCTTATATTATGTGTAAGGCAATGAACCGTAACATTATCAACGTCTTATTTGGCGGAGCTATGGGTGGTGCAGCAGTTGCAACAAATGCAAATGCGGGTGAGCAGGTACAACGTAACTATCGTTCGGGTTCAGCTGATGATGCAGGTTTCTTAATGTCAAATGCTGATAGTGTTGTGATTGTGCCTGGTTATGGTATGGCACAAGGTCGTGCACAAAATGCAGTAAAAGAGTTATCTGAAATTTTAAAAGAACAAGGGGTAACAGTACGCTTTGCTATTCACCCTGTTGCTGGTCGTATGCCTGGGCATATGAACGTTTTGCTGGCTGAAGCTGATGTACCTTATGAAGATATCTTGGAAATGGACGAAATTAATTCAGATTTTCCTGCTACAGATGTTGTTTTGGTGATTGGAGCAAATGATGTGGTTAACCCAGCTGCAAAAGATGATACGAGTTCACCAATTTATGGTATGCCTATTTTAGAAGCGCATAAGGCACGTACCATTATGGTGATTAAGCGCTCAATGGCTACAGGTTATGCCGGTTTGGATAATGATTTGTTCTACAATGAAAAAACCATGATGGTCTTTGGTGATGCTAAGAAAGTTGTTGAAGATATGACTAAAGCGATTAATGGTACTGGACATTAATTAAATCTGTGACTATACCATGAGCTGAATGTTTTGGTGTGAATGAGGCGAATGTATACTCTTTAAAAGAGTGCAACATTCGCCTCATTTTTTTATTTAATTTATTACTTTAGATTAATTTCTTAAATTGCATGATAGCAATTGTTGAATAAGTATAAAT
Organism: Acinetobacter rudis; assembly: GCF_031157835.1. Taxonomy (GTDB): domain Bacteria; phylum Pseudomonadota; class Gammaproteobacteria; order Pseudomonadales; family Moraxellaceae; genus Acinetobacter; species Acinetobacter rudis_A. The sequence goes on along the minus strand of NZ_JAVIDR010000006.1, from coordinate 55,767 downwards.
ACTTTCATAAACTTACCTGTATGTGATTATATTCATAAAATTTTAGTAATTATTTTTGTCCGTTTGTTTCTAAGGCTGTAAATAACGAAGAAATAATTTTGACGTGGTTTTGGAATGGATCGTGCGCCTATGGGGTTAAGCCGTTATTTTCCAATCATTGGGTTGGCTATTTTTTCGTGTTCAATACATGCAGCAACAACATTCCCTCTGATTCAGGATATTTATTTTGCACCACACTATCTGCTTTTGATTTTAGGTGGCTTATTTGTGCTGCTTATGCAATCTGGTTTGGCAGTCGTAGAAGGTGGATATGATCCTGATACACGGGTGGGTTTGGTTTATGCAATTAATTTCTTAGCTGCGTTTTTAGGGTGTCTTATTTACCTACTCGTAAGCAATTGGTTGATGCCAAACAAACTAGAATTTGGACTGTATTGGAAATTATTAATATTTGATTGGCATTGGAACTTATTTTTCTTTTATATGCTTATGGCAACAACTGTAAATATGGTTGTTAGTCGTATCATGCCCAAAAGTATCTCAATTTTGCAATATTGGTGGGTCGCTCTAACAATCAGTTCGATTATTTTTGCAATTAATAGTCAATTGATTTTGGGTGGTTTTATGGAAAATGAAGGGCTTTTGCAGCGGATCGGTTTTATTGATTTTGCTGGTGCAACGATTGTTCACTCTACTGCGGCATGGATTGTTTTAGCAGGATATTGGGTTTTTGGTAAAGATCAACAAGATCAAATTCAACGTCGTGATTTGGCATCTGATGATGGGCGCTTGTTAGCCATGGCACTTGGCGCATTTATTTTGTGGCTTGCATGGTCAGGATTAAATGCCAGTTATATTTCAGTTATTCCAGTTAATATTCAAGACATCGTTGTTAATACTATGACAACAATCATTGGTGCAATGATGTCCATTAAGATTTTGGCGTTAATTTTTTCTCAAAGTGCTTCTTTTGAGCGAATGATTAAGGCAGCGCTAGGTGGATTGGTTGCAATCACTGCAAGTTGTGGTTTGGTTTCAGCACTAAGTGCGATGTTTATTGGGATTGTCGCAGGTATCTTGGTTTTTTATCTGCCTGATTTATTTGCCAAAAAAATTGCTGCTAAAAATATTGTGGATGTGCTCATTGTGCATGGTATTTGTGGGGTTTGGGGAACTTTGGCTGTGGTTTTCTCTAATCATCCAGTGATTTTAGTGAGTGGTGATATGAGCATCTGGGTACAGTTACTTGGTGTAATTGTTAATTTTATTTGGAGTTTTTCTGCCGCGTGGTTGTTGTTTTCAATATTAATTTGGTATCGAAAAAAGTTTAATAAGACAAAATTGAAAACTATAGAAGAAGTGTAGTGTGAAACCGAGAAGGGGGGCATCAGTTGCTAGTATTAACAACTGATGCAGTATTCTTTTAGGCTACAGATTCTGTGCCAGTACGCCATAAGCTTTCTAAGTCATAGAATTTACGCGCTGTAGGCAACATAACATGAACGACAACGAAACCTAGATCGATAAGGATCCACTCGGCGTCACGTTCACCTTCGATTCCAAGTGGGCGAAAGCCAGCTTTGCGTGCTTCATCAGCAACATTATCAGCTAGTGCTTTTACATGACGTGTAGAAGTACCACTTGCAATCACAATTGCATCCGCAACATTACTGATGTTGCTAATGTCCATTTCAATGATGTCTTTTGCTTTTACATCTTGTAAGGCTTCGTTGACAACATTTAGACAGTTTTGAACGTCTTGAGATTGTGAAGTATTTAATGCTTGAGAAGAATTAGAAGTGCTGGGCGATGGTTCTAAATTCATGTGAAGTACATTTTCCTGAAAATTACTCATTGGTGAATATAACGCTTTTGTGGTCAAATTTCAATTCAATCCTGCTCAGTCTGTCTATTATTCACGACAGACCGATGTCTTGAATTGTATAAACCATGATTAAAAATACTTGTTTTTCCACGCAAAAGATTCAAGGGTATGCTGTTGAGGGAAGTATTCGGCAGCAACATAGCCATTATAATGACTATGGTGTATGGCTTGAAAAAAGTCTGCAAAAGCTAAAGTTGCGCTGTCTGGTTCATGACGGCCGGGGAAGTCAGCAAATTGAATGTGCCCAATATAGTCTAAATTTTGTTCAAAACAACGCACTATATCTTCACCCATCATCGCCATGTGGTAACAGTCATACTGTAACTTCAGATTGGCTTGATTAAGCTGTTTAAGCAAATCAACAGCTTGTTGCATAGTTTGTAATATAAAATTAGGCATATTGACGCCATTAATCACTTCAACGACGGCTTGAATATGATGTTGGGTAAGATATGGGCAAGCCCATGCTAGATTATTGACTAAAGTTTGATGGCATTGGCTGTAGGGGATATCTTGCGGTTGGCGCCCAGCAAGGATATTCACTTGGGGAACTTGGAGTGCATTTGCATATTCAATCGCAAGTTTGACAGCTTGTTGGAAAGCGTGTTCTTGTCCGGGAATGGCCGCTAAGCCATGACCTCCCTGCATTAGATCACCAGCAGGAACATTAATTAAACATAGCTTAAGTTGATGTTTGTCTAAGGCATATTGTATTTGTTGAATACTAAGTTCATAAGGAAACTGAATTTCAATGTATTGAAATCCCTGCTTAGCAGCGAGAGCAAAACGGTCAATTAGAGGCACTTCTGTAAATAATGTAGATAAATTAGCAGCAAGTTTCATTCGAATTCGCATCCAAGCAATGATGAGTGTGTTGTGTTTAATTGAAAGATAAGTGCTTGATTTAACGGTTATATCAAGCACCTATAAAGTATGGGGTTTAGGTGTGAGTTGTCTTTTGAAACTGACAAATTAAACTGGATAAATCAGCTTCTGCAAATCCTTTGTTTTGATGGTTTTGTAGTTGTTGTAATGCTTGTGAAGCTACAGGAAGAGTTAAATTATTGTCTGCCGCAAGCTGTACTGCATTATTAAGATCCTTACTCAGCGTTTTAACTTTCCACTGAACAGGTTTAAATTGATGTGTTGCCATACGAGGGCTTAATATTTGAAATGGTTTGGAGTCAGCAAAGCCACCCGCCAAGGCTGGAGCAAGTAAAGTGGTATCTACACCAGCTTGTTGAGCCAGTGCAGTTGCTTCTGCAATTAAGGTGCTGTTTGCGGCAACAATCAATTGGTTGCATATTTTTGTCGCTTGTCCAGTACCTACCGCACCCATACAAGTAACGCGCTGTGATAAATGGCGATAGAGATAATTTAATTGTTGAATCTGCTCAGCATCACCACCAGCAAAGATGACAAGGCTACCTTGTTCGGCACCTAAAATACCGCCAGATACAGGTGAATCGATCCAACTCACTTGTTGGCTTGCTGCTTGGTCTGCCAATTGATGCGTGCAGTGTACTGATAAACTAGAGAAATCAATAATGATTTGTTTGGCTTTTAGGTAGGGAGAAAACTGAGCAAAGACTTGCTGTACTGCCATATCATCAGAAAGACAAGTTAAAATAAGTGGATAATCTGCTATTTGATCTAATGCTAGTGGGTGTGCACCGAGTTCAAGCAACGCATTGCAGGCATGCGTTGTGCGATTCCATACTGCTACATCAAAACCTGCATTAATCAGTCGTGTTGCCATACGACTGCCCATGAGTCCCATCCCAAGAAAAGCGATTTTTGAGTGTTGTTGATTAGACATATTGTTCCTTCAATGACATGTGCAATCGTTGGCGCTTAAGCCATGACTTATTTAAACTGACGTGATAAAAATTGTGTCGTTGGTTCTTTATCCTTGCGACGTGCAATTTTACTGTTTTTACCTAAGAGTAATTTAAGTTGCCAAATCTTTTCTAAACGTAATGATTTGCTTGGTTGGTGTTGCATTGCATCGAGTACACGCTTAACCGCCAATAAAGCATCTGGTGAGCGTTGTTGCATTTCTTCAGCGAGACTAAATGCCTTATTTAAAGGATCTTCATCAAGATGTGTAACCAAACCAATTTGATGTGCATAGTTTGCATCAAACACACGCGCTGTTAGTGTGAGCTCTTTAGCCAAATCAATGGGAATTAATCCTTTTAAGGATTGGGAAAGCCCCATATCGGGAACTAAGCCCCAACGACTTTCCATAATTGACATTTGTGTTGCAGGATGTGCAATACGTAAGTCAGCAGCTAGAGCAAGTTGCATTCCAGCACCAAAACAAAAACCTTCAATTGCAGCGATAACAGGAACAGGTAAGTCTTGCCAAATTAAAAAGGCTTTTTGAAATAGGCTTTGTCCTGGTTTGAGCAGTTCCCATGCTGCATACAGCATATTTTTAGGGTCATTTAAATCTTTTAAATCTATACCTGCACTAAATACCTGTGCTTCACCCGTTAAGATTACACAGCGAATTGAGCGATCTTTACGTATTTTTTCTGCAACATGAATAAGTTCTTGCAGTAGTGCAAAGCTCATTGCATTGCGTTTTTCTGGACGGTTTAAGCGCACAATGGCTAGACCATTGTTTTTTTCAAACTGTACGAGTGCCATGATCATTCTCTCAATATGTTTTGTTTTGCAGCATAGCATGTGTATTTAGGTGGAGCATGACAGCACAGTCACACTGTGCTGCTTGCTTTTTAGACCTGTATTGCTTTGAACTTATTCATCCAAATTCAACATTTTTTTAGCTGCTGCAGTAACATCATCAATTGCATGTTCAAGTGCTGTTAAACGATGCAGAACTTCTTGAATAAACTGTTCATCAGCTTTGCGACGTTCTTTACGTAGCGTAGATACAAACTGTTCAAATTTACCACTTAGCTGTTGTAATCGTGGTGTGCCTACATAGCGTGTTGCCCCATATAAACGATGTAAAACGTGTTCAAGCTGAGGGAAATCTTCTAACTCTATTAATTGATGCATTTCCGCAAGTTCGTTGGGGAAACTATCAACAAGCATTTTTAGTAAATCTTGAGCCAGTTCTTCTTTATTAGCAGCCAATTGTAAGCTTTGTTTCCAGTCTAAAATTTGTGGGTCAATACTTTCAATAAAAACAGTTTTTTCATTTTTATTGTGAGTGGTTGTCGATGAAACAAATTTTTCACTGGTCCAGTGCGTCAAAATTTGGATGATTTGTTCAATTTGAATTGGCTTGGTGACATAGTCATCCATACCTACCTTCAGTAATTTTTGTTTTTCATCAGCGAGTGCATGTGCAGTAAGTGCAATAATTGGCATGCGCATGCCATCTAAGGTGGATTCTAGCGAGCGAATGGCGCGAGTCGTGTCTATACCAGACATAACAGGCATTTGAATGTCCATGAAAATTAAGTCAAATGGGCTGATCCCTTGTTCAATACGTTGTTGGATAATCTGTAATGCTTCTTGCCCACTCATGGCTTTAATCGCTTCAACTTTTAACTCACCTAATAGCGCTTCCAATACAATCAGGTTCGGGAGGTGATCATCAACAATGAGTACCTGTAAATCGCGTCCTTCAAATTTAGTGTGTGATTCTGCTTCAAAGAGTGGCTTGTTTTCCAACAGATTTAATAAGGCACTACGACTAATTGGTTGATAAAGTGCACGGGCTTTAAATTGATGCAACATATTTGGATCAAGCATCATTTGGTAGCCGTATACTGCTAAGTTACCCTGATAGCGACCTCGAATTTCTTTCAACATGGCTTCAGTGTCACCACTGTGATCTACAATGAGCCAAGTATTGTCAGATGTGTGGTCAAGACCATTTAGACGGCTAAACAAATCCAAGATGGACTGTGTCTCGGTATGCTGAACTTGATAGTTTTCTAAATAATGACGTAACACTGTTGCTGTTGCTGGGTGTGCAACGTAAGACACTACATGCATATCTGGGAAAGATGGATGTACTAAATTGTTGCGTGCTGGACATTCAAAGTTTGCAGTAAACCAAAAGGTTGAACCTTTTTCTGTTGGTGCACGCTCTTGGTTATCTTCGAAGCCAATTTGCCCTTGCATAAGGCTAACAAGCTGCTTAGAAATAGCTAAACCAAGTCCGGTTCCGCCAAATTGACGAGTTACAGATGCATCTCCTTGAGAGAATGATTCAAATAAACGTTTACGGTCAGTCCCACTTAAGCCAATACCACTGTCTTGAACACTAAAGTGTAAGAGGAAGTGTTGTTGTAGATCTTGTTCAACACGCACTCGTACAATAATTTCACCATCAGGGGTAAATTTAATCGCATTTGAAATGAGGTTGGTTAAAATTTGTTTAACACGTAAGGCATCACCAATAACGTGTTGAGGTACATTGTCAGCATAATAAAATGCCATATCAATTTGTTTTTGCGCTGCTAAGGGTGACAGCATATCCATAACGTCAAAAACAGCTTCTTCTAAGTCAAAAGGTGCTGTTTCAAGTTCAAGTTTGCCTGCATCTATTTTAGAGAAATCAAGCACGTCATTAATGAGTGCTAAAAGATGGGCTGAGGATTTACGAATCGTTTGTAAATAGAGACTTTGATCGTGAGTTAGATTGTCTTGTCGCAACATCAAATGAATAAACCCATCAATACTATTGAGTGGTGTGCGTAATTCATGGCTAATATTGGCTAGAAAGACTGATTTGGCTTGGTTAGATGAGATTGCCTGATCGCGTGCTTGCTTATAGGTAATATTTTGTACTTCAAGCGTATCGAGTGTACGGCGTAAATCATCTTCCGTTTGTTCAGTATGTTCTTTTAGCTCTAAAAAACTAAAGTGTAATCGTTTGACAACATTGGCAATGTCTCGTTGGAGTAAACGTAGCTCTCCTGTACTGTTGACGAGTACATGTTGATCAAGTGTATCTGCACTTAGACGCTGTAATTGCATGCGAATCTCGTACATTGGAGCAATCCAACGCCGTGAATAGAAGTTTAGGCACAGTACGAGGAGTAATAGGGTTAATAAACCTGTTGTGATTAAAACAATAAAAACGCGATAACGTGATAATTGTAATGGCTGGTTGTCAAGTTCAATGACGAGCCAAAGATGACGTGATGCTTGAGGAACATTCAGCTGAATACCATAGATTGAATTGCCCTGACTTTGAATTGGGCCAAAGCTTTCAATATTGGTTGGAATTTGTGGCCATTGATCAGTTCTACGAAAGCCAATACTACTCAAGTTTTGGTTGTTGGCATCAATAATAGCAACGCTCACTAATGACTTTTCTTGTAGCATGTTTTGTAGTGAGTTTTTTGTAACTTGCTGACTTAGTATGGTGTTTTCTACAAATTGTTGTTGCAATAAAAGCTCAGCAATGTGCTGATAACGACTCAAAATTGCAATGGCAGCTGACTGTTGCTGCGCCTTTGCTGAATGCGAGGTTTCGTGTAGGACGAGTAAAGCCCCAACACAAGCAAGAACCATAATAGGCACAAAAATCAGTGCAATGAGTTGACCATAAGCATGGTTGAGCTTTAAGCGTTTATACAGTGTTTTGTTGATGTTCTGCATGACTGGAGTCACTTTTTCCCTTGCGCTAAATATTAACATGCTTTACTGCAAATGGCGGCAGTTTAAGCATATTGATGAAAAAGCTATGGAAATGGGTGCAGTGGGGGGCAATATTTCATACAATAGCCGCCAGCGCGTTATAGGTTTAAGCCATGCTTTATTCTCAAACTGATTTTTCTGCTGACGAATTTACTCTTGATCATTTTGTCGGTAATACTCCCTTAGTACGTTTACAACGAATGGCAAGTCATACTCAAGCAACGGTATTGGCAAAGCTAGAGGGTAATAATCCTGCAGGCTCTGTGAAAGATCGTCCAGCCTACAATATGATTATGCAAGCAGAAAGGCGTGGTGAGATTCGTCCTGGTGATACTTTGATTGAAGCAACGAGTGGTAATACGGGTATTGCTTTGGCAATGGTTGCTGCTATGCGCGGATATAAAATTAAATTAATTATGCCTGATAACATGAGTCAGGAGCGCAAAGATGCTATGCGTGCCTATGGTGCAGAACTCATCGAAGTGACTAAGCAACAAGGTATGGAAGGTGCTCGTGATTTGGCCTTACAAATGCAAAAACAAGGTCAAGGTTTGGTACTTAATCAGTTTGGTAATCCTGATAATGTACAAGCACACTACTTAACAACTGGGCCAGAGATTTGGCAGCAAACAGCTGGTAAAATTACTCATTTTGTCAGTGCCATGGGAACAACTGGAACCATCATGGGCATTTCAAAATATCTCAAAGAACAAAATCCTGAGATACAAATTGTGGGTTTGCAACCTGAAGATGGTTCAAGTATTGCGGGTATTCGTCGATGGCCAGAAGCTTACCTACCAAGTATTTTTGATCGTAGTCGAGTTGATCAAATTATTGATATTCCTCAGATCGAAGCAGAAAAAACCATGCGTAAAATGGCGCGTGAGGAAGGTATTTTTGCGGGTACTTCTTCGGGTGGGGCTGTGTGGGCATCGCTTTTATTGGCTGAACAAAACCCTGGTGCAGTGATTGCTTGTATTATTTGTGACCGTGGTGATCGTTATTTATCTACAGGGCTGTACTCTGTAGAGGATTAATCTGTGGTGCTACAACAATGATGTGGCCAAAAATAAAGATTGATATGGTGTTGCAGTATGCGTTTACCGATTTTGGTTTTTGATATTGAAACCTTAACTGACTTGAAAACAGGTGCACATTTGTATGGGCTAGACTTGGCGGATGCTGATCTAGAGCAGGCACTTGCTAAGCTGCGTCGCCAAGAGTCAGGTATGGATTTTCAGCGAATACCGCTACATGAAATTGTTTGTATTTCAGGTTTTTGGGTGGACGAAAACGGCACAATGCGTTTGTTTTCATTTAGCCAAGAACAATATAGTGAAGCTGAAATATTGGCTAAATTTTTATCTATATTCGATAAACGTGAACCGACATTAGTGAGTTGGAATGGCTCTCAATTTGATTTGCCCGTAATCTTATTCCGTGCGATGTATCATGGTTTGAGTGCAATGAGCCTATTTGATCAGGGTGAGAGTAATCAACAAAAACGCTATAATAACTATCAAAATCGCTATCACCAGCGTCATGTCGATTTGATGGATGTGATGGCAATGTTTAATGGCCGTAATTTTCAAAAACTTGATGATATAGCGCAAATGCTAGGTTATCCCGGCAAACGTGATAATGCAGGCTATTTTGTTCCTGAGTATGTGAAACAACAACAGTGGTTGAAGTTGACTAGCTATTGTGAGGGCGATGTGCTGAATACTTGGCTGATCTATTTGCGCTGGCTATTGTTGAAAGGTCAATTACTCACTCATGAGCATCAGGCTTGGGTACAAGCAACGATTCAATATTTAAGCACTCAACCGCAGCAACAAGCGTTTTTAAATGTGTGGCGTGAAAGTTCTCAACGAACAGCTTTTAGCGCCGCTGATTTTCCAGTTCAATCCAGTTAGGATATTCCTTTGAAAGGTCGAGTTAAAACTCAAACAACACAATTACCCAGTTATACATTTCGGGTTGAACGTCTATCACATGAAGGGCGAGGAATTGCTCGTTATTCAGATGATTTTGGGCATCCTGTAGATAAGCAAGGTAAAAATGTATTCATTACTCAGGCACTAGTAGGTGAGACTGTACGTGCACAATTGACTCATCAAAGTAAAAAGCTTGATGAGGCAGAGTTAATTGAAGTGCTTGGAACTACCAGTGCTGAACGTGTAGAACCCGTGTGTCCACATTTTACTAAGTGTGGTGGTTGTACTATGCAGCATATGTCAGGTGACATGCAGATTGAGTTAAAACAGCAAACCTTACAATCTCATTTACTTCACTTTGCTCAGTTAACACCAGAAACGTGGTTGGATGCACTACGTTCACCACGTTTGGATTATCGACATAAAGCGCGAATTGGCGTGCGTTACTTGGCTAAGCAAAAACAACTGGTGATGGGTTTTCGTGAAGCAAAAAGTAATCATTTAACTCCGATTAAGACCTGTAAAGTGCTAGATAAAGAGCTTGATCAAGCTTTACCAGCCTTACACCAATTGTTAAAGCAATTGCAGGGATGTGCTGATATTGGTCACATTGAGTTAAGTAAAGGCACCACTGAAATTGCTCTATTGGTCAGACATACCGCAGATTTGGTTGCTGCAGATTTACAAGCATTGCGTTTATTTGCTCAGCAACGGTCTTGGCAGCTGTATTTGCAAGCTCATGATATAAATAGTGTAAAAAGAATAGACCAACCTCAGGCTGAAAGTCGATTGCACTATCATTTGGGTGAGTCGACACAACAGTTAACACTGGCATTTCATCCAACTGATTTTATACAGGTCAATCCAGCTGTTAACCAAAAAATGGTTAAACTGGCATGTGAGTTGCTAGATCTAAAAGAAGGCGAATCTGTACTGGATTTGTTCTGTGGTTTGGGTAATTTTTCATTACCATTGGCACAAGCCGTTGGCGAGAGTGGCCGTGTTGTAGCGGTTGAGGGAAGTGAAGCGATGGTACGACGTGGTGCTGAAAATGCAAAACGTAATAAAATCGGTAACTTAAAGTTTTATACACAAGATTTAACAAAAGACTTTTCTAAATTTCCTTGGGTAAATCAAGGGTTTGATGCATTATTGATAGACCCGCCCAGATCTGGTGCCGAGTTAGTAATGCATTATCTCCATCATTTCAATGCGAAACGAATCGTATATGTGTCGTGCAACCCTGCAACTTTGGCACGCGATGCTGGTATTTTAGTGAAGCACGGATATCAATTAAAAAAAGCAGGGGTAATTGATATGTTTCCTCATACAGGGCATGTTGAATCTATTACTTTATTTGAAAAATTAACAACGCAGTCCATATGAGCTGCGTTACATTGAGATTGGGTTGATAGGAGAAAGGGATGGTCACAGTACGTGAACTTTTACCTGCGCAACTAAGTGAGTTGGCAGAAGAAACGACTGTAGAACATGCCGTCGAAGCACAGCAGGGCTTAATATCTTGGTTAAGTCGTGTATGTGAAATTTTAGGCGAGAGTGAACTAAAGCAGTTGGCTGCGGCAGGCCAACTTTTACTTGATAAAGAGCTGATGTCTGCACATCAGACCAATCGCAATCATCCGAATACCTTTGCAACAGGTTTGGGTATGGCTGATATTTTGGCCCACCTTCATGTTGATGAAAGTACGTTAACTGCTGCTATTCTCTATCGTAGTGTTCGTGAAGAAATTATCTCCATGGATGAGATTTTAGAGAAATTTGGTGAGCAAGTTGCAAATTTGGTCAAAGGTACTTTGGCCATGGGTAAATTATCAGAATTAATCGAAAACAATAAACGCCTTGAGGATCATTTTAATAATAACCAGCGCGAGCATTTAAGCGGCATTTATAAGATGCTGATTTCGGTCACCGAAGATGTACGTGTGGTATTGATTAAACTGGCTGAACGGACTTATTCACTACGTGAATTGGCAAAATCTCCACGTGAACGTCAGGAACGTGTAGCGCGAGAAATTTTAACAATTTATTCACCTCTAGCGCACCGTTTGGGTATTGCTCAGTTGAAATGGGAGCTAGAAGATTTAGCATTTCGTTTCTTAGCGCCTGATCGGTATAAAGAGATTGCTTCTCTATTAAATGAAAAGCGTTTAGAGCGAGAGCAGTACATTCAGTTTGTTGTTGATGAATTAAAAACTGAACTGGCTAAACATGGTATTGAAGCGGAAATTTCTGGTCGAGTGAAGCATATTTACTCGATATACAGAAAGATGAAGAGTAAAAACCTAAGCTTTGATCAGCTTTATGATATTCGTGCTGTACGTGTATTAGTGAAGAGCGTACCAGAGTGTTATCACGCTTTGGGGATTGCTCATCAGATTTGGCGGCATATTCCGCACCAGTTTGATGACTACATTACCAATCCAAAACCTAATGGTTATCGATCATTGCATACAGCCGTTATTGCTGAAAACAAATCTTTAGAAATACAAATTCGTACACACGAAATGCATGAAGAAGCAGAGCTCGGTGTGTGTTCGCATTTTAACTATAAAGAAGGTGCGAAAAGTACAGACTACTCTTTTAATCACCGTTTACATTCATTGCGTTCAGTTCTAGAGCATTATCAAGAGCGAAATGAGACTAGTGCACATCCGAATGAGGATGAGACTGAAGATTTTGATCGTTTACAAGACTTTGCTGGTTTTGAAAAAATCTATGTTTTTAGTCGTGATGGCGATATTAAAGAGTTGCCACAAGGTTCGACAGTGCTCGATTTTGCTTATCATGTACATACTCAAGTGGGCAATAAATGTTATGCAGCACGTGTCAATCAACGTTATGTTCCACTGACATATACGCTGAAAACTGGTGAGCAGGTTGAGATTTTAACCAAAAAAGATCGTGAGCCAAATCGTGATTGGTTGGTGAACTCTTTAGGTTATATTAAGACTCCGAGAGCAAGAGATAAGCTTCGTCATTGGTTTAGACAACAAGATCGCAGTAAAAACCTTGAAGTTGGGCGAGATTTATTAACTAAAGAATTGGCTCGTTTAGCAATTCATCCAAAGAGTATTGATTTGGGTGATTATTGTGGTCATTTCAATGTTAAAACAGGCGATGATATCTTAGTGGCATTGGTGAGTGGTGACATTAGTCTGCATGCACTCATTAATCAGGTCAATCGTCATATGCATCCTGACTTAGACGAGCCTGAGTTGGTGTTAAAACCAACACTTAATCCTCGTGCTAGTCATACTTTATCTGCCCACGGTATTTTAATTGATGGTTTAGATAATGTTGAATTGCATATCGCGCAATGTTGTCAGCCGGTGCATGGTGAGCCTATTGCTGGGTATATTACTTTAAATCGTGGCGTGAGCATCCATAAGGTGGTTTGTCCTGATTATATTCGTATGATTGGTTTAGAGCCTGAACGTGCAGTTGAAGCTGATTGGGAAATGCAACCAACACGCGGACAGAGCGTACAAATTGTGGTTGAGGCTTATGATCGCCGTGGCTTACTTAAAGATTTAACCCAAGTGATCTTTTCTGATCAAATTAATATTCGTCAGGTCAATACAATTTCTGAGTCTGATGGTATTGCCAACATGAAGCTACTCATTGAGGTTAAAGGGCTTGCGCAGTTATCTAGATTGTTGGCTCGTTTAGAGCAGCAACCTGGCATTATTTCAGCGCGCCGTTTGGTTCAAGGTGGTTAGAGCGTGTGGTTTTAAGAAAGACATCCATTAGGGTGTCTTTTTTGTTTTTTGCTTATTATGGTAATGGATCAAATATAGCAAGTGATTTTCGTCATGGGTGAGCTAATGATCTCCACGTGGCCTTAACTCAGTCGTCAATACAAGAATGATTGCAGGCCTATGATAGTAATGCTGGTTTTAAAGTGAGATGAGAGGAACTACAGAATGGAGCAATTGCTTAAAATAATGCAGCAACTACGTGAGCAATGTCCTTGGGATCAAGCTCAGACACCATTGAGCTTAACGCCTTATGCAATTGAAGAAGCTTATGAGGTTGAACAAGCGATTCGCTCTGGTGACGTGCAAGCAATACGTGAAGAGTTAGGTGATTTGTTATTGCAGGTTGTTTTTCAATCTCAGATGTACGCAGAACAAGGGGCTTTTGATTTTTCAGACGTGGTACAAACACTATCTGATAAATTGGTGCGCCGTCATCCACATGTCTTTCAGGCTGAAAAGTTTCAAAGTTTATCTGCAGATGAAGTTAGTGAACTGTGGCAAAAAATAAAAATTGAAGAAAAGCGTGGCAAAGTTAGTCTGAGTTTAGATCAGGTCAAACCTGGACCTGCAATTTTGCAAGCACATGAAATTCAGAAGATTGCAGCGAAATCTGGTTTTGATTTCGAAGATGCTCAGCAAGCTTACGGCAAATTAGAGGAGGAGTTGGCTGAATTACAACAAGCAATGGCTGAAGGGGATTCCGATGAGATACAGGGCGAACTGGGTGATTGTCTATTTTCTTTGGTGAATGTCGGTCGTAAACTGAATCAGTCGAGTGAGTCTGCTTTACTTGCAACAGTTGCGAAGTTTAGACAACGTTATGCTTACATCGAAACTCAAGCTCAGCAGCAAAATAAAAATATAGAACAATTGAGTCTTGAGGAAATGGAGCAGTTTTGGCAACAAGCAAAACAACTAGAACTGCATACATAGGCCAGTTTTGATTGGGTTGATTATGAAAAATAATCCTTTGTGTTTTTACTATTGGGCGCATTTTATTTTGATTATAGGAGCTGCATTATTTTCTCCATCAGTGTTGGCTGAGCCGTTTGATCATCAGTATTTAGCGTGGAAAGCTCAACAGGAGTTGCATGATCAACGCTTATCTCGTGAAAAACAAAGCTTAGATCAGCAGCCAACGCCTATGCCCAGCGAGGATGTTGCTGTTGTGAAAACCAAGCAAGTTGCTGCTATGACTGATGTAAAGAGTGCATTGGTCATGGTGAGTTTAAATCAGGCAAATGAAAAACAGTTACAACAGCTTAAAGGCATCGGGGAGCGAAAGGCACGAGCAATTATTGAATATCGCCAACAACATGGCATGTTTAAACATATAGAGGAACTTAAGCAGGTTAAAGGTATTGGTGAAAATATCTATTTAAAAAATAAAGCACAGTTGAGTCTTTAACTACTTCGTTTTAAAAAGAACAAAAATACATTTGAACCAATTCACGGATTATTTCTGACCCGACTAAAGATTCAAATTGCCGTTTGATTGTGTAAGAGATATGATTAGCATAATTATTTTTTTACGTCCCGACGTGGGAGACAATGTCTTTTGCAAACTTTGCGTGCGTCAAAGTGTGGATTATCCACCGCTCAATTACCTTCTTCAATTTTAGATGTTATAGAAAGTTTAACTAAAGCAGGCTACGAAGCATATATCGTGGGTGGTGGCGTGCGTGATTCAATGTTGGGGTTAAAGCCGAAAGACTTTGACGCAGTGACCAATGCGACACCCTCACAAGTGAAAGAGGTTTTTGGTAGACGATGCCGAATTATTGGCCGTCGATTCGAATTGGCTCATGTGTATTCTGGTCGTGAACTTATTGAGGTTGCGACTTTCAGAGCACCGCCAAAGAAAGCAGTGACTTCAGCTGCTGGGATGATTTTACGTGATAATAATTGGGGAAGCATTGAGCAAGATTTTGCTCGCCGAGATTTTTCAATTAATGCAATGTATTATCAACCACATAAGGGCATCGTATTAGATTTTTGTCATGCTGTAGACGATATTAAACAAAAAACTTTACGTCTATTAGGTGATCCATTAGTTCGATTTGAGGAAGACCCTGTACGTATGTTACGTAC
The DNA here is from genome assembly GCF_031157835.1 of Acinetobacter rudis. Classification (GTDB taxonomy): domain Bacteria; phylum Pseudomonadota; class Gammaproteobacteria; order Pseudomonadales; family Moraxellaceae; genus Acinetobacter; species Acinetobacter rudis_A. The sequence goes on along the minus strand of NZ_JAVIDR010000006.1, from coordinate 40,444 downwards.
ACTACGTTTTGCAGCAAAATTGAATTTCAGTATTGCACCAGAAATTCTTCAGGTTTTTAAACCAGAGCTTGCACGTTTGTTGGGTGATGTTTCTCCTCATCGTCTTTATGACGAGTCACAAAAACTCTTTACGATGGGACATTTAGAACGTGTTCTAGATATGTTGATTGAGTTTGGTGTGTGGAAACAACTGTTTGCAGATATTCCTGCACAGCTCACCCCATTTATACGTCGTGCTGCAAAAAACACGGATCAACGAATTCAAATGGGTAAAACCATTAACCCTGCTTTTTTCTATGCAGTAATGCTTTGGGAACCGTTTTTACAACGTTGTGCTTTTTATCAGGGGCGTGGTTTACCACCAACTGAATCTCGTGCTCAAGCAGGTTTGGATGTACTTAAACGTCAAGCAACACGGACAATTATACCTCGTTTTGCCGAGACTTTTATTCGTGAAGTCTGGGAAATGCAGAGTCGTTTACTGAATCCAAAACCGCAACAAATTGAAGCACTGTCTGGGCATGCACGTTTCCGTGCCGGATTCGATTTTATGTTGTTGCGAGAAAAATCGGGTGATGATACGACTCAGGGAATGGCTGCTTGGTGGGAAAATTATCAAAACCTAAGCATTGATGAAAAAGAAAAAGCGATTAGTGCTTACAATCGTCAACGTGCTAAGTCTCGTCGTAAGAACACTGCTACAGTTGATGTGGAACAAGATAAGACCAACTCTACACAAGTTGAACCACTGGTGAAAGAACTTGAACGTCCACGTCGAAATCGAAAATCTAGAGATGCTCAGACACGTAAACGTTCATCGGATCATTCGCATTCTTCACAGTTCGAATCAAGTACAGTGGCGACTGATCCAAAAGCGATTGATATGGATCATCCTATTTTAAGACGTAAGCGCGTGCAGCGTGATTTAAGCCATGTAATTTTTGGGCCAACGCAATAATGAAACAACTAAGTTATATTGGTCTGGGGAGTAATCTCGGGGATTCACTACAGATATTAAGTGATGCTGTTTATAAATTAACAAGTTTAGGGGATGTACGCGTTTCCAAATTGTATCATAGTGCACCTATGGGGCCTCAAGATCAGCCACATTTTCATAATGCGGTGGTTGAGTTGTATACAACATTGGAACCGTTACAGTTATTAGATCAATTACAAGCATTTGAACAGCAAGCAGGACGTGTTCGTTTACGTCATTGGGGAGAGCGAACTCTGGATCTTGATTTGCTTCTTTATGCAGACCAAGAAATTGAACATGAACGTTTAAAAGTTCCACATGCTGGAATTATGCTTCGTGATTTTGTTTTGATCCCTTTACTTGATTTAGCGCCTGATATGACGTTAAAAGGGCAATTATTAAGAGACTTGCCTGTGGTTCGAAACTCAGAACTTAATGTACTTGCAGATTGTCCTTGGATACAAGAACCAACGGTGTAATACACAACATAGACCATGAGAGGAAAAGTGTGATGATTAGTCTCAGCGATTTAAGACAATTCAAACAGCAAGGTCGAAAGTTTTCGTGTTTAACTTGCTATGATGCCAGTATGGCTCAAGTCATGGAACGCGCTGAAATTGATAGTATTTTGGTTGGTGATTCATTAGGAATGGTTATTCAGGGGCACGACTCTACATTACCTGTGAGTGTCGCCGATATGGTTTATCATACTGCAGCTGTACGCCGTGGTAATCGCCATGCTTTTTTAATGACTGATTTGCCATTTCTAAGTTATGCAAATATTAATGATACGATTAGCAATGCCCGAGCTGTTATGCAGGCAGGCGCGCAAATGGTTAAAATTGAAGGTGGTGCTTGGTTGGCTGAGACTGTAGAGGTCTTAACACGTAATGGCGTTCCTGTGTGTGTACATTTAGGTTTGACACCCCAGTCTGTACATGTGTTTGGTGGTTATAAAGTGCAAGGTAAAACTCGTGCTGCCGCAGATCAGTTGATTGCCGATTGTCAAGCTGTTGTAGCAGCAGGGGCCGCAATACTTTTATTAGAATGTGTGCCTGCAAAACTAGGTAAAGAAATTGCGGAAATGTTTGCTGATGTTCCTGTGATTGGCATTGGTGCTGGTGTAGATACCGATGGTCAGGTTTTAGTGGTACAAGATATGTTGGGGCTCAACTCAGGCCATGTGGCACGTTTTGTTCGTAACTTTATGCAAGAGCAGTCAGGCCCACAAGCCATTCATGATGCGTTTAAATCTTATCATCAAGCTGTACAAACAGCCCAATTTCCAGCTATAGAGCATACTTTCCAGGTTGAGCTTTGAATCATGAAAACTGAAACCACTATACAAGGTCTTTCTGCATCCTTACAGACAGCTCGTGCTGCACGTAAAGTAATTGGCTTTGTTGCAACCATGGGTAATTTACACGAAGGTCATTTAAACTTAGTACGTGAAGCGCGTCGTTTATGTGATGTTGTTGTTGTCAGTATTTTTGTGAATCCAACTCAGTTTGGTCCAAATGAAGATTTTGATAATTATCCTCGTACTTTAGAACAGGATAGTCATCTATTGGCTGAAGTTGAATGTGATATTTTATTTGCGCCTTCTGTAGAGCAAATGTATGGCACTCAACCGCGTTTAACGACTATTCATGTCGAAAAAATTACTGAAGATCTTTGTGGCTTACAACGTCCAGGCCATTTTGATGGTGTAGCTTTGGTCGTAACGAAGTTGTTGAATATTGTGCAGCCAACTTATGCTTTCTTTGGCGAAAAAGATTATCAACAACTAGCTGTTATTAAACAGTTTGTGCAAGATTTAAGTATTCCTGTTGATGTTATTGGTGTACCCATTACACGTGCTGGAGATGGTCTTGCTTTAAGTTCTCGCAATGGATATCTCACTGTTGAACAACGCAAAATAGCTCCTATTATTTATCAGTTATTACAAACATCTTCTGCTCGATTGAAAGAAGGTGCAACTTTAGATATGGTACTGAGAGATATAAGACAATCACTTACAGAAGCTGGTTTTGTTGTTGATTATGTCGAAGCTAGAGCTGTAAATTTATCGCATGTTGAAAGTTTTGAGCAAGATGTTGTATTGTTTGTCGCGGCCAAACTCGGTAATACGCGTTTGATCGATAATTTGGTGGTTAAATATTCAAAGTTAATTGGTTAGGACAGTCTGCCATGAAGCGTATTCTTATCGTTACAGGACAATCTGGTTCAGGAAAATCATCTGCTTTGCAGGTATTGGAAGATTTGGGTTACTACTGCATCGATAATTTGCCTTTGGCACTACTTCCAGAAATTGTTGGAAAACTAGATAAAGAAAACAATTTGGAGCAGTTGGCACTAGGAGTAGATGTTCGTAGTACTCAAGAAGATCTGCAAGGTTTTGAACAGGTTTTCCAGCAGTTACAAAAACATGGTACTGTGGATGTGATTTACTTAAGTACGCAAGACCAAGGTTTGATCTCGCGTTTTAGTGCTTCAAGAAGACCACATCCATTATCAATGCGCTTTCAAAGTCTTAATGAGTGTATTCAGGCAGAAAAGAACCTTTTACTTCCAATTCAACTCAAAGCGACTGTGCAAATTGATACTACCGATAAGTCGGTGCATGATCTTAAAGATGTATTATTGACGAAATTGGGTCAGTCTGATCGCTTGATTTTAATTTTACAATCTTTTGGTTATAAATATGGCATCCCTTTGGATGCCGACTTTGTGTTTGATGTGCGTCATTTACCGAACCCGCATTGGGATTTAGAACTGCGTAAACTTTCAGGTCTAGATCAACCTGTGGTTGAATTTCTCTCTCAGAGTGAAGTTGCCAATGAGATGTTCAATGATATTTATCAGTTGTTGTTAAAGTGGTTGCCAACTTTTGCAGAAGGTCATCGACACTATCTTACTGTGTCGTTAGGCTGTACTGGAGGACAGCACCGTTCAGTATATATGGTTGATCGGCTGACAAAGGCTCTTGCAAAAGATTGGCCGATCCAAGTTTTACATAGAGAAATGAAGCACTGGTCATGATTGACACTCAGATTGATGTAATTAATAAACTCGGTTTACATGCACGCGCATCTGGTCGTTTGATTGAAATCACTACCAAATTTCGTTCAACTATTCAAATTGGTAAAGGAGATAAATTGGTGGATGCCAAAAATATTCTATCTTTATTAATGCTGGGGGCAGGCAAAGGGTCTACCTTGAGATTGGTGATCGAAGGTGTGGATGAAGAGCAGGCATTGCAAGAGATACAAGCATTGTTTGCAGCAAAATTTTATGAGGCAGATTAATCGTGGCACGACGTCCGCAACAGCGTTTTAATGAAGATGATTTTGAATCTTTAGAGGGGCGTGCAAGCAAAACAGAACAAAAAAAGGCTGTACAACGTATGGCTGCATTGGGTGAGCAATTGGCGAATTTGTCCAAAAAACAAATTCAGCAGCTTCCTGTCGAGGAGCGTTTAATTGATGCGCTGTTGGATGTACAACTGATTACTTCTTTTGAAGCACGTCGTCGTCAATTTCAGCGTATTGGTAAACTATTACGTAATGAAGATGAAACCGTCATTTTATCTTATTTAACGCCGCAACAAGGTTTAAAGAAAACAGCCCAATTACAGCGTTGGGTCGATCGTATCATTGCGCAAGGCGACCCAGTCATTAATGAGTTTGCTAAAATGTATAATGCTACTGAGCGGCATACTTTACGACAACATTTATTGCGAGTTCATCGTGATATGAGTCAACAAGCCGATGAAGAGCAAATTGCAGCTTCTAAACTTAAATTATTTAACTATGTACAGCAAGTCGCGTTGATTTCTGATAATACAAAGTAATCGTTTGATACAAATAATCCGGCAATGCCGGATTATTTTTACTCAATACTTGTGTTCTATTTAATTGCACTATCTAGACTATTTTGTGCCCATTCCCTTAAGATAAACTTCTGTAATTTACCTGTCGATGTTTTTGGAATTTCGGTAATAATGACTTCCTTCGGCACTTTGAAGCGAGCAAGATGTTTTTGGCAAAACTCAATGACTTCGTCAGGAGTGGTACTCGCATCAGGTTTGAGCTCAACATAAGCGCAAGGCACTTCTTGCCAGCGTGGATCTGGTTTGGCAACAACAGCAGCCGTCATAATTGCAGGATGAGTATAAAGTACATCTTCAATTTCTAATGATGAAATATTCTCTCCTCCAGAAATAATAATATCCTTTGAACGATCCATAATTTTGGCATAGCCATCAGGTTGACATACTGCTAAGTCACCTGTGTGGAACCAACCACCTTTAAATGCTTCTGCTGTTGCTTCAGGGTTTTTCAGATAGCCTTTCATAACAATGTTGCCACGGAACATAATTTCTCCCATGGTTGTGCCATCATTAGGGACAGGTTGCATGGTATCTGGATCTAAAACTCGCATACCATCTTGTAAAGGATAAGGTACACCTTGACGTGAGTGTAGTTGAGCCTGTTCTTGAATGGAGAGTTCACTCCAGCCCGCTTGAGAAGCACAAAGTGCGGAAGGACCATAGGTTTCTGTTAAACCATAAACATGATTGACCTGTATACCAATATGGTGCATGCCCTCAATAATTGCAGCAGGTGGAGCAGCCCCAGCAACCATGACTTCAACATGATGTTTAAATTGAATTTGTTGTTGTTTTGGAGTATTAATCAGCATAGAAAGCACAATTGGCGCACCACAAAAATAATCGACTTGGTGGGTTTCTATGAGTTTAAAGACTAGGGCAGGATCAACTTTTCTTAAACAAATATTGGTTCCACCATTGGCTGCGATTGTCCATGCAAAGCACCAACCATTACAGTGAAAAAGAGGTAAGGTCCATAAATATTTGGCGCGTGGAGTCATGCCACAGGCAATGATATTACTGGCTGCATTAATGTATGCACCGCGGTGATGGTAAACAACTCCCTTAGGATTTCCTGTTGTGCCAGAAGTATAGTTTAAGCTAATTGCATCCCATTCATCTTGGGGGAGGTGCCATTCATAATTTTCGTCACCTGCTGCAATCCAGTCTTCATATTCAATTTGTCCAATACCCGTAGTTGTGTTTTGGAATTCATATTCAGTATCTGCTACATCAATAATGTAAATATCATGAGAAAGTAGGGCAACCGCCTCTTTGGCTAAGTTTGAAAATTCAGGATCAACCAATAATACCTTGGTTTCAGCATGTTCGAGCATAAAACCAATTGTCTTCGCATCTAAGCGGGTATTGAGCGTATTCAAGACTGCCCCAGCCATAGGAACAGCAAAGTGAGCTTCAATCATTGCAGGAACATTGGGGAGTAATACCGAAACCGTATCATTTTTACCAATCCCTAACTGTTTGAGTTGATGAGCAAATTGACGGCAACGTTGATAGGTATATCATGCCAATTAATGCGTCTCGTACCATGAATAATGGCATCTTGTTTTGGGTATATATATGCCGCGCGTTCTAAATAACGTAGCGGTGAAAGTGCTACAAAATTAGCAGGATTACGTTCTAATTCATCATATGCACTCATTTCAATTAACTCCATTTAATTATTTTGTGCTGATATTAAGATATGTAGTTCAAATCTATCTTGCATTTATGCTTTAGTCGAGTATTGCCATAACAATAATGAGGTCAAAAATAAGAAAATAATAGATGTAATATATATAAAGTTACTTATTTGTAATAAAGACAATTTAAAATAAATCAATAGAATACGGGGTGAAAAATCTATTTATAATGCTTAAGTAAAAGTATTATAATTCTGAGCTGTTCTATAGGCTTTCTTTGGGGGGAGTTCAGAGGTGCGACATTATGCTTCTTAATCGGTTGCTTCAGCTACCAAGTCCTGTGGGTAATCTAGCGTTATTTTATCAATTTTCTACCTCTTTGTCGCAATATCAAATTGATTTGAAGGATATTCAAGAGTTAGTTTCTATTGCGACAGATGATAAACTTTATTATGGGAGTGATCGAGAGTTTTTCGCTATGTATTATGCACTCTACGCTTGGGGGGCATTAAGACAAGTTGAAGAGTGTCCAGAGATTTTGGCACATTTAAATCGTATGAATAGGGGTGATGAATGGATTTCAAATTATATTAATGTATTTGAAATGCTGGGGGAAAAGGTCATTCCATATTTAATTGAAGCGTGCCGTTATATTAAGTTTGATCTGTTATTTATTTTAACTGAGAGTTTGGCTAAGCTTTCAATTCAATATCCCACATACCGTGAACAGATTCTAAACAGTTTCGATGAAATTTTATTTCGAGTAAAAAGCTATCTAGATAATAGTGAGTTTACCGCTATGGTTGAAAGCGCTTTATTAACTGCTTGGTTAGAAATGAAAGCTTTTGAACGAATTGAAATAATTCGAAAAATAGAGAGAAGTCATAAATTGGGGCAACATATTAGTTGTCAAATTGATGCTTTAATTAAGAGTAATTCATCTGAATCAGTTTAATACATTTTTGAACAGGGATTCTAACTTAAAATGAAGGTTCGCCTTCATTTTAAGTTTATAACTATGTGGTTAATATAAAACAAGTTAAAATAAATCTATCATTTTATTTTAAGAAATTAGTAACAAGTATAATTAAAATATTTTTATATAAGCAGGCAAGTAAATATACATTCAAAGGTTTATTAATTTGGGCGAAGCGTGTAAAATTTGGACTTAAACTATTTCCACCGTTTTTATTTTGGGGTTAAGCCTCGATCATAATCTCGCGGTGATATGCTCTTGAGTATGGGGCATCACTCCTTAAGGATTTTTATATGCCAATTATCACACTGCCAAATGGCGACCAAAAAAGTTTCGATCAAGCTGTATCTGTATTAGATGTAGCGAAAAGTATAGGGCCGGGACTTGCTAAAAACACGGTTGCAGGGCGTGTCAATGATCGTCTAGTTGATGCATGCGAGCTGATTAGCGAAGATGCGAAACTACAAATTATTACCCCAAAAGATGCCGAAGGAGTGGAAATTATTCGCCACTCATGCGCACATTTGGTTGGTCATGCTGTTAAGCAACTGTTTCCTGAAGCAAAAATGGTAATTGGACCGGTTATTGAAGAAGGGTTCTATTACGATATTTGGATGCCAAAACCATTTACTTTAGATGATATGGCAGCGATCGAAGCACGTATGAAGCAACTGATCGACCAAGATTATGATGTCATTAAAAAAATGACTCCTCGTGCCGAAGTAATTAAGTTATTTACTGAGCGCGGTGAAGATTATAAATTGCGTTTAGTTGAAGATATGCCGGATGAGCAAGCAATGGGCTTGTACTTCCACCAAGAATATGTAGATATGTGTCGTGGTCCACATGTGCCAAATACTAAATTTTTAAAGTCATTTAAGTTGACTAAAATTTCAGGTGCATATTGGCGTGGTGATGCTAAAAATGAGCAATTACAACGTATCTATGGTACAGCTTGGGCTGATAAAAAAGAATTAGCGGCTTATATCAAACGTATTGAAGAAGCGGAAAAACGCGATCACCGTAAAATTGGTAAGGCACTTGATCTATTTCATATGCAAGAAGAAGCACCAGGTATGGTGTTCTGGCATGCAAATGGATGGACTATTTACCAAGTGCTTGAGCAATATATGCGAAAAGTACAACAGGACAATGGTTATCAAGAAATTCGTACACCACAAGTCGTTGACTTAAGTTTATGGAAAAAATCTGGGCATGCAGAAAACTATGCCGAGAATATGTTTACGACTCATTCTGAAAGCCGTGAATATGCTGTAAAACCAATGAACTGTCCGTGTCACGTACAAGTCTTTAACCAAGGCTTAAAGTCTTATCGTGAATTGCCAATTCGTTTGGCTGAGTTTGGCTCTTGTCATCGTAATGAGCCATCGGGTTCTTTACACGGTATCATGCGTGTACGTGGCTTTACTCAGGATGATGCTCATATTTTCTGTACTAAAGATCAAATTGCAGAGGAAGTGGCGAAATTCATTCAGTTAACACTTGATGTGTATCGTGACTTTGGTTTTGATGAAGTACAGATGAAGCTTTCAACACGTCCTGAAAAACGTGTGGGTAGCGAAGAAATGTGGGATACAGCTGAAAAAGCACTTGCAGATGCATTAGATGCAGCTGGTTTACCTTGGGAATTACAACCAGGTGAAGGTGCATTCTATGGTCCTAAGATTGAATTTTCACTGAAAGATTGCCTCGGTCGTGTATGGCAATGTGGTACGATTCAGTGTGACCCAAATATGCCTGAACGCCTAGACGCAACTTTTGTAACTGAAGATAATGATCGTGATTACCCAATCATGTTGCACCGTGCAATTCTTGGTAGTTTCGAGCGATTTATTGGTATACTTATCGAACATTACGCTGGCTTTATGCCACCATGGTTGGCTCCAATCCAAGCATGTGTGATGAATATCACCGATTCTCAATCTGCAGCTTGTGAGCAAGTGGTCGCAAAACTCAAAGAAAATGGAATTCGTGCCATTTCAGACTTGAGAAATGAGAAGATCGGCTTTAAGATTCGTGAGCGTACATTAGAGCGCATTCCTTATCTCGTTGTCCTTGGTGATCGAGAAGTGGAAGAGGGTACGTTAAACGTTCGTACTCGCTCTGGAAAAAATTTAGGGACTATGTCAGTAGATGCCTTTATTGACCTAGTAAATGTCGCCGTTGCCGAACGTGGCCGGTATATTGTGGAGTAAGAAAGATTAAACAGCCTGAACGTAACCAACAACAAGGTGCGAAAAGCAATCGTCCTGCGCTTAATGATGAAATCCGTGCAAAAGAGGTTCGCCTCGTTGCAGCAGATGGTGAGCAAAGAGGTATTGTTTCACTAACTGAGGCTTTACGTGCTGCAGAAGAAGTTGATCTAGATTTGGTTGAAATTGTTGCTAATGCTGAACCACCTGTTTGTAAAATCATGGATTTTAACAAGCATTTGTTCGATCTAAAGCAAAAGCAAAAAGATGCCAAGAAAAAACAGCATCAAGTGCAAGTAAAAGAGATTAAATTGCGCCCTGGTACTGATGTTGGTGATTACAATGTGAAGCTGCGTGCTATTCTTCGCTTCTTGGAAGAAGGCAACAAAGTCAAAATTACTCTACGTTTCCGTGGTCGTGAAATGGCTCACCAACAGTTAGGTCTCGCTCAATTACAAAAAATTGAAGCTGACGTTGCTGAATGTGGTGTTGTTGAGCAAGCACCGAAAATGGAAGGTCGTCAAATGGGTATGTTACTTGGACCGAAAAAGAAAAAGTAATCTCCCGTATAAAAAGCATCGCAATCGCGGTGCTTTTTTGTGTCTAAATTTCATCCAGCTCAATGAAGTCTAGTGGTTAAGAGGTACATAATGTCATTTAAAAGTAATAACCAAGAATTGGCTCAAGCAAATCAAAAAGTTGTAGCAGAAGGTGAGTATTTGCCGGAAGTGAGGTTGAAAGATGGCAGTCGTGTCCAAACAGGGACTGTTGCAACAATGTTGGCAAACATTCAACGCTACAATAATGGCGAGCGTGGTGAAGTAGAGGTCGAGTTAAAACTGGCTATTCCTACTTTGCTTAAAGTGGGTTTGTTTGATTTATTTACGGTTGAGGAGTGGATTCAGGGAGACAATCCAGGACGTCGTTATTTGGGTTTGCAAACAAACCAATATTTGGAAATGAAAAATGATAAATAGTTAATACTAGATTAATCATTGCTATCTTAAATGCTATGTTCTGTGTCACTTATGAGATGGTTTTTTTGTTCAGAAAGATGTATATAAAAGTAGAGCAACTGATGACTAGGTTAAAATATGATTGATTTGTATTATTGGGCTACGCCAAATGGCCGTAAAATTTCAATAGCCCTAGAAGAAATGGGTTTGGAATATCATATTTATCCAATAAATATCTTAGAAAATGATCAATTCCAGGCTGATTTTCTGAAAATATCACCTAATAATAAAATTCCTGCAATTGTCGATCAAAATGGGCCGAATCATCAGCCCATCTCTATTTTTGAATCTGGTGCAATTTTACAATATCTTGGACGTAAAACAGGCTTGTTTTACCCTCATGATGAACAAGCACGTGTTGAGGTTGAACAATGGTTAATGTGGCAAATGGGTGGGTTTGGGCCAATGTTGGGGCAAAATCATCATTTTAGTCAATTTGCGCCAGAGCGTATTGCATATGCGACTGATCGTTATGTGAATGAAAGCAAAAGATTATATGGTGTATTAAATCAGCAATTGATCGGTCAAGAATATGTGGCAGGTGAGTATTCAATTGCCGATATGGCAATTTTCCCTTGGATTATTACCCATGATTGGCAACAGATTAATCTAGAAGATTATCCACAGGTCAAAGATTATTTTGAACGTATTAAAGCACGACCAGCAGTGCAAAAAGCTTTGGCAATCCAACTTTAAATGATTCAATAGTTTTCACCGTGGCGTACTTAATTTTATTTGCTAGCGCATTTTTATCTGCAACGTTATTGCCGCTTCAATCAGAAGCGGTTTTAGTTGGTCTGTTATTACAAGAAAAATATTGGGTTAGCATACTTTTGCTCTCTGCGAGTATTGGTAATATTTTGGGTTCCTGTGTGAACTGGTATTTGGGAATAAAAATAGAGAAATATAAAGATCGCAAGTGGTTTCCAGTTTCAGAACGACAAATGCTTAAAGCTGAGCGAATTTATCAAAAATATGGTTATTGGTCATTATTATTAAGTTGGGTACCAATTATTGGTGATCCTATTACTTTAATTTCAGGTTTACTGAAGGAAAAATTTACACGATTTTTATTTATGGTGAGTCTTGCAAAAATTGGGCGTTATCTTTTTGTTTGTTGGATTACATTGGGGATGATCTAATATTTGCGCTAGATAAAATTGTTTCTACAAGAAGCAAATGCTTTTGTTTTATCCATATATAGATTAGAATACTGCCTCCCTTACCTGCAGGTCGTCGTTGCAATGGTGCACGCGTGCCGAACAGGTGCTTAAAGAGGTTGTTATGGCAAAGTTAAAAACTCGCCGTGGTGCAGCTAAGCGTTTCAAAGCGACTGCAAACGGTTTCAAGCGTAAACAAGCGTTTAAACGCCACATTTTGACCAAAAAATCTGCTAAGCGTATCCGTCAATTGCGCGGCTGTGTAATGGTTCACGTAAGTGACGTTGCTTCAGTTCGTCGTATGTGCCCATACATCTAAGGAGATTATAAATGGCTCGTGTAAAACGTGGTGTACAGGCTCATCGCCGTCATAAAAAAATTCTTGCTCGTGCTAAAGGTTACTATGGCGCGCGTTCACGTGTTTATCGTGTAGCGTTCCAAGCGGTAATTAAAGCAGGTCAATATGCTTACCGTGACCGTCGTCAAAAGAAACGTCAATTCCGTGCTTTATGGATTGCTCGTATCAACGCTGGTGCGCGTCAAAATGGCTTATCTTACAGCCGTATGATCGCTGGCTTGAAAAAAGCTCAAGTGATTATCGACCGTCGTGTACTTGCTGATATCGCAATGCATGATTCAGTAGCATTTGCTGCTCTTGCTGAAAAAGCAAAAGGCGCTTTAGCTGCTTAATCATCATTGATGATAGAAAAAAGATCGCGAAGGCGATCTTTTTTTTGTGCTGAATTTTATCTATACAACAAGGTCAATATTTTAAATATTTATGTTTTTGGGGGCATACTCCTAAAAGCCCACAACATGTTGATGCGAGCTGTTTGAGTCAATGGTTTCCAGCACAGTTTAGTGTTGAGGGTGTGGCATTTTGCTCAGCAGAACAATTCATGATGGCAAAAAAAGCAGAGCTTTTTAAGGATCAAGATATATATCGGCAGATTTTGGCAAGTAATAATCCTGGTGAGGTCAAAGCATTGGGAAGAAAAATTAAGAATTATGACGAATGTATTTGGCAACAACATTGTTTTGATATTGTGGTAGAGGGTAATTTGGCTAAATTTAGTCAAAACTCAGCTTTAAAAAAATATTTATTAAATACTTATGAGCGAGTTTTGGTTGAGGCTTCACCTGTAGACAAAATTTGGGGGATTGGTCTGGCTGCAAATCACGAATTTGCTCAGCAGCCAGAACATTGGCAAGGTTTAAATTTGCTAGGATTTGCACTAATGCAAGTTCGTACACAATTGCAACAAGGTGTAGATCACGGTCTATGAGAGTCTGATTGCTTAGAAGCCATAGTAAAACGCAATTAAGCACAGTAGTGCAGTGACAATGATTAATGTAAATACACTCATTTTTTTACTTTGCTGTTCAGTGGGGCGCTGGGTAGCTTGTGTGGAAGGTAGTTGAATTTGCATAGTTTCATCGAAAGGTTCTTGCACAGCTGTAACGGTTAATTTTGCCGTTGGATAGTGGTTAGCAACTTTTACAATGAATTTTGCCGTAATGTCATCAATTTTTTCTGAAAAGTGTCTGAGATTAAGCTGTTGTTCAGGACTAATAATCACACCATGTTCGTCATAAGGATGGTTAATTTTTTGTTCAATAAAAGTCGAAAGATCTTCTAGTTGGTAAAGCATTTCATGCGCATATGGCGCAGGAATATGGCTTGGTAACAAGGGAAGAGGAGCGATTGTATTAGTACTGTGCTGCTCGGTTATTGAGTAGCCATAGTAAAAGCGTTCATCTTTAGAATCATATTTGAAGTCCTGAGCATAGTGATGTTGAAACAATTCTGCTTTAGTGAAACTCTGAATTTCATCCCAATTGGGTTGGGTGAGATCTTGTTTTATCTGTTTAGTGAGTTTGTGATTTAACTCGAAACGCCAATACGTCATGCTACGCACGGCTGAACGTTGTGATTCTGGAATAATAAAATCTTCTTCAGCGTTATACCACTCAGCGAGTTCTTGTCCAAAAATCCAAGCTGTCATATGAGTATCGTGATGGCTTACGATGAAGTGTGCAAAGGAAAGTAACTCTACATTTGCATTTGGATTCTGTTCTTGTCTTAAAATATTTGAGTGGTGCAAGCTGATACGTTGCACGCCTTGTTTTTTTAAGGTCTCTAACCAGACTTGAAAATGCTGAGCCAGTAGATGCTGAGTATTTAGATCACGAAAAGAAAATTGATGTAGATTGAAAATTTGATGTTGTAGCCATTGTTGCATTGCAATTTGACCTGTTAGGTATTCATTGCCATAGCTAACGAGGGCGAGTTGTTGTTTCCAAATTTGATCTAAACTCATAAGGTGATCTCTTTGATAGAGCACATATTTTAGGCGATTTAACGATCATAACGTTAATTGGATTTTCCTGTCTAGGAGGCTTCATTCAATTGAGTAAAAACTGTTAGAATGCATACGATATTTTGATACATTCTGTGTAATAACTAAGCAGTAAACCCTTACTCTTATGACGTTTATCGCTATTTGAGTGATTTTTGAGTTTATTTCTATCAGATTGATGTTTTATTTTTCAGATGTCATTCATTTGGGGTGGTCGATCGTGCCTAAGTTCGGTAGCCTAAACCACCAATCATATTGTTTTATTAAATTGTAGCTTTGAGAGTTTATATGTCACTGGAAGCCTTGACCACCGAAGCGCTTGCTGCAATAGCAGCAGCTCAAGACCTTGCTGCACTGGACCAAGTTCGAGTGCAATTTACAGGGAAGAAAAGCCAGCTTGCGGAACAATCAAAAGCTCTGGGTAAAATGGACCCAGAACAACGTAAGATTCAAGGTGCTGCATTGCATTCAGTGCGCGAAGCAATTAATGCTGCACTCACTGCACAGCAAACCCAACTGCAACAAGCTGCTTTACAGCAAAAATTAGAAAGCGAACAGGTTGATATTAGTTTGCCTGGCCGTGGTCAAACTTTGGGAAGTATTCATCCTGTTGTTCAAGTGCGTGAACGTATTTGTCAATTCTTCACTAAAGCTGGATTTGTTGTGGCAACTGGTCCAGAGGTTGAAGATGATTATCATAATTTTGAAGCCTTAAACATCCCAGACTACCATCCAGCACGTGCAATGCATGATACTTTCTATTTTGATGCGACACATTTATTGCGTACGCATACTTCAGGAGTACAAGTACGTACCATGGAAACTGAAAGTCTGCCAATTCGTATTGTTTGTCCAGGCCGTGTTTATCGTTGTGACTCAGATCAGACGCATTCTCCAATGTTCCATCAGATTGAGGGCTTATACATTGCGGAGAATACTAACTTTGCTGAGCTAAAAGGCCTATTGATCAACTTGTTAAACGAATTTTTCGAGAAAGATCTACAAGTTCGTTTCCGCCCATCTTATTTCCCATTCACTGAGCCTAGTGCTGAGGTCGATATTATGGATGAACAGGGGTGTTGGTTAGAAGTGTTAGGTTGCGGTATGGTTCATCCGAACGTACTGCGTGCTTCTGGTGTAGATCCTGATAAATATAAAGGCTTTGCATTTGGTCTTGGGGTTGAGCGTTTTGCTATGTTGCGTTATGGGATTAATGACTTGCGATTATTTTTCCAAAACGATGTGCGTTTCTTACGCCAATTTGCTTAAACACATTTCGAATTTTAAGGTTTTTATAAGATGAAAATTAGCGAAAATTGGTTACGTACTTGGGTGAACCCAACTATTGATAGCACAACGTTATCTAATCAACTCACTATGCTTGGACTAGAAGTAGATGAAATGTCACCTGCTGCAAAACCATTTACAGGGGTTGTTGTGGGTGAGGTGTTAACTGTTGAACAACATCCAGATGCAGACCGTTTACGTGTTACTACAGTGAACATAGGTCAGGCTGAGACATTGCAAATTGTTTGTGGTGCTCCAAATGTACGTGCAGGTATGAAAGCGCCTGTGGCGATGATTGGTGCTGTTTTACCAGGTGATTTTAAAATCAAGAAAGGTAAATTACGTGGCGTAGAATCTCACGGCATGTTATGCGGTGCATCTGAAATTGATCTTGAAGATAAAATAGATGGTTTGCTTGAATTGCCAGCGGATGCGCCAATTGGTGTGGATATACGTGAATATCTAAAACTTGATGATCATGTGATTGATATCAGTATTACTCCAAACCGTGGTGATTGTTTTAGTATTCGTGGTGTAGCACGTGAAATAGCTGTAATCAATGAATTACAAGCTCAAGCACCAAGCATCAATGATATTGAAGCAACGATTCAAGACCAAAAAACGATTCAGATAACAACGGATGGCTGTCCGCGTTATTTAGGTCGATTCATTAAGAATGTAAATATTAAAGCGGTTACTCCAGAATGGATGGTACAAGCTTTAGCACGCTCAGGAATTCGTCAACATAGCCTTCTTGTTGATGTGACGAATTATGTCTTGATGGAATTGGGTCAACCGATGCACGCATTTGATGCTGCTAAAATTCAAGGTGCTATAACCGTCCGTCAAGCGAAAGCGCAAGAAAAACTGACTCTGCTTAATGAACAAGATGTTGAGTTAAGTGAAGATGTTATGGTCATTGCTGACGATGAAAAAGTTTTGGCAATGGCTGGTGTCATGGGTGGGTTAAGTTCTGCTGTAACTGATGATACACAAGATATTTTCCTTGAATCAGCATTCTTTGCTCCATTGGCTGTCGTTGGTCGCGCTCGTCGTTATGGATTGCATACTGATGCTTCACAGCGTTATGAACGTGGTGTGGATTTTGAGTTGCCATTATTGGCAATGCAACGCGCATCTCAATTGATTCAAGAGCTGGCGGGCGGTGAGTTTGGTCCAATTACGACTGTAGAAAATACAGATCTTTTACCTAAACGTACTGCAATTGCATTACAACAAGCGCAAGTTGATACACTTTTAGGTTATTCAATAGACAGTACGTTTGTTGCGAATGCTTTAACTCGCTTGGGCTGTGAAGTAACGACTTTAGCAACAGGGCAGTGGTCGGTAATTCCACCATCATATCGTTATGATTTGGCTATTTATCAAGACCTAATTGAAGAAGTTGCACGTATTCATGGTTACGATAATATTCAAATTAGCTTGCCGAAAATTGATGTGAAATTTGCAGCACATGCGGATCAATTTGAATTACCTCAATTACGTCAGTTGATGGTTGGTTTAGGATATCAGGAAGCGATTAGCTTTAGTTTTGCAGATGAGAAACTAGAGAAACAATTAAATCCAACTGGACAGTTGTTAAAGCTAGCGAATCCTATTTCTAGTGATTTAGCGGTAATGCGTTCAACATTACTTTCTAGCTTGATTCCTTGTGTGCAACATAACTTGAATCGCCAACAAAGTCGTGTACGTTTCTTTGAATTAGGTTTACGTTTTGATTATCAGAATGCGAACTCTATTGATGAGTTAAAACAAATTCCGACATTGGCGATGATTGCGGTTGGACCTTATGTTAATGAATCTTGGCATGCTAAAAACCAAGCGATGGATTTCTTTGACCTAAAAGGTGAAATTGAGAATATTTTAGCTGCTGGTCGTTTAGAGGTTGAGTATCAACGTTCTACACGCGAAATGTTGCACCCTGGTCAATCTGCTGAAATTATTTATCAAGGTCAATCGATTGGCTATTTTGGTCGTTTACATCCAAGCTTAGAAAATGAGTTGGATTTAGGCCAAACTTGGGTGGCTGAACTGGATCAACAGGCTGTTTTGCAAAGTTATGTATCCAATTTTACAGAAATATCACGTTTTCCATCGGTTCGACGTGATATTGCGCTTTTAATTGATGATAATATTAATGTCAGTGAAATTCAGCAACTTATCGAAAAAACGGGTGGCGAATTCTTGAGTTCGACTTGGTTATTCGATGTGTATACTGGTCAAGGTGTTGAACAGGGCAAGCGCTCTTTAGCATTTGCAATTTTATGGCAGCATCCATCACGTACTCTTGAAGATCAAGAAGTAAAATCGGGTATGGAGCATATAATACAGGTGTTGGAAGACACTTATAAGGCGACATTGAGGGCCTCATGACAGCATTAACAAAAGCAGAAATGGCTGATCATTTAAGTGAGCTCACGAGTTTAAATCGTCGTGAAGCGAAACAAATGGTTGAGTTGTTTTTTGATGAAATTAGTCAAGCACTAATCTCCGGTGAGCATGTAAAGCTTTCTGGGTTTGGTAACTTTGAACTGCGTGATAAACGCCAGCGTCCAGGACGTAATCCAAAGACGGGTGAGGAAATTCCAATTTCTGCTCGTCGTGTGGTGACCTTCCGTGCTGGTCAAAAGTTCAGACAGCGTGTTGGTAATGAACAGGTTGATGATTAATTTCAATTGAATCATTCTAAATGACTAAACTCCAAATCGTTATCGGTTTGGAGTTTTTTTATTTGTGGTACAAAATTTTAAGCATAAAAAAAGAGAACCATAAGGTTCCCTTCTTTTGCTAATAATCTAAAAGATTATTAGTGAGCAGCTGTAGAAGCTGGAGCTGAAGCTTCAGGAGCAGCATCAACAGGAGCAGAAACTTCGTTAGTAGCTTCAGAAGCAGCAGTAGTTACGTCTGGAGTAACAGTTGAAGCTTCAGTAGCAGCAGAAGCTTCAGAAGCAGCGGCTGTATCAGCAGGTTGTTCTTTCTTAGAGCAACCAACGAAAGCTAGAGTAGTAGCAACTGCAGCAGCAATAGCGATTTTTTTGAATAACATGGCATCACTCTCATAAAAATAAATTGAGATAAAAAAAACCTTAGTTAGTCTGTTGTGTGCTTTTATTGATTAAAACCCGCAAGAGGTTAACAACGCATGAGCAGCCTAACTGGTCTGGGGATATGCTATCACTGAGCAAAACGAATTGCTACTCTCTCCATTAAAAAAACTGGCATTATTAACAGGAAATTACAATAATAATTCATTGCTTTTTGGGTTTTATAAATTATTAATTCTTTAAAATTATAGAGTTAAAGATATTAAAAATTATGAAGAATTTCTTTGGCAATAAAAATTACACTTCTAAAGACGTATTGTAATTATATGTATCTCAAGTCAACCAATAAAAAAGCCCAAGATTAACAAGGGCTTAATGTACAAAAAATGATACTTTTGCGCGACAATAAATTAGTTTGCTGCTTTACGTTTCATCTGATCGAAGAAATCATCATTTGTTTTGGTTTCTTTCATGCGATCAAGTAAGAATTCCATAGCCGCAAGTTCGTCCATTGGGTGGAGAAGTTTACGTAAAATCCAAACTTTACGTAGTTTATCTTCGTCCATTAGACGCTCTTCACGACGAGTACCTGATTTTTTGATGTTCATTGCTGGGAAAACACGTTTTTCAGCAATACGACGATCAAGAGTAACTTCTTGGTTACCTGTACCCTTAAATTCTTCGTAGATCACTTCATCCATTTTACTGCCTGTTTCAATTAAGGCTGTAGAAATGATTGTTAATGAACCACCTTCTTCAATATTTCGTGCTGCACCAAAGAAACGCTTAGGACGTTCTAGAGCGTGTGCATCAACACCACCTGTAAGCACCTTACCTGAAGATGGAATAACGGTGTTATAAGCACGTGCTAAACGTGTAATCGAGTCAAGTAGAATGACAACATCTTTTTTGTGTTCAACCAAACGTTTTGCTTTCTCGATCACCATTTCTGCAACTTGGACATGACGTGCAGGGGATTCATCGAAGGTAGAAGCAACAACTTCTCCACGAACAGTACGTTCCATTTCAGTGACTTCCTCTGGACGTTCATCAATAAGAAGAACGATAAGGAATACTTCTGGGTTGTTGCGTACAATGGATTGAGCGATATTTTGCAAAAGCATGGTTTTACCAGCTTTTGGTGGGGCAACAATAATTGAACGTTGTCCTTTACCAATTGGTGCGATGAGATCAACAACACGTGCTGTTAAATCTTCACTTGTACCATTACCAAGTTCCATTACCAATTGTTCAGTTGGGAAAAGTGGTGTGAGGTTTTCAAATAGGATTTTATTACGTGAGTTTTCAGGAGTGTCGTAGTTAATTTGATTAACTTTTAATAAAGCAAAATAACGTTCACCTTCTTTCGGGGGGCGAATCGTACCCGTGATCGTATCACCAGTGCGTAGGTTAAAACGACGAATCTGTGACGGGCTAACATAGATATCATCGGGGCCCGCGAGGTAAGAGCCAGCGGCCGAACGTAAAAAACCAAAACCGTCAGAGAGAATTTCTAGTACACCATCACCAAAAATTTCTTCACCATTCATGGCATGGCGTTTCAAGATGGCGAAGATAATATCTTGCTTACGATTACGCGCCATTCCTTCAAGGCCCATAAACTCAGCAATTTTTATGAGTTCGCCAATAGGTTTTTTCTTGAGTTCAGTTAAGTTCATAAATTATCAGATAGATATTAGGATGTGTGTGATACACAGATAGGGGGAAAAAGTAAAAAAAATCGTCCGCAATGCAAGATATGAGAAGGCTGATTGGAGGCCAATCTAAACTCAAAATCGAATATATACTTTCAAGGAGAAATGTATGACACAATTCCTGTTGCCGAGCGGCGATTTATGTTCTATGTCCTTAAGAAACGACGTAGTAAAGATCTTCACGTTTCTTGAGCATGCAATATAAGGGAGATATGAGGCTTTGTCAATTTGACAATGCAAAATGCGTTATAAAAAATAACGCATTTAATGGCTTTGATTAATCAAAAAAATATTAGATATGCTCTTCGATAAATGCCGTTAATTTAGATTTAGGCACTGCACCAATCTGTTGTGCAACAACTTCACCATTTTTAAACATCAATAGTGCTGGGATATTACGGATATTGTAATTTACTGCTGTTGCTTCGCATGAAGTTACATCAACTTTTACAATTTTTACTTTACCTTCAAATTCGCTTGATAGTGCTTCAAGTACTGGTGCGATTGCTTTACATGGCGCACACCAGCCAGCCCAAAAGTCTACTAAAACAGGGACATCTGATTTGAGTACATCAGTTTCAAAATTTGTGTCAGTAGTATTAACGATGTTGCCTGACATAGTTGTTGCTCCAAAATAATTAAAATGAAGGATAATCTAGAATAGATTTAGTATTACACAGACATCATTAACAATGTATAGAATCATTTGAATTTTGATTTCTAATTGCTCATTTGTCCAATTGAGCTTGCCGATTTACTTGATCGGAGGGTTTTAGTTGTCACATTAATGTCACATATAGACAAAAATTAAGTACTCATCGATAAGTCTACATAAATGGCTTTTAAATTACAGTTATGTGAATTAATCTAGGCACAATTCTGCAAGGGTTTGTATAGATAATGTCTGATTTTTTGATTGATGAAGAGCTGCTCGCAGCGATTGATATGGGATCAAATAGTTTTCATTTGGCGATTGCTCGAGTGGATCACGGTGAAGTAAAAAAAGTCGCTTCGATGTCAGAAAAAGTGCAACTCGCTGCCGGTCTAGATGAAAATAAAAATTTAACGGAAGCTGCGCAACAACGTGGTTTGGCTTGTCTTGCGCGTTTTGTTGGTCGTTTGAGTTCTGTACAACCTAATCGTTTACGAATTGTTGCAACCAATGCTTTACGTCAGGCTAAAAATGGTCATGAATTTATTCAAAAAGCAGCTGAAATTTTACCCAAGCCTATTGAAATTATTGCAGGCCGTGAAGAAGCGCGTTTAATTTATTTGGGCGTTTCTCATACTTTGGCTAACAGCGGTCGTCGTTTAGTGATTGATATTGGTGGTGGTTCAACTGAATTGATTATTGGTGAAGAATTTGAGCCAATTCATACTGAATCGTTACAAATGGGATGTGTAGCATACAGTAAAGCTTTTTTCCCAAATGGTGAGATTAGCCAGAAAGATTTTGATAAAGCAGTTGTGGCTGCACGTAAAGAATTGTCAGGTATTGCCAATACCTACCGTGAAGCAGGTTGGGATACAGTCGTTGGTTCGAGCGGTACGATTAAAGCTTGTCGTCAAATTACCATTAACATGGGGTGGAGTGATGATAAGGAAAACTTAACACGCGAAGGCCTAGAAAAATTAAAAGAAAAACTACTCAAATTTAAACATGTTTCTGAACTTGATTTCGATGGATTAAAAGACGATCGTCGATGGGTTCTACCTGCTGGGCTTGCTATTTTATACGCTATTTTTGAAGTACTAGAGATTGATAAGCTCGTGTATTCAGATGGTGCATTACGTGAAGGTGTGATGTATGACCTTTTAGGACGTTTTCAACATGAAGATGTCCGAGATCGTAGTGTTCAAGCACTGATGGGACGCTATGGGGCGGACTTGAAACAGGCTCGTCGTGTTGATGATGTTGCTCAGCAGCTCTTAGCGAATATTGCTGAACAATTTGATTTTAATACTGAAGATAGTGACCTATTAAGACGCTCTGCTTATTTGCACGAGATTGGTTTAGCAATCAGTCATGGTGGCTATCATCGTCATGGGGCGTATTTGTTACAGCATTCAGATATTCCAGGCTTCTCACAAATTGATCAAATTCATTTGGCACATTTGGTCGGTCATCATCGTCGCAAACTCCGCACCGATGATAAAGTTGATGTTATTCGTGCTGGTAGCCGCAAGCTTATGCACCTTTGTTTGATTTTAAGGCTAGCAGTTTGTCTTAATCATAGTCGTAGCGATGCGATGCTTCCTGCCATTGAATTGACTGCTATAGATGCGCAACAATGGCAGCTTAGCGTTTCTGGTGATGCCAAACAATGGCCACTGCTTGTTGCCGATTTGCATGATGAGCAAATCCAGTTCAAGCACTGGGATATTGACTTGAATATTCAGTCGGAACAATTTATCAGTTAACCGAAATTTGAGTTAATTTAGGGATAATGATCGACATATGAAAAATAAAGCAGCTCAATCTAAGGCTTGGAAAACAGTCCAAGTTGCACGTCATCCAGATCGTCCACAATTTTTGGACTATGTGAGTGAAATTTTTACCGAATTTGATGCCCTTCATGGCGATCGTCTCTATGGTGATGATGGTGCGATGATTGGTGGTTTGGCGCGTTTAGATGGACAAGCGGTAATGGTTGTTGGCCAACATCGTGGTCGTAGTACTCGTGAAAAGTTACAACATAACTTTGGTATGTGTAATCCTGAGGGCTATCGTAAATCTCAACGCCTATTTGATATGGCTGAGCGTTTTAACCTTCCTGTATTTACTTTTGTAGATACCATGGGTGCTTACCCTGGTGTTGGTGCAGAAGAGCGTGGGCAAGCAGAAGCAATTGCTGTAAATTTGGCTCAATTGTCTAATTTACGTGTTCCAGTCATTGCCACAATTTTAGGTGAAGGCGGTTCTGGTGGTGCTATTGGTATAGGCGTTGCCGATCGCGTTGTTATGCTTTCTCACAGTATTTACTCTGTGATTTCTCCAGAAGGTTGTGCTTCTATTCTTTGGAAAACAGCAGAGAAAGCAGAACAAGCCAGTGAAGCTTTAGCATTAACAGCTGACAAACTGCAAAAAATGGGTATAGTTGAGGACGTGATCGATGAAGGTGAGGGGGCGCATATTAACCCTCAAGAGGTCATGGATAAACTTAAAGTTGTACTGACGCAAGCTTTGCAGCAGTTGCAACCTATGGATGCAGATGAGCGATGCGAAGCACGTTATCAACGTTTAATGAAATTTGGCAGCGAGAATTTAGGTCTTACTGCTTAACACAAACAGCGAGTTTCTCTACAGAGGCTCGCTTCTTAGTTGGATGTAGTGGCGGCATGGATTCCATGCTGTTATTGTTTTTACTATCTGAAATTTTTCCAGACCGTATACGGGCAATTTATATTAATCATCAATTACAGGCACCAAGTACATCTTGGGGTGAGCTTGTGCAAACATTTTGCCAAAAAATAGGGGTGGAATGTATTGTGCAAGCTGTTGATGTTCAACAGGGTAATCTAGAAAATCAAGCCCGAAATGCGCGTTATCAAGCATTCTCTCAACACCTCTCTCAGCACGAGATATTGGTTCTCGCTCATCATCAACAAGATCAAGCAGAAACGATGTTTCTTCGACTATTGACTGGTACAGGTGTTAAAGGGCTAGCTGCAATGCAGCCTTATGAATCACGTGATCAATTTAAACTTTGGCGACCTTTTTTAAAGTTAACACGTGAGCAAATTGCGCAATGGGTTGGGGAGTTACAACTTCCTTTTGTTGATGATCCGAGTAATTTTGACTTACATTATGATCGAGCTTGGTGTCGTGCTGAGTTGTGGCCTATGCTGCAACAACGTTATCCCAAAATGCAATCTGCATTGGCACGTTGTAGTGAGTTAATGCACGATGCTGATCAAATTTTACAAGAAGTTTTGCAACAAGATTGGGAAAATTGCGGTAATGCACAAGAATTGAATCTTGAAAAGCTGTGCTGTTTATCCATAGCACGCCAACGCCAGCTTTTGTCAGCTTGGATGAAAGGTGAGCAGAACTATCGGCCTGCTTTGCAGATGGTAGAAAGGTTACAACAGGAAGTGATTGCTGCAAAAACTGATGCTCAAGCGGCATTGCATAGTAATGGTTATTATTATGTACGTTATCAAGGTGTAATTTATCGTTTACAACAACAAGAATATTTGGCATCTAAGCAGGACAATGATATTCATGATTGCGATTTAAAGCTCGAACTGTCACAGAAATTGTCGCTTGCATCAGGACAATTTCAAATTCAAAATACAGCTATGGGATTGCATCCCAAATTGTTGAAGCAGAATCTCTGTTTGCAGGTACGCCGAGGTGGAGAAAAAATACACCTTCATGGTCGTATCGGTCGTTGGCCATTGAAGAAAGCCGTACAAGAAGCACATATTTTCCCTTGGCAACGTCATACAATTCAAATATTAAGTATAGATAATGTTATGCTTGGTGTTTTTACTCCGAAGGGTTTTTGGCTAAGTCAGTCCGAGTATTGTGAGGCAGGGGGATGGATACCTCAATTGATCCCAAGCCATTCTAAATTTTATGTTGAGCGTGATTTATGAGTGCAGTTTTAAATTGTAATATCAGTTTTATTGGCGGCGGTAATATGGCTCAAGCCTTAATTGGAGGCTTGTTAAGTCGTGGTATGCCTGCAACTCGCATTACAGTTGCAGATCCCGTTGAAAAAGTAAGACAGGTTCTTCTTGAGAAGGAATTACATGTTACTGATGACAATTTGGCTGCAGTGCAACAAGCTGATGTGGTCGTACTTGCTGTAAAACCACAAGTTTTAACTACAGTATTGAGCCCTTTAAAGGGTCTGTTACAAAATAAACTCATCATTTCAATTGTTGCTGGTGCTGAAATTGATAGTATTGCGCACCTATTAGAAACTGATCAAATTGTACGTGTAATGCCAAACACACCTGCATTGGTGCAAACTGGAGCACATGGGATGTTTGCGACGAATGCTGTATCCGCTGAGCAGCGTGATTTGGCAAGTCAGGTATTGGCAGCAACAGGTTTAACACTTTGGTTGGATAATGAAGCTCAGATTGATGCTGTAACAGCTGTATCTGGTTCAGGGCCTGCATATTTCTTCTACATGATGGAAAGTATGATTCGTGCAGGAAAAAATCTTGGGCTAGATGAAAAGGTAGCTACAGCACTGACTTTGCAAACTGCATTAGGTGCAGCACAAATGGCTATTACTAGCTCAAATACTCCAGCTGAATTGAGAAAAAATGTGACTTCTCCTAATGGCACTACACAAGCAGCTTTGGAAGTATTTGACCGTGCTCAGGTTTCACAAAATATTCAAGCTGCTTTGGCTGCAGCACAAAAACGTAGCCAAGAGTTAGCACGTGACTTAAGTGAAAGTGTTAAGTAACTTTTATTATTATTAGGAAAGTTTAAATATGGCGCAATCTGCTGATATTTTTGCAATCATCATGAACGTCGCAATATTGCTGGTTTTCTTCCGTTTTTTAATGCAATTGGCAGTAGTTAACCCTTATAACCCTGTCGTTATGTCAACAATCAAAGCGACAAAGGTTGTTGATGTTTTTAGTCGAATTTTTCCGACAATTGCAAAAGGGCGAGTGAATATTGCCGCACTCATTTTATTATTGTTGCTATGTTTATTGAAAAAGTTTGGTGTAATGCACTTGAGTGGATTGCCACTGTATAACGGTACTTTCTTATTGGTTGCAACCTTGATGGAAAGTATACAATCACTTATTCGTATTCTTAAGTATTTGATTTTTGCAACAATTATTTTAAGTTGGGTGGTCATGTTTACTCAGTCACGTTCACCTTATATTGAGGTGGTACAAGAGTTAACTGAACCATTATTGGCACCTTTTCGTCGTATTTTACCTAATATGGGGATGATTGATTTGTCACCAATCTTAGCGATTTTAGCGCTGGTGATTGCAGATAGATTAATGAGCGAGGTCGCAATACGCTTACTTAGTGGATTTTAATAGATTATCCACTTACAGAGTATAAAAAGAAGGCTGCCTAAAGGCAGCCTTCTTTTTATTTTAATGCGCTTCGTCCCAATTGATCCCTTGACCAACTTCTACGATTAAAGGAACAGACAGCTCAACAACATTTTGCATTGCTTGTTGTACTGTATGAGCAACTTCCGTTGCCATTGATTGATCAACTTCAAGCACCAATTCATCGTGAACTTGAAGCAAGAGTTTAGCGTGCTGAGGATCTAATATTTGGTTGACTTGAATCATTGCAAGTTTAATGATTTCAGCCGCACTTCCTTGTAATGGTGCATTAATTGCAGCACGTTCAGCTGCTTTACGTACCATCATGTTTCGAGCATCAATTTCTGGTGTATACAAACGGCGTCCCAAGATTGTTTCAACAAAACCTTGTTCCGAAGCCACTTGGCGGGTGCGTTGCATATATTCATAGATACCTGGGTAGCGATGGAAATATTGTTTAATATAATTTTGTGATTCTTCACGGGTAAAACCGAGCTGGCGAATCAAGCCGAACTCTGACATACCATAAAGTAAACCAAAATTTACCGCTTTTGCTTGGCGACGTTGATCGGATGTGACATCTTCAAGTGCAATATTTAGCACCTCAGCAGCCGTACGGCGATGTACATCTTGACCATTTTTGAAAGCATCAAGCAAAGCTTCATCTTGGGAGAAGTGTGCCATTAACCGTAACTCGATTTGTGAATAGTCGGCAGCGAGTAGAATACGGTTTTCAGGAGCAACAAATGCTTTACGAATTTGACGACCAATTTCAGTACGAATTGGAATGTTTTGTAAGTTTGGATCAGTTGAAGATAAACGGCCAGTTGCTGTTAGGGCTTGGTGATAGCTGGTATGGACTCGATGTGATTCATCATTCGCTTGTTTTTGTAAGCCATCAGTATAAGTACTTTTTAGCTTCGTGAGTCCTCGATAGTCTAAAATAAGCTCAGTAATTGGATGATCGATTTTTTCAAGTACACTCTCACTGGTACTATATTGTCCAGTTGCTGTTTTTTTGCCACCTTTTAGACCTAATTTATCAAAAAGGACTTCGCCCACCTGCTTGGGAGAACTGACATTAAAACTATCTCCAGCAATTTCTTGAATATTTTGCTCAAGTTCAGTAATACGTTGATTAAAATCAACACTGAGCTGGTCGAGGAAGCCTAGATCAAGCTGTATGCCATTTTCTTCCATTTTGGTCAGTACACTGGCTACAGGCATTTCAATATTGTGCAGTATATGTTTTAGCTCAGGATTTTGGCTAAGTTTCTCATCAAGTACTTCATATAAGCGATAGGTGACATGTGCATCTTCTGCGGCATAGTGGGCTGCAACCTCAATATCAATTTGGTTAAAGGTCTTTTGTTTCACACCCTTACCAGCAATTTGTTCAAAAGTTGTAGTGAGATGACTTAGATACAATCGAGCAACATCATCCATACCATGACGTGTTGCCGCAGCATTGAGTACATAAGAAGCTAGCATACTATCAAAATACCAACCCTGAAGTTGAATACCATGATTCGCAAAAATATGTGCATCGTACTTTAAATGATGACCAATTTTTTCTACTTGTGGATTTTCCAGTATTGGTTTGATCAGGGATAATATTTGTTCACGATCAAGTTGTTTTGGTGCATTTTCATAATCATGAGCTAAAGGAATGTAATAAGCATCTTGAGCATCGAAAGCTACAGAAAAACCAACCAATTGAGCAATACGATAATCCAAACTGGTTGTTTCAGTATCAATTGCAAAACGTTTAGCATTACTTAAACGGGCAAAAAAGCTGTCCCACTGTTGTTCTGTTAAGATTGTGTGGTAATTGGCTTGGCCAAGTTGATCATCAATACTGCTACTGCTGGCTTGATCATTTGTAACAACTACATTTTCAGTTGCAGTCGAACTTGATGCTTGTATGCTTTGCTGATAGTTTTTGCCATTTGGATTGTTTGGATGATCTAAAGATTGTAATTGATTACGAAATTCTAATTCTGTATATAAACGACGTAGTTCATTAACATTCGGTTGGGCAAGTTTTAAATCGTCAAAACTTAGACTAAGCTCAAGATCACATACGATACTTGCTAACTGGTGGTCGAGTTTAATATTTTCCACGTTGTCTTTTAAGCTTTGGCCGACTTTACCCTTGATTTTATCAACGTTAGCTAAAATGCCTTGAAGGGATTCATATTCTGTAAGCAATTTTGCTGCGGTTTTTGCACCTACGCCAGGGACACCTTGAATACCATCAGAGGCATCACCCATAAGTGTGAGATAGTCGATAATTTGATGTGGCCAAACACCAAATTTTTCAAATACGCCATCGACGTTCATGGGTTTATCTTTAAAACTATCTTCTAAAGTGACTTTGTCTGTCACAAGTTGCGCCATATCTTTGTCACCCGTTGAGATGAGCACTTGGTGACCAACTTTTTCAGCATGTTTGGCAAGCGTCCCAATAACATCATCTGCTTCCGCTCCTGGAAGTGTGTGTAATGGGATTCCGAGCGCTTGGATTAACTGATGCAAATAAGGAATTTGCTGTGCTAATTCATCAGGCATGCTTGGCCGATCACCTTTATAGATAGGTGATAGTGCATGTCTAAATGTTGGTTCACTGGTATCGAAGATGACTGCCATATGGGTAGGCTGAATACGACGCATCAATTTTTGTATCGCAGAAATAGCTCCACGAATTGCATTGGTGTGTAGACCAGTAGATGTAGTCAGTGGTGGAAGCGCATGGTATGCACGAAATAAAAAATATGATCCATCAACCAATACAAATGGTGGCATTACAACAATCCTCATCAATTAACTCGACTATTGTACGTGATTTTGACGTGTTGCACAGAGTTCGCTAAGTTGAAAAATAATGTTGTTGTTATATCTATGTGAATAAAAGAACAAACACAATGTTATGGTTAAGTTTCCGCTATGATTTGTTTATTGAAAATAGAGAATATAAAAAAAATGCTGGGTGTACATAGTGAGATACGAATCATTTGGTTAGTGTTGCTTGTCATGATGGGGATAATTTCATGGTTTTTGTCGATTCCATTGTTAAGCTATTTTTGCGGTTTAGCATTTGTGCTGAGTGTAATGCACTATGTAGATACCACTCAGCAAACAAGCCTTAAACTTGCACAGCATCAACAGATAACAATGACTACATTTTCAAAAACGCCACTTTATTTGGCCGTATTGCTCATTGGGGCTGGTTTATTTATAGATCGACATTGGATGACTGTGGTTGGGTTGATGATTTGGATCTATTTTTTTCTGAGGTGGTTAGGACGAGTGGAACGTACGCTGGCATTGCTTCAACAGCAAATACAGCAACAACATCAGCCTCATATGATGACAAAGCAAGATCAAGCAGAGGCTATGGTTGTCCCATCGCAATTTGAGGATACTTCTGTAGCAGTGCCAGCTCATACCGAGCTATTAGAAACAATCCCTTTAAGTGATATCACACTAAATGATGCCAATGAAATAGCATCAAGCGCTCAAGCTCATGTCATACATAATGTAGCGACTGATACTGTGAATGAAAAGACAGTGACAAGTGCTGTATTGTCATCTTCAGGTCGTATCCATTCTACCCAACGTACTGAAGCAAACAACAGCGAGCCGTTAAATCTATATCAACAACTGCAACAGTGGATTTTTAAAGGTAATCCAGTACTTAAAGTGGCAATTGGCATATTGTTAATTGGCATTATTTTACTTCTGCGTTTTGCAACAGAGCATTGGCAATTAGAGCTTGCTGTACAATTAACTGTTGTGGGTGTGGTATGTGCGGCAGTGGTTCTTTTAGGACAGCGTTTATTTGATAAAAACCGCGGCTTTGCTCTTGGGCTTGAAGGGTTGGGGATGGCGGGTCTATGCCTAAACCTTTTCTTTGCCTATTACAATCAACTCATCCCCAATTTGATTGTTGCTGCTCTATTATTCGTTGTCTTGATGTTGATTACAGTACGTTTTAGTCTTAAACAACAATCTATAGAATTAGCGTTGATGGCAATCATTATTGCATATATCGCGCCTTTTACTCTGCCAATAAGAGAAATGAGTAGTGTTGAATTATTAGCATATTATTGGCTGGTTAATTTAGCCGTTGCATTGTTAAGTAGCTTAAGACCTTGGAAAGTACTGACTCAGATTACATGTTTATTGACAGTGTTCATTGGCACGATTTATGGGATGCTGCATCCATATGCTGAACAATTTCAATTGGTTGTTGCGATATTGGCACATGGTGCTATTTTTATTTGGTTAGGGTTTCGCTACAGTCAGTTGTTGGCCAAGCAAGATTTACAACACTTTAACTTAAAACCGATGCTCGATTTAGCACTGGTTTTTGGCGTTCCGATGGTCTCTTATGGCCTAATTTATCTCATCTATTTCCAACAACGATTCTGGCAAGCTAGTTTAAGCTTATTATTTGTGGCTGTTTATGCGGTGCTTTATCTGCTAGCGAAACGTATGCAGACAGTGAATGTAATTGCACAGAGTTATTTTAGTTTAATGCTCATTTTTATTGCATTTATTCCACCAATTTTAGCGGAAGGTTATTGGAGTGCAATGGGGTGGTCTATACAGGCATTGCTGATTTTTATTTTTGCTTTACAGCGCCAATCAAAAATAGCACGTTATCTTGCCATGGCTCTCAGTGTGGTTGCAGGCTTGTCAGGTGTTTATTATCTGTTGGCAGAACAGTTTGTTCCACGTAGTCTATATTGGTGTTTGAGTTTAGTGGCAATTGCCATGGTACTCATTGCCAATTCATGTGCATCTTATCGTAAACAATACGATCTACCGATGTTAGTACAGCATGTTTTACAAATGTTTAGTGCTATGTCTGTATTGATGTGGCTCATTATAGATGCGCTTGCTTTACACCAACCAGAAGCTGGTGTGTTGTTGTTACTGGTGTGTGCTCTACTGTGTATTAATGAATGGATGTATCGTACTCAAGCAATGTGGAGTTGGTGGATTGTACAGTGTGCAGCGATTGTACCTATTTACTTTTATGCCATTGTTAGTCTGTATGAATATGCTGAATCAGGCCAATTAATTTGGCCAAATGGCTTACAGAGAGGCTTATTTGTACTGAGTGGCCTGTTGCTGGTGCTATTAATATTACGGACTCGTTTAACCCTGCAACAAACACGAGAATTGAGTAGTTTTACTATTTTAGTTAGTTTGGGTTTAGCGAGTTTGGCATTGATTCCAAGTATGCCATATGTAAGTGTCGTTATTTTAATCGCCTTATTTGCACTATGGAGTTGGAAAGGTTCAAAACAACAGTTAAATCTAGTGTTGATTTGGCAATCTTATAGTGCATTATATTTAATTGCTGTTTGGATCATCACTTCGCAGCTCTTTGCACAGTCGAGTTTTAACAGTTATCTTCTGCCTTTAATTAATCCATTTGATGCAGTTTCTATGGCCATGTTGCTGTGTTTCTTATGGATGCTGAATTTGCAGTTAAAACGCAAGGTCGATCAAGGGCTTCTGGCAATTATGGTTGTGCTGAGCGTATTGTGGTTAAGTAGCTATGTGCTGCTTCGTGCATTACATGTGTATTTGGACACACCTTATAATCAAATACAATTATGGCAAAATGCTACGGTACAGTTCAGTTTGACTATGCTTTGGGTAAGTTTGGCCTTTATTACGATGACACTGGCAACCAAAAAAGCGATTCGTGCATTATGGTTGTTGGGAGCAAGCTTGTTGGTCATTGTAACGTTGAAATTGGTTCTATTTGATTTATCTCATATTGGAACCTTGTTACGTGTCGGATCATTTTTATTGGCTGGTCTAATTATGCTTATTATTGCCTATATAGCACCCATGCCTGAACTTAAAAAAGAAAATGAAGCTTAGAAAAATGCGGTGGGGCAAAATGGCCCCACCGCCTTATCGAATGAATACAGTAATCGATTGAGTGTTAAAGTTTAGGTTCTTTTTTTATGGCCTGATGATTGGCATATTGATCGATATCATCTGGTGAAAGCGCGCTGTGTGGTGTTAGTGGATGATCAACAAATCCAATTTTGGGCACAGGAATTTCAATATTATTTTCCACAAAAGCATTGCGAATTAACTCGTGCATTTCATCTTTGACCTGCATAAAGTTTTCTTGTCTACACCACAACGCAAATAAAATCTCAATTGAGGATTCACCAAAAGAAGTCACACTAATACGTGGTTTAGGATCAGCCAAGGCCAACGGATAATGTTCGCCAACTTTCATAAGTACCTCACGTACTTTGTTGATATCTTGATCAAAATTAATGGCAATACTGATGGGAATACGTCTGATTGGGAATTTAGATAAGTTATGTACAGGTGCTCGAATCAGTTGTTCATTAGGAAGGCGTACATAGACATTGTCCCAAGTAAGTAACTTAACTGAAAGTAAATCAATAGAAATCACTTCACCTTCAATTGTATGTCCACGAATTAAGGTAATTTGAATGGTATCGCCAATTTCAAAAGAGCCTTCACCAATGAGAAATAACCCACTAATTAAGTTTGAGGCAGATGTTTGTGATGCAAAGCCAATGGCGACTGTAAGAATACCAGCAGCACCTAAGAATACGCTGAGTTTAAAACCAGCCTCTTTTAGGCTAGCCATAACAAATAGCATAAAAATAAAATAAAAAATGCCTCGACGCCATACGAGTTGTTGATGCGCATTGAAACGAACACCAATTGTTTTAATAAAACCATTGGAGATGAGTCGTGCTAAAAAGAAACCAAATAAACAGAGAATTAGAGCGACCAATATTTCACTTATGCGGCTGGTATTAATACTGCCGATAATACTATTAATACTTTTGCTTAAATCTTGGGTTAAATTGGGGTTGGTTGGCATAGCTTCCCCTTAAAAGAATGAATCAAACATATTAAATAGTGCACTGCCTGGTGCACGTGGAGGGTGTACATAACTAACTTCACCAGCCAAAGGTGGTGTACGGCTTTCAATTTTAATTCGAGGCGGTGTGTTTGAATTTTCATGAAAGACTTTTATTTGTGATGTCCATAAACGCCCTGTACTTTCACTATAAAATAGAGGTAAAGCTGTAACAGGGACATTCATTTTGTCAAAACGGAGTTGGTGATTACTCACGTTGTGAAAATCTATTGGTGTAATTGCTCGGAAGGCACGTGTACGTAATTGATTTAAATCTGTACGTCCATCAACTTTAGTGGCATAACACATTTCACCGCTACGTTTATCAGGTCCAAACCATGTGTCTTTGGGTAAAATAACTGGAATATCAAATAAAGGATCTTTTTGGCTTTGTACAAAACCTGATAGCCAAAGAGGGGTGCTGATAAATAAGGTGCCACGCTGACCTGCAGGAATGTAGATTGGATCTGTTGGTCGAATCACGACAGAGCGATCTGAAAGTCTAGGCATTAACAGGAAGGTCCGATGGGTTTCCTTGAACATGTAACGCTCTATATGCGTGGGTTGAGGAAATGGCATTTCAATATCATGAATACGACACCATTGCTGCTCATAGTCAAATTGAATACTGGGACGATGATATTCAAGTCGCCATTCTTGTAGGCCACGTGTCAAACGAAAAAGTAGCGAACCAAATTGCCATGTTTTGGTTTGATTCAGCTCAAATGTTTCTTCACCCCACCATTTTATATGTGGTGAATTTGGCTGTATATGTTCAGTCAATTGATCTGTTTCCTCTAATGCTTTTCTTTTTTCACTACAGACTTCACGGTGTCATAAGCTTGGAGTACACTCAAAGCAATTTATTAGATAAATGCTTTTATCATGCAAGTTTTGAAACAATTACAAATACCATATAGTTTTGCAAAAAGGCATGGTGTGATATTGCGTTATGAAGGCGATCAAGTATATATCGTTCGTCGTCAAGATACCGCAAAAATTGCACTGCAGGAAGCACGTCGTTTCTTAGGGCGAGCTGCCCAACATGAATTATGTAGTGAAAGTGATTTTAATCAATTATTAAGTTCAAGTTATGTCGGAGAGACAGGGGAGTCTCAACAGGTAGCTGCGGGATTAGAAGATCATCCAGATCTACTGAGCCTCGCAGATCAAGTTCCTGAAACAGAGGATCTGATGGATCAGGAAGATGATGCACCTATAGTGAGATTGATTAATGCACTTTTGTCTGAGGCGATACGAGTAAATGCCTCAGATATACATATTGAAGCTTTTGAAAAGAAATTGTCTGTACGTCTGCGTGTTGATGGGCAATTGCGTGAAATTGTTCAGCCACGCCGTGAACTTGCACCATTATTAGTCTCACGTATTAAGGTCATGGCAAAGCTTGATATTGCAGAAAAACGTGTTCCCCAAGATGGTCGTATTTCACTTCGTCTAGCTGGGCGTGAGGTTGATGTTCGTGTGTCAACCTTACCTTCTTCTCATGGTGAGCGTGTTGTGATGCGTTTATTAGATAAGCAGGCCGGTCGCTTGAATATGACACACTTAGGATTGATCCAAGATGACTATCAGCGGTTATCACATTTAGTACAGAGACCACACGGTATTATTTTGGTCACAGGGCCAACGGGTTCAGGTAAAACTACAACTTTATATGCAGCATTATCAGATTTAAATGATGGTTCTAGAAATATTCTAACTGCAGAAGATCCGATTGAGTATCAACTTGAGGGGATTGGGCAAACACAAGTGAATACAAAAGTAGATATGACTTTTGCTCGTGCACTTAAAGCCATGTTACGTCAAGACCCTGATGTGGTGATGGTGGGGGAGATTCGTGATTTAGAGACAGCAGAAATAGCGGTACAGGCATCACTAACAGGGCACTTGGTTTTATCAACCCTACATACGAATACTGCTATTGGGGCTGTGACACGTTTGCAAGATATGGGTATTGAACCCTTTTTGTTGGCAAGCTCATTAATTGGTGTAATTGCACAGCGTTTAGTCCGTACTTTATGTCCACATTGCCATACTTGGTATGATGCTGATGGTACAGAGGCCGAAATGTTTAAGTTTATTCATAAGCAAACGGATACGGTCTTAAAGCTACCGCAGCCACAGGGATGTGAGCAGTGTTCACATACTGGATTTAGTGGTCGTACAGCAATTTATGAAATAGTTCCTGTTGATGATCAAATGCGACGTTTAATTCATAGTAATACTGCTGAATTTGAATTGGAAAACTATGCACGTCAACATGCTGGTTCTATTCGTGATGATGGTTTGCGTAAGGTATTGGCAGGTAAGACCACAGTTGAAGAAGTTTTACGTGTAACCAATAAGTCTGCAGAATGATGTATATCATTAAAAATGGCGCAATTGATGCGCCATTTTTATATCTGGGGACAAAACGGTTTAAAGAGGCCCTAAGGTGTTGCTAAACTTAATCGAATATTGCCCATTACTTTGTTTTTTTATTTGATTAAATAGAAAAACTTGAGGCATTTCTTCATCATCATTGAGCTGATAACTTTTACCGACCTGGAAGGATTTTTGTTGTTTGAATTGTTGTTCTAAGATTTCAATTCCAGAGAGATAAAATTGACGTTCCTCTAGTTGAAAGTATTGTCCGATATTTTTCAGTTCAGTAATTAAACATTGTTGACAGAGTTTTTGCTGACGCTCAATTTTTTCAGCATTTAAAATCAATGTGATATCAAAAGTATAATATTCGCAGCCACTATTTTTGAGTTGTATGGACTGCTTTTGTCCAAGTTGGGCCGTTTCTATACCAAAAGGAATGTGTAGATTGCCTTCAGTATTTTCAAGTTTAAACTGATGTTGTTGTAACTTTTCTTTAATCAGGGCTGGGGTGGCTAAGGCACGTACACAGTTGTTGTCAAAATTAAGCTGAGCCTGTGACAGTTCTTGTTTTGCTTGAGTGATCGTACTGAGTAGCATTGTACTCAAAGCTAAAATAAGCACTTTCAACATAAAGTGATCCGATAAATAAATACGGAGCCTTTGAGGGGGAGTCATTTGTATTAGTCTTCTTGGCGTTAGGGTAAATTACTTTAATTATAATTGAATGAGTCTACGATGTTGTATCAAAGGCATAGATGCACGAATATGGTTTTGTTCAGCCAAATCAAAGTTTACGTGAATGAGTCCAGTACCATCAGTATGAATCATACTGAGTAGCTGGCCACGACTATCTGCAGCAGCAGTATGTCCCCAAGTTTGGCGTTTTGCCCCATGCCACCCCTGTTGAGCTGCACCTGCAACTAAACATTGACTGTCCATTGCTCTTGCTTGTAATAACAATTGCCAATGCAATTGTCCTGTTGCATAAGTAAATGCGGCTGGGGCAGTGAGAATATTGGCACCTTGTGTTCTAAGTTTAAGTGCAAGTTCAGGGAAACGTAGATCATAACAAACCATAAGGCCAATTTGCCCAAATGGTGATGTTGCAGTGACTATTTCTGTGCCTGGTTCAAAAAATTTAGATTCTTGATATCCACCTACGGCATCGGCGACCATTACATCAAATAAGTGAATTTTATCGTAACGAGCTTCAGTACCTTCTGGACTGATGCAAAGACTACTCGTACGAACACGTCCATCTGGAACAGGCGTACCATCTGGGCGAAAAGGGCATGGTAATGTACCTGCGACAATCCATATTTGATAACGATGTGCTAGTGATTCTAATCGTGCTTGAATATCTTCAAACTGTGCAGCTGTTTCACGTTGTTTACCCGCAGCAAAACAAATGAAATTCTCTGGCAGCACAAGCAGGTTAGAACCTTGACTCTGACTCTGTTGTAATAACTGCTCAACGGTATCGAAGTTTTCTTCGATATCATTTTGAGAATTCATTTGGGCAATAGAAATCAGAGTCATAACATTTCCATGTTTAAGTTATATTTGCGTTTTATTGATCAGACACAGAATCCATTGTGTCGTGATGTTCTTCTAACTTTTTAACAAGCGGTTCAAACATGTTTTGATTGTTTTTGTTAAGTTTCATTAATGTCTTATGTGCGTCCAATACTGTAGAGAGCATTGCATTTTGTGAAATGTGCTCATCTATGAGGGCGCGAGTGCAGACATTAGGATCCCCACAATAATTTAAGATAACAAATACCTGCCCTAGCCCCATACTATTGGCCAGAGTGGTGATATCTGCATTGGTAGATAACATTACAGCTTGGATTTGGTGAGCTTGTTTAAGCTTTAAGCCTAATTTAGCTAAGACACCGAGTACCGTACTGTCTATAAAGGTGGTTTGGGTTAAATCAACAATTGCGCCAACGACGTTACTTTGTTGTTCAATCCTTGCCAAAAGTTTGTCTAGACTAATACAAGATTGGGCACGTACTTCTCCAATAATTTTGAAGATATGTGTTCCATCCAAACTTGCATATTCAATATGACCTGTTGACATAAAAATGCCATTTGAAGAAAGGATGGCAAAATTATCCCATAGCCAATCTTTATACTCAAGTGTTCAGAGCTGATGGTAAGGGGATTTGTTTTGTAATATTTTGATTGTATGGCTAATTCATTCTTCGCAAACTTAAGATTGCAATATCATCTGCGACGTGTTCTGGTGCTTGGAATGACTGGTTTTGCAGGTGATAAACCAGTTGGGAAAATTGTTCATTTAGTCCGCCACTAAAGGGTTCTAGCGCACCATCAGAACAAATAATAAAGCGTGCATGTCGTGTTAATTGGCACACAAATTCCTCAACTTCTAAATCTTCAGTGAGACCCAAAGGGAAGCTACTGGTATTTAAAATTTTTGGTGCTTGATCTGGTTCAAAAATAATCGCAGGAGGATAGTGTCCTGCACTCGACCAACGCAATTCATGACTTTCAAAATTGAGTGTGCCAGCAATCATTGTGATGTGCTTCTCAATATTTTCTTGAACTAGCATTCCATTCAATTTTTTAATTAATTCACGTGGTGTTTTTGATCGACCGTGAAATGCAGCCATCCAAGAAGTCAGTAATGAGCTAGTGACACCATGACCAGAGACATCGGCTAAATAGAACAAAATTTCTTTGTCACTGATTTTCCAATAATCGTACCAATCTCCAGAAAGATATGCCGAAGGCTGAAAAAACGTTTCTATTTGGTAGTTTAAAACTTGAATTGGATTAGGTAGTAAGCGCTTTTGTAGATCAGCTGCTGATGGTAGGTCTCGGCTGTCCTGATTGCGTTTGTATTGCGCATCAATTTTAAGTAAAGAATGCTCTGGGTGGGCTGGAAGTTTATTCCAAATCCAACCTGCCAATGCACCTAATTCCCAAGCCTGCGACAGTGCATTACCTTCATTTTCATGTGCGATAACAATTGTTGGTAAAGACCATTGATGAACAAGAAAATCTTGAACATCAGCAATCGCAATAATTGTGGGATCATACAGATGTATATCCTCTATGTTAATCATCTGTAAATTGGGCAGCGTTTCTAACATCTGTTCCAAGTTTACAATTTTTCGCGTTGGCTGAATGAAATACATAGAGTGAATACGATATCCTGTTAGGAATTAGTGAAAAATTTAAGGTTAAGTAAATTACTATACTCGCAGCGATTGTGAACTGACCAGCCTTAACCTAATGCATACTTGTAAAAAAGTTTATCAATATTGACTGAGATGGTGCTTAGAATGATTAGTTTTCTTCATTATCAGCATCATCATCACCAACAAAACTCATTGGTTCAGCATCATTACCTTTTTTCTCAGAGATTTCAAAACTTTTACGTTGTAGGTAGATGTCACGCATTGCGGCATAACGATCTCCTTGAAGCGCACTTTCAAGATCTAAGAATTGCGCACGCGCATCAATACCATTTAATGACATATAAGCTAATTCAAGGCCATATTGTTTATTGTTGATAAATGCCCAGTTAATTGGTCGAGCATATCCTTCAACAACATAGTCCAAAGAGTGTCTTAGTGTGCTTGGGCCCAAAACGGGTAGCATGAGGTAAGGACCAGTAGGGACGTTATAATAACCTAAAGTGGTACCTAGACTTTCTTCTTCAGTTGTTAACCCCATACGTCGAGCAGGATCTGCCATACCCAAAGAAGTTAAAGTATTCACCGTAAAACGACCAATAGATTTAAGGGCACGCATTGGGCGTCCCTGCACAGCTTGGTTTGTTGCATTCCAAGGTTCAGCCATGTTTTTTCTAAAGAGACGATAAGAGCTACGAACATCTTCAGGCACTTTAGTGACATATTGTACTGAAATAGGACGAACAATATTCCGATCAAGCATATCATTAAACTTAAAAATTTCACGATTGAGTGCTTGTAATGGATCTTTTACTTCATCTGCTTGTGCGGCATTAGCATTCACTTTGAGATCTTGGAACTTAAGCTGTTTAAGTTCCTTCATTACTGAAGGTTGGGCGGTTTTTGTTTCAGTATCTTGAATAACATTTGTTTCGGCTTGCTTCACCACAATTTGATTATCAAGAGAGGTATTACTTGGATTATCTAATGTTTTTTCTTGTGCATTTACCGTAGATGCCCAACTTATGCTGACTATACTGAGCCATAATAAATGATATCGATGCATATAATACCCTGAATATATAGATATATTAATAAGGTGGAAAAGTCTGAGTTGACCAGAACCGTATGCTTTGTATTCTATCAGTATTTATTTGAAAATTGTTTAAAGCGTATATTTCGCTTAAAAAATCGTTAAAAAATGCAGTTTTGATTAAAAAATAGACATTTAGTAAAAAAACCTGTAAAAAGCCCTTGCAGTCTAAAAAAATTAGCCTATAATGCACATCCATCGGCGGTGATGTTAAATAAAACTTCTGATAAATCAAGTGGTTAGGCAAGTAGGATGATTTACTGAGAGTAGATTGATCTGAAAGTTACTTAGATTTATGAGTTTGAAATAATTTAATATTTCAGTTGACTTTCTGGAAATAGAGAGTAATATAGCCGACCTAGCTTGCTGCTGACGAAGTAGAAAGTGAATCATTAAGAGATTATGAAGAACAACTTGTGTGGATTTTTACTGGTTGAGTTGATGAAATATTATCATTGATTGATTGGTAGAAATTACTCGAAGTTTATTTGAGAATTTTTTGTCAGTAATTGATGAG
>NZ_JAVIDR010000005.1:128664-154296 GCF_031157835.1 Acinetobacter rudis | reverse complement strand
GATGGTCAAGGTAACTTGATTGAAGCGGTGACTTATACTGCCGATGGCAAGGTACTGTTAAAAGACAATGCTGGTGCAGGTACCGCACTGGGTAATGTGGCTGCAGGTAAGATTGCGAGTGGCTCACGTGATGCGATTAATGGTGGCCAACTCTTCTCTATACATGAAAGTATAGCGAATGCACTTGGTGGAGGCTCTAGAGTTGATGCCAATGGTAAAGTGATTGCACCGAACTATCATGTGGGGGGTATAACCGTAAATAGTGTGGGTGCTGCAATTAGTAATGTTGACGGGCGAGTAAATAACCTAGAATCGCAGATTTCTGGTGTGATTAGTCAAAATCAGAGTAGTGTTAAATACGATACAAATGCTAAGGGTGAAGTAGATAAAAACTCGCTGACTTTAGCTGGTGATCAGGCCAAAATCACTACAGATAGCAAAGGCAATCAAGTTGTTGCATCTGGTGGTACGGTGATTGGTAATGTTGGTAATGGTGTTAAAGCCTCTGATGCAGTGAATAAAGGGCAGTTAGATAGCGTTTTATCTTCTTCCAAAGAATATACAGATAGCCGCATTAATGAGGTTACTGGTGGTCTTAGTGAAAGTCTTAATACTGTAAAAGAAGAAATAACAACCGTTAAAGGCAATGTTACCAATATTCAAAAGGGTGCTGACGGTATGTTCCAGGTTAGTCAGGATAAGGCAGTTGTAAAACCTAAAACAACTGGCGCAAACTCATTGGCTGGAGGTAATGGAGCAGAGGCCAGTGCGAAGGATTCAACTGCTTTAGGCAATAACAGTAAAGCAACTGGTAAAAATTCTGTAGCCTTGGGCAATGGATCTATCGCTGATCGAGATAATACTGTTTCAATTGGTAGTGTTGGTAATGAGCGTCAATTAACAAATGTTGCTGCAGGAACAGCCGATACAGATGCTGTAAATGTTCAACAATTGAATAATGTGTCAAAAAGCTTTAATGACAGAACAGAGGCTCTAAATCAACGACTTGATGGTATGGGTGAGTATGTTAATAAAGTGGATAAACGCTCTAGCGCTGGTATAGCAGGTGTTGCAGCAATGGCCAATATTCCTCAAGTGATGGCTGGAGGACAGAAATCATTTGGTATCGGTATCGGTAACCATCGTGGTGAAAATGCGGTAGCAATTGGTGGTTCAATTTCATCCAATGATGGCCGTTGGGCATTTAAAACAAGTGCATCATTTGATAGTCAGGACAAAACGACTATTGGTGCTGGGGTAAGTCGAGTTTGGTAACAGCTGATATTTAATACACGACTTTAACACATTAAACTCTTTTAAAAAGAATTAGATCATTGATTGGTCTGATTCTTTTATTATTTATTATCAATGGTTTGTATGAAAGAATATACAGTCGCTGTATCTGTTTATGCTGTTATTTAGCTATCTTAAATAAGATATCGCGTATGGTTATATGGCCTGAGTCAGTACAAGAGAAGTAACTTGTTAAACCCTCAAATATTACAGAGTGCATCTAGATGCTCAGCAAAACTGGTTTCTATACCTGCGGCATTCACATGACTAAAGTAATTATACCAACCACTGGCTTTGATCCCACTAAGTAAGGCATCACGTGTTGCTAAATTAGGAAAATGCCAAACAGCTACAAACAAGTGTTCGCTACGCTGCTCAACGGCTGTGTCGATTTGAGTCAGTGTAAGTGGTTTAACACCAAGCTCAAGTAGTCCACCCATTGCTGTTGCAACATTACCTAAATATTGTTTGCGCTCATTTTTAGATAGTGCGTTCCACGCTGAATTTGGTGTGTATAACTCAATAAGATAGTGGCTCATGTTTAGTCCTTAACTGTATGGGTGATATATCAATTACTTTTGATGTTGTTGGAAACTTTTTCCAATAAATTACTTAGTTGTTGACGTTCTTGTGATGATAAATTGCCAAATAAACTAGCGATCCAACGGCTATGCTGGTCAAAGACCTGTTTTGCGATCAATTTACCCTTTGCAGTCAGCTCAATGTTTAAAGCACGTCGATCTACTACATTGGCATGTCGTTCTATTAATTGCTCACGTTCTAAGCCATCTAGTAAACCTGTGACAGTGGCACGAGTGATACCTGCTTGCTCCGCTAATTGTTTTGGCGCAATACTTTCACCTGCTGCATAGAGTATGAACAAGAGTACAAATCTTCCTTCTGACAATCCGTAAACGGAGAGTTGATTGGCACAATCTCGATCAATGTTTGCAGCAAGTGAAAGTGTTTCGAAACACAGTTGAATACCTTCAACATCCGGTAGATTTCGCTTCTGTGCTTCATTTAAAAGTGCTGTATATTTTTGATCTAAGTTCATTGGTTTGTTGGCATATAGTTAGTTGGCTAACTATATGAATAATATCTAACCCTGTCAACAGGGTATAGATGATCGTCTTTCAGTGAAATTTTTACTATTTAGTATTAATCCATCAGCGTAAATTTAATCTGG
Source organism: Acinetobacter rudis (assembly GCF_031157835.1). Classification (GTDB taxonomy): domain Bacteria; phylum Pseudomonadota; class Gammaproteobacteria; order Pseudomonadales; family Moraxellaceae; genus Acinetobacter; species Acinetobacter rudis_A. The sequence continues at coordinate 151,814 of NZ_JAVIDR010000005.1, read as the reverse complement.
ATGATTTTAAAATCAGCATGACAGCCAAACTATGTCAAAAGCTGTACCAACAAGGTTTGGTGCGTTATGTACATGCTGCGAGTTCCTGAAATAAATTCCCCCCATCGGTCAATTATTTCAGGAGCAGGTGAGGGGGAAATTAGAGGGCTTCTTTACCGCCTAAAGCTGCACAATCGACGGGCGTATTCCATTTTACCGCTGTACCCCATAATACTGGGCGTACAACTCGCCATGGCCAGAAACCAAAACGTTGGCTCTGATGAGAACTCTAAACACCATGGAATTTTGCATCTATTTAACATAATGGCACTTATGCGAAATGCATATTTAAAAATCATGTACTTAAAAACAATCAATTGACCTAAAAAACAGCAAAAAGCCGATTTGGAAACATATCGGCTTTTTTATGATCAAAACTGAAACATTCTGCCAATAAATTAGTTTGTTTTTTAACCAAAAATCAATCCAATACAGCTAGTATGACTTTAAGCCCAAAAATAATCCCCAAATTCTGCGGATAAGCTTTGGGATAAATTTCAACCCATTCTGTACGCTTATGCTCACATCTATTCAAGAGTATGGCCTCTACACAAGTTTCGTAGTATTTCTTATGATTAACCCATAGAGAACAGGATGTTCCATAAAATAAAAACAACAAAGCCCAGCACGAGGATCGTGAGGTACGACAGGAGTCATACCTGAGTGTCTCGTCCTAAAATAGGTTGACAGTATTTCATTTAGAACCGAGTTAAGTAATTAACTCGGTTCTTGCTTTTTCAGACGTTTGATTTGGTGTCAGCATACCTAAACTTAAATGAGGCCGATAACAATTATAAATCTCTATCGACTCTGCAATCAGGCGATCTAACTCTTCCATACTATTACAACGTGTTTTTAGAAATTCTTGCTTAAGTATTCCATTAATCTTTTCAGCTAATGTATTTTGGTAACAGTCGTATCCATCTGTCATTGAGGGAATCACTTGATGCTCCTTTAAGGGATCTAAGCAAAATCGGGGCATGGATTTTGGTATGTAATCTAGGAAAAACTAATAAATTGTTTCAAATTTAACCAGTTAAATTTGTTTTTTTAGAGTAATTTAAAAAAACTATAATTTATCACAAGGTTAGAATATGAAAAGTTTTAAAAAATATCCTATTCTTCTTGCTTCTATAATATCGGTTCATGCTGTTGCAAATAGTTCAAATATTGTCGATGAAGCTGAGGCATTAGCAGTAGATGCAAAATTTTATGCCAGTTCATATGGTGTTCCTTATGATGAGGCTGTTCGACGATTAATTTTGATGCATGGTACAAGTTCAACAATTTCTAAAATTAGAAATGAGGTGAAAAATAATCTTCAAGGGATGTATTTTGATAACAGCAAAAATGATTTTGGTCTAAAAGTAAATGTAGCTAATTATTCTACAAATGTACCAAAGGTATTGAGTATACAACCTCAATCATCTCAAGCTGTTCAAAGTATATTATCGAGTAAAGGAAATGCAGCTTTAAGAAAGCAGTTTAATGTAAGTGATGCAGATATTCGGACAGTCGCTAACCAATATTCGCAACCTTTAACAGCTGCCATTAGCTTCAACAAGCAAATTTATAAGACAAAAGAAGAGCGATTAAAAAATATTTCACATAAAAAGCAAGAGTTACAAAAAGCGTTACCTAATTTGACACTTGTTTATGATGATGAAAAAACCGGAGCTGCAAAGGTATATGTAAAGTCTGATAATGGTAGTACGAAGCAAGTTGCCGAAAGAATTCTTAATGTTCCTGTGAACGTCATCGTTGTTCCATATTCATCTCGTGTGGCTACAAGAGGGGGTTCTCCTTTATTAGCTACGACTCCTGCTTCAATCAAAGGTCAAGTTGCTTGTTTTAGTGGTTTTATTGGTAAAAGAAATGGTGTGATGGGGATTATCACAGCAGGGCATTGTGCACATGTAGATGAAAATATGTCAGATGTTCAATATTCTGATCGTGATGGTACTAAATATATAATTCCTCTTTTATCTGCATCTCAACCTATTACTAGTGGTTGGAGAGATGATTCTGTTGCTGATTTAGGATTCTTACCAGCAGGAACCAGTGCAGCACAAGCTGCCAAAGCTGAATTTTATGCAGATTCTAGTGTTAATTATCGGAAACTAACTGCAACTAAATCAAGAGCTGGAACAGCATGGGATAATGGTACTGTAAATGGCGCCTATATTTGCCATCTTGGTAAAACTGGTGAATATGCCACAACTCTTACACAAAGTTGTGGGGAAGTAGATAGTATTAATGGTTCTAATGCTGATGGTAATGGAAATACGTTTGTGATAGTTAAAAATACAAATGGTAATGCCGGACATCCTCATACATCAGGACAAGGCTCATTGCGCTGCTATCATGGTGATAGTGGTGGTCCTTGGTTTGCTTTAACGACAGGTTATGGAATTATGCATAGTTGTGATTGGCAAGGTCAGGATTCATCAACACCTGTAACTATAGCAAGATATACAAGTCTTGATTACTTATATTCTATAGGTACAACAATTGTTACTCAGTAGAAAATATTATTTTATTATCAAGGTACTACCTATTTTTATATTAATAGGATGTACTTTTGATTCAAAAGTTGTAAATAGTCAAATATCTTCAAAACAACGTGGATTACTTACATATAATAAAATAATTCATGGGGGGAGGCCTACTTTTACTGGTGGGACTATTAAAGTTGAAAATAATTGTGTTTATTTAACAACAGGAATTAAAAAAGATATTCCTATTATTTTCCCTAAGACTTTTAAACTTATAGGTGATGTTATTAGTGATGAACATACTAGTTTAAAGGTTGGCCAGGATATAAGAGTGAATGGTTATATGATTTCAATAAATGAGAATTCATTGAAATCTTTGGATATTTTAGAAAATTCTTGTTTAGATGGTTTTAAAAGGGCATGGATTTATACTAAATAGTTTGATTCGAGAAAAAACTATTTAGAAAAAAAGCATAACTTTTATGTATGTCAAATACGAAAAAGCTCGACAGGATGTCGGGCTTTTTTTATTGCCATTTGAAAACTGACTGAGTTCACTATAAAATATAGGCTATAATCTATATTGTAGTTATAGTATGTGGACAGTCATCGCGATAGATCTTTTTAATGAATGACTGGAACAGCAAGACGAATCAACATAAGAGAAAGTCTTAGCTGCTTTGGTTGTTTTACAACAGCAGGGACCAAGTTTAGGTCGCCCTTTAGTTGATACAGTGTATGACTCTAAATTTACCAATATGAAAGAGCTACGCGTTCAGCATCGAGGTAAACCACTGAGAGTCTTCTTCGCATTTGAACCATTACGACAGGCCATTGTGCTGTGTATCGGTGATAAAGGTGGTAAAAAGCGTTTCTATAAAGAGATGCTAGAAATTGCAGACCAGCAATACGAGCTTCATCTCTCAACATTAGGAGATCAATCTAATGGCTAAAACCTTACAGGAATTATTGGCTAGTCGCTCTCCAGAGAGCCAAGCACGTATTCAACAAATGGCTGAGGAATTACTTTTAGAAACTCAACTTCATCTTATTCGCGAAGAGCTAGAGATCTCCCAAAAAGAACTGGCTGCAACCCTTGGAATCAAACAACCATCTCTTTCAGCAATCGAAAATCGAGGGAATGACCTTAAGATTTCAACCATGAAAAAGTATGTTGAAGCTATGGGTGGAAAGCTCCGTATTGATGTAGAGCTTCCAACAGGAAAACATATAGGATTCAATGTTTAACAATAGAAAAGGCAGCTTAGGCTGCCTTTCTTCTTTCAGATAATCCGTATTATGTTAATTTTAGATTTTCTTCTTAATTTAACAGAACAGTTAAACCATTCTAGTTTTTAACACAGATAGTTTAATTTGCTTAAGTTACTCTGTGAAAAGTTTCTTTACATATACAATGCCCCTTGAACTAGATACTCTTCCTCTAAATCATCTGTATATGATGTCAATTTATTTGATTCAATCATATATTTCTTTAAAAAAGCAATTTGCTGAGCATCGAGTAAATACTTACAAATATAGCTATCATAGGAATACGAGAGCCAATCATTGACAAATATTAAATAATAATTTTCCTGATCAATATTGAATAACAATTCAGTATGCTGATACTGATCTTCCACTATGAACAAACAAAAATTATCCCACTTAAAGAATTCAGTTCGATAAGGATGACACTCAAAATATTGAGAAATTTTTTGCCCCTGTATGACTTGAATTTCGGGTAAATACTCAAGCACTCTTCTGACTGAAATTATCGTTGTACTAAAACTTCGTTCTGCCCTAAAACTATGACCCTCTTTAATCCACTCACCTTGAGATAGTTCAGCCTCAATAACATAAGATTTTAAAACTTCAGTTGGTCGATCATACAAAGTATTTAGTTCTGAATGTGGAGGGAACCAAAGCAAATAATATCGCCCATTTTTAGTATATTGAGCTTCAGAGTCTTGTAAAGAAATTTGGTATTTTTCACCAACTCTAGGCAAAAGCTCATCTAACTTTATTATGGACTCCCAACTTAAATCCCAGTTTGTTCGAGACCAATTGGCAGAAGCAAGTAGTTCAATCTTATTTCTATTCATTTTGACCATTTATCAGCAATTGCTTATCCAGATAATTATTATTTAACATAAAACCTCTTATACGAAATCAAAAATGGGAGCCATAGCTCCCATTTTTGTGTTAGAACCCATTTAAAGTGTCTATATTCTCACCAATAAAAAATGTTTGCTTTATGATGTTCATGGTCACAGACCATGCTTACGGCGAGATTGCCCCAAAATGCCCCTAAGTAAACAGCATTGCTGTGGTCCTGTATTGAGGGGGTGAGCAACCGAATCCGTGTCGATCCTCGTAATCATGGCTGTGCCCAAAGCGTAGCGCAGCCAAAAAAAAATAATCATAAGCAAAACTCCCCCTAGCAAATGACACAGGCAGAAGGAAAGCCAACAGCAAACCAAAAAAATGACAGAGATCAAATTTCCCCCTACTATACCTACCAAGTTTTTTGCTACGCCAAAGAGCGCTGCGAGTGTGCAGCACTCCTAGTCGAGCAAGATGTTTGGTGAAGCGAAAATAATAGGGCGCTGTATGTGCTGCTTTTAGACATAGGGCAGGAAACTAACCATGATCCTAGCTATTCGTCTTCATCATCAAACACATCTTCGTCGTCAAATGGATGTTTTGCTTTTGCAAGAGGAGATGCTGGACCAGAAATCAACTCACCTGTTTTCGCATCAAAAGCACGATCACCAAGTACAAATTCAGTCGGTATATCTCGAAATTGTTTTTGGATCGATGCAAGAGATATGTACTGGTAATCACCATATACAATACCTGTAAATTCCAAATAGCGCTTGTTTGCCTTCAGACTATCGAAATTATGGAGCTATAGATGGACCAAGAAACAGTATGGCTCGAAAAACACTAGGTAATAAAAAACCCCATAAATCTTAGAATTACGAGGTTTAATAATGGTGCCGACACACGGATTCGAACTGTGGACCTACTGATTACAAGTCAGTTGCTCTACCAACTGAGCTATGTCGGCGACGTGGCGTGATTTTACCGAAACTGAATCAGATTGCAAACAAAAAATTCATTTTTTTATTCAAAATAATGATGATTAGATTTTTTTGCTTAATTTATATGCAAAAAATAGTGTTGTAGTGATTTTTAATCTAGATAAGAGGAGTGTAAAACAGCTCACAAATGTGAGCTGTAGATGGAAAAAGATGGATTGCGGTCCAATTTAGAGCGTATGGGTGAATTAAAAAGTTACCTTTTATAATGTTATATGACTAAGATTTTCCTCTTAAAATTTGATCTAAGGCTTGAGCGCATTCTTCTAAAGTAAGTGCCATATCGATTTGCATTTGTGGTTTTAATTCATTAGCGAGAGATCGCCATTCCTCTATTAAACGTGAGACTTTTTGAATCTTATGTTTGTTTATATCCTTCGCAATGGTTGGTGTATATCCGCCACGTTTAGCATTTTTAATCTGCTTGACATAATTCATGCTGTTATTCATTCCGACTCCCGAATAGCAGTGTTCTATGTTTTCATTACGCTTTTAGGTTTTTGGATGCCGCACTTAGAGTGTAGTGTTTACACATTTCATTTATATGATCGGTTGATGTCTGTTGGCAAGAACTTTCCTGTATCAATTTAATTTTTATAAATTTATAGGGAAAAATTAAGCATAGTATGTAGGCTATTGCAATATTGTTAATACCATAATGATTGTTATTTGAAAGGATTAAAGTAAGTTAAAAAGACAAATCCTATCTGTATGATTTAATGAGAAAAATAATGCTAGTATGAAGAAAATTTGGTTCTATTTTAACTAACTATATATCCAAATTTTTAGAAACAGTGGATAAGTAATGTACCCATTTTAGTACTAAGTGAAGGGCCAATGTGATATGAAAGCTACAGAAGCCAAATTGTTAGACTTTTTGAAAAAATCTCCTCAATTTGTTATTCCAATTTATCAACGAATATATTCATGGAAAGAAAAAGAATGTCAGCAGCTATGGGATGATATTATTCGCGCAGGTAAAAATAATAACATTAGCGCACATTTCATGGGGTCTGTTGTTTATGCTGAGAAAGGATTGTACTCAGTATCATCACAGTCACCTCTTTTAGTTATTGATGGGCAATAACGTTTAACGACGATCACGCTTTTGATTGCAGCATTGGTTGAAATCATTGGTGACCAAGAGCCTCTAGAGGACTTTAGTGCTGCCAAATTAAGAGGTTACTATCTAACTAATCCTTTAGAAGGTGGGGAAAAATTCTATAAATTGATTTTGTCTCAAACTGATGATAAATCACTCAAGGCCATTATAAATCGAATGGAACAGCCAGATGATATGTCTATTCGTGTGGTTGAAAATTTTGAATTTTTTAAATCTAATTTGAAAAATCTTGGTGATTTGACTTCTGTGTGTAGTGGATTGGCAAAATTGATGGTTGTTGATATTTCGCTTGATCGTGAGCAGGATAACCCTCAGCTTATATTTGAAAGCATGAACTCAACAGATAAGGAGCTTAGTCAAGCAGATTTAATCCGAAATTATATTCTTATGGGACTTGAGCCAAGTCATCAGACCCAACTTTATGAGCAGTATTGGCGGCCAAAGGAGTTGGCATTTGGACAGCAAGCTTATAGCGATTACTTTGATAGTTTTATGCGTCATTTTCTTACGGTAAAAACTAGGGAGATACCTAAGATTAATGAAGTATATGAGGTATTTAAAGAGTACTCGAGACAGAGTTCTGTTTTAAATGATGGTATAGATGCACTAGTTAAGGATATTAAAAACTATGCCGTTTATTTTTGTGCTTTTGCTTTAGATAAGGAAAAAGATAAAGCATTAAAGTTGGCTTTTAAAGACCTACGGGAACTTAAAGTGGATGTGGCATATCCATTCTTGCTTGAATTATATTCTGATTTTTCTACAAGGTTATTAGAGCATGATGAGTTTGTTTCTATTGTTCGCGTAATTGAAAGTTATGTATTTAGACGTGCCATTTGTGAAATTCCAACGAACTCTATGAATACAACTTTCGCTCGAATGGGTATAGGACCCAAAAAAGATCGTTATCTTGAAAGCATAAAAGTCTCTTTTCTTTTATTACCTTCTTATAGGCGTTTTCCACGCGATGATGAGTTTTATAGGAAAATTCAAACTAAAGATATTTATAATTTCAGAAGTAAAAGTTATTGGTTAAGACGGATGGAAAACTTTAACCGTAAAGAGCGAATTTTGGTGAATGAATATACCATTGAGCACATCATGCCACAGGCTGATAATAAATCTGAAAAGCTACCTCAGATATGGCGTTCTGAACTTGGAAGTGATTGGGCACGTGTTTGGGAAACCTATCGTCATACTTTAGGCAATTTAACTTTGACTGGATACAATTCGGAATATAGTAATAATTCTTTTGATGCTAAATGTGAACATGAATTTGGTTTTAAATTTAGCCCACTCAAGATGAATGAGGGTATTTCGTCCGAAAAAAGGTGGGATGAAACCGCGATAATAAAACGGGCAAAACAGTTGGCCGAAAAGGCGATTTATGTATGGCCAGCAGTGACATTATCCCAAGATATAATGGATACTTATAAAGTACAAAATGAACAAACCAGTGAGTATAGTCTGGAAGATCATCTTTATATATCAGTTGGAAAAATGGCTGAATTATTTCAGCAATTTCGTAAAACCGTATTGGAATTGGACCCTTGTGTAACAGAAGAAGTGAAGAAGCTTTATGTTGCATTTAAGGCTGAAACGAATTTTGTAGATGTCATACCTCAGGCAAAACGACTGCGTTTATCATTAAATATGCCTTTTGCCGATATAGATGATCCGCGTGGGTTGTGTCGAGATATAACTCATTTAGGTCGTTGGGGGAATGGTGATGTTGAAGTGGGGTTAGATAATCCAGAAGATATTTCTTATGTGATGACGTTGGTTACACAGGCATTTGAACGGCAGATTGGAGCTTTTGAATAAAGTTATATAGTTTGGGATAAGAAGAGATATTAGGGGGTATAAAATACAGGGTTAAATCGCGATACCCCCAATTATCCCCCTCTACATGGGGGATTGCATTGGATAAAGTGGATATCATGAAACATTAAAAAAGGCCTAAACCCTTTAGGTTTAAGCCTTTAATACATCATGAGATCTCATGATCATAATCTTTGGCGGTGAGAGAGGGATTCGAACCCTCGATACGCGCAAACGTATACACACTTTCCAGGCGTGCTCCTTCAGCCACTCGGACACCTCACCACTGCGCGAGGGATGATAACGAAAAACGATGCTAATGCCAAGCTGAAACATTGATTTCAAGCAAAACTTTTAGCTCAGTGATATTATTGCGAAAAATTAGTGTTCTAATTGATGAATCCTTATGCAAAGTTCTGCAAAAAAAATGGCTATGCCTGCGATTACGCTTGCAGCCTTAGGTGTTGTGTTTGGGGATATTGGTACTAGTCCTCTGTACGCTTTACGCCAGTGTTTTCTTACAGCGCATATAGCAATTAGTGAAGCGACCGTGCTTGGCATTTTGTCGCTAATCTTTTGGTGTATGATGCTAAGTATTAGTTTTAAATATGTCACGATTATTATGCGTGCAGATAACAATGGCGAAGGCGGTATTATGTCTTTGCTTGCGCTTAATTTGCGAACTACACGTATTTCTGAAAATAAAAAGATTTATTTAATTGCTTTAGGCTTTGTAGGTGCTTCTTTATTCTTTGGCGATGGCATTATTACACCTGCAATTTCAGTGCTTTCGGCAATTGAAGGCCTGAGTATTGCTACACCTGTATTTAACAAATGGCTGTTGCCATTAGCAATAGGGATCTTAACGGCCTTATTTCTTGTACAGCGTCATGGTACAGGTACTATGGGTAAACTCTTTGGCCCTGTAACGCTATTGTGGTTTGTTTCAATTGGTCTTATAGGGGTGTATAGCATTGCTAAGACGCCATATGTCTTAAGTATGATGAACCCATATTGGGCTATTAATTTCATCGTACACCAACCCTATGTGGCTTTTTTAACAATGGGAGCTGTGATCCTCACCATGACTGGTGGTGAAGCACTCTATGCAGATATGGGGCACTTTGGCCGTATGCCTATTCGTTTAGCTTGGTTTATTATTGTATTGCCAAGTTTAATGTTGAACTATGCGGGTCAGGGGGCATTGTTACTGCGTGACCCAACTGCAATTGCCAACCCGTTTTATTTATTGGTTCCAGAGCAAATTTTATATCCAATGATTGCACTTGCCACAGCTGCTGCAGTAATTGCTTCACAAGCGGTGATTACTGGTGTGTTCTCTATGGCAAATCAAGCAATTCAATTACGTTATTTACCACGTTTAAGCGTACGTCACACTTCTGATGTCGAGCAGGGGCAAATTTATTTACCTTTCATTAACTGGGTACTTTTCGTTTCTGTATTGATCTTAATTTTATTGTTCCAAAGTAGTGAAAAGTTGGCTAGTGCTTATGGTGTAGCAGTTACGATGACCATGCTTTGTGGCACAATTTTAATTTCGGTATTGAGTTATGGTTATTGGCGTTGGCCACTATGGAAAGTTGCATCGTTTGCCATTCCTTTTTTAATTATTGATTTTATTTTTGTTGCTTCAACATCATTAAAAATTGCTTCAGGTGGGTGGGTACCTATTTTAATTGGTGCAGTGGCATTTACTATTTTAATGACATGGAAAGATGGTCGAGCATTGGTATTAAAACGCTTAGGTAAAGATGCTTTACCTATAGACCTGTTTATTAAAAGTGTCAGTCTAAGTAGTGAAACTATTTTTGTGCCTGGCGATGCTGTATTTTTAACGGGAACGCCAAATATTGTACCGCATGCAATGCTACACAATATTAAGCATAATAAAGTCTTACATGAACGCAATATCATGGTCACTGTTATTACTCGTGATGTACCGTATGTACCAAAGATTGAGCGAGTGTGTGTAGAAAAGCTCGATAGTCATTTTTATCGTATTTTTGTCTATTATGGTTTTAAAGATGTGCCTAATATTCCCATTGCACTCGAATATGCTTATGAGCAATTAGGTTTCCAGCTTGATATGATGCATGTCAGTTTCTTTATCTCTCGTGATCGTTTGATTCATACCGTGGGTGATGGAATGGCACCATGGAGAGAGAAACTCTTTATTTCAATGCAACGTAATACCAGCCCTGTAAGTGATTTTTATCAGATTCCACCCAATCGTGTAGTGGAAATGGGAAGTCAAATTGAGATTTAGAGTAGGTCTCAATTAACTAAAAACCAAGGCTTCAGCCTTGGTTTTTTTATATTAGATTTTGCTAGGGATGAGCTGGGTGAACCTCAGGTTCAGAATTTATAGCGTCTGATGAAGTGGATGGTGAGTTATTTGAAGGTATTGTTGTATTGGACTGAGGTGAGGTTGGTTCTGTGAATAAGTCGGTGGTAGATGATTGTTCTGAAGTTTGGGAAGGTGTTGATTCGAGTGTTGTTGTAGATGGATTGTGCTCGGATCCCTGTATCACTTGGATTTGTCCTGAGTCAACTAAGTCTTGAATAGAGCCTGGTTGACCATTGACGCTGGTTTGAATGCTTACTTTGCTTAGACTTTCTAGTGTATCTCCTGCTTGTAAAGGTGGTTCTGCATAAACAGTTAAGCTAAATATCGATAAACCTAGAAAATAGGGTATGAGTTTCAATTGCATAATATCTTCCTAAGGTATTTAGAAATAATGATGGAACGAAAGTAGTCATTCAGCTTGGCATAGCTTTGAGCGTTACAGCAATTGCTTATACGCAAAGACAGCGCTTTTATAGAGAATTGAAAAATAAGAACGACAAGTTGTTACGCACAGCCCTATATTATTCAGCTTATTTTGTCTAAGCTTTATCCGCTTAGTTGTTGTGTCGATATACATCATTGTGGCGAATTGCTAAGCTCTTTTTTTGTCGTACACATTGAAATATAGAGTATCTCAGTAAATCTGTGTCGGTGTCTTAAATATTATTTTAGATAGAGAAGCATAAATTGAAGACTTCAAGCATTAAAATTTTGCTCGGGGGCATAGTTTCTATTGTTGTCGCTTTTGTCTTTGGTCAAGATAAAATTGCACAATATATACCAGCGGTTCAGAGTAAGAGTGGTACGTGTTTGGGCGAATTCTATCGCCAACAACCACCTTATTTAAACCGTGAAAGTTTGCAGAACCATACTTATCCATTATGTTTTGACGGTTTTAATGTAATGTATTCTGGTGTATCCAAAACACCGTTATGGGTAGCAGAGCATTTATATCCAGAACGTTTAAGTCAAAAAATTAAACGTGAAGATAGCTTTCATGAAGAGTTAAAAGTTAGTTCGCAACATAGAGCCTTATTATCAGATTATCGTGGCTCGGGTTATGATCGAGGACATATGGCTCCGAATGGTGATATGAGTACAAAATCATCACAAGCTGATAGTTTTTCTTTGGCAAATATGGTGCCACAAGCACCTAAAAATAACCAACAGATCTGGCGTGAACTCGAAGAAGCAACCCGTGCGATTGTCACTAAACAGAAGCAAGATGTTTATGTAGTGACTGGGCCTGTTTTTAATGCGAAAAAGCTTAAGACTATTGGAAATGGTGTATTGGTTCCAACGGCTGTATATAAAGCGATTTATGTTCCAAACAATAAGAGTGGAACGCATAAAGGGGCAATAGGTGTTTATTATGCACCTAACAATAATTCATTGCAGGTTCAGGTCATTAGTGTTTGTAAACTTGAAGAGTTGACTGGAATCAATATTTTTACTCAGCTGAGCGAAGATGCAAAACGAGACGTCTATCAATTGCCATTAACTGCGCAGCAAGTTAAACCGAATCAATCTATAAACTATGCATTTTGGGATGGGGAGAGCCAGTGTGCTAAACCTGTAGCAGAAAATGATCTACAGGCATTGCAACGTAAGTTCCAACCGAATGCATCTAATAGCACATTGAGTGTTGCAAATAATGAATCTACGTCTGGTAATCAATCAAGCAATGATGTACCACCGCAATTGATTCAAAGCTTATTACATTATGTGCTGAAATATTTGGCAGGTTAAGTAGATGTAAAAATTGGGTCTGTTATGATGGAGTTGCATAAAACAAATCCAATAATACGTCACAATAAAACAGAGGCCTAAAATGTTTAAACCTTTTGAAACTGAAACAGAATCATCTGCAATTTATGACTTAACTTTTGAAAATCAGTTAGATCACATAAATATCTATGGTAATTTACAAATCACCAAAGATCAGCAGGGCTTAGCTGTTGCACAAAAGCTTGCCACATTTTTCAATGATGTTGTGAAGCATTTGGAGCAGCAACCTGATTTAGCTGAGAAAATTAAAATTGAGACGATCAAAGAGGTTGAGAATCCTTTTTTATAAGCTCTTTTTTCTAAAATTTTGTGGCGTATCGCCTGTCCATTGCTTAAATGCCCTTTGAAATGCGCTCTGCTCTGAATAACTCAAGAGTAGGGCGATTTCATGCAAACTCAAGTGTCGGTCTTGTAAATAGTGTAGTGCTAACATATGGCGAATTTGTTGAACGCGTTGTTGATAGCTACTGTGTTGTGCTTGTAGGTGACGTTGGAGCTGTCGGGTAGACATACAAAGCTGTCGCGCAACTGTATCAATTTGATAATTATTTTTTTGTAGTCCAATCAGAATACTTTGCTGTAATCGCTCGTCTAGTTGTGTGCTATGGGGAAGCTGTTGGAGTAGCGCTTGGGCTTGCTGCATTAGCAGTTTTTGTAAGGTTTGGTCAGCATGCTTGATGGGATGCTGCAATAGATCTGCCGATAGCCGTAGCGCTGAGTGTTGTTGAGAAAAGTGTACTGGACAAGAAAAAAAAGCTTCATAAGCATGTTGTTGCTTAGGTTTAGCATAACTAAAATGAACTTGGAACAGTTGTTGGTCTTGTGTGTTAAATAGCTGTTTTAGGAACTGAGCCAAGATTGCAATTGCGATTTCATCTGTTAATTGGGTTGCTAAATGCATAGGCAGCTCACGCCAACGGATTTGAATGTAATCATGCTCAACCTCAATCAATAATGGGCTGCCATCATAGATTAATCGGTGTAAATCATAATAACGTTGTACCGCTTCTGCTAAGTTTTCACAGGACATAGCAACATAAGCAATAATTCCTAAATGTTTGGCTTCAACAAAACTGGCAATTTCTAGGCCTAAAGTTGGACTAGGAATACAATCAAAAATTTCATCTAGCAATTCACGCCATATAGCAAAGTCAAAACGTTCGAGTTGTTGTACCCGTTGTAATTGTGGCGATACAGGGATATTTTTGGCCTGACAAAAAGTATAGAGCAGCTGGCCTAAGCCGCCATATACAGAGCCAGAATAGTCATTAATCTTTTGTTTTTGTGACATATTGGTATGATCTATAAGGTCATGAAGTTGTCGTGAATAGTCTTGAATATTGAAAAGAACTCAATGTGTCGTAGGTAATCATGCTGTGAAACACTAAACCTGATTAAATAGACATTCTACGTGAAATATATAAATAATTCTGTCGTGATTTGTCAATCAGGTTGAGTGTTGGTGTCAATATTTCCTCTGGAAACAGCGTTATAGTGTTGCAATAAACATCATAGGAGTTGAGTCTATGTTGAAAGGTTTTGTTGTGGGACTTGTTGCTGCAAATGGGTTTGAATGGGTTGCACATAAATATTTATTACATGGCACGCATCGTGCTGGAAAGGCCCGTTTTAGCCCAGTACCTAAAAGTATGAAATCACATTGGGAACACCATCGTTATGTTCGTAAGCAGGAATTTCACGACCAAGGTTATGTTGAGGGTTTAAGTAATTGGCGTACACGCAATGAAATAGTGTCATTGGCTGTCGTGGCTGCTACTGCTAGTCTAATTTTTTACCCTATTTCAAAAGGAATGGTTGCTGCGGCTGTGTATAGTGCAGGAAATTATTATTATATCCATCGCCGTTCGCATTTGGACCCTATTTGGGCAAAGAAAACGATTCCATGGCATTATGATCATCACATGAATAGTAATCAAGACGCCAATTGGTGTGTGACGAAACCTTGGTTTGATTACTTACTTGGTACACGTGTTATCTCATCTGTAGAATTACAAGAACAAAATCCTTTGGGTATACCGTTGCCTCAGGTCATTTCTGCTTGGTTGAATCGGCAAGCTGAACGCTATGTTCCTGTAAAGTGGGTGGAAAAAAGATTAGCCTGTCCTGTAACTCAAGAATAAAACAAGATGGCAATGATCACCTTGTTTTGCTGTGTAATTGTTTGATGATCAAGGAGTCCCTTGTGAACTCCTTTTCTTAAAATTGTACTTAAAGACGCATTTCAATGCCTTGAGCAGCAAGATATTGTTTTGCTTCAGGAATAGTATATTGTCCAAAGTGGAAAATACTGGCTGCCAATACAGCATCTGCACCACCTTTTAAAATACCATCTGCTAGATGTTGTAAATTACCAACTCCACCAGAAGCAATTGTAGGAATAGTAACGCGATCATTGATTTGACGCATAAGTGCTAGGTCATAACCTGCTTTGGTGCCATCTGCATCCATTGAAGTTACAAGTAGTTCACCTGCACCATACTCAGCCATTTTGACGGCCCACTCAATGGCATCAATTCCGGTTGGTTTACGGCCACCATGGGTAAAGATTTCCCATTTGTTTTCAGCAGTTTTCTTAGCATCAATTGCAACAACAATACATTGTGCACCGAAACGTTGAGAAGCTTCTTGCACAAATTCAGGTTGGAATACTGCAGCCGAGTTAATACTGACTTTATCTGCACCTGCATTAAGTAATAAGCGAATATCATCAACTTTACGGACACCACCACCGACAGTGAGAGGAACAAACACACTTTCAGCCATACGCTCTACTGTACGGTATGTTGTATCACGCCCACTTGATGTTGCTGTAATGTCAAGGAATGTGATTTCGTCTGCACCTTGTTCATTATAACGACGTGCGACTTCAACAGGATCGCCTGCATCCCGGATATCTAAAAACTGTACACCTTTAACCACACGACCATTGTCTACATCTAGACAAGGGATAATTCTTTTGGCAAGCATAATTTTTTCCAACAATTACAGACGATTATTAAACTTTGCTACCAAGATGCTACACCTTGATAGTGTGAACGAGTATTCTATCAAACTTATGTTGATTTTTTTGCAGGAATTCTATGTCGGTTTATACCACTTTAAGTTTAGCGCAGGTTCAGGAGTTTGCAGCGCCCTATGGGCTTGAGGTGATTGAATTAATTCCGATACAGGCGGGTATTCAAAATACGAATTATTTTTTGAAGACAATAGACCATAAACAGTATGTATTGACCGTTTTTGAAGAAATGGATGAGGTTCAGGCTGGGGAAATTGTGCCTGTATTGGATCGTTTGCAGCAGTATCAACTTCCTGTTGCTGTGCCATTAAAATACCAACAACGTGCGATTCATCATATTGCAGCGAAAGCAGCACAAATTGCACCACGTTTAGAAGGGAAACATCCAGAACAAGCAAGTATATTACAAATTGAAGAAATTGCTCGAGCACAAGCAACCATGCACGTGGCATTGCGAGATTTTCCTTTACAACGCCAATTTAGTCGAGACCATCAGTATTGGAAAAATGTTGCTTATACTCTAAAACAGAATATGAGTGAGGAAGATGCTGCACTGTTACAACAAGTTTTAGATTTATTTCAGCAAACACGTGAACGTTACCCAAATCGACCACAAGGGTTTATTCATTCAGACTTATTTCGTGATAATACTTTATTCCAAGGTGATGAATTAGTAGGTATTTTAGATTTCTATGAATTGAATTATGATGAATTGTTGTTTGATTTAGCAATTAGCATAAATGACTTCTGTACAGAGTATCCAACATCAAAGCTCAATACTGAGAAATTTACTCATTATGTCGCAGCTTATACTCAAGTACGTGCTTTGACTGAAGATGAAAAAGTCTGTTTGCCTGTTTATTTGGCTGTAGTTGCATGTCGTTTTTGGTTGATGCGTTTGTCTGTGGCGCAGAAAAATCAAGCACAAGGTCGTAATGGTGATGATATTTTGTTTAAAAATCCCTTAGAAATGAGAGCGATGGTCGTTAATCGTTTGCAAGCGATTTGATCTTTATAAAGAATTAAAAGAGGCAGTATATGCGTGATCAAGGGCGTTTGGTCGAATGGCATGATGAAAAAGGTTATGGTTTTATTCAACCCAATGATCGCAATAAAGCGCGTGTTTTTTTACATATAAAAGACTTCTCTAAACCTGGCCCACGCCCAATCGTTGGTTGTGGTTTGGATTATCAAGTTACTGTTGATGGGCAAGGGCGTTATCGCGCAATACAAGCGATCTATGTTAAAGCAGCCCAAATGCAAAATAACGTGATTGATCATACTAATGTAATCAAAGCACAGCCGCTTCAGCTTAAGTCACCTATGGTTATTTTGATTGTGGCTTATATTTTGATGATTAGTCTTTTGTCTGCCATTGGACTTTTGCCTGCATTGTTACCTATGCTGCTTATTTTAATCAATATGATTTGTTACTGGTTTTATAGTCAAGATAAAGAAGCTGCACAGTTGGGTAATCGACGCGTACCAGAACAAACTTTACATGTGTTGGCTTTTTTAGGGGGCTGGCCTGCAGCTTGGTTGGCACAACAAAAACTTCGTCATAAAACTCAGAAATCCTCTTTTCTTAAAATTTATCGTTTGACGATTATTTTTCATATTTTGTTGTTAATGTGGTTGGTTTCACCATTAAGTGCTATGTTACATTAATGGTTTAAGGGAGCTTAACATGCAACAAAATTTAAATGAAGAAGCAGATCGAAGCTTAACTTTCGCCCTATATATCCTTTATATCCTTGCTATTTTTACAGCAGGTATTTTGGCGATTATTGCTTTAATTATTAACTATGTGCGTTTAGATCGAGTCAAAGGAACGCTCTATGAAAGTCATTTTCGCTGGCAAATTCGCAGTTTTTGGTGGTATTTATTTTGGAATGTGATTGCCTTTATTCCATTTTTCTTTCTATTTTTTACGGGTGAAAATCCAGATGCTTTCTTTGGAATAGCATTAGGAGCAGGTAGTTTTTGTTTTGCTGTTATTGGTTTGTCATGGATATGGATTGTGTATCGAGCAATTCGTGGCATGATTAATTTAGGTGATGGTAAGGCAATGTACACTGAATAGTGAGTAAATCATGATTCTTGAGCATGTTGAATTACATATTTTGCCTTGTCAATCTGAGGCATTTGAGCAGGCAATGCAACAAGCCAAAAACTTGATTGCTGAGATGCCTGGCTTTTTAAGTTTGCAGCTGCTCAAGCATCATCAGTTGGCTGATCGGTATTTATTATGCATTCAGTGGCAGCGTATTGAGGATCATCAACAAGGATTTAGAGCGTCGGCGCAATATCAACAGTGGAAGGCGCTATTGCATCATTTTTATCCGATGGAGCGTAAAACCTCATCGTTCAGGGTGAGGATATAAGTGACTGGCGTAAGCCATATGACATATTTCGTCGCTTAACCTTATGCTATAAGGCTTTTGGTATATTAAATTGCTATAATTTGGCTATGAAAACCCTTAAATTACGCATAAAAGACAAACATTGTAAGATGCTAGATCAACTTGCATCAGAGGTTAATTTTGTCTGGAACTATGTTAATGATTTGTGTTTCAAACATCTTAAACGTACAGGGCATTTTTTTAGTGCCTACGATGTCAATGAATATACTTCAGGTACATCAAAACTGTGTAATTTGCATAGCCAAACTATTCAAGCAATTACCGAGGAATTGGTTACACGTAGAAAGCAATTCAAAAAAGCAAAACTTAAATGGCGTGTGAGTAACAAGAAATCTGCTAGACGTTCACTTGGATGGATACCCTTTAAAAAGGCTGCGATTAAATGCACGGATGGATCTGTTCAATATGGTAAGCGTCAATTCAAAGTATGGGATAGCTACGGCTTAAGCAAATACAGTGTTAAGACTGGTTCATTCGTTGAAGATAGTCGTGGTCGTTGGTATGTTTGCCTTGTTGTGGACTTACCGAAGCTGGAACAATCCACTGCAAAGCAATCTATAGGTATTGATCTGGGCTTAAAGGATGTGGCGACTTGTTCTGATGGCACAGTCATATCTAATCCTAAATTCTATCGAAAATATGAACAGAGACTCGGGATTGCTCAACGAGCAAGGAATAAAAAGCGTGTACGTGCCTTACACGCCAAGATTGCAAACTGTCGTAAAGACCATTTGCATAAAGCAAGTACGATGCTTGTTAAGAATAATGCACTGATAGTCGTTGGTAATTTAAGTGCTGCCAAACTGGTAAAAACTAAAATGGCTAAGTCTGTTTTAGATGCTGGTTTTTCGGCACTAAAAACAATGCTCAAGTATAAATGCGAGAACGCAGGGGTATCGTTTGAAGAAGTCAATGAATCCTATACCACCCAAACTTGTTCGTACTGCAAGAGTATATCAAGCAGTAGTCCGAAAGGTAGAGCCGGGCTTGGAATAAGAGAATGGCAGTGTCATGAGTGTGGTAGCTCATGGGATCGGGATATAAATTCCGCACTGAATATTCTTGCGCTTGGACATAAGCGTCTAGCAGTAGGAATCACTCCCATTTAAGGGGGTGAGGATGTCAAAGCCCATTTCCTACTGTTGAATATTACACGCCGTGTATCTCATTATCAGTTCAATCGGATTGTTAACTCATTGATGTTATTTACTGTGGTTCTTTTATTTTGAGCTTTCGTTGTAAAAATTTGGGGTTTATTTGACTCACAATTACCGCTAAGACCACTAACATGCCGCCAACTAAAGCACTAAAGGGTAGGCGCTCACCTGCGATACGTCCAATAATACCCGCCCATACGGGTTCAGCCGCATAGATAATTGCAGCTTGAGTTGGGTCAACAAAGCGCTGTGCCCAGTTCATTACCAATTGAATAAAAGCACTGGCACATCCAAGTCCTGCTGCAATTAATAATAACGGCCATGAAAATGCTGGAATCGCGACTTCCCCAATTATTGGCATACTTGCAAAGCTAACGAGCGAGGCGAAAATAAGTTGTAGAACAGTCACACGTGCTAAATTGACGTGTTTGGAGAAATAACCAATAAAGATAATTTCTAAGGCAATTGAAATTGATCCAATGAGGGTAATGATTTGGCCGAAGTTAAAATGTAACTGATTTAATCCGTTTCCTGTGAGTAAAATTAATCCAAAAAAAGCCATAATAACGCCAATCCAAGTCATAATATATGGTGCTTTTCGAAAGATAATCCAAAGTAAAATAGGCACTAAGGGAACATAAAGCGCAGTCAGAAACGCAGATTCACTACTGCTAATACTTTGTAGACCAATGGTTTGCATACCATATCCACCAGCAATTGATGCACCAATCATTAGACCTGCAATCCAGTCTTTTTGTGTAATACCACGAAGCTCACGCCAATAGAGTAGACTGACAGCAAGTGCTGCTGCAGCAAAGCGACAACCAACAAAAAACATAGGTGTGCTGTAATTGAGCGCATATTGCACCACAATAAAAGTTCCCCCCCAAATGAGCGTCATAAAGAGAAGTGAGAGCTGTGGTGCATTGGATTGTATCCAAGTACGAGAGGTATTTGACATGAATGAGGGAAATATTGGATTAGATAAAACGACGTTCAGATTATATCGTGAAGCGTTCTTTGTAGGGAGAAATGACCATATAAAAAAGAGATCATGCTGATCTCTTTTTTAATAGCTTCGGATATTAGATTTAAGTACTTAAAGCGTTTGGTTATCTAAGATAAGCTGAGCTTCACGCAAGTTTAGTGTGCCTTCGTAAATAGCACGACCAGTAATTGCACCTAAAATTCCAGGTTGGCCTTTGAGGTGATGTACATCATCAAGATTAGTTACACCGCCAGAAGCAATAACGGGTAAGCCTGAGTATTGTGCAAGATGTACAGTTTGTTCAACATTAACCCCTTGCATCATACCATCACGAGCAATATCGGTATAAACAATGCTTGATACGCCGGCATCAGCAAAACGTTTTGCTAAATCAGTAGCTTTAACATCAGTAACGTTTGCCCAACCATCTGTAGCAACCATGCCATTCATGGCATCAATACCTACAATGATGTGCCCTGCAAAACGTTTACATGCTTCTTCAACAAACTCAGGTTCTTTAACTGCTTTTGTGCCAATAATGACAAAACTTACGCCAGCTTCAAGATAGTGTTCAATGGTCTCAAAAGAGCGAATCCCACCACCAATTTGAATAGGTAAGTCTGGTTGTGCTTTTGCAATTGCTTCAACAACAGGCTTATGGATAGGCGTTCCTGCAAAGGCACCGTTTAAATCGACTAGATGTAAGCGTCGTGCACCTTGATCGACCCAATGTTGTGCTGTTGCAACTGGATCATCGGAAAATACGGTATCATCTTCCATACGACCTTGTTTTAAACGAACACATTTACCATCTTTAAGGTCAATTGCTGGGATGATCAGCATGCTTACGCTCCTTGCCTGTAACATTTGAACAAATTATTTGCCGCCATCTTAGCAAAGTATTTCACATTCGCTAAGTACTCCGTACTGCTTTTTATTTGCACATTAGAAAAAATAAGATTCTTGAATGAAATCGAATGGAAGCATTAAACAAATGATACTTCCATTGCAATTTTAGATTTTCCACTCAACAAAGTTTTTCAGTAATTGTAACCCTGCTGTGTGGCTTTTTTCAGGATGGAATTGGGTTGCAAAGAGATTGTCTTGGTGAATTGCAGCACAAAAATTTAGACCATAATCGCACTGTGCTGCAATAAGGTCTGTATTTTCAGGTTGAACATAATAACTATGAACAAAATAAAAACGGCTATCTTGTGGGATATCACGCCACATCGGGTGTGTAGGATCAAGTTGTTGAACTTGATTCCACCCCATATGTGGAACTTTGAGTTCAGCTGAATCTGGAAAGCGTTTTACTGTACCAGGGAAAATACCGAGTGCTTCGCTACCGCCATTTTCTTCAGAGTGTGCCATGAGTGCTTGCATACCAACACAGATCGCAAGTACAGGTTTATTAAAAACAGCTTTTTTAATCACCTCATCAATGCCTGCTTGCTGCATACCTTGAATACAATCACGCATGGCACCAACGCCAGGAAAAACAATTTTATCTGCTTGGGCAATTAACTTTGGGTCATTGGTGATATCTACACGAGCACCAACATGCTCTAAAGCTTTACCAGCAGAGTGCAAATTTCCCATACCATAATCGAGTAGTGCAATACGGGTCATTAAAGTGTTCCTTTGGTTGAAGCAATAGTATTTGCAGCACGTGGATCGACTTCACAAGCCATACGTAAAGCTCGTGCAAAAGCTTTAAATACACTTTCAATTTGGTGGTGGCTGTTTTTGCCTTTGAGATTGTCAATATGAATGGTAATCAAAGCGTGGTTTACAAAGCCTTGGAAGAATTCTGAAAAAAGATCGACATCAAAACGGCCAATCATTGCTCGTGTAAATGGAATATCCATAAACAAACCTGGACGACCAGATAAATCAACCACAGCACGACTCAGCGACTCATCAAGAGGGGCATAGAAGTGACCATAACGACGTAAGCCTTTTTTATCACCCAAAGCTTGAGCAAAAGCCTGACCAAGTGTAATACCACAGTCTTCTACAGTATGATGATCATCAATTTCTAGATCACCGTCACAATGAATATCAATATCGAATAGTCCATGACGTTTGATTTGATCAATCATATGGTCTAAAAAGGGAATACCTGTATTGAGGGTGCCTTGCCCTGTACCATCAAGATTCACTCGAACGCGAATTTTGGTTTCGTTGGTGTTGCGAACGACTTCACTGATACGTTGCGTCATGGACACATTCCTCAAAAAAAGTTTGAAATAAAAAATATTGGCTGTGACAATGTCATGGCATATTAGTTTGCTCTGGAGGGTTAATCAATGCCAATTACTGTACATCCATACACAACACTGGAAAATGACGAAATTCGTAGTCAACTGGAACGTATTTATGATACCAGCCCAGAGTTTGCAGACGGTAAAGATGCAATTGAACAACTTGAGCAAAATTTAGCTCAGTATACCCTAGTTTATGCTGCTGTATTTAATACAAAAATAATTGGAGCGATTTGGTCGAGCGGGCAAGGCGATAGCAGGGTACTCGAAAATATAGTCGTTCATCCTGCAAATCGAGGTCGTGGTGTCGCTGAACGTTTAGTGCAAGAGGCATGTAAAATGGAAGAAGCTAAGGGCGTAGAAAGTTTTGAACCTGGTTGTGGTGCAATTCGTCGTTGTTTGACACATATCGGTAAACTATAAGGGGATTGACTGCTTCTGGTCGTAGATTTGTTTTAAAAATAAGCTATCGCACATTTTTTTTAAAATCATGCTTGACGAGAAATGTAGATAATTGTTTAATACGCCCCATCGGCGTGATAG
>NZ_JAVIDR010000005.1:0-128565 GCF_031157835.1 Acinetobacter rudis | reverse complement strand
GCTCAGTAGGTAGAGCAACGGATTGAAAATCCGTGTGTCCCCAGTTCGATCCTGGGTCTCGCCACCATATTCAAAAACGTATTTAAATGTTTTCAATCCCTGATCCCATCAGGGATTTTTTTTGAATAAAAATTATCCGATCAAGTTAAAAATAGATGATTTTTATTGACTAATTATTCTAGATACGGCTTAATACACCGCATCGGCGTGATAGCTCAGTAGGTAGAGCAACGGATTGAAAATCCGTGTGTCCCCAGTTCGATCCTGGGTCTCGCCACCATATTCAAAAAGCCTATCTTATTTAAGATAGGCTTTTTTTATTGTAAAAAAATATAAAACTTAGTTATTGTTCTTGGCTTGGTGGTATATATAGTGCCACTTGGTAAATAAATAACAAATATTAATTAGATGAAAGATTTATTTTCGACAGGAAGTCGGCTGTATCAACAAGCTCGACCGAGTTACCCGCTCGCTGTGTTAGAGGCGATTTTACCTTATGTGCCAGAACAACAATTGGCTTGGGATTGTGCGGCTGGCTCAGGACAGTTTACTCAATTGCTGGCGCCATATTTTGAACATGTTGTCGCTACCGATTTAAGTTCTCAACAGTTGGAGCAAGCTCCTCGCTTAGAAAATGTCAGTTATCAGGTGCAACTGGCAGAAAAAACCAGTTTCTTTATGCAGAGCTTTGATTTAATTACGGTGGCACAAGCTATTCATTGGTTTGATTTTGAAGGTTTCTATAGAGAAGTGCACCGTTGTCTAAAGCCTAATGGTGTATTGGCTGTGATTGGTTATGGTGTGCTAGAGCTTTCAAATACCGAACTTAATCAACTTGTGCAAGAACTTTATACGCAAAAGCTTAAGATGTATTGGGATGCCGAACGCCAATACATAGATGCATCTTATAAGACGATTCCATTTCCTTTTGATGAAATTGTTATGCCTGATTTGTCTATGTGTTATAGCTGGAGTGGAGAGCAGTTGTTGAATTATTTATCAACATGGTCTGCCTTAAAGCACTATGTCATTAAAAATAAACAAGATCCTTTACAAGAAATTCGTGCATATGTAGAGCGACAGCAGGACGTGACATTCGATCTCTGCTTTCCAATTTTTATGCGGGTGGGGCGTTTAAAATAAGCGCTGAGTAGCGTAGAGAGTGCTGAGTGGTGTTTCCCCATAATAAAAGCATAAAAAACCCGCTAGAATGATTTAGCGGGTCTTTTGAGTCATTCTATTTCAGCTTAAGCGATTTTGCTTTGTGCTTCAGCTGTAAGCATATGACCTGTTTCTTCAAAATTTGAATGCCAAGAGAGTGCTTCGCGTAGGATATGCGGTGTGTGTCCACCGATTGCGCATGCGCGATCAAAATAGTCATTCAATGCATCACGGTACATTGGGTGTGCGCAGTTATCAATAATTGCTTTAGCACGTTCACGTGGAGCAAGACCACGTAAGTCTGCCAGACCTTGTTCGGTTACTAGGATGTCAACATCATGTTCGCTGTGGTCAACGTGAGAAGCCATAGGAACGATTGATGAAATATCGCCACCTTTTGCAATTGATTTGGTCACGAAAATAGCTAGGTGAGCATTACGTGCGAAGTCACCAGAACCACCAATACCATTCATCATCTTAGTACCACATACGTGAGTTGAGTTTACGTTGCCGTAAATATCAAACTCAAGTGCAGTGTTGATACCGATAATACCTAGACGACGAACAAGTTCTGGGTGGTTTGAAATTTCTTGTGGACGTAGAACAAGTTTGTCTTTATAAGCTTCAATATTGCCAAATACGCGGTCGCCACACTGTTGAGAGAGAGTGATTGAAGAACCTGAAGCGAATTTCATTTTTCCAGCATCAATGAGTTCAAAAGTACAGTCTTGAAGTACTTCTGAATACATAACGAGATCTTCAAAGTTTGAATCTTTAAGACCTGTAAGTACTGCATTGGCAATTGAGCCAATACCTGCTTGAAGTGGTCCTAAGTCTTTAGGTAAACGACCTTCAGCAACTTCTTTCTCAAAGAAAGCAATAAGGTGGTTAGCAATACCTTGAGTTTCATCATCTGGTTCAGTCACTGTAGATGGTGAATCTGCTGTATCGTTAAATACAATACCAACGATTTTTGATGGATCAATTTGGATTGCTGTTGTACCAATACGCTCATCAATTTTTGTTAATGGAATTGGTTGACGTGTTGGGCGGTAGCTTGGGATATAAATATCGTGTAGACCTTCAAATGCTGGGTCTAGTGAAGTATTAATTTCAACAATGACTTTGTCTGCAAAAATAGCAAAACTAGCAGAGTTACCTACTGAAGTTGTTGGAATAATGCCACCATCTTCAGTGATTGCAACTGCTTCAATTACCGCTACATCAGGGCGTTTAAGCTGTTGGTTACGCATTTGTTCAACAGTTTCAGACAAGTGCTGATCAATAAACATCACTTCGCCTTTGTTGATTGCACGACGTAGTGTGTTATCAACTTGGAATGGAAGACGACGTGCAAGTACACCCGCTTCAGTGAGTTGTTTGTCGAGATCGTTACCTAAGCTTGCGCCTGTAATTAGGGTAATTTTTAAAGGATTAGCTTGGGCTTGTTTAACCAAGGCTAAAGGAACTGCTTTAGCTTCACCAGCGCGAGTGAATCCACTCATACCAACAGTCATACCATCTTCAATAAACTTTGCAGCTTGTTCTGCGCTGATTACTTTGTCGTGGAGTGAAGCTAAACGAATACGGTCCATTGCCATTTTTATCTCTCAATTACATCTCGGGTATGGTAGGGATTTTACCCATGCCTTAAGTTAATGTGCATCGCTATTAGGCTAAGGTCTAATTTTTCAAATAAATATCACCATAAATAAAATTTATGGTATGTAACTTATTGATATTTAAAGTTAAAAAATGCAGTTCTTAAGGCTGGGTGTGAAAAATAACTGCTTGTTTATTAAGCAGTTGTTGGGTTTTTCTATAGGCGATCGCTCAAACTTTGCTTAATTTTGCCTAAAGTACTGTTGGGAGTTACAGTATCTGAAGTTGTAGGTTGTAAAGGTAAAGTGATAATCGCTTCTAGTCCACCAGATTCACGATTATGAATATAAAGCTCACCTTGGTGGATATCAACTATTCGTTTTACAATTGCTAAACCTAAGCCGCTTCCTTGAACAGTTCGTGCAGAATTACCTCGAACAAAAGGCTGCATAAGCTCAGAGATTTGATCATCTGGAATACCTTCGCCATGATCAGCAACGCAAATTTTGATTTGTTGTGCGTGTAAGGAAGCCGATAATTCGATTGGTTCGGCACCATAGCGTTTCGCATTATTAATGAGATTGCCAATCAGACGCTTAAGTGAAAGCGAGCGGGCAGAAATAATTGGGAGTGCTTGAGGGGTAAAGCGAATATCTAAGGGTTTAAATTGAATCACAAGCTCTTGTAATAATGTATTGATGTTAGTGTCTTGCAATTCTTCATCGGAGCCATCGCGCATATAGGAAATAAACTGACTCAAGATGGCATCCATGTCTTCAACATCATAAATTAAGCCTTCTTTGAGGAAGTCTTCGTCAGGCATCATTTCTGCACTTAAACGAATACGGGTTAGGGGGGTTCTTAAATCATGAGAAATACCCGCTAACATGATCATGCGATCTCGTTCAGTTTGGTCAAGCGTATAGATCATGCGGTTAAAGGCTTGGTTGACCTCGCGAATTTCTTGGGGGCCATGGTTTGTTTCTAAATAGGGTGCTGTACCTACTTTTGTATATTGATTCGCTGCATTTTGTAGGCGACGTAAAGGTCGATTTAATTGTCGAACTAAAGTTAAAATAATAATAAACGATAAAATCGGTACGCCTAGTAACCAACCAAAGACAAGCTCAGAACTATAGTTGGCATAAGTTTTTAGTGGTTCTCTTACCCAATTACCATGCATTTCTGGTGTTTGGATCCAAATACTTGGGCTTGGCTTAAATTGGAAATAAACCTCTACATCTTTAATAGCAAGTTCTTGTGCTAATTTTTCTTCAATATGACTTGTAATGTAGTCTGCAACTAATTTGTCTTTTACATTGGGAAACTTATCTGGGTCGGTGATGTATTCAATGCCCATACGTTTGTAGAGCCATTGTTCAGCATCAAGTTCTGCTTTGTCATGAAAGACGCGCAATTTTGGATTATTGATGATTTCGAGTTCAAGTGCGATATAACGAGCATGTTGTTGGATTTCAGGTAAATACAACGTGCGCCAGAAAAACCACAGTGTGGTAAACCAGCTAATAAAAACAACAAAAATAACCAAGACCGTAGTCCGCATTGCTGCGGAACGCGGTTTGATCTTGTCAAGGAATCGCTCCCAGGTCGTACGCTTTTTCTCCGAATAGGCTTCGTAGTCTTTAAATTCACGTAGATCTGAGGGCTCTAATTTCACAGCATATTCCTAGAATGAAGTTTTAAATCGTGAATAGCTTATTCAGCACCATCTGGAACGAAAACATAGCCAACACCCCACACTGTTTGAATGTAGCGAGCACGTGCGGGGTTTTCTTCGATCAAACGACGTAAGCGAGAAACTTGTACATCGATTGAGCGTTCCATAGCTCCCCATTCACGACCACGAGCTAAGTTCATTAATTTATCGCGTGTTAATGGTTCTCGAGGGTGTTGTACCAGTGCTTTGAGTACAGCGAACTCCCCTGTAGTCAGGGTGACAACTTGACCTTCACGAGTCAATGTACGTGTTGATAAGTCTAGTGACCATGGTCCAAATGAAACAACTTCAATATTTTGGCTTGGCGCACCTGGAACTTCACGCACTTGGCGGCGTAATACTGCACGAATACGTGCAAGAAGTTCATTTGGATTGAAAGGTTTTGGCAAATAGTCATCCGCACCAGCTTCGAGCCCAGCAATACGGTCAGCATCACTACCACGTGCGGTCAGCATAATAATAGGGGTGTCAATGTTAGATTGACGCAAGCGGCGGCAGATGCTTAGACCATCTTCAACAGGAAGCATGAAGTCGAGTACGATCAGTGAAAATAACTCACGTTGTAATAAACGATCCATTTGTGTTGCATCATGTGCCGTTTTGACTACAAAGCCTTTATCTTCAAGGAAACGTTGTAATAAAGTACGCAAACGGACATCGTCATCGACGACTAGAATGCGTTCAACACGATCAGTGTCATTATGTACAATATCCGTATTTTCAGCAGGTACAACCAAACTCATGATGCACTCCGTAAACATAGTTAATTATAGATATGGGTATAGCTCAGTATACTGCCTAACTCGTTGTTAAGACTATGTATCAATTTGCTCAAAAACACAATTTATGTCGAGTATTAAAATACCAAAAAGCAACATCTTGTGGCATTTGAAAGGGATTATGTTGGTTGAATTGGTTAATTTGATGATTTATTGTACTTTATGACTAAATTTGACTAGGCTATTACATTATTTACAGATGTGGTGGTGATACTGAGGCTAAAACTTAAAATGATTTGAATTTCAATGTAAATTAAATATTTTTGAGAAAAACTTGTTTGGAATGTTCAAGCAGCTATTGAAAGCAGGTCAGTGAAAAATTAGTATATAGCCAACTCAAGCAATGATAAGCTCTGCGATTGTAAACAGGACTTCAATTACGCACAGAAAATAAGGAATAAATTTCTTAAAAATTGATGTGAAATCAAGCGTTTGTGGGTTAATAAAAGAAGAAAATGTAAAACAGTTGTGGATTTTATAGTCTTGGTCTTTATAATCACTAACTTTTAGTCCTTATCCCTGTGGAATTAAACACGATGACTGACTTAGTTCAGCAGTTGGCAAGTGAGCTTGCCGTACGTCCTAACCAAGTAGAGGCTGCCATCAAGTTAATTGATGAAGGTGCCAGCGTTCCATTTATTGCACGTTACCGTAAAGAAGTAACGCAAGGCTTAGACGACACGCAGTTGCGCCAACTTGATACGCGTTTAGCGTATTTACGTGATTTATTCGAAAGACGTGAAAAAGTAATTTTGTCTCTGCAAGAACAAAATAAACTATCAGATGATTTGCTTGCTCGAGTAAATGCTGCAGAAACAAAAAATGTGCTAGAAGAAATTTATGCACCATATCGCCCGAAACGTACCAGTAAATCATTTAAAGCTAAAGAAGCTGGCTTAGGCCCGATTGCTGACAAGATTTTAACGGAAAATATTGACCCAGAAGCAGCATTGCAAGGCTTTAGTCATGAAGACTATAGCGATGTAGAGAGTCAGCTTGATGCTATTCAACACATCATTATTGATGAATGGGCACAAAATATTGCACTCACAACAACGTTGAAGTCTATTTTTGCAAAAGAAGCAGTACTTAAAAGTCTCGTTGCTAGTGAAGAAAAGAAAGAAGTTGGTAAGAAATTCAGAGATTATTTTGAGTTCTCTGAAAACTTAAATAAAGTACCTTCACATCGTTTATTGGCAATGTTACGTGGCCGTCAAGAAAATGTTTTAGGTTTAAAAGTGGATGGTGAAGATACTCAACCACTTGCTCAAATTGAAACAGAATATGCTCTTGAGCAGGTTCAGCCACAGGCTCGTCAAGACTTCTTAAAGAAAACAGCTCAATTGTTTTGGTTGGGTAAAGTTCGCCCGAGTATTGAACACTCTTTATTGACTGAAAAGCGTTTGGCAGCCGAAGCTGAAGCGATGCAGGTTTTTGCTGAAAACTTACGTCACTTGTTACTATCAGCTCCAGCAGGTGCACGCTGCACCTTGGGTGTAGATCCTGGTATTCGTACTGGTGTTAAATTGGCTGTAGTAAATGCCTCAGGTGATGTTGTTGCTCACAGCACTATTTACCCATTTGCACCTAAAGAAGATAAAGCTGGTTCAATTGCTGAGCTTGCACGTTTATGCCGTGAATTTAATGTTGATTTAATTGCAATTGGTAATGGTACAGCAAGCCGTGAAACCGAAGCTGTTGTTGCTGAAATGATGGCTGAAAATGCAGATCTTAATTTGACACGTGTTACTGTAAGTGAAGCTGGGGCATCTGTTTATTCAGCATCAGAGCTTGCAGCAGCAGAGCTGCCAGAATTGGATGTGGTTATTCGTGGAGCTGTATCTATTGCTCGCCGTCTACAAGACCCATTGGCAGAGCTTGTGAAAATTGATCCGAAGTCAATTGGCGTAGGTCAATATCAGCATGATGTGAACCAAACTGGTTTAGCGAAGACACTCGATGCAGTCGTTGAAGACTGTGTAAACTCTGTAGGTGTTGATGTAAATACTGCCTCAGCTGCAATCTTGGGTTATATTGCTGGTCTCAATAAGGCAATTGCACAACAAATAGTTGATTACCGTAAAGAAAATGGACGCTTTGATAATCGTCAGGCTTTGAAAAATGTACCACGTTTAGGCGAACGTACTTTTGAACAAGCTGCTGGTTTCTTACGTATTCTTGAAGGTTCTGAACCTTTAGATGCTTCTTCTGTTCACCCTGAGCGCTATGCATTAGTTGAACATATCGTGACATCTAAAGCGACCACAGTAAAAGATATCATCGGTAATACAGAAATCTTGCGCCAAGTGAAAGCAGAAGATTTTGTTAATGATCAAGTTGGTTTGCCAACAATCCAAGACGTATTGAGTGAACTGGAAAAACCAGGTCGTGATCCTCGTCCAGAGTTCCGTACTGCGAAATTCCGTGAAGACATTACTGAGGTTGCTCAACTTACTGAAGGTTTACAGCTTGAAGGTGTGATTACCAACGTAACAAACTTTGGTGCATTTGTTGATGTTGGCGTACACCAAGATGGTTTGATTCATATTTCTGAGTTGGCGAATGAATTTGTCTCTGATCCACATAAAGTGGTTAAGCCTGGACAAATCGTACAAGTACGTGTGATTCAAGTAGATGTTGAACGTAAGCGTGTCAATCTATCAATGCGTCCTGAGGGTTCTGCTTCAGCGGCTAAAGCTGCGCGTCAGCAACCACGTCAGAATGAACAACGTACTGAGCGTAAACCACAGGCAAAACGTCCACAACAAGCACGCCCACAAGGTGACCGTCCGCAGCGTAATAAACCACAGGCTGCGAAACCACAAGAGAATAAAATCGGTGGTTTAGGGGCTTTGTTATTACAAGCAGGGATTAAAGGGTCGAAATAAGACTCAAGATTCTAATAAAAACCGCTTAGATTAATATCTAAGCGGTTTTTTGTTATGGTTTGTGTTATTTAAAACCATAATATGTTTTAAGTTGAGTGCGTACAGCATCATAGGTGCTTTTGTTCATATAGAAGTCTATATTGAATTTATCAGTGATTTTTCCTGCTAATTCACATTCACCATCATAAACTTTACCATCTTTTAAGATTGCAGGATCAATAGAGCAGTTGTATGTTTGATCATCATTGAGCGCTTGAAGTACTTGATAACCTCCTACCTTTATTTCTTTCCAATTTTTATGGTTCTTATATGTATTTTTTGCCCAATCTTGTAGGGTTGAATAATCTGTTGGCTCTTCATCGAAATAGTAAACTGTTGAATTCTGTTTGATCGGCTTCATGAGATAAACATATGAACCTGTTGGAAATAATGTCTTATCTTTTAGCATAATCTCAAAGTTTTGTTTTCTCTGTTTCTCTTCAGCAGAAATTGGCCAGCTTGGGTCTATAAAATATCCAAATCCATTCTCAATATGCTTATAGCCTATATGTGAAACATTCTGGTCTTGTTCAAAGAGCAGAGAAATAGGCTGCCCAGATAAGTCAATTTTTTCAAGTTCTAGATCGCTTGAGTAAACTTCTAGATCACATACATCATTAAAATGATTGAATGTAATTTGATTTTCACTCATTGAGTGAATATAACCAATTGGCCAACTGCCATCGTTTGCTTGAGTATATTCTTTTGTTGTAAACAGGCCTTTGTCATTGAGTAGATAATCAAAGTTATGGCTTTGCGTTTCAACTTCACTTTCAGGGTGGCTGATTGCAACTGTACTGGTGTATAGGGTGTGTTTATTAAGAGAAAGTTTTTCACCTACAAGATGTGGTTTTGCTTGAGAGGGTGGTAGGTTTGAATCATATTGAGTATCTATACTATAAAGATCTTGATCAAAAATTCCTCTACCCAATGGGGTCATCCCGCTCGGGATACCTTTGTTGCATTGAATTTTATTGTTTCCAGTATTGGGGCCGTTTGTTGAGCCGTTACTATCATCGCTACCACCACCACATGCAGTAAGTGTTAGAACCAGCGGAATGAAAAATCCTAATTTTTTAACCATTGTTTGTTACTTCTATTGTTTATTAAATCTTATTTGTGATTAAATGTTAATCGCATATATTCTATATATTTTTGATTCAGTTGGCTATATTTTATTGGTTTGATAGGTTTTTCTATTATTAAGTTCACAAAGAAGATGGATTTAAATACGTTATTTTTTTGGTAACTCAATAGCTTAAATTGAGTGATTTTTCATAAATACACTGAGATATTTTGTGTAAAAAGCCCCTCTCTACTGAGACGGGCTGTTCATTTTTAACTGTGTGTGACGTTAGTAGAGTCCAAGCAGGAAACCAGTGCTAAGGGTAAAGAAGCTAAAGAACCAAATCCAAAAGAATGAATAACGAAGATGTCGTCCCATATCTGTGCCAGCAAGCCCCATTGCAAGCCATGTGGCTGGAGAGAAAGGACTAACGAAAGTCCCGGCATTGTTTCCAATCGCCATAGCGTAGACAACTGAATCTACAGGTACACCTGCAGTTGAAGTGACTTCATGAATAATAGGAAGTAAAGCAAAATAATAAGCGTCAGTACTGGTCAGTAGATCTAAAGGAACACCTAAAATACCGACCATAATGTGTAAACTGCCAATCCAATTTGAAGGGAGTACGTGAATAAGGTCAACAGCAATTGATTTGAGCATACCTGATTCGGATAGAATGCCGAGAAAGGCTCCTGCTGCAAAAATAATAGCGACCATGTTGAGTGCTTGAGGGGCATGTTTACTGATAATTTCCATTTGTTGTTTAGGTTTAGGGAAATTAAGTAACAGTGTTATCGCTAAGGCAAGCATAAAGACATAAGGTGCTGAAAATAAACCAAAGGCTAAGCAAAGAATGGCAATAATGATGGTGCTAATGTTGAGCCAAAATTTCTTTGGTTTCTGTTCTTCAGTGAGATCTATAGCGACATCTGACAAAAGGTAGTCTTGTTCAAAAGGCGTAGTACCTAGAGCCTGAGCAGCAAGAATTCTCTTCTTTTCTCGTATACCCATGAGTACAGCAAACCCCATCATTCCGAGTATTCCAATAATTTGAATTGGAATGAGGCTTTGCCAAAGATGAGCGGCATCAATTCCAGTTACTGCTGAGGCACGGCCAAGCGGGCCACCCCAAGGGACCATATTCATGACACCCATACTTCCAGCCATAAGTAAGAGCATAAGGTATGGACTCATTCCCAATTGACGATATAGAGGAAGTAGAGCAGGAATGATAATCAGAAATGTTGCAGCACCAGAACCATCTAGGTGCACAATTGCTGCAATAAATGCTGTCATAACGGCGACAATAATAACATTGCCGCGTGTTAGACGAATCATGTGTTTAATGAGAGGGTCGAATATGTGAAGTTCTTTTAAAATACTAAAAAATAAAATGGCAAATAAAAACATTGCTGCAACTTTACTTACTTTACTTAGACCTGCCTCAAAAAAAGTCGAAATTTCAGTAATTGAGAAGCCAGCAATGAGTGCACCAAATAATGGTACAACAGCCATGGCAATAATAGGACTTGTTTTTCCAGTCATTAATAATGCAACAATAATGACAATAATTGAAATTCCAATGAATGTTAACAAACGGATGCTCCCTAAGAAATCTGATATCCTTGGTTTTTGTTTGGATTTTAAATTTAATGATCAGAATACAAATGTATTACAAGTTTTAATTATTACCGTTTTTTTATTTTATGCCAACTAAATTGTATTTTGCGAGGGTGTTTTTCGGACTGTGTCTCAGTTGATGTTGAAAAATTACTCCATGTCGTGAAATTGACTTGCATAAAAAAACCCAAAGCTTGGCTTTGGGTTGGATTGAGGGTAAAGGGGAGGTTACCAATGCTCTCCAGGGAAGAGTCGAGCATAAGCACGTTGTACCCAAGTTAATTTTGCTTGATCGCCAACTGAAGCTGTAGAGCTTGGGAAGAGATTAAAACCAATTGACATTAATTTATTGTTAATTCCAGGCGCAACCGAATATGTGAGTGATGCTAAACGTCCTAGGTGGGTCGCTACTTTTTTAGGGCGTTTGACGATAGCGTAAGCAATTAAGTCAGCGGCCTGTTCTGGTGAAAGTGTTGGAACATACTTGTAGATTTTCGTTGGAGCAATCATTGGTGTACGCACGAGTGGCATATAGATGGAAGTGATTGCAATCTTATGGCTATGTACTTCTGCCGAGAGACAACGACTAAAGGCATCTAGAGCTGCTTTTGAGGCAACATAAGCCGAAAAACGAGTTGCGTTTGCCAAGACGCCAATCGAACTAATATTAATGATATGTCCATCTCGTCGATTAATCATTTGAGGTAGGATATTCAATACAAGTCGAATGGCACCAAAATAGTTTAATTGCATTGTGCGTTCAAAATCATGAAAACGATCAATGGATTCGTGTACTGCTCGGCGTATAGAACGTCCTGCATTATTAATGAGGATGTCGATATGATCCACACTGGCTAAGATCTCTTTAGATACACGATCAATTTCAGGCATTTCATTAAGATCACAAGGGAAAATTGTGGCCTTACCGCCTTCTGTTTCAATCTCTTGCTTTACTTGCTCTAGTGTTTCCACAGTGCGTGCAAGCAATAAAACATGAGCACCATTTGCGGCAAGTTTTTTTGCAATGGTTAAACCAATCCCACTTGATGCTCCAGTAATTAGTACCGTCTTACCATTTACTTTGGCATTAAAAAGTTGCTCTAATTTTTGATTCATAAATTTTCCCTGATCTGCAAATCATCTTTAAAATACTAATTGTTATTTGAAAGGCAAAGCAGTGTTAAGTGGCTTTGCATTTTTATAATAACTAATATTTTGATTATTTCTAGTGCCATATTCTTTGTTTTGATCTTGGTTAGGGATCATTAAATAAGGCGTAGAAGGAATATGATTTAAAAAAGATCCATACATGTTTAAGCAAGGCTGGTTGGTGTTTTCAATAAGTAAAGGCCGAGATTATTGCTCGGCCTTTACTTATTTTACGCTGTCTTAGTATAGCATTTAAACCTGTGCTAACGCTTGCTCTAGATCAGCAATGAGGTCATCAATATGTTCAATCCCAATAGAAAGACGAACCATATCAATGCTTACACCTGCAGATTTTAACTCTTCTTCATTGAGTTGACGGTGCGTTGTTGTTGCTGGATGACAAGCAAGACTTTTCGCATCACCAATATTAACTAGACGTGTAAATAGTTGTAATGCATCAATAAAACGTGTTCCCCCTTCACGACCATCTTGTACCCCAAAAGATAAAATTGCAGATGGTTTACCTTTGAGATATTTTTGTGCAAGGTGATGCTGAGGATGATCTTTTAGACCAGCATAGTTGACCCATTTTACTTTAGGGTGGGCTTGAAGGTACTCAGCAACACGAATAGCATTTTCAGTATGGCGCTCCATACGTAAATTTAGTGTTTCCAAACCTTGTAAAATGAGGAATACACTAAGAGGACTAATTGCAGCACCAGTGTTGCGTAAAGGTACAACACGCGCACGTGCGATATATGCAGCATCGCCTAATGCTTCGACATAGTTAACACCATGATAACTTGGGTCAGGTGTGTTTAATACTTTAAAACGCTCAGGGTATTTACCCCAAGGGAATTTCCCGCTATCAACAATAGCGCCACCAATACTATTACCATGACCACCAATATATTTGGTCAAAGAATGCACCACGATATCCGCACCATGTTCAAATGGTTTGAGTAGAGCAGGAGAGGCAACAGTATTGTCTACTACTACAGGAACACCGTATTGGTGTGCAATTTTTGCAATTGCTTCTAAGTCAATGATATTCCCAAGAGGGTTACCAATTGATTCAACAAAAACCAATTTGGTTTTTTCATCAATAAGTTTGTGTAGTGCTTCAGGATCTTGATAATCAAAGAAGCGAACTTCAATCCCTTGTTTAGGAAGGGTATGTGCAAATAAGTTGTAACTGCCACCATAAAGTGTAGAAACTGAGGCAATGTTATCGCCAGCTTCAGTAATGGTTTGAATTGCATAAGTAATAGCTGACATCCCTGATGCTACTGCCAATGCTCCAATCCCACCTTCAAGTGCTGCAAGGCGTTGTTCAAGCACTGCAGTGGTTGGATTCATAATACGTGTATAGATGTTGCCTTGTACTTTTAAGTCAAACAAATCTGCGCCATGCTGTGTATCATCGAAGGCATAAGAAGTGGTTTGATAAATCGGAACGGCAACCGCTTTGGTTGTACTTTCAGGGCTGTAACCCGCATGAATAGCTAGGGTCTCATCTTTATACGTCATGATTCCATCATCTTTGAGTGACATTATTTGTGCAACAAGTGTAGCACTTATCCTTTGCAAAGAAAGAGTGTTTTTATCTCAATATTTATATTTAAAAATTATATAGATAGATCAAATTTTATAAAATATTTACCAATATTTTATAACTGTTATAGAGACATAATCTTATTTTACTTACGTTGATGGCGACTTTGTCATGTTTATCTTGATTGTAAAGACATGCCTTATTTTTTCGCTACTTTCATCGTATAATGCTGGGGAATTTTTTCGCATACGCGATATTTAGGTTATTTAACTGAGGAGTCCTACGTGGCCCAATATATTTACACGATGAACCGTGTGTCCAAAATGGTTCCGCCTAAGCGCGAAATCTTAAAGGACATCTCTTTATCATTTTTTCCTGGTGCGAAAATTGGTGTACTAGGTCTAAACGGTGCAGGTAAGTCTACATTGCTCCGGATTATGGCGGGTGTAGATAAAGATTTCTCGGGAGAAGCACGTGCTCAACCGGGGATTAAAATCGGTTATCTAGAGCAAGAGCCACCTCTTGATCCAAACAAAGATGTTCGTGGTAACGTTGAAGATGGTGTGCGTGAAGCACTTGATGCTTTGGCTCGTTTAGATGAAGTATTTGCAGAGTATGCTGCTGAAGATGCTGATTTTGATGCGCTAGCGAAAGAGCAAGAAAAGCTTGAAGCGATTATTCATGCTTGGGATGCACACAATCTGAATAACCAGTTGGAAATTGCTGCTGCTGCATTGAATTTACCAGCTTGGGATGCAGATGTGACTTTACTCTCAGGTGGTGAGCGTCGTCGTGTAGCACTATGTCGTTTGTTATTGTCTAAACCTGACATGTTGTTACTTGACGAACCGACGAACCATTTAGATGCAGAATCTGTGAGTTGGTTGGAACGCTTCCTTAAAGACTTCCCAGGCACAATTGTGGCAATTACCCATGACCGTTATTTCTTAGATAATGTTGCCGAATGGATTTTGGAACTTGACCGTGGACATGGTATTCCTTATCAAGGTAACTATTCTTCATGGTTAGAGCAGAAGAATGCGCGTTTAGAGCAAGAGCAGAAACAAGAAGAATCTTTTGCGAAAGCGTTGAAAAAAGAATTGGAGTGGGTACGCTCTAATGCAAAAGGTCAGCAAAAGAAAAACAAAGCACGTATGGAGCGTTTTGAGGAACTTAACTCTAAAGAGTTCCAACAACGTAATGAAACTTCAGAAATTTATATTCCACCAGGCCCACGTTTAGGCAATAAGGTGGTTGAAGTTGAAAACATCAGTAAGTCATTTGATGGTCGTTTACTCTACGAGAATTTAACATTTACTGTGCCACCAACTGCGATCGTTGGGATCGTGGGTCCAAACGGTGCGGGTAAAACAACGTTATTCCGTATGATGACAGGCGAACAAACACCTGATACAGGTACAGTAACTCTAGGTGAATCTGTAAAAGTTGCTTATGTTGGTCAGATTCGTGACACTTTAGATAACAATAAGACTGTTTGGGAAGAAGTTTCAGGTGGTCTTGATATCCTAAAAGTGGGCGATTATGAAATTGCTTCACGTGCATATATTGGCCGTTTTAACTTCAAAGGCCAAGATCAGCAAAAACGTGTAGGTGAGTTATCTGGTGGTGAGCGTAACCGTTTACAGTTAGCGAAAATCTTACAGCAAGGCGCTAACGTAATCTTACTCGATGAACCATCAAACGATCTTGATATTGAAACTTTGCGTGCGCTTGAAGATGCTATTTTAGTCTTCCCTGGTACAGTTAT
This sequence comes from Acinetobacter rudis, assembly GCF_031157835.1. Lineage (GTDB taxonomy): Bacteria > Pseudomonadota > Gammaproteobacteria > Pseudomonadales > Moraxellaceae > Acinetobacter > Acinetobacter rudis_A. Next base: position 113,200 of record NZ_JAVIDR010000005.1, on the reverse strand, counting down.
GGTTGTTTCGCATGACCGCTGGTTCTTAGACCGTATTGCAACGCATATTTTGTCATTTGAAAATGAGCAACCTGAATTCTATACGGGTAACTATGCTGAATATGAAGCATATCGTCGCGCTAAATTGGGTGATGAAATTGATTCAAAGCGTAAGAAGTACAGAAAGATTACAGGTTAATCTGACCGTGATTAAGCTTTTATAAGCTTCAATAAAAAATTCCAGCTTAGGCTGGAATTTTTTTATATAGATGTTTATTTTGATCATCCGATTTTTTAGCTATCTGATCAGCATTTGATTGGTATGTAATTCAGAATGATTATGATGCTTGGAGGCCAATAATAAAAAGAACTCACTATGAACATGGCATCCAATTCAGACCTGAAGTCTCAGCAGCAAGGTGTTGGTTTGGTCGAAGTTTTAGTGGCCTTATTTTTACTCATGGTCAGTATTTTGGGGTACACCACTTTACAAGTACGTGCATTATCGGCAACTCAAGAGGCGGGTCATTATATTGAGGCTTATCATTTAGCACGTGATTTATCAGAGCGCATTCGCGTTAATCCTCAAGGGTTTATGCATAAAAAGGATTTTTTATCTAATGGGGTAAATCACTCTTGTATGGCGCCCATATTTTGTTCTGCTGCAATGATGGCTGAGTTTGATTTTATGCAAGTGAGGCAAAAAGCACTGACGAAATCAATGAATATTGCACTTTTACCTTGTAGACCGGCTTGGACAAATAAGCAGTGTATTTACATCGCTTGGCAGAAGAAGGCATTAGCATCAACTCAAGACATAAAAGATTGTACTCAAACAGCAGTTTATTCTACCCATACACGTTGTATGGTGCTGGAGGCCTATACTTATGTGGATTAGCTCAGACGGCTTCAGTTTGTTAGAACTCACCATGGCTTTGGTGCTTGGCGGCATTGTGATGTTAGCTGCTATAACCTTATTTATTCATACTCAGCGTGTGTTGCAGACACAATATGCTTTGGATGATATACAGCAGCAAGAAAATTGGGGAGTCGGAGTACTCACAAAAGATTTAAGACAAATTAACTTCAATACGCTTTCTAGAGGCCACATAAGCCCACATGTTGAGGGATCTGGCATTATTTTTATTCAAACTAATTTACCTCAAAGTATTAAGCAAAATATTGATGCATTTGTGACTAAGCATGCATACAGTGAGGGTGGGACCGTAGAAAAAAGTGATCAACTCCTTATCCAATATCAACCACCCTATGTCGCAACAGAGACTGAGCAAATTAAACCACAGCATATGAAAACATCTGTTGTGGGTATTGATTGTGAAGGACGACAAATTGAGAGAGATGAAGTAGAAAATGAAAGCACCAAAATGATTGTTAATCGTTATTTTATTGCACCAGATCGACAACAGATGACTGAGGGGAGGGAAAGTTATTCTCTATTTTGTGAAAGTGGGTGGTATAGATCAGGTGATAGCACAATTCATGGTTTAAATGGTGGAGGACAACAACTGATCAAAGGGGTTGAGGCATTCAAGATAAAGTTGGGGGTGCAAAATATTAAGGGGCAATTAACCTATATGGGTATTGATCAGTACCAGACTGCGATGGCTGCACAAGTATTTGATTCGACACAGCCCTATCAGGTGGTATCAATTGAAGTCGGGCTATTATTGCGCTCAAATTTGCCAAGTATGAGTTCGAGGCAAAAAAGTGTACCTCCTCATTATCCATTACTTGGGCAGAATTTAGTTTTAAAAAAAGAGCAGCAACAGCATTTGCGTAGAGCCGTGAGTCAAGTGGTTATGTTACGAAATGTGCAAGGCCAAGTGGGTCATGATTAGACAGAAAGGTGCAACTTTATTATTGGTCTTAGTCGTTATTTTGCTTTTGTCCTTGATTTCAACAATAGCAATTCGATCGAGCATTTTGAGTTTGGGGCAAGCACGTCAAAGTCAACTTTATGTTCAATTATGGCAAAACTCCGATGCAGTTTTATTTGCTTTAGAAGATAAAAAACTGATCAATCAACCCATGGCTTGGCCCGCGATATGGGTATATTTTCAGGATCATCAACACGACCAAAATGAATTGGTGTCCTGTTATAGGACAACAGTTCTAGCACTTGATATACAGCAGATGGGAGTGATTAATGACCGCGGAAAAGTGAGCAGTCGCCGTGGTTTTTGTCAGATAAATTCATCAAATATAGAGCATGGTCGAGTGTTATCTCAGTTGTATATAAGAAAGAATCATCATCGGCTTCCACCTTTGATGGGGAGTCCTGTTGCAATGAGTTTAGGACAAAGTCACTTCACAAATTTAGCTCAGCAATTTGAAGTCACAGTAATTTCGGTTGTCACTCAATCGGATCAACAAGCCTTATCACATATAGAAGGTTGTTTACAACAAGCTCAACAGCAGGCGCAGTTTTGTTTATCTCAATCAAATGCTAGGTTTAATGTGCAGCATGCAGTTTATGGTATATATGGGCGTATTGGGTAGGTGAATGAATTAGAGTAATTTGCTTAAGGAATAATGTGAAGATAAAACAAAGAATAATAATATTTATATGCACTTTGATGTTTGTTGTCGGTTTAGGGCAAACTGTACCCATAACAGATCATAATGAAACACAGTGCCAGCCAGCAGTAGAAGCATTCAGTGTACCTGCTGAGGCAACGTTATTGGCTGTAACAGACATGCAAAAGAGGCGCTATGTTGGAGCAGGATCTACAGGACGTCGCTATCAGATTGAACAGATCAGTGATCGAGAGAATACGTCGCTTCCTTTGCTGAGTATTGAACCAGATCAACAACAAGTCGTCATGGGGAATCATCGGAATACTTTTGCAGCTTTACGCTATATGGGGCAGAGCTGGTCTAAGCCAAGTTTGGGTTATATTAACTGGCAAGGGCAACCCAAATTAGTCTTCTTTGTTGGTGGTGGTTATGATGCGATTGGTGCTGTAAATTGTAGAGATGTTCGATTTCAAGATCAGGGATATTGGTGCCCACATTACAATCCAGCCCTTGCGAATGGTGCGGGTATTTATATGTTTGATGCCCAAAATGGAGCGTTATTATGGTGGGCGAGTGCAAATGCAACCCAGACATTAGGTGCGGCCCAAGCTACATATCATGCAGCATTAAAATATAGTGTGGTTGCTCAGATTAATACGATTGACCGAGATGCAGATGGTTTGGTGGATACATTGTATTTTGCAGATTTGGGTGGGCAAGTTTTTCGTGTGGATTTGAATAATCAGGTGCGAGCAGAACAGTCCTTGGTTAAACGTATTGTAAAGATATTAGATGTGCATCAAGAGCAAGGGGCAAGCCCTCGTTTTTATCATATGCCTAGTGTGTCAATTCATTTGCAATCGAATCAGCAAACACCGTATGTCAGTATTATTCTACATTCAGGCCATCCTTTAATTGCTTTAAATGAGGTTGAGACAAACAAGTATGATGGTTTATTTGCAGTTTATGATTATGATCTCGGACGGCCAGATTTGTACTCTACAAAGCAATTAAATACAGAGAGTGTGAAATTTGATCAACTTGTCCGTATTGAATCAATGGATAATGCTTTAAAAAATAACCCTAAGCAATATGGTTGGTGGTATCCATATCAGGCACCAATACAGCAGGCTGAGGTAAATACAGGCATTGGCAATATTATTGTCATGAATAATGTCTTATATGCGCATGTTTATAGGCAAACAAAACAAAACTTGAGTCTGCATCCATATTTAAAACAGTGCCAAAATGATTTTAAGCAAGGGCAAACTTATTTATATCGGTTGTGCTTGCCTAGGCAAATATGTCTTGCTCAAAATTTGAGTCCTTCAGGTGTTGAACAAGTATTGCTTGGTGGAGGCATGATTACAGATCATTTTTCATGGAAGCTCAAACAAGAGACATGGAGAAATATTTTATTGAATGGATTATTTAATATACAAAATAAAATTTGTCAGAGTCTAAATCAAAATCAATGTCTACAACTTGATATGCAGTTACAAAGACTTAATTGGACAGAAACTCAACCTGAATAAGTTTTAGGGTATATGTGTTGAGCACTTTTGATTTCAACTATTATGTGACTGGAAAGTATTTAAAGTTGATGTAAATAAAAACATTACCAAAAGACGAGGTTAGAGTTAAAAATCGCGTTGGCTTAGACAAGAATAAATTCAAAATTGCGGATAACTCAAATATTGAGCTTTCACTTATCTTTAAAATATCGTAAAATATCCGCCTTTTTAGGTTCAACCGAATCTAAAAAGTTTTTCCTTCATGTGAGAGTATTAACATGGTCGTAATTCGCCTAGCACGCGGTGGTGCTAAAAAACGTCCGTTCTATCAAGTTATTGTAACTGATAGCCGCAATGCGCGTGACGGTCGTTTCATCGAACGTATTGGTTTCTTTAACCCTACAGCTCAAGGTCAAGCAGAAAAACTTCGTTTAGATGCTGATCGTTTTGCACATTGGGTTGCTTTAGGCGCTCAGCCGTCTGAACGTGTTGCTTCTTTAGCTGCTCAAGCTAAGAAAGCTGCTGCAACTGCATAAGTGTAGGTAACCCATGATACCAGCACAGAATGTTCCAGAAGATCGTATTCAGATTGGACAGTTACGTTCAGCATATGGATTAAATGGGTGGCTCTGGGTCTATTCCAATACAGAACCTATGAGCAACGTGTTTGATTACCTTCCTTGGTTTATTGAAACTAAAGCAGGTTGGCAGACAGTAGATGTTAAACGTTGGAAACCACATGGCAAAGGCTTGGTGGCTTCGCTAAAGGGCGTTACAGATCGCACTATGGCGGATAGCTTGGTTGGCGCTAATATCTGGATTGCAAAATCACAGTTACCTCAACCTGGGGTCGATGAATACTATTGGTCTGATTTGAAAGGGTTAGTTGTACTAGGCCTTGATGATCAAGAGCAAGAAATTAATTTCGGGAAAATTCACGAATTATTCGAAACAGGTGCCAATGATGTCATGGTCGTTCATGCAACGGCTGAAAGCATTGATGGTGAGGAACGTATGATTCCATGGCATAAAGATGTGGTACAGCGAGTTGATCTCGAAGCTGGTCGTATCTACGTAAATTGGGGCGTAGATTATTAGTCCGAAAGGACCAACACAGCAGGAAAATTGAGGAGTCTGCGGTGTATTTTGCAGTCATAACGCTTTTTCCTGAAATGTTTGAAGCGATTACAGCCTACGGCATTAGCGGACGCGCAGCAAAGCGTGAATTGATACAAGTTGATTGTATTAATCCTCGTGATTTTGCTGAGGGCAACTACAGAAGAGTGGATGAACGTCCATTTGGTGGTGGTCCAGGTATGGTGATGATGGCAGAACCTCTGTCTAAAGCGATTCAGCATGCCAAACAGCTTGCAAAGCAAGCAGGATGTGTTCATGTTCCTGTGGTGTATATGTCGCCACAAGGTAAGACCTTAAATGAGTCAGCAGTGCAACAATTTGTCAATTATGACGGATTAATTGTGTTGTGTGGACGATATGAGGGCGTTGATGAACGTTTGATCCAGAAATATGTCGATCAAGAATGGTCGATTGGTGATTATGTTTTATCAGGGGGTGAACTTCCTGCGATGGTTTTATTGGACAGTATTATTCGGCGTTTACCGAATGCAATGTCTGATGAACAATCGGCAGAGCAAGATTCTTTTGTGGATGGTTTATTAGATTGCCCACAATACACCAAGCCAGACCAGTTTGAAGGTTTGGATGTGCCTGCGGTTTTAAAATCAGGGCATCATGCAAATATTGAAAAATGGCGGTTTTTGCAGCGTTATCAGCGTACACAACAACGTCGACCAGAATTGGTTGAACAGGTGGAACTGACAAAGCAGCAAAAGAAATGGCTCAAAGATTTGAAGTCTTAAGAATTTAAATCTTTTCATATAGGCCCTTTATTGTTTGAAAAGGTCAACAATAAAAGGGAAAGATAACCGGGTCGATACGCGTTTTAGCCTCTATCCCCAGCAGTCATCAGACCTCTTCTGATCTGCACATATTGGAGATTCCCACAATGAGTGGTAAACATCCTTTAGTACAAGCTGTTGAAAATGCACAGTTAAAAACAGATATTCCTGCTTTTGCACCAGGTGATACAGTCATCGTTCAAGTAAAAGTAAAAGAAGGTGAGCGTGAGCGTCTTCAGGCATTTGAAGGTGTTGTAATCGCTAAGAAAAACCGTGGCTTGAACTCTGCTTTCACTGTTCGCAAAATCTCTAGCGGTGTTGGTGTTGAACGTGTTTTCCAAACACATTCACCAATCGTTGCTAAAATCGAAGTGAAACGTCGTGGTGACGTTCGTCGTGCTAAACTTTACTACCTACGCGAATTGTCTGGTAAAGCTGCACGTATTCGTGAAAAATTGCCAGCTCGTAAACAAGGTTAATCAACCGCGTTTATTTGCAGAAAAAAGTGCGCCGATTGGCGCATTTTTTTTGTCTAAAAATCATTGCAACCAGCTTTTTCCTATAAATATTGCACATGAATTGTTAACATGAGCGCACCTTGGATCAACTCAGCTTTTTTATGAATGTAGCTCGTCCCAAAATTAAGCGCCGTCAAATTAGTGGTGTATTTCTTCTGAATAAGCCATTAGGTTTAAGTTCTAATGCAGCCTTACAAAAAGTGCGCTATTTATTTCGCGCTGAGAAGGCTGGTCATACAGGGGCACTTGATCCACTCGCAAGTGGCCTATTACCGATTTGTTTGGGTGAGGCGACCAAATTTTCACACTTCTTACTTGATTCAAATAAACGTTATCACACAGTGGTAAAGCTTGGCAGTTGTACTACAACAGGCGATATTGAGGGAGAAGTGTTGGAAGAAAAAGCTGTACCTGTGCTGAATAAGGCGATGATTGAACAGGTGCTTGCACAATTTTTAGGGGAAACTCAGCAGATTCCACCAATGTATTCGGCTTTAAAAAAGCAAGGACGTCCTCTATATGAGTTGGCACGTCAGGGTATTGAAGTTGAACGTGAAGCGCGTCCGATCAAGGTGCTTTCTATTGAGCTTCTTGATTTTGATCAGGATAGTATTCATCTAGATATTTGCTGTTCGAAGGGTACATATATTCGTGTATTAGGTGAAGATATTGCTAAGGCCTTAGATACAGTGGGGCATCTTACATATTTGCATCGTGTACAAACCGGTGATTTTGAGTTATTACCTGAATATACCATTGAATATTTAGAATCTTTAACTGAAGCCGAACGTGAAGCATTATTACTGCCTTGTTATGCTCCGGTTGCTCATTTACCTCAGATCCAAGCGCCAGAAGGTCGTGCGGAATATTTTAGTCGGGGTATGGAGAGTAATATTGAACATGCTGCAGCAGCACAAGTGTTGGTATTTGATGGCGAGCGTTGTTTGGGGCTTGCTGAGATTAGTGATAAAAAACGTTTAATCCCTAAACGAGTACTTAATCTTTAAAAATATAAACTTATATATTACACATTAAAGCTGAAATCATTGTCCTGCCAAAAGAGTAAATACGCATGGAATTAGATTTAGTTCTGACTTTGGTGTTCTTTGCCTTTTGTGCAGGAGCAATTGATGCCGCTGTGGGCGGTGGTGGTCTAATACAAATTCCCGCATTAATGGGTGCTTTGCCTTCTACTGCACCTGCAACTATTTTTGGTACCAATAAACTGGCCTCGATTTGTGGTACGGCATCTGCTGCATTTTCATTTATGCGTCGGGTGCGTTTGCCTTGGCGATTATTGCTGGTGGTTGGGGGCTGTGCTTGTATTGGGGCTTATATCGGGGCAATGGGCGTAAGCTATGTACCGACTGAGGTACTTAAGCCTTTAGTTTTAGTGATGCTTATAGTGATTGCGCTTTATACTTTTTTAAAGAAGCAGTTTGGGCAAGACCATGTTGAACAGGTAATTACTACTCAGATCTTATTATTGGCTGGGCTAGGTAGCTTGTTGATTGGTTTTTATGATGGAATTTTTGGCCCAGGTACGGGTAGTTTTTTTATTTTCTATTTTATTCGTTATTTAAAAGTTGATTTTTTACATGCTTCTGCGCTGTCTAAGATTGCAAATTTTATGACTAATTTTGCAGCATTAAGTTTTTTTATTCCTGCTGGGCACATTATTTTTCAATATGGTTTAACTATGGCGGTCGCTAACGTATTAGGTGCAATTGTTGGGGTTAAAGTTGCTTTAAAATACGGTAGTAGTTTTATCCGAATTTTATTTTTAATCTTGGTTAGTGTATTAATTTGTCGTTTGGCTTATCAGGTTTTTTTAGTTTAAGTTCAGCTGTTTTTTATGTGAATACTCTGAATAAAGTGATATTTGATATTGTCTTTCAAGTTTCATTTTTTGGCATTTTACAGTGGACACAATGTTTTCGAAATAGCAGATTACTATCCATACCCATCCCTGTGCTAAAGAAATTTTGTTTACACCAAGGACAAATATCTTTAGCTAGAAAGAAAAGTTGACCAAAGAGCATACTTAATAATGCTGATATAAGACATGTGAGAACAATGATAGAAGTTCTAATTTCAAAGAACGTCATAATTTGGAAAATACCCCATAAAAAAGAGGCCATCCAAAACCTGCACTTATAATAAAAAGCGTTCTGAATTTTAATAGCTGACGATATTGTTGTTGCATTTTATATTCGTTTCATAGAGATAAAAAAAATATAGCAGAAGTTTTTAATGCTGACGAGGTATTTGATATTTAGAAGGAAGAATTGGGCATGACTAGAATGAAATCATGTCATGCCATTATAGTTAATCAGTAAGAAGATCTATAGAAGGCGGCTCTGTACTGCTATGGGTGCCAGTATAAGTATCAAAAGACTGAGCCAGCAGACAGATGCCTACAACAATAATGAAAGCGATGATTTTACTTTTAAGTGCCATATCTATCTCAGCTAAGAAATACTTTATGAAAAAGATATAAGAATTTAATGATCTAATCTAATATGGAAATAGTCGCCATCTATCTAATTATGAGATATGTTAACATTCAAACAATGCACTTATTTGATTACGATCGTTGAGGAAGGGAGTTTTATCTCAGCTTCTGAAAAATTATTTATTGCCCAATCGGCTTTGAGTCGGCAAATTAAAAACTTAGAGGATGAATTGGGTTTTACTATTTTTGATCGCTCAGAAAAGAGAATTAAATTAACTGCAGCAGGCTCTTTTCTTTATAAGAATATAAAAAGGAATTTGGAAAATTTTAAGCATTCAATTGAATTGGCAAAAGGAATGAGTCGAGGTGAAAACAGGACACTTAACATTAGCCACTCAAGTAGTATTATTTTAGATCAAAGAAAACTACAAATTTTCGATCAGTTATGTCAAAGCTACGATATTAATATTGAGCTAAATACACTGTCTTCTGAGCTTCAGATTGAGGCAATACTGAGAGGTGATATGGATCTTGGCTTTATTCGCCCCCCTGTTTACCATGCCTTGGATGAAGTAAATGTCGTTGATTTATATACCGAGCCTTTATATGTGGCGGTGTCATCTTTAGATCCGCAATTTGATGGAAAAAGCAGTGTGAGTCTAAGTGATTTAAAAGCGTCAAACTTTGTATCTACTCCGCATGCTGAACGTGGAGGCTTAAGTTATTTAGTCTCTAATCTTTGCCTAAGTCATGGATTTTCCCAGAAAAAAGCACGAATATCTTCTAGAAAACTATCTCAATTAGACCTGGTCGCACAGGGTTTTGGTGTGTGTATTGTGCCTGAAGAATTTTCAACGGTACTCCCTAAAAATGTTAAATTGCTCAGAATAATTGATCATAATAGTTTGTCAGAAGTTAAACTTGTATGGAAAAAAGATCATGACTTGGTCGTAGAGCAGTGCGCTGAGTCGATTCAGAATTTTTATAAACTTGATAACTTTTAAATTAAGCCATAAACAATCCCTTACTCTAGCCCAAGTAGAGTAAGGGGGCTTGATTAAAATGATTTACTGATAGACATATTTAGAATATGCCCCGTTCTTTGTTGAACACCATTTAGATTTTCATGAAGTGGAATCATGTATTCGGCACCTACACGAAGCCCGCCTGCAGTAGGAAGAAGGGTATTTATACCTAAGCCTGCAAAGGTCTGCTCACCACCATAGTTCGTTTGAATATCTGCAGGAGAACCATGATTGTGAGAAGACTTATAGTGTCCTTGAATAGTATCTGTATTGTTATATTGAATTCGTACTGAGGTACTTAGTGATGGATTCCATAAATAGCTTAACCATGCAGTCGCACTTCGTTGATCACCAGCATAATATCCCAATCGATTTAAACGGTTAAAAATGGGCTGTCGAGTGAGAAGTTGTAGGCCTATTTTTAGGTTGTCTACACTATAGGTGTAACTGATACTTGGAATCGCTTGCCATACACCTGCACCTATTTGCATACCATAGTGAACTGGATTGCCATCGGGACCATATTTTTTATAGTTTCCAGTTGGTGTTGATAAACCTAGCGTTGTGATCAACTGATGTCTGTCATCTTCAAAGGCACGATAGGATGCGCTGAGAATGGTGTCTCCCCAGCCAGATACACCATGAGATGCAGAGGAGCCATGAGCCATATGTTCATTGTCATTCACAGAGTCTGTTTGCTGCGGATTGGTTTGCATAGACATATTCATACTCATGTACATCGGCATGAGGGTTAGCGTGAGGTTATCTGTAGGCGCATACATGAAGTGCAACATATGCATATACATTTGGTGTTTGTGGGTGAGCATGCTGTAGTTCTGCATTTCATTGCTTGCTGCTAGATGGGAGCCGCTATAGTAACGACCACCTTGTTGTTGGCTTTGAATATTATAGCCCAACATCAGTTCACCTTTTTTATGCATATGTTCGTACATTACCCCAGCTGGCGCATGTAAGTCTGCACGAGAGTGAGCGAGAGCATAAGAGCAATTTAGCCCAGTGAAACAGAGTGTGAGGAGTATAATTTTAAAATTCATAGTGCTACCTATATTTATAGATTTGAATAGCTTATTAGGAGATCAATGTGAGAGGGCATGATAGATATACAACTGGAGGGGCATGTTTATAAGGATGTTGGAAGGTGAGAGGCGTGTATGGTTGGGATACATCGCGAAGTTGAGGTGTATTTATAATAAAATAAGCTTTAAATTTTTTTGCCTGATGCATAAGGCAGCCAAGGAGTCTGTTCTGATTCTTAAGGTGAAAATAGCAGTTGCTTCAGTATTACAACTTATAAGAAATGTAAAAAGTGATGAATAATATGTTTATATAAATCAATAAATTATATTTATTTTTTCTTGTTATTTAGGTCGCAAAAATATCTGATGATGTCTAGGTAATTGCTAAATTACGAGGTGTAATATGATTACGATCATGCATTCAGAGATATTTTGTTTGCTTGTAGCTGTGGTGAATTATGATTGGGCTGTAATTCATTGAGCAGGTGATTGACTTCATTCATGAAGAATAAATAGTTGTTTAGAACAAATTGTGGATAACTTTAGTGTTGTCCACATTGCTATTAAATATACAAAATAGATTAATCTTTATTCTGTTGGTTTTTGGGTGTTAAAATTTTTTGTTCAGTTTTTTGACGTGCCGAACCGATGGTTACACCAATCGAAGCAATAATAATGCAGCTTAGAGCAATAATTTGTAATGAGCTAATACGTTCATTAAGTAGCACAAATCCTGCTAAAGCAGCGAGTGCAGGAGAAAGGCTAGATAAAGTGCCATAACTAAGCTTGTTCAGACGTTTGAGTGCCATAAGATCAAGTGTATAGGGGATAGCTGTTGCTAATAATGCAATCAACAGGGCTTGTCCCCAGTACTGCGTATCTAATACAGCTTCGGCATTATGGGCTAGACTAAATGGAAGTAAGCAAAGTGCAGAGATACAAATGGCGATACTTAAAGCATGCATACCAATATTTTGGTGTGCAACACGTTGACCAAAGTAAATATAAATGGCCCAACATACGCCTGCTCCCAAAGCATAAGCTGCACCAAGATAAGAAAAATGCGCTTGAGCTGCATCTTGCCAAGGAACCATTAAACCGATACCTGCAATAGCAAGGCATACCCAAAGGAGGTCCATGCGTTGTTTAATAGAGATCAGTGCTAAAGTCAGTGGTCCCATAAACTCTAAGCCCACAGCAATACCTTGAGGAAGTTTACCTAAAGAAGCGTAGAAGAGCACATTCATCAGCGCAACAGCACCAGAGTATAAGAGTAAATCTCGCCAGTGTAGATCACCTAAGCGTTTGATAATACGCCAAGATCGAAACATGACAAAAATCATGATCGAAGCAAAACATAAACGTAAAGTGACGACAGTTAGTGGGTCTAATACTGCAATTAGCTGTTTTGCATACGAGGCACTAACTTGATAAGCCAGCATTGATAAAATCATAAAACAAATGGCAGTGAGCTGAGTATTAGGCATGGACAAAATTCATATATGAGGGTGGAGGCTATGGTTTGATCTATACATCAGTATAGATCATTACTTGAGGTTATTTAGATTCAGTAGATGCAGCTTTTGCCAATAGTTCTTGTTGTTCACGTTGTTGTCGCGCACGTTGGGTGGTGTAAGTACAACCCATAGATGCCATGACAATCGTGAGCAATGCGAGCCACTGTGTCCAAAGTAAATACTCACCTAAGAAGATAAAACCAGATAAAGCAGCAATCGCTGGTTCTAGACTGGTGAGTGTACCAAAACTAAGTGGGCTAAGATTACGTAGAGCAACCATTTCTAGGCTAAATGGCAGTGCGCTGGCTAATACAGCAAGGGCAATAAAATAAAATAGTGCAGGAAACTCAGCCACTTGTGCTAGTGCTGGCGAGAAGAGTAAAAAGGGCAGCATGACTAGCATACCAATACACATGCCTAAACAGACAGTGTGATTTCCAGAAACACCTGAAGGTTTTTGCCCTGCAACGATATAGAGTGCCCAACAAGCGCCTGCTGCAAGCGCGAGCGCAATACCGATCAAATCTAGGTCTTGTGCCGTTTTTTCAAAGGGAAATAATAAAACAATACCTAAAATAGCCATGCCTACCCAAACAAAATCAAAACGTTGTTTTGCATAATAGAGCGCGACGCCTAATGGGCCAATAAACTCAAAAGAGACAGCGATGCCTAAAGGTAAGCGACTAATAGAAGAATAAAATAAAATGTTCATGCCTGCTAAAGCACAGCCATAACTGACTACTGACTTCCAGCGTACTTTACTAAAATCAATTTTCCATGCTCGGAATATGACAGTAAGAATGATTGCGCTGAGTAGAATGCGCATAGCTGCAACAGTGAGTACAGGGAACTCATTAAACAAGATTTTAGCTAATGAACCACTACTTTGTAGTGAGATGATCGCTAAAAGTAGCAAGCCGATTGCTCGCAACTGTGGAGTATTTTTAAGGACGGACATAGTCTCACCAAGTCGATAGGCTTGTGGCTTGAGATCACTTTGGAGATCTGATCATGCTCTAATGTTAGAGCCAAAAAAAACCACAGCTTGCATTTGATAAAAATAACACGATATCAAAATGCAAGTGTGGTTTTTAGCGTGAAAATGTATTGCTAAATTAGCTCTAGCTCAATATTTTCAAGGGATAGAGATGTTTAGAATAAAACACGAACGCGGATTGTTCCTTCAACTTCGTGTAAAGTATCTAAAGCCTCTTTAGATGCAGTTGCATCTACATCCATAACTAAATAACCCACATCACCTTTAGTCATTAAAGATTGACCAGAGATATTGATGCCATGTTCTGCAAATAGGTTGTTAATTTTTGACAACACACCTGGAACGTTTTTATGAATATGCAGTAAACGATGTTTGCCTTCTGTTAATGGTAAAGCAATTTCTGGGAAGTTAACCGCAGACAACGTCATACCTTTATCAGAATAAGCAACGAATTTTTCAGCAACTTCAAGACCAATATTGGCTTGAGCTTCCATAGTTGAACCACCAACGTGTGGTGTCAAAATCACGTTATCTAGGCCACGAAGCGGAGAGATAAATTCTTCACCATTTGCTTTTGGTTCTTTAGGGAACACGTCAACTGCTGCACCAGCAATATGACCAGACTTAATTGCATCAGCAAGATCTTCAATAACGACACAAGTACCGCGTGCTGCGTTAAGGAAAATTGAACCTGCTTTCATTTGTTCAAATTGAGCTTTGCCAAAGAAATTACGTGTAGATGGTACATCTGGCACATGTAAAGTCACAACGTCAGCATTGGCAAGTAATTCATTAAGACTACCAACTTGACGTGCATTACCCATTGGTAATTTAGTCACGGCATCATAATAAATAACGTGCATACCAAGACTTTCTGCTAACACAGAAAGTTGAGAACCAATAGAGCCGTAACCTACGATACCGAGCGTTTTTCCACGAGTTTCAAATGAACCTGCTGCAGACTTGTTCCAACCACCACGGTGACAAGATGCAGATTTTTCAGGCACACCACGTAACAATAAAATTGTTTCAGCAAGTACAAGTTCAGCAACTGAACGTGTATTTGAGTATGGTGCGTTGAATACTGGAATTCCACGTTCCATTGCTGCTGTTAAATTCACTTGGTTTGTTCCGATACAGAAACAACCCACAGCGATGAGTTTATTGGCAGCTTCAAATACTTCTTCAGTCAATTGCGTGCGGGAACGGATCCCAACAAAGTGCGCATCAGCAATAGCTTCTTTAAGTGCATCGCCCTCAAGTGCTGTTTTGCGATAATCAATGTTGGTATAACCTGCTGCATTTAAGGTGTCGATTGCATTTTGATGCACACCTTCAAGCAATAGAAAACGAATTTTATCTTTAGGTAGTGAAAGATGTTGACTCATTACGGCTCCGCTACAAAGGCCAAATTTAGTGGCAGTATATTAGCACACCAAAGTGAGGTTAAGCATTTGCTTTCAATCGTTGTATGCTGATATTTTTTAAACATATTTAGTTTATAGGGTTAGTTTTAATCACTTTGAGCGAGCACAAGGGTGGAATATCAGCAGTTTAAACCTTGGCTTGAGGCTTATATGGCGGTTTTTAATTAGGATTAGGATGAGCCTAGGCAATTCAAACAAGCCGATCGCTTAAAAATACCTTATACTAAAGAGCCTAATTTGGCAGTATTTGCACTGCCGAGTCAAACTGCATGTTTTTGTTTGTATTTTAGACAAAACCCGACTCGCTACTGCTCATGATTTTGCTTAAATTTTATCTCTGTGTCTTACTTTGCTAGGTCTGCTGACAATGAATGCTCCAGTCGCTTTAAACCCCGAATTACTGACCCAATTGACCGCCATTGTTGGTGAAAACCGAATTAAAACGGATAGCGATAGTCTCGAAAATTGGGGACGAGATCATACCAAACACTTTGATCCAAATCCGTCGGTTATTGTGTTTCCATCAAGTACTGAACAGGTTCAAGCTATTGTCCAATTGGCAAATCAGTTCAATGTGGCAATTACACCAAGTGGTGGCCGTACTGGTTTATCGGCAGGTGCTGTAGCGAGTAATGGTGAAATTGTAGTGAGTTTGGACAAGATGAACCAAATCCTACAGTTTTTCCCTGCTGATCGCATGGTGCGTGTTCAAGCTGGTGTTGTGACTGAGCAGTTGCAAGATTATGCCGAGCAGCAAGGGATGTATTACCCTGTTGATTTTGCCTCTGCTGGTTCCTCACAAATTGGTGGCAATATTGGTACCAATGCAGGTGGTATTAAAGTCATTAAATATGGCATGACACGTAATTGGATTTTGGGTCTTACTGTTGTGACAGGTAAAGGCGATATCATACGCTTGAACAAAGGCATGATTAAAAATGCAACAGGCTATGCCATGCAGCATTTGTTTATTGGTGCAGAAGGAACTTTGGGTATTGTTACCGAGGCTGAGATTAAGCTTGAGCGCCAACCGCACGACTTACAAGTTTTAGTATTGGGTGTACCTGATTTTGCAGCTGTAATGCCAGTACTACATGCTTTTCAAAACAAAATTGACCTTACTGCATTTGAGTTCTTTGGTGAACTTGCTATGCAAAAAGTACTTGATAATGGCCATGTGCAACGTCCATTTGCGACAGAATGCCCGTTCTATGTACTGCTTGAGTTTGAAGCACCTTATGAGCCAATCATGGATGCGGCAATGGAAATTTTTGAGCATTGTATGGAGCAAGGATGGGTGCTGGATGGGGTGATGAGCCAGAGCCTTGAGCAAGCACAGAATTTATGGCGCTTGCGTGAAGATATTTCAGAATCAATAGCACCGTTTATTCCATATAAAAACGATATCTCAGTTTTGATTACACATGTTCCTGCATTTATTGAGGAAATCGACAAGATTGTTTCTGAGAATTATCCTGATTTTGAAATTTGTTGGTTTGGTCATATTGGCGATGGTAATTTACACCTGAATATCTTAAAGCCTGCTGATTTGAGCAAAGATGATTTCTTTGCAAAATGTCAAATCGTAAATAAACACGTTTTTGATACAGTAAAAAAATATGATGGCTCGATTTCAGCAGAACATGGCGTTGGTATGACGAAAAAACCATATTTGGATTACACACGTAGTGCAGAAGAAATTGAATACATGCGTGCACTAAAACAAGTTTTTGATCCTAATGGTGTGATGAACCCAGGAAAACTCTTTGATTTAAAATAGTTATAAATTGACTGTTTAAATGAGAGACCGCAGGGACCTTGGTGTTCTTGCGGTTTTTTTAATGGAAATGTAAGAAATATTGCATGGTCTATTCATATGGCTTAGATTGTGGAGACAAGATTTATAGATAGAGATATCAATATGCGTTTGATTGTTGCTGCAGCATTCGTGACAACATTGGGTTTGACTGGCTGTAATAGCTTTCCATCTTTTTATAAATCAGTGAATAAAACTGAACATAAAGTAGAATCAAAAACAGTAACTCAGCAGGTACAAGTCAAGGTACAAACCCCATTACAACAGCTCTTTAGCTTGCAACCAGAACTGGTCAATGAGCTGAATCAGGTTTCAATTCAACAAGTTTTTAATCAAGCAGAGTCACCTACTGCTGCTCAAGTCACTGTACTGCGTACTGGACTTTTAGATGATTCAGTACAAGCAATCCGCACGGTATATCAGTTTAAACTGCAAGATACAGGGCATTGGCAACTCAAACAGGTACAAAGTAGTTATCAATGTCAACGAGGAAAAAATAGCACTAAGTTTCAATTAGAACTTTGTTCCTAACCTTATTTCATAATTAAAGTTTTGGATGGGCTCTCGTTAAAAAGGCGTTTGTAATCGGTTGAGAATTGCGAAAGATGCCAAAAACCCCAATCACTTGCGGCATCACCAATGGTGACTTTATTTTTCGCTTGTTGGAGCATTCGACGTACACCATTGAGGCGCCAATTCTTTAAAAATAACGAAGGGCTTTGTCCTGTAACAATTTCAAAATAATTCTGTAAGGTACGTTTCGAAGTTTGTGTGAGCTCACAACATTTTGCTAGTGAGATCGGTTGGTCTTTATTTTGAATCAAATAATCAATGAGATATTTAACGACCTCATAAGCTTTGCTTTTAGTTATTACGTCATGAAAAGGGCGGTCGTGTTCTGTATGAAAGAAACGATAAGCTAAGTCCACTAAATCAGATTTAAGATATTCACATTGCAATGAACTCAGTTGGCTATGAGGGTGATGCTGAATAAATGTAATCATTTCTGACATCTTTAAATAGAGTTGCATATTCAATCTTTTGTTTTTAATAATATTTTTTGTATTTTCTAATAATGCTAAATCAAACTCATGAAGTAGATCGAGTGGAAAATGTAAGGCATAAAATAATGAATTTTCAGGTGTTTTAATTACAACTTCCTGATCTGGATAAATACACATTACATCATGCTGATCGATGGCCTTGCCCATCCATAATACAGGTTGTTGAATTTGCCTGAATAAACCAATACAAATAACATCATCTTTCGCTTTACCTTGTTGAAAGATACATGGTGAAAGATGCTCCTCATAAATACCAATATTATCGAGCCAAAAGCTGTTGAGTTGACTTGTAAACTTTCCTGCTGAGACTTGATGATATAAAAAGTCCCATTCATTGATTAAAGCAGTATGCTGCGAAAGGTTGTTAATATCACGATAGGATTGATAACCTAAGTCGGTTGCTTGGTATTGTGTCATCATCACTAGCTCCATCTAAATACAGTAAACTCATCCTAAATTCACTTAAAATATCAATAGACTCTAATGTACTGAACTCATACATAGATTGCTATGAGTTCAGCAATAGATAAGGTTTACAGCGAAACTTGTTTAAATGCAGATTTGAGTGCATTAATTAATACATCACAACCTGCTTGATCAATAGTGAGGGGTGGCGCTAAACAAAGTTTTGTACCAATTGGACGAATTACTGCACCTGCATCACGACAGGCTTCAGTTAAACGACTTGCGATATCACTTTGAGCATCAATTGGTTCTCTGGTTTTTTGATCTTTAACAAGATCTAAGGCCAACATTAAACCTTTGCCTCGTACTTCACCAATAAGTGAGTATTGCTGCTGAATTTTTTGTAGTTCGCTTAATAAATAGCGGCCCATTTGTGCTGCATTTTCTGGAAGATTTTCTTTTTCTACAATATCAAGTACGGCTAGGGCAGCGGCGCAGCCTAACGGATGTCCACCATAGGTATAGCCATGCATGAATAGGCCTTTATGATCATTATTGTCATAAAATGCTTGTGCAATACGATGATTAAATATGGTGGCAGAAAGTGGGACGTACCCTGAGCTGAGGCCCTTGGCTAGAGTCATCATATCGGGTTTTACGCCCCAACCACGTGAGCCAAACATACTGCCTGAACGTCCAAAACCCGTAATGACTTCATCAGAGATAAGGAGGATGTTATGTTTATCGCATAATTGGCGCAACAAAGGCCAAAATGCATCTGGTGGAACAATAATGCCACCTGCACCCTGAATAGGTTCTGCAATAAAGGCTGCGATACTTTCTGCGCCGTGATATTGAATGGTTCGCTCTAATTCATCAATGACCAAGTGGGCAAGCTGATCAGGATCATCACAATTCCATGGGTTTCGATATAACCAAGGGGATTCAATTTGGATACATTGTTCAAGAAGAGGACCATAGTTCATTTTAAAAACAGGCATTCCATTTAAGGAAGTTCCTCCAATATTTACGCCATGATAGGCATTTTTAAGAGAAATAATGCGAGTTCGTTGTGGTTGGCCTTTGAGTACCCAGTATTGACGTGCAATTTTAATTGCTGTTTCAACTGCATCTGATCCACCACTGCCATAAACGACATTGGCCATGTCCTCTTGGGCTGTCATTGCGATTAACTTGTTAGAAAGTTGTTCTGCAAGTGGGTGGCTTACTCCAGCAAATAACTGATAATAAGAGATTTCGTCCATTTGTTTTTTTATGGCATCTTTAACCTCAGTACGATTATGCCCAACATTGACACACCAGAGCCCCGCGAATCCATCTAGCATTTTATGGCCTTTGTCATCCCAAACATAAAGACCATCACCTTTGACAACGCGGAACGGTTGTTGGCTGCGCCATTCATTTGGGTGTGATAGTGCATGCCAAAATTGATAAGTGCTCTGTGTTTTGTTTTCAACAAACTGATTCATAATGTCTTTCCTGATCTATATTTTTTGATTCATCGCATGAAATAAAATTATTGCGATTGCTTAGAGCATAGAAAATAAAAAAACCTCAGGGTTATCGATATTATGCAAAACGACAGATTATTTTTTAATGTGTAGTAAACTGAATATAAGTTTAATGATTGTGATTGAGTATTTGTTTGATTTTTATATAATTTATGAGAAATTATTAAGGTGGTAATCATTTAGCCTGCTTAAAATAGATCTATCTCAAGCAGGCTATGATTGTAAGACATTTCCAATTCGATGAGTTGGAAATGAGAGAGGCTTTAAGCTCTAGTCATACTGAATAGTCATGGTGGCAAGTCCTGTGACTTTACCTGGTGTTACAGTTGCACCACTTTGATAGTAACGTGCAGTCATCGGAATTTGATATTCAATGGTTTGATTCGAGTTTACTGTGCCCAGATGGAACTTATCTTTATTGTTGATGACTTGTTTATTTGGGCCATCCCATACCAATTGAGTGGATACACCTTGTGCTTTTGAACCATTTGCAGCAATGTTTTTAATTGCATTTTGTGTATTTGCTTCAGGGGTAAAATCATAGCTTAAACTAATAATATTTTTTTCCATGTAATCAGTAGGGTTTGCTCCACCATTACATAAAATAGTCATATTAAATGCTTGTTCTCCTTGAGTTGAACCAATGCCTTTGAAATCAGACTTGCTTACAGGTGCAAGTGTAATAAAGCGGTTTGTGTTACCTTGAATTTCACAAGAAGAAGATGCAATTGTGATTGCATTACCATATACCGTTGAAGTGAGTGCTGGTTCAGTAGTATTGGGATAACCATAACTACTATAACGACCTGGGGTAAAAGATCCAGAACCCGTTGTTGTCGCTGTTTTAATAATTTCTACAACAAAATAACCATCTGCTAGATTATAAGTTGTAAAAGGCTCTGTATTTCGAACATATGGGTAATAGCCTGAAAAGTAAGAGGCGTCTAAGGCTTCACGATAAAGTCGAATACCAATACCTGGAATATTGGTATCATACACAGAATTGCCTACAGCACTGAGTTTTGGATTTTTACTTAAAACGGCATTGATGGTTCCACCATAAGCATCACAGACTGCAGTAGAACCATTGGGTGTAATAATAAAATTGGCTTTATGTATTACTTCACCAACAGCATGACTTGGACGCACAACAACACGTCCTACATTCATTGGGATATCTACAGATGTAAAGCCTCGCTGTGGGATACATGTTGCACTAATTCCTTGCCATGCACCAAAGCATAAAATTGATAGGGCTGTTGTAGTTAAAAGCTGTTTCATTGACAAACTGCCTCCGTGACAATTGCATCCTGCTTTTTATTCTGCAGTTGTTGGCTAATGTCATAGTTAATATGACACTGGATAGAATTATTCTCACCCCAAAGGACCGTGATACGGTCTTTACTAAGTGGAGTACGTAGATAAATCATGCTACCTTGAGCAACCATGCCAATCACTTGTTGATCTTGGTTCATGACTTGTGCAGCGAAAGGTAGATGGCCTCCTTCAGGTGTACGTGCATTAATATAAATGGCGTAACCCTTTTTAGTATTGAAATCGACTTTGGCAATTGCCCCAGCAAAAGGAGCAATACGTTGACTACTTTCTTCGAGCTCTACACGAGTAGACATGTTTTGTGGATCTAAAGTGACATCATTTAGACGATATGGTGTTACGTACGGAATAACGGCATAACCTGATTTATTAATACTGAGTCCTGAAACATTATTCACTTTGGCACCGGTTGCATCTGGTGCATAGACTAAGACCATTGTTTGTCCTTGTTCAGCCCCAAACAACACTCCATCTGCGTGGGCAATAATATTACCACTCGCATTCAACATTGCTTGTTGGTATTGATCTGCAATGCTATAGCTACCACTGAGCGTGGCGTAATTGGTGCGATATCGAGCATTGACGTTCAGCGATGGATTATAAAAATCTTGATGAGCAAACGATGCGCCATAACTGAGGCGATCATTGACCATACTGCTGATTCCAACGTTTTGACTGTGCTGAGTTGTGATTGTATTGACATTGATAGATTGTTTTTTGAAGTCCAGTGGGAAGGACAAACTCATCATATATTCAGTATCATTACTGGTACGTTCAGAACCATATTGTACTTCACGTTTGTTTGCAGATAAGCCATAGGTTAGCCCATGGTAGTTGTTTGCATAACCAATTTGGTATTGTTGCGTGGTCTCGTTACGATTCCAATAGTCTAGCCATGAGCCAACAATATATAAGTTACCCCAATTCTTAGGTAAACCTTGGTTAAGTGTAATTTGAAACTCACTGCGTTGTTTACCATGCGCGTGCGTATCAACACCTCTACTTTCTAAATCTCGTACCCAAAGTGCATCTCGTAAACGATAAAAATCTTCAGTTGAGTAGCGGTACGCAGCCAAGGTTAGGTTGGTATTGGTTGGTGAAATAAGTTTGCTATAACTGAGTTTAAAACTCTGCCCAACTTTAGAACCTTGGTTTTCAAAGTTAGCATTTGAATGGGTGATATCAAATGCAATTGAACCAATTGGTGTTGCAACAGCACTACCAACTAAAGCTGCAAAATAATTTTCAGAAACTTGTAAACCCGTATAACCAGTTAAATAGTTATTAATACCGTGCTGATATTTGATTTGGCCAAACCAAGGTGTGTCATCAATATTACGATCACGAAATTGGCCAACTGTTGCAGAATAGCGATTGAGCCCAGGACGGAGCATTTGCACAACGGATGAATAAGGTACAGAAAAACGTTGTATCTCACCATTCGCTTCAATGACCGCGACATCTAACTCACCACCAAAGCCTGTTGGATAGAGGTCATTAATTTCAAAACTACCCGCAGCAACTGTTGTTTGATACAGTAATTGGCCTTGTTGACGAATTTCTACTTTAGCATTTGTTTTTGCATTACCACGAATCTGAGGTGCATAACCCAACATACTATTCGGTAACATGCGGTCATCACTTGCGAAATCGACACCACGATAACCAATAGAATCAAACACTTCACCATCAGTAAAACTATCACCAATCGTGAGCATTCCTCGATAATCAGGAAAAGCGCGCTGTAAGTAAGTACTATTGGCTTGATAGTCAGATTTAGAGTGGCCTTCTGCGGGTTTATCTTGCCATTGCCACTGACCATTATGGCGAAGTTGCCAACCTGCTAAGTTTAGACCCGTACTTAGACTGACAAAAGCATTCGTTGTTTCTCTGTTTTGATTTGAGGCTCGATTAAATATTTTGTAGGCACTACCACTATATGACAAAAAGCCCGCATTGATACCACGATTCCATACACTAGGATCGATATAACCTTGCGCATTTTTTTGTAATGCGATTTGAGGTATAGAGATATCCATACGTAAACGGGAGCTATCAAAATCATAAAAAGCAGAATCTACCCACTGTTCAATGAGATAACACCCAGTAGGAGATAAATTACTTTGCTGTGTAAGTACGTGTTTTTTCACCCCAAATTCGAGTAGTTCTGTTTCAGTAAAACACGTTTGAGCTTTTGCTTTATTTTCACTCGCTTTAAACATCATCCGACGTTTACCAAACCAAGTATTGTTAACATAAATATCAACGTTGTATTCACCTGGTAAGACTGGGTTTCCATATTTAAAATTAGAAATATCAACTTTTTGTGCATCACCAATCAAGAAACTAGAGTCAAAATCAGCTTCTGTAACTGGAGCAGGGGAAGTTGAATTTTCCGCATGCAGGCTAAATGGAATCGCTAATGTTATGATGCTACTGGCAAAATAATAGCGAATACGATGTCTAAGGAAGCGAGAGGGTGAGCTGTATGTGGACATAATTACCCCGCCTATTCAAAGAAATAGGTCTTTTATGAATGTTTAGAATTTTTAGATTGTTGGTAATCTGCTATTGCAGCTTAATTTTGTATTCAACCCGACCACCATAGTCGTTGATGTTGATAAAGCTCATGTCTTCAACTGTATTGCTTTGTAATGCGACTTCTTCAGTTGAAAATGGTTTCAACATCAGGCCTTGAGGCAGTAAATCTACTTGCTTATCGCCTTTTTTCTGGCGAATCGTTGTCAACGTGACGTGAAAAGGTGTTGGGTTTTTTACGTTGAGCATATTGCCCGACCTTGACCATTGCAACTGTTCTGGGGCAGTACGGACATCTTCTTTAATGGAAGCGGGACGGTAGAAAAATTTAATCCGTGAACGAATAGCCAACTGTAAAAAGTTTTCAGGTGCATCAGCAGCACCATCTGTGCTTGGTTTTGGTGGAATATCAACCACATTGAGCCAGAGTACAGTTTCTTGGTTTTTGTTAAATTGAGCAGCTTGAGGAAGTGCAGTTATTCTTAGTGTTTGACTACGTTCTGCTTCCACGCGTGCAATCGGTGGACTGATCATAAAGGGAACTTTCGATTGATCTGGAGTGCTTTGAGGGTCTCCTTCATCAATCCACGCTTGGACTAGTGATGGTTTAGTACCGTTATTACTCAATTGTAAGGTCACTTCCCTAGCATCCGAAGGATAAATTACCCGTGTACCGTGTAGGATAATTTCGGCATGAGAGGAGGTAGCCATTACAGCAGTGCTAAGTGCGGTTGCTAATAATATATTACTCAGATTAAATTTCATTTCAGCATGCTCATCAGTGAGGAAAGTGCGCAAAAAATTACAGAGTTTTTATGCGAACATAAAAACTCTGTAAGTGTTTCTTACTGATAAATAATGCTGTATTGAACTGAAGTTTTAACGAAACCAGCAGTTGCAGGAGCAGTTGCATAGTATTCAGCATAATAGTTTAGGTCTGCACCTGCACCATCAGCAACCGCAATCCATTGTGAGTTATCTTGAGCACCAGAAGCACCTTTCGCTACTACAGGAATAAACAAGTTATTACTACCTAAAAGCTGAACATTTACGTGTTTTGCACCAGCAGCTTCAGTGTTAAGTAGACGGCCTGTATTAAAATCAACATTCACACCTGGTTCAAAGTAAGTTGCAACTTTACCTTCTGAGCAGTTTGCAAGGTTAATTTGGAATGGTGTACGACCTGCTACATTTCCAGCAGCCCCTAGTGTAGTTTTAGAAACAGTTGGTAATGAAACCGTAAAGTCTTTACCTGCTGGTGTTACGATGTCACAGGTTTTATCAGTAACTAAACCGTTAATTGTAATTGTTCCGTCTGCTGCATATAAGTTAGACATTGCGGCTAAAGTTACTGTTGCGATTAATGCAATTTTTTTCATATCGTTGTCTCTGAGTTAATTTTAATCATCTCTTGGTTAAGAGGGTAACCAAGAAGTGTTATGAAATTAACATTTTTTTATAATATGTCTACGCAATAGGTATTTGATATCTTAAACGATTGTTTGTATTAATTTTTTTAAATAAAGCATGATTTAATCACACTATTTTTGTCAACATGGCACTTTAAAATAAGTTTACATACCTGTATATACAGATTGTGAATTAAATACTTGCTATTCTTTGTTAGATAATTTAAAGAAAACATAGAATTTATTAATAATAATTGATAATAAAAAAGCCATGGGTTTACTCCATGGCTTTCAACTTAATCTTGTATCTGTTCGAGATGCTATTTACTCATGCGCCAAACTGCAAAAAGCGAGCTTAGAACAATAAGAATAATAGACACATACCATGGGCTAATGATTGCAATACTCAGTAATATTGCAATTAAACTGCCAAATATCCAGCTACGTTTTTGCTGATATTCCATCTGTAAACGCATATTTTGTAGTTCACGTAGCTGCTTTTCATGCCATGCAGATTGATTTTTTAAACCATTCAAACTATCAATCATTAGACTCGGTAAGTCGTGGGCACCCAGCAATAGATCTGGAATCTGTTGGCCTATCTCTTTAATATTTTTAACTGGATTTGCATTAGATTTAATCCATTCAGTGAGTATCGGTTTTGCTAATTTCCAAATGTCTAGTTGCGGATAAAGATCAGTTCCTAAGCCTTCTACATGAACTAATGTTTTGAGTAATAACATCAGTTGAGGTGGAATTTCCAAACGGAAGCGGCGAGCAATATCCATGATCTGCACCAGAATACCAGCAAAATCTAGTTGATCCATTGGTTTTGATACCATTGGGCCAACTGTACGGCGCATTTCACGGGCCAATGCATCTTGATCTGTGTCTGGTGGAATCCAACCTGCTTGATGCACAATTTGAATGAGTTGCATGAAATTACTGTTCATAACTGCAAGCAGCATACGTGCTACAGTCATTTGATCATGCTTAGACAATTCACCCATGATGGCGCAGTCAAGGGCAATGAAGCGTGGGTTTGATGGATTGATCGTTTCAACAAATACATTACCTGGATGCATGTCGGCATGGAAGAAGTTGTCACGGAAAACTTGGGTAAAGAAGATGGTTAAACCTTTTTCAGCCAAATCAGCACGATCCATAGCTAAACGATCAAAAGTTTCAACCTCAGAAATAGGCACACCAGTAATTCGTTCTGCAACCATGACATCTTTACTGTCCATATAGACTTCAGGCACATACATCATGCTTGAACCTGTAAAGTAGTGGCGCATACGACGAGTATTATCGGCTTCTAAGGTAAGATCCAGTTCATTTAAAATAATTTGACGATAATCTTGAATAATTTCAGTTAGGTGCAGAGCTCTTGCCGCTTCCAAACGTTTTTCAAGGCGCTCACCTAACCATTGTAGGATTTCAAAATCTTGTAAAATTTGTTGACGAATATTAGGGCGTGTAACTTTGACAACCACTTCACGCCCATCATGTAGGGCAGCTGTATGTACTTGCGCAATAGATGCAGCTGCAAGTGGTTGTACATCAAAACGAGCAAATAAAGTTGAAATATCTGCCTTGAGAGATTGCTGAATTCTATTTTGAGCAACCTGACTGTCAAAAGGTTTTACTCGATCTTGTAGTAAAACCAATTGCTTTAAAATTTCAGGGTCAATTAAATCACGACGGGTAGAGAGCAGTTGTCCCATCTTGATGGCTAAAGGTCCCATTTCCTCAAGCGCGAGTTTGAGTTTTAAGGGGTTCTTACGCTCTTTACTAGACCATGCCGCAGGATGTAGACGGATTAATGCTAGTGCATGCCGGGCTTTTTCAGGTAATTCATCCGCAGGAAACAACGTGTCGAGTCTATAGTGCGCTGCAATACGCCAAAGTTCGAGTAAACGTGAAACGTGCGGAATCATAATGCGTATTACCTAGTCTTGATTGGGAGAAGTTGGGGCTGCGATCTTTTGCAGTTTTGAATTTAATTTCACTTTGAGCTGTGCAACTTTAGCTTCAAAGCGATCTAGTTCTTGATTAAGTTTGCGAGTCTGTTGCTGTAAATCATCTAGCTGCCAGCGTGCAGCAAATAGACCACTGTCTTCTTTAATGAAATCCTGAGCAAAAAATAATTTACTTGAGAGACTACGTTGCAATAGTTTTGGGATTGCCTGTAGTTTTCCAATTTCATGTGCCAAAGCCGGGCTAACCCAAGGACTAAGTTGAGCTGCTAGATCAGGCTCAGCATTTTGCATAATATGCTGAATTTTCTGGAGCAGGTGATAATCACCTTGAACTGGAATGGTTCCAACATCGGTGTTTAAAAGCAATTTTAGTAAACTTACAACATTATCAACATGTAATGTTGCATTCGCTTGAGTAATGGGTGTTGCTTGATCAAAAGGACGTTGTTCAAATATTGAAATATGCTGAGCATGTCCTGTAATCGTTGGCTCAAGGCGAACTTTATTTTCATCGAAAAAAACATCGATAGAAAGCTGAGGGGAGTCAATGACTACCCTCAACATTTGGCCTTGTAATTGGTTAACTTGGATACGAGCAATTGCATCCAAGTTAATTGTATGATGAATGATTCGTTCAATTGCACCAAGTGCTAGAATCGACCACATAATTAGAAACCTTAGAGTTTAAAACCACGGTGTACAGCAACAATACCGCCAGTTAAATTGTGATAGTCACAGTTTTGTAGGCCAGCATTTTCCATCATCCCTTTTAATGTACGTTGGTCTGGATGCATGCGAATTGATTCGGCTAAGTATTTGTAACTTTCGGAATCATTTGCTACTAATTTACCCATCAACGGTAGAGCAGTAAAAGAGTAAAGATCATAAAGTTTTGAGAAAGGTTCAAATACGGGTTTTGAAAATTCTAAAATCAGTAAACGGCCACCTGGTTTGAGCACTCGGTGCATGGCTTGTAATGCTGCATCTTTATCTGTGACATTACGTAGACCAAAACTAATGGTCACGAGGTCAAAACTGTTGTCTTCAAACGGTTCTAAAGTTTCAGCATTAGCTAAAACAAAGTCGACATTGGTACAGCCAGCATCAATTAAACGATCACGACCAACATTGAGCATTGATTCATTAATGTCTGATAAGACCACATGACCAGTAGGGCCAACTTCACGACTAAATACTTTGGCTAGATCACCTGTACCGCCTGCGATATCAAGTACACGTTGACCACGGCGTACACCAGACATATTAATTGCAAAGCGTTTCCAAAGACGATGAATACCAAATGACATTAAATCATTCATAACATCATATTTTGCTGCAACAGAATGGAAGACTTGGGCAACTTTTTGTTCTTTGTCAGATGTATTAACTGTTTCGAAACCGAAGTGAGTTGTTTCACCAACATTACCCGTTTGAGCTCCACGCGGTAAGTTGTAATGTGGAATATTTTGATTTGTTGAATTTTGCTTGGTTGTCGTTTGCGCTAAACTTTGCTGTTGACCTTGAGCTGCACCTTCAGGAAGTGTTTGGTTGAGAAAAGGACTTTGTGTCTCATTGGGTTGTGTTGCTTCAGGCGTTGATTGCGGCTTTTGATTTTCATTCGACATTCGAGTCATTCCTCAACACAAAAAAATTAATATCTCGCAAGGTATTGCATATTGCTAGATTGTTCAAGTTTTTCAGCTTTGATCTAGCAATCGTTGTTCATTATATACTGCAAAAACAACAAAAGGTTGTGCTGTTTTTTATACAGTTTCTAGTTGAAATTTTGAAAAGGTGTAAGGTGTCCGCTGTGTACAGCATCAATGATTAAACGTTCTTTTTCAATAAACTGTTGTAAAAATTTACTGGTTGATTTCATAGGTTTTATGGCTGCAAATCCTTCACCAATAAAACTGTACATTAAGTCAAATTGATATTTATGAGCGATTCCTTTACACATTTTAAAGGCAGTCAACAAAATAAATGAACGTAGATATTTATCTAAACTATGTCCTAGATCATCAAGTAAAGCGAGTTGTTGTAATCGTGCTTGTTGTTGGTTGAGCTTGATTAAAGTCACTCGCATCATTTCGTCATCAATCGTTTGTTCAGCTGGAAAGTCTGCCAATAATTGAGCCGCAACTTGTTCGTCCAGCTGCATGGCCAGAAGGGCGAGTTGAATGCTTTTAACGCCAGTTTGAATTGCTGTATCGGGGATTTTTTTTTCTGCTTTGTGAGCGTATTTGAGTAAACGTGCAATCTGCGCAGCTAATGCATCAAACTCAGGACCACCATAGAGACGATTCATAAAGTACTCAGCCATCAGCTGATTTGCTGGTTGCGCAAAAAGTGCTTGATGAGTACGTTCGATCCGTTGTTTGAGCCAAGCTTGAGCTTGTTCTAAGCGAAGCTTGAGCTGTGGATCTTGATGATAAGCCAGTTGTTGGTACTGTTGTAGTAGTTCATCAAGTGCTGCAAGTTTTGACATATAAAAGACCAAAGACCAAATAATTCGCACAGCATAATAGCTGTAGCATTTTATCTCTATGGTCATGTGTAAAAAAAACAACAAATTGAGTCAGTAATAATCAAAAATGTATTGAATTTAATTTAGACTTATTGAAATCTTATCCAAGAGTATCGTTTGGTAAATTTTTATACATTCTTTATTTTACAAAGTTGTTATACACTTCGATCAACTTTAACTCTAAATATTTTCAACACGCTGGTTGAACATCATTATGCTAAAAAATAATACCCATTTTAAGGTTATGGACAAGGACGAATTGACCTTAAAACTGATAGAAGCACAATATGCTTTGCTGAACTCGGCTGGGCGAGATAATGCAAAGAGTTTAATCATACTTGTGAGTGGTATTGAGCTTGCTGGTAAAGGTGAAGCAGTTAAACAGCTTCGAGAGTGGGTTGATCCTCGTTACTTAGGGGTTAAAGCTGATCCACCAAACCTTTTTTCAGAGAAAGAGTGTTTTTGGCAGCCTTATGTACGTTCAATTCCGGGTGAAGGGCAGATTCAGATTTTATTTGGTAACTGGTATAGCGATTTACTTGCAACGGTCAGTCATGTTTCTCGACCTTTAACAGATAGTGTTTATGATGCATATATTGAGCAAATGCGTGCTTTTGAACTCGATTTGAAAAATAATAATTGTGAAGTCATCAAAATCTGGTTTGATCTTTCGTGGAAAACATTACAAAAACGATTAGATGAAATTGATGCCTCTCAACAACGTTGGCAGAAGTTACATGGTCTAGATTGGCGTAATAAAAAACAATATGACATGTTGCAAAATTTAAGAAAACGTTTCACGCAAGATTGGACCATCATTGATTGTGAAGATGGTTGTATGCGTAATCAATTATTTGCACAGTATATTTTGCATGTATTGAAGCAGTTACCTCCACATAAAACGAAATTAGTTGGCAGTACTTGGCAACAAAATGTAGTACCTGAGCAGCTGCTTAGTCCTGCTGTAGAAAAAATGGATAAGGCAGAATATAAAAATCAGCTAAAAGATCTTAGCGCTAAAGTTGCACGTAAGTTACGTAAAGATAACCGCAATATTCTTATTTTATTTGAAGGGATGGATGCTGCAGGTAAAGGGGGAGCGATTAAACGTATTGTTAAGCAGCTCGATCCACGTGAATATGAGATTTATAGTATTGGGGTTCCTGAGAAATATGAACTACGCCGACCTTATTTATGGCGGTTTTGGACACGTTTAAAAGGGAATGGCACCATCTCAATTTTTGACCGTACTTGGTATGGTCGTGTTTTGGTTGAACGGATTGAGGGGTACGCTAAGCCAGCTGAATGGCAAAGAGCGTATGATGAGATCAATCGTTTTGAGGAAAATCTAAGCTTAAATCAAACACTCGTGATTAAGTTTTGGTTGGCGATTAGCTTAGATGAACAGGCAAAACGTTTTGAATCTCGAGAAGAAATGCCACATAAACGTTTTAAAATTACACCTGATGACTGGCGTAATCGTAGCCATTGGAAAGAATATTTAGACTCCGCAGCAGATATGTTAGAGCTAACACATACCTCTTATGCCCCTTGGAATGTAATTGCTACAGACGATAAATACACGGCTCGGATACAAGTTTTAAATACTATTTTACAGCGACTTCAGGCGGATGAATCGGCCTGAAGCCAATAAGTTAATTTTATACGGTGTGTGCTGTAGACATCTGTTGTTTTGAACGGATGTCTTTGGCAAGCTTATAACAGTCTTCAATATGTGCCTGAGCAATCTTTTTCATAATGATATAACCAAGACCAGCAGCGACAATTTGTCCTCCCAGGGGGATAAATTTAGTTACTTGTTTCGTAATAGTTTTGGTTGCAAAATTATTGATTGATTTTTTTATTGCTGTGCGTGCAAGGACAAAACCAGAGAACTCGAAGCCACGTTTACGTAATTCATTCCAGTGAACTTGTTTCGTTTTAGGATCATAAACACTGATTTGCTCAGGTGATAGACCAAAGCGATTATTAACCTCGGGAATAAGTATGGAAAGCATACTGACATCAATGAGGACATCAAAAAAAGGAATCGGTACAATTGCAGCGCCAGCAGAAATATAGGCACGTTTTTGTACTAGAGCCAAACATTCAGTACGAATGCGTTCTAAATCTAAGTTTGGGTCGATTGCATCTGGAATATTATCTATTTTCATGAAAGTACCCACAATAAAGTTAAGGGTTAAAATACGTGATTTTTACCAGTAAGTGAACTGTTAGTACTTAGCCCACTTTTGTTTTAGCTCAGACTAAGTTAAACAATTTGAATGAATACACTCAAGTCTTTGGTCAAAATACAATGTTGATCACAAGAGCTTAACCATAACACGCTTAAATTGTAGTGCTCATTGGCTGAATTACTATCGAATTCACAAAAGCATGATAGTTGTTTGTCAATAATGAAGATAAAGCCGATTATACTAGAGCGATTATGCAGAAAAACAACAAGGATTGATTATTCGGTCCAGAGATTTTTGTTTAGATGAGTGTTATTGATTGCCATAGTTGAAAGCTTAAGTATTAAATCGAGGGAATATGGGGATTCATGTTATTCAAAGTCAGCGTATTGACGTTTTATTAAATGCGACTGTAAATATGACTACACGCTCAAGTCGTGATGTATTTACAGTATTTAAGGCTCAGCACTTTGTAACTCCCTCAGCCGCAGTAGAACAGTGGTTAATACAAAAAATTTCTGAGCATCAAGGTATTAGTGCTAACTATCAATTTCACCAAAGTATTCGAGGCTTACAATGGTATGCCTATCAGCAGCTGCTTGAAGATAAGGATAAAGTCCGGAAATCGAATATTCCACGTCTGATTATCAAATGGCGAGTGTTTCAAATCTTAAAACCAATGATCGAGCCGGATGTCATAGATTTAGATGAAAATCATCCTGCATTTCGCTTAATTCAGCGAATTTATGACAGCGCAGCCCTTCTAGATCATGGCATTGAAAAGCAGTTGAAGAAGCAACGAATGCTTTATTGGATTGCTCAACAAGTTGCACGATTATTCAGTCATTACATGGTATACCGTGGGCATTGTCAGAGGTCCTGTCCACCAGGACAATGTACTTGTCCTTCTAACTGGTTACAAATTTGGGGAAAAGATCAGCCTTTAGATATTGAGAAGTACTTTGGCTTATTTGATCAACAACTTTCAACTTTTCAATTAGAGCAAGCGCAGCAATTAGAGCAGTGGCAGCGTTGGTTATGGCAGCAAGGCTTTCAACAAGACTTAACCGATATTGAGCAAATTGACCAAGAGTTTTGGCATGTTCTAGCAGATCAAAACCAAGTTAAAAAAGCATTAACTCAATTACCTTCACAATTAATTGTTTTTACTTTACTTGAGCTTCCACCAAGTCAACTGAACTTTTTAAGACGCTTAGGACAGTACATTGATATTCTTATCTTGCACTACAACCCCTCGCAAGAGTATTGGGCGGATAGTGTCGATCCAAATTGGAAAAAACAATATGACCTGAAAGTTAAACAGCGTTTTATTGATAAGCATCCGCAGGCAAATGATGCTGAGATTGCTCATTTTTTTCAGGCATTCACAATGAATTTTAATGCCGAGGTACGTGAGTCTAGACACCCATTACTCACTCGTTTTGGTAAACAAGCACGTGATCACTTCTCTTTACTCTCTCACTTATCTTCAGGTGAAGAGGGGAAGTGGATTGATGCTTTTGTAGATGAGCAGCCTAAGCATTTATTGGGTCAAATACAGTCCGATATTTTATATTTGGCTGAACCTGTAGCACAGTGCTATTCCTTGGCAGCAGATGATGAGTCTATACAACTGCATGTTTGTCACTCAACATTACGTCAACTTGAAGTTTTAAAAGAGCAACTTAGTCAATGGCTGGCGCAGTCTACGCTTGAACAACCACGTCGACCAAGTGATATTTTGGTTTTGCTACCGAACTTGGCTGATACTGAGGCATTAATTCGTCATGTTTTTCCACATGTACCACAGGCGAATTCAGTGTTTATTCCAGTAAAAATTGCTGGTGTAGTCGCTTTAGATGTACAAAATGCTTGGTATGCAGTTGTTGGACGCATTCAAATTAGTCAAGGACGTTTAGGTTTTGACGAGTTTGCTGAGTGGCTAGCATTGTCTGCTAATCAAATCCGTTATGGTTTAGATATAGATATGACTGAACGCATGTTGAATTTGCTCAGTCAGGCAGGTTTTAAACGTGGCTTAGATGAGGTACAACTGAGCCGCCATTTACCAGCAGATGATCAAGACTATCGTTATAGTTTTAAATTTGCGTTGGATCGTTTGGTGCTAGGGGTGGCTATTCCTGAGCAACGAATTTTCGCAGATGTACTTGCGAGTACAGAGGTGGGGCGTGATGATTTTGAATTGGTGAGTAAACTAATTGAAATTTATCAAGATATTTCATCTAGACGTGATTGGATGATTCTGCATGAATTAGGGCAAGCTCGTTCAGTGGATCGTTGGCTTAGGTGTCTACTACAAGATATTAATGAGTATCAACAGGCTGGAGTAGAAGTTCTTAAAGTCGTTGCTGAGA
This sequence comes from Acinetobacter rudis, assembly GCF_031157835.1. Classification (GTDB taxonomy): domain Bacteria; phylum Pseudomonadota; class Gammaproteobacteria; order Pseudomonadales; family Moraxellaceae; genus Acinetobacter; species Acinetobacter rudis_A. Next base: position 79,096 of record NZ_JAVIDR010000005.1, on the reverse strand, counting down.
TTGTACAGAAGCAAGAGACTATGCTGACATTAGCGAGCTTTTATGCTGGGCAAGAACAGTCGAAACTATATCAGTTTCAATTACCTCTACCGTATTTATTAGATGAAATTCAAAGCACTTTAGATATGCAGGTAGATCAGGCTGTACCAACAGGGCAGGTAACTTTTTGTCAATTAGGGCAGATTCGACCACTCCCTTATCAACTGATTGTAATGCTTAACTTAGATAGTGGTACATTTCCAAATCGAAATCAGCAAATTCCTTTTGATTTAATGCAGTTGTTACGGCCACAGTTGGGTGACCGCTCTCGTCTTGAAGATGATCAGGGGGCTTTTTTAGATGCGCTTTTGCTGGCCCAACAGCAGGTATGGATATTTTATAATGGTTTTGATATGCAAGATGCTGAACCACGTGATCCATCGAGTGTGGTGCAAGAACTTTGTCAACATTTAGCTTTGATTTGTCAGCCAGCAGAGACAGATGTTGAGGATAATCAAAGCATTGTTAAAGATGAGCTTGAGATTCCGACACAAATTCGTCAGTTATATCATATTCATAGTTTGCAACCATTCGATCCACTGGGCTTTCAAGTTGAAGAGCAGATACGTTATCAAGATCATTGGTTCGATTTGGCAAAACAGCTGTATACGAAAGAAACAAATGCACAGCGTCAGTCTTGGGTCGATACAAGCTTAAGCATTGAGACAATGCCAGTAAAAGTTTTACAGGCAAAGCATTGGATACAAGATATTCTTTTTCCTGCACGTTTGTATTTACAGTGTTTGGGTGTGGAAAATATTGCGGCAGTAGATGATCTTGATCAAAGTGAGCCTTTGCTCCTTGATGGTTTAGGCCGATACCATATCCGAGCGGCTTTACAAAAACAGTATTTAACTCAAAAAGATATGGCAGTCTTAACTGATTTAGATCCAGCGCTATATCAAGATCAATTACCTGTTGGAAAGGTACGACAAAGTGCGTGGCAAAGTAGCATTGAAGAACAGCAAGCTTTGTTACTTCGTTTGCAAGCTTATGCAACGTCACCAACAGTAACAACACAAGTACAGTGGCGTATGCGACCTGATTTAACCATTAATCTAAGCTTACCTGTGCATAATGTGAGTGATTGGGTAAGTTTGGAGGCTTCTAGTGCTCGAGCTAAACGACGTGCTCAAGTCTGGTTAAGTTATTTATTTTGGCTCAATTATCTTAAGCTTGAAGATGGCAAAGCCCAGAAACTCCGCCGTATTGTGGTTTTTAGTGATACCACTATTATTTGTGAGGGTTTAACTACCACACAAGCAGAATGTTATTTGGCCGAATGGTTTAAAGCTTATGAGTATGCTCAGCAACAGCCTTTAGTGTTACCTGCAGCTTTACTGTTACAGGCTGCGGAAACGGAGAAAACATTAACTTGGACTGCAAGTGAAACAGGCTGGGAATTACAAGATTTTGATCGACTTTTAAGTAGCTGGCGAGCAGATGCTGCTCGTTTTGTTAGTAGCTTTGCTCCAGAGCAAAATGAGGCCACGATGCTACACCGTGATTGGCAGTTCATTTTACATGAACAAGATAGTTGTGCTTTATTGAAAGATGCTTGCGACCACTATAGTTATGCATTGTATCAGCCAATCTATCAATACCAATATCAGGTTGAGGATTAAGACATGCAACAGACTCAAATGTCGACTCAACCCATTACAGATATACAATTTAATGGCTTACATTGGATTGAAGCCTCTGCTGGCACAGGGAAAACATATACTTTGTCTAGTTTGATGGTGCGGATTTTATTAGAAAAATACTTACCTAGCCAAGTTATTGCAACAACCTTTACGCGTAAAGCAGCAGCAGAGTTAAAAAGCCGGATTCGTTTACGATTGCAAGATACATATAAAATGTTTGATGCTTGTCGAGAGTTGGATGAAAAACAAGTGTTGGATTTAGCTAAAAGCGAACAAGATCCACTTTATGCTTATGTACTCCAGCTGTTTAGTGCTCGAATCGCTTACGCTTGTGAACGTTTAAAATTGGTTATTGATCAGCTAGATGAGCTTTTTGTTGGGACATTAGATAGTTTTAGCCAAAAATTATTGCGTGAATTTAGCTTTGAAAGTGGAAAAATTGAAGTTGCGAATATTAGCGACGATGCACAGAAATATATTTTAGAGTTAGTACACGACATTTTGCGTGAATGGATTCAACAGCAAGACCAAGCCTTGATTGATATATTGGTGAGTAGTAAACGCTTACAGGGACCATCAGCATTTTTAGCGTTGGTTGAGCAACGATTAAATTTTGCCTCAGCAGAGTTAGTTGAGCCGCAGACTCAAATTGTTGATCATCAGCAATTTCAAATGGCTATTAATGAATTAATGCAGATGTCCGTTGAGCAGTGGCAGGGTTTGGCTGAATACTACATTGATGGTGGTGCTTATGCTACACAGTATAATGGCAGTAAATTTAGAAACGGGCGGTTTCAGCGTATATTTACCCATAGCTTACCTCTGTTAGTTGGGCAATTGCAGAAATTGGGCGCTAACTACTATTTTAATCTTGAACTTGCAGAAGCAAGAGATGATTTAAATGTGTTGATTAAAAATGTTGAGGCAGAGCAAGTATTTAAAAAATCTACCTCTACAGAGATACAATCAGCTTTTTATCAGCATCCGTGTATTGTCACTTTGCAGAAGGTGTTGAATATACTTCAGCAATATGAAACAGCTTTAGATGATGTGCTAATGCAGCTGAAGTTTCATATTGCAGCACAAGTGAAAATACGTTTACCGCAGCGATTACAACAGCAAGGTGAAACTACTTTTTCTGAACAAATTAGAAGTCTAGCCGAAGCACTGAATGCTGAAAATGGGCAAGATTTCGCACGCTTTATACATGCACGTTTTCCATTAATCTTAGTTGATGAATTCCAAGATACCAACCAAGACCAAGATGATATGTTGGCACAAATTTGGCGTCATCCAAGCCGTGTACAGCAGGGCTGTATGATTATGGTTGGAGATCGAAAACAAGCGATTTATGGTTTTCGTGGCGGAGATATGTTGACCTTTTTAAAAGCACATCAAGATGTGTTTTCACAACAAGGTCGACTTTATAATCTTGTGCATAACCATCGCTCTGTTGCCCCCTTGGTTGAAGTTGTTGATGCCTTATTTCAACGACAAATGGATTTTGGGGAAGAGGTGCGTTATACACCAGTGCAAGCAGGAGCTAGACCTCATCCTGCATTGGTGGATCAGGGTATTGAAAATCCTATACCACTACGTTGGGTGATGTTAGAAGATAAAGAACAAGAGGCAGAACAAGTTGCATGGAAAATTCGTGATTTATTAAATCAAGCGATAGAAGGACAGCTCTATTTTGCTGAAAAAAATGCAAACCGTCCGTTACAAGCTGATGATATTGCTGTACTTTCAAAGAATCATCGTGGTTTAGATCAAGTTCAAGCTGCTTTAGAGTTCCTCGGTATTGCGTACCATCGTCCAGCGAAGAAAAGTGTTTTTATGGGGCAGTTGGCCCAAGATGTTGCCGCTTTATTGGCAGCTATTCGTCATCCACATGATGAGGCTAAAATTCGCCGTGCTTTATTAACTCGTCTAATGGGTTTTAGTCTTTCTAAATTGCAATTGCTTGAGCAAGAAACCGATGGGCTTAGTCGTTATATTGCTGATTTTGAACAATTCCGTGAAATGTGGCAAATTCAAGGGTTTTTAGCAACTTGGCAAGCTTTATTTAGTCACTTTGATATTTGGCAAAACATGGTTGCACAGCCAAGTCGTGATAATGAGCGCGTGATTGTTAATTTAAGGCATATTAGTGAACTTTTAAGTCGTCATAGTCGTCAATATGCTGGTGTGCATCATCTTTCTCAATGGTATATGCAACAACTCACCGAAGCAGGACAGCGAGAGTGGGAGTTAGAACGACGTTTATCTAATGCTGCTGGAGTGCAGTTGCTCACGATTCATCAATCAAAGGGCTTAGAGTTTAAGGTTGTATTTTTACTTGGTGCAGATAAGAGCTTTCAAGACGCACAATCTGCATTTAATTTTTCCAGTCAAAAACAGCAAGATCCTAAGACTGGCCAAGTACATGAACAACGTATTTTAGCTGTAAATCAAAAACAATATATTTCTGAGCAAGATTTGGCACAACATCAAAGTCGAGCTTTGGCTGAACATCATCGACTATGGTATGTTGCATTAACACGTGCTAGTTATCGCGTATATGCAATGCTGCAAGATCAAAAGGCTAAATCAACAACTGGATTAGCTTTTTGGCGCGGTCAATTACCTCAGCAATTTGAGCATCCATACAGTCAACTAGAGGCGTGTTTGACAGCCAGACCAATTACCCTAAAAGCTGAAAAGTCACAACAACGACCTTTATATGCACAGCCACAACCTACGCAAAAGTTTTACCCTCGAGGAAAAACCAGCTTTAGTGCTTTAGCTCAACATTTAAGTCGACAACAAATCCAAGATGCTATGGTTGCAGCAGAATTAAATCATAATCAAGCCGATGATGAAGTGCATGTAAAGCAGCAAGGCTTAGGTTTAAGAGTCGAGACAGCAGCTCTTAGTTGGATTCAAGCACAATTCCCTATGGGGGCTTTGGCAGGTAATTGTATTCATGAGCTTTTTGAACAAATTGATTTTCAAGATCAGTCACAATGGCCCCTGATTATTCATCGTCGCTTTAAAAATAATTATCAAAGTCTTTGGCAAGCGTTGCTTGAAAAATATAGTCAGGACTTTGGTCCACGAGATTCAGCAGAACATGAGTTGACTGAGTGGATCATACAGTGGCTAGCACAAGTGCTTGCAACGCCTTTGCACAATGGTTTTCAACTTAATCAGTTAAGGCTTAATACTTATCTTAACGAGTTTCCTTTTTATATGGCCTTGGCTGACCAGCGCTTTGGGGTACATCGTATTCATCAACTCTTTGCTGAATATAATATTCATATGCCACGTTTTAATGAGGCTAATGCGGTACGTTATCTCAATGGTTCAATAGACTTAGTATTCTTTGATGGCCAGCGTTATCACATTGCCGATTATAAAAGTAATTTCCTAGGTGGAAGTTATACAGATTATGTTGAAGATGCTGTTGAAACCAGCATGACCTATGCCAGCTATTGGTTACAAGCGGCATTATACTTGGTTGCATTGCATCGTTATTTGATGGTTAATTTACAAGATTATCAAATTGAAAAAGATTTAGGTGGAGCCAGTTATTTATATGTACGTGGGATGAATACGCAAACTAGACAAGGTTATGTTTACTGGCAACCTGAGGTTGAGTTTATCTTGCGTTTAGATGCAATTTTGGGCAATCAGGTTAGTCATCGAGTAACTGGTTAATAGAGTCAATCATTACAAAATAGAGTATTGAATTAGCGTGAAAATGGATAAGTCTGTGGATAACTTTGAGGATAACCATGTGGACAATGCAGTTGCATTCGTTGATGAAGCGAATGAATGGATGCTTCGTTTGAGCCAATATTGGGTACAGCAGCTTAGGGTAACAGCGCCAGAAATAGCAGTATATTATATTCAAAATTTATTATTGGCTTTGGAACGAGGTGAAAGTTGTATTTCCTTTCCAGCTGAAGAGCTCAAACAACTTGAGGGTATTGTACAAGAGGCTGTGCATTTACCCACTGAGATTGCACCTTTAATTTATCATGATAAAAATTTATACCTTTATAGATACTGGCAGTTAGAACAGCAAGTTGCTCAGCATATTTGGCGGTTGAAACAACAGTCACTTGCTTCAGTGGATGTGTCTAAATATCAGGATTTATTGGTAGATCCACATCAACAGGCCGCATTACAAATGGTGGCAAGTCAGGGCTTGAGTTTAATTACTGGAGGCCCAGGTACAGGAAAAACTTATACTTTAGCGCGTATTATTGCTGTCTTAAATCATTTGCAGCCAGGATTACGTATTGCAATGGCAGCACCAACAGGTAAGGCTGCTCAGCGTATGAAAGAGGCTTTAGCTTTGGCCTTTGCTGATCCAGTGTTGAATGAATTGGGACTTGTTGATGAGACCTTGCGTGAGTTAGATACTTTTACACTGCACGGACTTTTGGGACTAGGTTTTCATCGCCCAGCCCGTTTCAATGTAGAGCAACCTCTACCTTATGATCTGATTGTGGTTGATGAAGCTTCAATGCTGGATTTACAACTAGCAAGTCAGTTACTTATGGCAATTGCGACACCATGTCGTCTGATTTTGTTGGGAGATGCGAATCAATTAGCCTCGGTTGATGTTGGAGCTGTTCTAGCCGATTTGCAACAGGTTGATGTCCTGCAGGTGAATCGGGTTAATTTAGTAACCAGTAGACGCTTTAAAGCAGGTGCTTTGATTGGTCAAATGGCACAGTTTATTCAAACTGCGGTAACACTGAAACAATCATCTACTCAGTTAATTCAGCATTTTGAGCAGACTATAGTTTCAGCTAGCACTCTAAAAGATATTGAACTGAGCCGTGATATGGCTGATCAAATTCAGTTGGAGTTTTTAGCTGAGCATATCAATCCACAACAGTTACCAGATTATTATCGTCGTTTGGCTTGGGGGTTTGAAGCTTATTTTTCTGCATTAGATCAAGCTGAAAAACAGTATATTGAGCAAGGCCAAATTCAGCCAGAGATGCTTGATCAGGTGATAAGGCGATTTGATCAATATCGAATTTTAGTCGCAGTTCGTCATGGTGATTTTGGTTTATATCGTTTGAATCAAGAAATGGAACAGCATTTGTTAAATTCTCAAGAAAGATGGGTCAAACAAGGAGATTGGTACTTGGGGCGTCCAGTGATGGTGACGCAAAATGATGACCAGCTGGGTTTAGCCAATGGGGAGGTTGGAATTTGTTTAACCCATCGGGAAAAAATGGGGCAATATGAAGTGTACTTCCCTAGTTTAAAACTGTGGATAGCAGCGACACGTTTACCTAAAACGCTAGAAACTGCTTTTGCAATGACAATACATAAGTCACAAGGTTCAGAGTTTAGACATGTAGCGGTTGTTTTTGATCAGGCAGCAAAACGACTACTTAGTCAGGAGCTACTCTATACTGCTATCACTCGTGCGCGTTCAGTAGTGAGTTTATTAGTGGAACCAAAAACTTTTGCACAGAGTTTAGAACAAAAAACATGTAGGAAAAGTGGATTGGCTGAGAAAATAAATACATTGATCTGATACACATATTTGCTTACAGACGACAGTAGTGTAAGTAAATGCTTACAACGATTCGAGAAATTTACCCATAGTGAGTTAAGGTGCTTTTTGAGATGATGCCAATACATAAGAAGTACAGCACGGAATGCTGATTAAAATCGCAAATAAGAACAATATTAATCGAGAGATTGCGAGCTTACAGGAAAGTGAGTGATAAACGAAGAATCTTACAGCCGCTAAGCCTCATAGTTTTGGGAGAGACTATGAGGCTTTTTTAATGCTTTTAAAAGCTTCTAGTCTTTATTTGTATTACATAAAGTTAACATTTTTTAGTTTATGTATAAATTATATTTATGGCATGATGGTTTTGTATTTATTTATTGGTGGTTTTAATTTAGCAGAAGAACAAAGTGAATGAACACTTCAGAATAACCATAAACGAAATTAGTAGAATGATAAATTAAAGAAATTCAGCGCGGAAAAGCCTTTAAGTTACGATTTAAAGGCTTTTTCTTATCGTATTGTTATTGGATTTGATTACGATTTTGCTCATGTTTTTCATCTTATTTGATATTTCTTAATAGCGTCATATAAATATGTCACGCTTGTTTTGCAATCTGAGGGTAGTTCCTTTAAAATGTACACATGCTGTAGTGATGCACGGCAGTCAGGAGGGTTGTAGAACCTGATTGATTTATATCTTTTTTTATATAAGCATCTCGGAGAAATCGAATGGCTTTAACTAACACAGATCGCGCAGAGATCGTTGCTAAATTTGCACGTGCTGAAAATGACACTGGTTCACCAGAAGTACAAGTTGCTTTGTTGACTGCTCAAATCAACAGCCTTCAAGGTCACTTTAAAGATCACAAACACGACCATCATAGCCGTCGTGGTTTGATCCGTATGGTTAACCAACGTCGTAAGTTGCTTGACTACCTTAAAGGTAAAGATACAACTCGCTATACAGATTTGATCGCTGCTCTAGGTCTACGTCGTTAATTCGATTGGCCTGATTTCAAAAATGTGCATGTTTAACTTGCAGTTGATGAAATTAAGCGTTTGCCTGATGTTCATCAGGTAATCATGAGGAAGGGGCGAATATTCGCTCCTTCTTTGTGTGTTTTTATTGGGTTTGCATTTTGCAAACAAGAAAAACTAGTGAGGTCGGCTTCTAAGCTTTGTCACTTGAGTGCTGTAATGCAGTATGCTAGGTGCTAAAGCTTAGGGGTCTCCACTAGAAAAAATCAGGAAATATAAATAAATGTCTATGTTTAATATCATTCGTAAAGAATTTCAATTTGGTCAACATCAAGTTGTCCTAGAAACTGGTCGTGTAGCACGTCAAGCGAATACTGTATTTATTACAATGGGTGGGGTAACTGTATTAGTTGCAGTTGTTGCACAGCCTACAGCGAAGGCAGGTCAAGATTTCTTCCCATTGACTGTTAACTATCAAGAAAAACAATATGCTGCTGGTCGTATTCCTGGTGGTTATGGTAAGCGTGAAGGCCGTGCTTCAGAAGCAGAAACTTTAATTTCACGTTTGATTGACCGTCCTATTCGTCCATTGTTCCCAGAAGGTTATTACAACGAAATCCAGGTAACTGCGACTGTTGTTTCTTCTGACAAAACAATGGATGCAGATATTGCTGCAATGTTAGGTACTTCAGCTGCACTTGCAATTGCTGGTACACCATTCCGTGGCCCAATTGGTGCTGCACGTGTTGCTTTAATTGATGGTGAGTATGTACTTAACCCAAATCATGAGCAAATGCAGTCTTCTGATCTTGACCTCGTTGTTGCTGGTACTGAATCAGCAGTATTAATGGTTGAATCTGAAGCGAAAGAGTTATCTGAAGATCAGATGCTTGGTGCTGTATTGTTTGGTCATGATGAAATGCAAATCGCGATTCAAGCAATTAAAGAATTTGTTACAGCAGTTGGTGCGGCTGAGTCTACATGGACTGCTCCAGAACACAACGAAGAATTGCGTGCTAAGCTTAAAGCAACATTTGAAGAAAAAATTTCTCAAGCATATACCATTGCTGTGAAACAAGACCGTTATGCGGCTTTAGATGCTTTACATGAACAAGCTGTTGCTGAATTTGTGCCAGAAGAAGATACAGATGGTATTGCAGACGAATTAAACTACTTATTTGAAGATTTAAAATACCGTACTGTTCGTGACAACATTTTGTCTGGTAAACCACGTATTGATGGTCGTGATACTAAAACTGTACGTGCTCTAGATGTACAAACAGGTGTATTGGCTCGTGCACATGGTTCTGCATTGTTTACTCGTGGTGAAACTCAAGCCTTGGTGACAGCGACTCTTGGTAATACACGTGATGCACTTATGGTTGATACCTTAGCAGGTACAAAAACTGACAACTTCATGTTGCACTATAACTTCCCTGCTTATTCAGTAGGTGAGACAGGTCGTGAGTCTGGTCCTAAGCGTCGTGAAATCGGCCATGGTCGTTTAGCACGTCGTGGTGTACAAGCTGTATTGCCAACAATTGATCGTTTCCCATATGTACTTCGTGTTGTATCTGACATTACTGAGTCAAATGGTTCTTCTTCTATGGCATCTGTATGTGGTGCGTCATTGGCATTGATGGATGCTGGTGTACCATTAAAAGCACCTGTTGCTGGTATTGCTATGGGCTTGGTAAAAGAAGGTGATCGTTTCGCAGTACTTTCTGATATTTTAGGTGATGAAGATCATCTTGGTGATATGGACTTTAAAGTTGCTGGTTCAGCAAATGGTATCACTGCATTACAAATGGATATCAAAATTGAAGGTATTACTGAAGAGATTATGGAAGTTGCATTGAACCAAGCTTATGCTGGTCGTATGCACATCTTAAATGCAATGAATCAAGTGATTTCACGTGCTCGTCCAGAAATTTCTGCACATGCACCTACATTTGAAGTCATTACCATTAATCCTGATAAAATCCGTGATGTAATTGGTAAAGGCGGTGCTACGATTCGTCAATTAACTGAAGAAACTAAAGCATCTATTGATATTGAAGACAATGGTACAGTACGTGTATTTGGCGAAACTAAAGCTGCTGCTAAAGCTGCTATTGCTAAAATTCAAGCTTTAACTGCAGAAGTTGAGCCTGGCACAATTTATACTGGTAAAGTCATTCGTATTGTTGAGTTTGGTGCATTTGTAAATATCTTGCCTGGTACAGATGGTTTATTACATATTTCTCAAATTTCAAACGAGCGTGTTGCAAACGTGACTGATGTATTAACTGAAGGTCAAGAAATCAAAGTTCAAGTACAAGATGTCGACAACCGTGGACGTATTAAATTGAGCATGAAAGACGTAGAACAAGCTTAAGTTATTAAAGAATTGAAAAGCCCACTTGATGTGGGCTTTTTTTATGGCATGATTTAATCTAATGAATTGAATTATATTGGGCTGTAGATGCAAGCATATTATTTTTATCAGCAAACCAATGATGTAAATTTCTATATACAAAAACAATTAGGCGAACAAGCTGCAGAGTTTATCTGGGTAGATTGCCGCCGTGAAGATGTAGTGAATGATGCTGAGAATTGGCAAAAAAAAATCACAGCATTAACTGGTCTAAATATTAATGAATTTCATGTCCGAGATATTCTAAATTTAGAACACCCTTGTGTTTTTGATACTTTGGAAGATTATGATTTATTAATTTTTCGTAAGCTCATTACACCAAACGATGAGATTAGTTTGAATGAGCCAAATGAACAGCACGAACGCTTGTTTGGACTTGAAACTTCACCTATTGTTTTTATTATTACTTCGCAAGTACTGATTACGATCAGAGAAACAGGTAATCGCGCTCTTGAAAATTATGTACATCGGGTAGAAACAATTTCAACGCGAAAAATTGAAGAACAAAATAATCCACGTAAATTAGCCACCTCACCTTTAGATTTAGCATTACGTTTATTAAATAGCGTTATAGATGATTATTTAGAGCTGAGAATACCTTTGACAAAGCGTGTTGAATATTGGCAACAGGCCTTATTACAGGGTAATCAGCGTTTTAAAAAATGGCATCAATTACTTCATGAAAACATGGCTTTTCAGCAAATTGAAAATCTATGTGAAGAACAGATTGAAGCATTACAAGAGTTTCGCGATGATGTAATTGAAAACTACCAACATATTAAGGGGCGTAAGAGTGCCGAAAGACAAGATATTATGTTGGTGAGAATAAACGATCTTTGTAATCATATTGAGCGTATCCAATCGCATACCATACGTTTTAGAAATGCCATTCAAGCAGCAATGAATTTGCATTTTTCTGCTATTTCAAATCAGACCAATGAAAATATGCGTATATTGGCTATTATTACCGCTGTTTTTGCACCATTAACTTTATTGACAGGTATTTACGGAATGAATTTTGAGTTTATTCCTGGGCTAAAATCACCGCATGGTTTTTGGATTATGCTGTTGTTGATGTTGCTGAGTACAATCTTGTTAATCTATTACTTCTATCGGCAACATTTGGTTGGGCGTGGTGAAAAAAGTGTGATTGACCTATTGGCTCAACAACATCGTGATCAACGTGTGAATATGTTTTGGTTTTTAGATTACGAGCCAATTAAACAAACAATGAAAGAAGTCGGTAAATTGACTCGATTCAAATAATTATTCGTTGTTTGATGAATGAGTTAATGAACTATTTGAACGATGCGCTGCTTTTTTGAGTAGGGCATAAAGGCGATCTTTGTATTTGAGTTTTTGTCGTTTGAGTGCTTCTAGGTTGTGATTAATGACGTGGACGGGATTCAATTCCAAACGTGCAATTTCACGATCGAGTTCGTCATGGGCTTCTAACATTTTTGCAAAATGGGGATCATTTTGTTTGAGTATAGCCATTAATTCTGAATATTCAGGGAACATATGTTTTAGCTTTTTGTTCATCAACTTGATATTCATGTCTTTTTTTACACTCCTTCCTTGTGTATGAAATTTCATAAAGAAATACAGATGTGGTGATGAGTATTTAACTGAGCTTATCACCACATAAGTGACGACAGGCAGGTGAACTGCCTGTGATTGAATAGAAAAAAATGGGTTTACAGTTTAGTGATGACGTCGTATTTGAAGTTTAAGTTGCTGAATTTCATCAATGAGATCCATCATCATGGCAACTGCTGCAAGGCTTGCTTCAAAGTCTCGTTGTAGGCGATATGCGCGTTGAGCGCGGACAAGATCTTCGCTAAAGAATTGATGGATGCGATGATCTGGGCGTGCAGTTAAAATCTCATATTCGAGTAATTGCAGAATCCATTCAGGGCTTTGGCCACAGGCTTGTGCAAGATGGGTTAAATCAAAATATTGTGTGTTTGGGACCTGATCAAGCCGAGGGCTGCTATTGTGATGATCCTCTTGAGGATAGTGTGTAGCCATAGATCTTATTCCTTGAGCTAAACAAGGATCAAATCTGTGTGAATACTCAGCTATACAGACTCGATCACTTGAAAAGTAAATAGTAAAACTGGGCAATACATCAACTTTAAAAAGTACTCGCTTATTATGCTACTTATAGTATGAAAAATAATCAACATACTTATGTGTAGATTAAAATAATAAATAGATGAGGAGGGTATAAAAAATCGTTTTTATTTTTTATAAATTTAATTATATCAATTGGTTGTAGGCACTACCTCTTAATGGATAGTGCCATATTGGGGGGAGCTTAACTGAGGTGCTCACCAAAAAGTGCCAAAGCTTCTTCAGCGCTAAATTGGTACTGAGTATTACAAAATTGGCAATCCATTTGGATTGGATTTTGAATTTCTAAAGTTTCTCGAACACCTTCTACACCAATCTGTATGAGTGCTGTCGCACAACGTTCTTTAGAACATGTACATGCAAAATATAACCGTTCAACTTCGGGTAAACGTACTTGTTCCTCATTATATAGACGATAAAGAATCTCTTGTACTGGAAGCGTCGTGAGTTCTTCCGCTTTTAGTGTTTGAGTCAGCATGGTTAAACGTGGCCAAACATCTTCGTCAATCCATTGCTCTTCCTCTTCATTATTACGAGGTAATAGCTGAATGAGTAATCCACCTGCTTGTTCAGCAGTACTGGCAAGTACGATTTTAGTTGGAATTTGTGCTGATAAATCGTAATACTGCATGAGGCAGGCCGCAAGTGTAGGTTGATCTAGGGCAATAATGCCTTGATAACGCTCACCATGTTCTGGTTCGATGTTAATAAATAACACGGGATTGACCAAACTACTAAGCACGGTACTACTGTCCTCAGCTTGGTTAAAGTGAGGGTCATCTTGGTAATTTGCTAAAGCACGGACTTCACCTTTATGGGTACATTCGGCCATTGCCCATTTAAAGGTGCCTTCTGCTTGAATTTGTAGGCTAATACGTCCTTGAATTTTTAAGGTACTTGCGAGTAATGCAGTGGCAGCCAGCATTTCACCAAGCAAAATTTGAATGGCAGGGGCATACTCTCGCTGTGCCAAAATCGTGTGTAAGCTTTGCTGCAAATGCACAACTTCCCCACGAACAGGGCAGTTTTCGATGTAAAAGCGTTGACGTAAATCAGACATATTATTCTCCAAATCTCGATATAAATGGTGACAACTGTAGAAATCACAAGTCAATCAAACTCATTTTTACTTACATCGATTCGATACTGAGCATGATGTGGTACTGAGTTGGTTGATTCTGGAGATGAATCAGTTGTTACATCTGCGTCATCAGTGCTAGGTGAGTTTGATACAGTTGTATTTAAAGCCTGATCACCTTCAAAGATATAGTTTAACTCTTCAATAAAACTACTGTAGCTTTCATAGACTTTTGTATCGTCATTATAAATGCGTTGTTGCTCTGCAATGAGTGCTTCATCATGGTTTCTAAATTGTGCTATAAGCTGCTGGGCTTGTGCGATTGGAATGTTTAATTGGCAGAGTGTCTGATAAGCCATACCCAAAGAAGATAAATATGTTTCTCTCCAAATATGATTAATACCAAGCTCTTTAAGTAAATGTAAATGATGACGATCTCGCGCACGAACAATTAGGCAAAGTGCTGGGTAGTTGAGGCGAAGATAACGGGCAATTTGCATAGAAGACTCAACATCATCAATGGCTAGGGCAAATACTTTTGCCGATTCAATGCCTGCATTGGTGAGAACTTCAATATCGGTGGCATCACCTTCAATAATGCTAGCGGTACTGTCATCTAAGGCTTGAAGGGAGACAGGACTATTATCAATCGCCGTAAACGGAATTTTCTTGATATGGGCAATACGCGCAATGATTTGTCCACTGCGGCCAAAACCAGCAATGATTAACTGCGGATTTACAGTATCTTCTATATTTTTTGTTGCTTGTGGTTTTGGATTGAGTATATAGCGACGCATAAACCAAAAGAGAGCAGGATTGAGCATCATTGATAAGGTAACGACTATGAGTAATAGTTGGTATTGAATTGAACTCAGATGATTCGTATTTAGCAGTAATTGAATGCTTATAAAAGCAATTTCGCCAGCTTGAGCAAAGCTTAAAGCGAGTAATAAGGGTTGTTGCCATTTACGTTGATAAAAATAAGCGACTGCAAATAGACAAAGCGCTTTCAAGGCGATAAATATGATTAACGCAGAAAATATCCATAAGCTATGACTTATGAGGATATTGAGGTTCAGGCTCATACCAATGGCAATAAAAAACATGCCCAGCACAGTACCTTTAAAAGGTGCAATAGTCGTTTCAAACTCGTAGCGGTATTCTGCATCAGCGAGTAGTACACCTGTGAGTAGTGCACTTACTGTTGCTGGAATAGAAAGACTGGTGAGAATTAAGAAAACGATGACCCCTTGTAAGATCGCTGAGGCAGTAAGCAGTTCTGTTGTCGCATTTTTACTTAAAAACCGCTGTAGTGGGCGTATAACATAGCGGCCCATTAAGAATAGACCACTAAAAGCAGCAACTAAGGCCGCACAATAGGCAATATCATATTGAATATTTTGTGTGTTTTTTAAAAATAATGGGCTAAGTGCAAGCAGCAATAATGCTAGAACACCTTGCTGAATGAAGAGTAAAAAGCTTTGCTGACCAAAGCGGCTGTTGGTGAGTTGTTGCTGTTGTAGCGATTCTACTAATAGAGTACCTGAAGCTATACTCAATGCTACGGCTAAGAATAAACTTGTGAATAGACTAAGTTTAAAAAGTAGCAATAATGCGACCATGAGAACCAGCGTACATAAGAGCAGAGATAGACTACCTAATGCATTGATTTGGCCGCGAAGTTGCCATAAACGTTGAGGCCTTAACTGTAGACCTAAGAGAAATAGCAGGCTTAGACTACCCAAGTGAGCGAGTTGTGTTGTAAAGGTGCTTTCTTGGTTTAAGTTTAAAAGATGTGGGCCCAGCACAAGACCAGTTAAAATAAAGGCCAATACATGATTTAGACCCAAACGTTTTGAGAGTGGAACCAAGATTAATGCGGTTGCCAATAAAATTGTGATTTGTACTAACAATGACATCTAATTGTCCTGTGGATCATTGTTGAAGAAGACTACCTCATTGAGTTGATTACACATGAGGTCGATTTGATGTATGGTCTTTACATCTCATCGACATGAGATTGAACATTGCTAGTTTAATTCTTGTGGATCAACATCAATATTGACCTTACAGTCATTTGGTTTCAATTTAAGTAGTTGCTGCCACCATGTTCGCACATAAAAATGCATTTGGGCACGTTGAGGGGATAATAATACCATATGTGCTTGATAACGGCCGGCTTTTCGTTCCATTGGGGCTGGAATCGGCCCCCAGATATCAATGCTATTTTGGCTTTGCTGACGTAGTGTTTCTGCCATTTTGGCTAGAAATTGTTGGTTATGCGTTTGGTCTTTTGACTCAGCGCGAATTAAGATGGTTGAGCGATATGGTGGCATCTGACTGATTTTACGATCATGTAAGGTTTGTCGCGCAAAGTGACGATAATCTTCATGGATAAGTGTTTGCAGTAAAGGGTGATCAGGACGATAGGTTTGTAAATAAACATCTCCTTTTTTCTCGCCTCGACCAGAGCGTCCAGCCACTTGCACAATCAATTGAGCAGTACGCTCAGGAGCGCGAAAATCTACACTCAATAGGCCAGCATCAATATCTAAAATAGCAACTAAAGTAACATAAGGAAAATGATGTCCTTTGGCCAACATTTGTGTGCCTAATAAGATTGCAGTTTCATTTTTATGAATGGTGTCTTGGATTTTTTGCCAACTGCCCACTCGACTAGTTGAATCTCGATCTACTCGGATCACTGGATATTGTGGAAACAGGGCTTGTAGATTTTCTTCTACTTTTGCGGTACCCATACCAATAGGTTTGAGGCTTTCTTGCTGGCAAGCTGGACAATGTTCAGGCAGACGTTTGATTGTACCGCAGTGATGACAGTGCAAATGCTGATAAGGTTGATAATGTAATGTCATGTTGGCATCGCAATGTGAACATTTGGCTTGCCAACCACATTGTTCACATAGCAAAACAGGTGCATAGCCACGTCGGTTAAGAAAAATGAGGACTTGTTCTTTTTTTTCGAGCCGATGTTTAATTTCAAGTAATAACTGTTGACTGATACCATGCTGTTTTTGAGTCACAGTCAAATCGATAATATGCATTTTAGGTAATAAGGCTGTTCCTGCACGTTGGTTAAGTTCTAGACAGCTTAATTTTTCTTGTTCAACTAAATAATAACTATCAATACTGGGTGTGGCGGAACCTAAAATGACAGGACACTTGCGCTGTGCCGCACGGTATAAGGCAACATCGCGCGCATGATAACGAAAACCTTCCTGCTGTTTAAATGATAAATCATGTTCCTCATCAAGAATGATTAAGCCTAAATTCGGCATGGGGGTATAGATAGCAGAGCGAGTCCCCAATACGATGGAGGCTTTGCCGGTTTGAGCTGCCTGCCAAGCCTGTAAGCGCTTGTTGTCATTGAGTCCTGAATGAAGTAACGCTATATGGCAGTGGAAACGAGATTGGAAACGGCTCACTGTTTGTGGTGTTAGGCCAATTTCTGGAACCAGCACTAATACTTGCTTACCCTGTTTAAGCACTTGCTGCATAACTTGCAAATAAACTTCAGTTTTACCACTCCCAGTAAGACCATCAAGTAAAAAAGCTTGGTATCGATATTGCGCTTTTAAAATCGTTTGAATCGCGTGACTTTGATCTGGATTGGCGCTCAACGGCATTTGTGCCATTTGCATGGGCTCAGGGCTAAAATCTTGTGGTTCGAGTTCGCATTGAATAATATTTTTATTATCTAATGCTTTCAATGTTGCATTATCAATACCGCTTAGGTTCAGAATGTGTTCAAGTGTGCCTTGCGGATGTAGCTTTAAGATTTTATAAGCATCTTGTTGTTTTTCCGAACGCTTGAGTTTTGCTTCAGCTTCTAAATCGAGTACCTTCCACACACGGGCCAGTAAATTATAAGGCTTGCCTTGGCGTAATAATGCCGGTAATGCGGTTTGTATTACTTCACCAATTGGAAATTGATAATAGTTTGCAGACCATGTCAATAAAGTTAAAACTTCAGGGGGTAGTATGGCCTCTTGGTCAAGCAGTTCGCTAATGGCTTTGAGTTTAAAACGGGGATCGACAGGGTGATCAGGGGCAAGTTTTTCAACAATAACACCAACCAAGTTTTGGCGACCAAAAGATACTGCAACACGAGCCCCAACTTGAGCTTGCTGATATTGCTCAATGCTAAGGCGATAATCAAAACAGTCAAAAATATGGACAGGTACCGCAACGCGAACACGGTAAACATGGGGCTGGGTAGAGGCTATATTTGTCATATAAAATTATGGGGAACTCTGTGTGGAAAAGTATCGTGAATAGGATTGGCTTATGTTAGAGTACCAAGCGGCAACTTGCTTGAATATGAACAAACTTCATAGCAGGATGCAACTCCTTAAACAAAAATATTTGGCAACTAGAGCAAGATAATGCCGACATACCAATTTACAGCACTCGATTCTGCTGGTAAGCAACAAAAAGGTCGACTTGAAGGTGATTCTGCTCGACAGATTCGACAACAATTACGTGATAAGAGCTGGATTCCACTAAGTGTAGAGGCAATTGAACAAAAAGATAAAAATCAAAAGTCCTCATTTTTCCAGAAAAAATTTAGTGCTTATGATTTAGCACTTTTAACAAGACAACTTTCTGTTTTGGTTGCTGCTGCTATTCCACTGGAAGAAGCATTACGAGCTGTTGCCAAGCAAAGTGAAAAACAACATGTACAGAATTTAATTTCCTCTGTGAGATCTAAAGTTTTGGAAGGTCATACTTTAGCACAGGGTTTGGAACAATCTGGCCGTTTTCCTGACTTATATATTGCAACAATTGCGGCAGGTGAGCGTTCTGGGCATTTAGATTTAATTTTAGATCAGTTATCAGATTACACTGAAAATAGTTTTGCTATGCAAAAGAAAATCCAAGGTGCAATGATCTATCCGATTATTTTAATGTTGATGTCTTTTGCTATTGTTATGGGGCTAATGACTTTTGTTGTCCCTGATATTGTTAAAACTTTTGATCAAAGTAAACAAGCTTTGCCTTGGATTACAGTTGCAATGATGAAGTCGAGCGAATTTATTCGTCAGGCATGGCCATTTTTACTTGTAGCCATTGTTGTGATTTTTACCTTGTTGACACGGTTTTTAAAAACACCAGCAGGTCATTATACTTTCGATCGTTTACTACTCAAGTTGCCATTATTTGGTAAATTATCTCGTGGTATAAACGCTGCACGTTTCGCGAGTACTTTATCTATTCTTACACAGTCTGGTGTTCCTTTAGTGGATGCTTTAAAAATTGGTGCAGCGGTTAGTAATAACTGGATTGTTCGCGATGCGATTAATGCAGCAGCGGAGAAAGTTATTGAAGGCGGGAATCTTGCAACTCAGCTTGAGCGCAGTGGTTATTTTCCAGCAATGATGGTACAAATGATTAAAAGCGGTGAAGCTTCAGGTGAATTAGATCGTATGCTGTCACGAGCATCTGAGATGCAAGAGCGTGAAGTGACCACTTTTATTTCGACTTTGCTGGCTTTACTTGAACCTCTAATGTTGGTGATTATGGCGGGCATTGTTTTGGTCATTGTGATTGCTGTGATGCTGCCAATTGTGAATATGAATAATATGATCTAAGTTGATTATTTGGCTTAGATCTATATGTAACAAACGAAGTGTTATTTTTAAAATGAAAAATTGAGAGAGTAAGTAGATGCAACTAAAGCCTAATCCAAAAAAACAATCTGGTTTCACCCTCATCGAAGTCATGGTCGTGATTGTGATTTTAGGTGTGCTGGCAGTGTTAATTGTACCCAATGTGATGGGGCGCGGTGAAAAAGCCAAAGTTGATGCAACCAAAATTAGTCTAAAAGGTGTTGCCAGTGCATTAGATCAATACAAAATGGACAATAATCATTATCCAACTGAGCAAGAAGGTGGACTTGAAGCTTTAGTGAAACAGCCAGAGACAGCTAAAAATTGGGTTCCTGGAGGATATGTAAAAGGTGGTTATCCAAAAGATAGTTGGGATAATGATTTGCAGTATTCGCAACCAGGTACAGATGGCCGACCATACGACTTATATTCTTTTGGTGCCGATGGTAAAGCAGGTGGTGAAGGAAACGATGCTGATATTTATTATCAACCATAGAAAATGAGCTAGAACGGGATATTCTTTTTAAGTTTTTAATCACGCCTTGTTATTTTGACGCTATAAAAAGTCATCAATAACAAGGTGTTTTTTTGAAAAAAATAATGAAGAAAACAAAGTATAACTAATTAATATTACATGATATTTATATTGATAATAATTCGCATATGTAATGGTTACAAGAAAGTTACTTCATGGAGATAAATAGACTTTTTATTTAATTTAAAGATTGCATAATAAAGCAAGTTTTAATTGAATTAAGTGGAGGGGGACATGAAGGCATTATTTTGGTCAGATGAGATTAATCAAACACATTGGACAATGCTCAAGTCAGCTCTACTTATTTTAAGTTTATTGCCTGTGAGCCATATATTATTGCAATTATGGCAAGGGACTGAAGGTGCAAGCCAAATTGTAGTCGGCTTTGTTGCTGTAACTGCATTAAGTAGTTTAACAATTTTAGGGTTTATTTCAGCATTATTCATTACGGTCTTAAAACTTAAGCATAATGAAGTTTTTACGTTGCTTGAACAGCGTATTATGCAGATTTATCGTTATTTCCCTATGTTTTTACTCACAGTTATGTTGTCTTATTTGTCATTCGATTTTGCCCAGCATCTATTATAAATTACCCCAAGCTTCATGTTGTTTTTGAAAAATGATGTCCGTTTGGACGAATGAAAAGTCCTAAATGAGTGATTCTGATGAAAAGATTTCGCTTATACTCAAAGGCGATTAACTAAGCAGGAAGCCATGATGCAACAAATTGAGTGGGATGATTTTACTAAGGTTGAAATACGAGTAGGCCAAATTATACAAGCAGAAGTATTTGAGAAGGCTCGTCGTCCAGCTTATATTTTGCATATTAATTTTGGTGAGGAAATTGGAATTAAGAAGTCCAGTGCTCAGATTACTCAGCTATATCAACCAGAAGATTTGGTCGGAAAAAAGGTTGTTGCAGTAGTCAATTTTCCTAAAAAACAGATTGGCCCAATTCAGTCTGAATGTTTGGTCACAGGTTTTCACAATGCAGAAGGGCATGTTGCTTTATGCGTACCTGACCAAGATGTCCCATTAGGTACAAAATTACTTTAATTATTTGTATGATATTAAAAAGCCTGTACGTCACGTGACTACAGGCTTTTTGCTTATTGGTTTTATGCTTAACGTCGAGATTTGAATGACACATCAACTTGACGGGGGCGGTAGAACCAGCCTAACACCAACAATAAACTAGAAAAAATTAAAATAGGCCAATCACTTAAACGAGAATACCAAGTATGACCTTGCATTGCAGGCAAATCACCACGTAAAACGGTGGCAACATCTTGAGGTGCTTGTTTAACAATATGACCATTATGGTCAATGAATGCGGTAATTCCAGTATTGGTTGCACGAATAAACCAACGGCCGTTTTCTTTAGCACGCATTTGAACCATTTGTAGATGCTGCCAAGGACCAGCAGTGCCAGTAAACCAAGCATCATTAGATACAGTAACTAAAAAGTCACTATTCTGAGCATTACGACGGGTTAAGTTTGGATAAGCGACCTCATAGCATATAGCAGCTGCTAAAGGATGTTGTTTAATCATGAGTGCTGATTGTTGTTCAGGTCCACGACTAAAACTACTCATACTCGGGTCATTTTGTAGTGCAGGTAAGACCCAACTCAAGAGGCCATGTAACGGGATATATTCGCCAAATGGTACGAGACGTTGTTTCTTATATAAGCCTTCACTATTTGACCCTGAAGCCATAATACTGTTGTAAAACATTGGGGTATTGTTTTGAATGCTTTGCTGAACATCAAAATAAGGAATACCTGTCACCCATGCTGTACCCGTACGTTTTGCTTGCAATTCCATATTGAGCAGGAATGGCTGAATATCTGTTTGAAAGAGTGGGATGGAGGATTCTGGCCATACAATGAGATCGCGTCCCCATTCACTTTTACTTAGATTCTCATAGATGATTAATGTTTTTTCTTGATATTCTGTTAACCATTTTAGGTCTTGAGGAATATTTCCCTGTATTAAGGAAACACTAAGCGGTTTTTCTGCTTTAACATGAACAAACTGTAGCTGCGCTGCGCCAAAAGCACCAAGCAATACAATAGCACTGGGTATGCTCCAGAACCAACGACCCCGAATAATTTCAACTAATGCGCAAGCCAATAAAATAACTGCGAATGAAACAGAGAAAATTCCAAACAGTGGGGCATAGGAGTCTAAATAGCGTTCAGTAAAAGCATAACCTGCGAAAAGCCAAGGGAAACCCGTAAAGACCCATGTTTTAGCCCATTCAAATACAATCCATAGAGGGGCAAAAGTCAGTGGTGTTTCGGGGAAAAAACGCCGATACAGCCAAGTTTGTATCGCACTGAATAGGCCCATGACCAAAGCCATGAGAAAGATCATCAGCACACTTAAGGCAGCACTGGTATCACCATAGACGTGAATTGAAGTGTATAACCAAAAGGCGCCAACAAACCAAAGGCCTAAACCATACGCCCACCCAATAAAAAAAGCCTGCTTGGCACTACGCTGTCGTAGACATGCATAAAGTAAAGCAGGTGATAAAATTGCTAACCACCACCAATAGAAAGGTGCGAGCGCTAGGCTAAAAAGCGCACCAGCACCCAAAGAGATTAACAATGGAAAGATCAAAGGTAGTGCTTTGTCTTGGTCTTTAAGGTTGAGCAGGCGGTCAAAGTGATTTCTCATTGACGTACAGCTCGAATCAAATGAATACTTCTCGAATCTGCCTCAATGATGGTAAAGGTCCAGTTTTCTAGTTCAATGACCTGTCCTTGTAAGTCACTTACTAGTTCAATTTCTTGTAATAATAATCCACCAACAGTCTCAACTTCATCGTCAGAAAAATTGGCATCTAAGATGGAGTTAAAGTGTTCGATAGGTGTAAGTGCTTGTACTAGCCAACTGTTGGCTTGGGATGCGTTATGGTCAGGTACAATAAATTGTGCTTCAACATCAATTTTATCGTGCTCATCCTCAATTTCACCAACAATTTCTTCAAGAATGTCTTCTAAGGTGACTAGACCTGAAGTCGTGCCATACTCATCAATTACAACTGCAATATGCGTTTGAGTATTTTTAAGCATGCGCATGACTTGATCTGAACGCGCACTTTCAGGTACGTAAAGTGGTTGTCGCATCAAATTATGAATATTTAGTTTTTGACTACGATCTTTTAAAAAGGGGAGTAGATCCTTGGCAAGGAGCATGCCCACAACATTGTCTGGTTGATCTGCTGAAAACACAGGAAAACGAGAATGAGCTGATTCGATCAATACATCTAAAATATCAAGTAATTGATCATCTTCTTGTAAGCTTACCATGGCTGTACGTGGAGTCATGACCTCACGTATTTTTGTGGCTGGTAAATCCAATACTCCTTCAAGCATTGCTACGGTATCGGGTTCCAGAAAACGGCGTGAATCTTGAACTAATTTGAGTAGCTCATCGCGAGTTTCGGGTTCCGTTTTTAGCCATTTACGTAAACCGCGCATACCCCACGACGGGTTTGATTCCTCTTGCATGATCTTTCCTAAAGATACTGAAATTGATAAAGCTGTTTTTTCATCATACCGTAGAAAATACAGATGTCTAGAATTAACGGTAGGCGATGGGGTGATTCTAGTTCTGTAAAGAGTTACTTGTACAAAGCTTAGGGTGTCAAGTAGAGAATATGTTAGAATATGGCATGTTTTTTATTGAGTATTCGCATGTCAGCTTTGGATATGACTCCCACTATTCAGCTCAACACACGCGGTCTGCGTTGCCCTGAGCCTGTCATGATGTTGCACCAAGCAATTCGTAAATCAAAATCAGGTGATATTGTAGAAGTATTTGCAACGGATAATTCAACTTCATGGGATATTCCTAAGTTTTGTACACATTTGGGGCATGAATTGTTATTACAAGAAGAAATACTCGATTCTGAGGGTAACAAAGAATTTCACTACCTGATTAAAAAGGGTTAATTGAAAGATACTAACACGATGAGTTGTCATATATTTGAGAAAATATCAAACTAAATAAAATGAATTGAGTTATGTAAAACACATTGAAAATAATAAGTTAGTTTTAATTTTTACAATACAAATGTGTATGATTTTATAAAAATTGTTATCATATTGTAAATTTTTTGAGATTGCTAATCGTGAATTTACATAAAAAAGTATTGTTAATTGCTATGCTGGGGCTTACATTGAGTGCATGTAATAAGTTGGGTTCAAAACATGTAAAATGTGCTGACCCAACAGTAGAGCCATTATTAAAACAAGAAGTTCAAACCCAACTTGAAAAAAGCTTAGACGTTAACTTAAAAGAACTTATTCGAAATGGTTCTATTAAAGACCTTGATCCAGCCAAACTCAAAGTCATGGCTAAAAATCTACATTACAGATTTGAAGATGTACGGACAGATTTTATTGATCCAGATAGCTCTAAAACTACCTGTGTGATTAGTTTCGAAGCTACGATTCCTGCAGATGTACTAAAAAAGGCTGATGATGCCAGATCAAAATTTGATAAAGAAAGTACCGCTGCCTATGCTTTCAGTAAAAGTATTGACTTACGTGATACCAACAAAGTTGATCTTAATCTTGAATATGTTTTACATCCTACCGATGATGGAAAAAAAGTTTTTATTAGCTTAAAAAACTTTGCTGAAGTAGAGAAACTATTGTCTGAGACATTGACTTACGCTTTTGTTAAACCTCAAATTGAAAAAAATCAAATTGCCAACCCGGCAACTTATATTGCGCCTATAGATGCAACTTCGACAGTTGAAGCTGACGATTATTACGGTGAGTAGGGTAAGGTCTGAAATCAATATTTATACAATTAAAAATTGAGGAATATTTTTATGAAGTTAAAAATCATGACATTGTTGGTGGCCACGGCTCTACTGTCAGGTTGCGGCAAAGTTAAACAACTAGCTGCTGGTGATGCACGCTGTGATAGTGATACTTCTAAACAAATGATTACTGAGGTATTTAGTAAAGCTATCTCAGATGATGCGACCAATCGTGTAAAAGAATTGATCGAAAATGAGAATATCACCATTGATATGGGGAAACTAAGAAGTACTCTTAATCAGATCACCTTTAATGTGAATAATGTTCGAACCAATAATGAAGATCCAAATAGTAAAAAAGTGTTCTGTGTTACTGAGTTTACGGTAAAAATTCCAGACCAACTGATTAAAGATGCTGATGCATCTCGTACTGTGTATGGGGAAAATAATGTTGCACAAGATGCGGTTTTATCTGAGCTGAATTTTGAACTTAATCAGTTCAAAAAAGAGTTAGAGTACTCTGTTCAACCAACAGATGATAAAAAGAAAATTTATTTGGCCTTGGAGAATGCTGATAGCTTGGCAGCATTTGTGGGGGATATTACAGTTGATGCTTTGGCAAAATCTGCGCGACAAACAGCAGTAGAGCGAGCAAAGCAAGAAGAACTAAGACAAGAGGCACAAGAACAAGCTGATGCACAGGCGTATCAGAATCTATTAGTTGCGGAAGCCAAGACGAATCTGGATACTGCAAATAAAAACTTAAACCAGGTTTGGAATTCAACCACAGCACAGGTACGTTCTCAGTTACTTGATGAGCAACGTCTTTGGTTGAAAAAGCGTGAGCTTGAATGTCGAATTGAAAGTGCTGAGACAGATAATCCAGAAGTATTTGCCTTGAATTGTCAAACAAATATGACTAATCAGCGTTCACGAGAGTTGGCCAATAGAATTTATTATCTCCAATAATATTATAATGTAAATTTAGCCTCCAAAAGAATACCCCTCAAATGTTAAGGGGTATTTTTATATCTAGTTTAAAAGTGCGTTGATAACATTACTTACATATTTGGATAGTTTGGACCACCGCCGCCTTCTGGGCATACCCAAGTAATATTTTGGCTAGGGTCTTTGATATCACATGTTTTACAGTGAACACAGTTTGCAGCATTAATTTGGAAACGCTTAGAACCGTCTTCATTTTCCATGATTTCATACACACCAGCAGGGCAGTAACGTTGTGCAGGTTCATCCCATTTTGGTAAGTTTACATCAACCGGAATACTCGCATCTGTCAATTTTAAATGAGCAGGCTGGTTTTCTTCATGTACTGTATTTGAAACAAAAACTGAAGATAAGCGGTCGAAAGTTAATTTACCATCTGGTTTAGGATAGTTTGGTTTAACATTTGCAGTATCGACGGTTTTTAATGCACCAAAGTCTGTTGCAAGATCACGTAATGTAAATGGTACTCTAAAGACATTTTGGTCGATAAAGTTAAATGCACCACCAATCCATAGACCAAATTTATGCATTGCTGGACCAAAGTTACGAGAGTTATATAACTCTTCTTTTAACCAGCTGTTGTTAAATTTAGTCGTGTAAGCAGTGAGTTCTTTCGCAAAGAAATCTTCACCTTCAGTGACACGAGCATAGGCAAGATCACCACCTTTTTCTACACCAGCTTGAATTGCTTCAAATACTGCTTCAGCACAAAGCATGCCTGACTTCATTGCTGTATGTGAGCCTTTGATTTTGGCAAAGTTTAAGAAGCCAGCATCATCACCAATCAAACAACCGCCTGGGAAAGTAAGCTTAGGTAGAGCATTGAGACCACCTTTCACTACGGCACGAGCACCGTAAGAAATACGTTTACCACCTTCTAGATACTGTTTGATTAGAGGATGAGTCTTCCAGCGCTGCATTTCCATAAATGGATACATATGCGGATTTTGATAAGATAAATCTACGATCATACCCAAGGTAACTTGGTTATTTTCAGCATGGTATAACCACCAACCACCAGTAGAACCAGTTTCAGTTAATGGCCAGCCAGTACCATGCATAGCTAAACCAGCTTTGTGTTTAGCTGGATCAATTTCCCATAGCTCTTTGATGCCAATACCATAATGTTGAGGATCTGCATCTTTGTCTAAGTTGAATTTAGAAATGAGGCGTTTACCTAAGTGGCCACGGCAACCTTCTGCAAATAATGTATATTTTGCATGTAACTCATAACCTGGTGTGAAGTTATGCGTTGGCTTACCATCTTTACCAATCCCCATATCACCAGTTTGAATGCCTTTTACTGTACCATCTTCATGATACAAAATTTCAGAAGCAGCAAAGCCTGGGAAAATAGAAACTTCTAGTTCCTCTGCTTTTTGACCTAACCAGCGAACCACGTTGCCTAATGAAATGACATAGTTGCCATCATTATGCATCGTTTTTGGAACCATCCAATGAGGGGCTTCTTTCGATGTAGATTCAGAAAGTAGGAAGAATGTCTTATCTTCTGTCACAGGTACATTAACAGGTGCACCTAATTCTTTCCAATCTGGGAATAATTCATTCAGGGCGCGAGGCTCAAGCAAAGCACCTGATAGAATATGAGCACCAACTTCGGAGCCTTTTTCTACGACGCATACAGATAAATCTGCAAGATTGTTTGCAATTGCTAGTTGACGAATTTTAATCGCAGCAGATAGACCTGCAGGGCCTGCGCCGACGATAACGACGTCAAACTCCATCGATTCGCGTTCGATGTGCTCCATGTCGGACTCCTCATATGGATAAGGGTGGCAACCGTGTCAATAATCACGGTGCTGCCATGAGTATGCTTTTAGTTAGGGACGAGTTATCGTACCATTGCTTTTGTTTGGGCTAGTATAGTTTTAATCCATTCATCCGCCAATTGGCTGAGCCATTATTTTTTGACGTCAGCTAGGCATAACTTATGGTAAAACATAAATATTCACCAAAAGAGGCGAACTAAATGCCAAACACTGATGATAAAAACTTAATGCGTGTAGCACAATACCTTAAAACTGAACAGTTAGGTCATAAACGGTCAATACCTCCTTTACATGAGTGGCAACCAAAGCATTGCGGCAAAATGAATCTGTTGATTAAATCAAATGGAGAATGGTGGCACGAAGGTCAATTGATTCGTCGGCAGGCACTTTTAGATTTGTTTAGTTCAGTACTCTGGAAAGAACAGGAAAAGTATTATTTAAAGACACCAGTAGAACAGATTGAAATCACGGTGGAAGATGTCCCTTTATTGGTGACAGAAGCTGATCAGATTGAACTTGATGGACAAACATATATTCAACTCAAAACCCGACATGGAGATGTCGTTATTGTTAATGCTGAACATCCAATTGAAATGCGTGAATACGGCGGAGAATTGCGCCCCTATGTACATGTCAGATTTGGTTTAGATGCTTTAATCCAACGCTCGGCTTTCTATCACTTGGTCAATATGGGAGAGATGAGCGAAAATGCACAAGGACAGATCATTTTATCCCTAAGAAGTGGTGATTTGCACTTGCATTTACACAGCTGAGGTTTAAGCTTGATGGCAGATTTATTACACTTTATTGATCCACATCATGATTGCACTTGACCCGACTTGGATAGACGATGAACCAATGCCCTCAGCACGTGCTGATGCGCCAATTGGTATTTTTGATTCTGGGGTTGGGGGCTTATCCGTGTTAAATGATATTGCCCGTCATTTACCACAAGAAAGGTTTATCTATTTTGCCGATACAGCACATGTACCTTATGGTCCTCGTGATGCAGATGATATTCGGCAACTGACTGCACACGCAATAGAATGGTTATATCGACAAGGTTGTAAAATTGCAGTGGTGGCATGTAATAGTGCTTCAGCTTTTAGCCTTGATTATTTGCGTGATCATTATGGTGAGCATTTTCCAATTATTGGTCTAGTACCAGCATTGAAGCCAGCTGTACTTCAAAGTAAAACAAAGAAAGTTGCAGTATTAGCAACGCCTGCAACTTTTCGCGGTAAATTAATTAAAGATGTCATCTCTGGTTTTGCTGAACCAGCGCAAGTTGAAGTACTTACATTTACATGTTTAGATCTTGTTCCTTATGTTGAAAATGACCAAGCGAACAGTCCGCAATGTCGCGACACATTACGTAAATTGCTCGATCCTGCTGTGGAGCAAGGAATTGATTATTTAGTTTTGGGTTGTACTCATTATCCATTTTTAAAACAAAGTATCGAACTACTCTATGGTCAGCGTTTAAACCTCATTGATTCAGGGCTTGCGGTTGCACGTCAGACCTCTCGTGTCTTGATTAAACATGGTTTATTAGCACAAGTTGCGGATCCCACACGAGTACAGATACAATGTGTTGTCACAGGTCACAATGTTGAACATTTACGCTCTGTATTAACGCATTTAATCCCTACAGATCTTCGGTGGTCGATTGAACATGTGGACGTTACTACTGAAAACAATAGCCAATAACCCAATCATTAATGATTTGATCTATCTGATATTAAACCAAGAAAAGTGACATAATTAATTTTGCATATTTCGTTAGACCAATCAGGTTCAATGAAGGCAAGTGAATATTGGAGTGGTCTATGTTGGACCGACGTTATCAAGTATTTTTAATTACCTCTGGTAAAGACATGCAGCCCGAACGTGAAGTGGTTATGCAAACTTTAATGGGAATGGGGTTTTTTATTTGGGGCTTAGAGTCGAGATCAGCGCTTGGGCGAGCTTATTCACGCCGTCAAATCGAAGATTGTGATTATGTTTTATTGTTATTGGGGAGTCAGTATGGTGAGCTATCTGCATCAGGTATTGGCTATATGCATCTTGAATATATTTATGCAGTAACGAAGCAAAAACCCATTATTGTGCTTATGCATGATCAGCCTTTTGAACGTGCCATTGAATTACAAGATTCTGATATTGAACTACAACAAAAATTTAGAAGTTTCCGCCATCAGTTATTGAAAGAAGTTGATCATGTTGTGTTGTATCGTGAACTTCGAGATTTAGAGTCACTTGCACGACGTCATATGCCTAAACTAATTGAACATCATCCTACAATTGGGTGGGTTCGTCCGCAAAGTTTACAGGTATTTCAAGATGAAATTGATCACTTAAAAGTAAAATTAGCTCAAGCACGAATGGAGCGAGAGGATGAGGTATTCGATTCATTCTCCTCTTTACCCGTTGTATCTGTTGATGAGTTATTTAGTTTTGAATACCACATGCATGCTTATCAAACGAATTATATTCAAGAGTTAGCAATGACTCGGCAATTAACATGGGGAGCGCTATTACAGATTTTATCTGGCGTGTTTCGGCAAGCTCAGGCAGAGACTTTATTCTCAATCGTGATTAATGACTATCTCAAACAACAAGCCTTACAGGATGCCCAAGCTGAAATACCACAAGTCCATACTGTAGCTCAGGTACAAGTGCATTCGAGAGCTTTACGTAGTATTAAACAACAAATGTATCGTAATGATTGGATTACGCCAGTGGGACGAGATGATCGGCAGCGTAAACTTTGGAAGATCACCAATAAGGGTTTATTGTTGGTGAGGGAAATGACGTGTGTATAGTCGGGTGGCTGACGAAAACATTTTAATGATAAGTTTACAGCGTTTGTGCAGGTGAGAGTGATCAAGTATGCTGTAAACAATAGTATTGAGCAGAATAAAGAGTGATGTCTGAGACTAAACCTAATGTATTGTTAATTGTTGCTAATTTAGGTACACCTGATGCTGCTACAGTGCCAGCAGTACGTCATTTTTTACAAGAGTTTTTGTCAGATTCGCGTGTAATCGAAATTCCCCGAGTATTGTGGAAAATAATTTTACATTGCTTTATTTTACCATTTCGACCGCATCGCGTTGCAGAAGCCTATAGCAAGATTTGGTCAGATGACTCACCAATGCGTAAAATTTTAAATGCTCAGGTTGCTGCCTTACAACAACAGTTAACTACGAAAAACACTGATCTTGACGTTACTATTGTGCCTGCGATGACTTATGGTAATCCTGGCATTCAACAGGTCTTGGCAGAAGCTACAATACAGTGTTATGACCATATTGTGCTGTTACCCCTGTTTCCTCAGTTCTCTGCAACTTCGACAGCACCTTTATATGATGCCTTGGCAAATTGGGTGAAAACTCAACGTAATTTGCCAGGAATCAGTGTTATTCGTGATTATTACCAACACCCTGATTATATTGAAGCGTTAGCGCAGAGTGTCCGAGTTTATCGTCAAGAAAATGGCTGTGCAGAAAAATTATTAATGTCATTTCATGGTATTCCACAACCTTATGCAGATAAGGGCGACCCTTATGCGGATCGCTGTCGTGTGACCGCAGAAAAACTGGCTAAGGCACTTCATTTAGAACCTGAACAATGGGCGATTAGCTTTCAATCTCGTTTTGGAAAACAAGAGTGGGTAAAACCTTATACTGACCAACTATTACAACAATGGGCAGAACAAGGAGTACAATCTGTACAGATTTTAAGTCCAGCATTTTCAGCAGATTGCTTAGAAACCTTAGAAGAATTGGCATTACAAAATGCAGAACTGTTTTTAGCAGCAGGTGGGAAAAAATATGAATATATTCCAGCGTTAAATCAAGATACTGCACATATTGAACTGCTTGTACATTTACTTCAAACCCAGCTCGATGCTATAAGGTTGAGTTATCGTGTTTAGCGAATGAACACATCCTATTTTTTGAGGCCTTTATGTTACAAGTCAAAATCGTACCAGTGACTGCATTTGCTCAGAACTGTTCAATTTTATGGGATTCTGAGAGCAAAGATGCCGTACTGATAGATGCTGGTGGTGAACCAGAAAAGTTGTTACGTGAGGTTGAGGCCCTGGGGCTGAATGTAAAAGCATTATGGTTAACACATGGTCATCTTGATCATGCTGGGGCCGTTGGTGCTTTGGCTAAAGCATGGCAAGTGCCTGTAATTGGCCCACATCATGCAGACCAATTTTGGTTAGACATGATTCAAGAGGTCTCTGCACGTTATGGTTTTCCTATTCCTGAGAATGTGGAAGTCTCACAGTGGCTTGAAGGTGGTGAAATATTAAAACTTGGTCATGAGGAGTTTGAGGTTCGCTTTGCACCAGGTCATACTCCAGGCCATGTTATGTTCTATAATAAAAACAATGACTTGCTTTGGACGGGTGATGTATTGTTCAAGGGATCTATTGGGCGTACAGACTTTCCACAAGGCAATCATCAGCAATTGCTCGACTCAATCCGACGGGAATGTTTTAGCCTACCTGAACAAACACGCTTTATTTCGGGTCATGGCCCAATAAGTACCATTGGTGAAGAGAAACGCAGTAATCCATTTGTTGCAGGTCAAGCTGGTTAAAACATTGAGACTGTATCGCAGGCAAATACTCTAGTAGATATCTTGTTCAGCCTGCGGTGCATCTTCTGTAGGCAATTTATAGTCTTCATTTGCCCAAGCACCTAGATCTATTAATTTACAACGATCTGAACAAAAAGGTCGAAAATCATTATCTTCCCAAGTTGAATTTTGTCCACAACGAGGGCATGGGAAAGTGCGCGGCATAATAACTCCAAAGTCACGAACCAATAGGAAAGTCTAAACAGAATTGTTAGACTTAGCGTGATTTTTATAAGTTTGATCTGATTATGCCGATTCGTCAATTTCAAGCGCAGCGTATTCATGCTCCGCGTGAGTTTCAAGCTATTCCCGAACAAGCCCTGTGTATTGAAATTGGGGCAGGTAAGGGTAAACATGCTTTACTGTTTAGCCAAAACAATCCGACACAGCATTTGGTTGCAATTGAACGTACGCGTGAAAAATTTTTGGCAATGAAAAAGCAACTTGAGCTAAGTCCACGAGAAAGCTTGAGTATTGTGCATGCTGATGCAATTGCTTGGATGGTTCATGCGTTATATCCAAAACAAGTACAACAACTTTTTATTTTATATCCTAATCCTGAACCGCATAACTCGGCACAGCGTTGGTTAAACATGCCGTTCTTTGAATTTTTATTGTCACGTATGGCGCCTGGAGCAAGTATTACCTTAGCAAGTAATATTCCTGAGTATATTAGCGAAGCCCAGCAGCAGTTAGATCATGTATGGCAGTTACCTTATTGTTTAGAAAAAATAGCAGCTGATTCGGCACGAACACATTTTGAAGTTAAATATTTAGCACGTAATGAATTGTGTCAGCAACTTATCATAACTAAACCAGAGCAATATCGTACTCGGTTTGATGACTTTATGCCTTTACAGGGCAAAGTGATTGGCCATGATACGCAAACTGATTTGGGTGAGATTGTTTAGACTCTATGACTAAGAAATGCATTGCAATAGTAGGTGCTGGCCCTGCAGGTTTGATGGCTGCAGAAGTATTGAGTCAGTATGATTATGAAATTCATGTTTATGAACATAAGCCTTCAGCTGCACGTAAGTTTTTGATGGCAGGGAAGACGGGGTTAAATATTTCCCATGCAGAAGAGCTAACACAGTTTATTGGGCGTTATGATCAGGCTGAATGGTTGGCACCATGGATTCACAGTTGTGATGCAAAGTGGATTAGACAATGGATGCAAGGCTTAGGTATTGAGAGTTATGTTGGAAGTTCAGGGCGAATTTTTCCTTTAGAGATGAAAGCAGCCCCATTACTTCGTGCCTGGTTAAGACGTCTTGCTGAGCATCAGGTACAGTTTCATTATCGTCATCGTGTAGAACATTTGACTGGGCAAATACTCACGATTTTAGATATTAAACAACAAAAACAACAACAAAAGGTTTTTGATGCCATTATTCTTGCTTGTGGTGCAGTCTCTTGGCCACAACTTGGTAGTGATGGTACTTGGCAACAATGGCTAAAAGCAGATGAGTTAAATGCTTTTCAAGCCAGTAATGCTGGAGTGTGCCATATTTGGTCGAGCTATATGCAGCCTTTATTTGGACAGCCTTTAAAACGTGTTGCTGCTTGGGTGGATGGTGCAGAAAAAAGTATCGGCGATATTGTGCTGAGTCATTATGGTTTAGAAAGCGGTTTAATTTACAAGCAAAATAGAGCCCTACGACAACAGCTTTTAGCAACTGGACAGATGACATTAAAGCTTGATCTGCTGCCTGAACTGACTGAAGTGGAGTTAGTGCAGAAGTTGCAATCTAGCAAAAAGCAATCTACGGCAAACCTCTGGCGTAAAATTGGTATAGATCAGACTAAAGCAGGCTTAATCCGAGAGTTGGTTGCTAAAAAGGATTGGAATAATCCGAGCGTATTGGCACGACACATCAAACAATTAACAGTTCATTTAGATGGTTTTAGAGCGATTGATGAAGCTATTAGCTGTGCTGGAGGGGTTAAGCAAAGTGCATTGACGGATGATCTACAATTGAAACAACATCCAGCCGTATTTTGTTGTGGTGAAATGTTAGATTGGGATGCACCAACAGGAGGTTATCTGTTAACAGCTTGTTTTGCTACAGGGCGCGCAGCTGCACAGGCTGTACATAAGATGGTATTGAATTAAGCGTCTAGAATAGCGTTAACATGTTGTGTGAGCAGAGAGGGATATGCTAGTTTGGTTTTTTATATCACTAGAGAATCCGCATGTCAGCAGATCAAATTTATACAGGAAGTTGTTTATGTGGTGGTATTCGCTATGAAATTCATGGCGAAATTGGTCCAATTTTACTGTGTCATTGTCAGCGTTGTCGTAAAGCCAATGGCACTGCTTATGCAAGTAATGCACCAATTAAGGTTAGTGATTTTCGGATTACTCAAGGCGAACATCTACTGAAAAAGTACCCATCCACTCCGACAACTACGCGTTGTTTTTGCAGTGAATGTGCAGCACCCATTATAAGTATTAAGGCAGATACTCCAGATCTATATCGTTTACGTATAGGGACCTTAGATACACCGCTGACACAGCGACCAACACAGCATATTTTTGTTGGATCTAAGGCAGAATGGGAAAATATTTGTGACGATTTACCTCAGTACGACACTCGTCCTTAAGTGTAAATCAGGATCGAAATTCAGATAAATACAAGCGCCTAACGACATGATGTTCAGGCATCATGTTGCTTTAGTTAAGGAATATATTGGCAAGTCTTTGTTATGTACT
Organism: Acinetobacter rudis; assembly: GCF_031157835.1. GTDB lineage: Bacteria > Pseudomonadota > Gammaproteobacteria > Pseudomonadales > Moraxellaceae > Acinetobacter > Acinetobacter rudis_A. Next base: position 44,165 of record NZ_JAVIDR010000005.1, on the reverse strand, counting down.
GCATAAGAGTAACGAGTGCTTACTTGTCTTCTGGTAGTGGCCAAGTGATGTTGTTCTGTAGAAACTGTTGATACCAATATTGTCTTATATATTCGTCATACGCTCGATCAAAATGATAAACAAACAGAGAGAGTTCATGATTTAACTGTAGGTCATAGCCGTGTTGAGCAGAGGCTAAGTAACCCTGTATTTCATAGAGCTCATCAAATATAGGAACAGCTTGTTCGAAGGTAAGTTGTTTAATTTTAATGATAAGTGATTTAATATGATTTTCATAAACAGATAGCATTCGAGACAGGTCTATAACGGTATCTCGATAAATAATAAGTCGCTGTTCGAACTCATTCCAAGTGTAGATCATTTTCGTTTAATCCGAGGTTTTGGTATTTCTATTGCATTGATAACTCATGTGATTGATATAAATTTTAAATCCTTTTCATGCTTGCAAGAATATATTTTATGAACTGATTTTAAGTAAATAGAACAGTCATAAATAGCATCGTTTATTTATTTTAAAGTACTTCAATTGAACGATATGCTCATCATTTTTTAGTTGTTTATCTGTGATTTTAAAATTTATTTTTCTATAAAAATATTATGCTATTCAGTCTAGTTGATTTGATTTTGTCTGTCTAAAAGGTTTGTGATGAAAAAAACAGTGTTCTCTTGCTTAGTATTATCAACACTTTTAAGTTTAACGGCTTGTACCTCTTTGCAACCATCATTTAAACCTGTGAGCACTGTGTCTGCTCAACAACAGGAAATTAAGTCCTATTTTGATCAAATACAAACTCATGGCGTTATTGTGGTCCTAAAAAAAGATGGAATACACAGTTATGGTAATGATCTAAGTCGAGCCAATAGCGAGTATGTACCTGCATCAACTTTTAAAATCGTCAATGCCTTAATTGGGTTAGAGCACAATAAAGTAAGTGTGGATGAAGTATTTAAATGGGATGGAAAAAAGCGCTCCTTTGAAAGTTGGGAAAAAGATATGAATATGGTAGAGGCCATGAAGCTTTCAGCTGTTCCTGTTTATCAATCATTGGCTAAGCGTATTGGTATAGATCTCATGGCACAAGAGCTTAAACGGATCAATTTTGGTAATGCGCAAGTGGGGGATCAAGTGGACAACTTTTGGTTGGTTGGTCCATTAAAAATTACACCAGTTCAAGAGCTTAAGTTTGTAGATCAATTGGCACGTCAACAATTGCCTTTCAAAACTCAAGTACAACAAAGTGTTAAAGATATGTTGTTAGTACAAGAAATCAATGGTAATAAAATTTATGCTAAGAGTGGTTGGGGCATGGATGTAGATCCACAAGTCGGATGGCTGACAGGTTGGGTGGAGCGTACTCATGGTGATATCGTTCCATTTTCATTGAATATGGAAATGAAACCTAAAATGTCAGGTGCAATACGTAATGACATCTTGTTAAAGTCATTGACGAGCTTAGGAATTATTTAATTTATTCAATATTTGATCAGCCCTTGCTTATACATCGAAGGGCTGAATGCTGCTTATTTTGCTGTTAAGGCAGCACCTTCAAACTCAATACCACTCCATCCATTGAGCATAAACTGACGGATATTTTGGTGGTCAGTACCTTCAGGAGTTGCCAAAACTGCTTGATAATGTTCAGCAAACAGACTTAAAGTTTGTGCAGGGTCTAAATTTTCAAGTTGAGCAAAGCTAAATACTTTAGCACTACCTTGATTTTCTGTTGCTGCATTGTGTTGAGCACCATTTTTAAATGCTGTTGGGCGATGCTGGTAATGTGCATCAATGAAAGCGAGTACATCACTAAATTGAGCTTGGCCTTGTTGCAGTTGTTCAAGTAGTTGCAAAGACATAGATTTATTCCTTGTGGTTAATTTAGGCATCATAACCAAAAAGCCCAAGTGGGCGAAGTATTTTGCCACGATTGTATGAATTGCTAGCCTATCTTAGAGCTAACTTTGATTAGGTTGATGGATATTGTGGATAACTTTAATGTTATCCGCATAAGGCCAACTATTTAAGATTTAGATTTAACTAGACGAGTATTTGGAGAGGAAAGATTTATGAATTGGTTACTGGTTGCGTGTGGTGGTGCGCTTGGGGCAATGAGTCGCTATGGATTAGGGCTCTATATCAGCCAGCCAAGCCATATTTTTCCATGGGCAACATGGTGGATCAATATTATTGGTTGTCTGTGTGCAGGAATATTTTTTGCCTTAAGTCAAAGTTTTCCCACCTTACAACAAGAGGCTCGCCTATTGTTAATGGTGGGTGTACTCGGTGGGTTTACAACTTTTTCTAGTTTTGGTTTAGAAACTTTTCTCTTGCTAAAACAAGGCCAATGGCCGCTTGCTTTAACTTATGCGTTGAGTAGTCTCTTTATTGGTGTTATTGCCTTGGCCATTGGTTATGCTTTATTGCAGCTATTATTCTCAGTACGTACTTAATATGGTGCTCCCCTTAAAAATAAAAGTACTCAAAAATAGAATTTTTTCTTGAACTGATTAATTCTTATTGTAATTTATCCAAAGTAACTTTTGCTTCAGTATGACCTTGTTTTGCTGCTTTGTTGAGCCAATACAACGCTCGTTTTTTATTTTTTGCTGCATCATGGTCTTCTGTAAGATAGCCCATAGCGAGATTAAACTGCGCATTTGCATTGCCACTATTTGCAGCTTTTAAAAACCATTGTTGTGATAAAGCATGATTTACAGCAACACCTTGGCCTTGTACATACATCATCCCAAGATTATTTTGCGCAGAACTGTCACCTTGATCTGCCGCTCGTTGATACCATGCCAATGCTTGTACATTATCTTGTACCACACCACGGCCATCGCTATACATTACACCAAGGTTATATTGGGCGGCAGCATTGCCCTGAGCTGCAGCTTTACGATACCAATTTAATGCTTGTGCATAATCTTGTGCTACACCATGGCCATAGGCATATATACTGCCAATGTTAAATTGTGCTGGGGCATATCCTTGCACTATAGCTTTGTTATACCATACCAATGCTTGTGCATAATCTTGAGTTACACCATGACCTTGAGCATACTTCGTCCCAATATTAGTTTGTGCAGCCGCATGCCCCTGAGCAGCTGCTTTGTGGTACCACGCCAAGGCCTTCGCATAGTCTTGTGGCACACCACGGCCCTCGTCATACAACATTCCTAGTTGAGTTTGTGCCACTGCATTACCTTGCAAAGCTCGGTCTTGAAGTTCATTAAAATTTAAACTTTGTGCCCAAACCTTACATGGAGCAAAACTCAGTACAGCAGCTAAAAATAATGCACCGACAACAGTAATTTTTTTCACTTCCCCTTACCTCATCGCTAACATCACCACGACAGTTAGATCAACGCTGATGTAAATTAAAAAAAGAATATCTAAGCTTTGGTTGAAAAGTACTCGTATGCTTCGATATGGTATGGGCACACTGTCCAATCACCACATAGATTACGTAAAACTTTATCGATCGCCTTGCATCATCATACTAGACCATTTAGTTAACAATGATCTAAATACAACTGTACTGAACTAAAGTTAACGTAACTTAATGGTTAGAGTCTTTAGGTACTAATGATTCAAAGAGCTCACTGAGATCATCATGGACTTTTAGATGAATCAAATTCCAGTAATGGCCAGAGATGGTACGGTTCACCATGAGTGTGTCTGGTGAAGGTTTAAAGACATCCCAATATTTTAATGATTGTTTCACCAAGCGCATACCGTCATGGTGTGAGGAGTTTTCTGCAAAGTCATAATAGGTGACGAGTGGGCGCAAGAAAATTTCGATCCAAGCAAGATAGAGCTCTGCTGGGAATTGTCCTTTTTCAGCTAAAGCATTTAACGCGATAAGATGGTTTTCTATCGTGTCAATGTCTCCACGGCGCCCTGCTTGAATTAGCGTAGTAAAATGCTGTAATAAGTCAGTTGAAAGTGTCTTAACACCGCCAAAGTCATAAATAATTACACTACCATCCTGACGAAAGGCAAAGTTGCCTGGATGAGGGTCGCAGTGGAAACGCTTTAAGTAGAAAATTTGTTGGCCTAGCGCTTGAATTAAACGTTGTCCAAGTTGATTACGTATATCAAGATCCCAAGTACTTGCTGTTTCTATACTTTCACCTAATTCTAGGCTTAAGGTTAGTACACGGCGGCTGGAGTATTCTTCATATACATGTGGAATGATAATTTTACTGTCTAAAGCTTCGTGAAAGGTTTTGAAGACTCTAAGGTTTTGAGCTTCTATTTCATAGTTTAGTTCTTCATGCAGACTTTCTTGAATTTCTTCAAATAGGCGATCTTGTAGTTTTTTATCAACTTTAAGTACACCCATAAGACGTAAAGCCAAACGGACTTGCTTAAGGTCACTTTCACAAGCTTCATCTACACCAGGATACTGTACTTTTACAACAACATTGTCACCGTTAGGAAGGGTGGCGCGATGTACTTGACCAATAGAAGCTGCTGCAAAAGGTTGTTGTTCAAAGCTGGTAAATACGTCTGCTAACGGTTTGCCAAATTCTTTTTCGACTTGTTGTTTAATTTGTTCAAAGGGCATTGCTGGCGCTTGGCGTTGTAATTTGGCAATTGCTTTGGCTACTTCGGGTGGGAAAATATCTTTGTACTGTGATGCAATCTGTCCAACTTTCATGACTGCACCTTTCATCTCACCTAAGGTTTCGGCAATTTGTAAACCAATAGTTTGGAACAGCTCGCTGCGTGCTTGATTTTTTTTCTCTTCATCAGCAGTTAAATTACGAATGGAATTACTAACAGTCTTGGTTGCAATACTGGCTGTCATACTGGCCAGTTTCATAAAGCGACGACCTGCGCTTGCATTATTTTTTGCCATTCGTTTTAAATCCCCAAACTTACATCAAGTCTCGATTGATCATAGGTGACAAATACTCACCTGCCTAGTTCTAATTGTTAATGAGTTGTAATATTTTATCGGAAAATCAGTAAAGTGAAAAACTTAACTGCCTTTCACTTTACTGTGGCTTGTGAAGCAAAGCGCTTTTAGCTTGATTGTAGTGGTTCTTGTGGTAATGAAGCACAGCGCTTATTCATCACATGTAGTCGTACTAATAATAAGATACAGGCGATACTCAGACCAACAATCAGACCAATCCAAACACCTGCGGCGCCAATATCTGTATAACGTGTTAGATAAATCCCGACAGGGAACGCGATGACCCAGTATGCCAGCATTGTAATCCACATTGGGCCTTGAGTATCTTGCAGACCACGTAAACAGCCAGCAGCACTGACTTGCCAACCATCCATGAGCTGATAGGCCATTGCAAAGAGCAACAAGTACATGGTGACATCACGCACCCATGGGTCATCATTATAAAGTGCAATAATTTCAGGGCGGAAGAACCAAATCAAAGACATGGTAATGAGTGCAAACAGTGTACTCATGATTAGGCCAACTTGTTGCACTTTACGAATAGCTATCCAGTTTTTCTCGCCATAATACAAGCCAATATGGATGGTAAGGGCAATGGCCAAGGACATTGGAATCATAAATAAAACTGAAGTAACGGACATGGCAATTTGATGAGCAGCAATGGTTACTGCACCAAGCGGGCTAAGCACAATGGCAGCGGTACTAAAAATACTGACCTCAAAAAAGATAGCAAGACCAATGGGCAGGCCAAGCTTTAAAATGCGTTTAATCCATGTTGCATCAATAGGTTCCATACGATCAAACACGGGAGTGCTTTGGTAGCGTTTGGCTTTAAAAATAAAAGCAGCTAATGCTATGAACATTAACCATTGCAATATAGAGGTTGCAAATCCACAGCCCGCACTACCTAAGTGGGGGATTGGCCCAATCCCATTCATAAAAATATAATTTAAAGGAATGAGGACCACGAGAGCAATTAAACTGATTGCTGTAACAGGTCGTGGGTAGCCTAAAGCTTCAGAGTAACCACGTAATGCTGCATACATGGTAACAGCAGGCATACCAATACCAATTGCATGCAGAAACAAACTGGCTTTGGGCTGTAATGATGTAGGAACTCGTAACATATCAAGGAATAACGGCATGATTTGTAGTAGTAGGCCTGCCAAAGTGCCAATGATGAGTGCCAGCCATAACGACTGTCGAGCAATACGGCTAATATCTTGGGGTTTATTGGCACCACGTGCTTGTGCAACGAGAGGTGTGGTCGCAATAAGAATACCACTTGATAACAACATAATTGGAATCCAAATTCCAACTGCAACACCAATTGCAGCAAGATCATCGGCTGACATATGTCCAGCCATGATGGTGTCAATGAGACCAAATCCTGCTTGGGCAAATTGGGTGACGAGTATTGGCAGCATCAGCCATGAAAGTTGTTTAAATTGATAAAGACCTTGCGTGACTTTTGACACAAAAAATACCTATTACTGAAGTGTTAACGATAATAAATCAACGTTGTAGTGTGAGTAAAACGCCAATGAAAATGGCGCTGGCACCAAGAAGGCGAGTAAAAGAGATAGGTGTTTTGTCTAACCCAAACCAAGCGAAATGGTCGATGAGTAAAGAGCTGATGATTTGACCAAAGATTACAAGACCCGTAAAGGTGAGTAAACCCAATTTTGGTGCAGTATAAATGCTTATACTAATTGCATATACCCCTAAACATCCTCCTAAGTAAAGATACCATGGGACTTGTTGTAATACAGATATGCTGGGTTTGGTGCTTGCTTGTAGTAAAACTAAAATGGCTAATACACAGCTCCCCACAATAAATGAAATTAAAGCAGCCAGTAATGTTGATCCTACCGCATGGCGTAATTGGGTGTTGAGAGAGGTTTGTACTGCCATTGCTAGACCAATGCCCATAGTGAGCGGAAAGAGTAAGAAGAGCTGTTGTGTGATTTTCATGTTTTGATCGTCCATTATGTCGTTATTTTTTCTTCAGTTTAAAACAATTTGATGACAGTGACGAAGTCCTGATCGAAGCATGTTAAAATGAGGTTTATTTGCCTAGAGCATTAGCGTTGTCTGCTTTGAATCCCAGCACTATTCCATTATCTTTATATATTCATATGCCATGGTGTGTACGTAAATGTCCATACTGTGATTTTAATTCACATGCCGTACCTGATGGTGCATTGGCTTTATCATTAGAACGCGAATATTTACATGCCTTGGTTGAGGATTTTAAAACTCAACTTGATTTTATCCAAGATCGTCAGATTCATAGTATTTTCATTGGTGGTGGGACACCATCATTAATTTCTGCTGAGGGATATCAGTGGTTATTTAATCAATTACAACAATGGGTTGTTTTTGAATCGAATTGTGAAATTACCTTAGAAGCCAATCCAGGTACATTAGAGCATGAACCTTTTGCTGCTTATTTAGCAGCAGGGATTAATCGTTTATCTGTTGGTGTACAGAGCTTTAACACCACGCATTTAGAAAAATTAGGTCGGATTCATAGTGAGCATGATGCACTAAATGCGATTCGTTTAGCACGTGAAGCTGGTTTTGAGCGTGTGAATGTAGATCTCATGCATGGTTTACCTGAGCAGACCCTAGAGCAAGCTTTATTAGATCTAAAGTACGCTGTAGAGCAAGGTGCAACACATATTTCTTGGTATCAACTTACTATTGAGCCTAATACTGTATTTTTCCGCACTCAACCGTTATTACCTCATGATGATGTGCTTGAACAGATTCAATTACAAGGCGAAGCATATTTACGCGCGCAGGGTTTTGTCAATTATGAGGTTTCTGCTTGGCGCAAAGAGCGAGCATCGGCACATAATTTAAACTATTGGCAATTTGGTGATTATTTGGCGATTGGTGCGGGTGCTCATGGCAAAGTAACTTTAGCTGATGGAGTTTATCGCTACCAAAAGACACGATTACCCAAAGATTATTTGGCGAAGTTGCCTGCTGAAAATCAGCAGTTTAAGATGATTGCAGCAGAAGATATGCCTTTTGAATTTATGATGAATGCACTTCGCCTCAATCAGGGTGTTGCCGCAGAAACTTACGAGGAGCGGACCGGGCTTTCATTACAACATCTGGCACCTGTCTTAGAAAAATTACGTCATCAAGGGTTGCTGCTTGAAAATCAGGAACGTTTGGCATGCAGTGAACACGGGCATTTATTTTTAAATTCTGTTTTAGAAGCATTTTTATAGTGTGGTGTTGGGTATATTTGCGTAGCGTGTGACTATTACCCCAAAAAACAAGAGCGCCGTAGCGCTCTTGTTTAATCTCTCATATTAACCTAACAAATTAGTAATCAAAGCTAAAATGATCAGCAGGTAAAGAGGTGAGTGTACTTGATGGATTTACCATAGATTCAGCATGCCCTTGGGCACGAGGTAATAAACGTTCAAAATAGAAATCTGCGACTTTGATTTTCGCTTTATAGAATTCAGTTGTTTCTTTACCTTTACCTGTTTCCAACATTTCTGATGCAGTAGCTGCTTGTTGAGCCCAGAAGTACGCCATCATGGCATAGCCAGAGAACATCAAATAGTCTACAGAAGCACTTGATACGATATCACGGTCTTTACGTGCAGCAAGTAAAATACGTACAGTGAGAGCATTCCATTGTGCACAAATCTTCGTTAGATCCCAAGCAAAACGGCGCATATATTTATTACGTGCATGGCGACCACAGAACTTTAAGATTTCAGCGGTATATTCACGAACAACTTTACCTTTAGAAGACAATAAAACTTTACGACCAATCAGATCTAAAGCTTGTACACCAGTTGTTCCTTCGTACAAGGTTGCAATACGTGCATCACGCGCAATTTGTTCCATCCCTTGTTCTTTAATATAGCCATGACCACCATAAACTTGCATCCCTAAGTTTGCAGCTTCTAAACCAAGTTCAGTCAAGAAGCCTTTAAGAATAGGGGTATAGAAGCCTAGCTTGTCATCATATTCATCAAATTTGGCTTGATCACCTTGAGCTAAAGCATCTGTCATTTTATCTGCAATTTGAGCTGCATAATAAATCATGGCACGACCACCCTCAGCGATTGCTTTTTGAGTGAGCAGCATACGACGTACATCGGCATGATAAATAATAGGATCAGCTACTTTTTCAGGTTCTTTCTTACCTGAAAGCGCACGCATAGAAAGGCGATCTTTGGCATAAGGTAGAGAACCTTGGAAAGAAAGTTCTGCATGTGCAAGTCCTTGTACTGCTGTACCAATACGTGCTGTATTCATAAAGGTGAACATTGCATGTAAGCCTTTGTTTGGTTCACCAATGAGATAACCTGTGGCTTGGTCAAAATTCAATACCGCAGTTGCAGAAGCGCAGATCCCCATTTTGTGTTCAATAGAACCACAGCTAACACGGTTGCGTTCGCCTAAGCTACCGTCTGCATTAATCAGGACTTTCGGGACAATAAAGAGCGAAATACCACGAGTACCTTGAGGAGCATCTGGTAATCGCGCAAGTACAATATGGATAATATTATCGGTCAGGTCATGTTCGCCCGCTGAGATAAAAATTTTGGTTCCTGTAATTTGATAACTGCCATCTGCATTCGTTGTAGCTTTGGTTTTTACCTGCCCTAGGTCAGTACCGCATTGTGGTTCAGTTAAGCACATCGTACCTGACCAAGTGCCTTCAACGAGGTGCGGCATATAGGTATTTTTTTGTTCATCACTACCAAATTGCATGATGGTGTTCATACAGCCCATGCTGAGGCCAGGGTACATGGTAAAAGACCAGTTTGCTGTTCCCATCATTTCAGATTTGATTAAATTCAAAGACATTGGTAGGTTTTGACCACCAAATTCTTCAGGGTAGGAGAGCCCTTGCCAACCACTTTGTACAAATTGGTCATATGCTTCTTTGTAGCCTTTTGGTGTGGTTACTTCACCATTATTAAAATGACAGCCTTCTTCATCGCCACTGTGATAAATCGGTGAAAGCACATTTTCACAAAAATCGGCAGCCCCTTCCAAAATCATTTCTACTGTATCTGGATCAGCATTTTCACCATTTTTCAGGGTTTTGTAATGCGCTGGATAGTCGAACATTTCATTCATTAAAAAACGAATATCACGTAAGGGCGCTTTATATGTAGGCATGCGGTAATCCTATAAAAATTGTTATGGACTTTGAATCTATGATTCGATTATTCATTTTTAGATACAAAAAGCATTGATAATAGAAGGCAAATAAAATGTCAGAAAGGCGAATGAGAAGAAATTAGCTGAGCAATCCAGTTTATTTTTTGATAGTATTTTTTAAATTTACCAGCTATTTACAATTTAAAATTGGGGTGAAGCAACTAATGCGTTTAAAACAATTAACTATATGTTTACTAGGATTAAGTATGGCAGCTTGCTCGACTTATCCGATCAACAGTCATTCGAATAACGCTGTAAAGTTGGATGATCGTGCGGTACAGGGTTTAAATGCCATGTATAACTACCCAAATTATGATTTTAATGGTCGTTTCAATGTCAATTTTGCTGCTGAGAAAAAAGCGGGCAATGCTGAAAAGCAAGTTATCGATGCGAAGTTGAAAAGTCAATTGGATCAGTATATCGCAGCCCAAAATATTAAGTTAAGCAAGCAGGAAAAGGCTGACTTGTATGAGGCAATTGCGGGTCGTGATAGTTCTGGACGCTCAGATCGTGCACAACAGTTTCTCAGCAGCTTTTTAAAACATACTCAATTTGGCTATGAAGGCTCTATTGATTTTCGTGAGCGTCTAGCAACTTTTGATTTTTCTGCAAAATATGAAAAACAAACGTTGTTGGTACAAACCAAAGTTCCAATGGCGCTGGATTTGAAGAACCATAAATTTTATATTAATTACTTCGGTGTAATGCCATTTATGGTGAATCAGGAAAATCAAGATAACTATGCTTATGTTGATTTCTCTGAATATAAAGATATCGTTGATAAAATTGACTATAAAAACTTAGTCACTTATCTACAAGAAAATACCGCTGTTCCTTATTTGTTGGCGAATCCAGAAAAGTTACAGCGTCAAAGTTTAAGCGCTGCAGACAAAAGCCAAGGCGTTGTTGAAAAAATCCGTCTCAAATCGAGTCTCGAAGAGTTTATGTTACAGCAGAACTTTTTCGAAGCAGCAAACCGTGGTTACGTGAAGCATTCTGTGATTGATTTTGAAAAAGTTTTTAATGAAAAACTTGAAAAGATGACAGAAGAAGCAAGTAAATACGATGAAGATAAATATAGTACCTATGGTATGGGTGCAGAAGAAGCTGAAGCGTATAAAGCCAGTACTAAACTTTATCGATTAGTGAACGAAAAGCTGCATGATCGTAGTGATGAGAGTGAAGCACTTGAGGCTGAAGAAGCGCACGTACCAGCAGATTATGCAGAAGATGACGTTGCAGCAGCAAGCACCGCTGCAACAGATTCAGCCGCTGATGCGGCAGCTGCAGATGTTGCTGCTGCACGTGCTGCTGAAGATGATCGTGAAGAGGGCTTATCAGAAGAACAGTGTGAAGCATTACGTGATGGTAAACAGCGTTTCTCAATGGGTGATGTGACTTATTGCCAAGAAGAGCATTATGTTTATTTATTACCAAGTACAGATGAAGATATTGAGCATCCATTCAAACTGATCATGAGTGATAAGTATGAAGACCTGGTTAAAAAGTTCGAAGCAAGTGGCTCTGAAAAGTTAATCACTGCTGCTGAATTTAAACAGCTTTGGGCCGATAACAGTACCGAGATTAAGGCATTACTAGCAACTCAAAAACCAAATGATTTTGTAGTTGATGTTGGTTTAGATGAAAAAGGCCGTGCAGTTAAAGTTGATTACGATGTCGATATGTATGTACAAGGCATGGGGACATTTAAACTCAATTCGGATAACCATATTTTAAATTATGGTCAGGCGAAGAAAATTTCACGTAGCCAATTTAAAAATGCGAAAAGCATTGAAGAAGTGACTAAAGATTCTCCTTTTGAATATATGATCGGGTCTTTGACACGAGCATTAGGAAATAAAGGCAGCGCTGAAGCGGCTTCTGGACAATCTGTAAAATCTTTTGATCGACAACTCGAAGAGCTTGCTGCGCGTATTTATGATAGTACGGGTTCTTATAGTAAGGTATATGAGGCAGTATTCTTAATGATGTTAAGTCATGAGAAGCCGCAGATCGTTCAGTACTACACACCGCGCGAATTGAGTGAAATTGCACGTGTTTATGCCTATAGCTATGCTGATCAAGATATTTATGATCCTCAAGGTAAAGAGTTAGCGGAACTTGAGAAACTTGAGGTGAAACATAAGTTGGAACGCCGTGATCAATTTGCTGATCGTATTGGTAGTGAAGCTTATGACGTGACTACAGAAGCAATGGAGAAACGTAAAGATCGTCAAGCTTGGAATAAATTTGTTGCACAGTATAAGCAGCCAAAAACAGTGTTTGCACAGTACTATATGCAGCAGTTCATTGAAGGTGAAGATCTTAATACTAAGCAAAAAGCACAGTTAAAGCGTGTTTCTGAAATTTTGGCACAAACTTATTTAGATGCTCGAAAAGATCAGTTAACAGCAAAATCTATCGCAAATATTACTGAAGATGATGAAGAGTTTATTGATTATTCACTTTACAGTGAAGTGTATGAGAAAGTAGCAAGCTACTTTAAAAAGTAATCATTTTTTCATTTTGGTATAAAAGGGAGCTTCAATTGAAGCTCCTTTTTTGATTAAAGGAATTTTTTTAGATCGGGACGGACCATATGCCAAATTTCAAAGGCTTCAATGGCTTGCCCAACTAACATGCCATAGCCATCACTTGAGCTTACACCGCGTTGGTGGGCCTGATCCAAGAAGCTTGATGCTTTGCCATAGGCCATTTCATAGGCATGATCAAATTTGAGTGTTTCTGGGAGTTGAAGTGCTTCACCTGTTAGACTTGCAGATGTTGCGTTAATCACGAGATCGAATTCACCATGAAGTTGATCGAGCGCTGTGGCATGAAGTTGAGTTTTACCTATAGCAGTTTTTAAATCTTCAACCAGTTGTTGTGCGCGTGAGAGCGTACGATTGGCAATTTGAATATATTGTGCACCTGCTTGGGCAAGTGGGAAAATGACCCCTCGAGTTGCGCCGCCAGCACCTAAAATGAGAATACGGCTATTTTCTAATGACCAGCCTAATGCTGCAATTGCATTAACTAAACCCTGACCATCTGTATTGTCGCCATGAAGTACGCCATTCTCCATCCAAAGCGTGTTGACTGCTTTAGCAATTTTGGCACGTTCAGTTAAATGGCCACATAGAGCAAAAGCTTGTTCTTTAAATGGAACTGTGACGTTTAAACCTTGTCCACCTTGTTTAAAGAAGTCTTCTATACTCTGCTCAAAACCATCAAGCGCTGCTAAACGTTTATTATATTGTAAATTGATGCCAAGATCTTGGGCAAAGGCTTGATGAAGTTCAGGTGAGCGAGACTGTTCGATTGGGTTGCCAATGACTGCAAATTGTTTAGGCATAATGGGGGTCCATTAGGGTCTGAGATAAATAAAGATAAGGTGAGGCATTGAATAAATGCGAAACCACCTTATCAGAGCGTGTTGGCCAAAAATCAACTTATGGCGATGCATTTTTTAGTTCGTTTAACCAGTCCCTCGGTTTGAGATAATAGTCAACGAGACGTTTTTCAGCTGATTGTTCATCCCAGATCGGGCGATAAGTCCATGCTGCTAGATTGGGTAGGCTCACTAAAATTGATTCAATGCGTCCACCTGTTTGTAGACCAAACAAAGTACCACGGTCATAAACGAGATTATATTCGACGTAGCGGCCACGACGGTAGAGTTGGAAATCACGTTGTGCTTCGGTATACGGTTTATTTTGGTTTTTTTCAAAGATAGGAATAATCGCTTCAAGATAACCATTAGCCACAGCCTGAATATAATCAAAACATTTCTCAAAATCCCAACAATTTAGGTCATCAAAGAATAAACCGCCAACACCACGTTGTTCATCGCGATGCTTTAAATAGAAGTAATCATCACACCACTGTTTATGCTTGGCATAAACTTGATCACCAAATGGAGCACAGAGATCATATGCTTTTTGATGCCATGCTAAGACATCTTCATCATTAGGATAAAAAGGGGTTAAATCGAAGCCTCCACCGAACCACCAAATTGGTTGCTTACCTTCAGGCTCAGCAACAAATAAGCGTACGTTAGCATGCGATGTTGGTACATTTGGATTTTTGGGATGAATAACTAAGGACACCCCTAGAGCTTGAGCTTTTGCACCTGCAATGTCTGGGTGACGTTCAGTTGCTGAGGCTGGTAATCGGGTGATGTCAATGTGTGAAAACATGACTCCACCTTTTTCAATTACATCACCATTTTGTAAAACACGTGACAGACCGCCACCGCCTTCTGGGCGCTTCCAGTGATCAAAGTCAAATTGTGCGCCACCGCCATTTTTTTGTTCTTGTAGTTCCAGTGCTGCACAAATACGGGATTGTAAGTCAAGGAGAAATTCACGGACACGTTGGATGTCCATTGAAGTCGGGTTGGGCATGTGAGTCCTCAGAGACAAGGGGGTAATATTGGCTACATCAAAGCATAAAATCATTGAAAAGGAAAACTTGTGTGCGAACAAAGTCTTTGAAAATAATTTAAAATCCCGAGCATTTCACTGGGTTGAAATCTAGATTTAAGCTTAGCACAATGTAGTCATGGTGAATGAACAGAGCTTTTTTCATCTTTATTAATGTTAATCATATGTTGGGCAGTGAATATGAGTTGTTCTTTAATTCAAAAATATAATGTAACAGGTCCACGTTATACAAGTTACCCAACAGTTCCATACTGGAATCAAGAATCATTTTCACTGCAACAATGGCAACAAACGTTAAAGCGTTCGTTTGATGAGTCTAATCAAAGTGAAGGCATTAGTATTTATATTCATTTGCCGTTTTGTGAGAGTCTTTGTACTTTTTGTGGATGTCATAAGAAGGTGACCAAAAGGCATGAAATGGAATTGCCTTATATTGAAGCGGTGTTAAAAGAGTGGGATTTATATTGTCAGTTATTAAAAGATAAACCCATTATTAAGGAAATTCATTTGGGTGGTGGTACACCAACATTTTTTTCTGTTGAACATTTACAGCAGCTCATTCGAGGGATTCTAGCCAAAGCTCAGGTTGCCAATACACATGAGTTTAGTTTTGAGGGTCATCCGAATAGCACTACACGAGAACATTTGCAGGCTTTGTATGATCTTGGATTTCGCCGTGTGAGTTATGGTGTGCAAGACTATAACGATACCGTGCAAAAAGCGATTCATCGAATACAACCCTTTGAGCATGTTGAAAATGTTACAAAGTGGGCACGTGAAATCGGTTATAGCTCAATTTCACATGATTTAGTTTTTGGTTTGCCTTTTCAACAATTAGCAGATGTATTGAATACCATAGATTTGACGAAAAGTTTAATGCCTGATCGATTAGCATTTTATAGTTATGCACATGTGCCATGGATTAAGGGGAATGGGCAGCGTGGATTTAAAGATCATGATGTTCCCAAGGATGATGTAAAACGTACCTTGTATGAGGAAGGTAAAAAGCAACTATTGGCGCATGGTTATCATGAAATTGGTATGGATCATTTTGCACTTGCTGAAGATGGTATGTACCAATCTTTCCAAGCTGGCAAATTACATCGTAACTTTATGGGTTATACCTCGTCTAAAACACAAGTTATGATTGGACTAGGCGTATCCTCGATTAGTGATAGCTGGTATAGCTTTGCGCAGAATGAAAAGGATTTAGATGCTTATTATGCTTGTCTACAGCGAGATGAGATTCCCGTAGTGAAAGGACACGTATTAAGTGTAGAGGATTTAAAAATCCGCCAACATATTTTAAATCTTATGTGTAGTTTTCAGACGTCATGGGCTGACCCAGCAATGGATTTTCCAGAACGTAACCAAGTCCAGCAACAGTTAACAGAAATGCAATCAGATGGTTTGTTAAATATTGAGCAAGATCGAATCTTAGTTACAGAGCAAGGTAAAGCCTTTGTTCGTAATATTTGTATGGCCTTTGATCTACACTTAAAGCGCAAACGACCTGAAACGCAAATTTTTTCCATGACCATTTAATGTTTTGAAATAAATTTTGTGTAGTGACAGAAGTATGTAGATAAATATAAATAGCGTAGAGTCTTGAGCTTTGCCAAAAAAACAGCTTAGCCCAAGACAAAGTTTAGTTGAGGGCTTTTGAGTAGACATAGGCATTCCCAAACTGCTGATAACATCCATGTTATGTCTTAATCGCAGCTTCTATTTATGTATTGTTGAGTTTTAATACATGTCTTTAAAAATCATCTTCACTGTACATATGTGACATACGTTCGTGTTTTGTTTTGAGATATTCGGCATTTTTCGGGTTTAAACCTACTGTTAAGGCTACACGCTCTACAACATCAATTCCAAGTTCTTGTAATGCCTTAATTTTAAGAGGGTTGTTGGTAATGAGTTTGACTTGTTTAACTTTTAAATGTTCTAACATAATACTACACATGTCATAACGACGTGCATCTGCTGGAAGGTTTAGAAGTAAATTGGCGTCTACCGTGTCATGCCCTTGATCTTGTAATGCATAAGCACGAATTTTATTGGTTAAACCAATGCCGCGTCCCTCTTGGCGTAAGTAGAGAATCACGCCTTGACCTGCGGAATTAATCATTTTCATCGTGTTTTGTAGCTGTGGACCACAATCGCATTTGAGTGAGGCAAAGGCATCGCCAGTTAAACATTCGGAATGTAAACGAACGAGTACAGGTTCTGTTGGTGTGTTTTCTAGTCCTTTGGATAAAGCAACATGTTCTTCACCAGTCTGAGGATCTTGAAATACACTGACTTTAAAGTCCCCAAAAGCGGTTGGGAGCTGTGAGGTTGCAACAAATTCTATCGGCACGATTTGATCCATTTATGAGATTCGATATAGGCTAAAGTATAGCTTAAAGCTCAAGTATTAATAGAACTGTGAATTATGTTTAGATACTTTCCGTTTTCTTTTTTGTATAAAGCTAACAATAATAGTTGATAAGTTGTAAGAATATTCAGGATAATCGGGGCTAAGATACAATTACGATATGCTTTTTATCCTTAAGCATGACCAATCACCATGTAATTGATTGGAAGTGATATAATTCGACCCTAATCGCATTTACCCGTTTACCTAGCTTAGGATTTGCCAGGCTAAAGAAGGCTTTGCCATATATGTTGTATACAGAAATACCTGCTCAGCGTCCAGTTACGCCTTTGTTAGATGAAATTAATCATCCACAGCAATTACGTCAACTTGAGCAAAGCCAGTTAACTCAAGTGGCGGATGAATTACGCCAGTATATACTTTATGCCGCTGGGCAAAGTGGTGGTCATTTTGGTGCAAACCTTGGTGTCATAGAGCTTACTGTTGCTTTGCATTATTGCTTTAATACGCCCTTAGACCGTCTAATTTGGGATGTTGGTCATCAGGCTTATCCTCATAAGGTTTTAACTGGTCGCCGAGACCGTTTAACCACAATCCGAGCCAAAGATGGCTTGGCAGCATTTCCGGCACGAGATGAGTCTGAATTTGACACCTTTGGTGTAGGACATTCATCGACTGCAATTTCTGCTGGCTTAGGCATGGCTTTGGCTCGTCGTTATCAAAAAGATCCATGCCAAGTGGTTTCTGTTGTTGGTGATGGTGCTATGACCGCAGGAATGGCATTTGAAGCATTGAATGATGCTGTTGCCCATAATGCTGATCTTATAGTCATTTTAAATGACAATGATATGTCAATCTCATGTAGTACGGGTGGTTTTGCAAAACATTTAGCTGCTATATGGGAGCAGGGCCAATCTGTCCAACTTGATGCCGATGGTCAAGCATTTATTCAGTCACATCCAAATTGGAGTTATAACTCTCGTTTGCATCAACCTGCAACAGATGCAGCTGATAACTTATTTAAAGCGATTGGCTTTGATTATTTTGGTCCCTTTGATGGTCACGATGTTGACCAATTGGTGAACGTACTTACTGCCGTTAAAAAACGTAAAGGACCACGTCTAATTCATGTTTATACGACGAAAGGTAAGGGCTTTGCACCTGCTGAGGCAGATCAAATTAAGTATCATGCAATAGGTAAAAGTACAGTTACAAGTTCTTCAAATCAACCAAGTGCACCTAAGTATGCTGATGTGTTTGGGCAATGGTTGTGTGATGAGGCTGAACAAGATTCACGCTTATTGGCTATTACTCCTGCCATGTGCGAAGGTTCTGGAATGGTCAAGTTTGCAGCTCAATATCCTGATCGTTATTTTGATGTGGCAATTGCAGAACAACATGCGGTAACACTTGCAGCAGGAATGGCTTGCGAGGGGTTAAAACCTGTCGTAGCAATCTATTCGACTTTTCTGCAACGTGGTTATGACCAGTTTATTCATGATGTCGCATTACAAAATCTTGACGTAACATTTGGAATTGATCGAGCTGGTTTGGTTGGAGAGGATGGTCCGACACATGCAGGTGCTTATGATTATGCCTATATGCGTACTGTTCCAAATATTGTGATTATGGCACCGAAAGATGAAAATGAATGCCGCCAAATGTTGCATACAGCTTATCTATATCCTGGACCCGCAGCCGTGCGTTATCCACGGGGTAATGGTCTAGGGGTTAAGATTGAGACTGAGTTACAAAGCTTGGAAATTGGTCGTGCAGAATTGGTAGCAAGTTTTCATATTGATGCATCAGATCGAATTACGATTTTAGCTTTTGGTAGTCGTGTTCACGTTGCTATTGAGGCTGCTGAGCGCCTAGCTAATCGTTTACAAGTTGCTGTTGATGTCATTAATATGCGTTTTATTAAACCATTAGATGCACAAATTATTCGTGACTATGCAGCGAAAACAGATTTGTTTGTAACGGTTGAAGAACATGCTGTAATGGCAGGCGCTGGTAGTGCAGTAAATGAGTTGCTCGCTCAAGAACATATTTTAAAACCAATCGTAAATCTTGGACTACCCGATGCATTCTTGGCACAAGCAACACATGCCGAAATGCTATCTGCATGTGGACTTGATGCATCTGGTATTGAGCAATCAGTCACTCAAACTTGGTCTAATCTTACTGCAGAAATTGAATGAATAATCTGCGTGATTTCAAATGATTAAAAAGTTTTAGAAAAAACATCCCCAAAAAGCGTCGATATTTGCTAAAATGTCGACGCTTTTATGCATTATTCTTTATCAGTATTTTTAAATTTGTAGTGGGTGTTCAATGGAACCTATGGTGGTGATGGCTGCGCGTGCGGCTCAAACAGTTGGTCAAGAGCTTTTAAAAGCGCATCAAAATCGTCATAAACTTGATCTACAAGTTGAAGAAAAAGGTATAGACGGTCCTGTAACACGTGTTGACCGTTACCTTGAACAATTGACCATTGATACACTTCGTAAAAGTTATAAAAGCCATAGCTTCTTAGGTGAAGAATTTGGTCTACAAGAAGGTAAAGGTCATGATGCAGATTGGTGCTGGGTGATTGATCCTTTAGATGGCACTTTAAACTTCATTAATGGTTTTCCTCATTTTTGTATTTCTATTGCAGTACAACACAAAGGTGTTACACAGCATGGCGTAATCTACGATCCAGTAAAAGACGAGCTATTCTCAGCAAGTCGTGGTCGTGGCGCAATGATGAATCAACGCCGTATTCGCGTTAATATTAAAGATAGTTTAGAAAATACTTTCCTTGCGGTTGGGCATGCATATCGTGCTAAACGTAACGGTGAAATTATTTCATATGCAAAAAATCATTTTGACTCATTACTTGCTGTGACTGAAGCTGGTGCACAGTATCGTCGCTCTGGTTCAGCTGCACTTGATTTGGCTTACGTTGCTGCTGGGCGTTTCGATGGCTACTTTGAGTTAGGTCTAAAACCATGGGATATTGCTGCTGGTGAGCTGATTGTTAAAGAAGCAGGTGGTACAGTTGTTGATGCGCGTGGTGGTACTGACGCAATGCAAAATGGTCAAGTTATTGCAAGTTCAATGAAAATGTTAAAACCGTTAATGCAAGCAGTTGTTCCTGCTTGGGGTGAAGCTGCAAAATAATTTTAATTATTAATATGAACATTAAATCGCTGTATTTGATGATCTCTTTTAAAAAGCCTGAGTAATATTATTACTCAGGCTTTTTCTATTTACTTCGTGTGGTCTAGATAAAAAGCAAAATCTTGTTGTTAAGTTCATGTTAACTAAAATAAAACATAATATTGCGTTTAGGTTTTGGATAAACCTAGCTTACATTGTATTCTGAACATATTTCGTTCGTGTTTTATCATTAGATCAGTGGGCTGGATCATTATTTTGTTGACCTCGCATATTCATTCTTTCGCGTTATTCTTTGCTTTATTGAACCCTTTTTTAATGAGCATTTATATGCTGGGGTTGATTCGTAATTTAGAATTTAAGGTATTTACCCGAGCTTTGATTCAAGGTGCTTTCATTGCACTGAGCGTTTTTATTCTTTTTGCCTGGGGTGGGGAAGCGATATTTAGTGATTTTCTTCAGGTGCGCTTTGAAGCCTTTCAAATTTTCGGCGGTATTATATTTTTGGTGATTGGTTACCGCTACGTATTTGAAGGAGCCGATACAATTGGAGCTATTCGTGGTGCCTCAGAACACGCCGCCGGTATGATTGCTATGCCCTTTATGATTGGGCCAGGAACAATTAGTGCAGCTGTTGTTACAGGGGTGCATTTACCGTTACTCAGTGCTGCATTAGTGATTGGTTTAACATTGCTATTAAGCTGTAGCATCTTAATTTTGATGAAATATGCACATGATAATTTGCGCACAAAACATGCCAAATATATTGATCACTATGTAGATATTGTGGGACGTTTATCAGCACTTTTAGTTGGAACAATTGCAATTGATATGATGATTACAGGGGTGTTGGGAGTTGTGAAGGATTTCTAATGCGAGGTTGTGATGGCTGTTTATTTGATCATGAAAATAAAATTAGGAAGAATCATGATTTTTAGCGTGACTTTTGCATAATAGCTGTTATACTTCGGCCACGCACCTCAATTCAGTTCAATACCTGAACATTCTCTACTTATCATTGTGTATGCGCGTGCAGTCCAAAGAGGACGATATATCGCGCCCCAATCGCTAAAGCGATTCTTTCAGGTTCCGGCCGTATTCATACGTGCGTTATATCACATCGTCCTTAAACACGGATTGCCGCTGATTTCATTTTTTCAGCGTCTATTGCTGTGCCGCTTTTTGCCGATGTCCATCTGATTATATTAATGGAGCACCCAGTTTAGGGTGAACGTCTCTATGAGCAAAACTTTTGCTGAATTTCCTTTGCATGAATCTCTACATAAAGCACTTGAAAGCCTAGGCTTTACTGCGCCTACGCCTGTGCAAGAACAGTCGATTCCTGCTGCTTTAGAAGGTAAAGACCTTCTCGTTTCTAGCCAGACTGGTTCTGGTAAGACTGCTGCTTTCTTACTCCCTACTTTAAACGCGCTTGCTACACAAGATACTTTTGTACCTTTTAAAGAGCGTATGCGTGCAGTAACACAGCCAAGTATTTTGGTATTGTGCCCAACACGTGAATTGGCTCAACAAGTGAGTCAAGATGCGATTGCATTTGTACGACACATGAAAGGTGTACGTATTGCTGCAATTATGGGTGGTATGCCTTTTGGTAAACAAATCCAACAATTAAAAGGTGCTCAAGTGGTTGTTGCCACTCCAGGCCGTTTATTGGATTTAGTGAATCGCCGTCAAATTAAACTTGATCAAGTTAATGCATTAATCGTTGATGAAGCAGACCGTATGCTTGACTTAGGCTTCTCTGAAGATCTAGAAGCAATCAGTGATCTTGCTGCTAATCGTACTCAAACATTAATGTTCTCTGCGACTTTTGCTGACCGTATTATTCGTTTAGCTGAGCGTATGATGAATGAACCTGAGCGTATTGCGATTGAAACTGGTCATACAACAAATACTGATATTACGCAGACTTTGCACTGGACTGATGGTTTTGAGCATAAGAAAAAATTGCTTACGCATTGGTTAAGTGAAGAAGACTTAGATCAAGCAGTTGTATTTGCAAGCACACAAGAAGATACAGATATGCTTGCAGAAGAACTTGCTGAAGCTGGTCTTTCTGTCGTAGCACTTCATGGTGCGATGCCTCAAACTGTACGTAACCGTCGTTTACGTAGTATCCGTGAAGGTCGTGCAAAAATTTTAGTTGCGACTGATGTTGCTGCACGTGGTCTAGATGTACCAACAATCTCTCACGTGATTAACTTTGGTCTTCCAATGAAAAACGAAGATTATGTACACCGTATTGGTCGTACAGGTCGTGCGGGTCGTACTGGTAAAGCAATTACTTTAGCGACTTATCGTGAACGTGGTAAGATTCGTGCGCTGGAAGACTATTTAGATGCACGTTTAAATGTATCTGAAATTGAAGGTTTAGAGCCATCTCCACCACCAGCAAAACAACGCCGTGATGGTGGTCGTGGTGGTAAACGTGATGGTGGCCGTGGTGGTTTTGGCGGTGGTCGTCGTCGTTTTGAGGGTGAAGGTAACTTTAAACGCCGTGAAGGTGGTCGTGATGGCGAACGTCGTTCGTATTCAGAAGACCGTCCACGTCGCGAGTTTAATGAAGACCGTCCACGTCGTGAATTTAACGAAGACCGTCCACGTCGCGAATTTAACAACGATCGTCCACGTCGTGAATTTAACGAAGATCGTCCACGTCGCGAATTTAACAACGATCGTCCACGTCGTGAATTTAACGAAGACCGTCCACGTCGCGAATTTAACAACGATCGTCCACGTCGTGAGTTCAATAACGACCGTCCTCGCCGCGAAGGTGGTTTTAATGATAAACCGCGTTTTGATGCGAATGATGACAACCGTGGTAATCGTGTAGATTATAAGCCACGTCGTGAAGGCAACTTCTCTGATCGTCCTAAACGTAACTTTGCTGGTGATGATCGTCCTAAGCGTAACTTTGCTGGTGATGATCGCCCTAAACGTAACTTTGGTGGCGAAGATCGTCCTAAACGTAACTTTGGTGGTGAAGATCGTCCACGTCGTGAATTTAACAATGATCGTCCACGCCGTGAAGGTGGTGAAGGTTTCGATCGTCGTCGTAAATTTAACGACTAATCAGATACGAAGAATTAAACCAGTCTACGGACTGGTTTTTTTTCATTTAAATCAAATAAAATAAATGTGATGAATGTCTTGTTATTGAAAAAAAATGATAAATATATAAAATAGTGGGGTCATTAGATCTAGGCACATAAGGTTACGTTGCTCGTGATGTACGCAATATTTGGTTTATTAATGCTCTTTAATATCATTTTTTTTATTGTAAATCAGCTGATTAACGGCATTTTTTAACAGTATAATTGGGTAATTAGAACAACAATTTGGCTTGAATTTACAGTGATAACATAGGCTTGTTGGTTTTTTAGTCAGCTGTAAATTGTACTTTTTTTTCTAATTTATGGGATAATTCACTTAATTGGTGCAGGTTAAAATTTACAAAAAATAGAGGCTGATTAAAAGTTGGGTTCGATGGTGCTTTCTTATCATTAGAGCGTCGTCTCTTTCCAATCAGCATATCCTATCGTTAATTTCAGGTGCTATAGTATGCAGGCTGATATATTGCAGGAAAATGTTCAGTTATGAATAATCCATTGCACCTTGAGTCTGAAGTCTTAGTCGAGGTCAAAGATCTAAGCTTTAAACGTGGTGAACGCGTCATTTATGAAAATGTTAGCCTGAAGATTCGTCGTGGACAAATTACCGCAATTATGGGTCCATCTGGTACAGGTAAGACAACCTTATTACGTTTGTTGGGCGGTCAATTGACCCCTGACCACGGTGAGGTGTTATTTGATGGTACTGATATTGCGGGAATGACCCGAACCGAACTATTTCAAGCGCGTGCACGCATGGGCATGCTGTTTCAAAGTGGTGCTTTATTTACAGACATGTCTGTTTATGAAAATGTTGCTTTTCCACTTAGAGCACATACCCAATTACCCGAACATTTAATTGCCGAACTGATTGGACTGAAGTTAGAGGCTGTTGGGTTGAGGGGAACAGAGCAACTTATGCCTTCAGCGCTTTCTGGTGGTATGAATCGCCGAGTTGCTTTAGCAAGGGCAATTGTCTTGGACCCAGAGTTAATTATGTATGATGAACCTTTTGCTGGACAAGATCCAATTGTGAAGGGAGTGTTGACGCGTTTGATTCGTTCTTTACGTGAAGCATTAGATTTGACATCTATTATTGTTTCACATGATGTCACTGAAACTTTATCAATTGCGGATTACATTTACGTCGTCGCTGAAGGCATTATTCAGGGTGAAGGGACGCCAGAACAATTGAAAAATCATCCATCAGCATTTGTACAACAATTTTTATCTGGTTCAAATGAAGGTCCTGTTGATTATCAGTTTAGTCATCAGCCTTACTTAAGTCATGAGGTGAAGTCATGAATGCGATTGCCTCTTTAGGCCAACGTGTTATTGCCAGCATTCGTGGCGTTGGCGTAGCAACGGTAATGTTATTGCAAATAGTTTTTTCACTACCGACTTGGCAAGGCGTCCGCTTATTTATTTACCAAATGTACCGCGTTGGTGTGTTATCACTTTTAATTATCGCAGTATCTGGTTTATTTATCGGTTTGGTTTTAGGGCTTCAAGGCTATTCAATCTTAGTCAATATTGGCTCTGAAGCGATGCTTGGCACGATGGTATCATTAACCTTATTACGTGAATTGGCACCTGTTGTTGCAGCATTACTTTTTGCTGGTCGAGCAGGTTCGGCATTGACTGCAGAAATCGGTCTAATGAAAGCGACTGAACAGCTTTCTAGTATGGAAATGATTGGGGTTGATCCGTTAAAGCGTATTGTCTCTCCACGGTTGTGGGCTGGTATGTTTAGTTTACCAATGCTATCAGTGATTTTTGCTGCAATTGGTATTATTGGCGGTAAGCTTGTTGGCGTAGATTTTTTAGGTGTAGATGAAGGCTCATTCTGGAGTGGAATGCAAAACAGTGTAGAGTTTATGCATGACATTTTTAACGGGACAATTATTAAGAGTATTGTTTTTGCCTTTATTTGTACTTGGATAGCTGTGTATCAAGGCTATGCCTGTGTACCGACCTCGGAAGGGATTTCTACTGCGACAACACAGACAGTAGTGTATTCATCACTATGTGTTTTAGGTTTCGATTTTGTTTTGACTGCGGTCATGTTTGGAGGAATTTGATGAAATCACGTACTAGTGAACTGGCCGTAGGTATCTTCGTCATTATTTTTGGTGTTGCATTATTCTTTCTTGCTATGAAGGTGAGTGGTCTAGTCGGCAGTAATTTACGTGACAATTATACTATGACTGCCCAATTTGATAATGTGAATGGATTAAAACCACGTGCAAAAGTCACCATGAGTGGTGTAACAATTGGTCGTGTTGATCGTATTACTTTAGATCCAGTTACGCGTATGGCAACAGTTACATTTGATCTTGATGGTCAGCTAACAACGTTTAATGCTGAGCAATTAAAGACAGTACAGAAAAATGCGCTTGAAGAACTTCGTTATAGTTCGGATTATGAGGCTGCCGCTCCTGAGAAACAAAAAGAGATGGAACAGCAACTAATTAACAATATGAAATCCATAACAAATATTGACGAAGATGCTTATATCATGGTTGCGACAAACGGTTTATTAGGTGAAAAATACCTGAAAATCGTTCCAGGTGGTGGATTCAAATATCTCAAACGCAATGAAAGTATTGGTAATACACAAGGGACAATGGACCTTGAAGATTTAATCACTAAATTTATTACAGGTGGAGCATCTAAACCTGCTGCTGGTTCGACAGAGCATGCAGGCGAACAAGCTGATGCTCAAACATCATTTGTAGAATAAGCTCAAGAGGAATCTCTGAAATGAATATGTTTTTAAAAACGACTTTAACTGCAGGTGTATTGTCTAGCATGCTTATGAGCAATGCATTTGCAGCACCGAGTGAGACCCCTCCAGCATTTGTAAAGCGTGTTGCAGATAATTTAATTGTACGCCTTAAAGCAGATCAAGCTAAGCTTAAAAATCCAGCAGTGGTAAAAGCTTTGGTACGTCAAAACTTAGATCCATATATTGATTCACAAGCATTTACACGTACAGTCATGGGTACGTATGCAACAAATCAATATAGTACTGCTGCGCAACGTGCTCAATTTGAGAAAAATTTCCGTGAAACTCTGATTGAAAACTATGGTTCAGCTTTTGCTAAGTACTCAAACCAAAGTTATACCATGCGTCCTTATAAGGAGTCTGGTAGCAAGTTTCCTGTTGTAACGATTGACTTCAATAACAATGGGGAAAAAATTCCAGTATCATTCCAGTTGGCTGATAGTAATAACCAATGGAAAATTAGAAACGTAAACGTTTCTGGTATTGATCTTGGCTTACAGTTCCGTAATCAGTTTGCTGCTAACGTGAAGAGCAATGGCGGTAATATCGATAAAGCGATTTCTAGCTTTAAACCAGATGCAGAAGCAGCTGTAAATAAAAAATAATGGCAGATAGACAGTAGGTACAGAGTGATTGAATTTAAAGATCAACAATGTCACGTTTCTGGTGAAATTAACTTTGAAAATGCTCAGCAGGTGTATTTGGCTGGTCGCACTATAATTGAAAAGCAGCACAGCTTTCCATTGACTGTAAACTTATCTGAGTTAAAGTCTGCGAATACCATTGCATTAGCAGTTTTGGTGCGTTGGTTGCGTCAAACACCTGAGGCGAAAGGTCTTATTTTTACTGCTGTGCCAGAAAAAATGCTGAAAATTATTGAAGCAAGCCATTTAACAGATCATTTACAAATCATCTGATTGCAAAAAGGTCTATCACAGTTTCAATGCTGTGATAGATTATTTAGAGTCGTTTGCAGAGTAATAATAAAAAAATACTAGCACATTAAAGTGGGCATTGTTAAAATGCGGCTCTAGTCAAAACAATCGTTTTGTTCAAAATAAATATCTCCTTTCTGTTCTAGATCTAAACACCTTGTGAATACGGTGTGTGTCATCGCTAGTTAATAGTGTGTTTTTTATTCAATTTTATCCATATCTATAATCAACATTATTGTGCTTGATCTTATACAGGTCTTCTTTAGCATGTTGATTTATAATGAGAAATTTATAATGCAGAATGCTTCAACTGTGAGCTTGAGTCGCGCCACGCTGATGTTTCCGCTGGCATTGGTCTTATTTGAATTTTCCGTATACATCGGGAATGATTTGATTCAACCAGCGATGTTGGCGATCACACGCGAATTCGGAGTAAGTAGTGTTTGGGCACCTTCATCGATGTCCTTTTACCTCTTGGGGGGAGCCTGTGTTGCTTGGTTACTTGGGCCACTCTCTGATCGATTAGGTCGTAAACCTGTATTACTTACAGGCGTACTGTTTTTTGTTGTTTGCTGTTTACTGATTTTATTCACTCAGGATATTTATCAATTTTTAGTTTTGCGATTCTTACAAGGTGTCGGGCTAACTGTAATTTCTGCAGTGGGTTACGCTGCAATTCAAGAGATTTTTGCAGAACGTGATGCAATTAAAGTGATGTCCTTGATGGCGAATATCTCTTTACTTGCTCCTTTGCTCGGCCCAGTGGTGGGAGCTGCAATGATTGATCACATTTCTTGGCATTGGGGTTTTATTGGTATAGCCTTCCTCGCTTTTATGAGTTGGTTTGGTTTGAAATATAAAATGCCAAACGCACCTAAGCCAGAAATTACTCGTTCATTTCGCTACATCTTTAAAGACTTTTCCCAAGTCTATAGAAACCGTCGCTTCTTATCTTTAGCTTTTGCTTTACCTATGCTTACGATGCCGTTAATGCTGTGGATTGCACTATCACCGATTATGATGGTTGAAGAGCTAGGTTTGAGTAGTTTTGACTATGGCCTAGCTCAATTCCCTATTTTGGGTGCATTGATTTTAGGTAATGTTGTATTAATTAAAGTCATTGATAAATATGCTTTAGGGAAAACAATAATGGTTGGTGTACCAATTATGTTGTTGGGCGCAGTTGTTTTAGTCTTAGGCACAATCTGGCAGGACTATTTTATTTGGAGCCTGATCATCGGAATGAGTTTAATCAGTTTTGGTGAGGGAATTAGTTTTTCTGTCATGTATCGTTTTGCCTTAATGTCTTCAGATGTTTCTAAGGGAACGGTCGCGGCAGCTGTATCAATGCTGATGATGTTCTCTTTCTTTTTTATTTTAGAAGCTGCACGAGTGCTTTACATTGAATTTCATATTCTGGCATACAGCTTATGTTGTTTCTTCTTGGTGCTAATGTGGTTTGGTTTCCCACGTAAGGCTCTGAAAAAGGAAATGAAACAGCGTGTTGAACAAGGACTTTTCTAGTTCATTCTTTAAAATCCACTTGTTATAAATGTGAGCCCAAATGCGTTTGGGCTCAACGAATTTCTAATTGAAGCAGTTGGTTCTTGAGTCGGGCTAATTCTGGTAAAGTTTCAAGTAATAAACTAAGTTGTTTTAAAATTAATGCTAAATATTCAGTATGTTCATTCTTTTGTCCTAACTCTTCAATTTCTTTAAGTTTCTGTGTTAATAAATCACTATTAGGATGATGTTGTTCTAATAGGCTTTGCTTGAGAATAGATTGGCAACTCGACATCAAATCTAGCAAGAGAGAATCATTTAGCTGTAGGCGATGGCTACCCAAAGCCGAAATATAGCTTAATTGGCTGTGGCTATAGACGAGATAACGAAAAGCAGTTTGTACCAACTCCGCATTGGGATTGGGTTCGGTACTGAGGCTAGAAATCATATTTGATAATTCGATTTGTGCATTATGTGCAGCACGACGAACGTGTTGATAATGGATACTGTTGTTTCGACCGGTTTGGTATTGTTGTACAACAGCATCAAAATATTCTAAATTACTCGTTAAATTGCGCTGAATATTGCGTGAAATATTACGAAAGTTCCAGTCTGGCCAGATAAAACTGACCGCAAACCAAGCCACAAAGCAACCTAATAAAGTATCAATAACTCGCGGTAGCATTATGCTATAACCTGCACCTTTTAGATTGAAGATGAGCATGACCATTAGGGTTGCCATGAGTGTCGCCATAGCATATTTTTTAGAGCGCAGATAAAAGAAACAAACACCAAAAATAATGGTGAGAATAAGTTGCCCTTCAACACTCGGCACTAAATATAAAACAGGTACGCCTATAATTACCCCTAAAATTGTGCCCAATGTCCTGAGTTTTAATCGACTTTTAGTTGCAAAGTAACTGATTTGGCATACAAATAAACTGGTGAGTAATATCCAATAGCCATGCTTAGCAAAAGGCAATAAAGATAAGAGTGAACCTGCAGCAAACACAAAGCCAATACGTACAGCGTGACGAAATAAGGCCGATTGCGGATTAAGCTGTTGTTTTATTTTTAACCATAAGTCTGTTAGGTTTTGAATATCATCATCGAGTAAATTAATTTCGGCAAGTAGAGGACGAGATGAATTTTCTATGAATGGTGCATGTTTATTTAAGCGATTGAGTTGCTCAAATAAAGTGGTCAAATTCTTAAGAATGAGCTGTAAATTTTTGACTTCAATATTGTTTGGGTGGGCTTTTGTCCAATCATTAATGGAGTATTGGAGTTGGGTTAAGGCATATTCATGCTCTGGATCAGGAATATATTCATGCTGTTGTAAAATGGAAGTGGCAACGTGTTCACAAGCTGTTGCTAAAAAATGGATATTCTTTTGAATCCGAAAAATAACATCTGTGCGGCTAAATTGTTGTTGAATCTGTTGGTAATGTAAGTAATTTGAAGTGGCTTGTTCATGAATATCTTGGGCTAAAAAATATAATTCTAGCGATTCAATGGTTTTTTTATTGGCGCGAGAAGCCTTTAATCTGGTGAGTAATGTGCGTTTACTCAAGTTTAAACTTTGTACAACTTGACTGTTTTGTAAAGATAGTTGGTAAAGTAATTGTTCGACTTTTATGGTGTTATCAGGGTCAAATAATTTTGCTTTGATACGGAAGAGTTTGGCTAGTTCTTCAAAGGACTGGGCTAAATTGTCTTGAATGGCCTGAGTAGGTTTGAGTAAATAAAAAATAATTGCACTCAAGCCATAATATAAAGCGCCCAGTACAAAGTAACTGGGTTGTGTGTACCAGTGATTATATTCTCCAATGCCAAACAAAGTGTAGATAGAGAGTAATATCGTACCAAAAGAGATGGTGGCATAGCGCTGTCCTAAGGCACCCATCAGTATAAATAAAGCACTTGAACAAGATAAATATAGAATTGATAAAAGTTGATAAGGGTGGAGTAGTTCTAAAATACTGCTCACACCAAAAAATAAAATGCAAACATAAACTAGATTACGTAAACGGATACTTAATCGATCATCAAAATCGGTAAGCGCAGTTGCGATTGCACCAAGTGTTACAGGAATAATCAGTGGTTCATGGCCAAGAAAAAATAAGCCTAATGTTGTTCCAGAGAGAACAATAAAAATTTGTATGCAATATACCCATAAAGAGTTTGAAAAAAGTTGTTGTAACAGTGAGGGTTTAGATTGCATTTTTATCGAAAGATGACCTTATCTTCATTACAGCCTGCTATGAATATATTTTACAGTCAATCTATTTTTAGTATTAAGGGCGAATGCAAGTAGACTGTGGATATCTCAAGTGATATCCACAGGGATTAGTGATGCTTAACGAATAACGCCACAAGCAATACGTGCTCCACCACCGCCGAGTGGTTCTGGATGATCAGAATGGTTGTCACCACCAGCATGCAACATGAGCGCTAGCCCTTGAATATCAGCTCTTTTTAAGCGGGGAGCATATACTGTCATGTTACTTTCACCATTTTGATTAAAAGTCAGGGGAGGTAAATCACCTAAATGTCCTGTTTTTTCATCGCCATGTACAACTTTGAGCGGATTGAAGTGTCCTCCAGCAGCTTGGGCAGCAATCATTTTTCCATCTTTTTCAGCTGCTGCACATGATCCATTTTCATGAATATGAAACCCATGGATTCCCGCTGGTATTTTTGTTAGCTCAGTGTCAATTTTTAAGCCCTGTGTGCTATCACTTAAGTAAACAGTACCAACCACTTCATGAACACCTTGAGCTGAAACTTGATGTAAATTAATAGCTTGACGTTGTAGCGTAGTTTGTTTCTCTTTATTTAACGTGCTACAACCTGCCATCACAATCAGTAAGGCAATGGTTGCTGGTAATCTAACAGCTTTAACTACCGCAGGTATATTTGTCATATTTTCGTTCTCGTTTAAAAGTGAGTTGCTCCATAGTCGGTGCTTTTAAAGTATAGGGCTTGATTTTTTAAGATAAGTCTTTGTGATCAAGTTGCTCTGTTGGTTCTAGCTGTGGTTTTTGGCTTTCATGTATCCATTCACGCCAGATTGCTAACAATATTGCCAAGATGACAGGACCAATAAATAAGCCAACAAAACCAAAACTGCTGATTCCACCTAATACACCGAACATGATGAGCAGGAAAGGAATTTGAGTTGCGCCTGAAATGACCAATGGGCGAATAACGTTGTCTGATGTACTCACAATACATACGCCCCATAACATCACACCAATAGCTTCAATCATTTGACCTTGAGAGAGTAGCCATAAAGATACAGCACCATACGCGACAGGTGTACCAAAAGGAATTAAGGCAAAAAAGAAAGTCACAATGGTTAATAGCATTGGGTTAGGAACACCCGCAACAAAGTAACTAAGGCCTGCTAAGATTGCCTGAGCAACTGCTGTTAAACCAATACCATAAACAACAGCACGTGTTGTCTCAGAGATGGTATCGAGATAATGATGAATACGTGGTCCAATGATATTTTCTAAGGCTGCGCTGACCTGCTGTAAAATGGTTCGACCATCACGATAGAAAAAGAAAAGGGTAAAAATAACAAAACCAAATTTAATTAAGTTTTTACTAATTTCACCGACAACAATCTTGCCATAATTAAGATGGCCTTGAATCCAGGTATTAATGGTTTGAGTGAGGGCGGCAGGGTTTGCATTTATTTCATTTACACTTTCAGTAATGATTGGCCCAATGATAGGAAACTGTGCAATAAAAGTGGGTAATTGAAAGTGTCCAGACGACAATTGACTATGTAAGTCGAAATATAGATTGCGTCCTTCTAGCTGAAGAAGAAAAATGGCAAAAACAAGAGGCACACCAATGACTACAATGACTAAACTAATCATGAGTGTTGCACTTAAATTTACACGTTGTTCGCCACAACGCCGCATAATGTATTTATAAATTGGCCATGTCATATAAGCAATAATACTGGCCCAAAGCACTGGGACAATAAAATACTTAACAACATCAAAGCCCAGATAAATGAGCGTAAAACACAGACCAAAAAATAAAATTCGTTTTAAAGTGGGTATTTCGTACACTCTATTCTCTTTAATATGAGTTATCTGGTAATTTAAGCAGATAATGTACAACAACATGCAAATAATTATGATTGAATGTTGTAATCCGATTAAATGACAATAATTTGTGAATTAAAACCAATCAGTGGGATCATCAATTAAAGCATCTAAGAGTGGTTGCCATTGTTGTTGGATTGCCAGAATATGCTTTTGGCTACGGTCAAAAATAGTCAGACCTTGCATTGCCAATTGGCTATAAATACTTCGTTCTGAAATCCAAGCTGTGGGTTGTTGTTCAATTTTCTCAAAGAAATCTTGAATATTTTTAGAACTTGAGCTGTTGGCTTTAATACGATTGGCGATGAGGTGAATTTCCACTTTACCTTTACGAATACGTTTAATATCTTGAATATGTTTTAAAAAACGTCGCGTACTATCGATATCAAAAAATGAAGGTTGTAATGGCGTGACGATGGCATGGCATTCACTAATCAGTTGTTCAGCATGCTCACCACTTAATGCACCAGGCGCATCGATGATTAAATAATCTAACTTTTTAGGTGCATCACCAATTGATTTCTCATTACGCCAATCTAAGCTTAAAATAGTTGGACTTTGTTCACCACGTTGTTTTAACCAATGTAAAGCAGACTTCTGATTATCAGCATCTGCAAGAGCAACTTTATAGTTCTTATGGGCCAGTGCTGAGGCGAGTGTGATTGCAGTTAAAGTCTTACCGCAGCCACCTTTTTGGTTTGCAATTAGTATCGTTTTCATATTATTACGTTGAATCAGGTCATGTGAGCTTTGTTATTAGCTTACATCATTTTAGGTTGAAAATGATGTGATATAAATAAAGTTTATATTTAGTGTTAATTAGAAAATATTACTGAAAATTGAAGGATATAAGATGTCAGTGAGTGCCGCTATATTAATTGGGATGGTGTTAGGAGCATTATTGACATATGTATTGCTGTTTTCCAGTCGAAACTCAAGAATTAAGGCTGAGTATGAAAAATATATTGCGGAATTAGAATTAGAACATCAACAACAATTAACCAAGGCAAGAAAAAGCAGTGTGAATACAAGCAGAGCCGTACTCAAAGGTAAAATGGCAGAGCAACTCGCACCCTTACTTCCAGAATTTCAATATCTACCTAGTGATGCCAAATTTTTAGGTGATCCCGTGGATTATATTGTCTTTGATGGGTATAGCGACTTTCGAGATGGTGATGGTCATGCGGAAGATATAGATGTGATTTTTATTGATATTAAAAGTGGCGGAGCTCGTTTGAGTAAAGGACAACAGGCAATTGCTGAGGCGATTGCGCAGGGGCGTGTACGTTTTGAAACTTTAAGAATTAATTTTGATGATTAAAAAGAGTAAAACCAGTCCTTTATATTAGTTCTGTTTCTTCTTGCTATTAGAGTGACAAATATATGACAGAGTGTAATCGAAATGTTGGTTAGCATCATTTTAGCTAATTAATATTTGTTCTTTACTGTAGTAGAGAAAGCGATACGTTTATAACGAACGTCCTAAGAAAAGCATTTATTGAACAATATATTGAAAAGCATTCGTTACTGGTGATCAGGGGATGCAAGATGAAATTCATTCAGTTTAAACATGCTGTGGCTATTACCATATTGCTATGTAGTGGTTTACAGGTACATGCGGCATCAAGTGCCTATAATATTGCAAATGGTTTAGCTCCAACTTTGAAAAGCCAGCAGATGTCTGTGCTTGAACCTTTTGAAGGTCAGTTTCGTATACTCGGTTCTAAAGAATATCATGATGATGAACAAGCTAAATTTTCACCAATAGATTTTGCAGTAACGCGTGGTATGTTTACTGCGCCAGATATTGCACGACAAATTTCAATCAATCAATATGATCGTTATTTAAACTGGAAGATGCCACATCCTCCGATTCATCCGCAATTGGCTACTCAGTTGGTGAGTAATATGCATATTATTCCAGCTAATCCTGAAATTGCGCGCCAAATAAAACAGGTTAAACGTGGTGATTTGGTCCGTTTAGAAGGAGATCTCGTGCAGATTAATGATCGTGACCTAGTGTGGAAATCGGCATTGGATTGGAATGGTGTGGGAGATGGTGCTTGTAAGTTAATTCGTGTTGATTCAATACAGTGGATTGAACATCAAAATATTTAAGCCTATCCAAGTACTGTGTTATTGAAAAAACAAAATGTTATTTTACTCCCTCCTTTTGTAGTTAGGAGGGATATCAGTCTGATTACGATGAATTAATGTTGCATGGATTGCCAGTAATTAAGCTGAGCTTCTGCCTGACTTAGTTCATTGGCTGGTGTATTCACTGGAGCAGTACTGTTCGTTTCATAATGCTGATATTGAGTCTCCCAATATTGGTAATACAAACCTTGAATGTAGCGACCCTGTTCAGTATCTAACTCAAGTGCTTTAAGCATATTCATTGCTGAAAGTGCTTGATCTCGGTGACGATCTTTTTCCATATCTGTTGTTAAATAACCATCCTGTTTAAGACGAGCGAGATCTTTTTCGAACTCAATACTCATTGTTTGAAACTTATCTTTATAGTTTTTTATGAGTGCAATATCGTGCGCATCTTGTGGGGTAGAACTAAACTTGCGAACATTTTGTGTGATTTGCTGTTCAGTGGTTAATGTTGCCGATGCTGTTTGTTGGCTATTTTCTTGATTGTTTGTTTTAGGACTACAAGCTCCCAAAAGCAACATGATGCTGCTTAAACCAATAGACATAATATGTGTGTTGCGTAGCATCAATTTGCTCCAAGATAATGTATTGCGTACGTGATTAGATTTTTTCATAAAAATAAGCATAGGTCTTATACGGAAAATCAATAAGATCCTTGACCAACTTACCTGTATATGTAGCGACGATTTGCTCAAATTGTTGTTGTAATGACTGTTGTTGTTTCTGTGGCATAGCTGCAATAAAACTGGTAGACAGTAAACGTTTACACACAACCTCTTCAACTGGACCACTTTGAAAGTTTTGAAAAGTGACGACGTCTAGAAGTTTAAACATCTTTTGATTCTCAAACACTTTTTGCCAATCTTGATGATGATAGCGTGGTGTATCGGCTTCATAGGGTTTAATGCAGTTTGCCAATGCTTTAACCTAGTCTATGGATTCATCTCGCTGATTCCAAATCAAGCCTAATTTTGCACCAGGTTTCAATACACGATACATTTCTTGCAAGCTCGCTGAATCTGCAAACCAGTGAAAGGATTGTGCGCAGAAGATGGCATCAAAGTTGTTATTGTCAAAAGGTAATTCTTGGCTAGAGGCCTGTAGGCTATGAACGTGTGGATAGGTTATTTGTAGTTGTTCTAGCATTTCAGCTACGGGTTCAACGGCAGTGATTTCTTGTGAAATTAGGCTAAGATTGGCAAGAAACTTACCAGTACCAGAGCCTAAATCGAGTAATTTATCATGTTGTCCTAGGTGTAATTGCTCTATTAGCCACTGCGTTATTTCATGCGGGTAAGATGGGCGAGCCTGTTGATATAATTCCGCAGCGAGCCCAAAGCCACTTTGAGCAACTGGATGGACTGTTTTAATCATCATTGTGAATCCTTAAATTTGGAAGGAACATCGTGAAGGATATACGCTTACTTTAACGTGCTTTTTCAGTTAACGCAGCTGCGATTATCGGAGTAACGTGGTAAAAACGTAATGCTAGGAATTGTTTATACTTATTTTTTGCTGAAAAAAACGACATAGACGGCATTTTTTTTGATTGTGGAAGATAATGTGCTTTTCTATCTGTGTGTCATGATTAAAATAGACCTCTTGGTTTTTAATTAGGTCGGTAAAGCTGATTAAAATGCTGGCATATAAAGTTGATCTTAACTATCTCTCGGTGTTGCAATGGAAAAGCAAATAATTTTTGAAGATGACCACATTCGAGCTATTCATTTACCAGGCACATCAGCAACATTGGTGATTTCATTTGGTGATTTGATTACACGCGCCAAAGGCTTAAGCATCAATGCTGAAAAATCACTACAAAAATACGATTATGCTGTTGTTGGCATTATGCCTAAACAAAAGTCTTGGTTTCCAGCCAGTAGTATGCAAGCTTTGATGGAAAGCATTCGTCCAATTTTAGCGCAATATCAACGTGTTGTATCCTATGGTGGTTCAATGGGAGGCTATGCCGCCATTAAATACTCAAAAGACTTAGGTGTGCAGCGAGTTATTGCGATGGTGCCGCAGTATTCGATTAATCCTGATGAAGTGAATGATCGCCGTTATACAGACTTTTTTGATTCTGAATTGCATCAGAGTATGCATATTGCTGAGCAAGATGTTTCAGCACTATGTGAATATATCGTTATTTATGATCCTTACTATGCTGAAGATAGTGAGAACTTTAATAAAATTCAGGATGTTATACCTCAATTACATTGTTTAAAGCTTCCTTATACTGGGCACGATGTTATTGCGGTATTGGCGAATTCAGCATTACTACATGATTTTATTGAACGAGACTATGATGAAACTTATTTTTATCAGCAAATGCGAGCTGTAAAGAAGAATAGTAAGTTTTATTACCGTAGTGTCATTGCTCGTTTATTAGGAACACACAATGCTGCACTAGGCAAAATCTTAAAAAGTCAGGATTTACAACTTGATGGGCAATTTTTTGATAATCAATTAAAGCAGCAAATTACGCGTATTCTCTTGACCAATAAGCGTGTTGATGAACAGGATCTACTTAAGCTTGGTATTCAAGTAAATCTACCCTTTGAACAAGCAAATCAGTTGGTTGATTACATGGGTAATACCTTGGTTTTTAACATGATTACGCAAAAAATAGAGGCTTATCCGCGTGAGGTTGTTGATATAAATGGAAAATATATCATTGCCTTATATGTTAAAGATCATGGGCTTGCTCAGGTTGAAATTAATAAAGAGCATTATTTAATTTGCATGAATGATCGTCGTGTTACCAAGCTTTTTAAACGCAGTGAAGCACTATCTTTAGATATGCATCCGATTGTTGTGAAAAAGTGCGAAGATTTCTATCTGCTTTGCTATAAAAATTTATATTTAAACAGTGATGCCGATGGTAACTGTAATTTTAATTCGGAATCAGTTCAAGAAATGGAAAAGTTCCAAATCAGTTAGTTAATCAGACTTAGTCAGATTTATACTATTTAAGTCTGATTAACACTGCTGTAATACAGAATTTGCAAATAGCGAACGATAAACTTGAAATTGGCTTTGTATTTGAGGATCGTGGATTTTTAAAGCCAATTTATTATCTGGTATATGATCAAATTTTCCATGATTATTTTGCAGGTTAGCGAGTCCACCAAGGGTATAGTGGTAATCTTGTCGTTGTGCTTTAATTAATGCCTTGCCTTTAAACCAATAATGTTCAACAGTTCTACCTGTTTCATAATAAAAAATGCCTTCAAACTGGCAAGTTTCACCTAAATTAATCAACTCAATCGTATTGCCTTCAGGTGATTGGAATAGTTCAATATTGGCAATAGATTGTAAAGTGATTGGATGATTTACAGATGCAATCGTTGTTTGAGTGGAATGCTTTGCCCAAAGTGTGGGGGGTAAAAGCAAATAAAGCGTAAAATTCAATAAGTAAAGATTGCACCTCCAAGGACGATAAGGCATAAATTATATTCGCTAGCTCAGATTTGGTTGTAGTTTATTCAATATAAACTGTATCAAAGATGAATTTTCATTTTATTCACCTAGAACGATATTAGCTTAGGAAACCTAAATCATGAAAGCCGTATTTTTAGATCATGCTTCTTTAGATAAAAATGATTTAGACCTTAGGGAACTAAATGCCCTGTTTAGTGAATTTATACTTTATCCAGCAACTCGTCCTGCTGAGCGCTTACAACGCGTTATGGATGCTGATGTGATTATTAGCAATAAAGTATCAATTGATGCTGAGCTTATACAGCAGTGCCCAAAGCTTAAGTTAATTCTGATTTCTGCAACAGGAACGAATAATGTTGATTTAGATTTTGCCCGTCAGCAAGGTATCGTTGTTGCCAATTGTCAGGGTTATGGCACAGCAGCAGTTGCACAGCACACACTAAGTTTAATGCTAGCTCTCGCCACATCTTTAATTCCTTATGAACGTGCAGTGATGCAAGGTCAGTGGGCGAAGTCAGATCAATTTTGTTTACTTGATTTTCCTATTGTGGAACTGTCCAATAAAACTTTAGGAATTGTAGGTTATGGAGAGTTAGGTCAAGCTGTAGCGAAACTTGCTCGGGCTTTTGAGATGAAGGTTGTAGTCGCTCAATTACCAGGACGTGCTGCACAAGATGGTCGAGTTCCTTTTGAGCAGCTTGTTTCGCAAGTTGATTTTTTAACTTTACATTGCCCACTGACAGAACAAACCCACAATTTAATTGACCACAATGTTTTAGCCAATATGAAAAAAACAGCTTTCTTGATTAACTGTGCTCGTGGTGGGATTGTAAATGAAGCAGCATTGGCTCAGGCATTGTTAGATAGGCAGATTGCTGGTGCAGCTATGGATGTGCTCAGTATAGAGCCACCTGCTGCGGATCATCTACTGTTGCAAGGTAATATTCCAAATTTAATTATTACCCCCCATAGTGCATGGGGGAGTGTAGATGCAAGGCAGCGTATAGTGCGGCAAATGATTGAAAACACACAAGCGTTTCTACAAGGTCAATCCCTTAGACAAGTAAACATCTAAAATGAGATATAAGCCTATAGTAAGAGCGTAGGATGGGTTGATGAATTTAACTCTTTCAAGCTACTTGCTGTAGGTTTTACTTGTGGTGTTGGAGTTGCTGGATCTTGAGTTGAGGGAGCTACTGATTTTTCAGGTACTTTGTCTTTTACTGGCTCAACAGGTATCTCCGAAGTCTTGTTTGATCCTGCAGGGGTAACAGGTGTTTGAACTTGTGGCTGAGCTATCTGTTGAGTTTGAGATGGTATAGCATCTATTGCTGTAGATACAGTCGCTGCTGGTGTTTGGCTGATTTTAGGTACAACTTCATTATTTGAAGATTGACTTAATGGTTTCTGTTCGATAGGAACATCTGTGGTGTGTTTAGCTGTAATATTATCCCAAGCTTGATCTACCTTGGGTTTTATTTTTGCGACACCTCGTTCTGTTGCATCACCCACTTTTTCCGCTGTATTGACGACCTTATCTGATGTTTTATGCGCTATTACTTCAAAAATATTCGGATTATCACCATAAGCAGGTGTAGGTTTAGCTGTCGCTTGTGTTGCACCATTGATTTCGGTTTGGGCAGTACTTAATGATGATAAAAAAAGTAGACTCAAAAACGTAGGGGCAACATATAAACTTTTCATCAAACTCATGATGTAAATTCCCTGTATATAGGCAAAGACTATGAACCGTGTTATATCAGCCGCAGTTTAAGCGTAATTGAATGTAAAATTAAGATCACTGCTACATTTTTTTAATAAAAACATACAGCGCTTGCGCTTTAGTGACTGGATGTTACGAGATATGCATGATCTATTGATTTTCCAAGAAAAAATTAGGGCAATGTAGCGAAAGAATTGAGAAAGTTGTCTCTAGTATGAGAAATGAAATTGAAGCAACTTGAGCTTTTACGTTTAGTACAGTCGATGTGTTGCCTATAGATAGTTATAATTTCTTGAATAAATGAAAAAAATTTTTATATCATGGAAAAGAGCTGTAATTTTAACTGATTTTGTGATACAAAAAGAATACAAAATATACAAAGTTAACGTACAGTTACTCAGAAAGATAATATTATGAATATTCTAAGAAAAATAACGATATGCCTTGGTCTGCTTGTGTTACAGCCTAGTATTGCACAGGGTTATGCAGGAGGTCTTCTCTTAATTCATTCACTATTTACTTGGTTAATGTGGGTGCTGTTTGTTGCACTTTATTTTTTACCTAGCATTTACTATATATTGCGTTATCGACGGTGTAATTTATCTATTAATAGTTTATTGATTCCACATTTAGCTTTTGCATGCTTATTATTGATGGGGTTCTATCATAATGAGCTGGGTCTGGCTCCTCTACTTCTAAAACTTATTCAGTATATTTCTGCTGCAGCTGTGTTTGTGGTTTTTTGTATTTTGTCTTTATTTTCATGGAGTTATCCTGCTTTTTATGCGTATAGCCGTGAAATAAAATCACAATAATACGCTTAAAAAACTCCCTACATTGGTCAACATAGGGAGTGAAAGATCGGGATGATTCGTTTAGTTACTTTAAAAAGCTTTTAGTGTTGCAAAACAGAGATATCTGCAATACTTGTAAATAAACTACGAATCTGACCTAAAATTAGGAGACGATTTGCTTTAAGTACAGGATCTTCAGCCATAACCATGACACTATCAAAGAAAGCATCAATAGGAGCACGTAATGCAGCGAGTTTAGACAAAGCTGTAGTGTAATCCTTGTTGGTCAATAACGGTTGTACGATAGGACCAATGGCTTGTAACTCTGCATAAAGTGCTTTTTCAGCAGCTTCAACTAAGTTTGCTTCAACAACTTCACCTTGTACCGCACTCTCTTTGGCTAAGATGTTGGCAACACGTTTGTTCGCTGCTGACAATGCCGCAGCTTCTGCTAAATTACGGAAGTGATTGACTGCATTTACACGTTTGTCAAAATCTACTGGGGATTTTGGTGATAATGCCTGAACCGCTTGAATCACATCTACATCTACACCTTGGTCTTCGTATTTAGCACGGTAACGACCTTCTAAGAAGTTCACCGCATCTTGACGTGTTTTTGCATGATCTTGGATAACATCAGCATAAGCATTAAGTGCTAAATCAACTAATTGCTCAATTGAAACATCAAGATTATTTTCAATGACTAAGCGTAAAATACCAATAGCTGAGCGACGTAGTGCAAATGGGTCTTTAGAACCTGTTGGTGCCTGACCAATCCCAAAAATACCAACTAAGGTGTCTAAACGGTCAGCAAGAGCAAGGGTAGTCCCTGTCTTGGTTTGTGGTAATACATCACCTGCAAATTTAGGTAAGTATTGTTCACCTAGTGCTTCAGCGACCTCATTATTTTCACCTTCTAGTCGTGCATAGTATGTGCCTGCAATACCTTGTAATTCAGGAAATTCACCGACCAGCTCAGAAGTGAGATCACATTTTGCTAATAGTGCAGCTTTTTCAGCATCTGCTGCTTGAGCACCTGTGATTGGGCTTAATGCTACAGCTAATTTAGCAATACGGCTTGATTTGTCCCAAAGCGTACCTAATTGTGCTTGGAAAACCATATTGGCTAATTTGTCTTTACGGCTTGCTAAAGGTTGCTTTTGATCTTGTAGATAGAAGAATTCAGCATCAGATAAACGTGGACGAACAACTTTTTCATTACCTTCAATAATCTGACTCGGATCTTTAGATTCAATATTAGATACAGTAATGAAGTAAGGTTGTAGTTTATTCTCTTGGTTGATTAAGCAGAAATACTTTTGGTTGTCCTGCATGGTTGTGATCAAGGC
This sequence comes from Acinetobacter rudis, assembly GCF_031157835.1. Classification (GTDB taxonomy): domain Bacteria; phylum Pseudomonadota; class Gammaproteobacteria; order Pseudomonadales; family Moraxellaceae; genus Acinetobacter; species Acinetobacter rudis_A. The sequence goes on along the minus strand of NZ_JAVIDR010000005.1, from coordinate 2,094 downwards.
TTCTTGAGGTACAGCTAAGAAGCGTTCTTCAAAACTAGCACGTAGTGCAACAGGCCATTCAACCAGCGCTGTGACTTCGTCACGAAGATCGGCAGGGACAATCGCAATTGCATTTACTTGATCTGCAAGAGCTTTAACTTGTTGATCTATAATTTCTTGACGCTCTGCAAAGTCTGCAATGACTTTTGCTTGACGTAAAACATCAAGATAGTCATTGGCATGTGCAAGCGTAATAGCTTCTGGTGCATGGAAACGGTGACCAAAAGTAATATTTGATGTTTGGTGATCTTGAATAGATGCATTGATCACTTGGTCATCTTTTAGTAATACAACCCATTTGACTGGACGTACAAATTCAGTGCGACTTGCCGCAGAACGCATACGTTTGGCAATAGGTAAATTATCTAAAGCAGCTTGTAAAATTTGAGGTAATAAGATGTCAAGGCTTTGACCTTTTACATCTTTTAAATAACATACTTTTTCAACCTTACCTGCTTGGAACGTACTTACCTGATCCGCTGTGATCCCTTGACCACGCATAAAGCCTTCAAGCGCTTTTGTTGGTTTACCTTCGGCATCATAAGCTGCTTGTACAGCAGGACCATCAAAACGTTTTTGTGTATCGGCTTGCGCTGCATCTACATCTACGATTTTAAGGGCAAGGCGACGTGGCGCTGCATAAGCAATGACTTCAGCAAAGGCAAGACCTGCATCTTTTAAGCCTTTCACTGTTTCTGCTTGTAGAGCATCACGCAAAGTTTTTAAGCTTTTTGGAGGAAGCTCTTCACAGCCAAGTTCGAATAAAACGGTATGTTGACTCATGCTTTATTCTCCTCTTTGCTATTTTGTGTTTTTGCAAGTTCTACTTCGGCTTGAGCTTTGAGCTGCGCCAAAACTTCATCACGTAAATGTGGTTCAGCCATTGGGAAGCCGAGTTCAGCACGCGCTTGTACATAACTTTGTGCAATTGCTCGTGCTAATGTACGAACACGTAGAATAAAGCGTTGGCGCTCAGTGACAGATATTGCTCCACGAGCATCAAGTAAGTTAAAGCTATGCGAAGCTTTAATTACCTGTTCATAGGCAGGTAATGGGAGTTTTGCTTCCATTAAACGATTTGCTTCAGTTTCATAGAAGTCAAAGAGTTTGAATAGTTCTGCAATAGGTGCGTATTCAAAGTTGTATGTAGATTGTTCTACTTCATTTTGATGGAAAACATCACCATAAGTAACGGTACCAAACTGTCCTTTTGTCCAGACTAGATCATATACAGAGTCAACACCTTGAAGATACATTGCTAGGCGTTCTAGACCATAAGTGATTTCACCTGTGACTGGATAACACTCAACACCACCCACTTGCTGGAAGTAAGTGAACTGAGTAACTTCCATACCGTTGAGCCAAACTTCCCAACCAAGACCCCAAGCTCCGAGAGTTGGAGATTCCCAGTTGTCTTCAACAAAGCGAATATCATGCACTAAAGTGTCAATACCAATTGCTTTAAGTGAGTCTAGATACAGTTGTTGAATGTTGTCTGGGTTCGGTTTCAGTACAACTTGAAATTGATAGTAGTGTTGAAGGCGGTTTGGGTTTTCGCCATAACGACCATCTTTAGGACGACGAGACGGTTGCACATAGGCCGCATTCCAAGTTTCAGGCCCAAGTGCGCGAAGGAATGTTGCTGTGTGGAATGTACCCGCACCCATTTCCATGTCGTAAGGTTGTAGAACCACACAGCCTTGTTCAGCCCAGTAGTTTTGTAAGGCAAGAATTAAGCCTTGAAAAGTATCAATATGCGATATGGCGCGACTCATGTTGCATCCATTAAAATCAGAGTAAAAATTGTGTTTAAGTATAAGGATTTTGCTACATCTAGGCAAAGGCTTGTTGTTTCTAAGCAGGAAAAAGATGATTGATTACATATACTATGTAACGGATTAATCTTTTAAATGAATTTATATGCCATTTCAGTTTGCAATTGACATCCTCACCCCCTTAAATGATGGTGATTCCTACTGCTAGACGCTTATGTCCTGAGAAACACTGTTTCGTAAGAAGAATATTCAGTGCGGAATTTATATCCCGATCCCATGA
>NZ_JAVIDR010000056.1 GCF_031157835.1 Acinetobacter rudis | reverse complement strand
TGTCCCGTCCTGAAATAAGTTTACACATTGGAGACTTATTTTATGGAATATAAACAAAGCCAACGAGTTAAGCGCACTCAAAGAGATTATTCGTTTGCCTTTAAAATGATGGTTATTCATGAAGTTGAAAAAGGGCAACTCACTTATAAGCAAGTTCAAGAAAAATATGGTATTCAAGGAAGATCTACAGTTCTTGTCTGGCTTCGTAAGTTTGGACAACAAGATTGGACTTCTAAAACTATGCCGAAATCATCGAAACGCCAACTCACGCCACAACAACGGATTCGTCAGTTAGAAAAGCAGCTTGCCGAAGAGAAGCTTAAAACCGAATTTGTTGAGGATGTTATTTATCATTTAGATAAAGAATGTGGGACAGATTTTCAAAAAAAGTATTCCGAGCACGTTTCAAAGATTGGCAAAGCAAAAGACGACTAAGTGTTACTCGTTTCTGCCAATGGCTTGGAATTTCAAGACAAGCTTACTATCAATCAGAGAAACGTGCTCAGCGTGTAGTAGAACAAACACAGCAAGTTCTTGATCTAGTCATGCATTAC
>NZ_JAVIDR010000055.1 GCF_031157835.1 Acinetobacter rudis | reverse complement strand
AAAGACTTCTTGATGCCTATTGAAGATGTATTCTCAATTTCAGGTCGTGGTACAGTTGTAACTGGCCGTGTTGAAACTGGTGTTGTTAAAGTTGGCGAAGAAGTTGAAATCGTTGGTATTAAAGATACAGTTAAAACAACTGTAACTGGCGTTGAAATGTTCCGTAAACTTCTTGACGAAGGCCGTGCTGGTGAGAACTGTGGTATCTTACTTCGTGGTACTAAACGTGAAGACGTTCAACGTGGTCAAGTATTGGCTAAACCAGGTGCAATCAAACCGCACACTAAATTCGACGCAGAAGTATATGTACTTTCTAAAGACGAAGGTGGCCGTCACACTCCATTCTTAAATGGTTACCGTCCACAGTTCTACTTCCGTACAACTGACGTAACTGGTGCTATCGCACTTAAAGAAGGCGTAGAAATGGTTATGCCTGGTGACAACGTTGAAATGTCAGTAGAATTGATCCACCCAATCGCAATGGACGCAGGTCTACGTTTTGCGATCCGTGAAGGTGGTCGTACAGTAGGTGCTGGTGTTGTATCTAAAGTTACAGCATAA
>NZ_JAVIDR010000054.1 GCF_031157835.1 Acinetobacter rudis | reverse complement strand
TTCTTGAAACCAATTCCAATCTACACCCGTAACATAATACTGCGGCTGCCCCATGTAATAGACTGACTCTTGAAAGTCAGCACTATCACGATAATGTGCGAGATTTAAATCTGTTAATTCCAGCAACGGCGAATTATCAATCTGAGCCGAGTTATCGACTGCACCAAGGAACGTAAATGGAATATAAGTCCAAGGATCGCCATTGTAATCCGTTGGCATCTTACGGCCATGACCAACCCAATCGCCTTTATCTGACTTGGTGTAAATCTCTACTGTGTAAGCAAACTCACCTGAGCCTACATCCTCTAGACGCAATACTCGATACTGCAGTTTTGATTTGGTACTAAAGCCATCTTCACCACGTTCAGATATCATTTCTTCAATAACGACTAAATTTAGCTTCACCTGATTGCCAACGGTCATCGTGTCCCAATTAATCACCGCCTTAGATGATAATAAGTGCACCATTGGATAGGCTTGTTTAGCTTTCTCTTCTGCACGATTACGTGAAGGAGCTACATCTGGAAAATCCACATACAAAGCACAACGATAATGCTTCAAAATATGCCGTAACGCCGACTGTGAGAGCTGATATAAACTGACTCCTGCGCCATTGGCATTGCGCTCTA
>NZ_JAVIDR010000053.1 GCF_031157835.1 Acinetobacter rudis | reverse complement strand
AAGATGAAGCGTTATATTGTTCACATGGCGACACAGTACACTATGTGAATCCGCCGAAAATTTTTACCAATTGTCAGGGAAGTTATCTCTATGATGATCAGGATATTGCCTATTTAGATCTACAGATGTGGTATTCAGCTGTAAACTTTGGTTATAAAAATCCACGTTTAGAAAAAGTGCTGATCGATCAAATTCATGAATTACCACAAATTGCCAGCCAATACTTACATCCGACTAAAATTGAATTAAGTAAGGCGATTGCACTCGATATTCAAAATAAAACCGGACAAAAGGGTCGTGTTCACTATAACGTTGGTGGTTCACAATCAATCGAAGATTCTCTTAAATTAGTACGTAACTTCTGTAAAGGGAAGAGCCGTATGTTCGCTTTTGAAGGCGGATATCATGGTCGTACTTTAGGTGCATCTTCAATCACTTCAAGCTATCGTTACCGTCGTCGTTTTGGTCATTTTGGTGATCGTGCGCAATTTGTACCATTCCCATACCCATTCCGTCGCCCTAAAGGAATGACTGCTGAAGAGTATGCAGATAAATTAGTTGCTGAATTTGCACGTTTATTTGAAACAGAGTATCACGGTGTTTGGGACCCTAAAGCGAATGAAAGCGAGTT
>NZ_JAVIDR010000052.1 GCF_031157835.1 Acinetobacter rudis | reverse complement strand
AGTAAAGGTCAGTTAGATAAGAGTTTACAGGGTACTGGCTTAGTGGATGGTCAAGGTAACTTGATTGAAGCGGTGACTTATACTGCCGATGGCAAGGTACTGTTAAAAGACAATGCTGGTGCAGGTACCGCACTGGGTAATGTAGCTGCAGGCCAAGTGGCAAGTGGCTCACGTGATGCGATTAATGGTGGTCAACTCTTTGAGAGCAATCAAAGCTTAGCAACAGCACTCGGTGGTGGTTCTACAGTTGATGCCAATGGCAAAGTGACTGCACCAAGCTATAGTGTTGATGGTAAAACGGTCAGTAATGTTGGTGATGCCATCAGTAATGTTGATGCTCGTGTGACTGACAATACCAGCAATATTAGTAACTTGACGCAAACCCTCAACGACGGTGCGTTTAGTGTTTCTGCCAATGCGGGTACAGCAACCAAAGTGGCTAAAGATGCAGTGATTGACTATGGCAATACCGACGGTAATGTCAAAGTGACTCAAACTGGGACAAACTTTAACTTTGATTTGGCTGATCAGCTCAATGTTAAAACCGGTCTGAAAGTAGGTGCCAATGGTCCATCCATCACCACAGCAGGGATCAATGCTGCCAACACCACGATTAGCAATTTAAAAGATGGTGTTAATGCTACGGATGCAGTAAGCAAAGGTCAGTTAGATAAGAGTTTACAGGGTACTGGCTTAGTGGATGGTCAAGGTAACTTGATTGAAGCGGTGACTTATACTGCCGATGGCAAGGTACTGTTAAA
>NZ_JAVIDR010000051.1 GCF_031157835.1 Acinetobacter rudis | reverse complement strand
ATTTGCTACTGGTATCGATTTAGCCATGATGGCGTCCGTGTTGATGAAAACACAGACGACGATTCAATTGGTGCACAATTCCTGCATTTACTGCGTGGAGAAAAGCCAAATGAATTACATGAACAGGTTATGAATGTTTCATTGATTTTATATGCTGAGCATGAGTTCAATGCCTCAACCTTTACTGCGCGTGTGTGTGCATCAACACTTTCTGATATGCATTCATGTATTACAGGTGCAATTGGTTCATTACGCGGTCCTTTACATGGTGGTGCGAACGAAGCTGCGATGGAAATGATCGAGAACTGGACTTCACCAGATGAAGCAGAACGTGAAATGTTGGGTAAACTTGAGCGTAAAGAAAAGATCATGGGCTTTGGTCATGCTATTTATAAAGACAATGACCCACGTAATGGCATCATCAAAATTTGGTCTGAGCGTTTAGCGCAAGACGTGGGTGATACTGTTCTTTATCCAGTATCGGTACGTTGTGAAGAAGTCATGTGGCGTGAGAAGAAATTATTCTGTAATGCAGATTTCTTCCATGCATCTGCTTATCACTTTATGGACATTGCGACTAAACTCTTTACCCCAATCTTTGTTATGAGTCGTGTAACAGGTTGGGCAGCACATGTGATGGAACAACGTGCAGACAACCGTATTATTCGTCCAAGTGCGGAATATACGGGTCCTGAATTACGTAAGGTTGTACCGATTGAACAGCGTGATGCTGCTTAATCGCTCATCAATTTGAGACAAAGAACCCGACTGATGTCGGGTT
>NZ_JAVIDR010000050.1 GCF_031157835.1 Acinetobacter rudis | reverse complement strand
TCGGCTTTTCTTAGCTTTGCCATAAATCAAAATCCATCAAGGCTCATCAAGGAAGACTGGCAAAAAAAAGAGCCTTTTGGCTCAATTGATTACACAGTTTCCGCAGCACTTTGCTACATCCAAATCAGGCACAAACGGAGGATTCTGTGCGACTTCGACAAGTCGTTTAACACTTTCGCTTGCTCCCCATCGTTTGACTACCCCGATAAACTCTTCAACGTCATGACCAGCTAAATAATGTTTAGGTAGACCAGTATGATCGCTATAAATAGGTTCGCCATCTTCATCACGTTCAACACCAATGTGATACAACTCATGCTCAATCAAGGCACAGAAATCACGGTCAGTCGCTTGTTCGCAGAATGATGCATCGATAGTAATTAAATAGACTGGCACAAAACCGAACCAATCTCGCATCTGTTGTTCTTGTCTGGCCTTCTTCCATCCACCTTGGTTAAACATTACCTTTTCACACTGGCCTAACACCATGCGCTTTTTAGCTGTCATTGCAGAAGATGCCCAAGCAAAGGCTAAAACCATTTCATCGTCATGTAGTAATTCGGCAATGTGATCATGGTCTGGATTGTGTAGAGCACCGCCAAGCGTTAAGAAGTTATTTACTACCCATTCTTTTAGATCCACGGCGGGCACTAGGCGAATAGATTCCTCTTCCTCAGCCTGATCGATAAATTCAGTCGGTGGAAATGGTCTGATTTGGTCCATAACACTACCCAATAAAAAACCACCTTTCTGAACTGCACCCCGAAAGTTGGACATAAAACTCCAACTGATGAGGTGCATTCACATGGGACGGTATACGTTAAAATT
>NZ_JAVIDR010000004.1 GCF_031157835.1 Acinetobacter rudis | reverse complement strand
AATTTTAACGTATACCGTCCCATGTGAATGCACCTCATCAGTTGGAGTTTTATGTCCAACTTTCGGGGTGCAGTTCATAAAAGCGGTTTTTTTTAAACAATAATATTTTTGGCTACTTCCATTTAACGACTTGAGGCGTTTCTTTGCTTTGTTTTGGTGTATCTGCTGCTGTATCACAACCACAACTTCCGCCACAACCAGCAACCATTTTGGGTTTCAACCACTTGGCAAAAGTATGCCAGCCGAGCTGCTCAAACTTATCAAATAGCGCTTGCTGTACAGCATATGCCGATTTAGGAAAGACCTTTTTAAATACAAAAATAGCACTCCAAACCACCAGAACTGTAATGATTAAATACTCAACCATTTCAACCTCCTTTCAACTCTCATTGAAGTATGTTAGCGATTAACCCCAAAAATGTAATACTACTTGGTAAGTAATAAATGACATCAGATAAGCCAAACCAAATAGGTATACGAGCATACCAATGACTGTTTTCATTGAACCTGTCTCACGACGGATCGTTGCTAATGTAGCTAAACAGTGTGGAGCATAGATAAACCAAACAAGTAAAGATAAGCCTGTAGCTAAAGACCAACCTGTACCATCTGCACTAATGAGCTGTGCAAGTCCATGTGCAATTGCATCTTCATCTGTACCAGATAAAGCATACACAGTACCGAGTGCAGCGACCACAACCTCACGTGCTGCCATTGCTGGTATAAGAGCAATCACAATCTGCCAATTAAAACCAATTGGAGCAAAAATAGGTTGTAATATATGACCTAGCATTCCAGCAAAACTGTAGTCGATATTCGGTAAAGTTGCCCCTTCAGGTGGTTGAGGGAAAGTACACAAAAACCAAAGTAAAATAGATAACGCAAAGATAATTCCACCAACACGTTTTAAGAAAATCTTCGCGCGATCTAGCAAGCCAATTCCTACGCTCATCAAATCTGGAATTTGGTAACTTGGTAATTCCATCAATAATGCATGTTGTGATTGGTCTTTATGAAAGAGTTTTACAACTAATGAGACCAGAAGTGCGCTGATAATACCTGCCATATATAATCCAAATAACACCAGACCTTGTAGGTTAAACATCCCCCACACTTGATGTTCAGGAATAAAAGCTGCAATCAATAAAGCATAGACAGGTAATCGTGCTGAACATGTCATTAAGGGTGCAACAAGAATTGTGGTCCAACGATCACGAGGATCGCTGATACTACGCGTTGCCATAATGCCAGGAACAGCACAGGCAAAACTTGACAGTAAAGGAATAAATGCTCGACCACTTAAACCAGCCTTAAACATAAGTTTATCAAGCAAAAATGCAGCACGTGGTAAATAACCAGATTCTTCGAGTACTAAAATAAAGAAAAATAAAATAAGGATTTGCGGCATAAAGACCAAAACACTGCCTGCACCAGCAATGACACCATCAACCACTAGGCTTTGTAGTAATGGATGACTGATATAAGCACCTATTGCCTCCCCAAACCAGGCAAAGAATCCTTCAATTGCATTCATAAAGGGTTCTGCCCAAGCAAAGACTGCCTGAAAAACCACAAACATCATGATAGCAAGACAAAGTAAACCACCTACAGGATGAAGAAAAATTTTGTCCAAGAATGCTGTACGTTTATCATCTTCTTCAACAAAGTTGATCACATCTTTTAAGACTTGATCAACTTTTTGATAGGGTTCTCCCCCCATCACAATATCACTCAGTTCTGTTTTTGCCTTATGATATTTGGCTTGATCAAGTGCAGCTTTGAGTGTGTCTATACCGTTATTACGTACAGCCACCGTTTCAACAATAGGTACACCTAAACGTTGTGATAGTTTTTCGGTATTGATTTGCATGCCACGACGACGTGCTTCATCCATCATGTTCATGACGACTAAAATTGGTTTACCCAACTCAATCACTTCAAGCACAAGCCCTAAATGTAGTTTTAAATTAGTTGCATCAACCACACAGATAAAAACATCTTGATGGCCTTCTTCTACAATTTTGCCTTGTACTACATCACGTGTAATTTCTTCATCTGGGCTCGTCGCATTAAGACTATAAGTTCCAGGTAAATCTAAAACACGTACCGCCTGCCCTGATGGCAAACTGAAATGCCCAGTCTTACGTTCAACAGTCACACCTGCATAGTTTGCAACTTTTTGACGAGTCCCAGTAAGATGGTTAAATAAAGAGGTTTTACCACAGTTTGGATTGCCCACGAGTGCAACACGTAAAACATCACTCATGTCAAACCCCTTCTGATTGATTAATTTCAATTTTTTCAGCTTCAACCTTGCGTAATGCAAATTGAGTAAAGCCAACTTTGACAAGTATTGGATCACCACCAAAAATACCTTTAGTAATGATCTGCACTCGTGTACCTGCTACAAAGCCCAAGGTCTCAAGTCGACTTGCTATTAAATCTGGATGACCCGTTGCATCGGAATTCCGATTGACTTTGACGACTGTAGCAGTCTGCTTTACTTTCAATTCTGACAAACGCACGATTGTCCCCTGAAATGATTTTAACTGCCAAGTAGTATACTGATAAACAAGAATAGTTACCATTTAATTTGATAATAGTTCTCAGTTAACATGTGGACTGCATGCCTTGCTATGACTACAATTCGACTTTTTCAACATTTTAATCTACAGTCCGAACTCGATCTCTGGATCTAAAGGTCTGACCATGCATATCAATAAAAAACCGCGTATCCCTACAGCTGTAAGCATTCCCGAACACTTAAGTTATCTTTTAGGCTTTCGAGATTATTTGGTTGCCCAGACTGTCAGCCCTCATACGCGTAATGCTTATCTTTCAGATTTAATTTTGTGTAGCGAATGTATCTCAACATCAATGATCGACTGGAATCATGATGATATTTCAGATGTTTTAATTGCTTTAACGCAACAAGGAAAAAGCCCACGCTCAATTGCACGCAATTTATCTGCACTGCGTGCTTTTTATAAGTTTTTACGTGAACAAAAAATTCGTCTCGATAATCCAGTGGGACAGCACAAAACACCTCAAATGGGTCGAGCCCTCCCCCATGACCTCTCTGAGCAAGAAGTTGAAGCATTAATTCAAGCGCCTGACCTGAATACCGCACTAGGTTTACGTGACCGTGCTATGCTTGAAGTGCTCTATGCCTGCGGTCTTCGTGTCTCTGAACTCTTGTTATTACGTTTAGATCTACTCAATTTAAAACAAGGTTATCTACGTATCGTCGGGAAAGGCAATAAAGAACGTTTGGTTCCTATGGGACAACTTGCCTGCGAATGGGTTGAAAAATATTTAAACGAAGCTCGACCACAGCTCTATAAAAGTAGTAGTGATTATTTATTTCTTACCCAACATGGCGGCATTATGAGCCGACAAAATTTTTGGTATGCCATCAAACGCTATGCGTTACAAGCAGGTATCCAATCACAACTTTCCCCCCATACTTTACGACATGCTTTTGCTACTCATCTTTTGAACCATGGTGCTGATTTACGTGTAGTACAAATGTTACTTGGCCACAGTGACCTTTCCACCACTCAAATTTATACTCATGTCGCACAAATCCGCCTACAGACACTACATGCCGAGCATCATCCACGTGCCTAAAGCAAGAAAAATCACCTATCTCGCTGTTTTTACTTCAGCTACAACGTGTAAATGAAAATCCTGTAATAAACTTTTGATAAACGGGTTTCATTTTTTTTGCTATGCTTAGCAGTCAAAAATTGTGCTAACTCTTATCAAAGGTCGTCCATGCTATTGAATCGTTCCAGAATATTTCTCGCCTGCACGTTTGCATCAGCCTTAGTTTTATCTGCTTGTGGCAAGCCTGCTGAAAGCAAAAAAGACGATACACTTACTGCAACTACGCCAGCAACTGCTGAGGCGTCAAACATTACTGAGCGCAATGCACAAAAACGTCTCATAAATACTTTAGAAGCCCATTTTAAAACAGCAAACATCAATGCCAAAATTAAAGAGGTTAAACCAACTGAGGTTCCTAATTTATATTGGGTTAACCTTGATGGTATGAGTCCTGTATATGCAACCAGCGATGGTAAATTTCTTATTCAAGGTGATGTCCTACGTTTAGGCGATAAAGAAATCACCAATGTCAGTGATAAAATTCAAGCTGCGGAAAACAAAAAATTATTAAATGCGCTAAAAATTGAAGATCTTTTGGTTTATCCAGCTAAGGGGAAAGCCAAACATGTGGTTTATATTTTTACCGATGCCAGTTGCCCGTACTGCCACAAATTGCATAGCCATATCCCAGAAATGAATCATAAAGGTATTGAGGTTCGTTACATAGCATGGCCACGTGGTGAACAATTTATGCCTACAATGGAGAGTGTCTGGTGTAGTCCAAACCGCCAAGTCGCCTTTGAAAAAGCAGTTGCGGGTGAGGCCATTGCTCCAGCACAGTGTAAAAACCCAGTCCGAGATCAATATCAATTGGGTCTTAATATGGGTGTAAATGGCACACCAGCTATTTATAACACTGAAGGTGAACACATTGGTGCATATATGACTGCCGATGAACTTCTAAAACGTTTAGAAAAATAATTGGTTTAGACGCAAATAAAAGCATGTTGCACCCTAGAGTCTGCTGTTTTTTTTAGCTATGATCGATTGTTCAATTTTCAATATATGGAGTGTGACGTGAAACCAGTTCGCTTGGCGATCCTCGGTCTTGGCACCGTTGGTGGTGGGGCCCTTAAATTACTGCAAGAAAATGCAATTGAAATTCGTCGACGTACTGGCCGTGAAATTCAAATTACCTATGTAGGTACACGACGTCCACGTCCTGATCTTAATTTAGACCCAAGCATTAAACAAAGCTCAGACTTTTTAGACATTGTCCGTCAGGCTGATGTAGATGTTGTTGTTGAAGTCATGGGGGGTATTCACCCAGCTTACGAAATCATCATGGAGGCAATTAAACACGGTAAACAAGTTGTTACTGCCAATAAAGCCCTCCTTGCTGAACATGGTAATGAACTGTTTAAAGCAGCAGATGACCATCATGTACAAATTGCCTATGAAGCCGCTGTTGCAGGTGGTATTCCAATCATTAAAGTCATCCGTGAAGGCTTAGCTGCTAACAAAATCGAATGGTTGGCAGGCATTATCAATGGTACTGGTAACTTCATTCTGACTGAAATGCGCGAAAAAGGTCGTCCTTTTGCAGACGTATTAAAAGAAGCTCAAGAACTTGGCTATGCTGAAGCAGACCCAACTTTTGATGTTGAAGGTATTGATGCAGCACACAAACTGACTATATTAGCCTCTTGTGCATTTGGTATCCCATTACAGTTTGATAAAGTGTATACCGAAGGTATTAGCAAAATCACAGCACAAGACGTTTCTTATGCTGAAGACCTAGGTTATCGGATCAAGCATTTAGGTATTGCTCGTCGCAGTGCAAAAGGCATTGAATTACGTGTGCATCCGACATTAATTCCTGAAGAAGAACTCATTGCGAACGTTAATGGTGTTAAAAATGCAGTTTTGGTGCAATCCAATGCTGTTGGCCCAACATTGTATTATGGTGCAGGTGCAGGTGCAGGCCCTACAGCATCTGCAGTAGTTGCTGATGTTGTTGATATTGTTCGTGATATTATCTATACCGAAGATGGTTCAGGAACAATTCCACAGCTTGCATTCGAAGCTTTGGCAGATACACCTATCCTCACAAGTGAAGAAATGACCACTGGCTACTACATCCGCCTCAATGCAGATGACCAAACTGGTGTGCTCGCAGATGTCACTACGATTTTGAGCCGTGCAGGTATTGGTATTGATGCCATCATGCAACAACCGCGTTTAAAAGATCTTATCCCGATTGTGATCTTGACTGACCCTGTCGTTGAAGCAAAAATGAATGACGCGCTATCTCAAATTCAAGCATTACCTGCAATTCATGGCGAAATCGTCAGAATTCGTTTAGAATTGCTTGAGAACTAATCAGGTTGAGGGCATATGCCCTCACCAGCTTTACACTCCACTGGAATACCCATCATGTCGAATGCCAATCGTTATACTGGTCTTGTAGACCGCTATCGTGATCGCTTACCTGTTTCTGCAACTACACGTGCTATCTCTTTAAATGAAGGCAACACGCCACTCATCAAGCTGGATAATATCCCTGGCATTATCGGCAAAGATGTTGAAATTTATGTGAAGTATGAAGGTCTTAACCCTACAGGTTCATTTAAAGACCGTGGCATGACCATGGCTGTAACCAAAGCAGTTGAAGAAGGCTCTAAAGCAATCATCTGTGCATCTACAGGAAACACCTCAGCAGCAGCAGCGGCTTATGCAGCTCGTGCAGGAATTAAAGCATTTGTACTAATCCCTGAAGGCAAAATTGCGATGGGTAAAATGGCACAAGCCATGATGTATGGTGCAATCACAATGCAAATCCGCGGTAACTTTGATGACGGTATGCGCTTAGTTAAAGAAGTTGCTGATCAAGCACCTGTAACGATCGTAAACTCAATCAACCCTTACCGTTTGCAAGGTCAAAAAACCATTGCATACGAAATTGTTGAAGCACTTGGTCGTGCACCAGACTACCACTGCTTGCCTGTAGGAAATGCGGGTAACATCACTGCACACTGGATGGGTTATAGCGAAGCAACAGCAACTGACCCGACTGTACGCGTTGTTTACGATGCACAAACAGATGCTTTCACTGCTTCTGAAGCTGCTAGTCCACGTCCAATCATGGTTGGTTACCAAGCATCTGGAGCTGCACCTTTCTTACGTGGTGCGCCAGTTGAAAATCCTGAAACTGTTGCAACTGCAATTCGTATTGGTAACCCACAAAGCTGGAACCATGCTAAAGCTGTTGTACGTGATTCAAATGGTTGGTTTGATGAACTCACCGATGCTGAAATCTTAGAAGCTCAACGTATGCTCTCTATGTATGAAGGCGTATTCTGTGAACCGGCTTCAGCTGCAAGTCTTGGCGGTGCAATTCGTGATATCAAATCAGGGAAAATTCCTGAAGGTTCTATGATTGTATGTACATTGACTGGTAATGGCTTAAAAGACCCAGACACAGCAATCAAGCAATGTGAAGATGCAGTTATGCTCAGCATTGATGCAACAATGGAACAAGTTCGTAGCTCTATTCTTTCCAATATGGACAAGTAATCAGAGTCTGAAAACAAAAAACCTGCAATTTAAATTGCAGGTTTTTTTTGTCTTTTGCCCAGTATCTACCTGAGCAATCTAACGCTTAAAGACACCCATCTTAAATACGTTTTGGTAAACGACTTACCCAGTTTAAAAGATTAGTTGCATCATTGGTACGTGCTTGCGAAGTTGAAGCACCCATTAATACCACAACGGCTGGACGAGAATTCACTGTGGTATGCATAGCTACACAACGACCAGCTTCATTAATATAACCCGTTTTTGAAATATTAATATTCCAACCACCATTACGTACAAGCGCATTGGTATTATTAGATTTTAGTACACGGTAACCTAAGTCAAAGTCATATTGTGCTGTTGTTGAAAACTGACGAATAAGACCATATTGATAAGCCGAACTCACCAAAATACCTAAATCACGTGCAGAAGCAACATTACGAGGATCTAGACCTGTAGACTCAGTATAGTGGGTAGAGTTCATTCCGAGTTGACGTGCCTTCGCATTCATTGCCGAAACGAAAGCCGCACGACCACCTGGATAGGTTCGTGCTAAAGCTGCTGCTGCAGGGTTTTCCGATTTCATCAATGCTACGAGTAACATCTCAGCACGATTCATTGTATCGCCAACCTTTAAGGTTGAACTTGAGTTTTTACCACCAGCTCCTGCAAAATCAATTTGCTGTAGGGTAATGTTTTCAGACATATTTAAATGCGCATCAGCTGTCACAACAGCTGTCATCAATTTTGTAATTGATGCCATAGGCAATGCGGCATTAACGTTTTTACTATAAAGCACCTCACCTGTTTGAGCATCCATAACTAAAGCAGCACGTGCATCAACAGAAGGTTGGCTATTATAGTTACTTGTATCATAAACAGTGGTAGACGATGGCGCTACAGATGGACTTGGTGTTCCTGCTTGACGAAGAGTTGTGGTTACCGACGTAGAACCTTTTGGAGAAACGTCTCCATCTAAGAGGCGACTCGCATCTTCAGCAGACCAACTTTGGGCAGAGGATACGCTTTTCCCAGTAGAGTTCATCACAATATCAGCAAAACTTGCAGAACTCATACCGAGAAGCACGGAAATCCCCAGTGCATGTTTTAATAATTTTTTAGATTTTATCACGGCAACCTACTCATCTCATTGGGTTTTCATAAATCTTGCTTCTGAGCTCAAATATGACTTACATTAACACAACTAGGTGCAATAAGATGAACTCACGGGTTTAAGCATAATTGTTTCATATAGAAAGTGTAAGCATTGCTAATTTTGTTGTCTAATTGCAAGCCAATTTTTCGTTATGTAACAAAAATCATCAAATTATGGAAAAAAAGGAGGGGAAATGTGATTACAGTACTTGTTGTCGATGACCATGAGCTGGTACGTACTGGCATTTGCCGCATGTTAGAAGATCAAACTGATATTCAGGTGATCGGCCAGGCGGAATCTGGTGAAGATGCAATTGCAATGGTTAGAATACACCATCCTCATGTCGTGCTCCTTGATGTAAATATGCCAGGTATTGGTGGTGTAGAAACGACTCGCCGTTTATTACAAACAGCACCAGACACCAAAGTGCTTGCTGTCAGTGGTCTTGCGGAGGAACCCTACCCATCCTTACTTCTGAAAGCAGGTGCCAAAGGCTATATCACTAAAGGAGCACCAATCTCTGAAATGGTAAGAGCAATTAACAAAGTCATGCAAGGGGGTAAATACTTCAGTGCAGATATTGCTGAACAACTTGCTAGTTCATACTTATCAGACACACAGAACTCACCATTTGATGCTCTGTCAGAGCGTGAAATGCAAGTCGCAATGATGGTCGTCAACTGTATTAGTGCGCAAGAAATTTCAGATAAACTTTTTGTCAGTGTCAAAACAGTCAATACGTATCGCTACCGTATTTTTGAAAAATTAAATATTGATAGTGATGTAAAACTTACCCACTTAGCGATTCGTTTTGGTCTAATCAAACCCTAAGCGATCACTCATCGTGTTTTAAACTGTAAAATATAAAACATAAGTCCATAATTTCTAAAGAAATCATCATCATGGACTTATGTACATGGTGAAGCCATGCACCATCAACAAAATAAAAATTTTATGTATCGTAGCAAATACAGTTTTTTGCTAACGACGTTTGAGTAAAAGCTCTGCGACATTATTTAAATAAGTCTCTTCTTTCATCTCTACTGGCCAAACATACTCTTGATTAGGCTGAATACCTTTACCATCAATCATACTGCCATTTGGCGTAAAGTAATGTGAGACCGTCATTTGTAGAGCAGCACCATTGGCTAGAGGAAAAAGCTTTTGTACCACCCCTTTACCGTAGCTCTTCTCTCCCATTACCCATGCACGGTTGTGTTCTTTTAATGCAGCTGTAAAAACTTCCGCAGCGGAGGCAGAGCGACCATTAATTAAAATTCCCAGTTTAATCTTTGGAAAATCGCTCCCTGGCAGCGCCTGAAACTGTTGATTGCCTTCAGAACGACTTTTAGTCGAAACAATGACGCCCTGATCTAGAAATAAATCTGCTGTTTCAACAGCAGCAGAAAGAAGACCACCAGGGTTATTTCTTAAATCAATCAAAATAGCTTTTAAGCGAGAAGAAGGATATTCATCAATGAGGCGTTTGACTTCATTTGCAGTATCTTGTTGAAATACTTTTATTTTTAATACTAACACCTGATTATTCAACATCACAGGTTCAATATCTGCAACCTCAATTTTTTTAGTTCGTATGATATTGAGCACCGAACTTTTTGCACTCACCTGCAGCTGTAGTGAAGATCCCATCGCACCATGCAACAAGTCATCAACTTGCGCTGAATTTAAGTTTTTAAGCTCATGGTTGTCTATTTTATAAATGACCAATCCATTACTCAGTCCTAGCTTATCTGCATCGGAACCTGTTTTTAAATTCTTAATGCTCCATTGATGTGTATGCACATCCTGATTTAATTGAAAATCAACAGTGGCAATATCAGCCTCAGTATAATTCAATAAATCTTTGTATTCTTCTGCCATTAAATAGCGTGAATATCGATCGAGTCCGCCAACCAATCCCTTAATGGCTTGTAGAAATAGTGCATCATCTGATTTTTCAACCACATAATTTTCTTTCACCACACCAAAAATCTGTACAAACTGCTCAATAGATTCGATTGGAACCTCAGAGGTGATGGTCTCATCATGGCCCCAATCCGAAGCGTTTGCATCAGCACTCTGTGCCCAAACATGGCCACTACTTGCAAGCACACCTGCCAGTACAGCAATATATTTCCAAGTTTTAGCCATGTTTAGATCCATTGTTTTTAATATTAAATTATTGCTTCAATTGAATCAGATTGCGTCCTTTCATTTCAGCAGGTACATCAAGCTTCATCAAATTAAGTAATGTTGGTGCGACATCAGCCAAAACACCACCGTCAGCAATCGTTGCTTCCTTTGGCCCAACATAAATGAATGGTACAGCTTCGGTAGTATGTTGAGTATGTACCTGACCACTAATGTAGTCTTGCATTTGTTCAACATTACCATGATCGGCAGTAATCAGCATATGTCCTTGATTTGCTTGGATTGCCTCATATAAGCGTCCTAAGCAAGTATCTACAGCTTCAACTGCTTTAACAGCTGCATCAAAAACCCCAGTATGACCAACCATATCACCATTGGCATAGTTCACTACTAACAAATCATATTCACGTGAATTAATTGCATCAACCAAAGCATCTGTTACTTCATATGCACTCATTTCAGGTTTCATGTCATAAGTTGCAACATTTGGTGAAGGAATCAAAATACGCTTTTCACCAGGGTATTCATCTTCACGACCACCACTAAAGAAGAATGTGACATGTGCATATTTTTCTGTCTCAGCAATACGTAGCTGTGTTTTCCCAAGATCAGACAAATATTCACCTAAAGAATTTTTCAAAGGTTCAGGCATGTAAGCAACAGGTGCATCTAAACTTGCTTGATAACGCGTAAGCATAACAAACATAGATAATTTTGGTTGTTTCTTACGCTCGAAACCAGAAAAATCAGTTTCAATAAATGCACGACTTAATTCTCGTGCACGGTCAGCACGGAAATTCATAAACACAACGCTATCATTGTCTTCAATCGCTACAGCTTCACCAATTTGTGTTGCTTTTACAAATTCATCAGACTCATCTGCCGCATAAGCCATATTAAGGCCTTCAACAGCTGTTGCCGCTTGACGTACAGCAACACTCTCAGTAAGTAGGCGATAAGCTTGCTCTACGCGATCCCAACGATTATCTCGATCCATAGCAAAGTAGCGTCCAATCAGGCTCACAATACGACCTTGATTTGGATACTGCGCAAATAATGCATCTAATTTTTCTAAAGATGGTTCAGCGCTTTTCGGTGGTGTATCACGACCATCTAGAAAGGCATGCAAATAAACAGGTACGCCACGTTTTAATGCCAATTCACACATGGCAATAATATGATCTTGATGTGAATGCACACCACCTTCAGAAAGTAGTCCCATAACATGAACAGCTGCATTTTTTGCTTTTGCCTGTTCTACTGCGTTAATTAGAACTTGATGTTCAAAAAAAGCACCCGTGCGGATATCTTTGGTAATACGCGTGAAGTCTTGATACAACACACGGCCAGCACCAAGATTCATATGCCCCACTTCTGAGTTACCCATTTGCCCATCTGGCAAGCCCACATCTTCACCAGAACCAGAGATTAGACTATGCGGATGCTGATTTTTCATTGCTGTTAAGTTTGGTGTTTTTGCAGCAAGAAAAGCATTGTCCTCCGTTGCCTCACGATGGCCTACACCATCCATAATGACCAATAGATGAGGAGTTTTGCCTACAGATGCATCCGTCATAATTCATACTCTTTGTTTCAATATTTAAAGCTGTATCTTAGCGAATTTTCCACCAAGACTCTAATAGAGGATTACACATTGGGTAATCCGCTTTGCTACATCTATAAATGTCGCAAAGCAATATAGGATTTATCTAGCACGATAAAGTAAGTAACCACCAACGATATACATCACAACGATAGGTAGAAAAACAAACCAAGCTGGTGATGGGGAATAGACTAGACTTGCATAACTTGCGAAATCTTGTAAGTAATACACGCCTAGCCCCACAAATAAAGCAATCACCAAACGAAAGCCCATAGATTGTTGACGCAATGGTCCAAACACAAATGAACAGGCAATTAATGTAAGAGCAAGCAATGAAAATGGTGCACCCACTTTCTTCCAAAATGCCAACTGATATGTTTTAGGCACTTGACTGTACTCATGCATATAATTCATGAAACCAACCAACTCTGTTGGTGCTAAATCATCAGGATCTTGAGTGACCATATGAACAAATTTCGGCTGTAAAGCTAGATTAAACATATGCTGTGGAATTGCCTGTAATTGTGCTGCACCACTATCGAGGATAGAAAGCTGCTGATTACTATTGAGCTGCCATTGCCCCTCTTTTAGAAATTCGCCTTGTTGTGCTTTCATTAGGGATTTCAAACGATATTCATCATCAAAGTTAATGACTTTGACATGACTCAATTTTCCTGCTGAATTGGCATAATCAATATAGATAAATCGCTGTCCTTCACGAATCCAATAACCATGAACTTCACCTAATACGCTGGCTGCTTGGCGATCTTTCGTCAATCTGGCTTTTTCTTTAGTGTAAGGTAACACCCACTGTACAACCATAAGTGACAATAGTACTAAAACCAAAGCTGGACGCATGACCCAACCAACAATACGCCAGAGACTCACCCCAGCTGCACGCATAACCACTAACTCACTATTAGAGGCCATACTTCCTAAACCAAGTACAGCACCAATCAATGCTGAAATAGGTAAAATACGGTTAAAGTTATATGGTGCATCCCATAAAACAAATTTGAGTGCATCTAAAGCACCATAACCTTCTTTGAGATTGCTTAGCTCGCCTACATAGGAAAACAAAACAAATAAAAATGCCAATACTAAGGTTGTACCTAGCATGGTTAAAGATGTTGTCAGCGTCACA
Source organism: Acinetobacter rudis (assembly GCF_031157835.1). Taxonomy (GTDB): domain Bacteria; phylum Pseudomonadota; class Gammaproteobacteria; order Pseudomonadales; family Moraxellaceae; genus Acinetobacter; species Acinetobacter rudis_A. Next base: position 222,041 of record NZ_JAVIDR010000004.1, on the reverse strand, counting down.
TGGCGCGCTAAGATTTTAGTCGACTGCATTATGACCTCGCACGCTGTATACGTTTTTTAATCTTAGGAGCAAACTTTTGTTTTCGAGAGAATATTGCACCAAATATGGCATAGACGAATAATACTGCAGGATAAGCCCAAACACCGACCTGCCCCTTGCTCATTCGTGTTTTGATTGCAATCAAACAAACAACCATACTGGCAAAAATTAAAATAGCTGGGAATAATCGAATATAGCGACCTTGACGAGGCGTTACTTCTGAGAGCCCAACTGTAAGAATCAGGGCAACAAACATTGAAAATGGCATAAATATCCGCCAGCCCAATTCGCTCAGTACCACTGGGTTAGCTCGCCCTTCCCAAAGCGCACTCATTGTTAAACCTTCAACTTCATTACTGCTATAACTGGCTTCTTTATCACTTTGAATACGAATTCGATAAGTTTGAAATTCAGTTTTGGTATATTTTGCTGTATCAGGTTGAATCTCATAGCGACGGCCTTGAATCAGATCGACTACGCTAGCACCACTATCAGACGTTTCTATACGCGTAGCTTCTTTAGCCAAAATCATGGTATCTGGCCGATTCTCACGATCAGCGCGTTGATAAATAAATATATCTTTTAAATTCTTTCGATCTTGTGATAACGAACCCGCATAAATAGTGTAACTACCCGCTTGAATGAACTCTTGTGGCCGAACCAAATCAAATCCCGCACGTACTGACTGAGTCGAATACAACTGATGGAACTGACGCAGACCCCAAGGTGAAACCCACATGAGCAACAACATATGCGCAATTAAAAAGGCCGTTGCAGTGGGGATTAACAAGCGAGCTAAACCGTGTTTACTCACACCACTACCATTGAGTACAGCCATTTCATGGTCAACATATAAACGACCAAAAACCAGCATTAACGCAATAAAGAAACCTAGTGGAAGAATCAAGATCAGGAATTCAGGCAGACGGAATCCAATAATGCTAAACAAGATACTGACATCGAGGTTGCCTTGTGCCGCCAAACCAAAGTATTTGATTAAGCGAGCCCCCAATATGATTAAGGTTAACAAGCTCACCACCACTAATGTGGTTGCCATTACTTGTTTAAATAGGTAGCGCCTAATTATCAAATCAGATCTTCCAAAAAAATTAAAATGAAGTTTGTGATTGCTAGTTTACCCGAATGTTAAAATATAAAACCACATCGATATTCGATTAATGATAGTCTTTCAATGTTTAAATGATTCATAACGTTAATGCAGGTAACCATAGAGTTTATGAAAATCACCATAAATGCTGACCTTTCAGCACAGACCCAAAGCGAATATTTATCTATATTGGTTGATCAAAATGCCCTTGCAAAGATCCAAACCACTTATAAAATTAATGGATTAGACAACTTAATTCAGATTTCTCAGTATAAAGCGACTTTTGCTGAGCAACTTCCTCTACTCGATAAGATAGAACAACATTCCAATGCCGCACTGCTTGGACTTGATGATGCCAAACAAGTAAAACCTGCCAAACTCGCTAAACTTGCTCAAAGCATTTTAGACAACAGCCAAAAAAAGTTTAAGCAAATCAGCGTTGATATTTCAGCTTTACCCCAAGAACTTCATTATCTTTTTGCCCTAAGCTTAACTCAAACGGCTTATGGTTATGATGCTTATAAATCTAAAAAAAATGCTACAACACTCACTCAAATTAATTTGATTTCCAACACACCGAGTTTAGATCAAACTCAAATTAACCTGATTCAAGCAATTGCTCAAGGACAAAATTTTGCACGAGATCTAGGCAATTGCCCAGGTAATATTTGTTTCCCAGAATATCTAGCCGAACAGGCTTTAGCTTTAGCTCAGCAGTATCCTCAACTCCTTAAAGTCACTGTACTTGATGAAGCTGAGATCGCTAAGCTAGGTATGAATGCATTTTTGGCTGTAAGTAAAGGCTCTGACCGCCCTGGACGTATTATTAGCCTTGAATATCGCGCTGACTTAGATCAAGCACCGATTGTATTGGTAGGTAAAGGGATCACATTCGATACAGGTGGTATTTCATTAAAACCAGGCCCTGGTATGGATGAAATGAAATATGACATGTGTGGAGCTGCATCTGTATTGGGTACATTACGTGCACTTTGTGAAGCAGAGCTACCTGTTCATGTAGTTGGTACTATCGCTGCCGCTGAAAATATGCCATCGGGCCATGCAACACGCCCAGGTGATGTAGTCACCAGTATGAGTGGTCAAACGATTGAAATTTTAAATACTGATGCAGAAGGCCGCTTAGTACTTTGTGATGCACTCACTTATGTACAACGTTTCAATCCTGCGGTAGTAATTGATATTGCAACATTAACTGGTGCATGCGTTGTTGCACTAGGTAAAGTAGTCAGTGGTTTATTCTCACCAGATGATGCCTTAGCTGCAGAAATTAACCAAGCTGGCCTCGACAGTTTCGATCGTGTATGGCGTTTACCGATTTTAGATGACTACCAAGAGTTACTTAACTCAAGTATTGCAGATATCGGTAACATTGGTAATGCTGGTCCACAAGCTGGCTCAATTACAGCAGCATGCTTCTTAGAACGTTTTACTCGAGAATATCGCTGGGCACATCTTGATGTTGCAGGTACAGCTTGGGTTTCTGGCGCAAATAAAGGTGCAACTGGACGCCCGGTACCTCTTCTTGTTCAATTTATTGCGAACCGTATCCAGCATGACTAAGGTTAATTTCTACCTTTTTGAAAAAAGTAATGAACGGTTAGTGCATAGCACTAGCCGTTTGTGCAGAAAGATTTTAAGACAGCCAACTAAAATATGGTTATATTGTCCTGACTCAGAATTGCAGCAGCAATTAGATGATGAACTGTGGAATTTTGATGCTTGCAGCTTTTTGCCTCATGGTATAGATCAACAACAGGCACCAATTTGTATTTCGGCACAACTCCCAGAAGATAAGACTTGGATTGTATTCAATTTTGATCATGATGCGATTGATCCGACAATACAATTTGAACATATCATTGAAATCGTAGAAAATAATGAGCCTGCAAAAGTCGTTGGTAGAGAAAAATTTAAAACATATCGCCAACATGGAATTCAAGCAAAAACCTATAAGCTTTGATGTATGCATCAAAGCTTAAGTATGAGGAAAATATTGTGACTTTAAATGTCGGTCAAGACTTTAAAAAACGTTGGCTCAATGCACCTGAGATTGTACGTCAAACTTTACTTGAAGATTTAACACGTATAGGTGAGCTACTTAAAGTGGAGACCGATCTCACACATTGGCTCGATCATGATTTACGGTCTCAACAAATTTCTCAACTTAAAATTGAACAAGCTCATATTGCTCTAAAAGAGCAATTGATTGAAGCAGCAAGACAGCGCAAACAACATGCGCTTGAACAATCATTAATAAGCAAACGCACGGCGCAACAAGACTATATTCAACAACTACAACAAGATGAAATTGAACAATTCCAGCAACAACAACTCACTCTACAAACAATAAAAGAAAAAATTGATGCAGATATCATGCTTTACAGCAGTCGCTTTGATCAAATTCAGACACCAATGCTCGATCAAGGCAAGTCAAATGAACGTATTGCAACACGTCATAGTGAACAAGAAATTGCGAATGTTCGTCTACGTTTAGAACTTGAATCAGAGCAAATTATTCAACAAGCACTCAGTGCTTTAAAAATAAATTTACAACAAGCTGCTCAGGAAGAAATCAATTTTATATTGAAGCAACTAGGATAATCCCTAGTTAATAAGTTAAATAGATTATGAATTACCCTAGGTTGTCACAATATTGCAATAAAATTGTCACATTATAGACGCGTAGAAAATATGCTTTCTTCATTGTTAAAATGAGCTCACATGGATTATCGCGACTGTAAGGGGATGCAGAATGACTGAGTTAAATCAAATTTGGCGAAAAATTGCGCTACTCAGCTCTGGTGAAACTTGGACTGTATCTGCTCAAGACTTATTAATTAGTCGTGCGGACTTTTATTCAATTTCAACTTATTTATCACATGAGTCTGAAAAGGGAAAATTTACCATCGACATACCCAAACAAAGCAATGCTTGGTTTAACCAAACCACATTTACTATTACTAAGTCTTAGTTTACAAATTATTGCTTATTTTTGAATAAATCAGATCTAAATAATCATTAATATCATATTAGCTTCAAAGATATTCTGTTATTTAAATAGCAGAATATCATATTACTTTCTTTTATCTTATAACCAGCCTAAAACACTAGAGAATAAATTACCCAAACCATAACCCACGCCCAATAACAGACTAATCCAAATCCAGCCACCTAAAACGTTATACAACATAAAAGTGGTGTACTTCATATGACCAGAGCCTGCTGCAAATGGAGCAAAAGAACGTACAAATGGAATAAAACGTGCCATTAAGATGGTTTTACCACCATGCTTTTCAAAGTAATAATACGTCTTCTTGATATATTCAGGCTTAACCCAACGTGAATGTTGGCTAAAATATTTCACACCTAATATTCGGCCTGTATGATAATTTACAATATAACCCAAGGTCGAAGCGATAAATAATAAAATTCCCATATAATGCAGATGCACATTATCAGCCGTAGAACACATTGCCCCTATCGCGATCAATAAGCTATCGCCAGGTAGGAAGAACATAAAGACTGAGCCAGTTTCAGCAAAAATAATTAAGAATAAAATGGCATAAATCCATAAGCCATAATTTTCAAGCAAGATCGGGAGCATTTGTTCAACATGCAGCAATATATCCATCATTGCGATGACCCTGTTTCAAGTTGTTTCATGCATTTGATTCCCGCAGCAGAATAATTAAAAAGACAGCCCATTGTATATGAGACAGCCTATTTTACGTATATTTACTTTAAGAAGCCATTTTCCGCTAAAAACTGCATACTAATATTTGATTTTTCAGTTTGCACTGCGGCTCGGTCACCAAGCATTAAACGTTCAATATAACGGGCAAGGACATCGACCTCGATATTAACTTTTGTTCCCACTTTCCAAGTTGAAATATTGGTACGCTCAGCGGTGTGTGGTATGACGTTTAAGCTCAAAACACATCCACGCAAATAATTAATTGTTAAGCTAATACCATCAACTGTTACAGAGCCTTTCTCTGCCAAATATTTAGCTATTTCAGCTGGTGCAGTAACTTCAAAATAAATAGAACGAGCATCTTGTTGTAATAATGTTATTTCACCTACTGCATCTACATGGCCACTCACAATATGCCCACCAAAACGTGTTGTAGGCAACATCGCCTTTTCCACATTTACTCTAGTGCCTATTTGCCATAAACCAACTGTTGAACGGTGTATGCTTTCTTTTGATACATCAGCGGCATACCAGTTTTTACCCCAGTCCGTCACTGTCAAACAGATACCATTGCTTGCAATAGAATCGCCAAGATGTACATCTGAAAGATCAAGTTCAGTATAAATCTGTAAGCGTAGATCTCCTCCCATATTTTGGATTTGTTCCACACGTCCTAAACTTTCAACAATGCCTGTAAACATAAGTACAATCTCGTTTTAATTACCACAGCGCCAATTGAGTGCTAACACCTGAAGTATCAACCCCACCCAACTCTGCAAAATGATATAACTGCCCCAGTAACTGTCGTAATGGTGGCCCTGCCTTCGCATGTGTATCTGTAATCACAATAAATTCTAATACACGTGCACGATCAGACTGCCGTTGCTTACTTACTCGATAGCGAGGTACATCTTGTGTTAACAAAGTAACCTTTCCTCGCTGTAAGTTGGCTTTTAGCAAATCTTTAGCCTCAATATTACCGTCAGTAGAATAACTCGTTAGGATGTAACGTGCATTAATCGTTGACAATAATGTTTCATAAGCCTCTTGTGCATATTTTGAGGAGTTATAGGAACTCGGTCGCTCCTTACGCCATGCACGATCAATACCGCTCTTGAATCCCTTGGTATCTGGTGTAGGTAAATCAACCTGATCCCATAAGGTCAGTGAGTTTAACACATGATAATTGCTGCTATAAGCATGCTGGTTATAGGGCGGATCTAAATAGGCAACATCAACCTCAAAACCACTCATCTGATTAGCTAAATGCTGCGCATCAACACACCACATTTCGGCCATTGGACCTTGTGTTTTACTTGCACCAACATCACAAAACAAACTTGGTGTCAGCATTAACTGAGATTCAATGCGCTCCAGTGCTGTACGAGTACGCCCTCCCCAGCCTTGATGAAAGCTCTTGAATACTCCACTGGTGTTACTCACGAAACTGGCCGAATAAAGCAAAGGTGCTAATAATGCACTCATCTCTACATCATCAATAGCCCCTTGAGCCTGCCAAGTTGCAATTTGTTGACGAATTGCATCAATACGCATACCGTTACGACGTTTAAAGAATAAACGGTCACGACTTGGATCATAGATTTCATCATTCCGTGGACATAAATTATGAGTTACCCAACCCTTAACTTCTGGTAGACGATTTAAATAATCTATTGCTTTTTGATAGCCACCTAACTCTTTAAATGCAGGTGCCACAGGTGCCGACAAAATAGCATGGTTTAACGCATGACTATAAGGTTCCCAATCGTTGGCAATGACTCGATAACCATGTTGACGTGCCAAACGAGAAACAACACCGCTACCTGTAAAAAAGTCTGCAAAAATTGGTGCACGTTTTTTACCAGTATCTAATGTGCCCGTTAGTTCCAGTGCTTCTAAAATCAAATGTAATAAACGACGCTTATTGCCTAGATAAGGAACCAATTGATGAAATAGATATTCATCTGTCGTCCGTGCGGCATGACGGCGCTTGTGATATACCGAAGTCTCTTGGTTCATATTGTCTCTTGCGTAGGGATAAGTCTTAAACGTAAATCGTTGCCCACTTGGGCCACATCAATTAATTTAAAACGAAGTTGTTCTGACATAGAAGTAAATTGACCAGCAAACATGCTGCGTGCAGATTGTCCCAAAAAAGTTGGTGCTACGTAGCTAATCAGCTCATCAACTAAATTTTGCTGTAAAAAAGCAGTTGATAACGTTGCACCTGCTTCCACCATAAGGTCAAAAAATTGATAGTTTTGGCGTAAATACACTAATAAATCAGCTAATGTCATGATGGGTAATTGTAACACACCCAAATCCGCTAAATCTTGACGAAAAGGTCCCATAACCATCACAGTATCGGGCTGTAGCAACATTTTAGCAGTAAGTGGCATACGACCTTGTCGATCTAATACAATTCGTATTGGTTGTATTAACTCGGCCTGTGCCTGCACAACATAAGCTGGTATATCGCGTACATTCAGCTCACAATCATCAGCCAATACTGTATCTACACCTGTAATTACTGCTGCCGACATTGCACGCCAATGTTGTACATCTAAACGTGCTTCTGCGCCTGTGATCCACTTTGATTCACCAGAAGCCATCGCTGTACGGCCATCTAAGCTAGAAGCCATTTTTAAACGTACATAAGGCTTTGCACCAGCCATCGACTTTAAGAAGCCTCGATTTAATGCCGCAGCCTCTTCTTCACAAATACCATGTTCAACCTGAATACCAGCTTGAATTAAGATATCTATGCCTTTACCTGCAACCAATGGATTGGGATCTAGGCAGGCAATTACAACTCGGCTTACCCCAGATTGACTTAAAGCTAAAGCACAAGGAGGTGTTCGACCATAATGTGCACAAGGCTCCAATGTTACATAAGCCGTTGCTCCTTGTACGGCAGCTCCAGCTTGTCGTAGTGCAAAAACTTCAGCATGAGCTTGCCCAGCTTTAGGATGAAAACCCTCACCAATCAACACATTATCTTTGACAATTACACAGCCTACATTGGGATTAGGTCGTGTTGTGTAAAGACCACGCTGCGCCAGTGAAATTGCATATTTCATCCAATACTGATCTTGCTGTGTGGATGACATTTGTGCCACAGCAATAGCACTCTGCAAAGAAAACGAATCAGTCATTTATATCTCGGCGTAGCATAGACTCAATTTGTTGGCGGAATGCTTCTACATCCTGAAAATCTTGATAGACAGAAGCAAACCTTACATAGGCAACGTGATCTAGAGCGAATAAAGCTTTCATTACGATTTCACCAATTAATCTAGACCGCACATCACGCTCGCCTAATCGTCTGATTTGTAACTGAATATCGCTTAGAGCACTTTCAATTTGTTCTTGTGTAATTGGTCTTTTTTGTAGCGCATGCATGAGGGAACGACGTAATTTTTCTTCGTCAAAAGGCTCATTCTTACCATTAGATTTGATCACCCGAGGCATGACCATTTCATAACTCTCAAAAGTGGTAAACCGTTCACCACAACTAACACACTCACGGCGACGGCGAATTTGGCTACCTGAAGCGGCTAAACGCGAATCGATTACTTTACTATCCGCGACATTACAAAATGGACAATGCATGCTAATTGGACTAATTAAAATATAAACCGAGCTAGTTTAACAAAAAAAATATAAATTGGCTGCGTTTCAAATCAATATATAGAAAAAAAACAGCTCATTTGAGCTGTTTCCCACAAGATATAGTTATTTATCTACAAAGTTCTTTTACCATTACTCAATACGTTCACCATGCTGACTTAAATCAAGCCCCATTCGTTCTTCATCAGCTTCCACTCGAATACCAATGAACATATCTATGAGTTTGAGTAAAATAAAGGTCAATATTGCTGAATATGCAACTGTTGCCAGTACGCCTTCAAGTTGCACCCACAATTGATAGCCTATATTTGTTGGCGCCTTATCACCCATAACTAATTCACTTGCAAATACGGCAGTCAATAAAGCACCAGCAATACCACCCACTGCATGTAAACCAAAAGCATCAAGAGCATCATCGGCTTTCAGTAAGCGTTTTAGCGCAGTTGTAGCCCAGAAACACAGTACACCACCAATCAATCCCATCCATAATGCACCAGTTACATCAACAAATCCTGCTGCTGGAGTAATCACCACCAAACCCGCAATCGCACCTGAAGCACCACCCAATACCGATGCCTTACCACGGATCATGCGCTCAGCGAACAACCAGCTCATCATTGCCGCAGCTGCCGCAACTTGAGTAGTCACTAATGCAAAAGCTGCTGAACCATTTGCGCTCAGTGCAGAACCACCATTAAAGCCATACCAACCAACCCAAATTAAACTTGCACCGAGTACAGTTAAAGTCAAGTTATGTGGTGCCATAGACTCTTTACCCAAGCCCATTCGTTTACCCAGCATATAAGCTGTCACCAAGCCAGCTACACCTGAGTTAATATGAACTACTGTACCGCCAGCAAAATCAAGCGCACCATCATTCATTAACCAACCACCACCCCAGACCCAATGTGCTATTGGGGCATAGACAATAATTACCCAGAGTGTGATGAAAGTAACAAAGGCACTAAACTTCATACGTTCAGCAATAGAACCACTAATGATTGCCACAGTAATAATGGCAAAAGTCATTTGAAATATAATAAATAAAATTTCTGGAATGCTACCACTCAATGCTTCAGGCCCAATACCTGCCAGCATTACCTTGTCAAAACCACCGATAAAGGCATTACCTGTACCAAAAGCTAAAGAGTAACCGATAACAACCCAGACAATGCTCACAATGCCAGCGGCTACAAAACTATGAGCCATAGTGCTCAGTACATTTTTTTTACGGACCATGCCACCATAAAATAAAGCCAACCCAGGTATGGTCATTAGCAAAACTAAAGCGGTTGAGATGAGAACCCAAGCAGTATCACCACTATTCATTGTAGGTGCGTCTGTTGAAGTTACGATAACTGTTGAATCGCTTGATTTATCGGAAGGTGTTGCGACTGTGGCAACAGTTGTACTTGATGTATTTATTTGTTCTGTAGTTACTGATCCAGGCGTATTACTTTCAGCCCACACGCCCGAACCAGAAAAAAGTGCGCCAGACAAACTGAGCGCCAGCAATATTTTTTTCATTGTTCCCCAACCTGTTTTTTCAGTTTTGACTTAGTTTGCCATGAGCAAAATTTATGCCAAATCAGACCGCATCTGGCCCTGTTTCACCTGTACGAATACGGATGACTTGTTCCAAATTAGTGACAAAAATTTTACCATCGCCAATTTTTCCAGTACTTGCAACACGTGTAATCGATTCAATTACAGGATCAACAAGTTCATCACTAATAGCGATCTCAATTTTAACTTTAGGTAGAAAATCAACCACATACTCAGCACCACGATAGAGCTCAGTATGACCTTTTTGACGACCAAAACCTTTCACTTCGGTTACAGTGATCCCTTGGACACCAATTTCCGAAAGTGCTTCACGTACGTCGTCGAGTTTGAATGGTTTAACAATTGCAGTTACAAGTTTCATTTTGTTTTCCTTCGGCTTTTTTCACCAGTAAGGTTCTATGTTCAATAATCATGCCAAAAGTTTCATAGCGGTTGGGGGATGCTAATGACTCTTGTCATGCGTTGTCTTTTATAACCTATTTTATAGGCTCACTTATAGTATTCCTTGAAAAAAAACGTATGGAATTTCAATAAATTTTTGTTTTTATCGAGATTTAACAGCAAATGCTCCGGTGTTAATCAGTTATAACTAGGGACTCATGTCCTAGCAGTGTTACACTGCATCGTATCAAGCTAAAAGATGGATCACTCATGATTGACGTATTAGTACAAGCTATCCTCGAACAAATTGAACAACCTAAAAAAGATCTTGAACATAACTTACATGCTTTGCTCAGTGAAGCTGTAGCAAAAATGGATCTCGTATCTAAAGAAGAAATTCAACGCCAACAGACCATGCTCGATAATGCCAACAATCGTCTTGCTCAGTTACAAGCACAATTTGAAGAGCTTGAACAAGAATTGCAAACTCAGAAATTAAATTAACTGCACTCATTTAAAGCAAAAAACAGCAAAACGATTAAAAATAAAGCAAAAAATGGATAATAATAAATGTCTTTTGCCAAAATTTATACCCGTGCTTTACTTGGTCTACATGCAGCATCAATTGAAGTTGAGGTGCATGTAAGTCAGGGCTTACCATCTTTAACCATTGTTGGCCTAGCAGAAGCCGCAGTTCGAGAAAGTAAAGACCGCGTTCGTTCTGCCATCATCAACAGTGGATTTCAATTTCCGAATAAACGCCTCACAATCAACCTCGCACCAGCAGACTTGCCCAAAGATGGATCACGACTTGATCTCCCCATTGCCTTAGGTATTTTAATCGCATCAGGTCAACTCCCCGAAAACGTTACAGATGATTATGAGTTTGTAGGTGAATTAGCATTAGATGGCAATTTACGGCCAGTTTCTGGTGCATTGAGTATTGCGATGACCTGTCAAAAAGCACAACATTGTTTGATGCTACCAGAGCAAAACGCTGCTGAAGCTGCCCAACTACCACAAATTAAAGTTTATGCTGCAACACATTTAAAACAAGTCTGTGCACATTTTTTAAAACAACAACTCATTACACCTATGAGTACACAGTACATTCAAGCTAAGCATCATTACTCACTTGATCTAGCAGATGTTAAAGGTCAATTACGCCCAAGAAGAGCACTCGAAATCGCTGCTGCTGGTGGCCACTCAATTTTATTTCGTGGCCCACCAGGCACAGGAAAAACACTTTTGGCATCACGTTTGCCAAGCATTTTACCCCCACTTACAACAGAAGAAAGTTTGGAAGTTGCGAGCATCTACTCAATTGCAAATCAACAAGTGATTCTAGGACAACGTCCTTTTCGATCACCCCACCATACCGCTTCTGCTGTTGCCTTAGTCGGAGGAGGTTCACAACCCAAACCAGGAGAGATCACCTTATCGCATTTAGGTGTTTTGTTTTTGGATGAATTACCAGAATTTGATCGTAAAGTCCTAGAAGTGCTCAGGCAACCTCTCGAATCAAAAAATATTATTATCTCACGAGCGGCAAGACAAATTAGTTTTCCAGCAAATTTTCAGCTTATCGCCGCAATGAATCCTTGCCCCTGCGGCTATGCTTTTAATCAGGATAATCGCTGCCAATGCTCTAGCGATGCAATCAAACGTTACCAAAATCGTATCTCAGGTCCTTTATTGGATCGCATTGATTTACATATCGATGTCCCTCCGCTAAAAGCTCTGGAATTACAAAGCACTGCAAAGGTTGAAGATTCCACACAAGTCAGAGTGCGCGTAAATGAAGCATATCAACGCCAAATTCAACGTCAACAACAGCTCAACCATAACTTAACCCCACAACAATTAAGTCATTACGCCAACTTAGACACTGCCTCAAACCTTCTTTTAGAACAAGCACAACAGCGGCTCAACCTCTCTGCACGCGCCTATCATCGAATTATTAGGGTTGCACGTACCATTGCAGACTTAGCCCAAAGCCCAAATATTGAAAGTGTCCATATTACGGAGTCTTTATCTTATCGACGACCAGATCTAGGTTAAAAAACTTAACCTAACCAAAGTTTAATTCAACACCACCAGCTCTGAGGACGATTTCTTTAGGGCTTTCGATCTCAATCTGTTCTTGCGTTGAAATTATATTTAATTCAGTTTTTGCTAAAAGACTTAAAGCATCGCTTTGTGCCACAAGTTCAACCGCCCCCTGAGCAGCAACGAGTTTCATTCCCTCATGTGCTGCAAATAAACCTAAATGATTAGATGCTTGAACAATCAGATTATTTTGAGTACTTAAATTTATACTATCCCCTGCGCTCTGATTAATTTGTTGGTCTGCAGATAAATGAATACTATCATTTGTTGAAACAACAACTGATTCTGGCGCACTTAGAAGCAATAGCGCTTGATTAAACTTAGCAAAATCAGTTTCGATTTGAGTTAGCACTGTTTGAATATGTTGAATAGATTCAAGTTCGTGGGTTTGTTGATGTTGAGCAATATGATTTAAAGATTGCAGACGACTCTGACATAGATCTAACTGTTGTTTTGCAGCTTCGGCATTTAGGTGTTGACCTTTAGCTCCCTCCTGCTTATGAGTAGAAATTAATAACCCATCTCCAGCTCTGAGTGCCCCACTCTGGTCGGTTCTTAATTCAAATCCTTCACCTCGATCATCTGACTTTTCAGTTTCCTTGGGGTAACTCAACTGACCTAAATTTAATTGACTTAATCCATGACTACTCTGTAATTGGCTACTGATTTGGCCTGTTGTGTCATCAAAACGTAATTGTCCAAACCCCACACCAGCAACTTCTTTAGAACGTATACCACTAAGTTGCTTGGTATCTGGCAATTGCCCCTGCATATCAAACTGGGGAGGTATACGTGAGCCTTCATGAATACGGCCAAGTACAAATGGCCGATCGATATCACCATCAAAAAAATCGACCACAACGATTTCGCCAATACGGGGCAAAAAACTCGTACCGTATGCCTCTCCTGCCCAAGGGGTCAGTACATCTAACCATGCCGAATCACGATCATTGTCGTTTGCTCCAGCACCACCTGCATGTAAATGATCTTCATCACGTGTAAAAAGAAAACGTACCTTGATACGTCCCCACTGATCCACATAAATCTCCTCATGACTAGGCCCAACCACTTTTGCTCTCATCGGATGAACATTAGGGCGATGCTTTGACGGGTGATAATCTGGCACTATGGGAATTTCACGGCGTTGTAAAACCAAACGATTTGCTTGACGTTGTTGTATTGTTTGAATATCAGATTGCCAATTATTTTTCTCAGCTAAACGTTCAACTTGATCAAATAAATCTTTTGGGAAATTATTTTGTTGGTAAAACCATTTTTCAATAATGATGAATTCTTTATACATATCATCTTTTGAATCAATTTCAGGATGTCCACTCAACCTAAACCAATAACCCACTTGCGCATCACGTACAGTTGATTCTGCTCTAAACTGTTTAGCGGCCAATGTATGATAATTTAAAAAGTTTTCATTAATACGCTCAATTTGCGTATTGCTAGAGGCTGTCGCATGATCTTCGCCATTTAAATCCTGAACCCAAGCTGGGCTTAAATGCCAAGCTTGCTCTAAACTCATACAGCTATTATCTTGCATTTGACCAGGTTGATGCCGACTCAATACAGAGCCAGTACCTGTCTCTTGTACTAAAGCTGCGGCTTGCCAACGCTGTACATATACCGCAGTTGATTGCATGGAGCGCTGTGCGATCCATGTATAAATATGATCTTGTTGATCTGTTGCGTTATTACGGTGATAACGAATGTAGGCGCGTTCTAATCTTTTAAATCGGTTATTATCATCAATTAAACGAATTTTTTGCGCTGCAATTTGTGTGGAAGGGTGAGTAACAAGGAGTTGAGCCTCATCAACAAGATAATTAATACCTTCTTGCCGTAGAAGTCGTTTCAGAAATTGTGCATCTGTTTCATTGTATTGCATCACAAAAGGGCGTACATCATATTCGCGACTCAAATCACTCAGATCTAGAGTTAAACTCGCAGCAAAAATTGGACTTTTTTGCTGCCATTCTTTAAAAATAATTTCAACAATCTCAATAACAGACTTAGCCATAAAAACTCGACTATTACGGCGATACCGCCATAAAACAGTCGGATCACTTAGCTGCAATTTATAAATCGTTAGTGCACCATCAGATTGGCCTCGCTCTACTGTGCTAATGATGCCCGACATCCTAAAATACCGACCATGGTCGGTTAAGCTATCTACTGCAACCTGACAACCAATAAATTGCTTTAAAGCAATATTTGTATTTGTAGACAGACACAGCAACTCTGCATTTATACCTTGATTTAATCTATGCTCACCCTCTACTCGTTGCAAATAGAGTTGTTTATTTAATATGCGGTTCGAAAATTGTATGTGTAAGACACGTTTATCTGCATTCAGTCCCAGATCAAGCAATGTATTTTCGATATGATTAAACATTATTGTATTCACCATTATTTTTATTAAAATGGATCAAAAATAAAAGCATGAATGCCTAAAATTATAAAATTTCTTTTGTTCAATTACAGTTTTAAGAACACTCAAAAAACACAAAGAATTATTAATGCAACTTATTAATTTATATATATAAACATTCTTAAAACATCTCTAGATGTGTATGCTTATACTAAGCAAAAATACAATTTTTTAAATACTTCTCTAGATTGAGTGTAAATGCAACCATAAAACAAAAAGCAGCAACACAAAAATGATTGATTCACTTCTCAACACTACGGGTCATATCAAAATAAATAGGCGGTGATTAGACCGCCTTAATTTGCTTAAATCAATTTACATTTCTAGAAATTATAACTTAAACCAAAAACCACTTTGTTTTTTTGTTTCTCATCCATACGATCATAACCACCCACAATATAGTCCAGATTCATATTTGCCCCACTATTGCCGAGCTTACGCGTTAAACCCAGTGTGAGATGGCGAAAATTAAAATCGTCTTTGGTCTCTAAATTTTTAGAACTTTTCCCATATAAATAAGTCCCAAGAGCAGCTCGTCCTGTAAGTTCATAAGGTAACTCATGAGAATAGCTCACTAAAAAATAGGTATCACCTCGGTTCGCTGTATCAACATTAGAAGTGGTCGTTTGTGCGCTCAAAGCTAAATCTTTGTAATTTAAGCCCACTAAAGTTTCAAAAAAGTCAGACTTAGCATCAGATTGATAATAGTAATAATATGTTCCACCTATAGTATAACCAATATCATCGTTAACCTTTCCGCGATAGCCAATATTAAAGTCATTTTCAAAAGCATCCCGACCCTGATATTTTTCTGTATCACGATCATAGTCAGTTAAAGAATAGCCCAGTGTTGAGCCCCAATAACCAATATAAAATCCTGTTGGATGACTGTATTCTAGACCAGCTTGCAACGTAACTTTATCATTTTCTGGGGTATTGGTGATACCACGGAAATCATAGCTTGATAACACCGCAACATTTCCACTCACTTCTCCAATAAAAGCAGATTCTTTTTTATCTTCTGCAAAGCTTAAACCAGATACTGTAGATAACATTAGGCTTAGCGATAGGCTCTTATTCAAATTCATATGGATCACACTCCGTTTGAGTCATTATTAAATCGTGATGTGCCGCTCTCCTACTCAGCAAATGCTATGCCAATGCTTGGCGAGTCAGCCCAAGATTTAAATCAAACGCAGTATCAATGTGTAGTGCATAAATTTGCTATATACCTAAAAAGCAATACCATAAAATCCGCATAAAATGTCATGCACTAAAAAAGGCACATAAATTGATCATTTATGCACCCCAAACGGCCATTTTTTATTAAATAAATCCACACTCATCTAGTAAACCAGTTAGAACTGATAGTTTAGCCCCAAGACCGTGTGATCCTTATAATCTTCACCCATCCGATTTTTACCCCCATAAATATAATCAACGGAAGCAACCAAACCTGTATTTGCAAACTTTTTACTCAACCCCAAACGTGCTTCACTCAAGGTAAAATCTTTTGATGTGGTTACGATATCATCGTCATGGCTATGATTATACGCTGTCGCACCAATAGAGGTATTTAAACTCAGGTCATAAACCAAAGGATGACTATAAGCTGCACTAATATAGGTATCCCCAGCATTACTAGATGAGGCATCAGCAACAATTACTGCGGTTGCTAAACTTAAATTTTTATAATTCACCGCCGCTGAAACATCATAAGTCGTAACATTACGATGTCCACCCTGTTCGGCACTGACCTTATTTGCATTGTGATAGATATACGCTGTACTTTGTAAACGATAGCTCCAATCTGGATTTAGCTGCTTAGCGTAGGCAATATAAAGATCATGTTCGAATCCAGTTGCTTTATCTTCCTTGGCTGGATTGTAATCTAAAGTAGATCCCCAGTATCCTGCATGTATGCCACTTTTGTGAGCATATTCAAGACCACCCTGTGCAGCCAAGTCATTATTCTCTATACCACCACGGTAAATATACTTCGTCACTACACCAATATTGCCTGAAAGCCCAGTCTCAGCTGCCACGGCAGAATATGAAATGCTTGAAACAAACACTGCGGAAATTATTTTGAACAGTACAATAGGCTTCATATCATTAAATCAATCTAAGTTAGACGTTTTAAGGCGGCATTTTACTGTGAATCGAAGTGAATAGCTTTAATATTTAGCAACTTTTATCAGTGTTAACCTTTTCTTATCGAATATGATAATCATATCAACCAATCTATAACTCTTTTTTAGCATTTATGCTAGTGCAGTTTTAAAGTATATATCCTAAGATTTTCTAGAAAATCAATTTATTAGAAAATAATGTTTAACGTTCTTATACGAATAATTACTACTTTTAGTAGAAAAAAAATAATTAAAAACTACGAAAACGATTTCTTTTTTTAAAATTACTTATACAATCTAGTTTTTTCTGGGTGCAGTAAAAAAACTGTAATTAATTAAGAAGAGGCTTTCAATGCTAAAAGCACAACAACTTACACTAGCGGTTCTCATCCAAGCGACTATGATTAGCTCGGCAATTGCTAGTGAACAAAGTGAAGCAAAAGGATTTGTAGAAGATGCTGAAGCTTCAGTTTTATTCCGTACTGGTTATCTAACTCGCGATAAAAAAAATGGCGTACCAGATACCAGTTCAACAGCTCAAACTGCAATTGTTGATATTGATTCTGGTTTTACACAAGGGACTGTTGGTTTTGGTGTCGGCTTTGTTGGTGACGCTTCCTTTAAATTAGGTAGCAACAACCATGCTGGCAACAACATGATTCCTAAAAAAAGTACAACAGGAACAGCATACGACACTTGGGCACGCGGTGGTGCCAATGTTAAGGCTCGAATTTCAAACACTACCCTACGTTATGGTACTCAAGTTCTAGATATTCCGGTACTCGCCAGTAATACTGCGCGTTTAGTTCCAGAATATTTTACAGGGACTTTACTAACTAGCCATGAAATTGAAAATCTGGAAGTGATTGGCGGTAAATTTACTAAAAACTCACTGTCAGACCAAATCAATACAGATGGTCAAAAGCTTCGTAGTGCTTGGGTATGGGGTGCAAAATATCAATTCGATGACAATCTAAAAGCAGCTTATTATGGCTTAGATGTTAAAGATAAACTTGATCGTCATTATATTAATGCCAATTATAAGATTCCATTTGCTGATAAAGACTCACTCACTTTAGACTTTAGCGGCTATAGAACTACTTTTAAACCAGAGGCATCAATTTATTCAGCGACTGGTCCTCTAGGTGAAGACAAAACCAATAATATCTGGGCTGTTTCTGGTACCTATAACCAAGGCCCACATACTGTAATGTTAGCTTATCAACAGAACACGGGTAATGTTGGTTATGATTACGGTGGTAATGGCGATGGTATGCAAAGTATTTATCTACCAAACTCATACCTCTCTGACTTTATTGGTAACCGTGAAAAATCTGCACAACTTCAATACAATCTAGACCTTGGTGCATTTGGTGTCCCTGGCCTCAATTGGACTACAGCATATGTGTATGGTTGGAATATTCATGTGGCAGATAAAGACCCTAATCAGTTAATTTCAGATAATGCAACTGAACGTGAATTCTTTAATCAGGTCAAATATACTGTGCAAAGTGGTTTTGCTAAGGGTGTAAACTTACGTCTACGTAATTCTTACTACCGCGCAAGTGCTGCCTATCAACAAGCCTATATTGGTGATACCAATGAATGGCGTATTTTCCTTGATATCCCTGTAAAATTTTTATAATTAGGGACTTTCTATCCTAGGGCAAATTGCTCTAGAAGAGATCATAAAAAAACCTGCAATTTTAAATTGCAGGTTTTTTATATTGTGCACGAATCTAATTACAGATCAGTGCCTATATAAATGACTTATTTTTTTGCTGCTTCGATTGATTTCAATACTTCAGCTTTAGCAACTTCAGAACCTTCCCAACCTGTCAATTTAACCCATTTACCAGGCTCAAGATCTTTGTAGTGTTGGAAAAAATGTTCAACTTGTTGAATAAGAAGTGCAGGAAGATCAGTATATTCCTTCACATCTTTATACAATGGAGATAATTTTTCATGAGGAACAGCGATTAATTTCGCGTCAATCCCACCATCATCTTCCATATTCAATTTACCCACAGGACGGCAACGAATTACTGAACCAGGCACAACTGGGTATGGAGTAACAACAAGTACATCTAATGGATCACCATCTTCAGACAATGTATTTGGTACATAACCATAGTTTGCAGGGTAGAACATTGCTGTACCCATGAAACGATCTACAAATAATGCATCAGAATCTTTGTCTACTTCGTACTTGATTGGTGCTGCATTTGCAGGAATCTCAATAACGACATAGATATCATTTGGTGCATCTTTACCTGCAGGAATATTGCTGTAACTCATAACAATCTCTTTTTAAACACTTCAGTTGTATGTAAATTCTTGGCAATTATAGCGTGTTATTGATTCATCTGTTTTTATTTATAGCTTTTGAATCTATAAAAATAAGCTAAAGCCAAGAAAAATCTCATGAAGAAAGTCGAATCACACTAATCAATAACCAGATTGGACAAATCATAGAAAGTGCCCAAACGACTGATCTTAAGCTCGACCAATTCGCCAAATAGCAAATGCCATATAGAATACGTAATACGATATAAGCGATCCCCAACATCATAATCATAAACTGAGGAATAACCATATACTCAGCTAATAACACTGATGCAATAAATAAAGGTAAACTCTCGAAACTATTTTGTTGTACAGCGTTAGCTCTTGCGGCTAATCCTGTTGTATTTGCTAAAAAACCGCGTGGATTTTGATTATCTGTAAGTTTAAAACCGCCAAAAGCTTTTGCTAAATTTGCAAAGACATACGGCAGCAAACAAGCAGCCAAAATTAGATAAACGATACCTTGGATTCCAGACATTATTTTATTCTCAAGAAAAATCTGTGTTTAGTATCATAACATGGTGTTCAATCAATAATTTTTGTTAAATATTAAGTTTTGGTAATTTATTTATACTGGAGGAAAAATGACCAATTCAGAACAGCAACGTATGCTTGATCAACTTGCTGAACAGAAACTACGTCAGAAACAGGTTGATCGTATCCTTAAGATCGTTTTACCTATTGTTTCGTTCTTGATCACTGTAATTTGCGCCAACTTGAATTGGCAATCTACTCTGGGCACATTTATTGTATTTTGGTTGGGGCTATATGCTGTTGGTATTTGGCGTCTCAATATCTACTACAGTATGACAGCTGTCGCTGCATATTGCTTAATTGATATATATTTTAGTTTTAATGGCACTCTACCAATCCAAGCCGTTGGACGACAAATGGGTACTCTACTTACCTTCATGCTGATTCTTGGTTTAAGTAGACCTTATATTGACCGCTGGATGGTCAAAAAGTAATCTTACCTCCCCATAAAATGAAACCGAGCACAAATAACACTGTGCTCGGTAAATTTCACGCTTGGTATCGTTGGAATTACTTACGTAAGTCTTTACGTAAGATTTTACCTACATTTGATTTTGGTAATTCATCCATAAACTCAACATAACGTGGACGTTTATAACCTGTTAAGTTTTCTTTAGCGTATGCCAAGATTTCTTCGGTGGTAAGCGATGGGTCTTTTTTCACGACGAATAACTTTGGCACTTCGCCTGATTTTTCATCTTTAACCCCAATCACAGCAACCTCAAGTACTTTAGGATGCTTAGAAATAACTTCTTCAATTTCAGATGGATATACGTTAAAACCTGAAACCAGAATCATATCTTTCTTACGATCAACAATTTTGGTATAGCCACGCTCATCCATGATAGCGATGTCCCCTGTACGGAAGAATCCATCAGCAGTCATCACTTTTTCAGTTTCATCAGGACGATTCCAATATCCTTTCATAACCTGAGGACCGCGAATACACAATTCACCTTGTTCGCCTAGAACAACATGATTGCCATCATCATCTAAAATCGCGACATCAGTTGAAGGTAATGGAATCCCAATCGTGCCAGTAAATTCGGTACTTGCTGGAGGATTTACTGTTGCAACAGGTGATGTTTCTGACAAACCATAACCTTCAACAATAATCGAACCAGTAATTTTCTTCCACGCCGCAGCAGTTGACTCCATTACAGCCATACCACCACCCATCGAAATTTTTAAACGACTATGATCCAGTTGCTTAAATTCTTCGTTATGCACTAAAGCATTAAACAATGTATTCACTGCAGGGAAAAATGTTGGTTGATATTTACGTAGTTCTTTAATAACCGCAGGTAAGTCACGTGGGTTAGGAATCAAGATATTCGCTTGACCTTTGTACATCCCATACAGCGCACAAACCATAAATGCAAAAATATGATAAAGCGGTAATGCACAGAAAACGCGATCATCTTTTTCACTATCGCCTGGACCAAATTTACTTTGGAAAATACCGTCACACTGCAATAGGTTAGCGACTAAATTACGATGAGATAATTCCGCACCTTTAGAAACACCTGTCGTACCACCAGTGTATTGTAATAAAGCTGTATCACTTAAGCTTAACTGTGGACGTTTATAACTATTTGCATTGACCTTTTCCATAGCTGTATTGAATTTAACATAGCCTGGAATATTCCACGCAGGGATCTGTTTACGCACCTTACGTAGTACAAAGTTAACAAGCGTACCTTTTAATGTCCCTAACATATCGCCGACAGTGGCAACGACAACATGCTTAACCGCAGTTTTACCTATAATAGCTTGATAAATCGTGGCAAAGTTTTCAATGATGACCAATACTTCTGCACCAGAGTCATTCAACTGATGCTCAAGTTCACGAGAGGTATAAAGTGGGTTAACATTCACCAAGACTAAACCTGCTCGGAATACACCCAGTGCAACAACAGGATACTGCAAGACGTTAGGCATCATTACTGCTACACGAGTACCTTTGGCTAATCCTAAGCTCTGTAAATATGCAGCAAATTTACGACTCGCGATTTCTAATTCACTAAATGACATGGCCTTATCCATAAAGATAAAGGCATCACGAGAACCAAATTTTTGAAAATTGCGTTCAAGAATATCGACTAGCGAAGTATTTTCAGATGGCAATTCTATAGACTCTGGAATTCCAGTTTTTTGGTATTCAGCCAACCAAGTTTTTTCCATAACGCCACAGTCTCCAATTAATTATCCTAAGTTGTAAAGTATTTTTTCTCAATATCAAACCTAATTTTTGGGTTTCTTCACGTTTGATATGACAGACACAACTGTAAATACCTACTGCTTTATAACGTATCTCACAATGAGGATGCTAGCTCAAATCATGAATCAGCAGTTTATTTACTTTTTGGTAACCACGAGGCAGTAATTGCCCTTTTGTTGCACGTTTACCAACATACTTCTGTAAGTCCGCACCTTTCAATTTTAACGATCGTTGTCCGACAATTACACTGACTGAATCGCTAAGTTGCAAAGGTAACATGAACAATATTCGATCATCGGCCTCAAGTTGTATCAGTTTATTTCCTTTCCCCTTACTTAAGACTGGTAGCTCATCAAGGTCAATGACCAACATGCGTCCAGCAGCCGTCACCAATGCAAGATGGCTTGCATCAGCAATATTTGCAAGCGGTAAGGCCTCACCATTTTCTGCCACATTTAAGAAGGCTTTACCTGCTTTTGCGTGGGTATCAAGAGACTGTGCCTGTGCTTTAAAGCCATAGCCTAAATTGCTCACTGCAACCAATTCACTCTGATCATCAGCAATATAGACTTGAATAAAACCTGCACCCTTAGCTGGTGAGAGTTTTGAACTCAAAGGTTCACCTAAACCACGTGCTGAAGGTAAGCTATTAATTGCCAAAGCATAACTTCGCCCAGATTGATCGAGTACATATACTTTTTGATTTGATTTACCTTGAGCATGGCTCAAATACTGATCTCCTGCACGGAAGTTCAAACCACCTGCATCAACATCGTGCCCTTTAGCTGAACGAATCCAGCCAGCCTCAGATAGAACCACTGTTACAGCCTCTGCCGGCAACAGATCTTGCTCACTAATAGCGTTGGCCTCAGCACGTAAAACCAGTGGTGACCGACGGTCATCACCAAATTTTTTCGCATCTTCCTTAAGTTCATTAATAATCAAATTCTTCAGAGACTCAGGATTAGCCAATTGCTCACGAATAATAGCCGCACGTGCTTCTAATTCGGCTTGCTCACGGCGAATCTCAACTTCTTCAAGTTTAGCCAAGTGACGTAATTTCAAATCAAGAATAGCTTCCGCTTGAATTTCATCAATATTAAAATGGGACATCAATTCTTGTTTTGGTCGGTCCTCTTCACGAATAATTTTGATCACAGTATCGATGTCTAAATACGCAATCAATAAACCAGCTAAAATATGTAATCGTTTTTCAATTTTATTTAAATGATATTGCAAGCGACGCGTCACAGTTTGCTTACGAATGTCTATCCATTCCAATAAAATGCGTCGAATAGACTTGACCTGTGGTCGGCCATCTGCATCAATCATATTGAGGTTGACACGGTAACTTGATTCTAAATCAGTTGTCGCAAACAAATGACTCATCACAGTTTCAGCATCAATACGATTGGATCTTAATACCACCACCAAACGAGTTGGATTTTCATGATCTGATTCATCTCGTAGATCAGAAACCAACGGTAATTTTTTAGCCTGCATTTGGTCTGCAATTTGGCTAATCACCTTTGCACCAGAGACCTGATATGGTAATTCACTAATGACGATTTCATTTTTTTCGACGCGATAAATTGCACGCATACGATAACTACCACGCCCAGTAGTTTGGATTTTAAGTAATTCTTCAGGCGGTGTAATAATTTCAGCTTTGGTTGGTAAATCTGGACCAACAATATATTCTGCAACTTTTTCGTCGCTAAGATTTGGATTCCGAATCAGTGCAATTGTGCCTTTGACTACTTCACGCAAATTGTGTGGTGGAATATCCGTTGCCATACCAACAGCAATACCTGTAGTCCCGTTCAGTAAGATATTCGGTACTCGTGCAGGTAGCGTTATAGGCTCTTTCATACTGCCATCAAAGTTATCTTGCCATTCGCAAGTACCCTGTCCCAGTTCTGAAAGCAAAAGATCACTATAAGCAGATAACTTTGCTTCTGTATAACGCATAGCAGCAAAGGATTTCGGATCATCTGGTGACCCCCAGTTACCTTGTCCCTCAATAAATGGATAACGATAACTAAAAGGCTGAGCCATTAACACCATAGCCTCATAACATGCTGAATCACCATGAGGGTGGTACTTACCTAACACATCACCAACAGTACGCGCTGATTTTTTGGGTTTAGAACTTGGTTTTAGTCCTAATTCACTCATTGCGTAAATAATACGTCGTTGAACAGGTTTTAAACCGTCACTAATATGCGGTAATGCACGATCCATAATCACGTACATGGCATAATTGAGATAAGCTTGTTCAGTAAACTCGGCTACAGAACGGTTTTCTGTCGCATGATGCGCAAGGCTTGTCATAACAACCTTTAATCCTAATTAATTTGTTTCTTGTTAAGTTGATAATGCTAAGTCGCTAAAGTCTTTTCTACAAGGGTATTGTTTTAATCTAAACGACAGCTTATGTCTTTTGATCGTCGCTTATGCAGTTTTAGCCCATTTTCTCTCATATTGCCAAGTAAATAATACCGAATTTAAATACTTATAAGCCTATAGACTCTAAAGTTTTACCTTGAGTTTCTTCACCAAGTACAATCACCACCGCTGCAACAGCAAACAATACTGCTGTGAACATCATAAAAATATGACTAAAGCCATCATTTAAAACCAACAGTTGAGTTACAACCAAAGGTGCAACAATGCCACCTAAACGACCAATAGCAGAGGCCCAACCAGAGCCAAAAGCACGAATATTGGCAGGATATAACTCAGGGGTATAGGTATATAAAACGCCCCAAGCACCTAAATTAAAGAATGACATCAAACAGCCCCAAAACATAATACTATTGACTGTACTTGATTGACCAAAAAAATAGGCTGCAACGGCACACATTGCGATGAAACCGGCTAATGTTAATTTGCGTCCTAGCTTTTCAACCAACCATGCTGCTGCAATATATCCTGGTAACTGTGCCAAAATCATCAATAATACATATTCAAATGACTGGACTATGCTATAGCCTTGCTTGATCAGCAAACTAGGTAACCATGTAAAAATACCATAATACGAATACACGATCCCAAACCAAATCAGCCAAAGCATTAAACTACGACGTGCTAAACGTCCTGACCATAACTGGGCAAATGATACTGTATGTTTCTTGGCAACAGGTGTGACAACAATTTCATTGACTGGTTCAAGACCACATTGTCGCTCTATGTTTTGTAGTAAGCGGTGTGCTTCTTCAATTCGGCCCGCATTTATTAAAAAAGGAATAGATTCAGGTACCTTCTTCAAAATAATAAAAACATATAATAAAGGTAAGCCACCTATCAGGAATGCGATTTCCCAACCATATTGAGGGATTACAAAGTAAGCAACTAGAGCAGCAACCAACCAGCCTAAACCCCAGAAACTTTCTAATAAAACAATGAAACGACCACGAACATGAGCAGGAATATATTCACTCACCAAAGTAACAGCAACGGGCAGTTGTCCACCAAGTCCCAAACCCACAATGAATCTAAAAAAGAGTAAATAGCTTAAATTCGGTGCTACAGCACATAAGGCGGTTGCAATACTATAAATGGCCAAGGTCAATGCAAAGACTTTTTTACGACCTAATCGATCAGCCAGTGCACCAGAACATACAGCACCAATGGCCATACCAATAAAGCCTATAGAAACAATCCATCCCTTATCACTTGCTGTAATCTGCCAATCTTCAGCAATTCGAGTCAGAATAAAAGCGATTAGACCTGTATCCATAGCATCGAACATCCAACCTAAACCAATCACAACGAGTAAACGGTAGTGAAAAGGTCCAATAGGTAACCGTTGAACACGCGACAGGAGGTCCATAGATTTACTCTGCAGTTATTGGAGCCGATGACTCCTCATAATTAATTACTAAAGGTCTTTAGAAGAAGCGGATTGTTCATCGTCATCTTTATAAATAAATTTAGGCATTTCTAAACCATAATAAATGGCGATACAACGTAAAGAGAAGCCAAATACTAAAGTTGCTATGACAGTAACTTCTAAGGATACGCCAAAGTTTTGACAGGCCCAATAAAAAATTACGGAAACAAAAGAAATACTTGCATAGAGTTCACGTCTAAATACCAAAGGTACATCATTACAAAGAATATCACGTAGAATCCCACCAGATACGCCTGTAAGTACACCAGCTACAGCTGATATGACAAAACCATGTCCCATTTCTAACGCGATTTGACAACCAATAATGGTAAAACCAATTAAACCCAAGGCATCCAACAGCAAGAATATTGAATGTAAATGACGCATCCATTTAGCAATGATGATCGTGAAGAATGCAGCCCCACAAGTGAGGACCAAATATTCGGGATGTTTAACCCAGGTTAAAGGGTAATGCCCAATTAATACATCACGAACAGAACCGCCTCCAAGTGCCGTGACTGAGGCAATCAGCATCACCCCAAACCAGTCCATGCTTCGACGTCCAGCTGATAATGCACCTGTCATCGCCTCTGCGGTAATCGCAATAATATAAATCACCAGTAAAAGCATCGTTGTTTTTTTCCACGGCCGATGTATTAGGCGGCTATTCTAAGACAAAACTTAAAAAAAGTTACAAATATTGAGCGCAGCAGTGCTTAAATTTTTTCAAGGAACCACAAAGGCAAGCTTGCTTCATGCTTGGCAGTGCCGTTGTTGGATCAAGAAAATACCAGCGTTCGGCCATACGTACAAAATAGGAGCTTTCCTGATGTATTTGTGCTTGACCGTCATGGTAATGCGCTCTAAATTCAACCAAAGCATGATGTTTATCAAGCTGTTCATTGACCTGTAGTATTTCAAGAGCTAACCAACGATTTTCTTTGCTCCAATCTGCAATCGCAGCACGATCCAAACTAGACTGCTGCCCTATTGCTGTGGTCTGCACAATATAATCGATCTGTTGTAATGCAAATGCACTATAACGCGATCGCATTAATTGCGCTGCTGTTTGTGCATGTACTCGGCCCAAATGCAAAGGCTGACAACATGTTATATATGCTCCCTGCCCACAAGGACAATTTTGCACAGATATCACCATTTTTTCCTCAGTTAAATTTAGTTTCGCTATTGCTATTCATTTATACAAAAAAAGCAGTCCCGAACGAACTGCTTTTTCATTAATTAGAATCTTATTGATTTACAATATGATATGCGTAAATCATGATGCTTGATGCTGATCTTGTTCAAGTACAAAAATATGCACTTTATCAATTTTATGACCATCCATCGTCATCACCTCAAAACGGTGCTTGTATGCTGTCAAACTTTCACCATCTGTAGGCAAGCGTCCGAGGTGGAATAAAATAAATCCAGAAAGTGTCGAATACTGTTCCGACTCATCGACCAAGTCACAACCCAACAGCAAAGAAACATGACGAATATCGGTTGAACCTTCCAAAATGATAGAACCATCTTCCAAGCTTGCAGCCTGAGTTTCTATCTCATCTTCATCAGGAAATTCACCAGCAATTGCTTCTAACACATCAATTGGAGTGGCGATCCCTTCAATAGAACCATATTCATTCAACACAATCGCCAACTGTAATGGTGCTTGACGAAGTTGCTCCATCACCATAAGGACTTGTGCATTTTCATGCACAATCACAGGTTCACGGAGATGCTTTTCAAAATTAAGCACGCCTGTTTCAATATAATCATTCATAACCTTGTGTGTTAGCACAATACCGGCCATGTTATCTAACTCACCACGTGCCACAATTAAGCGCGAGTGTGTCATTGACATTAAACGGCTCTTAATTTCTTCTGCATCATCATCTAAGTCAATCCACTCCAGTTCTGGACGTGGTGTCATCACCGACTTCACTGGACGTTCAGATAAACTCAATACACCTTGAACCATTACACTGTGATAAATGCTGTTTTCAGGGTCAAAAAGCTCTTTTGCCAAAGCCTCTGTTTTGAGTACATCTTCAACTGGCGCATGATCTGCGTTGTGGTTTTTTCCCCCCAACATACGAAGTACTGCTGAAGCGGTTCGGTAGCGTAGATCATTTGTAGTAACTCGTTTTTCCTGATTTTTACGCGTTACTTGGTTAATCATTTCAATGAGTACAGAGAATCCAATAGCAGCGTACAAGTAGCCTTTTGGAATATGGAAGCCAAAGCCTTCAACGATCAGAGAGAAACCAATCATCATTAAGAAGCCTAAGCATAAAATAACCACTGTTGGATGTTTATTCACAAAATCCATCAATGGCTTAGATGCCCACAGCATGATACCAACAGCAATAACCACTGCCACCATCATGATGGAAAGCTCTTTAACCATACCAACCGCAGTAATCACACTATCAAGAGAGAAGACTGCATCCAGTACAACAATTTGAACGATCACCATCCAAAAAGCGGCATGTACAGGATTTTCTTCCTTAAAGTGTTGCTTACCTTCGATACGCTCATGCAATTCCATCGTACCCTTGAATAATAAGAACACCCCACCAAAGAGTAAAATCAAGTCACGTCCAGAAAAAGGATGATCAAAGATATGGAACAATGGTGCAGTCAGCGTTACTACCCAAGCAATAGATGCAAGTAAAATTAAACGCATTACTAAGGCAAGAGATAAACCTAATATGCGAGCAGCATTACGTTGTTCTGGTGGAAGCTTCTCCGCCAAAATTGCAATAAAGACTAAGTTATCAATTCCGAGAACAATTTCTAAGACAATGAGGGTAGCGAGTCCTACCCAAGCCGAAGGATCAGACATCCACTCAAAGATCATGATCCAACTCCATATTGGATGAAACTATTTTTTGATCAAAGTTCTGTTGTTGTACACAGAACACTGTCTGATTTTGAAAAATTATTATTTGAAAAAAAGGCACATTTTTCGAGCGACTACAACCACTACCCATGTTCATTCATTAGTTGCTAAACGAAGTAGCCAGTATAACAAGATCAAACAGAAATTCATCTTATTTCTGTATATTATCGTAATTCATACAGCGCTTTTTTCTAAAATTGCGCTCTTTTCACAGGCTTGTTATTGTTCACTTTCTACTGTCATATTTATCGCTTAAACTGTAAAAAACGAAATAGCAAAATATAGTGAGTTTATATCCTTGATGAATCCCGTTTCAGATCAAAACAATCTAAATAATATGCAAAGCTCAATGCCAACTACACAAACGTTAATTGCTCTTTATTGTGGTTCTAGACCTGGTCATTCACCAATTTACAAAGAAAGCGCTATTCAGCTTGCTCAAGCAATTGCCGAACAAGGTTTTGGTATTGTTTATGGTGGAGCAAGTATTGGACTTATGGGTCAAGTTGCCGATACGGTTGTTGAACATGGTGGTACAGCTGTAGGCGTCATTCCAGAATTTATGTTGGATTATGAAATTGCTCATAATAATTTAAGTGAGCTGCATATTGTCAAAAGCATGCATGAGCGTAAGTCAATGATGGCTGATCGTGCTGCAGCCTTTATTGCTCTTCCAGGTGGTTTAGGTACTTTTGAAGAAATTTTAGAAATCGCAACTTGGGGACAACTTAATCAGCATTGCAAACCCATGATGCTCTATAACGTGAATGGCTTTTACGACAACCTTATTGCCCAACTTGACCATGCAACTCAAGAGGGCTTCCTCCCTCCTCAACATCGCTCCAAACTCATGGTTTGCGATAACATTGGTCAAATTTTCGAAATCATCCAGCACGTTGAACGTCAACCCCCAGCGAAAGTACTATTTTAGTTTTTTGCCTATTCAGCACAACAATAAGCGTCTATATTGGTCCTGTTATAATTGAGTGCATTGAAAAATATTCACTCAATTAATCACCACCCTAAAGAACAGTACTATGCAAACCCAGCAACGCTTAGCACCTCAATATCGCTTATTGGTGTTTCTTGTATCAATCGGCTTCTTTATGCAAGGCCTTGATACCACAATTATCAATACAGCTTTGCCAGCCATGGCACAAAATCTTAATATTAACCCACTACAAATGCACAATGTAGTGATTAGTTATGTGCTTGCTGTGGCTGCTTTTATTCCATTAAGTGGTTGGTTGGCCGATCGTTTTGGTATTCGCCATGTTTATGTTGCTGCAATTGTTATCTTTAGTCTTTCATCACTAGGATGTGCCTTATCCCACAACCTAAACCAACTCATTGGGTTTAGAATTTTACAGGGTATTGGTGGTGCTTTACTCATGCCTGTGGGCCGTTTAGCTATGCTGAAATTGATTCCACGAGAACAATTTCTTGCTGCAATGAGTATGATGAGTTTAGCTGGTCTCATTGGCCCACTCATTGGTCCAAGTTTAGGGGGATGGTTAGTCCAATACACGTCTTGGCATTGGATTTTTCTCATTAATATTCCTATGGGTATTTTAGGGGTCTTTGTAAGCTTCAAGGCAATGCCAAACTTACGTGAACTCAAAGTGAAGGCTTTTGACCTCAGCGGATTTATTCTACTGATGTTGGCCATGGTTGGATTGGCCTTGGGGATTGAGCAAATTGCGGACCCTAATGGTCATATATCATTTAGTTTATTACTTTTTGTAGTGGGTGCTTTGGCTAGCCTCTACTATGTCTATCATGCCCATAGCCATAAAAATGCGTTATTTAGAGCTCAACTTTTCCAACATCAAATTTATCGTTTGGGTGTACTAGGTAATTTCTTCATTCGTCTTGGTGCTAATGCAATCCCATTTCTAGTTCCGCTCATGCTACAAGTTGCGTTTCACATGGAACCGCTTATGGCGGGAATTATGATGACTCCTATGGTTGTGGGATCTCTGTTTTCAAAACCCATGATCCGCCCAATAATTCAAAAAACGGGATATCGGACATTTTTAATTGCCAATAGCATTCTATTAGGACTGTGTATTGCAAGCTTTGCTCTTACCACAGTCGACACACCACTATGGCTAAGAACAGTGCACTTTTTTATCTTCGGTATTCTCAATTCTTTACAGTTTGTCAGTATGAATACTTTGACACTCAAAGACCTCCCACAACAAGATGCCAGCAGTGGTAACAGTTTCCTCTCAATGATTATGATGCTTTCGATGAGTATTGGTGTTGCTCTAGCGAGCACGCTGTTAAATTTATTCAGCGGCATTTTCAATGGACATGAAACGACACTCGCCTTCCAGTTAGCCTTTATTAGTTTAGGAACGCTCAACATACTATCAACTTGGATTTTTTGGAAATTGCCAAAAAATAAAATGATTTAGCAGTGTTTCAACTTTTGGGTGTTATGCTAAAGCAAATTTCCAGATGATGAATGCAATACTGATGATGAAGTACAAAGCTGCTGTACCAAAATCACAATCAGATCAGAACCTCATTCATAAGACGTTTAGTGCTTTATACAGCCTCCCACTTATGATGGTCTTTGGATTGGGTATGCTCATGCTATTAAACATGGCGCATTTTGCTCATGCACAATCTTCATTTACTGTTCGTGGTTTTGACGTATCGCATCATCAAGGCAAGATTGACTGGACTCAAATTTCTCGACAGCATTACCAATTTGTCTATCTCAAAGCAACAGAGGGTGGAGATTATCTAGATCCCAAGTTCCAAGATTATTGGTTAGAAGCACGTGAACGCGGTTTATCTGTTGGGGCTTATCACTTTTACAATTTATGCCGCGATGCTGAAATACAAAGTCAAAATTTTATCCATACTGTACCCAAAAAGGAAAATGCCTTACCACCAGTAATTGATTTAGAGTATGACAGCCGTTGTATTCAGCAAACTACCAAAGAACAACTGCTAAAACAAATTCAGATCATGCATGATCGCTTATACCAACACTATGGCAAAGCTCCAATTTTCTACACTACTCCTAATTTCTATGCTGTAATTTTGGCTGGACACTTCCAGCAAACACCGCTTTGGATTCGAGACTATCAAGCCCAACCACAGTTGAAAGGTCGGCAATGGACTTTATGGCAATATAGTAAACAAGGTAAAATTAATGGCATTCAAGGTGATGTTGATCTCAACGTGTTTTATGCAGATCAAGCGACTTGGCAGAAATTTATTCGACCTTAAATTGAGTGATTGCCTATGAGCATACGCAAAATCATACATGTAGATATGGATGCCTTTTATGCTTCAGTGGCTTTGCGTCATCATCCAGAGCTTAAACATTTACCTGTAGTTATCTCTTCACAACACCCTCGCGCTGTTATTGCTGCAGCTTCTTATCCTGCGCGTAAATATGGTTTACGCTCAGCAATGCCAATGTCTCAAGCACGCAAACTCTGTCCCGAAGTTATTGTTATTGAACCAGACTTTGCATTATACAAAACGATTTCCGCCGAAATTCATCAAACTTTTAAACGTCATACACATCTTATTGAGCCACTATCCTTAGATGAAGCTTATTTAGACGTCACTGAAAATTTACAACAATTGCCCAGCGCAACGGAAGTTGCCGAATCTATTCGCGCTGAAATTTTTCAAAAAACAGGACTTACAGCATCAGCAGGAGTCGCACCAAATAAATTTTTGGCGAAAATCGCTTCAGATTGGAACAAACCTGATGGCCTTTGTGTTATTAAACCACATCAAGTACAACATTTTATTCAAGATTTAGATCTTAAAAAAATACCCGGTGTTGGCAAAGTCACTTATGAAAAACTCAAGCTATTACAGCTCACTACACTAGGTGATTTACAAGGATTACAAGAGCATATTTTAATCCAACATTTTGGTAAATACGGGCAGCAACTCTTCCTCTATGCGCAAGGTATTGACGAACGTCCAGTACAAAGTGAACGGCAACGCCAACAAATCTCAAAAGAAACGACCTTTGATCAAGATTTGACGCTCATACAATGTCGACCGTATTGGGCCCCTCTCTGTCAAAATATCTGGCATAGTCTAGAACAAAAACAATTACAGGCACGTGGTGTCAGCCTAAAATTAAAATTAAAGAACTTTCAAACCATCCAACACAGTAAAAGTTTTAAACACGTATTAAATAGTGTGGATGCTTTATATTTGGCATTAGAACAACTGTTAAATGAATTACACGTCGACGAATATGCACAATTTAGATTAGTTGGTGTCGGGGTTTACCAACTTGAAGTGAAACAGCAGCAAGCCCAATTAGATTTATGGGCTTAGTTTGATTAAATTTTAATCAACTGAATAAATTATATGCACAGAGACTCCCATATTAATAAAAAATAGCGTAGTCTAGTGGCTGCTCTACATTTATCCAATGTTGAAGCTGAGTTGCTAAAACTGACCTATATTTTTAGCATACTGTCCTGTGATTACCGTGACGATCAAATCCGAAAATGACAGGACGCTCAGAACAATTATTAAAACTCTTCTTCATCGCTCTTCATCATTAATTCTTTTATTTAAACTCAAGCCCTTTCTTCTTTTACAACCTCATTTTGTAGTTTGTAAAATGTTCACGTAAAATAACAGCACATATTAACAAGAGTACTCACATGACTGTGCAACGTTTACGTGTTGAAAAGCGTTTTTCTGAGGTTGCTATTTCAGGAAATTTAGTTCACCTTGCTGGCCAACTTGCTGAAGATACCTCAGTGGGTATCTGTGAGCAAACCCAACAGACTCTAGCACTGATTGATCAATTATTAGCAGAAGCTGGTACAGATAAACGCCACATTATGTCCGTTATGATTTTTATTAAAAATATTGAAACTGACTATACCGCTATGAACGAAGTGTGGGATGCATGGTGTGCAGATATGCAAGCACCACCAAGAACTTGTGTTGAAGCAAAACTCTATGCTCCTGATGTTCTAGTTGAAATGACTGTGGTTGCCGTTAAGCCATAAATACAGCAAATCAAATAAGCAAAAAGCCTAGGCTTTTTGCTTTAGCCAAAAAGACGATTTTTTTCAAGGCGATGCTGATAATTACTCGTGGTCAATAAACGCTCCATAATGGCTTCATCGCGCTGCTCATGTAAAATATCCGTTAAAAAGTCAGCTTGTAACTGATCAATGTCTGGCACACCAACATAACGTAATACACGGTAGCCCGCAGTTTTTAAGACCGCATCTTGATAGGCAGCAGCACGCGAACGCTTTAATATATTCGCATCATCAATCGCAACTACAGCAATCACACGGTAGTCTTTGTCTAAAAGCACAAAATCAGCAATCATTTTTTGGTATTTACGCCGAGTATGCAAATACTTGGTTGTTAAAATTGCATCAAATGAAACATGTGCTAGTACTTGTGCATGGGGTAAAGTTTCTTTTAAACGATTATATAAAATTTGCTCAGCAGCACTCAGTAGCGCCTTCTGTCTAAGTGGACTATCTTGTCGTTTTATACTTTTCATATGATGGTAGGCCAAAGCTATAACAAGCCCTAGCATGACCACACTGGCAATTAGCAGTATTTCCATCCTTTTTCCTTTTATAGTCTAGTTATTCATACTTGAGTAAAAATACCCAATCTCAATTAGTTTAATGTTGTTCTCTCCCATCCCTTCCGTCACTGTCTGCTTTGCGATAAACCTCTTTGAGGTCTTACTGTTTTTACACCATTATTGATGTAAATTTACGATCTTTCAGACGGACGACTTTTCAATTTTTTTGATATTTAATGCAACTTGCTCAAATTTTATTTGTGCAATATTAAAGATAAATGAATATTGCCAATTAGTTTGTTATACCGAGATATATTTAAAAATACAATCAGAAAAATTTAAATATTATTGAGCATTTCACTGTTAATATGAATTACAGTATAAAATCCATGCAAATTCACATAAAAAAACCAGATCAACGAAATGATCTGGTTTGTATACTGCAATATAAATTTTGATTTAAATGCAATATTAGCCTTTGCTAAAACGGCCTTTGGACTTGGTTTTAGCTTTGGCCTTATTTTGACCTGTCTCTCGTGGAGGCAATCCTGTGTGTTGTGTCAAGATTTGCCCTGCCTCTGGACGAGCTGGACGTTTAGCCATATTACCTTGACGCTTTTGTGAATCACCAGAAACACTTGAATTTTTCTTACGTGCTGACTTGTAATCCCCTTCACTTCCTTGCGGTTGATAAGTTGGAATCAAATGTTGCTTGGAATTACCAATTAAATCTGCACGTCCCATATCTTTAAGTGCTTGACGTAGTAATGGCCAATTATTCGGATCATGATAACGTAGAAATGCTTTATGTAAACGACGGCGTTTTTCACCTTTTACAATGTCTACATCTTCGGTATAACGAGCCACCTTGGCTAATGGGTTTTTCTGACTGTAGTACATTGTCGTTGCTGTCGCCATTGGCGATGGATAGAACGTCTGTACCTGATCAGCACGGAAACCATTTTTCTTTAGCCAAATCGCTAAATTCATCATGTCATAATCCGTTGTACCCGGATGCGCCGCAATGAAGTAAGGAATTAGATACTGCTCTTTACCTGCTTCTTTGCTAAAACGGTCAAACATCTGTTTAAAACGATCATATGTTCCTATACCAGGCTTCATCATTTTAGATAAAGGCCCTTTCTCAGTATGTTCAGGTGCAATTTTTAAATAACCGCCAACATGATGTTGTACCAGCTCTTTAACATACTCAGGATTCAGAACTGCCAAATCATAACGCAAACCAGAACCAATCAAGATTTTCTTAATGCCAGGCAAGGCACGTGCTTTACGATACAGTTGGGTCAAAGGTGCATGATCTGTATGTAAGTTTTGACAAACACCCGGGAAGACACAAGAAGGCTTACGACAGTTTTTCTCGATCTCAGCATCTTTACAATGCAACCGATACATATTGGCTGTTGGTCCACCTAAATCAGAAATAATTCCTGTAAAACCAGGTGCGCTGTCTCGAATCTTTTCGACTTCACGTAAAATTGAATCTTCTGAACGATTCTGAATAATACGTCCTTCATGTTCTGTGATTGAACAGAAAGTACAACCACCAAAACACCCCCGCATAATATTGACGGAGAATTTAATCATATCAAATGCTGGAAAACGAGCATTGCCATAAGCTGGATGTGGCAGACGCGCATAAGGTAAATCAAACACGTAATCCATTTCTTCAGTCGTCAATGGAATCGGTGGTGGATTTAACCATACATCTCGTTCACCATGACGTTGTACTAAAGCACGTGCATTACCCGGATTGGTTTCCAAATGTAAGATTCGGTTAGCATGCGCATATAGGACAGGGTCTTCAGAAACCTGTTCAAATGCTGGTAGACGAATCACAGCTAATTCACGGGGCGGTAATTTATGTTTAATTGCTTTACTTTTGTTCGATTGCAACTGCACGATTTGTGTATCTTCATCCAATTCATCGCCTGCACGTACAATTGGATTAGCAACTAATTCTTTTTGAAAATTTTGGTACTGTGTCAGGCTATTACCCTTATCTTTTTCAATTTCACAGCCATCTAAATCTTCTGTCATAACATATGGATTAATAATCGGATCAACACGTCCAACTGTATCCACATCATTTGATGCAATTTCTACAAACTGAGCTTTGCTAGCACGATTGTTTTTATTCACAATAAATGCCGTACCACGGACATCTGTAATTTCGTGAATTTTTTCCCCTTTAGCCAAACGATGCATCACCTCAATGATTGAACGTTCGCCATTGCCATACATCAATAGATCTGCTTTTGAATCCATCAAAATCGAACGACGCACCTTATCTGACCAATAGTCATAATGGGCGATTCGACGTAATGAGCCCTCAATTCCCCCCAACAAAACAGGTGTATCTGGATACGCTTCACGACAACGCTGACAATATACTGTTGCTGCGCGGTCTGGACGTTTATTCGGTTGATTATCAGGAGAATAAGCATCGTCCGAACGGATTTTACGATCTGCCGTATAGCGGTTGATCATTGAATCCATATTACCTGCGGTAACTCCCCAAGCAATTGTTGGCTGACCTAGAGCACGAAAAGCCTCAACATTGGTCCAATCTGGCTGGGCAATAATTCCTACACGAAAACCTTGTGCTTCTAAAACACGACCAATCACACCAGAAACAAAGGAAGGGTGATCAATATAAGCATCGCCACAGACCAAGATAAAATCACAGGCATCCCAACCAAGTTGATCCATCTCGGCTCGAGACATAGGCAAAAAAGGCGCTGGTTCAAAGCAAGACGCCCAATATTTGTCATAGTCAAACAACGCCTTCGGCGCAGTCTGAGCAGTATAAGCTGTCGACATGTACATCATCTCGGTGAGTTTAAGGGAAATAAAAGATCTAGACAGAGCTGTCTAAATGAAAGGTGCTCATTCTAACATGAATTGTACTCATGATGTGCGCTCAAAAAAACAACAATACACTTTTTTGTTAAACACGCTCATATCAACGTTTATATTTATTCAACCCAAACAAAAAGACCAAAGCCGCATTAATTTCGACTTCGGTCTTTTTGTTTGACTCACCATAAACCAAGCATCAAATTGGATTATTTTTCCTCAAGAGAACAGCGACAATCTGTACATCTATATTATTTATGACCTAACAATCTAAGCCCATTTGCAACCACCAATAAACTCACACCAACGTCTGCAAATACAGCCATCCACATGCTGCCTAAACCCATCATGGTAATAACGAGGAAAAACAACTTGGTAATTAATGCCAAACTAATATTCTGAATCAGAATACGGTGTGTCTGCTGAGATAAACGAATAAAACTTGGTATCTTACGTAAATCGTCATCCATCAAAGCGACATCAGCGGTTTCAATTGCCACATCTGTACCCATAGCTCCCATCGCAAACCCAAT
Source organism: Acinetobacter rudis (assembly GCF_031157835.1). Classification (GTDB taxonomy): domain Bacteria; phylum Pseudomonadota; class Gammaproteobacteria; order Pseudomonadales; family Moraxellaceae; genus Acinetobacter; species Acinetobacter rudis_A. The sequence goes on along the minus strand of NZ_JAVIDR010000004.1, from coordinate 184,053 downwards.
GTTGGCGCGAGCAAGTGCTGGTGCGTCATTAATGCCATCCCCAACCATACCAATATGACTGGTATCAGCATAACTTGCCACAAGGTTCAATTTATCAGCGGGAAGTAAGTTACCTCGAGCATCGGTCATTCCTACCTGCTCTGCAATGACTTTTGCTGTGTGGCTGTTATCACCACTGAGCATAAGGGTTTTCACACCCATTTGCTGTAATTGTGTCATAGCCTCGGCACTGTTCGGTTTAACCGTGTCTGCTACTGCAATTAAAGCAAGTACTTGTTGTGGTTTAGCTAATAACACCACTGTTTTACCTTGCTTTTCTAATGCCTCAATTTGAGCCTCTAGCGCTGGTGAACAGTATTCAAGTTCATGAATCAAACGATGATTACCCAACCAATAGCTTTCACCAGCTATCACACCACGGGTGCCAAGCCCTGCTAAAGCAGTAAAATCATCTACCTCTAAATGTACAGTTGCAGTTGTATCCGCTTGCACCATGGCTTGTGAAACAGGATGATCCGAACGTCCTGCAAGACTAACAACCAGTTGTTTGACCTGAATAGGATCACCCGATAGCACAACAAAGTCTGTTTGCTTTGGCTTACCAAATGTGATTGTGCCTGTTTTGTCAAATGCCATATAGTTCAGCAAACGACCTTGTTCGAGGTAAACTCCACCTTTAATCAAAATACCGAGACGTGCAGCTGCTGCTAAACCACTGACCACAGTCACAGGTGTTGAAATGACCAAGGCGCAAGGACAAGCAATCACCAAGATTACCAATGCCTTATATATCCAGTCGAACCATAGTTCCCCCATAAATAATGGTGGAATGACAGCAACCAATATTGCAAAAACAAAAACCAAAGGTGTGTAAACTTTAGCAAAACGATCTACAAACCGTTGTGTTGGTGCTTTCTCTCCTTGCGCCTCTTCTACTGCATGAATAATACGTGCCAATGCAGTATCATTCGCCTTAGCAATCACGCGATATTCAAAAGAACCAGCAACGTTAATCGTTCCTGCAAAAATCTCATCACCCTCAACTTTATCAACAGGTAAGCTCTCTCCAGTAATAGGTGACTGGTCAATACTTGATTGACCTTTAACAATCACACCATCTAGACCGATCTTTTCACCAGGTTTAACGCGAACGATGCTATCTATATCGACATCAGCTGCATCTATTTCCATCCACTGACCATCTGCTTGTAACACTGTGACACGCTCTGGTGCTAACTGCATCAATTGTCCAATTGCATTACGTGCACGCTCTAAAGAACGAGCCTCGATGAGCTCAGCCAAAGTAAATAACACCATGACCATTGCGGCTTCTGGCCACTGACCAATCAATACTGCACCTGTAACAGCAATACTCATGAGAGCATTAATGTTCAAGTTCATGTTTTTAAGGGCTAATAAACCTTTTTTATAGGTTCCTACACCTGATAAAGCAATTGCAATCAAACTGCTAACAATCGCTACCCACATGGGTAAATCGATCCAACCTGATATTTCAGCAGCTAAGGCAAAAATACCAGCGATAACCAAAATCCAAATTGATTGTTTTTTTTCCACTGCTGCAGCAGCAAACTTACCTTGCTCATTTGCTAATTCAGGTTCGAAATCAAGCTCTTGCAATGCTTTTACAACTTTGGGTAACGCATCTTCGGTATAAACGACTGTAAGCACACGTTGCATTAAATTAAACTCAAGACGAATAACCTCTGGCATTTGTCCTAATTTTTTTTGGATTAGCCCTTCCTCAGTAGGACAATCCATTTGCATAATGCGCATGTTGCTACGGTAATATTCACCTTCTCTAGTGGTTGCTCCAAGTTGCGGTAATGTTTGTTCTGTCTGTGTACTCGCACACGTTGAACCACTTGAACAACATGAGTTCACCTCATTTAAAATAGGGGTTGCATGGCCACAACTAGCGTTTTTATCTTGATTTAATGTCGAATCACAACAGCTTGATGTTTTGGTTGGTTTAGCCGCTGAATTACAACAACTTTCAACTTTGTTTTGGGCTAAATCTTCCCCACAGCAAGCAGAGTCTTTTGCTTCCTGAGTCTTTGAATGACTACAGTGGCTGTGCGTAGATGATTGAGTTGACGAAGCACAACAGTTACTCTCTTTCACTTTTACATCTGCTTGCACATCTTCTTTGTCTAATTGGCTCATAATTGATCCTTTTTGATGCTATATTATGATTAAACACCCTGAAGCTGCTTCAGACTCAAGTGGAAGATGAAAATGAAAATTGGTGAGCTTGCCCAACATGTGGGTTGTACAGTTGAGACCATTCGTTTTTATGAAAAAGAAGGTCTACTGCAAAAACCCTTACGCAATACAGAAAACAACTATCGTGAATATCAATCATTGCATCTAGAGCGACTAAGATTTATTCGACGTTGTCGCTCTTTAAGTATGACTCATGATGAGATTCGCACCTTATTGACAGCACGCACTCAACAAGATGATTGTATAGGTATCAATCAATTAGTTGATCAACATTTAGAACACGTTCAACATCGTATTCAAGAGCTACTGAGCTTAGAACAAGAATTACAAGAACTTCGTCTACAATGTCAGGGTGATAATTCTGTGCATTCTTGTGGAATTTTACGTGAATTAGAACGTGATACACCAGTAAGTGAGAGCCTTGAAAACGTACATAGCACTCAAATTCATAGCAACAAACATTAAAATAATTGAGTTTGAACACCCTAAAGTATCCTCCCTTGTCTTTACTATGCCTTAGGGCATAGTAAAGACAAGGTGAATCTACGTAATCAAAAAAGCCCTGCTGGTAGAGCAGGGCTTTAACATTAAAAAATTATCGGATAAGAGAGGTGCACTTGCGTATCCTATTAGTCATAGTTCAGTACAAAATTCGCTGTTGAGTTAGCCGTACCTGCAGTGACATTTTGACGTGTTGCAAAATAATTTGCGAAAAAATTGAGCTGTATGTTTTTGTTGGTACTATCAACAACTGCAGGTTGAGTAAACGTATCTATAGCTAATAATTGGCGATCTTTATCTAAAATTTGGATTGCTACATTTGTTGCTGTTGAATCCTTAGATAAAGCCAGCAATTGAGTATTATTAGAATCTTGAGGCCCTTTAAATGACAATGAAACAGTCTTAGCAGAACAATCCGACAAGCGTATTGTAAAGGGAATAGGACGTGTTTGATCACCAACATTCATCATATTTTTAGTTCCCCAAGTACCAAGTGCTACATTTATGTTTTGACTCTCAGGAGAAACTGTACAAGTACGATCAACAATCATTGCCTTAAAACGTAAATTTACTTTTACCAATGGATCAGCATGCAAAAGAGGTGCAAATAAAACACAACTTGTAATAAGTAACTTGATCATATTCATAATATTAACCTTTTTATGTCATACATTTACTGGAAATCAATCCGTATATGACCCTGTGCTGCTACAGGTCCAGGTTGAGGAGTTTGGCCTGTTACGCTCACAGGCCAAGATTTAAGTATAAATTGGCTACGGGCATTTTCATCGAGACGAAAAGGAATAAAGCTATTTATATTATTTGGCGTCAATACACGCTCATTACTATCTGCCAGCTGAAAACCTACATTTGGATTATCCGAGATAATAATATTGTCTTTATAGTTTGCAACTTCTAAACGTGCTGACAACATTTGTTGCGCATCAATATTTTTACACTCAATACCAATATTTTTCGTTATTGTATTTACCCCTTGGGCTCTGTTACCAGCAGCAACTGAGAAGGCGCTAGATGGTATGGAACCAAAGTCAAACTCAATAACATCACCAACATCGAAACTACAAGACTGAGGTACTGTCATCACCGCATTTAATCGAATAATGACAATTGGTTGACTCGGAATATCTGAGGCAGAAGATGCAGCATATACATATCCGATATCACGATTCACCAAGAAAGATTGTCCAACAAATTTCTTTTTAATTTTCAATCTCAGTTTAACTTGACCACCAGTCCCATAATTATTAGAACAACCACCATTACATTGATTACTAATTGCATTTTGTGGAATATCAAAAAAATCACGTCTATTCCCCGCAATATAGACTTTCATTGCAACTTGCAAATAATCATTATTGGGCACATCAAACCATTGAGCACCATTATCATTACCAGCAGGTGTTAAACCCGGCGCAGCCTTAAATGTAAAATATGTATTCTGTATGCGATTTGCACAAGCACCACCAACAGAATATGTTCCACCTCTAGATAAATCTTTCCAAGGTGGTGAGTAACTTGGATAATTCTGTGCGGAATTAAATGTATATTCATGGTTATAAATAAACGGAGAACCCAATGGATAACAATCTGCAGCATATGCAGTATCCATACCCAGCATTGTCATTAAAAATAATGCTGAGTATCTGAGACTTTTTAACGAAGGTTTTATTTTCAGGCTCATCATCTTTTCCTACTGACAATTTAATTCAAGTGTTGTAATACCCTCATCTGTGGTCTGCGAATCAAATGCATAGGCTGCATAACAGATTTCACTTTCAGAGGTGCCCCAAGAAATTTTAAGTGTGCCCTTGTCTTTCAAGCCACTTAAATAAGTTTGTCCATCTTTCCCGACAATACTGGTTATATTTTGTTCTTCTTCACTAATCGTTGAACCATACGGGATATATTCACCATCATGCTTAAGTGTGATCAGAGCTCTTCGGCCAATACGAGTATCAAACTTGGCTCGTACAATCGCACCCCTCATCGGTACAAGATTTTGTACATTATTTAATATCTCAGTTTCATCATTTAAACTGTCAGCCTCTAAAGCAATACGATTTAAACGATAGTTTTCGGCAAAAGGTAAAATTGCATAACCTCTTGAATCTGTGTAGATATTTGTCGAGTTTTCTAGTTTGACATCTTTGGCTCCTTGCGCATCTACCAAAATATTGGTGTCACCCAAAGTTTGGCCAAAAGTCAAACCACCAGAATGAATAATCAAACCACCAGCAAGATCATAGTTGAAGCTTTTTTGCTTACCACCATCTGCATAATTAAAACTTGCTCCAGCACTACCATATCTAGTTTCTAAACGTGCAGTTGCACTACCAAAACCACCTGTTTCATTATTATGGCCTTGTTGAAGGCTATAACTAAACTGACGATCTTCGCCTAATGAGCCATTAATACCTGTCTGTATTGAATCACTTCCTGAAGAATTTCGGATAAAACTCGAATTACTATAAATATCATTACGTACACGATCACGACTGCCAAAAAAAGCATTTAGAGGTATAGAAATACTGGCAGCAATGGAATTGTTTTTTTCATTATAAATATTCGGTGAATCTTGCATTGACCAAGATAATGAATAAGTAAAATATTTAAGTGCATTCGAGTAACCAACTTGGTAATTCTTTGCTGCTTTAGGTGCATTCCAATAAGATTGATAATTTGCAGAGGCATACAAAGAACCATACTGGCCTAAGTTCTGATTAATACTTAATTGGAAGCGACCTTTTTTTGTATAGTTTAAATTGTAATATGAACTTGGGTCATAATAACTATTACCAAAATCATCAAACTTTTCATCTGGCTCAAATTGCTCCATAGACTTAAATGCTACGTCATTCAAGGTATAAAAACCTTTAGTTGAATAGCGGTAACCTAAAAGTTGCAACGTTGTTCCAATCTGGTTTAATGATTTGGAATAAAGTAAGCGATAAGATTGCCCTTTATAGTCTTGTCCATTGGCTAAAGTACTATTGGCATGGGTCATATCAAAAGAGAAAGCCCCCCATTCACCCATATTTTTACCAATACCAAGTAATGCAGCTTGATATTTAGATGCTAACTGCGTACCACCAAAAAGAGTAACACCAGCACCTAGTCCGCGACTTAATGTTCCTTGAAAAAACAAAGGCGTATCTTGTTCTTTGTTCCCACTTCTAAATTCACCAGCCGTAACATCAAAAACAGTCCGTCCTTCACGCAACAACATTGGAATACCAGAATACGGCACAACAAAATGTTGTATTGCACCGACACTTTCTTCAACAGTTACATCCAAATCACCACTTAAAGCCATTGCGGTTAAATCATTAATCTCAAATGGGCCTGGATTAACGTTTGTTTGATATACAATATAGCCATTTTGACGAATGGTAATAATACTTTTACTGTTTGCAATACCACGTACTACTGGTGCATAACCTTGCATACTACTTGGTAGCATTGATTCTGAACTATATAAACGTGCACCACGAAAACCTATACTATCAAAAATCATGTTTTGTACATTACTGTCCCCAAGAACGAGTTCACTCTTCAGGGGAATAATTGATTTTTCTACATAATTTTGTACATTGTTCCATTTTGAAGTGTGTGAAGCTTCATCACGGTGATTAAAATAATTATAAGTCGAAAGGTTTTTAAATCTAAAACCGGCAATATTAAACCCAGAATTTAAAGATAAAAAAATGTTGTCACTCTTATCTGTTACATTTCCGTTTAAATTATAATTTAGATAGGCAGCAGTGATTCCTGAATCCCATTCAGAAGGAGGAATATACCCCTGCGCATTATTTTTCATCCAAATTTGTGGAATGCTAATATCGAGTCTTTGTAAATTAAAATTATAGACGACTGCTGCTTCAGGAATATATTGCTTTATATCCAAACAGCTTTTATCTTTTATTGTTTCAGCATTGGGAAGATCATAGATCTTAACACCCAATGACAATAGCCATTTGCTATCTATACATGGCACGAGTCCACCTGAAACTGAATCACTTTTTTCTGCTTGATTAAAATTTAATTCTTTACTAACAGCGAAATTATCATTCACATAAACGTTAACTCGATAATTACCTGGTAACTGAAAACCTTGTTCAAAATTGGATAGGTCAGCAACTTGTGAACCCTCTGTATTTAATAATAAAGCTGGGTTGAAATACTCTCGTGCATACACTGAGTTTCCAGATAAAAAAAGAGAGCAAAGAATCGTATTTAAATAAAGTGGATTTCTGGAAAAACTGGGCTTTACCATACTGGTTACTCTTCATTTCTATTGGACGGTTATTTTTCTTTCTTCCGTAAATGCGCCAAAATCATTAATTGTTTGGAATTTAACTTCACGGCCAGAGTGATCCAAAGATTTCTCAGAGAAAGGGTCTATCATAATTGTCGTTTGTTTTTGATTATCAACATATAAATTCGCAAGCGTCATATAATATGGCGTTGGATTTTTAAGGATCGTTTTATTATTACTATTAGAAGCTGTTAATAAATTAGGTGCATCTTCAACACGAATAGTTAAATTAGAGGGACGTACCATCATTTTAACTCGTGAAAGTATTGCTAACTGAAGGACATTAGTTTGTTCTAATTCCTCTTTACTTACAGAAGGAATTGCTTGCACATTTAAATAATACAGAGTTTCTCGATCACGCGCTAAATTTTGATTCGTATTGATAATACGCAACGAGCTTTCTGACTTAGCCTCACTGACAAACATAGGCGGTGTAACGATTACTGTATTTATTTTTTTTGATGATGCATCTTCGACCCACGAATTAATTAAGAATCTCTTATCTGTTGTACTGTTCACAACAGCCATAGATGCTTGCTTCTTGTCTTGGTCATAAATCAACCGAGTTGCACCTAAAGCAATACCACCTGCAGCATGCGAGATATTAACCAAAAAAGCAGACGCTACTATAGTTTTCATAATAAACTTCGAAAATACATTCAACATCATTTCGCAATCCAATTTATAGTTGATTAAAATTAATTCTTTAAAAAAAATGGCACTCCTATTAAAAATAGGAGTGCCAAAATACTTATTAGTTATAAGTAATTACAAAGTTTGCATCAGCATATGCTTGACCTGCAGTTGCTGCAGCAGCCGTTGCTTTATAACGTGCAATAAAGTTAAAAGTATTATTACCATCAATTAATGTTTGAGCTGCAGAAAGCACAGAACCATCTGGAGTTAAAACTTTACCTTTACTATCAGAAATTTCAACACCTACACCAGTTGCAGTCACTGCGTTTGCAGAAGGACCTGAATGAATTTTTAATAATGTTGTATCAGTTGCATCTTGTGGACCAGAAAAAGCAAATTGAGCAGTTTTCGATACTTCTGTATCACAGTCAACAAGCTTAATTTGGAAAGGTACGTTTGGAGTATAATCACCCGCTTTTGTAATTTTAGCTGTACGGTGTTGGCCAAGATCTACAGTTTGGTTTGCAGTATCAGAACTTACAGCACAAGCAGCATTAACAAATTCACCTTTAAAATGAACTTGACCACCATTTACTGTTGGAGCTGCTTGAACTAAACCAGCTGTAAGTAGAGTTGATGCTGCGACTAAAAAAGAGATTTTCATTTGTATATATTCCCATACTTTAATTTGAAATTTTTTTGCTAAAAACAAATAAAACGTGAACTAGTTCGCTTTATTTGTGTGTATTAAATAAAATTTAATTTCGAAAGTAAAGAAAAAATAAGCATCTTATTTTTTATCAATACACCTAATACTCATTACAATAATTTAATTATTTTAAAATATCTTGTTAGTCATTCTTCCCAAACCCATGCTAAGCAAGGGCTTAAAGCATGTCATAAAAATGTAAAGATTTGGCATTAAAGTTAAGTAAAGTTAAACAAATCATAAAAGGAAATAAAAATGACCACTTAAACCCTAAAATTTAAGCAAAACCATGACGAGCTCAAAAAACAAGCTAAAACTTGCTTGATAATTATGATTCTGTACTGCAAATTACGGAACGATTTGTCACGTCTAATCATTGATCTCCACATCAACTGATTTGACTAGATTTCAAATGATTTGAATAATAGTTTTTATATAAGAAGTTGGATGTTATGAAACTTGATTTGTAGATTGCAAGTGTTTTAAGCAATAGGCACCATACATGCCAATAAGTAAAAAGAAACTGATTTCCAATTGAATTCCCATCCACCCCCATTGTTCCCAAACTAAACCACTTGCACTTCCAAGTAAGCTTGACCCTAAGTAATAACAAAATAAATAGAGCGATGCTGCTACTGCTCGAAATTGCAGTGCCTGTACTGAAACCCAACTACTTGCGGTTGAATGGGCTGCAAAAAATGAAAAAGTAAAGACAATTAAACCAAGTAAAATAAGTATGAGCGCTTGAAAATGCATGATCCATAAACCCAGTAGCATCATCAATAACATATAGAAAATCACCTGATCACGACCATATTTTCGACTCCAAGCGGCAGCACGAGGAGAACTATAAATACCAGAGAGATAAGCAATAGAAATCAATCCAATCCATGTTTGTGACAAAGCGATAGGTTCTTCAAGTAGATGGTAGCTCATATAGTTAAAAACACTAACAAAACAACCCATCAAGATAAAACCTTGTAAAAACAATAAACGTAACCGACGATCAGCCAGTGTATTTTTAAATGATTTTTTTAGTAAATTGCCACTCAAACGAGTTGTGACAAAATGGCGTGATGCAGGGAGAGCAATATAAAATATTACTGCAATGATGATATTAATGACCCCAATGAATAAAGTTGCGATCTGCCAAGTCGTAAAATCTAACAGTACTCCTGCAATTAAACGTCCCCCCATTCCTCCAATCGCTGTACCCGAAATATAAAGCCCCATCGCAAAACCGACATCTTGCTGAGCTATTTCTTCTCCAATGTACGTCATTGCAACAGATGCAACACCACTTACTGCCATACCTAATACAAGCCGTGTCGCTAAAAAAACTTCCCACCGAGGAAAAACAACGCTCAATAACAATAGTAATGCCGTCGAAAATAATGCAATCACCATTATATTTTTACGACCATATCTGTCAGAAATAATGCCTGCAAATAAGACACCTAAAGCAAGTGCACTCGTTGAGATTGAAAGCGGAAAACTACTTTGTGTAGCACTAACATGAAAAAACCGCGCCAAAAAGGGCATCATCGGTTGTACACAATATAAGGAGGAGAAAATCGAAAAGCCGGCTAAAAACAAAGACAATAAAATTGCTCGAAAAGGGCCAGTGCCATAGGCAACGTAGTCTTTAGATGAATCAATAGCAGACATAATTTCTCCTCCAATACATACGAGTATACGCTGCCTCTACATCATTGCGTGATTATTCAACTCCCTCGATTAAACTTATTATTGCTCCTCTCCATCAAGCTTGTCTCTACTAAAATAGCTAAATGGTATTTAAAACCGAGTTAAGTAATTAACTCGGTTCCTGTTTTCTACAGCACATGCGGTATTGTCATCTGTTTATTTTAAGAAAGTGATCAGTCAAAGCACATTAAGCTAATGTTTATGTGACTCCTCAATATACCGCCTATATAATTTAATTAGCCAGCAATCTATTAAACTGAGGGCTGCCCTGCCCGTACTTCAGCAATCAATTGATCAACCACTTGTGGCTCTGCAAGTGTCGAAATATCTCCTAGACTATCGAGCTCATTAGCAACAATTTTTCTCAAGATACGGCGCATAATTTTACCAGATCGGGTTTTTGGTAAAGCTGGTGCCCAATAAATTGCATCAGGTGTTGCAACAGGTCCGAGAACTTTGCGCACCCAGACATAAAGATCATGACGTAGCTCTTCTGTAGCAACCACCTCTGCCTGTAAAGTGACATAGGCACATATGCCCTGCCCCTTGATTTCATGTGGCATACCCACCACAGCTGCCTCAGCAACAGCAGTATGGGCAACCAAGGCACTTTCAACTTCTGCTGTACCTAAGCGGTGACCTGAAACATTGAGGACATCATCAACACGACCCGTAATCCAATAATATCCATCACTGTCGCGACGTGCTCCATCTCCTGCAAAGTAGTAGCCAGGATACATACTAAAATACGTTTCAATAAAGCGCTGCGGATCGCCCCAAATACTACGCATTTGCCCTGGCCAAGAATCTTTAATTACAAGGTTTCCTTCAGCTTCCCCTTCTAATTCATGACCTTGTTCATCTAGCAACGCAGGCTGAATCCCAAAGAAAGGGCGAGTGGCTGAACCTGGTTTAAGTGGGGTTGCACCTGGTAAAGGAGAAATTAATATACCTCCTGTTTCCGTTTGCCACCATGTATCCACTATTGGACAACGTCCTTCCCCCACAATACTGTAGTACCAATGCCAAGCCTCAGGATTAATCGGCTCACCAACAGAACCTAATAACCGTAAACTACTTCTATCACTCTCTCGAACAAATTGATCGCCTTCTCTCATCATGGCTCGAATGGCTGTTGGTGCAGTATATAAAATACTGACATTATGCTTATCAACAATGTGCCCTGTACGTGCCCATGTTGGATATTGTGGCACACCTTCAAACATAACCGTGGTTGTCCCATTCGATAATGGACCATAAATTACATAGGAGTGACCCGTAATCCAGCCCACATCAGCGGTACACCAAAACACATCATCTTGTTTAATATCAAACACTTCTCTAAAAGTTGTGTTGACATAAGTCAGGTAGCCTGCCGTAGTATGTAGCACACCTTTAGGTTTTCCAGTCGATCCAGAGGTATACAAGATAAAAAGTGGATCTTCGGCATTCATGGGTTCAGCTGGACAAATATCCGTAACTGTCATAATTTCCATGTGATACCACAAATCACGTCCTGCTTTAATCTCAATTGGATTTCCTGTGCGATGAACCACGATAACTGTCGCAGCTATTTCAGTACCTGCAATTTCCAATGCAGCATCAACATTAGCTTTTAATGGAATCGGTTTTCCACCACGCATACCAGAATCGGCTGTCACCACCAGTTTTGCCTGACAGTCTTCAATACGACTGGCCAAAGCATCTGGTGAGAAACCGCCGAATACAACACAATGTACAGCCCCAATACGTGTACAAGCCAACATAGCAATAGCGGCCTCAGAGGTCATCGGCATATACAACACCACACGATCACCCTTTTTAATACCATGCTTCTTTAATACATTGGCAAAACGGCATACTTCATCATGTAGCTCTTCAAATGAAATAATCTTATGTCTAGACGGATGATCACCCTCCCAAATAATTGCGGGCTTATGTGGATGTTCTTTTAAATGACGATCTAAACAATTTGCACTGACATTTAACTGGCCATCAGCAAACCATTCTATTTTAAAGTTATCTTGCTTATAGCAACTATTTTTAACTTGAGTAAATGGCTTAATCCAATCCAACCTCATTGCGGCATCCGCCCAAAATTCGTTGGGATGCTCTATAGACTGTTTATAACGCTCAAAATACTGTTGCTCATTGGTGCGTGCGGTTTTTACAAAGTCTTCAGATACGGGGTAGATATTATTCATTCGACTCTTCCTTGTTGTTTTATCTCTTCACGAGAAGGTTAATCCTACATTCCACTGTTACTTTTTATGATGATGACCTGAATACCATAACGCAAATTATTGGCCTAATGGATAAAAATCGCTGACTATTTGTTCAATTTTATGACCACATCAAGATCCTGCATTAATTTAGTCTTGCCCAATAGACTTGCAAAAATGAAAAAATATGTTAAATAAAATATGATGTACTGTGCTTTAGCAATAGAATATCTATTCATTTTAAATGGAAAAAAACGTGACAACTCATACTGATAAATTAAGTATAGTGAGTGAAAATACTGCACAACTATTACAAAATGCCGGTGAAAAAACAGCACAAACCGTCATTGCTCAAACTGCAAAATATAATGATGCCTACACTATAATTGATAAAATCATGGATAGTTTTTGGCAACGTGTACCTTATATTATTATTGCCATCATTGTTATTCTGATCTTTTGGCTTCTATCCAAGCTATTTAAGTTCTTCATCAGTAAAACAATTGCCAATCGTTCCTATACACGACAAAACCTTGTGTTGGTTTTGAACCGACTGGGCAGCACCCTAATTGTATTCTTCGGCTTTCTGATTGCGATGGTTATTGCTATTCCTGGCTTTACACCTGCACAGCTCATGAGTGCACTAGGTATTGGTTCTGTTGCGATTGGCTTTGCCTTCAAAGATATTTTCCAAAATATGTTATCGGGTATTTTAATTTTACTAGGTGAACCGTTTCGCATTGGTGACACCATTATTGTCAATAATATGGAAGGCACCGTAGAAGATATTCAAGTTCGTGCAACATTCTTGCGTTCACCAGATGGCCGCCGCGTCGTTATTCCGAATGCAACAGTTTATACCAGCTCAGTTATTGTCAGCACAGCATACACTCAGCGACGTTGTGAATTTAATGTCGGAATTGGCTATGAGGATGATGTACAAAAAGCCAAACACATTATTTTGGCTATTTTGGATCGAGAACAAACCATTTTAACAACACCTAAATTTAGTGTAAACGTAAGCAATCTCGCAGATTTTTCTGTCAAACTCAGTGTTATTTGGTGGGTTGATACACAAGAAACCTCAACCTCGGCATCCATCAGTCAAGTACAAGAACGTGTTGTTGAAGCCTTCCATCAAGAAAAAATCTCTATCCCTTACCCAGTTCAAGAAGTAAAAGTATTCCGTGGTGATGCTCAACTCACCACACTCTCAAACGATGAATAAAATTGCTGGAGTCTAGTTGAATCATTCAAGTAGACTCCGCCATTAAAATCGACTCATCAACCGACCTAAAATATAAGAAATAGCAGTTTCCGTACGTAATATACGTGAACCTAAACTCACTGCCTGCACACCATTTTTTTCTAATAATTCAATCTCATAAGGAATAAAACCACCCTCAGGACCAATAATCACAGTACAACCATGATCACAAGCGAAAGGCATCGTTTTTTCTGCATAAGGGTGTGCAACAAAAGCTGGTCGTTCAGGACTTAAATACGTCGGTAAGATATCTTCTACAAATGGTTTAAAACGTTTAAAAATTTCAATATTAGGTGCAATTGTATCGCCTGCTTGCTCTAAACCGAGCGTGACATAATCATCAATCTGCCTAAGAAATGGGCTTTGCCAATAGCTTTTATCCACACGATAGCTATGTATAAGCACAATTTTCTCTACCCCAAGACTAACACTATCCATAATCAAACGGCGTAATACTTTAGGTCTAGGCATAGCAACAATCAAAGTAATCGGTAATTTTGCTGCAGGTGCTTGACTACTTATAGGCCGAAGCTCTATACGCTGTTCTGTAAGCTGAGTAACTTGTGTTAAATATCTGAGCTTAGAGCGAATACCGACTTTGAGAGTATCTCCAACATTTAAAGCCAAATGCTGATGAATATGTTGTAATTGGCGCGGATTCTCTGTAAACCAAATGTCTGCCTGACACTGTTCTTCAGAGAGAAGTACAATATTCATCCCTCAGTAACATCCATCAAATACCGATCAATGACATCAATATGCCGCTGCAATGATCCACGATTACGCATGAGGACATGCTGCGCATCTGTATTCAATTGCTCAGCTAGAGCTGGATCTTCTATACATGCTTGTAATTGCTGTACAACTTGCTGTGCATCTTGGCCAAGTAAGATGGCTTTAGAATTTAAAAATTCATCTACAATACTTTGAAAATTAAAATAATTTGGACCAATCACTGTAGCTACATTCAGTACCAAAGGTTCTAAAATATTATGACCACCACCTGGCTCATTTAAAGATCCACCCACAAAACAGACCTGACTTAGTGCATACCACAGCCATAATTCTCCCATAGAATCAGCCAAATAGACTTGAGTATCAACTTCTATTTTTTGTCCCAGACTTCGACGCTGTGTGTCAAGTTTTAAACTTTGACATAAATTAAAAATAGCATCAAAACGCTCAGGATGACGTGGTACAACAATGCAGACATAATCACGATGCTGGTCTAAGAGTGGTTTTAACAATGCCAGTATTTTTTGTTCTTCTGGAGCGTGCGTACTTGCAATTGTAATAATTTTACGTTTGGCCAATTGCCAGTTTTGCAATAACTTTAGCTTTTGCTCAGCCAAACCTATAGGTGCTTGAATATCATATTTGATACTCCCCACAACCTTATTCTTATTTAAGTCTGCGCCCAAATCATTAAAGCGTTGTTGTGTAGCCTGATCTTGCGCCAAAATTTGGCTTAAACACTGTAACATTGGGGCAGTTAATGAAGATACCTTTGCATAAGCTTGGGCAGACTTCTCTGAAAGGCGTGCATTAATGAGTAAACTAGGAACAGCAAACTGAGTCGCCTGATCAAGCAAATTTGGCCATAATTCAGTTTCCACCAATAATAAAATTTTGGGCTGATATTGAGTGAAAAAAGCGCGGACAATTTGTTTTTGATCGGCAGGTAAATACACTGCTTGGAATAAACCCGCATATTCATCTTTAGCAAATAATGCCTGACTACGTGCCTGCCCCGTAGTAGTCGTGTTGGTTACTAAAACCGCATGACCTAATGTTAAGTAATGCTCAATTAAAGGTTGAGCGGCATTGGTTTCACCAACCGAAACTGCATGAAACCAAATTGTTGCAGTATTTAAAGCTGGCTGAAATGGCCCAAAACGTTCTAAGCATTCTGTTTGGTATTGTTCTGAATTAGTCGCACGCTTTTTTATACGCCATTTATAAAAAGGCTTAATTAAAAATAATGCAAGGTTATACCAAATTGGGGTAGTCAAGCCTGCGCCCTGTCTGAAATCTAATTAACGCAATATATCAAAGCATACAGGTCGAAACCAAGCATTTAGCAGAGAAACTCGCTCAATTATTTACTCGTTTCACAAAGTCTCTTGGACATGTTTGATATATTGTTGAATCAATTCATCGTTCCGCGAAAAATAGCACCACTGTCCATGTTTTTGTACCGAAACCAAACCTGCCTGTTGCAGAATGGATAGATGATTCGACATTGTCGACTGTGAAACATTGCCTAGACGCTCAATATGTCCTGCACAAACACCACGTTGAAAATCTTGTCCTTGGTCTATGGCAAAATATTGTTCAGGGTATTTTAACCACTGCAACACTTGACGCCTCAAAGGATTAGAAAGTGCTTTAAAAATTAAATCCACGTCCATTGAATATGATTCATTTACAGACAAAACCTGCTACTCCTCAATAATATTGATGACTGAACAAACAGCTGTAGCCATTGACTGTCCTACACAGGTAATGTCTGTATCTCAGCTTAAACGCCTTGCTTCAAGCTGGCCTCGATAAATTTATCGAGATCTCCATCAAGTACTGCACCCGTATTTGAATTTTCAACACCAGTACGTAAGTCCTTGATACGAGAATCATCAAGCACATAAGAACGAATCTGACTCCCCCAACCAATATCCGATTTAGAATCTTCTAATGCTTGTGCAGCTTCATTTCGTTTAGACATTTCTAATTCATACAACTTGGCACGCAATTGTTTCCATGCTTGATCTCGGTTGGCATGTTGTGAACGTTGGTTCTGACACGCCACCACGATTCCCGTTGGTGTATGTGTTAAACGGACAGCGGAGTCTGTTTTGTTAATGTGCTGACCACCGGCACCAGAAGCACGATAAGTATCAGTACGTACATCTGATGGATTGATCTCAATATCAATGTTGTCATCAACTTCTGGGGAAATAAATACTGCAGAAAATGAAGTATGACGACGATTACCAGAGTCAAAAGGTGACTTACGAACTAAACGGTGTACACCAGTCTCAGTACGTAACCAGCCATAAGCAAACTCACCTTCTACACGGATCGTTGCTGACTTAATACCTGCAACATCACCATCAGAGACTTCCATGAGTTCGCCTTTAAAACCATGACGTTCAATCCAACGTAAATACATACGAAGTAACATTGATGCCCAGTCTTGCGCCTCAGTACCACCAGAACCTGCTTGAATTTCCACGAAACATGGATTTGGGTCCATTGGGTGATTAAACATACGGCGGAACTCAAGTCCAGCTAAATCTTTTTCTGCTGCATTTAATTCGGTTTGTACTTCAACAAGCAGGCTTTCATCATCAGCCTCAACAGCCAAGTCTAACATCGCCTGTGCATCATCCAACTGATCACTCAGCTGATCTAATACATTTAAGACGTTTTCTAACTCGCCTTTTTCTTTAGCCATTGCCTGAGCACGACTTTGATCGTTCCAAATCGCTGGATCTTCTAACTCACGAAGGACCTCTTCTAAACGCTCTTTCTTTAGATCGTAGTCAAAGATACCCCCGTAATGTTTGACCACGGTCGTTTAAGTCTTTTAATTGGTTTAGATAGGGATTAATTTCCACGCGTTGAATCCTTGTAAATCGATAAACGTGCAGATTTTAGCATAACAACCCAAACATCCATATAAGCCAATGTCGCATTCTGTTTTAACGGACATAATTTAAATGCAGCATCTTGATGAAACACGCTATAACCCAATCTTTTATATTAATTTTTTACTCTATTTCTCTTTAATATTTTCAATATTTAATCTGTTTTTAAAGTAATTGGTATAAAATTGTAAAACACATCTTATATCCATCTTGTTAATAAAAAGATAACACTTGAAATTAGACATTATAATTCAACAAGTTAAATAAAAGTTTTTTATATAATCTTTTAAAAAAAACCATATTGAGCATTACAGTGATTGACGAATACTCATTTTCCATTAGACTGAAGTTGTAACAAAAAATGTTTTTTTATTTTATTAATATTGACTCTCCTTGGGGGAAAGCCATGAAAAAATTAGCCATTCTCACTGCGATCATTTCAGCAAGTGCATTTTCTATTTCGGCTCAAGCGTACCAAGCTGAAGTCGGCGGTACTTATAGTTATACTGACCGTGATCAAGGTAATGATACAAATAACTTTGCCATTGATGGTACTTACTACTTCAAACCTGTCCAAACACGTAATTCACCATTAAATGAAGCAGCATTCCTTGACCGTGCAAGTAATGTAAATGCAGATTTCCGTTATGGTGATAATAAAGGCACTAAAGATACACACTTTAACGCAGGTCTTGAATACTTCGTTCCAAACACTGATTTCTATGTAAGTGGCCGTGCTGGTCGTGATGAAACTAAAGTCAACAAACAAGACTATAAAAACCGTGTAACAACTTACGGTGCTGAGATTGGTTATCTTCCTACTCCAGGTTTATTACTTGCATTAGGTGTAACTGGTTACGATAAGAAAGAAGACCAAGGTGATTACCGTAAAAAAACTGACGGTGCTGACCCAACTGTACGTGCAAAATATGTTACTCAAGTAGGTAACTATGACATGAATTTTGAAGCTTCTGGCGCATTCGGTGATCTTGATGAGTACCGTGTTCGCAGTGACTTCTACTTAGACAAAACACTAAGTTTTGGTGTTGACTACTACAACAATGACTTAACTAAGGCTGATGAGTGGGGCATTTCTGCGAAGAAATTCTTCAACCAAAACGTGAGCTTAGAAGGTCGTGCTGGTTTTGGTGACAACGACAATAACTATGCAGTCCGTGCAGCGTACCGTTTCTAATTTCTTAGAGATGTGCTAATCGTACAAACAACAATGCCGCTCAATATGAGCGGCATTGTTATTTAAGATTAAACCTAGATAAAGTTGCAGCCGATACAGCCTGATCAATGCTGTAAGTGGATGACATTAAGCTGCAGACTCACTCGACCATTAAATACATTACGATCTAAACTATAGACTAAATTTACCTGCGCATTAGATTGATCAAAAGTAAATTTATCTTTGGCAGAAAAGGCAATAGCTTCAACACGTTCACCATTACCCAGTCTTAACCACAGCTTAAGATGAGTATCCTTCAACCAACGATAATCATCAATCTGAAAAACACCCTGAAAAACAGGTGCTGGAAACTGGTGTCCCCAAGGTCCAAGTTGCTCGATTTTCTCAACGGTGCTGAGCTGAAGTGCAGCCTCCTCCAATTCACCATCTGTCCACAATGTTGCTTGAAAAATATCTGGATCCATCTCAGCAATCAGCTGATTAAATGCCTGTTTAAAAGCGACAAAATCATTTTTATGAATAGTCAAACCTGCAGCAGCGGCATGACCACCAAAAAAACGTACTAAATTAGGCTGTTTCTCCGCAATTCGTTCAATTGCATCCCGAATATGAATCCCTTCAATAGAGCGTGCCGAGCCTTTGATATGTATACCATCTTGACCAGCCGCGAATACAATGGCTGGACGATGAAACTGTTCTTTTAAACGTCCTGCAACAATACCAATCACACCTTGGTGCCAATGTTCTTCATACATCACCAAAGCGGCTGGTAAATCGTCTTGATCAAACTGAATCTGAGATAATGTCGTTAAAGCTTCTTGCTTCATTTGCGTTTCAACTTGGCGACGTTCAAGATTAAGTTGATTCAATTGTCTTGCTAGCGCATAGGCTTGAGTTGGCTCAGTTGCCAATAAACACTCAATCCCAATATCCATAGTCTCCATACGACCAGCCGCATTGATTCTTGGGCCAAGTACAAAACCTAAATCTTCAGCTCGTAACTGTGCGGCAT
The DNA here is from genome assembly GCF_031157835.1 of Acinetobacter rudis. Classification (GTDB taxonomy): domain Bacteria; phylum Pseudomonadota; class Gammaproteobacteria; order Pseudomonadales; family Moraxellaceae; genus Acinetobacter; species Acinetobacter rudis_A. Next base: position 164,577 of record NZ_JAVIDR010000004.1, on the reverse strand, counting down.
CACGGTTTGCGACATCAAGCAAAGCTGTAATTCCAATACGGCATTGTTGTTGTCGAATACGCTGCACGCCTGCATCAATCAAAATACGATTATTGTGATCTAAACTTGCAACATCAGCATAAGTTCCAAGTGCAACTAAATCTAAAAATTGAGTCATTTTGACACTCAATTTCCCTTGTTGTTCACGTTGGCGACTCAAATGTGCCAATAAGTAAAAAGCAACGCCAACACCTGCTAATGCCTTACTTGGAAATGGACAACCCAATTGATTTGGATTAACTACGGCCTCTGCTGCGGGGGGAGCTTTCGTTGTGAGATGATGATCAGTAATAATGACCTTCATTGCTAAAGCGTGCGCACTTGCTACACCTTCATGACTTGAAATGCCGTTATCTACAGTAATAAGTAAATCAGGATGAAAACGACTAAAAGCAAGTTCAGCAATTGCTGGCGTTAAACCATAACCATATTTGAAGCGATCTGGAACCAAGTAATCAACCTGTGCCCCCATTGCCCTCAACGCAAGCAGCATCAATGCCGTACTGGTTGCACCATCTGCATCATAGTCACCAACAATCACTATTTTAGCTTGCTGATCAATGGCTTGATCAACTAACTCTACTGCAGCAGAAAGACCTTTCATTTCTGTTGTGAATAGATGCTTTAACTTTAATTCTAATTCACGCTCAGATTGGACGCCACGTGCAGCTAAAATTTGAGCAAGAAAAACGGGAACCCCCTGAAAACATTCAGGGGAACTCAAGTAAGGACGTTGTAAAATACGAAGTTTAGACATTTAAGGCATGAGTCGCTGTATTGTCCACCGCCCCTCGACCAGTTGATAGTTTAAACGATCATGTAAACGGTTTGGTCGGCCTTGCCAAAACTCAAAAGACGTTGCAACAAGACGATAACCTCCCCAAAACTCAGGTTTCATCGCTTCAGCTTGTCCCAATTGCTCTTGTAAGGTATGGAAACGCTGCTCAAGCAGTTCACGACTCTCAATAGCGCCACTTTGTGGTGTACTAATATGCGCTGCTATCTGGCTATCACGAGGACGCTTATGATAATACTGCGTTGATTCTTCTAGTGAGATTTTATCAACACATCCAGAAATGCGAACCTGTCTCTCAAGCTCTGGCCAATAGAATAATAATTCAGCATGCGGATTAGCAGCTAAATCTAAACCTTTTTGACTGTCATAGTTGGTATAAAAGTCATAGCCTGCATGTGTTGCACCACGCAATAATACAGTGCGTACATGTGGATGACCTTGATGATCGGCAGTTGCTAAATACATGGCATAAGGTTCATGTAATTTTGCTTCTAATGCTTGATTAAACCAAACTAAAAATTGCTCATGGGGATCTGCATCAACTTGATTCTCAAGTAATTCCCCTTTTTGATAACTTAATCGTAGTTCACTTAAATCTTGAATTGTATCGCTCATAACAACATCCTAAGCAGTTGCGGCATGTAAACGAATTTGATCTGCCAAATGGTTGGCAAGCGTTGTGACTTCTTCTAAGTCATTACCTTCAACCATAACGCGAATTACAGGTTCTGTGCCAGATTTTCGAATTAAAATTCGGCCACGACCTTGCATTTTCGTTTCCGCTTGAGTGAACTCATTCACTAACTCTGGAATGTCATAAGGATCTATCATTTGATCAAGACGTACATTGACTAAAATCTGTGGGAAAAGCTCAAAACCTTGTAACAGTTCATCAAGGGATTTTTGCTGTTCAACCATAACCGTCATTACTTGCAATGCCGCAATAATAGCATCGCCTGTTGTGCTTTTATCTAGGGTTAACACATGACCAGAAGGCTCACCACCAATGCTCCAACCATTTTCTTCAAGTGCTTGTAAAACGTAACGATCTCCAACCTTCGCCCGTACAAAAGGAACCTTAGCTTTGTTCAGAGCCAATTCTAGTGCCATATTGCTCATTACAGTGCCAACAATACCCGCTGGTTTTTTCTGTGCTTGAGTAGCCAATATATATAATATGTGATCCCCTGTGACTAACTGCCCATGACGATCAACTAAAATTACTCGATCGGCATCACCATCAAATGCAATACCAAGATCAGCTTCATGCTCAACTACTGCTTTTTGTAAATGTTCGGGATGAGTAGAACCACAGTCTTTATTAATATTAAGGCCATCTGGCACATGATGCATTGCAATAACTTTAGCACCTAGCTCACGAAATACGGCAGGACCAACGTTATATGCAGCACCATTTGCGCAATCAATCACAACTTTTAAATTTCGCAGATCATAATGGTATGGGAATGTAGATTTACAAAATTCAATATAGCGACCATTAGCATCTTTAACACGTACGCTCTTACCTAAATTTGCACTATCTTCGATATGTAGCTCATTCGAAAGTTCTGCGTTAATCGCTTGTTGCAATTCATTAGAAAGCTTTTTGCCTTCACCTGAAAAAAATTTAATACCGTTATCAAAATATGGATTGTGAGAAGCAGAAATTACAATGCCTGCATCCGCATGTAATGCACGAGTTAAATGTGCAATGGCTGGCGTTGGCAAAGGGCCCAATAAATGTACATAAACACCAGCAGCATTTAGACCAGCTTGGAGTGCAGACTCTAAAATATAACCTGATAAGCGGGTATCTTTCCCCATTACAACGATAGGTTTTTTATTTGGACGAATATTTTTTAAAACTTTACCTGCAGCAAAACCAAGTTGTAAAGCGAACTGCGGAGTGATCGGAAATTGACCAAACTCACCACGAATACCATCTGTACCAAAATAACTCATACTTTTCCCACACTTTTATCCCAAGCACACCCAATATGGTGCCACTAGGATCTATTTTTAAGCTACTTAATTGATTGTTTATTTCCGTCTAGAAAATCAGTTCTGACAGACTAAAATATAATTTTTCTACTTTACACTAAAAAAAGAAAAAGCTGTCTCTAAGAGACAGCTTTTTCAATGAAAATACTAAAATAAATCAACCAATACGATAGTTAGGTGCTTCTTTTGTAATCGTTACGTCATGGACGTGTGATTCTTGCATACCCGCAGAAGTAATTTTTGCGAATTTTGCATTATGGCGTAGATCATCAATGACCGCTGAACCGGTATAACCCATTGATGAACGTAAACCACCCATCATTTGATGTACAATGGCGCCCATTGGTCCTTTGTAAGGAACACGACCTTCAATACCTTCTGGTACTAATTTTTCTGCACCTGCTTTAGCATCTTGGAAGTAACGGTCAGCAGAACCTGTTGAACCTGCCATTGCTCCCAAAGATCCCATACCACGATAAGCTTTATAGTAACGGCCTTGGAAGAATTCAACTTCACCTGGTGCTTCTTCAGTACCAGCCATTAAAGAGCCAACCATAATTGTACTTGCGCCAGCACCAATCGCTTTTGCCATATCGCCAGAGAAGCGAATACCACCATCTGCGATTAAAGGAATTTGTTCTTTAAGTGCATTAGCAACATTATCAATAGCTGAGATTTGAGGTACACCAATCCCTGCAACAATACGTGTTGTACAGATCGAACCTGGACCAATACCAACTTTAACAGCATCAGCACCAGCATCAAGTAAAGCAAGTGCAGCGTCACCTGTTGCAATATTACCGCCAATAACCTGTACTTGAGGATAGTTTTGTTTCACCCAACGTACACGTTCAATTACACCAGCAGAGTGGCCATGAGCAGTGTCAACTACGATTACGTCTACACCGGCCTCCACTAATGCTTCTACACGTGCTGGCGTTTCTGCACCAGTACCTACAGCGGCACCAACGCGTAAACGTCCCAATTCGTCTTTACAACTATTTGGATATAGCTCTGCTTTACGGAAATCAGTAACCGTAATTAAGCCTCTTAATTCATTGTGATCGTTCACCACTAAAACTTTTTCAATACGATGCTTCTGTAACAACGCTTGAATATTTTCTTTGGATTCACCTTCTTTCACGGTGACCAAACGATCAGCACCTGTCATGATATTGCTGACTGGTTGTTCAAAATTGGTTTCGAAGCGTGTATCACGACCCGTTACAATCCCTACAACTTTTCCATCTTTAACTACAGGCACACCACTAATGTGGTTAGATTCGGTGATTGCAATCAATTCACGAACCGTAGTTTCAGGACTCACTGTAATAGGGTCTTTTACCATACCTGCTTCAAATTTTTTCACACGACGAACTTCCGCAGCTTGTGCAGAGATATCCATATTTTTGTGTAAAATACCTATCCCGCCATTTTGCGCCATCGCAATTGCCATACGTGACTCAGTCACTGTATCCATTGCTGCTGAAACGAGCGGAATATTTAATTGAATGCCACGTGTCAAACGTGTCTTTAAAGAGACATCTTTAGGAAGGATGGTAGAATAGGCAGGGAGTAATAAGACATCATCGAAGGTTAACGCTTCTTGAACGATGGTCAGCATAACAGTCTCACTGGTAATTTCCGTGAGCCATTATAAACAAATTTACGCATAAATTTCATTTATTCTTAAAATTATTATGTCAATCACAAATCATCCCTTGAATTTAAGCATATTCCTTGTTCATTCCAGCATTAAACGCCAATGTTTTATCTCAACATACTCAGCAAAGTAATAACTTATCCTGCTGAGCATCGTTCAACTAAACCTCATTAACAAACCTGATCATAATCATCATCATTACTTGGTGGGGCTGTTTCAATCTCAATGAGTGGAATTAAGCCGTGATGACTACGTGCTTTATTACACTGTGCATCCCCTGCTTGTACTTCTTTACAGCTAGAACTACGTTGAGTATAAATTTTACAACTCACTTGCTCACCCACTGTTCCATCCAAAGCAACACAACGAGGTTGTGTTTGATTTGTCCCTTGCATACAAGAATAAACTGCTGTTAAAGGTTCAACCATATCATGAGGTATAATTTCACCTTCAGCCCAATAAAATGAGACACGGAAAAAGGCACAGCAGGCACCACAGCTTAGACAGGCATCCTGCGCAGGTATTTGAGATAGCATGTTTATTCTCGTTTTTAAATTGGGTTTTTACCCACGAATGCTAAAAAAAAATAAAATCCAACACAATCAATTTTTATATTTTTTTTGTCAACAAAAAAAGGCCAAGAATAACTGTATGCAATCTCCGCAAACACAGTGCCTCTCAGCCTTAGCGCAGTTTTAACTTATGACCAGAAATAGTAACCAAGTAACGTCATGATTCCTAAAACTAAAAATATTAAGGCACCAATTTTATGAATCAATGAAACAGGTAAACGACTTGCAAAACGATCACCAATGAGTACTGCGGGCACATTGGCAATTAACATTCCAATGGTTGTACCCATCGTCACTAAAAATACACTGTCATATTTCGCAGCTAGAGCAATCGTTGCAATTTGTGTCTTATCCCCAATTTCAGCCAAAAAGAAAAGAACAAAAGTTGCGCCAAAAACCCCAAATTTTTGCCATTTTTTAATGCTTTCACTTTCATCATCAAGCTGATCGGGTACCAACATCCAAGCCGCCATAGCAATAAAACCTATCGCTAACCCCCAAACCAACCATAAGGGATCTAATACTTGAGTAATCCACTGGCCAAGCAAAGCTGAAACACCATGATTAATAATGGTTGCAGCTAAAATCGCCAAGATAATCGGAACGGGTTTTTTAAAACGTGCAGCTAAAAGTAATGCTAAGAGTTGAGTTTTATCGCCCATTTCTGCGAGCGCAACAATGAGTGTAGAAGAGAGAAGTTCTTGCATGATCACAATCTCTGGCTAGCAACAATTACCGATGACCTATCCCTCCTGCTAGCCAAAATCATCGAAATGAATGCGGAGTGATAAATCAAAGGTCTTGCCAACAAAAGATTGCTTAAAAGAAAGCGACATTGTTCTTTGCTATGATGACCATGTTCTGTTGAACAATTATGTTGACCATCACCTATTTACTTGATGTAAATAGCGGCTACTCCCCAATGAAGTTCCGCCATTGTATGCAGACAACGGCTATTTTGCAATCATGAGATACTAAAAAACCCAGGCTGCCGCAGCAATCTGGGTTTAAGTATGCGTGTAATAGCTCTAAAGAGAACTGTTACACATCATCAATATCAAAGTAAAATATTACGAATATCAGCCAATAACTTAGTCAATTTATTGGTAAATCGAGCAGCGTCTGCACCATTAATTACACGATGATCATAAGACAATGATAACGGTAACATCAAACGAGGAGCAAAACTTTCACCATTCCATACAGGTTGCATGGTTGCAGGAGAAATACCCAAAATTGCAACTTGAGGCCAGTTTACAAGTGGTGTAAAGGCTGTACCACCAATACTACCTAAGCTAGTAATGGTAAAGTTTGCACCCTGTAAGTCTTTTGGTGATAATTTCTTATCACGTGCTTTTTGACTCAATTCACCCAATTCAATTGCAATCTGCTTAATACTTTTTTGATCAGGGTTACGTAGCACAGGTACAGTCAGCCCATCTGGTGTTGCAACAGCAATACCCATATGGATCTCATTACGTAATAATACCGATTTCTGATCATCAGCTAAATGCCCAGCAAAGTAAGGCTCTTCTTTTAACAAGTGCGCTACAGCTTTTGCAATAAACGCTAAAATAGTCAAACTAACACCTTGTTTCTTAAAGTTAGCCTTCAATTCATTGCGCCACGCTTCAAGTTCACTAATATCAGCTAAATCAAACTGAGTAACCTGTGGAATAAAATTATTCAAAGATAACTGCGGTACAGAAACTTGCTGTAAACGCGTCATTACTTTAACTTCACCACCACCAAAAGCACTAAAATCTGGTAGTGCAGGTAAGCCTGAAGCTACAGCAACAGCAGCTGTAGGTGCGGCTTTTTCTGCTGTAAGTTTTGATTTGACAAATGCATAAACATCTTCTTTCACCACACGCGTATGTGGGCCTGAAGATTGTACTTGAGATAAAACAACACCAAGCTCACGTGCCAACTTACGTACAGCAGGCCCAGCATATACTTTTGCATTTTCAACTTGCTGCTCTGGAGTCAACTTTTCAGTTGATGTCACGGCAGGTGCAGTTGAAACAGTAGCTTGAACAGGAATACTTGGACTGGATTCCACTGTTGCAGCTTTAGGTTCAGTAGTACCAACCTGAACAGCCTGATCACTTTTAATAGTGACCAAAGCAGTACCAAGTTGTACAGCCTGACCCGAAGTCACGTGAATAGCCGTAATGATACCCGCAACCGTACTTGGCACTTCGACAGAAGCCTTGTCAGATTCAACGACACATATACTTTGCTCTGCATCAACGTGTTCACCAACCTGAACCAAAATTTCAGATACAGTTGCTTTATCTACACCAAGATCTGGAACAGTCACTTCAACCGTATTAGAACTAGATGCTGCAGCAGCTGGAGCACTTGCAGCAACTTCAGCACTTGTCGCACTCACTGGAGCAACATTCGAAGTAGCCGTTGATGTAACTGTTTTAACAGTCATCAGCACAACACCTTCTTTTACTGTATCTCCAGACTTGACTACGATGCTTTCAACAATACCAGCAACCGTACTTGGTACCTCAACAGAAGCTTTATCAGATTCGACAACAACTAAGCTATCGTCAACATCAATCTGATCACCCACTTTAACCAAAATCTCTGCAACGAGTGCTTTTTCTACACCAATATCAGGAACTTTAAGTTCTACAACTTGAGCAGCATTTGCTTGCACTGTTGTTGCTGGTTCAGGCTTATGCGAAGGTTCAACTACTACTTCAGATTTAACAACTTGCTCAACGACTGGTGTTGTTGTTTCTTGCGTAGTTGTAGCAGACTCAACCTCAATGAGTACAGCACCTTCAGCAACCGAATCACCCACTTGTACTAAAATCTTAGTCACTACACCCTCAAGTGTACTCGGTACTTCTACAGAAGCTTTATCAGACTCTAATAGAACAATACTGTCATCTAGGGCAATACTGTCACCCACTTTAACTAAGATTTCAGCAACCGTTGCTTGGTCTACACCAATATCAGGAGTTTTGATTTGCATGCTTAGTTCTCCTCTCCTGACTGTTCTGTATATGCAGCCACTTCTTGTACTTGAGGGTGTGCTTGAGGCATCCAAGCAACTGGACGATCAACATCAAGTTCAAAACTCGAAATAGCATCTTTGACCAAACGAGCATCAACTTCACCTTCATCGGCAAGTTTCTTCAAGGTCGCAACCACAATATGTGCAGCATCAACACCAAAGTAACTACGTAAGTTACCGCGCGTATCTGAACGACCATAACCATCTGTACCCAATGTTACATATGGACGACCATCTGGGAGATAAGCACGAATCTGCTCACTATATGCACGCATATGATCCGTAGCAGCAACGACAATACCGTCTGTAGAACGCAATTGTTTAGCAACCCAAGACTCTTGTGGTTCCTCAGTTAATGGATGTAAACGGTTATATTCATCAACAGCCATACCATCACGCGCCAACTCATTGAAGCTTGTTACGCTCCAAACATTGGAATGAATTTGATATTCATCGCGTAAAATTTCCGCTGCTTTCATTACTTCACGTAAAATCACACCAGAACCCAGCAACTGCACTGTCGCTTTGGTATCTTCTTCCAATAGATACATACCACGCTTAATGCCTTCTTCAGCATCTTTTGGCATTGCTAGCTGTTCATAGTTTTCATTCATTAATGTTAAGTAATAGAAGATACGCTCTTGATTCACATACATACGTTTTAAACCGTCATGTACAATCACAGCGAGCTCATATCCAAAACAAGGATCATAGGCAACACAATTAGGAATTGTGCCAGCTAAAATGTGAGAATGACCATCTTGGTGCTGTAAGCCTTCACCATTCAATGTAGTACGACCTGCTGTTGCACCACACAAGAAACCTTGTGCTTGTGAGTCACCAGCCGCCCATGCAATATCACCAATACGTTGGAAACCAAACATTGAGTAGTACATATAAATTGGGATCATTGGTAAGTTATTTGTTGAATAACTTGTACCTAAAGCTGACCACGCACTCATCGCACCAGCTTCATTAATCCCTTCTTGTAACATGTGACCATCTTTTGCTTCACGATAGTTCATCAATTGTTCTTGGTCTTCAGGCGTATAGTTTTGACCATGCGCAGCATAAATACCTAATTGACGGAACATACCCTCCAAACCAAAAGTACGCGCTTCATCTGGCACAATAGGTACCACACGATCTTTAATTGCTTTTTCTTTAAGTAATGCTGCAATTAAACGCACCATGACCATTGTAGTAGATTGTTCTTTACCACCACTACCACGAAGAACGGCATCAAACACAGACAGATCAGGAATATCTAAAGGCACGCTCTCTTTACGACGAGCAGGTAAATAACCACCTAAAGCCTCACGACGCGCTTTCATATATTTCAATTCAGGAGAATTTTCACCTGGACGATACAATGGCAACTCTTCAAGTTGTTCATCAGTAAACGGTAAATTAAAACGATTACGGAAGTATTTTAGCGACTCCAAATGCATTTTTTTGATTTGGTGTGTTTTGTTTACAGCTTCAATCTCGTCTGATAAACCATAACCTTTTACGGTTTTCGCTAAGATAACCGTTGGTTGCCCATTGCTGTTCATTGCTGCAGCATAAGCAGCATAAACTTTGTATGGGTCATGTCCACCACGGTTAAGATGGTCAATATCATCATCGCTAAGATGTTTTACCAACTCTTCAGTTTCTGGATACTTACCAAAGAAATGCTCTTTGGTATATCCACCACCTTTCACTTGATAACGTTGGTAATCACCATCTAGCGCCTCCTCCATACGCGCTTTAAGCGCCCCAGAAGCATCTTTAGCCAATAGTGGGTCCCAATGACGGCCCCATACCACTTTAATGACACGCCAGCCTGCACCACGGAAAACAGACTCAAGCTCTTGAATAATCTTACCATTACCACGTACTGGGCCATCCAAACGCTGTAAATTACAGTTAACAACCCAAATGAGATTATCAAGCTTTTCACGGCCAGCTAAAGAAATTGCACCAAGGCTTTCTGGCTCATCCATTTCACCATCACCGAGATAAGCCCAAACCTTACGATTCTCTTCTTTGATTAGGCCACGGTTCATTAAGTATTTTTGGATATGTGCCTGATAAATAGACATAATAGGCCCTAAACCCATCGATACTGTTGGGAACTGCCAATAGTCAGGCATTAAGTATGGATGAGGATAGCTTGATAAGCCTTGACCATTCACTTCACGACGGAAGTTATTAAGCTGGTCTTCTGTTAAGCGCCCTTCAAGGAAAGAGCGCGCATAAATACCTGGTGCACAGTGACCTTGATAGTAAATCATGTCACCACCAAAGTGATCACTATTTGCACGGAAGAAATGGTTAAAACCAACATCATACAATGTTGCAGAAGAAGCAAAACTTGCTAAGTGTCCACCCAAGTCATCCCCAGTTCGGTTTGCACGCAATACCATTGCTAAAGCATTCCAACGAATCAAAGCTCGGATACGACGTTCCATATCTTGATCACCAGGCATTGCTGGCGTTTCATCCACTGAAATTGTATTAAGATAAGGGGTATTTAATCGCTGAATGGGAACATGCTTAGTAATGGCACGCTGGAACAACTTTTCGAGCAAAAATGCAGCACGTTCCGTTCCCATGTTTTGTAAAACTGAATCAAACGCATCTTGCCACTCTTGTGTTTCCAGAGCATCGGAATCGCCATAGTACGCCATATTTCACCTATTCCTTGATTTGATTTATAACTGATATTTGTATCATATTTTATGGGTATTAAGTTATTGCCACGGCTAAATGTCACAGTAGACCATTATTCATTAAATAAATAGTGATTGACTTTATGTACAATAATTCTACTTATAATCAGCAGTTAGACTCTAGCACAGGTTAAATTGCAACAAAGCGAATAAATCGTCAAATCAACTGAATAATATTCATTTTTTATAAACAACAAAAAAGCCCCTTCTATTTTTATAGAAGGGGCGCCATTCAATTCAAAATTTAATAATAATTTTTTAACTTATACCCATAAAGGGAATATTTGATCGCTTACGGCAACATAGCCAAATAAGTCGATGGATTTTTTCGTTGACCATTTTTCACTACTTCATAGTGCAAATGTGGACCAGTACAACGTCCAGTACAACCTACATTCGCAATATGGTCACCAGCTTTAACATTTTGCCCTACAGATACAACCAAACGTGATGCATGTGCATAACGAGTTACATAACCATTACCATGGTTAATTTCAACATATTGGCCATAACCCGTACCCCAGCCTGATTTTGTAACAACGCCAGGTCCTGTTGCATAGATTGGTGTACCGCTTGGTGCTGACATATCTAAACCAGAATGATTCTCTGCACGGCCACCCATAGTACGACCGCCATAATTAGAGCTAACACGCGCCATATCAGGCAGTGGATGAGTCACTAACCAAGATAAATCTGATCCAGAAGATAAATTCAATGAAGTAGAAGCGCCGTATTTACCAGAAAGATATTCGTTATTAATAACTTTGGTCTGTTCGCCACGAATTTTAGCATCTAGCTTAGGAGCTTCATAAGTACCTTGTACTGTTTTAACTAACTCACCAAGCCGATCATTTGAAACAGCAGAATTTTGATCAATTAAATCTGCAAAAGCAGCTGAAGCAGTTGTTGCGGCGAGAGAAAACGCCAATAAAACACGTCTCGATTGCATAAAAACCTCTTTCAACTATTTTTAGCTATTGTTCTGCTTGCTGTACTCACCTTGATCTTTTCTCTCACATCGGCTTAAGATGAAGTTCATAAGTTGTAAGCATTTGGAAACACTCAATGTCTGAACCAAACAATCTGTTCCAAACATCAAATCAACATCTAAAAACAGGAAACTTATCGTTTCTGAAAAAGCAAGTTGCTGAATGGCAAAAACTTACTAAATTAATCCAACCTTTACTTCCACAGCCTGAGCAGTGGCAGGTGGTCTGTTATCAATACGGCATCTTGACAATCACCGGTGAAAATCAAGCAATGATTAGTCAACTCGGCTATCTTCAAAAGCAGTATATTTCTCAATTATCTCAAATCGAGGGGCTAAATGACTTAAACAAAATTCAGGTTAGATTGAGACAAAAAGCAAAGCCTCAACATAAAACCACAAAGATTGAAAAGCAAATCACACCCGAAGCCCGCAACATGCTTGAACATGCAGCAAACTTTGTTCAGGACCCTAAGCTTAGTCAAGCACTACTGCGTTTGGCAAGCGATAAAATGTAATTATTACATTATGATAGTTCAAATTGCCATAAAAACGCAGACGATCCAACAGCGACAAAGCGTTATAATATAACATAAATCTAGATATGATAAGGCTTTAAACCACTTTTACATATTGAATTGGGCAAGATTTACTATCATCAAATGTTACAATTTCGTAGCTACTTGGATCACTTTTCACATTGCGCAATAATTGGTTATTAAGTGCATGTCCAGACTTATACCCATCAAATTTGGCAATGATCTGGTGTCCAAGCAAATATAAATCACCAACAGCATCCAAAATTTTGTGGCGTACGAATTCATCAGCGAAGCGCAGTCCCTCTTCATTAACAACGCCGGTGTCATCCACACCAATTGCATTATCTAGACTCGCACCTAATGCTAAATTATGTGATTTTAAATAATCTAAGTCTTTCATAAAGCCAAACGTACGTGCTCCACTCACTTCATATACAAAAGTTTCAGTAGAAAAGTCGATTGTCGCTGATTGATATTCTTTAGCAAAAGCAGGATGATCAAAATCAATGGTAAAGTTAATTTGAAAACCATCATGAGGTGTAAAAACTGCTCGCTTATCCTCAATAAATGCTGTCACAGGTTTTAAAATACGAATAAATTTTTTGGGTGCATCCTGTTCTACCAAGCCGCCCTTGTTGAGCAGGTAAATAAATGGGCCAGCACTACCATCCATAATAGGAACTTCGGATGCTGAGACTTCGACAATAATATTATCAATGCCTAAACCCGCAATCGCACTTGTTATATGTTCAATCGTACCGACCTTATAGTCATCAATGACCAAATTTGAGCACATAAATGCTTCTTGCACTAAAAGTGCGTCAGCGGGGATCTCCACAGGTGGATCTAAATCAATTCGGCGGAAAACAACACCCCCATCCACCACATGTGGCAAAAAATTAATAATGACTTTTTGCCCACTGTGTAATCCAATGCCACTGGCTTTCACGGCACGTTTTAGGGTACGTTGTTTCAACATGCTTTTATGGTCTTCATCCTCAAATCCACTATACGTTAGCATATTTAGCCATTGATAAAAAACAAAAATGGCAGTGATTCTCACTGCCATTTTAGGTCGAAAAATAATATAATTATATATTTCAACTATTTACGCTGTTGATTCTTCAAATAGTCTTGAATACTCATTGGCGTAGAACGTGGTGAAGCACTTGGTGCCGATGTTGGAATCTCTGCATTTTGTCTACGACTGATAGCTGGAATGTCTTCATCTTCCACATTTTGAGCTGAATGCTGTGCATGTGTAGCTGTTGCAGATACTGGCTTACGGCGTGTATCCGCAGCATCATTTGCATTACGTGTTAAGCCTGTTGCAATCACAGTTACTCTAATTTCATCACGTGCATCTGGATCAAATACAGTACCGAAGAATACTTCACCATCATCTAAATCAACGATTTGGTTAACTACATCAGTAATCACTTCAGTTTCACGTAAAGTTACGTCAGCGCCACCAGTGATATTGATTAACACGCCTTTAGCATTGATAATGTTGACATTATCAAGTAATGGGCTACGAATCGCCAAACGTGCAGCTTCTTCAGCACGGTCTGGACCACTGCTTTTACCTTCACCCATCATGGCATAACCACGTGTGCTCATCGCTGTTTTTAAATCTGCGAAGTCAAGGTTAATGTGACCAGGGCGTACCACCAAATCAAAAATACTGCGCACAGCATTCAGTAATACATCGTCTGCTTTGCGATATGCATCTTGCATTGAAATATCACCATACACGCTTAATAGGCGTTGATTTGGGATAATAATCAATGAATCTACGTGTGTTTCTAAAGCTTCAATACCCTTCTCTGCAGAACGTAAACGACGTCGGCCTTCGAAGTTAAATGGTGTTGTTACCACGCCAACGGTCAGGATACCCATTTCTTTGGCAATTTCAGCAACAACAGGTGCTGCACCAGTACCTGTACCACCACCCATACCCGCAGTAACAAAAACCATATCAGCACCCTCAAGGTGTTGACGTATTACTTCACGGCTTTCTTCAGCAGCAATTTGTCCTACATCTGGATTAGCTCCAGCACCTAAGCCACGTGTACTTTGTTCTCCAAGCTGAATCTTGAAAGGTGCATTCATACGATCAAGTGCTTGTTTATCCGTGTTTGCGCAAACGAATTTAACACCCTGAATATCAGATTGCACCATGTGCTGAACGGCGTTACCACCACCACCACCTACACCAAATACAGTAAAACGGGCTTGACCGTTACCATCACTTCGTTCATCTTCCAAAAATTCAAATGAGGCCATGACCTTTAGCTTTCCTAATTAATTTTGGCAGTCACTTAAGCCCGTATACTGCCTTGATCTTCATAAACATAAATTATTTTTAGGATGCTTCGCAATGCCAAGCTTGTCAAGTTTTCACTAGGATAGTTACAACTCACCGACAATCTTCCCAAAAAAAACTATACCTAAAAAATGCCCTTCAACTTGTTATTCATTGTATTCCAGCCATTGGCTAAACGCTGTAGAAATGATCGTTTTCTTGCCCCATCAGGCTCATCAATCGTTTCTTGCATTTCACTTTGGCTAAAAAGCAATAAGCCAGCAGCTGTTGCATACATTGAGCGTCTTAACGAAGGTAAATATTGATCATCAGCAACAACTTGCAAAGGTGGATTACCCAAATGAGCTGATACACCTAGACTACGACGTGCAAATGCGACCATTCCTTCAATCTGACACGCATCTCCAGTAAGCACCACACCATGATACAAACTCTGTAGCGCACCATGTGCTTCTAACTTTTCATGGACTAAGCCCATGATTTCCATATAACGTGCCAAGATAATTTCAGATAACTCAATACGACTGATACTCTGCGGACCATCAATAGCTTCAAATTGAATCATGTGATCAGGCTTGACCTGATTTAAATCAACACAACCATACAACAGTTTGATCCGCTCTGCTTCCTCTGTTGTCGTTTGTAATACTGAAGCAATATCACGTGTTACATTTTCACCACCCAGCTGAATGGTATGAGCCATTGCCAAGTGACCTTCAATATATACTGCAATACTCGTCGTCCCAGCGCCGATATCGAGTAAACACACGCCATATTCTTTTTCGTCTTTAAGCAAGCTGCTTTCAACTGTTGCCAAGGAAGATAACACCATTTTTTCAACTGAAATATTGGCTCCCTTCATCGCACGATCTAAATTTTGCATCGTGCTAATTGGCAACATCATCAATTGGTAATGTGCAGTCATGCTGTGTGCAGATAAATTAATAGGATTCTGCACCCATTCTTCAGCATCATCGAGTTCAAAACCTAATGGAACTGCACTGGCCAAGTAATAATCTGCAGTCATATGACTGGCTTTGGCTAACTCTAAAGCGCGAACCATCTCGTTTGTTGTAATAATACGATCTGGATTTGCAATAGGTGTGCGACCAACAGCGTAAAAACTCTGCATTTCTGTGTTAGGAATAGATACCCATGCTGAGTGTACCCGACACTCAGCCATATCTTCTGCTTCTTGCACAGCATTTTTAATTGCGGTAATGACTTTATCAAGGCTAACAATTTTTCCTTTGCTCATCCCTCGATTACGCGCACTCGCCATACCTATCACCTGAATATTATCAGGAGCATGCACCTTACCGATCAAGACTGAAACCTTATGCGTTCCAATGTCGATCGCAACAACTGATGGAACAGTTTCATTCATTATTCATTACCATGTTTTTCATTGTTTAAATTTCAATAGGTTAAATTTTATCTGTCTATACAACCCATATTACCGCGTACTTATTGGCACTGTCTCACTGGTTTGCACTGTAGAATACACAAATTGTCCATTCACAATCTTAGGTGGCATAGAGTTTTTCCACTGAATCGCCAAACCATTCCTATAACGTAAATCAATTGCAGCAACTTGAGACCATACAGGTTTTAAGTCAGATTGAACCAATTGATTTAAACGCTGCAATTTGCTCATGGTTTGATCTTGATCAACAATCACACGTAAACCTGAATCAAATTGCATAAACCACGTCATACGATCTGTTAAATACAAATCTTTCAACCTCAACTGTGCTGGTTGAAAAAGTTGATTTATCTCATTATAACGTCGCATCATCACCTTAGATTGGCCCAATGGACCATGCAGCATTGGCAATTTTGAATTATCTTTAGCTGTCGCTTCAGTGAAAACAACACCTGCATCACTTAACAAACGCCCTGTTCCCCAACGCGCAATAGCATGTCTAGGAACAATACGTACACTAATACTATTTGGCCATGTTCGTGAAACAACAACACGATCAACCCAAGGAATCTCTAGAGTACGGTCGCGAATTTGCTCCAAATCCGATGTAAAATAATTATTCTGCACTACAGGCTGTAAATGCTGGACGATGTATTGTTTTTCTACATCTGAAGATATGCCCACTACATTTAGAGCAGCAACTCGGGCATCAGTCATCACTTTATATAGACCGAATATTCCCGCCAGCAATACCACAACAGCAATCACCAGTAGCACCCAACCACCCAAATTTACGAACTTATCTTTTCGTGTAGGTGGCTTTTCATGTATCGAGGTAATTGCTGCGCGCTTAGGGCGCATAGAAGCAGGGAGCTGCGCCATAATCAGTTAGTTATCCGTTAAAGTTTGCTCAAGGATTGCAAGACACAATGAGTCAAAACTATAACCCACTGCTCCAGCTGCCTTAGGTACCAATGAATGGCTAGTCATTCCTGGTACAGTATTCACTTCAAGCAACCAGAAATTACCCTCTTGATCTTGCATCGCATCAATACGGCCCCAACCACTTGCACCTACAGCTTGAAATGCCGTTAAAGACAATGCTTGTAATTGTTGTTCTTCTGCTTTGCTCAAACCACAAGGGATGCCATATTCCACGTCATTACGTAGATATTTTGCATCATAGTCATAAAACGCGACATCAGCAGGTGGCTGTAGTCGAATAACAGGAAGTGCCTGACCATTTAAGAGCGCAATGGTAAATTCACGCCCAGTAATCCACTTCTCTGCCATAACTAAAGCATCATGCTGGCTTGCTTTAACGACAGCACTTGCTAAATCTTCCGCTCTCTCAACTTTGGTCATACCAACACTAGAGCCCTCATGAACAGGCTTAATAATCAAAGGTAAACCTAAGCTTTGTACAACTTCGTTGAGATCAGTTTGCTCTGAGATAATACGATAAGGAGCTGTTGGTAAATCACAACCTTGCCAAATTTGCTTGGTTTTTACCTTATCCATCCCAATCGCTGAACCTTGTACACGAGTACCGGTATAAGGCAAATTCATCCACTCTAAGGCACCTTGAATTTGACCATCCTCACCACCACGACCATGTAAGACAATAAATGCGCGATCGTAATTTGCAAGTTCAGTTACACTACGTTCAAGTGGGTCAAAAGCCTCAGCATTGACACCAGAACGGATCAATGCCTCTAAAACTGCCTTACCACTATCTAATGACACCTCACGCTCAGCAGATTTACCACCAAGCAATACAGCAACTTTGCCGAATTTAGAAGCATTTGACACGTTTATATCCTTAAACTTTTGCATAAATTATGGTGAAATATCTGCTAATGAATGATATTACCTGTTTTTCACCAATGAAAATTTCATTATTTGGTAAATAATTCACTTTGTGCTAATTCTAACGAAATTGCACCAACGTTACCTGCACCTTGTGTTAATAATAAATCATTAGGTTGTAACACTTTTTGTATCACGTTTTGCAAGTTACCCTCAACCGGATCAATAATGATCGGTTCAACCTCACCACGCAAACGAATACTACGTGCAAGACTGCGGCTATCTGCGCCAACAATTGGTTTTTCGCCAGCAGGATAAACTTCAAGCAAAAGCAGCTGATCCACTTGAGATAACACCTCAACAAAATCGTCAAAACAATCACGAGTACGTGAGTAACGATGTGGTTGGAACATCATCACCAAGCGACGATCAGGATGACTTTGTCGTGCTGCCTTAATTGTTGCTTCAACTTCTTTTGGATGATGACCATAATCATCAACCAACTTAACCATTCCATCAGCGATTGCATATTCGCCTTGTACTTGGAAACGGCGTCCAACCCCACTAAAACCTTCTAGTGCACGACAAATTGAAGCATCTGACACGCCTTCATCAGTCGCAATACCAATTGCAGCCAACGCATTCAACACATTGTGCAAACCAGGTTGGTTTACTGTAACACGTAGAGGTTCACGCCCTTTACGTAAAACAGTGAGATGAGTCTGCATACCGTTCTGATCAACATCTACAGCACGAATGTCATTATCTTCATTAAAACCATATGTTAGAATTGGGCGACCAATTCTAGGCATAATTTCGCGCACATTTGCATCGTCACCACAGACAACAGCTAAACCGTAAAATGGTAATTTTTGTAGAAACTTAACAAAAGTATCTTTCAGATTCTCGAAACTACCGCCATAAGTATCCATATGGTCAGCATCAATATTTGTCACCACAGCTGCCATTGGCTCTAAGTATAAAAAAGATGCATCCGATTCATCTGCCTCAGCAATAATGAAACGACTCGCACCTAAAGCTGCATTTACACCAGTACGATTTAATTGACCACCAATGACATAAGTTGGGTCCATGTTCTCTTCAGCGAGCATACAAGTAATCAAGCTTGTCGTCGTTGTTTTACCATGTGTACCAGCAACAGCGATACCATGTCGATAACGCATTAACTCACCGAGCATTTCGGCACGACGTACAATTGGAATACGTTGTTCAATCGCAGCTTTAACTTCAAGGTTTTCTACATCAATAGCTGTTGAAACGACAATCACATTGGCATCTTTAATATTCTCTACCGCATGACCAATATAGACTTTAATTCCATTCGCTTCTAAGTGCGCTGTTGTTTTGGATACTTTAATATCAGAACCAGAAACACAATAGCCTTGGTTTTTCAGTACCTCAGCAATACCGCACATTCCAGCACCACCAATACCCACAAAATGAATATGTTTAATACGGCGCATTTCTGGAACTTTAATTAAATTTTTAGCTTTATTGGCTGGGCTGCTATCAGACATAATCTACTCTAATTTACAAATCTTGGATGAGTTGGACAACGCGTTGCGTGGCGTCGACTTGCGCAAACTGTTGTGCTTTGATTGCCATATCCATCAAATGTTGACGCTGCATAAGCGGAATCAACATTTCTTTTAGTGAATCTGGGGTCATACTGGTTTGTGGACAGATCTTCGCAGCACCTAAGCGCTCAAGAAATCTAGCATTAGCAGTTTGATGATCATCAACAGCGCTAGGTAAAGGCACAAAAATAGCAGCCACACCCGCTGTTGCAACTTCGGTCACTGTTAATGCACCAGCACGACAAATAATTAAATCGGCATCAGCATAAGCCTTAGCCATATCTTCAATAAAAGGTTGCACTTCAACTTTTAAGTGAGTTGGCGCGCCTTGATAAACTGCAAGCGTCTCTTCTTGTTTATTTTGACCACATTGATGAAAAACATCTAAAGGCACAGAAAGCTGCTTCAAGGCTAAGGGCACACACTTATTTAGCGCCTGTGCACCTAATGATCCACCAACAATCAAAACTTTAAGTGCTTGCTGAGCCACTTCTCGTTGTTGGTAACGCTGCTCGGGTTTAGACAAAGCCAAAATATCTTGGCGTACAGGATTTCCAGTGGTTTGTACTTTTTCACTTTGGGCAAAGGTATCAGGAAAAGCCTGACATACTGTTTTCGCAATTCGAGATAATTGTGTATTGGTAAAACCCGCAACTGCATTTTGCTCATGAATCAGTATTGGAATACCTAAAATTTTAGCTGCCAAGCCACCCGGCCCAGCAACATAACCCCCAAAGCCTGCAACAGCATCAACCTTGAGTTGCTTCATATAACGCATCGCACTTAGCGTTGCAGCCAACACTTTAAAAGGTGCGAGTAACTTACGAAGTATCCCATTTCCTCGTACACCTTGAATATCAATTTGATAAATTGGAATGTCATGTTGTTTTAAGAGACGGTTTTCCATTCCTGCTGGTGTTGCCAGCCAGGAAACTTGGTGACCTTGTTGTTGTAGTTGTTTTGCGACAGCAAGCGCTGGAAAAACATGTCCACCTGTGCCTGCGGCCATCATCATCACATGTCGAGAAGCTTTTTTTGGGAAATCAGTCACGGCTTAATTCTTCAAGGCTAAAATACAAAAGGATTTACTTAAAACGGTCAATTGTAATCCCAAAAAGACATAACAGAAAGTTAATTTCAGGATTTTTCACTAACTGTTTCATTTTTTCTAATTACTGAATAATTCAATAAGATCTTATATAAATATTTATCCTCAAGGGATAATGCATTGTGAAGGGCTTTCTTGCATTTTCCATCCCTTCAAACAATGCACACACTTTACTTAATTTACAGTTTTTTTGCCTCAATAACATCAAATAAATCATCTGCAATTGAAGTGCCAAATTGTGCATCAATTTCACGAATACAGGTTGGACTAGTAACATTGATTTCGGTTACATATTCTCCAATCACATCTAACCCAACAAAAACCAAACCTTTTTCACGAAGAAATGGCCCAACTTCCAATGCAATTTGACGATCACGCTCAGTAAGTGGACGAGCCTCTCCCAAGCCTCCTGCTGCAAGATTACCTCGAACTTCACCATTTTGTGGGATACGTGCAAGACAATACGGTACAGCTTCACCATTAATCATCAAAATACGTTTATCTCCATCCACAATTTCAGGAATATAACGTTGAGCCATAATTGGTAAACTGCCATTTTGGGTCAACATTTCTAATGTCGAACCAATATTCACGCCTTGACTATGTAGACGGAAAATACCCATTCCCCCCATACCATCAAGAGGCTTCACAATAATATCTTGATGTTTCTCTAAAAATTCGCGGATTAAACTTTGCTGAGAACTTACCAAGGTTGGTACTTGCAACTGAGGGAACTGTGTTGCAAATAGTTTTTCATTACAGTCTCTTAAGCTTTGTGGCTTGTTAATAATCCAAGCACCTTCTCGTTCAGCTTGCTCAAGAATATAAGTGGTGTAAACAAAGTTCATATCAAATGGTGGATCTTTACGCATCAACACCACATCATAGCTTGCAACAGGCTGAGATTTTTTTTCTGTCAATTCATAATATTTTTCTGAATCTTCAAATACTTGTAATGATGAAATCAGGCCCATTGCTTGACCTTGATCAATATATAGGTCTTGCTGTAAAACATAGCCCAACTCATGTCCGCGACGAGCTGCTGCCCAAAGCATCGCCATTGTGGAGTCTTTTTTTAAATTGACATTTTCAATTGGGTCCATGACCACCAATACGCGCATAGCTCAGCTCTTCTCAGTATATGAATTAAATTTAGTATAGCGGAGATTATCTCTCAATATTCTGTATTTTACTTTTATCTCAATCGATTAAGCCCAATGGGTTTCTCTTGTTCTTCATTTTTTTCTGAGCACATTATAAATAAATTAGTGCAAAGCATTTATTAACACTGATACATCTTTGGGTAAATCCACCGATATTTTACACTTCATAGCTTGAGAGGCATCACACAACACATGAATCTCAGATAAAACTTCTATTGGCCGTCCTACATTAAAATCTGTCTGACTTAGGCTTTGACACATTTGTTGAGCATAATGTTGATCAAGATAGCCCAATTCAATATGCTCCAAAATTACTTTGACACGCGGCATATGTATATTGCGCTGTTCTTCTTTTTGAATAAGTACTTTTTTTAAATAGTGTTGTTTGACCTGTTTCCACATAAAGGTATTAATCAATTTAATTTGAACATGCCGATCTAAAGGAAGATTGATGTTAAACAGGCCATCTCCCTGAAATTGTAGTGGGTGGTTTTGAAAATAATTTTCACGCTCTACTGCATACCGACGCCAACGATATTGATCTAACTGACGTAATACCATGAAGCCAACAATAAAAATGACAACTGCAATAATAAGAAAAATCATAGCAAATAGACCATTAATCCAATGATCTGTTGACCATTTAAAGCTAAATCGTCAACAGATGCTCTTAGTCGAATCGACCTTGTAGTCGTTATTTCAGACTAGATCCCGTAGTTCACACGATAAGATTGCATTTTCTTCAATGCCTCAACATCACCCTTTTGCTCTAAATACTGCATAAGGTCTTGCATAGTAATTAATGCATGTACTGGAATTTCCAGTTCCTTCTGTACTTCTTGAATCGCAGAGAGTTGACCTTGGCCACGCTCTTGACGGTCTAGAGCAACTAAAACGCCCGCTATAGTTGCACCAGAGTTTTTCAGTAATGTGACTACTTCACGAATCGCTGTACCAGCGGTGATTACATCATCAATAATCCAAACTTTTTTACCTTGCACTGCAGCACCAACCAACATGCCACCTTCACCATGATCTTTGGCTTCTTTGCGATTGAATCCCCAAGGCACACTAATATTATGTACTTGAGATAAAGCAACTGCGGTTGCTGCGACAAAAGGAATTCCCTTGTATGCTGGCCCAAAAATTACTTCAACATTGCTACATTGTGTTAATTTATCTGCATACCCCTGTGCAAGTAGAGATAATGCTTCGCCATCGTTAAGCAAGCCAGCGTTAAAAAAATAAGGACTTACCCGACCTGATTTTAAAGTAAACTCACCAAATTTAAGCACACCACGTGTTAGTGCGAGTTCAATGAAGGCTTGTGGGTTAAATTGAGCTGGTGATGTCATGGGTGCTCCAAAATTCATATATGAGGTTATGACTGCGAATGATACCAAAGAGTAGCTATCCGAGTGATCAAAAAATTTTAAGAGTGGTTTCACTCAATGTAAATGGCTTACGCTCTTCTGTCAGTAAAGGCTTATTAGAGTGGCTAGAAAAATCTGAGGCAGATGTGGTTTGTATGCAAGAAAGCCGCATCACACATGCCCAATGGACAGATAAATTTAAACCTGAGGGATGGCATACACATCTTTTCCCAGCTGAACGCCCAGGCTATGCTGGTACGGCTATTTATAGCCGCTTGCCCTTTATTGCCGTTAAAGAAGGTTTAGGCTTTGAACTCGCAGATTCACAAGGGCGCTTTATCAGTGCTGAGTTTGATCTTGGACTCGATCAATCCGTGCATATTTGTTCACTCTATCTCCCTTCTGGCTCTTCTGGTGAAGAAGCTCAAGTACGCAAAGATCATTTCCTTGAACAATATAAGTTGATTCTTAAACAATGGCGCGATGAAAATCGCTCAATCATTGTTTGTGGTGATTACAACATCGTACACAAACGTATTGATATTAAAAACTGGTCTGGTAATCAAAAATCTTCAGGGTGTTTACCCCATGAGCGTGCATGGCTTGATCATATTTATGATGATTTAGGTTATGTAGATACATTTCGTGAGGTTCGTAAAGAAGCTGAACTTTACTCATGGTGGTCGAACCGTGGTCAAGCGCGTGCTAAAAATGTAGGTTGGCGCATTGACTACCAAGCCTGCTCACCTGACTGGAAACAACGTACCAGCAATGCTTGGGTCTATCGCGATGAGTGGTATAGCGATCACGCACCCGTAATTATTGACTACACTTTATAAACAATCACAATGAGCGAACAAGTGTTTACTAAAACGAGGCGATTTGCTCACAATAGATGTCGTGTTTGCTCATTTTTACTTTTTGTAAAGCAGTGCATTATAGCTGCACGGCACAGGGATATTGTCAGGATGACAACATAGGGACAGGAAGCCGTAGGATGAAACAAACAAGTGTGGATGCATTTGTTTAAAAGGATTTGACAACGGACGTTGTGATGAGACCCGCATAATCAGGATGATTAGATGCGGGTTTTCTCTATTTATACAACACTCTTATATCAAATACGTTCTTTCCCTAAATAATCACGACAATAACTGCTTTGGTCATTTCGATTAATCGGTTTTCGCTCACAATATTTTTTCTTCACAACAAACACACTTATCTTAGTTTACTTGCCAGCAGGATAAATTATTTTTGTTATAGCCCTGCTAGCTCTTATTGCTCTTTATTTAACTTGTAAAAATTTTTCTTCTTCATTTTATTTTTATGTAAGTATTGTTGTTTAAGAAGATTACAGTTTGATGAAATATCTCGTGGGTAACAAAAAAATCTACAGCGACAATCTTGAACGAGAGCACACAAGTTGTTTATTTTCAGCAAATCACTTTTAATAATGTGCATTCAACATTAATGGATCTATTCATGATAAAAATTTATGGTATTAAAAACTGTAACTCAATGAAAAAAGCATTTGATTTACTCAATGAGTTAAACATCACTTTTGAATTCCATGACTATAAAAAACAAGGAATTGATACGCATACGCTGCAAACATGGATTACAGATATTGGAGCTGATATTGTTCTAAATAAAAAAGGAACAACTTGGCGTAAGCTTAGCCCAGAACAGCAAGCCTTAGCATTAAGTAGCACTGATGAATTAATTCAGGCTCTCAGCACGCATACTAGCCTCATTAAACGACCAGTTTTACAAAATGGCCAAGACTATATTGTTGGTTTTGATGAAGAGCGCTATCGTGCACTAAAAGCGACTACTGAATAAAAGTGATGACCAACAGCAGTGCAATATAATTGTCATGCTGTTTTTTTATACTAACAAAGTCAAGTGACTTCCTAATTAACCATTTATAAAACAAGTGAGTAGATTAATTTTGCTGTAATACATTTACTCACATCTGTATTATTTATTATTCGCAATATTTTAAAGCACAATTTAGAATTTATGTTTTAATCATTTTACATTTCATATTTACAAGGACTTGGTTCATGACAATGTCAATTCAAACACGTGAGATTCAGTACACCGCAGCAGATGGCTCAAACCTAAGCGCTTACTTTGCAGCTCCAACACAACAAACTGCTACAGCAGGAATCATTGTTGCACCAGAATGGTGGGGGCGAAATGAATATACTGAACAACGTGCACGTGAATTGGCCGAGCAAGGTTATGCCGCCCTCGCCATTGATATGTATGGAGACAAAAAAGTAACTACTGATGCCAAACAGGCATATGAATGGATGATGCAAACTTTTGAACATTCAGACACGCTTGTAATACGTGCAACAGCGGCATTAGAGACACTGGCAAAACAACCCGAAGTAGATGCAACACGGTTAGCTGCTATTGGTTTTTGCTATGGTGGTAAAGTCGTCTTGGATTTGGCACGTTCAGGCGCAGATCTTAAAGCTGTTGCAACATTCCATGCTGTGCTTGCAACTCAAACCCCAGCTCAACAAGGTCAAATCAAAGCTGAAATTTTAGTTTCACATGGTGCGCTCGACAGCATGGTAAGTCTTGATGATGTTGAAAACTTCAAAGCAGAAATGAACGCTGCTGCTGCAAACTATCAAGTACTCATTTTAGAAAATGCAAAACATGGCTTTAGTAACCCACTTGCAGATGAACGTGCTAAAGCGAATCAAGTTGATCTAGGTTATGATGCAGTAGCCGAAAAAACCAGTTTGGCGGCAATGTATGAACTATTAAATCGCAATTTAAAGTAAAACACTGTATGCGTGACCTCAGTGAAATAATCAAATATTCAATGAAATAAGAGGAACTCATATGACTACAACTAACTGTGTTTATTGTAATTTTGATGAATACGATATTATTGCTAAAAATGACTTTGGGGTAATTTTACCTGAAATAGACCCACTTTCTCTTGGGCATACGGTCATTATTCCATTACGTCATGTGACATCATATTTTGATGTCACTGACAAAGAACGTAAAAGCTTACAGTCTTTACTTGAGCTTGCTCGAAATGAACTAAAACTACGCCATCAACCAGAAGGTTTTCATATTGCATTCAATGATGGCAAAGTTTTCGGTGAAGAAGAAACTCATTTTCATATTCATATCATTCCACGTTATAGCAACCAAACCTTAAAGTTTGATCAACGTTGGGGTATTGTTGCCGAATAACTTACTTTTTTTAACTACACCAACGGTCATTTCAAATGTTCATTTGGTGTAGTTATTTAAAAATTTCACAAAATGATTATAAGCCTCACCCATGTTCGATCAGGATATTCTAATCAGCGCCAACAACATGCTTATTCAAGCATTCCTTAGCAAACACTCACAATAACTTAATAATTATTTACAACTCAATTTATTTCGTCCGATTTTAAATGTACATGTGGTAGAAAAATAAAGTGGTATGGTTGCTGAAACTCCATAATGAGGGAACGTAATTGAATAATAAAACTCTCCGCCTCATCTTTACTTAACCCAATGCCAAAAGAACATCCTTCTTGGGTAGAATGTATATGAATATTTCCATCTTGCTTATTTGGTAGGTAAGGATAAGTAGCACTCACGCAAGGTGCATATGTAATCTGAATAATTTTCTGTGTATCAATATCTACTACTGACACCAATTTTCCAGCACAATACTTAGAAATTTTCAGATTATTTTTAGAAATTAAAAAAGATTCCTTTGCATGATTAATCCAATTTTTATTTTTTCTATATTCATAATAACAAAATAAGTAGCCTAAAATGAGTGCAAATACCCAAATGCCTTTATGTTCGAGATAAAAGCCATAAGCAAAATATAAAAATACAATAGCTAATATAATTAATACCATACGACTGAGCAGAATTCGATTTTTAAAAGGAGCTGCATTTATCTGCAAATCAATCATAATTTCTGTATCTAAGCGAGTCATTTTAAGTTGATTTAACATTTTAATCTCTTAAGGATAGTTATTATCATGGTTAATTTTTTGGTATGGAAACACTTATTGCAAAATAATCATGATCATCATATTTAACTTTTAACAGAAATTTTTAAATATACCAGTCACTCACACTCGTTTTGCCCCCTTGCAATGATAAAACCATCACTTTCATTCACCTAACCTTCTGTCAAACTCACTCGATTGTCATCAATTCAACCATCTCAATTTAACAACACTCAGCTTATTTTATTTTTCATACCGTTTTCACGCTTTTATATTGGTTATACTGAGCACCTCATTTTTTACTTATCTCACTATGTCGCAATTTTCTTTTTCTGATGCGCTTCTACATTGGTATGACCAACATGGCCGACATGATTTGCCTTGGCAAGTCGCTGATGATCCATATAAAGTCTGGGTATCAGAGATTATGCTGCAACAGACACAAGTGAAAACGGTGTTGCAATATTTTGAGCGTTTTATACAGCGCTTCCCCAATGTTGAAGCACTCGGACAGGCACAATGGGATGATGTTGCACCGTATTGGGCAGGTCTTGGTTATTATGCTCGTGCCCGCAATTTGCACAAAGCAGCTGGAATAGTTGCTCAGCTAGGTTCTTTTCCAAAAGATCTTGATGGATGGATTGCCCTTCCAGGCATAGGCCCCTCAACAGCAGGTGCACTTATGTCACTAGGATTACGTCAATATGGCGTAATTATGGACGGTAATGTAAAGCGCGTATTATCACGCTTTTACGCCATTGAAGATGATTTATCAAAACCAATTCATGAACGCCAAATGTGGAAAATAGCTGATCACTTGTGCCCAATTGAGCGTAATCATGATTACACTCAGGCGATTATGGATTTAGGTGCAACAATCTGTACACCCAAGAAACCGCTATGTATGCACTGCCCAATGCAAATCCACTGCAAAGCACACCAACAAGGCCTAGAATTACAACTGCCCTATAAAAAACCGAAAAAGCCAGTACCCATTAAATCAGCCAAAGTTTTGGTGATCCAACACAATGAACACTGGTTGTGGCAACAGCGTGATCCAGCTGGACTTTGGGGTGGCTTACACTGTCTTCCTGTCATTGAACAAGAGCAACTTTTTGTACAACTATGTCAAATACTTGACCTTAAATCTGTACAGCAAACAGTAACCATCTCACACAGTTTTACTCATTTTACTTGGCAACTTGAAGCCTTTGTTGTTCAAGTTGAAGCTGATCAAAAAGAACATATTGAAACTGAATTAGTCGGGAAATGGCACACACCTATGCAAGCAATTGATTTAGGAATACCCACTGCAATGAAAAAATTGATTAATGCCTTGTAGATTGGACACTAAGTTATGTTAGGGTCTATCTATCGACCATCAATAAAAGGCGACAGCGTGTTTGCATCTCTACGTTATGCTTTAATCCTATGCAGCATTGTCGTTTTAGCTGCATGTCAAAGCACACCAAAAAAGAAACCAATAACAAGCAATAGTGCCCAAGCAATCGAACTTAAGAGGATGTCTTTTCCAAAGCGTCTTCCTGTACCTGTGGATGGCATACAAAGCAAAAATCTGACTGACACATGGGGAGCATCCCGTAGCCAAGGCCGTACCCATGAAGGCATTGATATTTTAGCTCCACGTGGAACCAAAGTTTATAGTGCCACAGATGGGATTGTGATGAGCTTAAAAGGCAATAATCTTGGTGGTAAAGTCATTTGGATCATGGGGCCTGCAGGATCATGGCACTACTATGCACATCTTAATGACCATGCACGCAAACTTAAAGAAGGAGATTATGTCCGTGCAGGAACCTTAATTGGTTATGTTGGCAATACTGGCAATGCTCGCCATACTGCCCCTCACCTACACTATGGTGTCTATCTGTCGGGTAAAGGCCGTGGTGCGACTAATCCCTACCCTTATTTACGTTAATTTGAGAGGAGAATTTTAATGTCTGAAGCTTTCATTCAGCGCTTGGTCGAATTTGCAGAATCTGGTAACCAACAAAAAATTCAATTAAAAGGTAACATATACCAGGGTTGGATTATGGAAATTAGTGACCAAGCCCTATTGATCAGTACTGGTTTTGCTGAAAAAACTGGGAAAGAAATATGGATTGATTTTAATGATCTACAAAATGCAGAATTGAGTTTTTGGAATACTCAAACTGACCAGTGGACGATCTTCCAACTTTAGACATAAGTGACCACAATACCTTCACTTTAGCCAACCACAAAAATACCGACCAGCCTCTTTGCTATACCCTAAACTTATCTAGCAATGCATAGATGCGTTGTTAGATAAAAAAACATCAAACAAATTAAAATCATAGCAAAATATTGAATGTCTATTTTATCCAATGTTTATGGTCTAAATATTTAAAAAGTGCCTGATTAAATTGGCTTATTTATATACACTCTAAAGTTTATATTGACTCAGTAGATACACACCTATATGGTTTTTTAAAATCAATTTGTTATAGCTTTCAATATCGTTTATATACATATCTATCAAAAAATTTAAGAAAGCGGGTAAATACAATGACAAGCAAGCGCTGTGGTTGGTGTAGCGATGATCCTATTTATATCCACTACCATGATCATGAATGGGGCAAAGCAAGCTTTGATGAACAGCACTTATTTGAAATGCTTTGTCTAGAAGGCCAACAAGCAGGACTATCTTGGATTACGGTATTAAAAAAACGTGAATCTTATCATCATCACTTTTTTCAACACCCAATTACTGAAATTGCAAAACTGAGCGATGAAGATCTGGCTCAAAAATGTCAGGATACTGGATTAATTCGACATATAGGTAAGCTAAAAGCCATTCGAGACAATGCCTTAGCTTGGGACAATATGTGCAAACAAAACATTGATATGGTGCAATGGTTATGGAACTTTGTTGAACAAAGCCCTCAGTTAAATGATGTTGAACGTTATCAAGATGCTCCAGCTCAAACAGAAACCAGCCTATACATGTCGAAAAGTTTGAAAAAAAATGGCTTTAAATTCGTTGGCCCAACAACTTGTTATGCCTTCATGCAAGCAGTAGGCATGGTTGACGACCATGAAAATACCTGCCCTCAAAAATCAACCTCCCCTCACATTAATCAATAAACACTTCACAGCTTAATATGGAGCAAGTGCAATGCCCAATACTATCCATGCTTATGCTGCCCTAGAGGCAGGTGCAAGTTTACAACCTTACCAATTTGATGCCGGTGAATTGGCAACTCACCAAGTTGAAGTCCAAGTGGAATACTGTGGTCTGTGCCATTCGGATGTCTCTGTGATTAATAATGAATGGCGCAATGGCCTTTATCCAGTCATTGCAGGCCATGAAATCATTGGAGTCATCACGCAGCTTGGATCAGAAGCAAAAGGTCTTCGTATTGGACAACGTGTGGGTATTGGCTGGACTGCTGATAGTTGCCAACATTGTTCCCAATGTCTCTCTGGCCAACACAACCTTTGTCATGAAAGCCAAGCAACTATTATAGGACATGCTGGAGGCTTTGCAGATAAAGTCCGTGCATCATGGCAATGGGTTATCCCTCTACCAGATAATTTAGACCCACAAAGTGCTGGACCTTTGCTGTGTGGTGGCATTACTGTATTTGATCCACTGCTCAAACATCAAATCCAAGCCCGTCACCATGTTGGAGTGATTGGCATTGGTGGTTTAGGCCATATAGCAATCAAACTGCTTAAAGCTTGGGGCTGTGAAATCACGGCTTTTACTTCTCAGCTCAGCAAAACAGATGAACTCAAGGCAATGGGAGCTGACCACGTTGTAGATAGCCGTGATTCAACTGCTCTAAAAGCCCATGCAGGAAAGTTTGATCTGCTTCTAAGTACAGTCAACGTCAGTCTAGATTGGAAAGCCTATTTACATACACTTGCACCTCAAGGACAGCTCCACCTACTTGGTCTTGTACTTGAACCACTTAACATCTCTGCAGGCCAACTCATTTCTAATGCACAATCTGTCACTGGCTCGCCTACGGGTTCACCTACGGCACTGCGTGAACTTTTAGCCTTTGCAGCACGTAAAAATATTTCACCTCAAGTTGAACTTTACCCAATGTCTAAAATTAATGAGGCAATTGAACGCTTGCTTTCAGGACAAGCACGTTATCGAATTGTACTCAAAGCAGATTTTGACCAAACATCTTCATCAACATAAGGGCTCTTATCATTATTAGCTACTCGTTTGTAGTTGGGTCCGTGTCCAATCCGCTAAGCAATCGATTGCTTGGCGGATCTCGTCTGTAAGCTCATGCCCAGCATTTAAACGAATACAGTTGTGATAGCGATTATCTTCACCAAATACTTGCCCAGGTACAATGTTAATACCCTGTTGTTGAGCAAAACGATACATTTCCAAACCATCAATTTGTTTAGGGAACTGTAACCACAATGCATACCCACCTGACGGACAACTTAAACGTAGCTCTACCCCCTCAAAACTCTGAGCAATAAAAGTCCGATATTGCTGCACTTGCGCCATAAGAATTGGGCGTAATTGATTCAGAAAGTTACGATAAGCTCGACTATAAATTAAATCGCTCAAACCTAATTGTAGAGGTGAGTTGACCACAACATTGCGTAAAATCAATGCTGAACGCAGATGCTGTAATCGTGATGTCAAACAAAACCAGCCTACACGGTACGATGGCGATAAAGATTTTGAAACTGAACCACAATACAACACATAGCCTTGTTTATCCCAATAGCGAATCGGCAAGGGACGCTGTGTGGCAAAACTACATTCAGCATAAATGTCATCTTCAATAATAAAGCACTCTAACTCAGCAGCAAGTTGTGCAATTTTTTCTTTGTCAGTGTTGCTTAAACAAAAACCTAAGGGGTTCTGATAATTGGCTGTCAGCAAACACACTTTTGCCCCTGAGCTACGCATTGCCTGCTCTAAACGTTGTAAATCTATACCCTCTGTACTTGCGGGTACCTCAACAATTTTCCGTTTCAAAGCAGCCAACAACTGCAACTGACCATTAAAGTTAGGGGTAGGAATAATAATACTATCCCCCACCTGAGTCAGACATTGAATCAACACGGAAAGTGCAGGCATACAACCATTACTAATAAAAATATCGTCTTTTTGAATAAAAAAACCATCTTCAGCCCAATGAGCTGATAAAGCTTCTCTTAAGCGAATATGCCCCTGACGCTCACTATATAAAAAATCTTCTGGATGGCTGTGCTTCATCGCACGTTGCATTGAACGTCTTAAGGCATCAATGGGTACTAAGTTTGCAGAGAGTTGAATTGCACCTAGATGAATTAACTGTGAATTAATTGATGCCTGATGAATTTCAATCTGTAATTCTAGATTCGAAATCTGACGTGTCTTCGGCTTAAAATCAGGATGTTCAGGCAACAAAAGCGCTTGATGCTGTTGTTGTTTGTGACTAACAAAATAACCTGCCTTATGCTTAGCATAAATTAGCCCTTGAGCTTCAAGTAATTCATAACAATTTTTCGCAGTATTCAGACTGACCTCTTGCTGTAAAGCAAATTGGCGTAAGGAATTAAGACGCTGGCCACTACTCAGCTCTCCATTAAAAATACGTTGGGCAAGCTGTTGAGCTAGATTTTGATACTGAAACTGCATGACAAGATACTCAAGCGGAAGCCCAATGAGTATATATCACTGTACCCTTTTTTTAAATTACTCTGTATCTGTACCCATAAAAATAATCTCATTATTCTAAGCCTACTCAGTATCAATGTCTTAGCACACTTAAAGGAGCACAAAATGAAAATAGCTTATCTTTGTCTCATCAGTAGCCTTCTTATGGCATGCCAACCAACTGCAATACATCAGGCCAACCAGCAACAAAGTTATGTGTGTAAATCATTGATCGAAGGTTTCTTAAAAACACAATCTTTAGGTCAATATGAACTACGCAGCATACAACCTGATTTAACCGAGACTGCTGTAGAAAGAACTTACACCTACAACACTAATTCAGATATTACAATGCGGCTGAATACCCCAACACAGCCTTGGCTCGCATTTCAGTGTAATCAACAAAATAATCATTACTCTGTGCAACTGATTGATACGCGTAGTAAAGAACGTCTCCCCTTACTCAGCTTGGACTTACCAGAGACAAAGCTGATGCGTGGTATGACCGCATTTAAGATTGAGCCATCTGAATAAATTTGTGCCCGAACTCAATACAACCTGTCCCATAGATCTGCAATTTAAGAATGGGTCAGGTGATCCTTAAAATATAAATCATCATGAAAAAATTATAATTATTCCTACTTTTACACTAAAATTACATTACAGCACCAATGATTCACTGTATTCCTTGCTATTTTTTTATTTCAGCATTGAATTGTGTTAACACTATCGCCATTATTGAACACAATACTTAGCTTTATCGCTCAGATTATGTGCCCATAAATATTGCCCCATTATTACGTGCTTTGCGAGATTGATAAGCAAATCAACTCAAAACACGTTAAACTATGGCGCACTGAATATCCTCAAAACGTCTAGATAGACATAGCAAAAGGTGAAGTTGGATGTCACTCAATACGGTTGAAGAGCTTGTAGCGGATATTCGCGCAGGTAAAATGGTCATTCTGATGGATGATGAAGATCGTGAAAATGAAGGCGATCTCGTTATTGCTGCGACACATGTACGTCCAGAAGACATTAACTTTATGATCACCCATGCACGTGGGTTGGTTTGTTTGACCTTGAGTAAAGATCGTTGCCAACAATTAAATTTACCACTCATGGTAGATGCAAATGGTGCTCAACACGGTACAAACTTCACCTTATCTATTGAAGCTGCTGATGGCATAACGACAGGTATTTCTGCCGCAGAACGTGCACATACTATTCAAACAGCCG
Source organism: Acinetobacter rudis (assembly GCF_031157835.1). GTDB lineage: Bacteria > Pseudomonadota > Gammaproteobacteria > Pseudomonadales > Moraxellaceae > Acinetobacter > Acinetobacter rudis_A. The sequence continues at coordinate 130,529 of NZ_JAVIDR010000004.1, read as the reverse complement.
TTGCTGCACATGCAAAACCAAGTGATATTGTTCAACCTGGACATATTTTCCCACTTATGGCACAGCCAGGGGGAGTATTACATCGTGCAGGACATACAGAAGCAGGCTGTGACCTGTCTCGTCTTGCAGGGCTAGAACCAGCATCTGTTATTTGTGAAATTATTAATGAAGATGGTACGATGGCACGCCGTCCAGACCTTGAAGTTTTTGCAGAAAAACATGGTCTAAAAATTGGAACCATTGCCGACCTAATTCACTACCGTATGACCAGTGAACAAACAGTTGAACGTATTGATCAACAACAGATAGATACAGAATACGGCCCATTTGAATTGTATCGTTATCATGAAATGGGAAGCCCTGACGTACATTTAGCCTTAGTTAAGGGTGATCCTCGTCAAGGCGTATCCACTGTACGTGTACATGGTTTTAATCCTATTCATGACCTATTAAAATTAAGCCCCGCAGACCAAGAGAGTAAATGGAACTTTGATAAAGCATTAAAAGCAATCAGTCAAAGTGAGCGCGGTGTTTTGGTCTGGATTGGTCAGCAACACCCTACAGACTTAGGGGTTGCATTAAACAAATTGCATCAAACAAAGCCACTCAAATCCAATGCTGCATTATCACAGCAATATCAAACCATTGGAGTTGGCGCACAAATATTATGTGATCTAGGTGTAGAAAAAATGAAATTACTTAGTTCACCATTACGTTTTAATGCCATTTCTGGTTTTAATCTTGAAGTCGTGGAATATATCACGGCTGATCAAATTTCAATTTAATTATCGAGGTAGCTATGGCAGTTCGCCGTATTGAAGGTATGTTGCATCTCGCGAGCGAAGGTCGTTACGCGATATTAGTTGGACGTTTTAACAGCTTTGTTGTTGAGCATCTTTTAGAAGGCGCAATTGACGTATTGCGTCGTCATGGTGTTTCTGATGACAATATTACTGTCATCCATGCACCAGGTGCTTGGGAACTTCCTGTCGTGGCGAAAAAACTTGCTGCATCAGCTCAATATGATGCAATCATCGCGCTTGGTGCGGTGATTCGTGGTAGCACACCACACTTTGATTTCGTTGCTGGTGAATGTGCAAAAGGTCTAGGCGTTGTTGGCTTAGATGCAGGTCTTCCTGTAATTAATGGTGTACTCACTACTGACAGTATTGAACAGGCGATTGAGCGCTCTGGTACGAAAGCAGGTAATAAAGGTGGCGAAGCTGCACTAACTGCTATTGAAATGGTTAATTTGTTAAAGGCAATCTAAGATATGTCGCAGACCCTCCAAGCGATTTATGCAGCAAAACGCAAAGCACGTCGTTTTGCTGTCCAAGGGATTTATGAATGGCAGATGAGCCATAATCCTGTACATGAAATTGAAGCTCGTACCCGTGCTGACAATGCAATGCACAAGACCGATTTAGGCTACTACCATGAACTACTCAGTGAAGTGATTAGTAATACGGAAGTTCTAGATGCATTGCTCATTCCTGTACTTGACCGTGAAATTTCTGCACTCGATGGTGTTGAGTTAGCAACTTTACGTCTTGGTGCTTATGAACTTAAAGAACATGTTGAAATTCCATATCGTGTAGTTTTAGATGAAGCGATTGAACTTGCCAAACATTTTGGCGGTGCAGATAGTCATAAGTACATTAATGGTGTCTTAGACCGTTTGGCTCAAAGTCTTCGTACAGCAGAAAAGCAACAAGCAAAATAATCGTAGTTATGGCTGAATTTTCTATTATCGAAACCTATTTTAATCGTCAACATGCGTCAAACCAGGTTGACCTTGGCATTGGTGATGATTCGGCCTTAATTTCTCCACCAGACCAACATCAACTGGTGATTTGTGCCGACACTTTAGTTTCAGGACGTCATTTTCCAACACATACTGCTGCACATGCAGTGGGCTGGAAAGCAGTTGCTGTTAACTTATCTGATATAGCGGCCATGGCAGCCAAGCCCCATAGTATTCTATTGGCATTAAGCATGCCCACTGTAGATCATGAATGGCTACAAGGTTTTAGCGATGGGCTCTATGCTTGTTGTGATCGTTATGGTGTGCAGTTAATTGGTGGTGATACCACTCAGAGTCCACATTTAAGTTTAACTGTAACTGCTATGGGCTGGGTTGAAACAGGCAAGGCTGTACGACGTTCAGGTGCTCAAATTGGTGATCTGATAGTAGTGAGTGGCAGTATTGGTGATGCAGCTTTTGCATTACAACACTTAGGTCATCCCCTACAACAACGCTTAGATTACCCCACACCTCGTTGTGAATTAGGTCAACAACTTTGTGGTTTAGCTTCAAGTATGATTGATATATCTGATGGACTCATACAAGATCTCGGGCATATTTTGACTGCATCACAAGTTGGAGCCAAAATCGCACTTGAACAGCTACCAATCAACACTCAGTTACAAGGAATTGCAGAGCACTTACGTTGGCAATACGCCTTAGCTGGTGGCGATGACTACGAATTATGTTTTACTATCTCAGAAGCAAACTACCAAAAATTATTACACTTACAACCTGAAGTGACAACAAGTGTGATTGGCCGTATTCAAGAACAGCCTGGTCTGAGTTTTACCCTGCATGGCCACACTCAGCCATTACAACTTCATGGATACCAACACTTTGCCTAAGCCACCAATCAACTTTAAGCACATGAATTGGAAACAACGCTGTATCGTTTGGAGTGGTGTTGGTTTTGGTTCAGGTTTAGCACCGAAAGCGCCAGGAACTTTTGGCTCTGCTTTTGCCTTACTTTTTGTACCTTTTTGGTTCTCAGTTGGTTTTAGTACATCCTTAATCGTGATCTTAATCATGTCTATTGTTGGCATTTATATCTGCGGAGAAAGTGCCAAGCTCATGAATGTACATGATGATGGTCGCATTGTTTGGGATGAGTTTGCTGGACAATCCATTACCTTCCTGCCCCTCATTTATATTGGACAAATAAGTTGGTTGTGGGTGCTTATTGCATTTGGATTATTTCGTTTATTTGATGTATGGAAACCTTGGCCAATCCGCGTTATTGATCGCCAAGTTGGCGGTGGATTCGGCATTATGTTTGACGATATTATCGCCGGCATATGGGCAGCGCTGTGCATCATGATTTATATTTTTATTTCTCAGGCTTAAGCCAAATAATAAGGTGTGTTATGTCGACGAGCGTCATTATACTTGCCGCAGGAAAAGGAACGCGTATGCGTTCTTCTCTGCCAAAAGTGTTACAACCTCTAGCAGGCCGTCCTCTTCTTGGACATGTAATCGAAACTGCCAAAAAATTAAAGGCAGATAAAATTATTACAATTTATGGTCACGGTGGTGATCGTGTGCAGCAAACTTTTGCACACGAACAAATTGAATGGGTTGAACAAGCAGAACAACTAGGGACCGGACATGCAGTACAAATGACACTGCCTGTTCTACCTCAAGACGGTATGTCTTTAATCTTATCTGGTGATGTACCTTGCGTTAGTGTTGACACTTTGGAGCGCTTATTAAGCGTGTCAAATGAAACAGGCATTGGATTGGTCACACTCACTTTAGACAATGCAGCAGGATATGGTCGGATTGTCCGTAATAACAACCAAATTCAAGCGATTGTTGAGCATAAAGACGCCAATGAACAACAACGTCAAATCAAAGAAATCAACACAGGTATCTACTGTGTCAGTAATGCCAAATTACAGCAATGGTTACCCAATCTAAACAACAATAATGCCCAAGCGGAATACTATCTTACTGATATTGTTTCCATGGCACTTCAAGACGGTATGTCTATTGCTTCTGTACAGCCCAATATGGCCTTTGAAGTTGAGGGGGTGAATGATCGCACTCAACTTGCTGCATTAGAACGTGAATTTCAAAGTTTTCAAGCTCAACAGCTGATGCTACAAGGCGTGCATTTAATTGATCCAAGCCGATTTGACTTACGAGGTCAATTAAAAGCTGGTCAAGATGTTCGTATTGACATAAATGTCATCATAGAAGGCAACTGTGAGTTTGGAGATGGTGTTGAGATTGGCGCAGGTTGTGTTATTAAAGACACGCGTATTGCCGCAGGAACTCACATTAAACCCTATAGTATTTTTGACAATGCCATTGTAGGCGCAAGAGCAGAAATAGGCCCATTCTCACGTTTACGCCCAGGCGCAGAACTGAGTGATGAAGTGCATATTGGTAACTTCGTTGAAGTTAAAAATACTCGCATAGGTACTGGATCAAAAGCCAATCACTTTACTTATCTTGGTGATGCTGAAATTGGTACACAAAGCAATATCGGTGCAGGAACAATTACTTGTAATTATGACGGTGCCTATAAACACAAAACAATTATTGGCGACTCTGTGTTTATTGGTTCAAATAGCTCACTGGTTGCACCGGTTCACATTGGCCATGGAGCAACAGTTGGTGCAGGCTCAGTCATTACCCAAAATGTTGAAGATGGTAGCCTCGCTTTTGAGCGTGCAAAGCAAATGAGCAAAGCAAATTATCAACGTCCCCAAAAAGTGGAAAAATAAGAAGGTATTATTATGTGTGGAATCGTAGGTGGCGTTGCAGAACGTAGTATTACAAATATCCTTATTGAGGGCTTAAAACGCTTAGAATACCGTGGATATGACTCAGCAGGTTTGGCGTTAGTCAATGGCGGGCAACTACTACGCGAGCGTCGTGTAGGGAAAGTTATCAACCTCGATACAGCGGTAGAACAATCTGATATTCAGGGTAGTCTAGGTATTGCACATACGCGTTGGGCTACTCATGGCAAACCAACTGAAAACAATGCTCACCCTCATGTTTCAGGTAAAATTGCTGTTGTACATAACGGTATCATTGAAAACTATCAAGTTCTCAAACAAAAATTACAAGATCTAGGTTATGTCTTTAGTTCAGAAACAGATACTGAAGTTGTTGCGCATTTAATTGCAGAAGCACTCAAACACAGCGATAACCTCTTTAGTGCTGTAGAAAAAATCGTACCACAACTTGAAGGTGCTTATGCACTCGGTATTATACATACCGATTATCCTGATGAACTGATTGTTGTACGTGAAGGTTCGCCTTTAGTTATTGGTGTTGGTATTGGTGAAAACTTTATTAGTTCTGACCAGTTAGCACTACTACCTGTAACTAACCGCTTTATCTACCTTGAAGAAGGTGATATGGCACGCTTAACACGTGAACATATTGAAATCTTTGCCAATGGTAAGGCCATTGAACGCCCTATTAAAGAATTAGATGCAACTGTCAGCCATGCAAGTAAAGGTGAATATAAACACTTCATGCTCAAAGAGATCTATGAGCAACCTGAAGCTATTCAACAAACAATGGCTCAAGCGCTTAATGGCAATGCATTACGTGATGACTTCCTAAAAGATGCAGAAGCTGATTTTAGTCAAATCAAACAAGTACAAATTATTGCCTGTGGTACAAGCTACCATGCCGGCATGATTGCGAAATACTGGTTTGAACAACTGATCGGCTTACCTTGCCAAGTTGAGATTGCCAGCGAATATCGCTACCGTACTCCAGTGATCGTAGCTGATACACTTTATATATGTGTATCTCAGTCAGGTGAGACAGCAGATACCTTAGCAGCTCTACGTGACACACAAAAACGCGCTGCTAATCGTAATATTAATATTTCAACACTGACGATCTGTAACGTTGCAACATCTTCAATGGTACGTGAAACTCAGCACCACCTGCTCACACTTGCTGGTCCTGAAATTGGTGTTGCATCAACCAAAGCATTCACAACCCAGCTTACTGCCTTCATGTTATTGGTTCTAAAAGTAGGACAAACTAAGCAGCAAATTTCCCCTGCTCAGTTAAGCGAGATTGCAGCGACATTATGGCATTTACCAAGTGTAATTCTAAAAACCTTACAATTTAACAATGCCATTCTAAATCTGTCTGAATTGTTTGTTGAAAAGAACCACTGTTTATTCTTAGGTCGCGGTACACAATTCCCTATCGCACTTGAAGGTGCTTTAAAGCTGAAAGAAATTTCATACATTCATGCTGAAGGTTATGCTGCAGGTGAACTAAAACATGGTCCTTTGGCACTTGTTGACAATGAAATGCCAGTTGTTATTTTAGCGCCAATGGATGATATGTTAGATAAACTCAAATCTAATATGGAAGAAGTTCAAGCACGTGGTGGTGAACTATTTGTTTTTGCTGATGAAAATAGTGAAATCAACAGTAAAGACCGTCAACATGTTGTACAAATTCCAAGTGTTAGCACATGGTTAGCACCAATTGTTTATAGTATCCCTGTTCAATTGTTGTCATATCATGTTGCGGTATTACGTGGTACTGATGTAGACCAGCCACGTAACTTGGCCAAATCAGTTACTGTTGAGTAAGCAATTTCACTGACCACACAGTTGTTGTGTTTGGACAATATAGTTCTAAACTAGACATTAAAATTGTAAACCAGATAAACCCAGCTATACTGATTGAAAAGTAGGCTGGGTTTTTCTATGAGTAGAACACCGAGATTCTTCACACAAGAACAAATTAAAAATCAGAAAAATAGAATTAAGTTAGCCATTGCTACATATTTTCCATTAGGAACACGTTTAGTCTCTTCAGATGGCGGAATGACTTCATGGATAGAGTTACCTGAAAAAAAATCGGCAGATATAATTCTTGAAGCTGCTTTACAAGAAGGAATTTTATTTGCCCTAGGTTCCTTATTCTCAAATTCAAATCGTTTTAACCATTGCCTCCGGATTAATTGCGGTTACCCATACAGATAAAATTGATAATGCTCTTAAACAATTGGATTTAATCATTAAAACAGCAATGAAATAAAAATACGTTCTTCATCAGATAATCTAAAAGGATAATATTAATGGTTACATCCGTTGTAAAAGCAGAGTATAAAATTTTTAAAGACAGAGGTTTAAAACTGGATATGTCTCGAGGAAAACCTTCTTCAGAGCAGTTAGAGTTGTCCAATGCAATTCATAACCAATTAACTACATTTAAATCTAAAGAAGGCATTGATATCCGAAATTATGGTGGTGCTCATGGTCTATTAGAAGCAAGATTACTATTTGAAAGCTTATTGGATATTCCATATTCACAAATTATTGTAGATAACAATTCCAGCCTAGCTTTAATGCATGATCTTATTGTTTTTGCTTTGATTTATGGTTTCCCTGATGGAGCACCATGGATCCAGAAACCAATATCAATTTTATGCCCAGTTCCTGGATATGACAGGCATTTTGCTATTTGTGAAGCATTAGGCATAAACATGATTAATATTAATATGCATGAAGATGGCCCAGATATTGAAGAAATCAGAAATATTGTAAAAGATAATCCAGACATTAAAGGAATATGGTGTGTACCAAAATACAGTAATCCAACTGGTGCTATATATTCAGATGAAGTAGTGCATAGTCTAGCAACAATAGAAACAGCCGCAACCGATTTTAAAATATTTTGGGATGATGCCTATCGCTTTCATCACCTTACTGATGAAAGAATTTCAACAGCTAATATTCTCGATCAATGTACCAAAGCTGGTTATCCGAACAGACCCATTATTTTTTCATCAACTTCTAAGATAACTTTAGCTGGAGCAGGCATTTCAGCTCTTGCTGCATCTCCAAGCAATATAGCATGGTGGGAAAAATGCACTGCTGTCCGAAGTATTGGACCAGATAAAATAAATCACTTTCGTCACGTACAGTTCCTAAAAGATCGGTGTAATATTGAACACTTAATGGAACAACATCGTCGGATTCTCAAACCTAAATTTGATGCAGTGATTGAACAATTTGAATATTACCTAAAAGATAATCCAAATATTTCATGGACGAATCCCAAAGGGGGATATTTCATCGATTTAAAAGTTCCACAGGGCTTTGCAAAAAGAACCATCGAATTAGCTAAAGATTTAGGAATTACATTAACGCCTGCTGGCGCTGCATTTCCTTATAGAATTGATCCAACAGATAATCATATTCGCATTGCACCGAGTTATCCTTCACTTTCAGAAATTATACAGGCCGCTAAGGGTATTTCTCTGTCCTTACTCTTAGCACTGAATGAGTGATCTCTAAAAAGGAACAGTCATTCAAAAGGGGGGAGTTGATTGGCTGTAGTGAAGTTGCAAGGCGATAATGCACTGAAAAAGCCCTTTTTAGGGAGAATATGTTTGGACTATTTATCAATAAAAACTAGTTTACAGCTCTATTGTCCAAACACAGTTGTGATCAAGTTTAAGTACGATTTGCTGTTCTAAATTGTGCTTAATGATTAAAAGCCCAGATATTGATTAAACAATATACTGGGCTTTTTTATAGCTAGAAATACTTGAATGGTTTAAGCAGAGGCATGAGATTTTTTAAATAAATAGCGAATTTATACTCTTACATTACTTAACCGCATAACGCTTATAACAATGATCTTTCCCTACCAGCACAATTTGGCAATCAAATTTTTCCCCGTCTACAGTCGCTACAAACTTGGTCTCAGTAATTGATGAAGAGCGATTAGAAATTGTGACCTTATCCACCGTTGTATTTAATTGTTTTGCTGTTTCGGCTGCAAGGCTCTTATCACTCATCATCGCACTACTTACTGTGGTACATCCTACTGTAGATAAACTGAACATTATAATAAATATTATTTTTTCCATTTTTAATCCTTAACAAGCAATGATCCCCAGTAGTACTGAGGACCATTCATTTTTTATAAATAATAAAATAGACATTTTAACGATGATGTATAAAAACTTACGCTTTATACATCAGCCGCTACTTTAATCGATATCCTTAATTTTAAAAAGTTATTTTACAATTAAAACGTGATTATTTTACCAAGATAGATTTCAATTCTAATAACATGCAGATCAAAAATTACTGCGTATTTTTATTAACCAACTGATTTTATGGTTAATTTTTAAACTAAAATTAAAAGGCAAGTTGGTATACTTCACTTCTTGATTACAAAGAGATCATTAAATATTATTTATGAATAAAACATATCATGCTGAGTTTAATACAGAGTTCAACCACCCCAATAAATAAATTGATGGTTACTCAAAGGAACTAAGACATTTTTTTGATGAAAATCTCTAAAAATTTGATCTGTAATTGCTGTGAAAGGCTCATCAGCAAAGTGTGGCAATATTGAAAAAGGAATAATGCCTAATCCTTTACTGTTTGCTAGATCTGGAGCTTTTGAGACATCATCCATCAATTTGATATATTCTAAGTCTGGAGCCAATATAATTGAACCAGCAGAACTTCCAATATAAAGCTTACCTTGCTCAATTAATTGTAAAATAATCTGATCGGCACCAGAACGTTTCAATTCTTGTAATAGATAAAAAGTATTGCCACCTGAAACGAAAATAAAGTCATTTCGGTTTAATGTCGCTTCTATCGTCTTTTGATCTGCTTCATCAATATCTAGAATCTCGACTTTTATCCCGAGTTGTTCAAAAGCCTGTTTATCATTCTCGACATAAAAAGTTATAGACTCTGGTTTACTCGCTGTAGGAATAAAAGTAACTGTTTTACCTACAAGTTCTTCATGAATACTTGTTTTAAAATCAAGATATACATCTGAAAATGAAGATGTTAAAAATAGTCTTGTCATCATAATGCCCTATTCGTATTTTAAACCACTCACCAACATGATAGGACGGATGCTTACTGTCCTTTTATTCTGCATTATATTCATCGCAATTCACTACACAACATGTTTAAATGTTCTAGATTGCAAAGAGAAAACTTTAATTTTATGCAACATTTAGCGCTCTATGTTGGTTTAATTCAACAACCCAATTCAAATCCTTTACTGCACATCATCAAACATGAACAGGTGCAGACTAAACAGCAGGATACTGATTTAGAAATCCAAACCTCTACAGAAAAGTTTTATTTTAATGATGGTGCTATCATTGAGAAAAATACTGAACAAGATGATTTAGCGATTGAAGTAGAAGCGTGTAATGAATGTTGGATTCAATATCAAGTCCTCCAACACCCAAACAACTTAAAAATTTCACCGAATAAAATTCAGTTTAACTCACATTGTCGTGAACAATATTGGTTAAAATACTTTAAATCTTCCACCTAATCGTTTAAACACAAGAGAGTCATGTTAGCTTAATCAAGCTGACCAAAGTGACCCTTTGGCTGCATGCTGTGCACGTACCCGAGCTTGTTGGTAAAAACGTAAAAATAGACCGGCAAAAATTAGAGCAAATACATCGATCCACCATAATGAACCATTGCTATACCAAAGACCATTCACAGGAAATAAATAAGCACACAGTGAAGTGAAAGGAATCAACAAAAGAACAATTGCAATAGCGAACAATAGATGAGGCAAAGCACGCGCAGCCCCAATGCAAAAACTATAAATTAAGCAACTCAAGAAAATGACATAATAACTATAAACCAATAAATGGTTGATGCTACTCAGCTGAGGTATTAAAACAAAGGCCCAACGCCCAAACAACATTGTGGTAAAAATAGCCAACACACAACCTAGGCATGCTCCAACAGTCAAACATGCAACGAAGCGAACGCTTTTAGCTTGCTCAGGGACAGCAATTTGAGGATTCTTCTGCCTTTTTACACGCGATTCAAGCCATAAAAGATTACCAGAATAAAATAAAAATGCGCCTCCCATACCCAAAACAAGATAAATCCAACGTGTAAAATCTCCACCGAAATTGCCAAAATGCAAACTAAACATGGAGTTAAGTAGTTTATCTAATGGGGCATTAAAGGCATTTAATGATGAAACATCGTAAGGGGTCGTTTGATATGGATTAAAAACAAGATAATCAAAACGATCACCTCGTAGCATATGATTCGGACTATATAGCGCTGCAAAAGCCATTGCCTTCTCAGGCTGATCTGCTTGTGTAAAACGTATAGAACTCACTTGATAGTCAGGTGCTTGCTGCTGTAAACGTAATAATATTTGCTCAACATCTAATTGCGCTGTAGGCTGATCGAGTTTTAATTCTGCACGACGTTCAAACATTGGACGATCTGCATAAGCCAATTTCGCCATTGCATCATAAAACACATCATGAAACGCGAATACTATAACTGTCACGCTAATAATGATATGAAAAGGTAGACTGCTAATACCTACAACATTATGCGTATCCAACCAAAAACGCTTTTTATTTTTACCCTTTCGAACTGCGAAGTAATCTTTGACCAATGTGGGTAAAAGAAGGATTAGCCCTGTCATCATTGCCATAAAATAAAGCAGTGCAACTATCCCCATGACATAAACACCAATAGTATGATGTCCAAACATGCCAGGAATACCACCTGTTTCATGTAATTGTTCAATCAGCCAGCCTACGTTAGAACGGTTTTCTTGTTGCACGTGCAATCGCCCATCTGTAGACAATGTTGCCAACATACTATTTTGGGCTGTATCAAACTGATCTTGAGCAACAAGCTGCTGCTTAGACTGCCACATCATCGGTGCATGATGGTACTCTTTGGAATCAACATTAATCTGGAAATTACGGATACTTTCAGGAAAGGCGGCCTGAGTCTGCTGTACCAATTGGTTAAACTGAGTCGGAGCAATTTGAGCCAAGCGTTGCTGTGGTGGTGTTGCCCATCGACTTAGATCATGTTGAAACATGGTCAATCCGCCTGCAAAGAAACAGATAAACAGCAAAACACCTGCGCTAATACCAACCCAAGTATGTAATTCTTTTGCAATTTTTAAAATATCAGTACGAACTTTCATCTTAACCTCGCAGCCAAAGGATACAGCTATAAGCCAACACTGCTGTGACTGCATAAATGGTGAGAGCTTGCCAACCTCTAGGAATAAAATAGGCAAGAAAAAATAGTGGGCACCATGACCAAGCAATAGCCCACATACCCAATTGTGGTGCCAAAGCACGATCTATATTTGTAAAACCTTGTGCAACTAAAGCACCAACTTCGATTGCAATAACCAACCCAAGGACAACCCCTGCTAGTGTTTTAGACCACCAATCAGCTCGGATTTTTACTTGATTTTTCACTTTCATATGCAACATATCTTTTTAAGGTAAATATCAAGGGAGTGAAACTCCAAACCATAATTGCGGTGACCATACACATAAAAATGGCGACCAATACATCCAAACAATAACTCAACATGCTCACTGCGATACCACCTATCAATATGGCGATATAACGTGAGATTTTTAATGGTTTCATCAGTAAAGTTTGGTTGTTATGACTGAGATAAATTAAAAAACAAGCCAAAGCAAACAATAAAATGGCGAATATCTTCATAGTCCTTTTACTCTCAAGGCAGATGATGATCAGCAATATTAGATTATAAAAAAAGCAGCTGATTTGGGATCATCAGCTGCCTTGTCAGTCATCTAAAAATCGAAACTTACACCCACTTTATAGGTACGCTCTGCACCAATAAGTGCATAGTTTGGATTGAACATCCCCTCCCAGTACTTTTTATTGGCGACATTATCAATATTGGCCATAAAACTTGTTTCTACTCCACCTAAACGCGTTTTATAACGTGCACCGACATCAACAATCGTAAAACTAGGCAGTGTTACATCATTATTGTCGTTGATATATTGTGAATCTACATGTGATACACGTGTATTCACGTTCAAGCCATCAACAAAAGGAAGCTGGTAATCTAAACCTATCCCAAAAGCAAACTTAGGTGTACCGAATTGAGTATTCCCCTCAGTCGCTTGACTTGCAGGTGACCGAGTAATTTTCGTATCAGTATAAGCAGCATTGAGCAGTAAATTTAAACCTTGATAAATTTCCCCCGATGCAGTCCACTCCACCCCTCTAGATCGTGTTTCCTTGCCATCAGTTGTAATCTGAATAATTTCACTATTCTTTGGGTCTCGATAGGTTTTATCTGTTGCTGTATCCGGTTTCTCAATTTGATAAATTGCGAATGTATTTAACCAAGATCCTTGTTGATATTTAGCACCAATTTCATATTGTTTGGTTTGATATGGGGCAAAAGTAACGCCATCATTTGCATCTTTGGGGTTATTAATCGTTGTACCCGCAGATAAACCTTCCACATAACTTGCATAAAGTGAACTGTTTTCACCCCATGGTTTTATCACCACAGCTAGACTTGGAGAAAGTTTGGACTCTTTGTACTGTGTTTTGTTAGTTAGAACTCGAGTATCCATTTCTTGATAACGTGCCCCTAAAATAAACTGTAATTTATCATTGAGCATTGAAATCTGATCAGTAAGCGTATAACTCACAAACTTATCATCTTTATACGGCACAACTACAGGTGGTGCTGGCATACTCCCACCTTGGCTTGGCTGATATAAATTGGTATTAAACGGTGTAACACCAGTAGCTTTATGCTGGTTATATTTACGAGTTAGATAATCTGCTCGTAAACCTAAAGTGTGTTGAATTACACCAGTATTAAACTTTCCTTCAACGCCAACATTACTGCTTACATTATGTTCTTTTGAGCGAGTACTATAATACTGTGATGTCGCGTTGCCTTGAGTATCAGTAAGAATCATCCGTGTGCCGAACATATGACCCGCATATTCCTTTTCAACATAACCTGCTCCAGCAAAAGCTTTGAGCTCAGGTGTAAATTGATACTCTGCATTGACACCAGCAAACTGACTGTTGGTCCAACCTTTCAAATGTGAGAAGTAATTACTACTACTTTTAGGTGCAGAAATAATCTGATTGATATTGGCAAATGACACCATTGCTGGAGAGCCACCATCACGATTCTCTCGTATGCTATAAGCATCAACATTGAGTTTGAGCTTTTCACCACGATAATCTGCTGCAATTGAACCTAATGCCAATCGGTCTTGCATATTATCTATAATATGCTCACCATCAGCATACACAGCATTTACACGTACCCCAAATTGATCATTTCCACCAAAACGACGTGCAAAATCAAAATGGGATTTATAATAACTATCTCCATCAAAACTCATACCAATGTGGTTTAAATCTTGATCAGCACGTTTCATATTTGCAATTAAAACCGCTCCAACATTGCCTGTTGGTGACATTCCTCCGACTAAAGCATTCGGTCCCTTCAATACAGTTATTGACTGTAAAAATTCTGTCGGTAAACGGCTAGTAGGCCCCATACCATATAAACCATTTAAAGCAACATCGTCGTTATGTAAAACAAAACCACGAACCTGAAAGTTTTCATTAAAGTGCCCTTGATTGGTACTTATTCGGATACTTGGATCATTCTTTAATACAGCGGCAAGTGTGCTACTTTGCTGGTCTTCAATCATTTTAGAAGTATAGGTGGTCACACTAAATGGTGTATCAATAACATCCTTATCACCTAAAGCAGTTAATTGTGCTGTTTTAGCCAAATGTCCATTAGCAAAACTTTGTGGCTCTGCATCTGCTTCTAATGTAATTGTTGGCAAAGCAACACGCTCATCCTCTGCCCAAATATCTGCTGATACACTGCTCAACATCAAGATTGCAACCGAGTGTGCAAGATGTTTCCGATAAAACTGCTTCATAGGAGAAAATTCAAAATAAACTAAATGATAATCATTATTATATTTATAATAATTATTGTTATTAATTGTATATTTAAATTAACCCATACATCTTGATTGTTTTTTACATTGGGAATTAATAAAAATTATTTAAAGTCAAATAGATAATACAAACATATTCTGATCATTCTTGATTATTTCATACCGTTCACACTTGAAATGTTTATTTTAATGATGATGTTTCAATAAAACTGGAACCATAAAAAATCATTAAAGTGTACCTTATAATGGTACCACCTAGCTCATTAAACTCAGCACTCTAATTTTCAAAACAGTTTAGAGGGCCATGCGATGGATTCTTTACGCTCTAACACTTCCTACGGTATTTCAGATGTACTCCCACCAACCATTGCTGGATTAATTTCAGTCATTGTTAATTATGGCGGTACATTTATTTTAATCTTCCAAGCTGCTCAAATTGCTGGACTCAATGCAGAGCTCACAGCGTCTTGGGTATGGTCCATTTCAATTGGTGTTGGGGTGAGTGGTATTTTACTGAGTTGGTATACACGTGAGCCGATTATCACGGCGTGGTCAACTCCTGCAGCAGCATTTTTAATCACCGCATTGGCTGCGGTACCCTATGCTGAAGCAATTGGAGCTTATATACTTTCAGCCCTTGCTTTTGTTATTTTGGGATTCACCGGCTATTTTGAAAAACTCATTCGTTTAATTCCTGCGAGTGTTGCATCAGCTTTGTTGGCTGGCATATTACTACAATTTGGTATTTCTACTTTTAGTAATATGAGCATCGACCCATTACTAGCAATTACTTTATTTTTTATCTATCTAATCACCAAGAGATTGTCTCCTCGCTATGCGATTGTGAGTGTTTTGCTTTTTGGTATTATCTTTTTAATGCTGCAATCACGTATCGATTTTTCAGGATTAAGCCTTACACTAACTACACCAATATTTACAGCACCAGCATTTTCACTTAACGCCCTATTAAGTGTTGCAATACCATTATTTTTAATTACGCTAACTGGCCAATATATGCCCGGTTTATTAGTGTTACAAAATGATGGTTTTAAAACTCGGGCCAAACCTATTCTTATTGTGACAGGAATTGGTTCAATGCTCATGGCACCATTTGGTTCACATGCATTCAATTTAGCGGCAATCACAGCTGCGATTTGTACTGGTAAAGAATCACATGAACAACCCAATCGACGTTGGATAGCAGGAATTGCAGCGGGTATATTTTATATTTTGGTGGGTATATTTGGTTTAAGCCTTGCAGCATTATTCGCAGCTTTTCCTCAACCATTTATTAGCACACTAGCAGGTTTGGCTTTACTTGCGACGATTGCGGGTAGCTTAGCCAATGCCATTCAAGATAATCACCATCGTGAAGCCGCACTGATTACATTTTTAGCAACGACAGCTAATATTCAATTATTTGGAATTGGAGGAGCATTTTGGGGTTTGGTATTAGGACTCATCGCCCATTGGATACTTAGCTCGACTGTAAAAAAATAATCCGAATGATTTTTTCTAAAATAACATTATGTCCAGCATAATGTTATTTTACGTTTTCAGCGTTACCTCAACCAAAGTCATGATTCTTCGTTCACTGATTCGATAAAAATATAATGTAACTGTTCGATGATTTGTCTCATTTCTTGCTCACTCAATGCTGCAAACCCAAAACGAATGTAAAAATGAGGCTTGGTTGAGTCTGAGAATAACGAACCAAAACTATACTCTGAATCAATATGTAAACTGGACAGCAAGTCAGCATAATGTGGCTGATAAGATAAATTAAATTTTATCCATAATGCCATACCACCTGCCGGTGTCGTTAACTCTACATTATGCTGAAAAATTTGTTGAAATAACTGCACAGCAAAATCACGTCGCGATTGATATATTTTACGCATTTTTCTAGTATGCCGTTTAATTTCACCTTGCTGCATAAGTTCAGCAATTGCCAACTCGGTGATTGAATTCCCTTGTTTATCAATTAACAAAATGTCCTGACACATCGCTTGAATAATCTTGAGATTGGCCACCACATATCCAACTCTTAAACTTGGTGCAAAAACCTTTGAGAGTGAGCCAATGTGTATAACATTTTCAGAATTAGGCAAACTCATTAAAGGTGGAATTGGACGACTGTCATAATGAAATTCGTGATCATAGTCATCCTCAATAATATAAAAATCAAAAGATTGAGATAGTTCCAATAGCTTTAAACGACGATCCATCGACATGGAAACCGTAGTTGGATATTGGTGATGTGGAGTCGTATAGACCGCTGCAACATCATGAGTTTGCAGTAGCTCAACAAGATGTTCTGTATCTAAACCATATTGATCCAATCGCACAGGAATAACCTGATAATAATTAGATAAGAAAGTATCTAATGCTGGTGGATAAGACCACTGCTCTACAATAATCACTCGGCCTTGTAGTTGTTGCTTAGCCAAAACACGAGCTGCAAGAAAAATGCCCATTTGACTGCCACGCACAACACAAATATGCTCAACTGTCGCAGAAATAAAACGTTCCATAGACAGCATAGCTAACAATGCTTGTCGTAACTCTAGACTGCCCTGAGGATCTGCATACCCCATAATTTGTTGACGAGTAACCTGAATCAAAGCCCGACGATATGCACGAGAAAAAAGCTCATAGGGAATGAGTCGAGTATCGGGTATACCATCATTTTTAATACTCAGTTCTGGTAACCTTGGAGTAGATTCATCCCCCACAGTTAAGGTCTGCACTGTAGGCTTTAGTTTTGCTTGCGATTTCAAATCTGGCAAATGCCCAGATACAAATGTACCCTGCCTAGATTTAGAAATTAACCAACCTTGTGCTTCTAAATCTTCGTAAACCAGCTGCACGGTTTTACGATTAATCTCTAGCTCCTCAGCCAAAGTACGTGAACCAGGTAAACGAGTACCTAAGGCGAGTCGACCAGATAAAATTTCCTGAATAATCTGATTGGCCAATTTTAAAAAGAGTGTTTTTTCTTTTCGGGCTGAGAGATGAAATCGAACTTTCCAAGGCTGTTGCATAGCATTCTGGACCATATAAGTTTTTAAAACTGGATATTTTAAACCCTCCAAGGATTTCCTATTCTGACCCTGTTGTATTTACAAATCAACTCAATAGGACATGTTATGGAAACGGCATTACTTAACAAACAGCAATTAATGCAGAAAGCTCAGAACAGTATGCAACAGCTTTTTCAAGACGAATCTTATAGTGACCAACAAAAACTCGCACTGACCTGTCGTATTTTATTTGATCATGGCCATGACGCAGGTCTTGCTGGACAAATTACCAGTCGTACTGATAAAGGCAATACTTTCATCACGCAGCGATTCGGTTTAGGTTTCGATGAAATCACAGCAAATAATCTCCTTGAAGTAGATGAGGACTTAAAACCTCTCAACGGTGAAGGTATGGCAAATCCTGCAAACCGTTTTCATACTTGGATTTATAAACAACACCCTGAAGTAAATTGCATTATTCATACCCATCCAACACATGTTGCTGCATTGTCTATGCTTCGTGTGCCATTGGTCATTTCACATATGGATACCTGCGCCCTATATGAAGATTGCTCATTTGTCGGAGAATGGCCTGGTGTCCCTGTAGGGAATGAAGAAGGGATTTTAATCTCTGGAGCTCTAGGTACAAATCGTGCAGTTTTGTTATCTCATCATGGTCAGTTGGTTACTGGTAAAACAATTGAAGAAGCCTGTAATTTAGCTATTTTAATTGAGCGTGCCGCACGCCTACAGCTTTTAGCAATGGCAGCAGGGCAAATTCAACAGATTCCACACGAACTTGCAAAAGAAGCCCATGACTGGGTCTCAACTCAAAAACGTAATCAAGTCAACTTTGCTTACTACGCACGCAAGGCATTAAAAACTCACAAAGACTGTTTAGAGGGATAATCTCATGAAACTCAACGGTATTATTGCTTATCCCATCACACCTTTTAAAGCAGACACACAAGAGCTTGACTTTGATGCGCTCACCATCACGCTTAATAGTTTACTTGAGCAAGAATGTGATGCGATTGCACCTCTAGGTAGTGCAGGTGAAAGTGCCTATTTATCTTGGTCTGAATGGCAACAGGTTGCTGAAAAAAGTATTGAAGTTGTGAACCATCGAGTGCCTGTGATTTTAGGTATTTCAGAACTGACGACCCAAATGGCCATCCAGAAAGCAAAAATGGCTGAACAGCTAGGTGCTGATGTGATTATGGTTCTTCCTATTTCTTATTGGAAACTCACCGATGAAGAAATATATGAGTATTATCAGCAAATTGCCGCTGCAACAAAATTGCCGATTATGGTCTACAACAACCCAGCGACCAGTGGCGTAGACTTGTCACCAGAACTGATTGTAAAAATGTTCCAAGATATTGAAAACATATGTATGGTCAAAGACAGTACGGGTGATATTCAGCGTATGCATAAATTCTATGAATTAACGCAAGGCAAATTACCTTTTTACAATGGGTGTAACCCACTCGCATTAGAAGCGTTTTGTGCTGGTGCAAGTGGCTGGTGTACAGTTGCACCAAACTTATTAGGCAAGCTCCCTCGCCAGCTTTATCAAGCCATAAAAAGTGGTGATTTAGCACAAGCCCAAACGCTGTTTTATAAACAACTTCCTGTATTACGTTTCGTTGTACAAGGCGGTCTACCGAAGACTGTAAAAGCAGGCTTAAATGAGCTAGGTTTTAGCGTTGGAGATCCACGCAAGCCATTACAAAGCGCAACCCCAGCAGAAATTGAACACTTAAAAACCTTAATCAAACAAGCAACAACTGCCTAAGCCCAAAATACACACCATATAGTGAGGCCAAGACCTTGCTATATGGATGCCTAAAATAATCAAAATGCTCAATTTACGCTCTTGTATCAGTCGAATTTTCAAGTAAAACTCAGTATTAAACCTGTCTTTTGCTGAGTAAAAATAATCACATGTCTGAGATAGTATTTTCAATTATTTTATTTGCGGCATTACTCCATGCAACCTGGAATGCGGTAGTTAAATCGGCACCGAATAAATATTTAACGACTGTATTGGTCACAGGCACGGCTGCATTATGGGCATTAGTTTTATTGCCTTTTTTTCCTGTACCTAGCCCACAAAGTTGGCCATTTATTGCAGGTTCAGTCATTTTACAAATTATATATTTTGTTTTATTAGCAAAGACTTATCAGATTGCAGATATGAGTCAGGCCTATCCTTTGATGAGAGGTAGTGCTCCATTAATTGTTGCCCTGTCTAGTATCGTATTATTTAACGATCAGTTAAATAGCATGGCTTGGGGCGGAATAATAATCCTGTGTATTGGAATATTATTTATGCTCTGTACTAAACACACTATACAAGGTAAAACTTTAATACTTGCGCTGTCGAATGCTGTCGTCATCGCTAGCTACACCCTACTCGATGCAATAGGAGCACGCTATTCTGGCTCAGCTATTGCCTACTCACTCTGGATTTTTTTACTCACAGGACTATGGATGCTCAGTAGTCTGGCCTTAAATCATCAAACTAAGCACTGGCAATACCTCAAAAAATATTGGTACTTTGGTATTTTAGGTGGTATTTGTACAATCGGGTCTTATACCTTAGCACTTTGGGCGATGACCCAAGCCCCTGTCGCAATGATCGCAGCATTACGTGAAAGCTCTATTTTATTTGCCTTAATCATCGCAATTTTTGTACTCAAAGAAAAAGTAGGCCTGATACGCCTACTTTCCGCAGGTATTATTGTACTGGGTATACTCATCCTGCGGCTGGCCTAAATACTTTATCCCAATTCAGTTTCATGCAAAAAATGCGTGTGGTGTGGCGCACGTTTCGTCTTTGTCCACTCTTCTAACATTTCTGTTTTCATTTCTTCAGTAATTCGTGCAATTTTATCAGCAGCATGTGGATCGTTATAAGTCAGTTCAAGCCGATGGCCATTAGGATCAAAAAAGTAAATCGAGTGAAAAATCCCATGATTTGTTACACCAAGTACTTTCACACCATTTTGCTCTAAATGATCTTTTGCAGCGAGTAAGGCTTCCTGATTAGCAACTTCAAAAGCAATATGCTGCACCCACTGTGGCGTATTTTCATCACGCCCCATTTCAGGTTGCGTAGGTAATTCAAAAAATGCCAAAACATTGCCTTGCCCTGCATCTAAAAACAAATGCATATAAGGGTCAAAAGCTTTGGTTGAAGGAACATGATCCTCCGCAAAAGCTAAAATAAAATCCATATGCAACATCGTCTTATACCACTGAACCGTCTCTAGTGCATCTTTACAACGATATGCTACATGATGAATTTTTTGGATTGCAAATGTCATAAAAAACTCCTTTTTTATTCCTGTTATTGCGCATCAACTTGCTGTTCTGGTGCCGCCTGTATAAAGGCTGGAATCGTCATACAGTGTTGATAAATAGATTGAATTTTGGAAAATTTACTTAAGTTGATATCAAAACGCAGTGCGTTATAGACTTGGGGAATCAGACAACAGTCTGCAAAGCTTGGCTGTTGACCAAAACAAAACTGACCATTTGATTGTGTCAGCTGTGTCTCTAAAGACTGAAATCCTTGCTCAACCCAATGTTGATACCATTGCTGTTTTTGTTTTACATCCATGCCCACTTCATCAACTAAATATTGCAATACTCTTAAATTATTCAGTGGATGAATATCACAACAGATTGCCTGAGCGAAACTACGAACCTGAGCACGCTCGGCATAGTCAAAAGGTAACAATGCTGGTGATGAATAGCGTTCTTCTAAATATTCTAGAATGCTCATCGACTGTCCCAATGTTACCGAATCATCAACCCAGGTCGGAACCAATTCACTGGCATTGATCTGGCGGTAAACTGCACCATGCTGCTCCCCACCATTTTTGAGTAAATGGACAGGGATAATGCTATAGTCTATCCCCTTAATATTGAGTGCAATTCTGACTCTATAAGCTGCCGAACTGCGAAAATAGCTATACAGTTGCATGATGAAATTGCCTTATTTGACAGGGAAATTAAAATCAAGTGCTGCTAAAACTTGATTTCGTACTTCCCCAAAACCGACACGGATACCGTCTTTTTCTGCATAACCCTTCATAACAATACTGTCACCATCTTCAATAAAACCACGACTTTTTCCATGGCTGAGCTGTAAGGGTTTAGTATTGTTCCAAGTCAGTTCTAACAAGCTGCCATAGGCATTTGGTGCTGCACCAGAAATGGTGCCTGACCCCATTAAATCACCTACCTGCAAATTACAGCCAGAAACCGTATGATGTGTCAGTTGTTGTGCCATCGACCAGTACATATATTTAAAATTGGTTTGGCAAATAACATCTGCTTGAGTCTCCCCAACAGGAATAATTTCTACGGATAAATTGATATCAAAACTGTTATTTTGATGGTCTTCTTGTAAATAAGCCAAAGGTTGAGGAGCTTGCTGTGGACCTGCTGTTCTAAAAGGTTCAAGTGCCTCTAAGGTCACAATCCAAGGAGAAATTGCACTCGCGAACGTTTTTGAGTTGAATGGGCCAAGGGGAACATATTCCCATTGTTGAATATCCCGTGCAGACCAATCATTCAGAAGTACCATACCAAAAATATGTTCCCAAGCCTGCTCAATTGCTACTGGCTGGCCCAATGAAGTATTTTTAGCGACCACAAATGCTGTTTCTAATTCAAAATCTAATTTTTGACTGGCAGCAAAGGTCGGTCTTTGCTGATCAGCAGCTTTAATTTGTCCTGAAGGTCGAATGATCTCTGTCCCACTCACCACCACTGAACTCGCACGACCATTGTAACCTACAGGTAATTCGCTCCAATTTGCCAATAAAGCATTTTTCGGATCACGAAACATACATCCCACATTTGTTGCATGCTCTTTTGAAGAGTAAAAATCAGTATAACCAGCAACTTGAATTGGTAAATGCAAACAAACCTCAGCCTGTGCAAACAGCACTTTTTTGAGTAGTGCATGATCTTGTTGCAGCTTAGGATTATCTTTAGAAAATAAGCTTTGTAACGCACGGCGTACACGAGACCACTGTTGCTTACCTGCAGCAATAAATGCATTTAAATTAGGCTGAGAAAAATATTGAGTTGTGGTTTCTAAGCCCAGTAAACCACCTTGTTCCAGAGCAGCCAGATCAATAACCCACTCTCCCAAAGCAACGCCAACTCGCCTTGGACCATCTATACGCTCGCTAAAAATACCATAAGGTAGATTGTGCAGTGTGAAATCACTATCTGTAGCAATCTCAATAAATGAAGTAAGTGACGTATCTATCATGAGCGTTCCTTGTCTTATCGCTTTTTTACTATGACTAGCATTGATTTATTTCATCATACGCACTTTTTATAATTACGCAATACATAATAAAATTACAAATAATGTAATTTATGTCTAATTTCTATTGAACGTTTAGCGTCGTTTTGAGATATAGTAAAACCCGATCGTATTATGCAATACATAATTTTACATGGAGTAATTATGCATATGGATAAAAATAACACAGTGCCTAATCAAAGCTCTGGCCAACTCAAAGCAGGCTTAAGTAGTCGACATATTCAACTTATTGCACTTGGTGGTTCAATTGGTACTGGGCTTTTTCTAGGTATTTCTCAATCCATAAAAATGGCGGGTCCTTCCGTTATATTAGGTTATGCGCTAGCAGGATTAATAGCATTCTTAATGATGCGTCAATTAGGTGAAATGGTGGTAGAAGAACCTGTTAGCGGTTCATTTAGCCATTTTGCACAAAAGTATTGGGGCCCTTTTGCTGGTTTTATTTCTGGCTGGAATTATTGGGTATTAAATATTTTAGTCTGTATGGCTGAGCTGAGTGCTATAGGGCTTTATGTTCAATACTGGTGGCCCGAGATCCCAACTTGGGTATCTGCACTAGCTTTCTTTCTCATTATTAATGGAATTAATCTACTGCATGTAAAACTGTTCGGAGAAATGGAATTTTGGTTCTCAATTATTAAAGTTGTTGCCATTTTAGCCATGATTGGTTTCGGTTCATATTTGCTTGCAACAGGAACAGCTGGACCACAAGCTGGGTTTAGTAATCTCTGGGCATTAGGTGGCTTCTTTCCT
Source organism: Acinetobacter rudis (assembly GCF_031157835.1). GTDB lineage: Bacteria > Pseudomonadota > Gammaproteobacteria > Pseudomonadales > Moraxellaceae > Acinetobacter > Acinetobacter rudis_A. The sequence goes on along the minus strand of NZ_JAVIDR010000004.1, from coordinate 106,824 downwards.
AATGGTGTGCAAGGCTTAGTCATGGCAATGGCCGCGATTATTTTTGCCTTTGGAGGCATTGAATTGGTGGGAATTGCGGCGGCAGAGACTCATCAGCCTGAGAAAACATTACCCAAAGCAATTAATCAAATCGTCTACCGAGTACTATTATTTTATATCGCAACACTAACTATCTTATTGGCTTTATTCCCATGGAATCACATTGCTCAAGGTGGCAGTCCATTTGTTATGATCTTCGCCACATTAGACAGTGTTGGTGTGGCAACAGCGCTTAATTTTGTCATTTTAACTGCTGCTGTTTCGGTTTATAACAGTATTTCTTATTGTACCAGCCGTATGTTGTTGAGTTTGGCTCAACAAGGTAATGCACCGAAAGCTTTAGCACGTATTAATCAACGAGGCATCCCAACCAATGCTGTACTGGTTTCAGCTCTTGCCAGTGCAATCTGTGTCGTGATTAATTACATCTTCCCTGAAAAAGCCTTTGGCCTATTAATGATGTTGGTTGTTGCTGCGATTGTAATTAACTGGGTGATGATTTCATTAACTCACCTTAAGTTTCGTCAACATATGCAACAACAAGGACGAGCATTAAAATTTGCCAGTTTTGCTTATCCACTGAGTAATTATTTGTGTATCGTCTTTATGTTGGCAATCTTATGTGTCATGGCAATCAGTCCAGACATGCAAATTGCAGTATGGATGTTACCTGCTTGGGTTCTCTGTTTAACAGCCGCTTACTTTATTAAAAAACGGCAAAAGAGTATCTCAAATAATATTATTTTAGATTAGAAGCAAAACCATACGATACGCCTTACATATAAATAAAGCCTTTGTTCTCTATATTACAGAGGCTTTTTTATACTTAGAAGATCACAAATAAAATTATGAATTATGTAATTTAATTATGTATTGCATAACAAAATGGTTTTTAGTAAGCTTTATTCAACAGCTTAATATGCATAGTCCTAATACCATAAAACAGCTTAGAGCGACGGAATTACATTACACATGTGATGCTCAAGTATACAAAAAGTGGACTTCACATATTAGGTGCGCCGAGAGGCAATAACCAACTGATAGGAAAAATATAAATGGATATTTTAGAGAACCCTTTAGAACTGTGCGGATTTGCATTTATTGAGTTTGTGTCTAAAGATGGCGAACTTGATCAGATCTTTAAAACGATTGGTTTTACCAAGGTAGCTCAACATAAATCTAAAAATGCACATTTATGGCGACAAGGTAATATTAATATCATTTTGAATTATCAACCTGAATCGTATGCCTCTTTCTTCTTTCAAGAACATGGGCCTTCGGCTTGCGCAATGGGGTTTAAAACACTTGATGCAGCAAAGGCATTTGATCGAGCCATTCAGCTAGGTGCAGAACCAATCCACTCTAAAGTTGGTCCTATGGAACTTAATATCCCAGCAATTAAAGGTATTGGTGGAATGCCGATTTTTTTAGTTGACCGTGATATTTATGAAAATGACTTTATTTTCTTTAATGATGTTGACCGTCATCCTGTCGGTGTAGGCCTAAACGAAATTGATCATCTCACTCATAATGTTTACAAAGGTCGAATGGAATACTGGTCAAACTTCTACGAGAAAATCTTTAATTTCCGTGAAATTCGCTATTTCGACATTAAAGGTGAATATACAGGTTTAACCTCCAAAGCACTGACTGCTCCAGATGGTCTTATTCGCATTCCTCTTAATGAAGATTCAGATAAAGGCAACGGTCAAATTGCTGAATTCCTCACAGACTTCAACGGTGAAGGTATCCAACATATTGCCTTTATTACTGATGATTTATTAGCAACATGGGACAAATTAAAAAGTCTAGATCTTAAGTTTATGACTGCCCCACCCAATACATATTATGAAATGTTAGAGGAACGCCTACCAGAGCATGGTGAACCAACTGCAGAATTACAAAAACGTGGTATTTTGCTTGATGGACAAACCAAAGATGGACAAAAAAAATTACTGTTGCAAATTTTTTCTGAAAATATGATTGGTCCTGTATTTTTTGAATTTATTCAACGTAAAGATGATGATGGTTTTGGTGAAGGTAATTTTAAAGCGCTTTTTGAATCGATTGAACGTGATCAAATCCGTCGTGGCGTATTAAATACTGATATCTAGTGAATAACCATACCATGCCTAAATACTAAGTAGAGTATTTAGGCATATTTATTCCAAACTCATCATTATAAGCCTCATAGATTAGGGATATATATCAATCACGATATGGTTATCCACCAACTGCCAAATCTTATCTATATCTACATTTCGGACTGCAATACATCCTAGAGTCCAATCCTTTTGAGGTAAATAACTCATCAACCTTGGCGTTAGCTCTAAATTAAAAAAGCCTGACATCCTGTCAGGCTTTTTCATATTCAGTCTTAGGGTCAACTCCTGTCATCCCTCACTATCCTGGTGCTGAACTTATCATTGTTGTTTTATGTTTTGGAACATCCTGTTCTCTATGTGTTCATAATATGTAAATGTGAAAAATCTGTATAGCAGCTAAAATCCCTATTCTGTGTCAGCAAAAGCTTACACCAATCATCTATACTCTATTTCACAATCTTCAACATCAAGTCAAATATGTGGCTGATTTCTTGTCTTGACACATAAAGCAATAATACATGCAGCGATTGCACTCAATATAGCAGCACTCATTAAGTTTTGCTGTAGCCCCATATGATCAACAATAAACCCACCTGTAAATGCTCCCAAGCCAATTGATAAATTAAACATTGATATATTAAAGGCTGATGCGATTTCAACTTGTTTAGGCGCAGCACGCATCATCCATGTCATTAATGATACGGACACACCACCATATGCCATCCCCCAAACCAATAACAGTACAATGCTAATAGACTGAGAGTTTCCATAGGCAGCAAATAACAACAAAGAGAGGCCAGTAAATACTGAGATTGTACATAATGTTTGCCACAAATATTTCTGGGCAAAATAACCTGCGGTGAAATTACCTAATATGCCAAAGAAGCCATAAACTAAAAGTAATGTACTAATATGTTGATCTGAAAATTGAGATACGGATTGCAGTAATGGTCGAATAAACGTATACGCAGAGAACTGAGCCATAACCATAAAAACAGTAATCGCTAAACCAAATAAAATATTCTTTTGTTTAAGCACTCTTAAGCTAGAAGACCAATGTGTAGTAGGATCAGTTGCTAAAGATGGTAATGACCAGTACAACATCAAAAATACAATCGCCACCATAACGGCAATACAAATAAATGCAAAACGCCAGCCCCATAGGTCGCCTAAATAAACACCCAAGGGAACACCAAGTACAGAAGCAGCAGCAATACCACTAAAAATAATTGAAGTTGCTAAACCCACTGCATGTAAGGGAACTAAACGAATGGCTAGACTACCAGCCATACACCAAATTCCGCCCATTGAGATACCAAACAATATACGAGCAAATAACAACCAATGAAAATGAGTTACCCATGCAGCCATTAAATTTGAGCCGAGTAACAACAGCATAAAAAATAATAATAAACCACGCCGATTAATGCGGTTAAAAAAGAGCACAACACAAGGGGCAGTAATTGCAGCAATCCATGAAGGCAATGAAATAATTAAACTACTCTGCCCAACGGATTGATCTAAACTATGTGCAATAGGTGTCAGCAAACCAATAGGTAATATTTCCGCACTCACAACTGCAAAAATTGCTAGCGCCACAGATATCACTGCCAACCAAGCACGGTAACCAACTGGTTGAGGTGAGTTGACCATATTTTCTCTACTCATGTTTTCTTTGTTCATCAGACACACAAAGGAATTGAATCCGCTTGCTTTTAAAATCACTTCAGGGTTTAAGATAATAACAAATGAGATTAGTCACATACTATTTGATCATTGCGATACAGTTTGAGACTTAAGTTTGAATCCAAATTGGAATAAGTATGAATAATGCTTGTCACTTAATCAGAAAAATTCATAGAAAACAAAGTAACTTATAAAATTAGCAGCAATTCCAAAGTGATATGTTATTCAGAAGTTTTTTTAAAACATCAGCATTTGCTGTATTTTAAGATGTCACCACAATACTCTAGGTTTCATGTGGAACACTATCAAGCCAAACATCCTCAATGATTTAATAAAAACTGATTAATACTCTGTACACCTAACTGTAATAATTTCAACTTATCACAGTCATTCTCCAGTGCTAAATAGCTTTCATTGTCCAATGCAGTTAAACAATATTCTATTCCTTGGTGACTATTAAAAATTGGGAAACCGACTGCATTGATTCCCACCAATAAATCACCTTTCACTACAGATTGTTTTTCAGCAATAATCTTCTGTTTCATAATCAAAAAATCGTCCCAATTTGCAGGAACAATTGTGCGAGCATAGGGACTTTCTTGTTGCCATTCCGTTTGCATCATTGGCTTAATCATGGTTTCAGGCATATAAGAAGCAAATAAACGGCCTGCAGCTGAATTGAGCAAAGGCATTACCGATCCAACTTTAGTCACAATTGAAATGGCTTGATTTGACTCAAGAGACTGAATAACCACAGGACCTTGAGGTGACCATTTACAAATTTGAATACCACAACCCACCTGTGCTTGTAATGCATAAATAAGATGTTGTACCAATTGCAATCGATCAGTATGTTGAATACAACTGAGTCCTAAACGCCATGCTTGATCACCTAGGGCATACTGTCCATCATCAAGTTGCTGCGCATAATTCATACGAATTAAACTCACCAAATAACGGTGGACTTTAGCAGGATGCATCGCAAGTTTTTCAGACAATTGCTTTAAAATAATAGGCTGATTATGTTCCAACAAAGCATTTAATACAGACAATCCAACCTCCAGTGACTGTACACCACCGGATATTTTTTCTTCACTCATTTAAATGCCCTTTCAGTACAACAGCTCATTTTTTAGTTTGTCCAATATGATAACAGCCCACTATAGGGCTGTATATCATTTGTTAATTTAGTTATGGCGAAATGTTAATTAAATTTCTTTCTAAAATAAGCAAGAATTTGATCGCGATATTTAAATGCAACTACCAACCATAAAAACCAGAATGGAGCGATATACATACCAATTCGAGTATCTTCTTCAAATAATAATGCAACTAAGGCAAAGCCAAAAAATACTAAACATGCATAAGACAGTGTAATACCAGCGGGCATTTTATATTTAGAGCTTTCATGCAAATCTGGACGTTTCTTACGATAGGACAAATATGCGCATACCATGAGTCCCCAAACGAACAAAATCAAAATCGCGCATAGCGTAGAAAGTAGCGTATAGAGCTGCATTACACTTGGAATAATGACTAAGAGTAAAACACCAATCAACATTCCTATTGCGGAGAAAAATAGACTAGAAAAAGGAATTTTTTTGGTATTCAGCTTCTCAAATACATGTGGGGCATCCTTTTGACAAGCTAAGCCAAATAGCATTCGACTAGTACTAAAAATCCCGCTATTGACCGCAGATAAAGCTGAGGTTAACACCACAAAATTCATGAGTGCGGCAGCAATATGAATACCTGCCAAAGTGAATACCTCAACAAATGGGCTTTTATCTGGAGAAACATATTGCCATGAAGTAATTGAGATAATACAAATCAACGATAATATGTAAAACAACATAATACGTAATGGGATGGAGTTAATCGCTTTTGGTAAGTTCTTCTCAGGATCTTTGGTCTCACCTGCTGTAATCCCTAATAACTCAACCCCCATAAATGAAAAAATTGCGATTTGGAAGCCAGCAATGAACCCAAACGCACCATTAGGGAAAATTGTTCCTTGTTCTACAATGTGTGAAAGTGACGCTGTTACTCCGTTTGGTGAAGTAAAACCAGTAAAGATCATACTAAATCCAACCACGATCAATACTAAAATCGCTAACACCTTGATTACAGCAAACCAAAATTCTACTTCACCAAAGTTCTTCACAGAAAATAAGTTTACACAAACCAAAAACAGCAGAGAACAAACAGCAGGAATCCATAAACTCAAATCAGGGAACCAAAACTGAATATACCCACCAATCACAACGACATCGCCAATACAGCTAATTACCCAACAGAGCCAATAACTCCATCCCAGGAAAAAACCTGCCCAATCCCCTAAATACTCACTGGTAAAATCTACAAATGAGTTATAACTGCTGTTTGATAATAATAATTCACCAATTGCTCTCATCATGAGGAACATAAAGAAGCCAACAACCATATAGGTCAAGATAATTGATGAGCCAGATAAATGAATTGTTTTACCTGAACCCATAAATAAACCTGAACCAATTGCTCCACCGAGAGCAATGAGCTGAATATGTCGGTTATTTAATCCCTTATGTAACTCTGGTGGTGCCTGTGCTAAATCATGTTGTGACTTCTCTGCGTCCATTAAACCCTACCTACAATACCAAACCTTGATGAAATACATCATCTTCTGGGCGCACAGTATAACGCCATACGCAATGGGTTTTAGAATAATAACGAGTTGAAAAAATTAGACCTTAGCCAAAATACCATAGCTAAAACCAATCAATTTATTGTTTTTATAAGTAGAGAAGCCTTTCCATTTGCAAAGCTGTGCTGAAGAAGTGATTTAAACCATCATTAAGGTTCATACTCTGTTAAATACCTCGGTATATTATAGCGTTGGCCATTATATATTAGGACATGACTTCGTTTGTTTTCTATATGGCCTGTCTGTTTACAATCATCATTAACCCAACGATAACTTTCATTTCGTTCTTTGCTATTTACTCTTAAATCGAACATGCCTTGATGTTGAGTGTTTAATACAATGAGGACACTACTTCTACTGTGATTATCGGCATTACAACGTCCATCATTCTCACCTTGATCTAATCCTACTCTCAGATTATTTAAAATTTTCCGATGATTTTTCAAATCATATAAATTCAATATATTGTAGGAATAAGGATTAACTGAAGATGAATTAGCGAAATTAATTCTTAATCCAATTGCTCTTAATTTTGGGTGTAACTGATACGCTGCGGTATCAATCCTTATATCTTGCAGCATCATTGCATCAGAGGTATAGCTATTGGGATCTATATAATGATCAAGTAGTTTCTGTTGTTGAATATCGGCAGTCAGTAAATGTAGCTGATAACTTTGCGCATGTTCAGAATCTTCATTAATATCAAGTTCCCCCTGCTGATAAACAATCAAGGCCTGATCTTGTTGTTGTGGGAGCACCTTACAATCTGCAAGATGTCCTTGAGGGCTAGTCAAGTGAGCTTGTTTTAAAATTGAATTGGTAAAATTAACATCCTCACATGGGGTAGCATAAACCCATTGCCCAACACTAGATAATAATGCAACTAATCCTAATTTAAATTTCACCTGCATTTGTTACTTTCCATTTTAATTATGATTCATACATAACAGATCATGGCTCAAACTCAAAATTATTAATTTCTTCCCACCAATAAATAACATTCAACACTCATGATTTTGAAAACAAACACATATTTTAAAGTCTATTGGTAACCATTAAAATTTGAGTCTCAGATCATATTTAAATGTCAAAAGTTACGTTGCAAATTCAGTGGAATTACAGCACTATCAAACTAATCTTTTCACTCTCTTACGATCTTATTGCCCCACACAGCAGGACGCTGTTTCCTTTAAAATGATTCAGGGTGAGTCATGAACAACCAAAATTATTATCAAACCATTTTTGACAAGGCTGGCGATGCCATTTTTATACATGATGTCGATAGCGCTAAAATTATGGATGCCAATCAAGCAGCAGAACAGCTTACGGGGTTTACACGCTCTCAGTTATTAACTATGGGGGTTGAAGATATTAGTGCGCATAGCCAAGGATTTAATTTCCCCCATGCTATGAGTAGAATCCGTCAAACTGCGCGCAGTGGTGTGATTAAATTTGAATGGATCTTACAATCTACAACTGGAAAACAAATCCCCGCTGAGGTGTGTTTAAAAATCATCTATATAGATCAGCAAGCCAAAGTCTTAGCTTTGGTTCGAGATATCAGTGAAATCAAACAATATCAATATGCATTACAATCGAAAGATGAATATTTTAAATGCTTATTAGAAAGCTCAGCAGATGGAATTGCTATTTTAGATACTCAAGCCAAACTCTTGTATGCGAGCCCCTCGCTTGAAAAAATCACAGGTTATCGTAACCGCCTTGCGTTAAAGAAAAATATACTTCATTTAATTCATCCTGAAGACCGTGCCCAGGTACGACAATTTTTATATCGAGAATTGTTTCATCCGCAAGAACAAACTCAGCATTTAAACTATCGTTTTTTACATCATAGTGGTCAATGGCGTAATCATGAAGCGAGCTGTAAAAACCTATTACTTGACCCTAATATTCAAGGCTTTTTAATTAATTATCGAGATATTACTGAGCGTATCGAAGCAGAAAATATGGTACGTACACGTGAAAAACAATTAGGGCACATGTCACGTTGTAAAACGATGGGAGAGTTATCAACAGCATTAGCCCATGAACTTAACCAACCTCTAGCAGCACTGACAAACTATATTACTGGTAGCATTTTACGCATACAAAATGGACTGGCAAATAATACAGAGACCTTAGATGCCTTGAATGCTGCACTTGAACAGGTACAACGCGTAAGTAATATTATTCGTAGCATGCGACAGTTTTTAAAAAAGGGCGAAGCCAACTTTAAGATATTACAGCTCAATCAATTGATTCATCTTATTGCGCCATTAATTGAACTTAAGGCAGAACAAGGCAAAACTAAAATTTATTATGAATTGTCACCAACGCCTATTTATATTTATGCAGATGAAACCTTATTTAGTCAGGTTGTTATTAATTTAGTTTTCAATGCCGTAGATGCTCTTCAACATCATACTGAAAATGGTGAAGTTTATATTCGAACTTGGCAACACCAAGACCTCGCTCGAATGAGTATTGCTGATAATGGTCCAGGTTTAAATGGCCAAAATCCTGAACAACTTTTTGAATCTTTTTATTCGAGTAAAATAGACAGTATGGGGATTGGCCTTACCCTCTCCCGCAGTATCATTGAAAATCACCAAGGTTATTTATGGGTCTGTGAAGGAACACCTGGCGCCATTTTTAACATTTCTTTAAAAGCACAAGGACGTGAATAATGCATAACGAATTAATTGAACCAATTGTTTATGTCATTGATGATGACCAAGATGTATGTGACTCATTAACTTGGCTCTTAGGCAGTGTACAGTTACAAGTTAAAAGCTTTAACAGTGCGCATGAATTTCTTTCCTATTCTCGTCCAGAAACACCAGCTTGTCTTATTTTAGATATACGGATGCGAGGAATGAGTGGCCTACAATTACAGGCCCAATTATTAGAACAAGGTATTTATATTCCCATTATTTTTATGACTGGCCACGGCGATATTCCAATGTCAGTAACTGCTATGCGGCAGGGTGCATTTGATTTTTTGGAAAAACCCTTCAACCCACAACACATGTTGAATCAAATCCAAATCTGTTTACAACAAGCTGAAATTGATTTTAAAAAACAGCGACAACTCAAATGTAATTTACAAAAACTCAATAGCCTCTCTCCACGTGAACGTGAAATTGTGGAACTATTGGTTGATGGACTTGCCAGTAAGCAAATCGCACAGCAACTCCAAATTAGCCATAAAACCGTAGAAATTCATCGTGCACATATTCGCCAGAAATTAGAAATTGAATCGGTTGCACAGCTGGTTAACCTTGTACTCAATTGTAGAGGAACACGCCTACAGCCCGCAGTATAGACCGCGAGCTGTATAAGTGACGTACTAAAAAAAGCGATCAAAATGCACACTTGTTTGATCAATACCTAATTGATGAGTTAGGCGTTCAATTGACTGCACCATAGGTGGTGGACCAGCACAGTATATTTCACAATCTTTAAGTTGCTCACCTAACTGCTGTTCTAATACATCATGAATATATCCATGGTAGACATTAGGAATGTGTTGATTGGAACTCGCTGCAATATAGTGTAACCGTTGACCTAAGCCTGTCCATTGTTGCAATTGCTCTTGGCTCAACAAATCGCGTTGTTCACGGCCACCATGGAAGAACCAAACAGGTTGTTGTTGCAATAAAGGGTCCATAGCAACACCGCGTGCAATGGAAAGCATAGGAGCTAAACCTGAGCCACCTGCGACACAAACAATAGGACGGTTTTTCTGCTGCAAGTGTGCAGTTCCATAAGGACCATCGAGCTGCAGTACCGCATGTTTTAGCGCATTTTCATCAAACAGCACAGTTGTCATTTGCCCTTGAGGCACCTTACGAATCTGAAAAACCCAATCTCCTGCTGCATTAGGTAAATTGGCCATGGAATAGGCGCGTTGTATCTGACCATTTATCATCAATAAAGCATACTGCCCAGGTAAGAACTCAGCAGCTTGTTGTGCTTGTAAATGAATTTCTAAAATATCATGAGTAATGGCACGTGTTGTAATAAGCTTGACTGATTGTCTTTGGGCTTTAATTTTAGGCAAGCACTGTGGATCTAATCGTAATTTAATTTTACAGTCAGACTTAGGGCGACATTGGCAAGCCAATAATCGTCCTTTACGTTTATCACGCTCACTTAAACCAGGTGCATCCGCCCACAATATATCAACATCACCTTCGAGCAATTCAAACTTACAAGTACCACATCCGCCTGCATTGCATTCATAAGGCAAGGCCAAACCTTGTCTTAATCCTGCCCGTAACAACACATCATCATTGGCACAAAAAAACGTTGTGTCAGAATCTTGCTCTTGTAAAGTAATCTGATGCATCACGTCTACTCCACCAAAAACACTTGACCATGATGGACAACACAAGAATACGTTTTTAAGGCAATGCTACACGGCGCTCCACAAGGTTCACCAGTAATAATATCGAATGCACCAGCATGAAATGGACATTCCACTTCACAACCCTCTACCTCGCCATCAGCCAAAGAAGCATCACCATGGGTACAGGTATCATCTGTAACAAAAAAACGGCCATCCTCAAGATGAAAAACAGCAAGCGTTGGATAACCCACAATATTAACCTGCAATCCAGATGAAGGCTGTACATCCTCAACTTGACACAAATAAGTCTCTGTAATGATATTTAATGGACTATTCATTGGCTGAACTCCTCAATAGGTGAGTCTGTCGCTTCGGGACCCAAAATGTGATATCCCCCATCCGCATGTACAACACTACCAGTCAACAGTTTTGCTCGTGGACTACACAATAAACTGAGCGCTTGAGCAACCTCTTCTGCATCATTAATCCGACCTCGTAAATGAAATCGTCCTGCAATACGGTCAGTCTTGGCTCTATCATTACCAGACAATGCCTGCATGGGCGCAGACCATGTCCAACCTAAAGACAAAGCATGTACACGAATTGAATCTGTAGCAAAATCTAAAGCCATATTGCGCGTCAACTGTTCTAATGTGGCTTTAGAGGCGGGATAAACCCAGCGCTGCTTTTGTGCAATTCCAGCGCTGATACTACTAATATGTATAATTGCACCATCATGACTGTGCTGCAGTAGTGGTCGACAAGCCTGTGATAAAGCAGCATGACCAAATACATTGACATTAAACGTATCTAACCAATCTTGTCGGCTTGAATCAGCGCCATGATCTGCATATAAACAAGCTAAATTGATTAAAATATCCAGTCGTTCTAAGCCTGCTGCTAATTGCTGGATCGATCCATCATCCCTAAGATCTAAAGCAATAAACTGTGCACCCACTTTTTCAGCAACAGCTTGACCTTGCTCATGATGAAGATCGGCAATAATGACTTGAGCACCTTGTTCAACTAAATATTGTGCAAACACTTGCCCCATATAAGTTGCAGCACCACTGATCAAAATCACTTTATCCTGCAACTCGAATGAAAACTGATTCATGAAGCCTCCGAATAAGTCAGTGGCCAGGCATTAAACTGCCCCTGACAAAACAATAAGGGCTGTTGTGTACTCAATCGGCAGTGTTCAATTTCAGCAATGAATACTTGATGATCCCCTGCCTGTAACTGTTGCTGTTTACGACAGATAAATTGCACCACACAGTCTTCTAACACGGGGGCTTTACTGCCTTGGATTAACCACTGACCATGTTGAAATTTATTCTCACTTGGTCGAGCAAACTGCAAGCACACATCTTGTTGATGCGCACTCAATATATTAATGGCAAAGTATTCTGCTTGTTCAAAATGCACACGACTTGGTGACTGATTCACTAAGCTCCACAACACCAAAGCGGGTTGTAGCGATACCGAGCTAAAAGAGTTAATGGTCAGCCCAACCGCCTGTCCCTGTGCATCAAAACATGTCACGATTGCAACTCCAGTTGCAAAACCACCAAAAGCTTGGCGTAACGATTTGGCTTCAGCAAGATTGACCTCCTGCCAGAGTGTGTCAGGCAACAGCATCTTGAAACTCCTGTCTCGCTAAATAACTGGCTGCACCCTCTGCACCAGCAACTGCTGGCCAGAAACCTTGAGGGTGGTTGAAATTGCCCATAAAATCATCAGCAATTACTTGCTTTTGCGCAGCCGCACCAAGCACCTGTAATAAACTCTCACTCGGTGGATTGAGTAACATATTGGTGAACTCAGTAGTATAACGCCCGGACTGTTGCCAGAATTGTTCAAAAACTTCTTGCATCCATTCTTTGCTGTATGTGTCACCTTGATGCGTTAAAATGGCCTGTAAATAATGCTCCACCATACGTGTTGCATTATTTGCGCCTTGCCCTGCAATCGGGTCATTGACCATAACGGTATCCCCAATGCCCCAAACCAAACCGCCATCAGCAAGTTCAACAACTGGGTCACGGACTTCTGGACAAAATGCTCCCTTTAACCAAGCATTGGGATCACTCAACTCCATGTTATCCACCATGCGGAAACTCTGATCTGGCGTGACTATGCTGACAGCCTTTTTCATGGCTGCGAGCATTTGCTCCCCGTCACTGACATGGTCAAACACATCCATTGGCCCATGCTCAATACATTCAAATAAAAAGCTGCGACAGGCCCCATGCGTATGGCTATAAAAAGGCATACTAAAATACTCACCAGCACCTGCGATAAAATTAAAATGTAAAGTTTGTTTAGGCTGACCTGCCCAACTATTTGGTCCACAAAGATCATCCCCCACCACCAAAGCTGCCGCAAGCTTACGTGGTGGAGTCAGATGAACTGAACGCACCTCATTACGCTGAAAGAGACGGGTAATATTGCCTTTGCCAGCTGCTAATAAGGTGAGATCATGTGTTTTAGCAATCTGTGCTAAATCTTCGGGAGAGACATTTTGTAAAATGAGTTTGCCACCACGTTGGCTATATTCTTCTAACCAACGATGGTATTTGCTGCGCTGGTCCATAGCAATGCCATGGTTATTGTGCAAAAACCCCGTGATAGGCAACATAATATTGCCTTGAGGATCACGAAAATCAACATGAATCGCCTCGCCATATTGAGCCTTGGACTCCCAGAAATTAAGCCCCAACTTACGCTCAAAAGCCAAAGTATCAGCAAAAAACATCGTGGTGCTCATCATACGGCCATGTAGAAGTTCTTCTGCTTGGCGATCAATATATAAATTTACATCGTACTGTTGTTCCATCAGTGCAAAAGCCATGAGTAGACCTGCTTGTCCACCCCCAATAATTGCAATTTTTTTCATTGTGCTATCCCTTTCTGTTGTACTCAACCATGTGTGAACAATGAAGTCGCTGTCACTTGAGCTGCTGACAATGCTAGTCAGCTAAAGTGCGACCAAAGCCCGTGACATAATGATGATGAAGGGTCAGATTCAATTCGACCCGATCAAATTTCCAAACACCGTGTTGGTCTGGGCTCAATTGGCATTGATAAAAACCACCCAAACAAAAATCTTTTAGCGCTGCCTGTGGGCGATTTGCCACAGCCTGCGTAGACAATTCCCACAACATCCAACGTGCCTCAGCTGTTTTAGCGTCTAGTGCAATCTGAATATCTGGCTGCGCCATAATATGTAGACTCCACACAATCTGTTGTTGTGCAATTTCAGCAAGACCAGCAACAATCTGGTCACGTCCTTGTAAACTGCCGAAACCATTGGCACACCACTGTGCATGAGGATGAAATAGTGCTTGCATCAACACTGGATCATTCCGTTGATCCGCAGCTGTGGCATAACGCCCAACCAAATTACGAATTGCTTCACTGGCCTCAAGTAACGCTAATCTTTGTTCTAGATAAAGCTGTTCCATCCTCATTCCCTATCCATCTAATGCTGTGCATCGGTACATATCTGCTGTACCAATTCTATGTACGTGGTAGATGGTTTAAATGTTAATTACATCACCGCTTTCATAGATAAAACGTGTTTCTTCAAAAGCAAATGGCACACCAACCGAACCCTTATACAGCTCAATATGTGGAGCAACTTCAGCGAAACTAAGACTCAGCCAGTACAGCGGATAAAGTTCCTCTGGCAACTGTCCTAGAGGGTATTGATCAAGCAAGGCCAAAATGTTGCGCATCTCGGGCAAAATTGCATTGTAAAACTGCGCTAACTGCTCTGAACTCGAATTGAGTCTCTGCATATGACGTTGTTTAGCCGTACCCAAAGCCCATGTAGTAAGCAAAGGCTCAAGCGCTTTAAAATCAGCAGGTAATTGTGAAATTAGTTGAGTCATCTGCTTCTCCTTAAGCACGATTAAGATATTGTTCAAGCACGTGGTAACCATGGCGAATTAAAATTTCTTCGTCCTGTAAGTGCATGACTTTTTTCGCTTTAGACTCTAAGGCAGCCTGCGTATCTTCCATTGTTGCGGTATCTTCTAGCCAAGCATTGCGTTGTAACACCTGTGCAAACTCTTGTGCCCATCGTTCAGAATAACGAGTTGCCTTAGGCAAGTAATAACGCCCTTCCCAACGTGTTTGATTGTGACTGATCGGCCAAAATTGGTGAGTAAACCAAACCCCTTCAGTTACATGCACCAAAATATTAGGGAAAATCACAGACAGCTCAAAAGAGAAGTCATCACGATCATGAGGATTTACAGAAGTAGGTAGCTGCTGACGTTGGTAGTGATTAACCAAAGATGCCCCTGTAATTTCACCTGATAACTGTGCTGCTGGTTTAGGATTGGCATTTTTAGTTAAGCAGACTGCACATGTACGGTGATCTCCAAACAATTGGACTTCTTGCAAACCTGAAGCAAATACATTGGGAAATGACCCTGCATGAATCGTAGCAACATGGTAGGCTTCAGCAAAAGCGTCATGGGCAACTTTCCAATTGCATTCAAGTATGGTGTTATAAGCAAAACACTCTTGCATCTCACCAAACGGATATCCGCCCAAATGCTGTCCAATCCCAGCTAAAAACTCAGTCAGGCTCTGTGTTCCCTGTGCATCAAGATTGACAAAGATAAAACCTTCCCAAACTTCGGTACGGATTTTGGTTAATCCATTTTCTTCTTTCGCAAAACATGGCATAAATTTGTCTTGTTCTGGAACATTGACCAAATCACCCTTTGCGTCATAAACCCAACCATGAAAACGACAGGTCACCACAGCAGCTTTACTAGAACCAAAAGTTTCATTGCCAGTTTCCACAACGACCTTATTGCCACGATGTGAACAAATATTATGAAAACCTCGAATCTGCCCATCTTTACCATGCATCAAAATCACTGAGGTTTTGGCAAAATCGAGACGTTTAACTTTGTAATCACCAGGTTTAGCAATTTCATCTACTCGCCCGACTTTAAGCCAAACTTTACTAAAAACCTTCTCTACTTCTTCATCATAGACTTCAGGTGAAATACAGGGATCAGTTGGAATTGGTGCAGTCCCTAACTCAGGATATAAATCACCCCAACGTAATTTTGCATTACTATTCATATTTAAACCTCTTTCCTTGTGGTTGATTCAAGCTGATAGTGTTGACGGACTAAATCAGCGATACCTAATTGCTCTAAAATAGGCATTGGGCATAAAAAGGTGGCACGGACCGTACCGGGCAATCGACTAATATCAATGGAACCTGTAATTGTGCAGCGGTTTAAAATTTCGTTATAAGCCAACCCTGTTGTCTTGGCTGCACGTTGCAACGCATTTTCTGTTGCATCATTCAAATTTTTTCCCGAACCAATAAATGTAATCGGGGCGCTTTCTTCCACTTGGCTTTGTCCCCAGTGATTAGCCAAAGCATCTATATATTGTTTTTGCTCCGTACTAAATGGTCTTGCCATCGGCGGTAAATCATCCAATCGCTGTAACAAAATGGGGCCATCAAGGGTTAAGCCCTTAATTACTCTGACCTCAAGCTCTGTTTCCCCTGAAACATCAGTTGCATGTCCCGCAATTTCCCCATTGCCTTGTTGTGCATGCATATCGCCCATATAAACCCCAGCACCCGCTATCTTGACTGGACAAATTAAAATACTGCCAGCACGTACCGAATTGGTATCCATATGTCCATCTGTTTTAGCTGCAATTAATTCAGCCTCAGTCATAGCGTAGCGATGTGGAGCATCAATTAAATACTGTCCAAAATCATGGCAATTATGTGAATCTGGTAAATCACGTGCTGGGGTTGTACCAATGTTGCCTAGGAAGGGACGCATATGAGCAGCAACACCCGGCATATCCGCTCGTGCTAACGATAAAATAGAGTGTTGAGCAGCATGTTCGGGTAGTGCAGCAATCTGCTCGGCCTGTCCTGCCAGTCGATTCGCAATACTTTGATCAACCGTAAGGCTCAGTTGATGATCTTGATCAAACACAATCACATAGCCATGTGAAAATTGAAATGCGCTGACTTCAGCTGCACATTGTTTGCAGTGAATGGCATCCTCGCCTATACCTTGCACATAACTTGCAGGTTGTTCTGTACCACATTGAGCACAAAATTTAGCTACAAAAGGATCGCCATGGTAACGCCCTTCTACGAACCGCATCACACCAGAAGAAGTCGCTAGAGATGTTACCGTCATTTTTTTTATTATCAGTGCAACAGCATCTCCTACCTCTGCACCTTCAACCGCAACAGGTAAAGTCACCTCATGACCGCCCTGAAATGCAGGCGTAATCATTGGCCCCCAGCACCCAGGTGGCGTACCTGTGATCAAAGTTCCACCATCTTTGAGTGGGCCCAGCATTTGTACACTAGGACCCACAATACCACCTGAATATTGATTTACATGTATTCGATCAACAGCAATTCCCGAAACCTGATTTACAGGCAGCTGCGCTTTTTTTTGCATAATATTTCCTTATAATGCTTGAGCAAAAATACCGACCATATCGTCTGCATTCCCTGCGGTCCCTACGACTCATTGACTGTTTGATGACAATATGTGCGTGATTTAATGCATTACACCTCGAAAAGTGCTCAGAAAATATTGGGATGATTCCTTGTTGTTATGTGCAAAAACACTGAGCTGAATAATTTAAAATCAGCATCGTGCTATTTATTCTTACTTATTTAAATGAGTATTTATTTATAGATGTATAGGGGAAACTACTTATAGGTATTTATTAAATAAAAATATTGCCACCTCTAGTCTTAAGCATAGTTATCTAAACATCCCCGTGTAGATACCTATGCCCTGAACATTAGGTTTTACACTCCAAGGAATAAAAGAAAAATCATTACCAAAATATGTAAAATTTGACTGGGTGCAAAATAAATAAAGAACTTCCATCCACCTGTTATAAAGGCATTAATACTCTTAGATAAACTGTGGGCACTCAAACCAATAATCATTGCATAAATAAGCGTCTGATTATGCGTATCTCCTTGCATAACAACGCCTGCCATTGCTGCATGGACTTCAAATAATGATGCCAAAAATGTGCCTAAAATAAGCCCTTTATCACCCAATAACAGCGTTGCGCCATATATACCTGCTTGTATAACAGTAAGGCTCACTGCAATAATCACAGCTTCTTTAATACTAAACATTCGACTATCTTTTGCTTGAGTCACTAATTGCTGTTTGGGTTGTGGCGATCTAAAAATTAATAAACCAGCAGCAAGACATAAAATAATAATGCCAGCAAGACAAGGAATAAGGAGGAGTTTAAACCACTCAATACTGACACCCAAAACAATCAAAAGTAATTGTAATAATGTCGCTACACAGGAGATTAATGCAGCTCCCGCATTTAATTTCACATTGGCTTGTTCTGATCTGACTTGTACACCCAAACTGGCAATTGTTGCTGTACTGGATACAAAACCCGAAGCTAAAGCAGATAAAAGAACGGCTTTATCATTCGATAAAAGGCGTTTTGCCACATGAGCCATTGACTGAACAAGCAATATTAAAATTAATAACTTTAAAATGACATAGGGATTTAAAACCGCTCCCCATAACGGAGTATTTGGCATAATGGGTAAAGCAATCAAAATCAACGCGAGCAAAAATAATCCATCTCTTAGCTCATAGCTTTGAATTGTTTCCCCTGCAAAATGATGTAAAGACTTTTTCCCCATCAAAATGATTGTTAATAAAACAGCCATACTCGCTGCAAGCGGAATATTCCACACACAAACTGCACCAATAATATAGGTCATAAAAAAAGCAAGTTCAGTTGTAGAACCAATATCCTTTTTTTGTTGTGATAAACCATAAAGTCCAAATAAACACATTGTTATTGCACCGATTACACCAATATATAGATGTAACAGAAAACTCAATGCTCCCAATAATGCAGTAATCGTAAACGATCTCAAACCTGCGAAACTTTGTTCAGGATTATTATTTTTATTACGTTCACGCTCTAATCCAATTAAAAGCCCGCACCCTAATGCAGACAGCATAATGGTCAGCAATTCTTGAAATGACAAAGTTTGTAGAAGTATATTCAAACGTATTCACCTTTTATTATGACTTCAACATCAAGTAATGACTTGCCGCAAATTTTGAATCTAAGACCAATAACTTAAATCTAATCCCCATATAATGCATCTAAAAAGCCTACAGTATCACCCATAAAGATTAAAATTATTCCTTATATTCCATAAATATAATTTAAATTTCATAATTTAAGTCACACAACTGTAGCCTATTATTTTTACCATGGCGATATTTTAATCATGCAAAGAATATCATGGAAAAGAAATACTTATCACTCATAATGCTGAATGCCACATTAGTATTAACTGCCTGTGGTGACAACAAAGACAGTAGCCAAGGAGAGGCAAAAATCTTAACAAGAGACACAGCATTAGTCTTAGGGAATGACCTATGTTGGCATGCGGGCACACTCACTGAAAAAGGTGCTGACACAAATCACAATGGCATATTAGATGCCAATGAAGTCAAAGAAAAATCTGTACAATGTGGTGCTAATTTATTCGCTAAAGGGGTAGCTCTGCCTTATAGCATCTTAGGATCTTATAGTGCGAATGCGACAATCATCGACAAAAAATTTGATTTACGCCAAGGAGGCTATGGTTCAGATTTAGCAGCACATCCTAGTAATAAAACACAATTTTATGCACTAACAGACCGTGGACCTAATGCTGACTATGACGATGGAATACATGGCGCTGGTAAAATTTTTCCAATGCCAGACTATGTGCCTAAAATTGGTCTATTCGAAGTCCAATCCGATGGCTCGATTAAACAATTAAAAGTCATCACTCTTAAAGACAGAAATGGCAAAGAAATCACAGGTCTCCCCAATACTGCCGCACTTGGTGGAACAGGTGAGACACCATACGATTTACAAGGCAAAGTGATTACTGTAAACGCCAATCAACCCTACGACCCAGTGCACAACCCAATGCGTTTAGATGACTATGGTTTAGATAGTGAAGGTTTAGCGGCATTAAAAGATGGGACTTTTTGGGTGAGTGATGAGTATGGGCCTCACATCGTGCATTATGATGCAAATGGTCGTGAGCTAGAACGCATTAACCCATTTAGTGCTGATAAACGTAATAAATATACGCTGCCTAATGAATTTAGTTATCGTCGTGCCAATCGTGGTATGGAAGGTTTAACTATTACACCTGATCAAAAAACACTTGTTGGTATTATGCAATCCACCATGAACTTGCCTACAAGTGCGGTGAATAAATCGACCTTAACACGTATTATTAGTATCGACTTAGCCAGTGGGAAAATGCAGCAGTACTTGTATCGACAAGAAGGTAATGCATTTTCCAACTCTGCAATAGTTGCCATAAATAATCATGAATTTTTGGTATTAGAACGTGATGAAGGCTTTTATCTTAAAGACCCTCAAAAAGCGATGAAACGCGTATATAAAATCGATTTAAATCAAGCAACCAATCTAAATAGCATAAATGAAAGCAGCGTAATCAAACACGATAAAAAATTAGGTTTAACTATTGCTGGACAAACCTTAGAGCAATTTGTACTCGATAAAGGCTGGGAAGGATTAGCAGCATTCAATATCCTCCCTGCCCCAAAAATGCTGGTTGTCGATATGATCAAACAAGTAAATTACGCACATGACAAAATGGAGGGTATTTGGCTTATTGATGGTACGCGACTTGGTCTACTCAATGATGACGATTTTGGCTTATGGAAAAATGCTCAAGGGCTTGAACAAAAATACTTAGATTTAAATTACACACACCTTGATCGTTCTACTTTATATGTCGTGGATAATTTAAAAATAACCTCACAAAAATAATCCCGTTGTATGAGGCTGATCATCTCTAGTGTAGTGATCAGTCTCATTCCCCTCTCACAATTGTTGATCAGCACAAACTAATATAATCATCCTATAAGTATGATTAATCTTTCGAGTCAAAAAAATAAATATGCTCAATTTCATCAAATGATTAAAAAAATTAAAACCAAAGATAGGTATGAAGTAGGTTTACAGAAAAAATATAAAAACGGCATGATCAAGAGTGTATCGCGTGAAATGTTACGCAGCCTATCAACTTTATTTAAATTTAAAAGTTAATGATTTATTAAAATGCAGGAAGCATAAACTATGTTAATCAATGGTATTGAAACAGAAAATCTCGAAGCTTTTGCACAAAGCGTTAGTCAAAACCCACAAGCTGGCCAAGTCTCTTTCGCTGTAGAGACAGACTGGAAAGGCGGTTGTAAAAGCACAACCTCTGTACATGAATGGCATATGGCAGGTGAAAGAAAGGCCAAAACCTTTCACATTGAGGCAGATGAACCAGCAGAGCTTTTAGGGGAAAATACAGCACCCAATCCACAAGAACTTCTATTGGCTGCAATCAATGCTTGTATGACTGTAGGATATGTTGCTACTGCAGCCATGACGGGGGTAAAAATTCATTCTTTGAAAATTAAAGCTTCTGGTGCCCTAGATCTAAGAGGTTTTCTTGGTCTAGATGATGCTATTGCACCAGGTTATGAACAAATTGATTATGAAGTCATCATTGATGGAGATGGCACTGCCGAACAATATCAGGCAATTCATGAAAATGTGCTTAAAACCTCCCCAAATCGCTGGAATGCTGCGCACCCAATCCACTTAAACGCGACATTAAAACACAATTAATTTAATATATCGGGGCTGTTGGCAGACAACAGCCCTAAAGTTAATTTGAACCAGTAGCTTCAGCTACATCTCCTCAAAAACTTAACGTATTCATCTTTCAAAATTATTTTAAATTCAAAACAAACACACCTTTTTAAATTCAAATTGTTTATCCGTGCTTGTGGATAAAGTTATCCACAAAAAATAATGATCGCACTTTAAATTCAAAACTGCATTATTTATGTGTGTTTATTTAAATTCAAATATACCGATCGCCAACCTGTGGATAAATGCATAAATATGCAAGTTCACAGCATTTATTTTTTGAATTTAAAAATAAAATAGCTGATTCGACCCAATTTTAAGCCAAAATTATTCAGCCTGTTTTTTAAATTCAAAATATCACTACTTCAAACTTCTACATTTAAATTCAAAACAACCATTAAAGAATGAATTTAAAACAGTAGAAAATGATCAATCAGATTTTGAATTTAAAGTTTTATAACACCGATATATCCCATGTTGAGCAAATGAATTTAAAGTTCTTTATTATATTTTCCATACTTTAGCCTCAACATTGTGCTAATTTGTTTTCAAATTTAAAAATAAGCTTGGAATCTTATGTTGCGTCTTTCATTACTGTTTACGGCTGTCGCTCTATTTAACAGCCAACTTCATGCAGACTTGGTTATTAATGGAGCAAATCCAACTCCAGCTGTTAAGGTAACAGCAAGCTCAGACTATAAACCAAATAATAATTTTCAAAGCTGCTTATCAGGGCTTCGCTCTCAAGCAATGGCTGCAGGTGTAAGCGCTTCGAGCTATGATCTTTATACACGCAATCTCACACCCGATTATTCTGTCATTGATAAACTGAATTATCAGCCCGAATTCTCAACACCTATTTGGGATTATTTATCAGGTTTAGTGGATGATGAGCGCGTAGCGAAAGGCCAAGACATGCTAAAACGACACCAAAGTGTCTTACAGCGTGTCTCAGCAAGTTATGGTGTACCAGCAGAAACAGTTGTGGCTGTTTGGGGTGTAGAAAGTAATTTCGGTGATATTTCTGGTAAATATCCACTGTTACAAGCACTTGGAACATTAAGCTGTGAAGGGCGACGCCAAGCCTATTTCCGTGGTGAGTTTTTTGCCACCATGCGCATCTTACAACGCGGTGACTTAAAACCAGAACAAATGGTGGGTTCATGGGCTGGTGCATTTGGTCACACACAATTCATGCCATCGACCTATGAGGAACTTGCTGTCGATTTTGACGGTGATGGTCGTCGTGACCTTGTTTCCAGTACAGCTGATGCTTTGGCCTCAACTGCAAATTTCTTAAAAAAACGTGGCTGGCAAACAGGTATGCCGTGGGGATTTGAAGTCAAAGTCCCAAGTGGAATGTCAATTGCTGGAGAAAGTCGTCGTAATAAGAAAGCATTAAGCTATTGGAGCGGTCAAGGCTTAACACGTATTGATGGTCGACCATTGCTCCAAGGTAACCTCACTTCAGCTACACCAGCTGGACTCATGGCACCAAGTGGTCCAAATGGCCCTGTATTCCTCGTATTTAAGAACTTTGATGCGATCTATGGTTATAACGCAGCTGAGAGCTATGCATTAGCTATTGCTCACTTATCTGATCGTTTACAAGGTGCTGGCCCAATTCAAACTGCATGGCCTACTCCAGATCCAGGAACCTCTCGTGCAGAACGTCGTGAAATTCAAAATTTCCTTTTGAAAAAAGGCTATGACATCGGCGCAGCAGATGGGCTCATTGGTGATAAAACACGTCAAGCAATTCGTTCAGAGCAAACACGATTAGGTTTAGCTCCAAGTGGCCGTGCAGGTCAACAAATTTTAAAAGCCTTCCGTGAAGAAAATGCACGTATGATGCTGAACTAATTTACTATCTAGTAAGAACAAATCCCCAAGATATTTATATCTTGGGGATTTTTTGAATTTTTAACATCCTAAATCAAAACGCGAATTATGTTTTATTCAATAGCCGATTGATCAATCTTCACAGCATCTAAGATATCCCAAAATACTGAGCTTACATCTTGTGTTAGATTAATATTATTAAAAATTTCATAAGCACCAATCGTTACATCAGTATCACTAGGTAACTGCTTTTGTTCTTCTTCAATGAGTTGATGAATTGGTAAAAGTGTTTGCTTGATCTGTAAGTGCAAAACATCGCTAAACTCAACATTTTCCTCTTCGAGTTCAATCATTTGTTTATTGAAAAATGGCAATAAAATCGAATTTAGATAGGGCTGAATTTCAGTAATATCAAAAATTTCAACATCACGACTTTGCTCAATAGTACTGATATGATCATTCACTTCTAGAAGGATATGATAATAACTCACGCTGTTCTCCTACAATTACATAATCTGATACCAACATAGCTAATTTAGCCGAAAAAGCATAGCTTATCTATACAAGCCTTAGCCAAATTCACCATTCTCTTGCTGAAATGAAGCAGAACCATGATAAATATGGGTAACTGAGCAATAAAAAAGGCAAACAACACAATAGGTTGTTTGCCTTTTCTTTATTGCCTTAGATCATTAGATATCAGAAAGATCGATACCAATACGACTTGCAACTTCTTCATAAGCTTCAACCACACCACCTAAACCTTGGCGGAAACGGTCTTTATCAAGTTTTTTCTTGGTGTCTTTATCCCATAGACGGCAACCATCTGGAGAGAACTCATCGCCAAGTACGATACGGTCATGGAACACACCAAATTCTAGTTTAAAGTCAACCAAGATCATATTGCCTTGATCAAACAGTTCTACCAAAACTTGATTGACTTGATAAGTCAATTCTTTCATTTTTTCCAATTGCGCAGCAGTCGCCCAACCTAAAGCAATTGCTTGTGATTCATTTACCATTGGGTCGCCCAATGCATCGTCCTTAAAGAACAATTCAAATGTTGGCGGCGTCAATTGTTTCCCTTCTTCTACACCGAGACGACGGCATAGTGAACCAGCTGCATAGTTACGAATCACACATTCCACAGGAATCATGTCCAGCTTTTTCACCAAAACTTCAGTTGGTGAAAGTAGCTTTTCAAAGTGAGTCTCAATACCTGCTGCAGCCAACTTCTCCATAATAAAGGCATTAAAACGGTTGTTCACCTTACCTTTACGATCTAGTTGTTCGATTTTTTCGCCATTAAACGCTGAGGCATCATCACGAAAGACTAAAATCAAGTGGTCTGCACTATCAGTTTCAAAAACGGATTTAGCTTTACCAGTATAGAGCAAGGTTTGTTTCAACATGGGGGAACCTTTTACAAAAAAAAATTGCCTAGTAAGACTAGGCTGGCCAGTTTTGGTAAATCTGGGTCAGTAGCTCGCTGGCTTTAGCTTTATCAGCGAAACTACTATCGGCATTAAAGATCGCAATATTATTGCTTGAACCTACAGAAGTCATGCGTAGCACGTAAACTTGTTTATCGTTCTTCACAGTGACTTCGTAAGCGTTTTTACTCTTCGCAACAATATTTTGATTTAATGAACTCAGGGTAGCGAGTGCATATTGCCAAATTGTGGCAGGATCTCCACTCACATTTAATAGGGGATTGCCATTACCATCAGTTAATAACTTTACTGGTCCAACGGCTGCATCTTCCACTGTTTGAGAACCAACAGTGTTGCCTTGCTGCTCAGGACGAGGTAATGCAAATCGGTTGCCTTTGCTATTTGCAAAGTTAGGCGCATGTTCCAACGCCATAGGCTCAACAGATGGTGCAGGATATAGTGGCGTAGCTGGTCGAACCAAAGCACCTTCTGGATATTTAACCTCACCCATTTCTGGTGCTTTTTTATACTTCAACGAACCATTGCTAATTCCCAGTGAACTACAACCTGCTAAGCTCATCGCAGCAAGGGAAAGCATTAAACCAAAACGTAACTGCATCATATTTTGCTCTTATTTAATGACACCAACTGCTTTTAATTCTTCACGCAGCGGCGTACGGTATTGTTCAGCCAAAGGCGTCAGTGGTAGGCGAATGCCAGAACCAATTAATCCCATTTCGTATAATGCCCATTTGACTGGAATTGGGTTCGATTCGCAAAATAAAATATTGTTTAAATTTGCAACCTTGCTATTCAGCTGCTCAGTCAATGCTTGATCACCAGCAAATGCAGCTGCACACAATTGACTCATTAAGTCAGGTACAACATTTGCTGTTACTGAAATATTACCTTGTGCACCAAGAGCAATCAATTGAGACGCAGTTTCATCATCACCTGAATAAACATTCATTTGTTTATCACGCAATGCTTCTATTAGAGCCTTACCACGAACCAAATCACCTGTGGCATCTTTGATACCAATAATATTTTTAATGTCTGCCAAACGAATGATCGTTTCATTTTGCATATCTACGCCAGTACGACCTGGAACGTTATACAAAACAATAGGTAAATCAACAGCTGCGGCAACTGCTTTAAAATGCTGATAGAGACCTTCTTGGGTCGGCTTATTATAGTAAGGTGTAACCAATAGTGCAGCATCAGCACCAAGCGCTTTTGCTTCTTTGGTTAACTCAATTGCTTCATGTGTTGAGTTAGCACCAGTACCTGCAATAACGGGAATGCGTTTATTGGCCACACGAATAATTTCTTTAATCACTTTGGCATGTTCTTCCATGCTCAAAGTTGATGGTTCACCTGTGGTACCAACAGCAACAATACTGGCTGTTCCTTGCTTTATATGCCACTCCACCAGCTTTTCGAGGCTCTTCCAATCGACGCTGCCATCTTCAAACATGGGCGTGACAATTGCGACAATTGAACCTTGAATCTGGAGTGCTTGCTGAGTCATTTTAAAAAAAATCCTATTTGTCCATCCAAAGGAAATAGAAATAACGAAAATGTGGATGGGGAGCAGTTTTTTGATTTTAAGCAAAATCAATAAGGTTGATCAATTGAGTAATGCTTACGCAAATTATGACTGATTCAGCGAGACAGAACAATATCATTTAGTCTATGCATGCAAAAACTTTAGCAAAACTCACACAAGATTAAAGCCAAACTTCAATTTATGGTAGTGAATCGACTTGCAATCGATCCTTACCCACAGCAAACATGATTATTGTACAATTTCCGTTTTATCAACTCGGCGCTACAATAGTGTAGAAAACAACCAACATCTAAACTTCATCAAGAGGAAATTACAATGCCAAAACAACAGGGTAGTGTACTGATTGTCGTCGATGTACAAAAAGGATTTTGCCCCGGTGGTAATTTAGCTATTGCTCATGCAAACGAAATTATTCCTAATATCAATAAAATTGCACAGTCTTTCGAACATGTGGTTTTAACTCAGGACTGGCATCCTCAAAACCACATTTCTTTTGCAAGTCAGCATCCTACGCAAAAAGTGTATGATAAGATTCAATTAAGTTACAGTACGCAAACCTTATGGCCAGATCACTGTATCCAAGCAACAGATGACGCTGCATTCCATCCTGATCTCAATATTCCACATGCACAATTAATTTTGAGAAAGGGCTGGCATTCACATATCGATAGTTACTCAGCTTTTTTAGAAGCAGATCATAAAACCAGTACAGGTTTAGCCGCCTATTTACATGCGCATCAAATCACAACAGTATATGTTGTTGGTATAGCAACAGATTTTTGTGTTGCATGGACCGCAATTGATGCGTGTAAGCTCGGTTTTGAATGTTATGTCATCGCTGATGCTTGTAAAGCAATTGACCATAATGGCTCACTACAACATGCGTGGCAGGATATGCGCCAACATGGTGTAAAACACACCTATCTCAAATCTTTTAGCTAAATCCTGCATGCCTAAGGAGTAGTCATGAAATTAGCAGCATTTAGTGCTTTTATTCAAAAAACATTTGCCTTGTGGGTAATATTTTTTGCAGCAATAGCACTGTGCTTCCCCGAAGCATTTATATGGCTCAAGTCCTATATCACGATCATGCTCGGCATTATTATGTTTGGTATGGGCATGACCATGACGCCTGCTGATTTTAAGAGTGTTGTTCATCAACCAAAAGCTGTATTCATTGGAGTCTTGGCTCAATTTATCATTATGCCAGTTCTCGCATATGCACTCTGTCGATTACTTGCTCTACCTAGTGAAATTGCAATTGGTGTCATTTTAGTAGGCTGTTGTCCTGGTGGAACAGCCTCAAATGTCATTACCTACATGGCCAAAGGAAATACAGCTTTATCCATTGCATGTACCTTAGTTTCGACTTTACTGGCTCCCATTCTAACGCCATTTATTTTTTATCTATTGGCTAGCCAATGGATTGAAATTGATGCAAGTTCAATGTTGATCTCAATTTTACAGGTGGTGCTCATCCCCATTTTCTTGGGCCTAATTACACGCATGTTATTTAAACATCAAGTTGAGCATTCAATTCAAGCGATGCCGATTATTTCTGTTGTAGCTATTGTGTTGATTGTTGCTGCAATCATTGCTGCGAGTAAAGCAGCTATTTTGCAATCGGGTTTGTTGGTACTTGCTGTTGTTATGCTTCATAACACACTAGGCTATTTATTGGGCTTTTATGCCGCTCGCTGTTTTAAATTAGAATATGCCGATTGTAAGGCCGTGTCTGTTGAGGTCGGCATGCAAAACTCAGGCCTAGGGGTTGCGCTTGCAACAGTTCATTTTGCAGCATCACCTCTTACTGCATTACCCAGTGCAATTTTCAGCCTGTGGCACAATATATCAGGCCCCGCTTTGGCCAGTTATTGGGCTACGAAAACAAATAAAACACCTCAAAAGGAGTAGGCACAAGATGAAAAAAATAGCTGTAACATTATCAACTAGTCTCATTTGTGCCGCTTCCACTACCGTTCAAGCACAGCAATTTAGCTTTAACAGAAGTTCCAAGCATTTTGATGTCAAAATTGAAATACCATGCCAACAGTCAAAATGCCAAGGGCCAGCCACGATTACCCTGTATGAGAAAGATACAGACCATGTCCTACAACAAATTGAATCTGATGACCTCATCTTGCATCTAGAACAAGACTCACCGAACTCAATACCAAAAAATGAAAAAAACATCATTATGTTTAAAGATTTTAATTTTGATGG
This sequence comes from Acinetobacter rudis, assembly GCF_031157835.1. GTDB lineage: Bacteria > Pseudomonadota > Gammaproteobacteria > Pseudomonadales > Moraxellaceae > Acinetobacter > Acinetobacter rudis_A. The sequence continues at coordinate 78,134 of NZ_JAVIDR010000004.1, read as the reverse complement.
CAGTGAAGATCTGGCAATTCACAACGGTAATGCAAATGCCTATAGTGGTCCTAGCTACGATATTTATATTTTTAATGAGCACTGGAAAAAATTTGTTTATAACGAAGAATTATCTGAATTAACCGCAGAAAATTTAGGTATGTTTCAACTCGATCCACATCAAAAACGTATTGTTAGCCAGTATAAATCGGGGTGTTGTTACCGTGTTCGTGCAGAATATCTAATCAAGCCAGAGCAGGAACTTATTTTAGTAAGAGAGTTTATTGAGGACCAAACTTCCAGTTCGAAAAATCAAGTGAAAGTGACGGATCGAGTGTTAATCAATGGCAAATGGACACAGACCGTAAAGTACTATCCAGCCTCAGAATACTATCAGTGACAAGCGATCATGCTAATTGTTGTAAAAATTCTTGCTCACTCATAACCTGAAAACCATGCTGACTCAACAATGCCGCAGTGACCCCTTGGCCTTCTATTTTCTGCCCATTAAAATGACCATTATAAATATGTGTTGAGCCGCAAGAAGGACTATTCGCTTTTAACACAACATGAGTGACCTGATGCTGCAATGCCAATGCCAAACAACGCTCTGCACCTAAGATAAAAGCAGCTGTGACATCTTGCCCCATGCTATCCAAAACTTTTGCCTGACCTGCGAGTACAGCTTGACCATGACCAGCCACAATTTCAGCAGGTAGCCGAGGGGTACTTAGCCCACCCGCTACCTCTGGACAAAAAGCAACAGCTTGACCTGTTGCAAGTAACTGCTGTAGTTCATGCACCAAACAATGTCCACCATCATAACGGACTGCTTGACCAAGTAAACATGCACTGATCAGATACTTCATTGTCCAATCCTTATTACATAGTGATTGAGTTTACAACTCAATCTGCATATCAGCGGTTAATGCTAAAGGTTCAGGCAAAATTTTTGCTAACTGCTGACATAAATAAGTAAGTTGTGCGCTGTCTGTTGGCATTAACGTAATATGACCAATTTTACGACCAGCTCGCTCTGTCTTGTTGTACAAATGCAAATGTGCACCCGACAACGCTAACACAGCTGCTGTTTCAGGATATCGACCTATGACATTAACCATTACAGTTGGGCGAACAAGCTCAGTTGAGCCTAAAGGTAAACCCGCTACAGCTCGAATATGATTCTCAAACTGCGAGCATACTGCTCCCTCAATAGACCAATGCCCTGAGTTATGTACACGAGGTGCCATCTCATTTGCATACAACCCTTGTTCTGTTACAAACAACTCAAGAGTCAATACACCAACATAGTCGAGATGATTAAGTAATCGAGTGATATAGTCTTGTGCAACACCCTGTAATTCAGCACTATTTGGTGCAGGTACAATCGAATGCGACAAAATTCCGTGGTAGTGGTGGTTTTCTGCTAAAGGCCAAGTTTTTACATTACCATCTTGGCCACGAACAGCAATAATAGAGACTTCTCGACTAAAGCGAACAAAACTTTCTGCTATTAGGCTTTTTGCAGGCCCAAGCTCTGCCCAAGCCTGAGAAATTTGATCTTCTGAACGAAGTACAAATTGACCCTTTCCATCATAACCACCTGTCGCAGTTTTCAGTACAATAGGCAACCCCAGATCACGTACAGCTTGTTCTAAACTTTGTAATGAATCAACTGCACGATAAGCAGCAACAGGGATTTCAAGTTGATCGAACAACGCTTTTTCTAACAATCGATTTTGTGCAATAGCGAGTGCTTGACGAGGAGGGTGAATCTGTTTCTTCTTCGTCAATTGATCAACATCAGCTAGCGGCGTATTCTCAAACTCAAGACTAAAGACATCTGCACTATTGATAAAAGTTTCAATCGCTTGATCTGCTTCACTTTCAATTACTTGACCAAGTTGAGCTGCTGGACAGTCTTGTTTGGCCTCAAAAAAAGTACATTGAATATTCAGTGGCAATGCTGCTTGAGCCATCATACGACCCAACTGACCGCCACCAAAAATACCGATGGTTTTATCCATGATCTCGATCCTTAGATTTGGCCAGGTATATTGTTGTTTGAAACTTTTTCAGTTTGCGCGGTTCGAAAAGCTGCCACATTTGCTGCAATTTCAGGGCGAGTTAAACCTAAAATCTGTGCTGCCATAATGGCTGCATTACTTGCACCTGCTGGACCTATTGCTAAAGTACCCACAGCAATACCTGCTGGCATTTGTACAATGGACAACAAAGAATCTACACCATTTAAAATCGAAGATTTCACTGGCACACCCAATACAGGCAAATCTGTTTTTGCTGCACACATACCAGGTAAATGTGCAGCACCTCCAGCACCAGCAATAATCACCTGTATACCACGATCACGTGCTGTTTCAGCATATTCAAAAAGTCGATCTGGAGTACGATGAGCAGAGACTACTTCAGCTTCAAAAGGGACACCAAGTTGCTTAAGCATATTGGCAGTGTGTTCGAGAGTTGCCCAATCAGATTGAGAACCCATGATAATTCCGACAAGAGGTTGCGTGTTTGTAGCTGCGTCCGCATTCATTGCTAATGTTCCAGAGACTAAGTGAGTCGTGTTAAATCTCGACGAGAGCCAAGCTTTAAATGAATTAGAAGCTCACCATTATAAACTGATTCTGCCTATAAGAACGGCTATACAATCAACTAAATGTGATTTTTTTATGACAATCTTATTTTTGACCATGACGCAAAAAAAAACCTAAACATGTCAGAAGATCATGTCTAGGTTTAATCTTTAAAGTCAGATGAGTAAATTACGCCTCTCTCCGACTCAATGAAATTTAACAATTCAAGAAGCTGATTTCGCTTGTAAAATCTCTGTACGCATTTGCTCAACTAGATTCGCACTTTCACTGTTCATACCATTAATCATAAAGGCATGACGTGTAAGCAAATTAGATGGATTTGGCATCACGACTAATTGATACTGTTCATTGACTTGTTTTAATAGATCATTGCTCAAATACAAAGCCATTTCTTTGGCAATTAAATGATGTGTCAAACGCTGTGCAGCCTGTACTGCATTTAATTGCATTGCTTCCACTTCGCTACTTACAGCACAACGTGTTTGCAGTACAAATCGTTTATCTGCTCTGTAACGTTTGTATAAAACATCAGATAAAAGCTGAAAAACAGAACCAATAAGCACCAAACATTGCGCAGCTTGTGGATGAACTGAATCTATATGAATAGTCGCACCTTGCTGATTAAATGCTTGATCGAGCAAAATATCTTGTGGGTTTAAATCAAAGTGTTGGGCACAATTTTCAATACTTTTATTTAGAAAAATCTGGCATAAATTAAAATATGGGGTCGATACAGATTTATTGACTGTGTTTAACAGCTGTTTAGGGTCATAGAATTGAATATTTAATGCAACACAAGTCTGATTACCATCGAATGTTACTACTGGCGTTTTGGGTTCAAACTTCTCTTTGATTTGCTGTTGTGCTTGGGCAATCGCAAGTGCTTTGCTGGATTTTTCTAGCGCTAATGCCTCTGTTAGCTGTTGTACTTCGTGTTTGAGACGTGCCTCGGTATTTAGACGTGTAAGATATTCACTACGTGTTGGACGAGCAATCCCACGATAAGCTAGAAATAATAGACCATGTACCAACAAAGATAACAATATAGTGAGCCATTGTGTACGTAGAATCTCACCAATACTCGGCTGAATCAGTACAATTTCAACACTGCCAACCTTTTTATCGTTTAAAATCGCATCACGTGAGAATACTTCACCTTGGCGTGTCTTGGCTAAACCACTGGTTGCTAACACCTGTTTATTCGCATCTAGAATACGAATTGAGGCTACACTCGGATTCGTTGCATAGCGATTTGCTAACAATGCCAACGAAACTGTATTTGCAGGCTGTAGTTCAACTATACTGTCTGTCACCAATTGACTAGTCATTAACTGGCCCTGATTGGTACGATTTTCATTCAGTTGATGAGTCGTTGCTAACACCATCAAACAGGTATGTAAAGCAAAGCTAATAATTAGTAGGCTAGCAAATAGCCCTTGTCTTGGCGCATTCAAGTTAAACTTCCAAAGAAAATATATTGAATTTCGATTATGATTCTAACAATTGTTGCAGCTCAGACTCGAGTCAATTCATGCGAGAAATCATTCTTATATCATTTTTAGGACCTGACCAACCGAATCAGTTTACCCGATTAATGCAGGTGTTGTCCGTACATTCTTTACAAATTTTGGACGTAGGGCAGGCTGTTATTCACAATCAGTTAACCCTCGGCATTGTAGTTTCATCCAATGACCAGACCGCAACTGCTCTAGCAATGAAAGACATCCTCATTCTAGCACATGAGATTGGTCTCACCGTTCGCTTTAAACCCATCTCATGCACAGATTATGATCAATGGGTAAGTGAAGGTGGTCGTACACGCTATATCGTGACTGCTTTAGCGCCTGAACTCACTGCAGCACACTTGCAAGCAGTGACTAATATCGTTTCAAGCCAAGGCTTCAATATTGAAACTGTGACCCGTCTTTCAGGCCGTCCTGATCAACATGCAAACAACAGTGAACCTAAACGTTCATGTGTTCAATTTGGTCTTAAAGGGCAAATGCTTGATGCTCAAGCAATGCGTGCTGCCTGTTTAGGACTTTCCTCTGCATCAAATATTGATGTTGCTGTACAAGAGGACAATGCTTACCGTCGTAACCGCCGTTTAGTATGTTTTGATATGGACTCTACACTCATTGAGCAAGAAGTCATTGATGAACTTGCTATTGAAGCTGGGGTAGGAGAGCAGGTCGCTGCAATCACTGAGCGAGCGATGCAGGGAGAACTAGACTTCCAACAAAGCTTCCGTGCCCGTGTTGCCTTACTTAAAGGCCTTGATGCAAGTGTATTGCCTAAAATTGCTGAGCGTTTAACCATTACAGAAGGTGCTGAGCGCTTGATCTCAACCTTAAAATCTTTAGGTTATAAAACGGCAATTTTATCAGGTGGTTTCCAGTTCTTTGCTGAGTATTTACAGGAAAAACTGGGTATAGATGAGGTACATGCCAATATCTTAGATGTTCAAGATGGTATTGTAACTGGTGAAGTTAAAGGCGCGATTGTTGATGGTGCTCGCAAAGCGGAATTACTCCGTGGCCTTGCCCAGAGAATGGGGATCTCTTTAGAACAAGCGATTGCTGTTGGTGATGGTGCCAATGATTTGCCAATGTTATCTATTGCTGGGCTTGGGGTTGCCTTCCGTGCTAAGCCATTGGTCAGAGAAAATGCGAACCAAGCTATTTCTAGTGTAGGTTTAGATGGTGTGCTGTACCTTCTAGGTGTACATGATAAGGACTTAAGTCGCGCTTAAAAAAGAAAAACTAACATCACAGCAAGAATAGTAACGACTCCTTTACATTCTTGTTGTGAAAACTACTTATCTTTATCTATTTACAGCTTTTTTCATATATGAATAACAAATCAACAATGTCATCATCAGTCTAAAAAAAAGCGCTATCTACGTGAAAATTACTAGGTATTTTTATGTAATGACACGCCAATGCCGATTAGAATTATCTTCAACAGGGAATGAGTATAAAAAAAAATGTAATGACAAAAGAATGTTGCGACAGCATGTGTCGCCTTAGACAGAAGTCGCTCTTTTTTTATCGTAGAAACGCTGCATAATGCACAACATACACGGCGAAGACTCGTAAGTATGCAGCCTAACAAAATGAATAGAGACGTATTTGAGATCCGGTAGAAATTTGAGCCATCATCAAAGTTGACGGAGGTTTTTATGGTAACAGCAGTATTTACAACGATCATTGGATTCGCTCTGATTGGTGTAGCGTTGATCGCTGTTTTTTTCTCCCCTTACCGTCATTGGCTGGGGTTTATGTGTGCAGGGATGTTATTTTGGGGTTTAATTGAAGGACTCCGCTTTGGTGTACACAACATTTTTCAGATATCTATTGCTTATAGCTATTTGGCTGCGATTAGCACAGCCATGCTTGGATTAATTGCATTCTTACTGTTTGCGGATAACCGAGCACAAAAAGCAATGGCGGACCGCCGCTATATCGAACACACACCTGTTTACGAAGATGAGTGATTTGATAAAGTTGAGTCAACCAAAATGAACAATAGATAATCTAAAACAACAATATAGATCCTCTCCTCAGAGGATCTCTTTTAAATTTTTGCCCACCAAAGATAAAGATTTTAATTTTTATCTAACGGAATCAATCGAAAAAGCAGAGGGAATTGACCATTTTTCATTGATTTTTTGTTATATAAAGCATTGATTGTATAGATCTAACTTATGTTAGGATGGGTGATATATTTTTGAATTAAAACAACAGGCGTAATGCTCATGAAACTTTCTTCAATTCCTGTGGTGAAGCTACCAATCGTAGATGTTAGTACTGATCCGCTCGACTTATTGGTACTCGGTCTTGCATTACGCATGAAGCAGCTTGCTAAAACCAGCCCCAAATTTATTGAATTAATTCACGACCGTCAGTTCCGTATCCAAATCAGTACAGATCTTGGTTTTGCACGACAAATTATTATTAACAATGGCACTATTGATACTGTCTCAGGTCAAGAAACACCTGCCGATTTCATCCTTCAATTTTCAGACAGTGAGCATGGGGTCAAAACCTTAGCCAAAGGTGATCCAACTGCATTTATGACTGGTATGCAAGATGGCAGTATTAAAATGGAAGGTGACTTTAGCCTATTAGTTTGGTTCAATCAGGCTTCACGTCTACTAAAACCACAACTACCAAAACCAATTAAAGAAAAGATTAAAATTGCACGTCAATTTATTAAAGAAAAAACAGGTCGTTAAGTCAGGCTCATTGCCATAATTTTGACCTTTTCTTGACATCCTCACCCCCTTAAATGGGGGTAATTCCTACTGCTAGACGCTTATGTCCAAGCGCAAGTATATTCAGTGCGGAATTTATATCCCGATCATGGAATGTACCACATTCCATGCACTGCCATGCTCTTATTCCAAGCCCTGATCTACCTTTCGGACTACTGCTTGATATACTCTTGCAGTGCGAACAAGTTTGGGTGGTATAGGATTCATTGACTTCTTCAAACGATGCCCCTGCGTTCTCGCATTTATACTTGAGCATTGTTTTTAGTACCGAAAAACTAGCATCTAAAACAGACTTTGCTATTTTAGTTTTTACCAGTTTGGCAGCACTTAAATTACCAACGACTATCAGTGCATTATTCTTAACAAGCATCGTACTTGCTTTATGCAAATGGTCTTTACGACAGTTTGCAATCTTGGCGTGTAAGGCACGTACACGCTTTTTATTCCTTGCTCGTTGAGCAATCCCGAGTCTCTGTTCATATTTTCGATAGAATTTAGGATTAGATATGACTGTGCCATCAGAACAAGTCGCCACATCTTTTAAGCCCAGATCAATACCTATAGATTGCTTTGCAGTGGATTGTTCCTGCTTCGGTGAGTCAACAACAAGGCAAACATACCAACGCCCTCGGCTATCCTCAACAAATGAGCCAGTCCTAACACTGTATTTGCTTAAGCCGTAGCTATCCCATACTTTGAATTGACGCTTGCCATATTGAACAGATCCATCCGTGCATTTAATCGCAGCCTTTTTAAAAGGTATCCATCCAAGTGAACGTCTAGCCGACTTCTTATTACTCACACGCCATTTAAGTTTTGCTTTTTTGAATTGCTTTCTACGTGTAACCAATTCCTCTGTAATTGCCTGAACAGTTTGGCTATGCAAATTACACAGTTTTGATGTACCTGAAGTATATTCATTGACATCGTAGGCACTAAAAAAATGCCCTGTACGTTTAAGTTGTTTGAAACACAAATCATTAACATAGTTCCAGACAAAATTAACCTCTGATGCAAGTTGATCTAGCATCTTACAATGTTTGTCTTTTATGCGTAATTTAAGGGTTTTCATAACCAAATTATAGCAATTTAATATACTAAAAGCCTTATAGCATAAGGTTAAGCGACGAAATGTGTCATATGGCTTACGCCAGTCACTTATATCCTCATCCTGAACGATGAGGTTTTACGCTCCATCGGATAAACATCAAAGTAAAGAAAAGAGCGCCTAAGTAGCGCTCTTTTTACTGTATCGTGTTTATTCAACTTCGAGTTGAAAAGTCACTGGACCATCATTGATCAAATGTACTTTCATATCAGCTGCAAAAATACCAGTCTGCAATTGAGGGAATTGACTACGTGCATACTCAACTAACTGCTGGTACAACTGCTTTGCGGCCTCAGGGGGCATTGCTGGGCCAAAATCTGGACGTAAACCCTTTTGAGTTTGAGCCATTAAAGTAAACTGTGAAACTAACAATACGCCGCCTTGGGCTTGATTAACATTCCACCCCATTTTGCCTTGCTCATCATCAAAGAATCGATACTTCAAAATCTTATCGATGAGTTTTTTCCCTTTTTCTAAATCATCTTGTTGTCCCAAGCCAAGAAAAACCAGCATCCCATGTGCTATTTCACCACAAACTTGTCCTTCGACTTCCACTTTAGCGGTAAGTACCCGCTGTAATAAAGCACGCATCTATTCCACGCTATCGACAAAAAAATCGGCCAAAGTGTAACAGATTTACAATGTACTATTCACACAACAGTTGTATAAAAATCTATAGGCCAAAACCAATTAAGATCAGCCTTCCATAACATTAGCATCACTTTTTATTTTCACTATTCTTTGTTGTTTAATCGAATTTTTAACCCTAATTAGGACTTATTTCTCCAATAACTTTTCATAAGTTCAGCTAAACATGCAGTTTTTTCTCTGCAAATTGTGTTTTAATGCCTGAAGCTGATGAAAAACGCGTGCTCATATGTCTCCAATTATCCAGTCACTACTTGATACTGATTTATACAAATTTACCATGCTACAAGTGGTATTACATAAATTCCCTCAGACACATAGTGTTTACCATTTCCGATGTCGTAATCTTGAAGATACTCATTATCCTCTGACCGATATTTTGGATGAACTCAATGAGCAACTAGACCATCTGTGTACATTAAAGTTTACTGAAGATGAACTGCAATACCTCCGCAGTATGCGCTTTATTAAGAGCGATTTTGTTGACTACCTTGAACTCTTCCAATTAAAACGCCGTTTTATTCAAGCTGGTATTGATAAAGAAGGTCGTTTAGATATTTGGGTAGAAGGCCCAATGGTTCAAGCCATGATGTTTGAGATATTTGTTCTCGCCATTGTGAATGAATTGTACTTTATGCGTTTACATAGTGCAGAAGTATGGGCAGAAGGCGAACGTCGTTTACAACAAAAAATTCAACTCATTCAAACCTATGAAAAACTGCAACGCCCATCTGATCCACCATTACTCATTTCTGACTTTGGTACGCGTCGTCGTTATAGTATGCAGTGGCAAAGCCATGTTGTGCAGTCCTTTCAACAGGCTGTGCCACAAGTCTTCCGCGGCACTAGTAATGTCTATTTAGCTAAAGCGCTCAATATCACCCCAATTGGTACAATGGCGCATGAGTTTTTACAAGCTTTCCAAGCCCTTGATGTGCGTTTAAGAGACTTTCAAAAAGCAGCTTTGGAAACTTGGGTACAAGAATACCGTGGTGATCTTGGAATCGCTTTAACAGACGTTGTGGGAATGGATGCATTCTTACAAGACTTTGATTTGTATTTTGCCAAATTATTCGATGGATTACGTCATGATAGTGGTGACCCGTATGAATGGGGTGATAAGGCCTATAAGCACTATAAGCGATTAAAAATTGACACTAAAACTAAAATGTTAACATTTAGTGATGGTCTAGATATCACCAAGGCTTGGGATCTACACCAATATTTCAAAGATCGCTTTAAAGTGAGTTTTGGAATTGGAACAAACCTAACCAATGATATGGGACTTACACCATTAAACATTGTCCTTAAATTGGTAGAATGTAATGGGCAATCCGTGGCAAAAATTTCTGACAGTCCTGGCAAGACCATGACAGATAATGATACCTTCTTGGCTTATTTACGTCAGATTTTTCATATTGCTGAAGATCAAACGACATCATAACCAAAAGATCGTATACCAAGCGCTATATCTGATATACAAGAATAGCGTTTTGTTCACTAATACATAATAAAAAAAGCATAGTCACTAAAAGGCGAGGCTTAGAGACTATGCTAATATTTACACCTATCACGATCTAATAATAAGCGATAATTCATGAGCACCGATTTAGACTTTGCCTTACTCATCGAACCTGAGCAACTTTATGCGCAACTCAATCACCCAATGCTACGTATAGTGGATCTAAGCCGTAGCTCGGTACATGCTCAGTTACATTTACCTCATGCAGTTCACATTAAACCGAACATGCTCGTTCAACAAAATGACTATGCAACAGGGATGTTGCCTGATACAGCAGCTTTACAACATCTGATCGAACAACTCAACATCTCAAAAAATCACCATGTTGTCGCCTATGATGACGAGGGTGGTGCTTGGGCCAGCCGTTTACTATGGACACTCCATTGCCTTGGCTTTGAACGCACAAGTTTACTTAATGGTGGCATTCATGCTTGGTTAGCTGGAGGTTTCACGACCAGTTCACAAGTCGTCACGCTTCCACCAATTGACAATCTCATTGATATAACCCAGCTTCAAAACTATCCATACCGTATTGAGTATGCACAACTCATACAACAACTTGAGAAAAAAGAACTACAGCTCTGGGACTGCCGTACCAAAGAAGAATATACCGGTCAGTACCTTGCTGCACGTCGTGGCGGACACATCCCTGGTGCATATCATTTCGAGTGGAGTACTGCACTTAATCGTGAAAATCATTTAAAATTACATACATTACAGCGCACTCAACAACGCTTAGCGCATATCGGACTACGAGCTGATCAGCCTGTCGTAGTCTATTGCCAATCTCATCATCGTTCAGCCTTAGCCTATATCATCTGTAGATTATTAGGATGGCAAGTCTTGGCCTATGATGGTGCGTGGAGTGAGTGGGGGAATCATCCCAACAGCCCAATCGTAAGCGGAGAGCATCCATTTTGACTATTGAAAACCTAAAAAAACAATTGTTCATTCAAGCACAACGTGTTGTGCCTCAGCACAAACTTAGCCGTTTAGTTGGCAAAGTTGCTGCCAGTGAAAATTTTATTGTTAAAAATGCAGCAATTCAGGCTTTTAAAGCAAAATATAAAATTGATCTCAGCATTGCCGAACAAACAGATGCTTTAAAATATAAATCATTCAATGAGTTCTTTACCCGAGCACTTAAAACTGGGGTACGTGCAGTCGATCAAGCGACAGATAGTATTGTTTGCCCTGCAGATGGTGCAATCTCACAAATAGGTACGATTGAGTCTGGTGAGATTTTTCAAGCAAAAGGTCAACATTACTCAGTTGAAAAACTCATTGGTGACCCACAACTTGCTGCGGCCTTTAAAGAAGGTCAGTTCGCCACTGTTTACCTCTCTCCCCGTGATTATCACCGTGTACATATGCCATTTTCAGGCACATTAACAGAAACCCTTTATATTCCAGGTGAGTTGTTCTCTGTAAACCAAACAACAGCTGAAACTGTACCAGGATTATTTGCACGTAATGAGCGCATGGTATGTTTATTTGATACCGATATCGGCCGTATGGCAGTGGTTTTAGTTGGAGCAATGATTGTTGCTGGTATTGAAACGGTTGCCACTGGTAAAGTGAAACCTTCTGGTCGTCTTGAGCTTAATCATCACCAATTAGAATTAGAAAAAGGAGATGAACTCGGTCGTTTTTACTTGGGCTCAACTGCCATTATTTTATTTGAAAAAGATAAAATGCAATGGGATGAACAATTTAAAGCGAATGATTTAACTGCAATGGGTGAACGTCTAGGAACAGTAAAAGCCTAAACCGACGTGCAAAATTATTCATAAAAAAAGCCTTACATTATATTAATGTAAGGCTTTTTATTTGAGTATCCTTAGTCTGCATGGTCTACACAATAAAGTTGTTGCTTAGGAAACACTGCCTTAAAGGTTGAGCCTTTATTTTCCACAGAATTAACTTCAAGATGAGCACCATGCTGCATCAAAACATGTTTTACAATCGCTAAACCTAAACCTGTTCCACCGCTTTGGCGGCTTCGTGCACTATCAACACGATAAAAACGTTCAGTCAAACGTGGTAAGTGTTTAGGATCAATTCCTATTCCATTGTCTTCGACAATAAAATAGCCATGATCTTGGTCATCATACCAACCAATACTTATAATTCCGCCTCGTGGTGTGTATTTGATTGCATTGGTAATGAGGTTGCTAAAAGCACTAGCAATTTCCATATCTGAACCAATCAAGTCATAGTGGCTGTCAATATTCAAGTTCAGTGTATGGCCATAATCAACATTGTACGCCTGAGCATCATCAAAAAGCTGGTTCATTAGATTTGGCATATCAATAATCTGATTTTTCGCTATCTGTTTATCATTTTCCAAACGAGATAACAGCAATAAATCATTCACCAAAGCATTCATACGTCGAGTTTGTGACTGCATTTGTTCAAATGCACGTTTCCATCTTGGGCTAATTTCTTCCTGATCGATAAATGTTTCCACATACCCACTTAGCACTGTCAGAGGTGTTCGTAATTCATGTGAAATATTATCAACAAAATCTTTACGCATCTGTTCAAGATTTTGCATACGTGTTACATCATAAGCAACCAACAAGTGGCTATCACTACCAAAGGGAGTAAGCTTAATTTGTACGTATTGCTCTTCATGAATTGAAGATTTAATTTTGATACCATCAGGGGATTTATCAATATCATTAAAATATTCAATAAAACGAGGTTGTCGTAAAATCGATAATAAATTGCGTCCCCGATCTAGATATTGGATACCCAATAACTTTTCCGCAGCGGGATTGGCCCATTCGATTTGATTTAGTTCATCAGTCAATACAACCGCTTCTGCTAACGCAACCAACGAAGACTGAGCCCGATCAATCAATCCCACCATATCAGCCTGTACAACCCGCTCCTGACGCTGTGAACGGTACACATTGAACAGTAGTGCCCCCCAAATACCATTTAAGTTGGGTGGAACATCATAGGGACGATTTGAAATCCACTCGTTTACCAAATACAGTGAACGAAGCTGCAAAAATAAGAAAAATGCAAAGGCCACTAATAAACAACTGGCCAAATACCCAGTACCGTAACCAACTAAACCACCAATCAACAAGAAAAATAACAATAGTTTTAGATCTTGTTTAGCAAAATTCCATAAGCTGCTATAGCGGAACTTTTTATGATCTCGAGCTAAGTCGGGAACGGGATAAGGTTCATACATATAATTAGTCTTAACTTAGAGCAACATCGGCTCGTGTTGAGAAACGATAGCCAGTACCACGAACCGTTTGTACAAAACGGTCAACACCATAAGGCTCTAACACTTTACGTAAACGACGAATATGCACATCAATCGTACGATCTTCAATATAGACGTTTCCGCCCCAAACTTGATCAAGTAATTGAGCGCGAGTATATGCACGTTCTGGATGAGTCATAAAAAAGGCCAATAAACGATACTCTGTAGGCCCCATTTCTAAAATGCTTTGTCCAAAACTTACACGTTGACTCACTGGGTCTAAAATAAGCCCATTTGCATCAATCGTTTTTTCACCACTGAGCGCATTAGCACGGCGCAAAACCGCTTTAATTCGTGAAACAAGTTCACGAGTAGAAAATGGTTTTGTCATGTAGTCATCAGCCCCAGCATCGAGACCTTGTACTTTATGATCTTCTTCACCACGAGCAGTCAACATAATGACTGGTATTTCAGACAAGTTCTCATCACGTTTTAAACGACGGCAAAAATCGACACCACTTACACCACCTGGCATCATCCAGTCTAAAAGAATCAGTGCTGGTCGCTGATCAACAACCATTTGATGTGCTTGTTTAGCATCTTCTGCTTGTAAACATTGAAAACCTGCCATATCCAAAGAGGTATGGATCATCTCGCGAATTGGAAGTTCGTCATCGACGATTAGAATGTAGTCATCTTTCACAACGCAATATCCTATGTATGTACGAACGGTGACCCGTTTGATTGTTTATGACAGGCTTATTACAAAGATTAATTATGACAGTATCATTGCAAAAATGATCTATGCAGTTATTTTTGCAATTATTTGTGACAAAACATCGTGAAACGCATGACAAAACGATGACCTCCGCATCTTAAAGTTAAAATAGAGGTTGCATATCACTTCATCAGAAGCGCTCTTATTTATCCATAAACTTTGCAATCATTGCTTCAAATACAATTTCACAAGCAGCAATAATATCTTCTTGTGATTGTTTAAAGCCTCCCATAACCCAACGTATCGCAACTTGAGTAACATAGCCATTCAGGCCCGTTGCGACCAACGAAATTTCTGCTGGACTTTTTTGTAATTTAGGTAAGAGTAACATTACAAAAGACTGAATCATACGATCAAAACGTCCCATTGACTCTTGAATCGTCGCCTGATTATGTAATTCTCGCACCAGCATTGCGTCTACATAAAGAATACGGGCGATACGTGGATCGTTTTTTAATAACTCAAATAATGCTGTAAGACCAGAACGTACCATCAAATGTGAATCTGGGGCAGCTGCAAAAATCGCCTGCATGACGGTTGTTTCTAATTTCTCAACTAATTGTAAAAAAATGCTCTGAAATAAGTGCTCACTTTTCTTAAAAGACTCGTAAAAATAACGTTCAGTGAGTTTTGCTTCATTACAAATATCTTTGACCGTAACCGAAAAAAAACCTTGTTTCCCATACACCTCAATGCCAGCCTCAATGAGTTTTTCACGACGTACTGTTTTTCTTTCAGCCAAAGATAAGCCCTTAAATTGGCGCTCCTTTGTTGCAGAATTTACTGCTGCAGAGTCATCTAATATGCATGAATGGTTCTGGGTCATTGTCAGTAAAATTTCCTATTGTTGATATTCAAGTATTCTAGCAAGGTTCAACATTGAAACCTATGCAAGAACGGTATTGATGATCATACCCGTCATTTTTAATATTTGACAATATGTATTGTCAAATTTATAGTAAATCCTAACATGCCACACTTAACCACAATGTGACTGAGCATAGTTCCCAATAACTAAGGATGAACAATGAAAAATTTTGACAATAAAGTAGCTGCAATCACGGGTGCGGGTTCAGGCATTGGCCAACAACTTGCGATATTACTTGCCAAACAAGGCTGCCACCTCTCTCTTAGTGATATCAATGAACAGGGCTTAGCAGAAACCGTAGAAAAATTAAAACCTTATCAAGTCCGCATCACAACAACACGTCTAAATGTAGCAGACCGCGATGCAGTACGAGCATGGGCTGAAGAAACTGTAAAGAATCACGGTTCTGTCAATATGATCTTTAACAATGCGGGTGTTGCATTGGCTTCTACAGTTGAAGGAGCGAGCTATGAAGAACTGGAGTGGATTGTAAATATTAATTTCTGGGGTGTGGTTTATGGGACTAAGGAATTTTTACCCTACATCAAGCAAACTCACTCAGGGCATATCATCAACATTTCCAGCCTATTTGGCTTAACTGCTCAACCTAGCCAATCGGCATATAATGCAACTAAATTTGCAGTACGTGGTTTCACTGAATCACTACGTCAAGAATTAGACATGCAACAATGTGGTGTTAGTGCGCTATGTGTACACCCAGGGGGAATTCGTACCAACATTGCAAGATCAGCACGCTCTAATACCAGTCTCGATAGTTTGGGTATGAATGCAGAAAAATCGATTGCTTCATTTAATAAATTACTACGCACCCCACCTGAAGATGCAGCACAGCAAATCTTAGATGCTGTAATAAAAGACAAACGTCGTCTTCTTATTGGCTCAGATGCCAAAGCAATAGATCTCATGCAGCGTGTATTACCAACTGGATATCAAAAGATCACTAAAATTGTAATGGGTTTAGGTAAGAAGCTTTAACCTTCAGCGATAAAATCCCCCTTTAACGTTGTGGTTAAAGGGGGAAATACTTTAGATCAAAACTTTAATGGTCTTTTTCTTCCACACAAACTGGTAGTATGTAGCTTGCATCATACAGAGCATGAAAAATGCCAGTGCGTAAGCATACCAAATCCCTGTTAACCCCCATCTATTGCTAAAACCATATGCACATGGCAACTCAATCAAAACAATCGCAGCAATATTAATAAGCATAGGCACAGTAACCGTTCCACTGCTACGCATAATGGCAGCAAAAATTGCAGCAGCACCAAAAAACAAGTACGACCATAAGACAATAAATAATAGATTTTGCCCTAATTCCATGACATTGGGATCAGTAATAAATAGCGCCATCAGATATTTTGAAAATAAATACGCTAAGATCACTAAAACCCCAGTAAAGAATATATTCATCTTCAAAGCGGTCTTGGTCACTTTACTTAATAACTGAGCTTTACCAGCACCAATGGCTTGAGCTGCAAAAATTGAAGCTGCTATTGAAATGGAAATTGCTGGAAACTGAATATAATTGAGCACTTGGTTAACCGCACCATAAGCTGCCGTTGCATGAGCACCATGCTGATTGACCAAACCAATCACCACCAGACCTGCCATTGCATTGGTGACCATTTGAATACCCGTTGGAATACCTAACTTTAAAACCATAGCGGTATTCTCAGGGTGATAGCGAATTTGTTTAATTAGCTCACGATCAAACTGTAATGGATGTTTTTTCTTACGTAAGAAATAATATAAAAAAACCAGCACAGCCAAATAACCAACAATACTCGCAATTGCTGGAGAAATAATGCCAAGGCGTGGTAAAAAGCCATAACCATCAATCAGAGCAGGGGTAATGATCAAACCCAATACACTGGTTAAACTCAAAGCAATTAATGGAGTAACACTATCGCCAACACCCCTTAAAATTGATGTCAGAATAATATATACAAATAAGATTGGGCTACTAAACAACATCCACTGCACATAAGGCAAAGTCAAATGCATAATTGAAGGGTCCACCCCCAATAACAGCAATAGAGGCTGCGCAAATGCTCCTCCTAATACCGCGATTACAGTGCCACCGACTAAAGTCAAAAACAAAGTAGAACCAATAATAGAGCGAACTTTATGTAGATCTTGAGCGCCCCATGCTTGACCAATCAAAACCATCGTACCAGCAGATAACCCAATCACAAATGCCAAAAGAAAAAAGATAATTGGGAAAAAAACTGAAATTGCAGCAACAGCTTTAACCCCCATCATTTTTCCAACAAAAATGACGTTAATAGTGCCAGATAAATTTTGCAAAATATTGGTTGCAATTAAGGGCAATAAAAACAATAAAAAAGTTTTTCCAAATTGAGGTTGATCAATCAGGCTGTGACGAGGTGGCATATTTATTTTCAGGTCCAATAGATTTGCGCTAGGGTCATATAATCAACGAGCAGCGACAGATATTGAGAGCAACATCTCTAAAAGATGTGCTCCACTAAACTGATATTTAAAAGCAAAAGAAAGCTCTATAGCCGGCTGGTTTCACTGAACAAGCCATTAGAGCAACATATAATAATCAATATTTACCAGTATGTGACTGGTGTAAGAATCATTGTAATTTTATGATGTTCTAGCGTAGATGTATAGCATTGAGTTTATGCTCTAGCATGGAAAAGCCATTTTGAATTTGAAAAAATGAACTAAATGAACCAATCAAATAATGCACGAATAATCCCTAAACTCAAACCAATAAATGCCCCAACAACCACACCATTGACACGAATCATGTGTAAATCGCCACCAACTTCATTTTCAATCTTGTTAATCATTTCAGTAGAATCCCACTCATGAATACGCTCACTAATAAACAAAATCACCTTTTCACTGTATTGGTCACTCAATTGAATTGCTAAACCTGTCATACGTAGGTTAAGTAAATCTCGTACAGCTTGATTTTCTACCAAATTTTCACCAATTTGCTGAATGGCAGCACGTAAATTTTCTGCGATACCTGAGTCTGGCTTTTGTAAATCGGCCTTTATAACATCACATATAATCACAATTGCCCCACGAATAAAGTTGAGTACAGCATCACTATCGAGTAAGGCATTTTTAGTTTGATTGAGCTGAATACTTGCGGCACTATTTGAATCTGCAAGCTGTAACATGAGTTGCTGTGCAAACTCTTCAATCTGTTGACGATAATGATGCTCTGGATCAGCCAACATCGACTCAACTTTCTCCAAAAAACTGTCCACTGTACGTTGTTGTACATCTATGCCAAACCAACTCATTCCTTTTGCAAACTTCCAAACCCCAAGCTCTTTTAACAATTTTCGCGTCAATTGCTGCGCTTTTTCTGGATGTTGAACAATCCATTGATGCAAAACATCTAAACCACGTTGTAAAACATCTTGATGGAAATCATTTTCAAGTACAGCACGCAACATCTGGCTACTTAATTGATTAATTTGAGTATGACGTAGCCATTGCACACTATTATTTTGAATAAAATTTGCAATCTGTTGTTGCCCAACAAACTCAAAAACCTTAGGTAATATTTGCTGAACCATTTCAGTTACTTGAGTATTGTTTTTGGGGTTAGTCAGCCATTTCCCTAAAGCCATACTCAAATCGGTACTGGCTAAACTTTTTTCTACAATTTGTGGAGATAAAAAATTTTCTTGTACAAAGCGCCCCATTGATTCGGCAATGCGTGCCTTATTACGTGGAATAATTTCAGTATGATCTTTTAAAAACTTAGGGATTGGAATATGGCCAAAAGGATTGCGGAATAACACAGTAACAGCATACCAATCAGCCAAACCACCAACCATACCCGCTTCAGCAGATAAGACCAAAATATGAATCCACCAACTCTGTTCAGGGAATACTTTAGCCATCACTAACAGAAATACCCAAGTCAGCGCTGCCATGATCAAAGCAACATTGGCAAAAAAACGGCTCTTTTGTAAACCAGAACTTGGATTAGATGACATTAAAATTCCTCAAACACGAATACAACAAGTTACTTTCCACACATCGCTTCATCAAATCATTTGGCTTTTGTCTGAGGCGCTTCTACAGGCAATACATCACCTGTTGGACCAACACCATATTTTGGCCCTAGAGATTGTAAAATCAACCGAGCCTCAAAAGCGTCATTTGGCGCCGATGCTTTGTTTTTAAAACACTCAATACTATAAGACACCTCTGTTGGGTCTATTTGTACAATTTGTGGTTGATTGTAGAAAAATGGGTCATAAAATGGTGCATGACGGCCACGATAATATCCGTAAGGATAAGGGTTATAAGTTGGTGCTGGATACACAACGGCCTGACGAGGTGCTTTCTGATTACGATTACTAGGATCGTCTAGGACTTTAAAGAAAGCGAAACCATTTTTCACCGTTGTTTGAGCGGACTTTAACAGGGCAATTTCTTCTGCTGTGCCATAACTTAAACTACGATCTGTCTTAAAACTAACGCGATAAATCTGCGTGCTGAGTTGATAAGCTTCAAAATGCCCTAATTGATCAAACCGTAATGGCTTAGAGGGTAAAGTACTACAAGCACTTAGTGATCCCATCGCGACGAGTAATAAACCAATATAAATTTTTTTCATTTCTAGAATCCTCGTATCTGATCCTTAACCTATTGATAAGAATCATCACTTATTCAATTAAAAATGACTATTGGGTTGTCGTAAAAACTCCAACTCTTCAGCACTTGATATTCGTGATAACACTTGATTCCGATGTGGATATCGGCCAAAGCGGTCAATAATTACTTTATGTCGAATCTCAAAATCCAAATTCACTGGATTTCCAAGTTTTTCAAATAATTTAAGTGCTTGCTCATGAATAAGTGCAGACTCACTATGCATAAATGGCATATATAAAAACGAGCGCTGTTCGGGTGCAAGTTGTTGATCTAAACCTTGCTTTATAGCCTCTTGGCTTAACACTAATGCCACACTGTCCTGTGCGAAAGCACGCGGATCATCACGATATAAATTTCGTGAGAACTGATCCAAAATGATAATCTCGGCTAAACATCCCTCTGCACAACTACGCCACGACCACAATTCTGCTTTACAAGCTTGATCAAAAATATCTTGAAACTTATATCGTAATTTTTGGTCAAAATCTTCACTCTTTGTAAACCAAAATGCTTTATTTTCAACATCAAACCAAAAGTCTAAAATATCTTGTGCTGTTGTCATGTGCTTACCTACTTTGGGGCATTTTAACTAAGCATATAATTTTTTTGATGTCTTGAGCTCCACCTTATGATAAAAAATTGTAAAACTATCCACTAAATTCCCATCGCTTGTTTTTTGCTATGCAGCTTCGGCTGAAGATTCCAAGTATACTGTCAACCGTACAATTTTTATTTCATCTAGAATGAACAGAGAGCCATCGATATGAGTCAACCCGATTCTATTCCAAACTTTAATTTCCCAACCTGGATTGAAGCCTCACACTTAATGGGAATGTTGCGCGGAATTGAACGTGAAAGCTTAAGGATGCAAAGCAATGGCTATTTGTCACAAAGCGATCATCCAATTGCTTTAGGATCTGCATTGACCCATCCTCATATCACAACGGACTATTCAGAAGCGCTCATGGAGTTTATTACCCCACCACTGACGAGTATTACAGAAGCATTGGGCTATCTACGTAATATTCATACAGTGGTGAACCAACATTTGGCTGAAGGTGAGAAACTATGGCCATTGTCTATGCCATGTATGTTAGACGATCAAGAAGAAAAAATTCGTTTAGCTGAATATGGCTCATCCAATATTGGACGCTTTAAAACACTGTATCGACGTGGCTTAGGTCTACGTTATGGACGCCGTATGCAAACCATTTCTGGTGTACATTACAACGTCTCTTTTCCTGACCAGCTGTTTGCTGAACTGCAATTGCACGAAACAGATGAAGTCTTTAAGGCAATGAGCCCTCAAGACTACCGCAGCCACCGTTATTTAGGTCTGATCCGTAACTTTATTCGTTTTACTCCTTTAGTTGCTTATTTGATTGGATCAAGTCCATCGGTCTGCAAATGCTTTATGACAGGTCGTGAACATCATTTACTTCCTTTAGTCCGTGGTACTTTATTTGCACCCTATGCCACTGCACTACGTATGGGTCGCTTTGGTTATCAAAACTCAGCTCAAAAACAATTGGGTATTCACTACAATAGTCTTGAAGCCTATGTTGAAGAGCTACAAAAAGCGGTGAATAGCCCTTATCCAGAGTTTAGTCGTCTTGGTCTAAATGATGAAAAAGGTGAGGCACTACAAATTAATGATCATGTCTTACAAATTGAAAATGAATACTACAGCCTAGTTCGACCAAAACAAGTTCCTCAAGGAAATGAAACTCCATCACAAGCTTTAGCCAACCGTGGTATCGCCTATGTCGAACTTCGTGCAGTTGATGTCAACCCATATAGCGCTATTGGAATTGATGAACACACCGCAGCATTTTTAGAAGTGTTAGCCCTCTACTGTTTATTAAAAGATAGTCCAGAGTTATGGGAAACAGAACAAGCTCAAATTGACCGCAATCATACAGAAGTGGTCAATCGCGGTCGCGCACCAAATGCAAGTATTCATGAGGGTGAACAACAATATGCCCTAGCAGACTGGGCAACACAGCACTTACACGCTATGCAGCCTGTTGCTGTGCTACTCGATCAGATGTCACAACAACAGCTCTATAGCTCGGCGTTACAGCTAATGCAAACTCGTGTTGATGATGTCGATCGCACACCATCCTCTCAAGTTATTCAAGATACTGTAAAATACGGCGGTACATGGGCTTTTGGTAGCCATCAAGCTCATCTACACCAACACAGTTACCAACAACATACTTTAAATTCTGAAATAATCGATTATTTTGAGCAACTTGCTCAGACTTCTTTGCAACAACAACAGCAACTCGAACAAGATCACGATATTCAGTTTGAAACATATCTTGAAAAATTTAGATAAAATTTAAGAGGCATATAATATGCAGTGGCGCCAATATCGCATTGTCAGCGGTTTTTTATTTCTTGCAAGTGTCATTGGTATGGCATTTGCGTTGTATTTAGAGCATGTGAAAGGTTTTGAACCTTGTCCGCTTTGCGTGTTTCAACGTGTGGGGTTAATTGGCTTAGGGTTCTTCTCCCTCATTGCCTTTTTACACAATCCTCAACATGTTTTTGTAAAACGCTTATATGCAGGTCTTGGCACCCTCAGTATTTTATGGTCTGCAGGTGTGGCTATGCGCCATGTCTGGATGCAGAATCTCCCAGCAGACCAAGTTCCGACTTGTGGCCCAGGTCTAAACTACTTACTCGAAGCATTTCCCATGGTTACAGTACTCAAGCAAGTCTTGTCTGGTTCAGGGGAATGTGCTGTTGTTGATTGGAGCTTCTTAGGTTTCTCCTTACCTGTATGGTCTGGCGTATTCTTTGTCTTTTTAAGCATCATTAGTATTTGGCAACTCTTCCGTTTTTATCCTAACAACATGAAAAAGAAAAAATAAATCAGTACTTTTGCAGCAGTTTTATGAAATACAACTGCTGCAATTCAACTTAAATCATTCGAATTAAGTTTCAACAATTCCCTGCATACTTTCTAGTTTAATTAAATACTTATGTATTTTTTCTTGCGCAATTTCATCATGATGTGGATAAAACCACTTTGCAATCTGCTCAGCTACGCTAGCATGATATTGAATCTCGAAATGATTCAACCCATAAAAAACGGCTTTATGTGATTGTGGTACATTGAGCTGAAAACGTGGATTTGGATGCTCACCAAGAGCACTTTTAACACTCACCAAATAATCCCCAATAATTTTAAGGGGACGATGGTCTTTATTTTCAGACTCAATCGTGCCTGCAACGAAGAAAGTATGAATATGTGCAGGTAATGGAGCAGGTTTGCGGTGATCATCAGGCTGACCTATGCGTAAGTCATTATGTTCCCAATCATCATCACGCACACTGCCATAACGTAAATCCAAAATGCCATTACTACGAATATTCACCAATTGACTAATTAACTTCGTAATCGGGAAGTGCCTAAACCGCTCTTGCAGTTTAAAACCAAAACGTTCTAATACTGCGCCTTGGTGTGGAGAACCTAAACACACCAAGTTTTCCACCATATAAACCCAAGTATGAATATTTTGTTTACCGTAAAATAAGGCACTGCGTAGTACAAGTCCTCCCATGCTATGCCCAATCAAATCAATGCTGGTAATCCGCGGATTTCGCTTCACTAAATCTTGCAGTACATTCGTTAAACTATGGCCATTAGCAGAAATACGTCGGCCAGTATTGTAGTTTAAATACAACATGGTGTTGTTATCACGTTGAGCCAGCAACTTTTCCCCAATTCCAGCAAATTGTTGTGTGCTCCAATCACAGTGATTCATACAAAGACCATGTACAAATATCACTACACGTCCAGCTAAATCGCCTTGTTGTATTTCACCATAATGGTCATACAATACTGTCGCTAAGCCCAGTGGATTATGCTGTTCAAGCAAATAATCACCTAAGATCCCATTTAACACACCAACTAAAAAATGCAATTTGGGTGTCAGTGGTCTTTCGTGTAGATCAGGAAAAAGTTCGATCATGCGCCGCAACCCAGGCGCAAGTAATTGCACCCCATATTGTTGTAGCACACCATAACCCAATTGATAGGCTCTATCTATAAATGCAATTTTTTGAATTTTAATAACTTTTTGTTTACTTACACCAAATATGCTCAGTAGCACTTCTCGCTGCATACTTTGGATTAGATCTTGTACAACTTGACTCAAACGGGTGCTCACCAGCTGTGCCAAACCCTCTAAAACATCGGCTTGGCTTGGTGGGGAGCGATCCCATTTACAATAGGTCTCATGAAGTGGGGTTAAGCTTGGCATTTTTCATTCGAATCCTTTTCAATATAATTCAGTTTTGACTCCACAAAAATCCATGTATAAACTTCTGTGTAATCAGTAAAATAATGCTCATCCTAAACATCCAACATACTGATTCTGACGCTAGACTAAAATCATTTTTGTCTCACAACATTTCTTGAAATACACATTAAAATACTTTGTGATAATAATCACAATAAACATACGTTGTTAATTGGATAGCAGAAACATCACTATGAATATTATCTACCTGCATGGTTTTAAAAGTAGTGCTTTATCAATAAAAGGGCAACAACTAGATGATCATTGTAAAAGAATAAAAAAATATCATGTGCATCTTCCTGATCTCAATTGCCCTCCACAACAAGTTATGGAGAAACTTGGTCAACTCATAGAAGGTCTAGACCAAGTTGCTTTAGTGGGAAGCAGTTTAGGAGGGTTTTATGCGACACTACTTGTCGCGAAATATAACATACCGGCTGTGCTCATCAATCCAGCTGTGCAACCATGGTTATTATTTGCAAAGCTTTATGCCAATCAATTACCTTACACCGTCAATGCACAGTGGAGTATTGATCAACAACAACTGGATGAACTGGAACAAATGGCCATCAGCAAGGCGGAAAATGCAGCGAAAATTTTGGTTTTGCTACAGCGTGGCGATGAAATTTTGGATTATCGTGTAGCACAAGCGTATTATACTCAAGCTCCTTGTTCGTCCTTGTTGAGCATTGATGTTCAGGGTGAACATGCAATGACTGATTTTGCAGAAAAATTACCCATGTTGCTTGAGTTTTTAACTTACTCAATAAAAAAATAGGAATCCTCATAACGTGTCTCAATATACGGCCCAATCACTTGAAGTTTTATCTGGTCTAGATCCTGTACGTCGTCGTCCAGGCATGTATACAGATACAACCCGCCCAAATCACTTGGCTCAAGAAGTGATTGATAATGCTGTAGATGAAGCATTAGCTGGGCATGCAAATAAAATTACTGTCACCATTTACCAAGATGGATCTTTATCTGTAGAAGATAATGGTCGTGGTATGCCTGTAGATATTCACCCAGAATATGGCCAAAGTGGTATAGAAATCATCCTGACTAAACTACATGCAGGTGGTAAGTTTAGTACAGATAATTATCAATTCTCAGGTGGTCTACATGGTGTTGGTATTTCTGTAGTGAACGCCTTATCTACCCGTGTTGATGTACAGGTCCAACGATTAGGCAACCTGTATAAAATGTCCTTTGCCCATGGTGAACCTCTAGGCCCACTTGAAGTTTTAGAAGGTAAAGCACCAAAACGCGCAACAGGAACTTTGGTACAATTCTGGCCAGAAGAAAAATACTTTGACTCTCCTAAATTTGCACTTAAGGCCTTAAAACACAATCTAAAAGCCAAAGCTGTATTGGCTGCTGGGTTGCAAATTTGCTATGTCGATCAAATCAATAATGAAAAAATTGAATGGCAATTTGAAAATGGTCTTGTTGACTACTTAATGGATGAATTGCAAGAACGTGAAATTTTGCCACATCCAGCATTTGTTACGACTGGAAGTGTAGAACGTGCTAGTGCTGAATTTGCAATTTGTTGGAACGTAGAAGGTGGTGAGCAAATCCAAGAAAGCTATGTCAATCTAATTCCTACTGCCCAAGGTGGAACGCATGTAAATGGTTTGCGTTCAGGTGTTACTGAGGCAATGAGAGAGTTTTGTGAACTACGTAATCTGCTCCCACGTAATCTCAAGCTATCAGCTGAAGATGTTTGGGACGGGGTAAATTATATTTTATCCCTCAAGTTCCAAGAGCCTCAATTTTCTGGGCAAACCAAAGAGCGCTTATCAAGCCGAGAGGCTGCCAATATAGTACTTAATATTGCCAAAGATGCCTTTGCCTTATGGCTGAATCAAAACTCAGAAGTTGCTATGCAACTCGCTGAGATGGCAATCAATAAAGCAGGGCGTCGTTTAAAAGCAGCGAAAAAAGTTGAGCGGAAGAAAATTGTTTCAGGACCTGCACTGCCAGGTAAATTGGCTGACTGTTCAGGGCTGACACGCGAAGAATCAGAGTTATTCATTGTTGAAGGGGACTCTGCTGGTGGTTCTGCCAAACAAGCACGCGACAAAAACTTCCAAGCCATCATGCCTATTCGAGGCAAAATCCTTAATACTTGGGAAGTATCTTCAGATGAGGTACTAGCTTCACAAGAAGTCCATGATATCGCTATTGCCATTGGTGTTGACCCAGGCAGTGATGACTTATCAGAACTACGTTACGGTAAAATCTGTATTTTGGCTGATGCGGACTCCGATGGCTTACACATTGCAACCTTACTTTGTGCGCTCTTTGTGAAACACTTTCCAAATTTGGTTGAAGAAGGGCATTTGTTTGTCGCTATGCCACCATTGTTTCGTATAGATGATGCCAAAGATGTTTATTATGCTCTAGATGAAGATGAGCTTGAGGCTATCTTGAAAAAGACCAAAAGTAAAACTCCACAGATTACCCGATTTAAAGGTTTAGGAGAAATGAACGCAGGACAACTGCGTGAAACAACCATGGACCCCAATACACGTCGTTTGGTACAACTTGATCTTGATGATAGCCACTTTACCGCAGGGTTATTAGACAAACTTTTGGCCAAAAAACGTTCGGGTGACCGTAAACAATGGTTAGAGCAAAAAGGTAATTTAGCTGATCTGGCTTAATATCAAGACATATTGAAATACTTAACCTAAAAACGGTTAAACAAAAAAGCGACTTGAATATCAAGTCGCTTTTTAATTAGGTAAAAAATTTTCTAAGATTAGAAATGATATCCCACATTGAGTGTATAAAGGGTTGGATTTACATCACCATTACCCACGGTAGTACCATTCACACGTAAATCAGAGTTAACATCGATATAACGCATCTCTGCACCGACACTCCAATTTTTATTGACGTTATATTCCATTCCCAAGGTGGCAGCAAAACCAAAAGAGTTAGTAATATCGAGCTTGTCACCACTTAACAGCTTTTCATTCAAATAATAAGTATAGTTCACACCCAAACCAACGTAAGGATTAAATCGACCTTCAGGGTTAAAGTTATACTGTACGCTTAATGTAGGGGGTAAATAACGTGTTGTTCCTATTTTTTCCCCATTACCATAGATATCATGTTTAGGCGCTGTTCCAACCAGTAAATCTAATGCTACATGTGGTGTCAGAAAATATAAATTTGAAACGGTGCCTGCATAGCTATTCGAAATGTGCGTTCGAGTGCCGTCATAAAGATCGCCAGGATTGTCTTTAGGTTCAATCTTTGTTACACCCAAACGGACCTTAACTCGATCCATATCCAAACCGGCGAACGCCAAGTTTGAACAGCACAAACCAACAACCATCAGCGCAATTTTTTGCATGTTTTTCTCCATGAATACAATCTGTTATTACAACGAATATGTCCTTATCCGTTGTTGGATTCATTCAAAAAACATGCCATATTTAAAAACAATTATTTATCAATATGTTAAACTAAAAGGCATTCTAATTTAAAGTAAAAAAGTTCATCAAATCATTAAGTTATAAGAGTGAAACTCATGTTTTGATGAAATTTTCCTCTGGATAAATAGCCTGCTTTTTTAATTAAAGAGCTTAGATCTTTTGATCTAAATTTAGCTGTAATAATGCCAAATCACGCCACTGACCAAACTTTTGTCCAACTTGTGGCATAAGACCTGTTTGCACAAAGCCTAATGCCTCATGTAAACGAATAGAGGCATGGTTTTCAGCATCGATTGCAGCAACCATAATGTGTAACCGTTGTGCTTTAGCGGTATCAATTAACGCCTGCATAAGTTTTTTACCTAGACCTTGGCGTGCATAAGATGGGTCAACAAACACAGAATGCTCAACTGTATGCTTATAACCACTGATTTCTCTAAACGTATCATAATCAGCATAACCTGCAATCTGATCACTTCCCACTAACTGCGCAACAATCAATGGAAACTGTTGCTGTTGGAGCCGAGCAAACCATTGTTGCATTTGCTCCAAGCTACGTGGCTCATCACGCCAATTTGCCGTACCATGCAAAATCTCTTGATTAAAGATTGCCATGATTTGTTCTAAATCATCGGCTATAGCTGGTCTTAACTTAAATTGCATTGGGTCAGCTCCATAAAAAAATGCCAAGTAAGATTAGACTTACTTGGCATTCAGATTAAATGATTCTTTTCACCTTAGAAATGATATTTAACCAAAGCACTGACATTATTTTCATCTTGGCCTTTAATACCAAATTTATTATTCCAAATCGAATACTCTACACCTAAATATAAACGAGTATCAGGAGAAATATGTTTGCCTACATTCCACTTATATTGTGTTGTCCAATTCAATTCACTGGCATGATCTTTTTCCGCAGTTGACCAGTCAAGGAAACCATCAATTAAGAAATCTTCATTTGCAGCTTTCAATGGCAATGCATATGTCCAAGTAAGCTGGTAATCATTTGCTTGTTTATCATTATCGGCATGGTAAAAGTTTAGTGTAAAGTAATTAAAATACGGTACATCTATGTCAAAACCAACACCATAGAGAAAGTTATCAAAACTGTTTTCACCATCACTATTACTTTCCCAAGTTGTAGCTACGAGTACGTCTTTAATTGGACCCACACTCAACTTCTTCCCAGAAACTTCTCCTAAACTTAAACGTGGGGACAATTCAAAGTAGGTAGAACTATGGTGGTCACCACCACGTAAATGATCCGCAAAAAAGAATACATCTGCATATTTCACTTTAGCAGCATATTCAAATGTAATCGTGGTTTGTTGTTTATCTACAACAGCATAATTTTCACCATATAAGCCAGTGATACTGAAATCTTGCCATACTGGTGCAGCCTGTGTAGTTGTTGCTAACGTTGCCAATAAACATAGCGCCGAAAATTGTGTCATTTTCATTTTAAATAGTCCCCCAGAAGTTGGCGCTAAGAATACAGAATCTTTAGCAAAAAAAAAGACAATAATGACAAATGACATTACAGATAAAAATCAAATGACCTCGTTTAAATCAAAAAATTTCATCGCTCAATATCTAAGTGAGGCTAATTTTGCATAAAAATTGCACATTACTTGCACAAAAATGTGCATAATTTGATTTTCTTTTAAAAATTTACTTGCATATTTTTGCTGTTCAGCCGATATTGAAATAGTACACAGAGATCAAGTTAAGTATGTTGATTTTATCTCTTACCGTGCATACAAACTATTGATTATCTTTTTGTTTTGTATGAGCTAATGGTCGTCATATACATGTTATGTGCCGGTGTTTTTTGCCCTCTTTGACTATATAAGAATGTGAGGATGAACGTTTATGAACATTGAGATCCGTACAGATAAAAATATCCAAAACAGCGAACGATTAATTACGTATATACGTGAAGAGTTGAATCAAGAGTTTCAACGTCATAGTGAACGTATCACCCAGTTTTCAGTACATATGAGTGATGAAAATGGAGACAAAGGTGGCGAAGATGATATTCGTTGTATGATTGAAGCAAAAGCTGCGGGGCTCAAACCAGTAGTTGTTACCCATAAAGCACATAATATTGATACCGCATTACATGGCGCAATTGATCGTGTAAAACGTGGCTTAAAACATGCATTTGAAAAAAATGAAAATCCTCGTGGTGGACAACTTGAAGTTGCCGATGAAATTTAATTGTTTTCATTGAATCACGAAATTAAGAAAGAACGCAGCTTAACGGCTGCGTTCTTTGTTATAACAATAATATGGTATCACCTTGCTTAAATACTCATCTGATAAGAATAATCATGAGTCCTCAATATAAAATGCAAAAACTTTAAATAATTCGGCATAATAACCGTTCAAATTGGAGAGGGTGGCTGCAATGTTAACAGCACAACAACAAGTCTTTTTACAAGCAATTGAAGATTTAGAGCTGCAACAGGTCAAACACCTGCTTGCTGAGGGCTTAGACCCCAATTTTATTGATTTTGAAAAAGGACCTGCTGTTTCTGTATGGTCTGACGGTTTATTTAAATGGTGGGAAGATGTTTGTGAAGCTTATGAAGCAGGGCAAGCACTTAATGAAAAAGAGAAACAAAAACGTCTACAGGTTCATCTCGATATTCTGGAAGAATTGATTGCAGCAAAGGCTAATTTTCATCTTTGGGATGCAGAGGAAAGTTATGGCCCGCTTTGGGATGCAGCGAGTGCAGCATGTGTACCAGCAGTGCAGCGTTTACTTGACTTACAAGTAGATCCAAACAGTAAAGATGAAGAAGGAAATACCATTTTAAGTTCTATTAGTGAACTTTTCTTCGATTGTGATTTTGACCAAATTGATTGGAATCAAGCACTAGAAGAAGAAAAACAGACACTAGAATTGCTACGTAGCCATGGTGCCAAGACCAGCAAAGAACTGAGTTAATTTAGAGTAATTAATATGAATATATTGCAAAAAAATCTACTAATCTTGGGATTATTATGTAGCGGACAAAGTTTTGCTGCTGAGTTTTCGTTTGACCGTCCTGGCACTGGTTTTGGTACAGGCATTACACCTGTGGGTAAACTCGCATGGGAACAAAGCCTACCCACTGCAAACTATACTGAGAACAAAATTGATGGTGCAAAACAACGTACGGTCACCTTAAATAGTGATATGTTGCTACGTACTGGTCTAAATGAAAGTACAGAATTACGTTTAGGTTGGCAAGGCCCGCATTGGCGCAAATCATCGTATAGAGGGCAACATCAAGAGGACTCAGGTTCTGGCGACATGAGTGTAGGAATCAAAAAAGCGATTGACCTACAAGATGATAAACTTTCTATGGCGCTTTTAGCTGAAGTCCAATTCGCAACAGGCAACGATGAGTTTACTGAGCATGATGATCAATACACTGTTGGTTCATCATTAAATTATCAATACGATGATAATATCACTACAAGTATTAGCATGCTTTATGCGGTGCAACATGGTGATTGGTCTGTAACGGCTGTTCCAACAATTGGCTATAAACTCACCAACAAACTCAGTGGATATTCTGAATTTGTTTATCGTAAAAAAGAAAGTGTTAAATACGATTATCGCCTTGCTTCTGGTCTCATTTATAACATTACTGACCGCGCGCAAGTTGATGCAAGTGTTGGTGTTGACTTAGGCAGTACTGATCGTAATAACTATTCTGCTGGTCTGGGTTTTGCGTATTTATTTTAATATTTGATAACACCTGATCTTTTACTATTTAAAAAATAAGATCAGGTGTAATAAACCAAAACAAGACTGAAATAACATTAATCTCGATCAAGTTGATGAGCAAAATAGGCTAAATCTGCCAAAGCAATTCGGGCTTCTTCAAACCAAGTGGAAAACATTTGGAAGTTATGCCACATTCCCGTATATAACTTAAAATCAACGTCCACACCTGCTTCACGTGCTTTATCACGAAAACGCTGTGCATCATCTAACAATATTTCTTTAGAGCCTACTTGTACTAAAACAGGAGGTAAACCCGCTAAATCTTCAGCATATAATGGAGAGTATTCTGGTGCAGCAGGATCAGCATGTTGTGGTACATAATAGCCCACACCTGTTTCTAATGCTTGCAATGATAATAATGCATCATGTTGCTGATTATAACGTAGCGATTCACTACTCAAACTTAAATCTAAAAACGGCGACAACAGCATTAAACCACTAGGTAGATATTTGGAATCAATCCGTTTTAGTTTAAGTAATAATGCCAATGCCAAATTTGCACCACAAGAATCACCAGAAACAATAATATCTTTAGCCTGTATACCTTGCTCAAGTAACTGACAATAAACTGAATAAATACTATCTAACGCAGCAGGAAAGGGATGCTCTGGAGCCAAAGGATAATCTAAATGTAAAATTTGCATTTGTGTACGTACTGCAATATTAGACATAAAGGCACGATGTGTATTGGTAGAACCCAAAAAAAATGCACCACCATGAATGTGAAATATCAATTGTGTGTTATGGGCTTGTGGGCGAATCTCCTCAACATGAACATTGGCAATTTTTAACTGACGAATATCTATATGCTCGGCAATTGGAAAAATTTTACTCATCTGTTCAAGCGAAAATCGCAATAATTGTGGTGATAAATTTTTTTGACTTGGCCAGCGAATACACCCTTTTAAAGTCATTTCTGTTAAATATTGTTTGAGTGCTGAATTTATCTTCATATTTCATTCGGTCCAAGATACACTTTGTAGAGTGTAAAAAAAAAGAGACATCTAAAGCTGTTTTATTTGGATGTATTTTAAACTAATTAGTCACTCTGAATAATTGCTAATTTAGTCTGAGTTTTTGATACTATATTTTTCGATAAATGACTAGGGAAATCAAAAAATGAAAAAAATTGTACTTGCATTAGGTTTATTCTCCGCAGCTATATTAAGCCATGCAGCAGACCCTTTAAACGGTACACTTTGGAAAACTATCGATGATGAAACCAAACAACCTAAAGCTTTGGTAAAATTTACTGAGCAAAAAAATGGTACGCTCACTGCGACTATCCAAACTATTCTAGTTGCAAGTGAAGCAAATGCATGTACTCAATGTGAAGGACCATACAAAAACAAATCACTTAAAGGCGTTACCATTGTACAAAACCTAAAAAATGTTGGTGGCAATAGCTATGACAACGGCACAATTATGGACCCTAAAAATGGTAAATCATATAAACTAAAAGGCGAACTAGCAGGTAATAAACTTAACCTTCGTGGTTATATTGGTATCTCTGCTTTAGGCCGTAACCAAACTTGGATTCGTGCAAACTAATTTTTTTATTTATATATAAAAGCAGCTTTATTTAAAGCTGCTTTTTGATTCTTACAGTACAATATTAAGTCTAACCTCGCCGCCCAGCTACAAAACCAATAATAGCCAAGATAACAGCCACGATCAGTAATATGACGGCAAAATCCTTTGACATTTGAGCAACACCAGAAAAACCAAGCAGACTCGCAATTAATGCCAGTACTGCAAATATAATTGACCACTTCAACATATTCGTACTCCATGATTCTTTATTATGCAAATTAGTATATAAAATAAGCAGAATATTGCTCTATGGTTTTATGTAAAAAATATGTAAAGCAAAAAAAGGGGAGGCATATTATTCGAAAAAATTTAACCAGCTAAACCAAAGCCGAATATTCACAATTGAAATGACCGAAGCTAACACTATATGTAGGCTTGACTGTTATACTACAGCGCATTGTTGTTTTCACTTGATTCAAAGCATATGAGCCATACCTTACGTCCA
Source organism: Acinetobacter rudis (assembly GCF_031157835.1). GTDB lineage: Bacteria > Pseudomonadota > Gammaproteobacteria > Pseudomonadales > Moraxellaceae > Acinetobacter > Acinetobacter rudis_A. The sequence continues at coordinate 44,853 of NZ_JAVIDR010000004.1, read as the reverse complement.
CAATTTTGGAAAAACTATACACTAGACCAGATGAACCCTGCTGAATGGGAAGCTTTATGCGATGGGTGTGGTTTATGTTGTTTGATCAAACTAGAAGACCCTGATACTTTAGAAATTGCCTATACCAAAGTGTCATGTAAATTACTTGATTGTACTACGGCACAATGCAGCAATTACCTAGATCGAGCCAAGCATGTACCTGATTGCATTCAGCTCACTCCTGAACGCCTACAAGGTATTACGTGGTTACCTAGTAGCTGTGCCTATAGACGTCTAAATGAGGGTAAAAATTTACCTTCATGGCACTATCTCAACACTGGTTCCAAACAAAGTGTTATTCGGGCTAAAAAATCTGTTGCAGGCCGATGTATCTCAGAACAACATATTAACGAAGAACAAATTGATGAATATATCGTACGCTGGGTACGTTAGTTCAATCTCAAACATGTGATCAAGAAATAATAGTTGCTCGTCTAATATTGAAATACGCTACTATAAGTCCTAAAACCAAGTAAATGTCATAATGAATAATGCCTATGTCTGAAACCACTCCTTTACCAGAACGCATCCGTCCTCGTGACTTAAGTGAAATCATTGGACAAGAGCATCTTTTAGGTGAGCATGCTCCACTACGTCAAATGATTGATCAAGGGCATTTGCCTTCGATCATTTTTTGGGGGCCTCCTGGTGTAGGTAAAACGACCATTGCCCTATTACTCGCACAAGCAGTAGATCGCCCTTTTTTAAGCTTATCTGCTCTAAATACAGGAGTTAAAGAGCTTAGAGAAATTATTGCTGAGAGTGGTGATCTCATTGTTCCTGTTGTATTTATTGACGAGATTCATCGCTTTAATAAATCTCAACAAGATGCATTATTGAGTGCAGTTGAAAAAGGTAAAATCACTTTAGTTGGAGCGACTACAGAAAATCCGTCCTTTGAAGTCAATAGTGCATTATTATCACGTTGCCAGGTCTACACCTTAAATGCACTTGATCAACAAGCGATTCAAGATTTATTACAACGTGCCTTAACCCAAGATCACTTTTTAATGCAGCGTCATATTCAAATTGATGAATATGAAGCATTAATCCAGTTCTCTGCGGGGGATGCGCGTAAGGCTCTCAATTTACTTGATCTCATTGCGAGTACCTTTGCAGAAGATAGCGAGAATGTCATTAATAATGCTGTGGTTGTCAAAGTTGCCCAGCAAAATATTGCTCGTTATGACAAATCTGGTGAACAGCACTATGACTTAGTTTCAGCCTTTATTAAATCAATTCGTGGTAGTGATCCAGATGCAACATTGTATTGGATGGCACGTATGCTTAAAGGTGGGGAAGATCCTGTTTTTATTGCTAGACGAATGCTTATTGCTGCATCAGAAGATATAGGTAACTCAAATCCGAATGCTTTACTTTTGGCAGGGGAATGTTTTCGTTCAGTACAAGCGGTTGGTATGCCTGAAGCACGCATTATTTTAGGTCAAACTGCAGTTTACTTAGCAACCAGTGCAAAAAGTAATAGTACCTATTTGGCAATTAATCAAGCCTTAGCACTCGCAGAAAAAACCGCCAATCTTCCTGTACCGTTACATTTGCGCAATGCACCAACTAAGCTTATGAAACAGCAAGGTTATGGCGTTGATTATCTCTATCCACACGACTTTCCAGAGCACTTCGTTCAGCAAGCTTATTTACCACCTGAGCTAAGTGGAACCAAGTTATATCACTCTGCACGAAATAAACGCGAGGTAGAAGGAGAGCGCCTGCAACAAAGACGTTGGCAAGGCGCTCCTGAAAATTAACACAGTAAAAATTAGCCGGTATTGCGTAATCCAGCCGCAATACCTGCGATACTCACCATTAAAGCATGATCAACAGGCGTATTTTCAGCTTGTTGAATCGCGAGATACTCACGACGTCGCTTCATCAGTTCTGCTTGCAGTAAATGCAGTGGTAGCAAATAAGGTTTACGAACTTTCATCGCCTGATCTAATACATCATTACTGCTGAGTAACTTAGATTCGCCTTTAACTGCAAGTAAGGTATTCACAGCATCTTGTAAGCGCTGACGTAACTCCACACCTAAGGCTTTCAAATCTTCATCATCAGTCAGATGTGCCTCATAGTACAGTGCAATATGACGATCTGACTTAGATAAGACCATCTCCAACATATCAATCAGGGTTTGGAAATACGGCCACTCTGCTAACATCTCATCTAAAGCAGACTTTTCGCCTTGCTGCATCACCTGATTCAAAGCTGCACCTGTGCCAAGCCATGCAGGTAACATTAAGCGTATCTGTGTCCAAGCAAACACCCATGGGATTGCACGTAACGATTCAATTCCACCACTCACTTTACGTTTGGCAGGTCGAGAACCGAGAGGAAGCATTTGGAGTTCAAGCTCTGGAGTTACTGTACGCAAATACTGCACAAAATGTGGATTCTCACGAACAGTACTACGATAAACCTGTACAGAATACTCAGTCATACGATCCATCAAATCACGCCAAGCCTGTTTAGGCTCAGGAGGAGGCAACAATGTTGCTTCCAATGTTGCAGCTGCGTAGATTTCAAGGTTTTGCTGAGCGATTTGCTGTAGACCAAACTTAAATCGAATCATTTCACCTTGTTCAGTGACACGAATCGAGCCTGAAATTGAACCTGGCGGTTGAGAGAATAAAGCTTGTTGTGTCGGTGCACCACCACGGCTAATTGAACCACCACGGCCATGGAATAATGTCAATTGAATTCCATGTTGTTGAGCAATTGTGGTTAACTGTTCTTGAGCACGATATTGCGCCCAGTTAGCTGACATAAAGCCCGCATCTTTAGCAGAGTCAGAATAACCAATCATGACCTCATGCTTACCTCGAATATGTTGCTTATACCAATGCATATTGAGCAAAGTTTGCATAGTATCAGCAGCACTATCTAAGTCTTTAAGTGTTTCAAATAAAGGAACTACTCGCAGTGGGTGTTGGATTCCTGCCTCTTTTTGCAACAGTAAAACTGACAATACATCACTTGGATATTCAGCCATCGAAATAATATATGCGCCTAATGCAGATTGAGGCTGTTTAGCTAAAGTCTGCATTGTGGCAAATACTTCTTGTACATCAGGATGTTCAATTAAGCTTTGCGCTGATTCTTTCAGGTGCTTAGGCAATAAGGGACGTTTGCTTTGTAGTTCTTGTACTAAGAAATTCTGTTTCGCCGACTCAGTCCAAGTCTCAAAATTACCTAAGCCAAGGTACTCAGTAATTGCAGAAATTGCTTGGCGATGACGGCCAGATTCTTGACGAATATCTAAACGTAATAATTCGATACCAAAACAATTCACACGATAAATAAAATCAAGCAAACGACCATTGGCAATTTCAGCAAGATTACAATCCATCAATGAGCGATAGCATAACAATAGCGGTTCCAATAGCTCATTTTTATGGTGGATCACTTGACTTGGATCGAGGTCAGAAAATTTACCTTGGAGTTGATGTGCCAACCAGTCACAAGTCAAACGTAAGCGTTGACGTGTTGCGCGTAGATACTCTCGATAAGGTTCGGGATGATCATAGCCTAGCGCTGTCTTAAGCTCATCCGAACAGCTTTGTACAGAGAGTTCCCAACGTAGATCTTCAATATCTCGTAAGTATAAATCAGCAGCTTTCCAACGTGACAACCATAATACCTCTTGTGTCACTTGATGCGTCACATTAGGGTTACCATCACGATCTCCTCCCATCCAAGAAGCAAAACGAATAGGAGCGATTTCAAGCGGTAAAGTTTGTTCACAATACTGTTGAGTCAATTCATCTAAACCACGAATAAACTGTGGAACAGCATGCCATAGGCTTTGTTCAATGGTTGTAAAACCCCATTTCGCCTCATCAATGGGTGTTGGACGATGTTGACGAATTTCATCTGTCTGCCATGCAGAACTGATCAACTGCTTAAGTTCATCCAGCACTCTTTTTCTTTGTTTAGGTGTAAGTTTTTGCTGATCAAAAGTTGATAAACAGTCATTAATGCCATCATATTTTTGAATAAGAGTACGACGGCTAACTTCTGTTGGATGTGCAGTTAATACCAATTCAATATTAAGCTGACAAATTTGTTGATATAGCTCATCACTTGAGATTTCTTTCTGTTTAAATTTTTCAAAAAGTGGTTCAAGTGCATTTGGTGACAACATTGACTCATCAGACTCTGCTTGACGACGAGTACGTACCACATGATATTGCTCTGCAATATTGGCAAAATTTAGAAAGTGAGAAAACGCTCGGGTCAAAGGTAGGATCTCATGATCTTCTAAACTGAGGAAGAGCTGTTCTAACTGCTTTTCTGCTTCAATATTTCCATCACGAGCACCTTTGGCTAACGCGCGAATTTGTTCAATTTGGTTAAACAAATCTTGTCCAGCATGTTCTTTTAATGTTTCACCTAAAAGATTGCCCAATAACCGTACATCATCACGTAACGGTGCATCAATTTGTTGAACCATATCTTATCTCCTTTCTTTTGTTGTCTAGCGCTAAAACATGACATTCCTAGTTATGCCACACAAAAGTGTGACTGTTTACATTTAATCCCCGTTTTTTTCACTTATTTGATGATTTTTAGAACATTTAACACTCTAGCTTTTTAAGTGAACATTTCAAGAGGAATATTTGACGGGTTTTTAAATAAGTTAAATTTTTTATGATATTCTAAGCACATCTCAATCAAATCCTAACTCCACTCCTAGTAAGTACAGTTAGAAATAGTAATGCCCTTCAACTACAAGCCAAATTTATAAAAAATACCAGAAAAACCCTCAACCCTAAGATTTTTCATTTGCTCATTCAATACATGACTTTTAATCGTGCTGAGGTACATCAACCTCACAAGATTTAGATAAAACAATGGACATAACTAAATGATTAATGAAAATGACTTTGCATGCCGCAAAACATACACCTTACTTAATTAAATAATGCAAATTATTCTGTGTTTTCTGCTCTCATTGGCATATGACGAATCGCTAGCCTGCTATTTATCAGAAAATCTTGTACTTATCATGACAAAATTTAAACAAACTTGCAGCGATTACCACTAAAATAATGCACAATAGTCGTGAGTCTAACTTAACTTAAATGTTGTTTTACTCTCTTTTAACCATTGTTATGTGAATTCTTTTGTAAAAGTTATGAAACACAAGACTGACACATATGTTTTTTTTATGAAAAAGTCGTGCTAAATATTGAAATTTTCAATAATATAGCGCTGGCTATTCAACTGATAATAACATTTGAAATATCATTGCGGCTTTGTAACCACCTGCAATGTATAGAGGTAAAAAAATACCCATGGGGCAAGATAGTTTAGAACAACATCGTCGTTATATGACCTTGGCTTATGTTTTCCTTTTTCTTGCATTGTTCACCATTGTAAGTGTTGTAATATCCTATTTTTTTGCACGTCAAGTTGCTAAAGTTGACCATGCAGAAGTCTGGATTCAAGCACATGCTTTTTGGGTGATGCGCAATGCTGTATTGTATTCAGTGTTTGCAATATTTGCCGCACTTTGGTTTATTCCATTGGCATTTTTTCCTTGGGATAGTTTCCTTTGGGTAAAAGCCTGTACGGTACTGGGTGTCATTTTTAGTTCTATTGCTTGGCTATATTTATTAAATGCATGGTTTAAAGGTTTTAACCGCTATATAAACAAGAAAGCGGTATTTTGACTTTTTTTAGTTCACCTCGCTTGTAAAACGATAGTTCGACCCCCACCTAAGTTCGCAGTAAATTAAAATCAAATTCTGTGGAGCACCGCCAATTATGGCTAAACGTGATTATTATGAGGTTTTGGGCGTATCAAAAACCGCTAGTGATGATGAAATCAAAAAAGCCTACCGTAAGTTGGCAATGAAGTATCACCCAGACCGCAATCCAGACAACGCCGAAGCTGAAGAAAAATTTAAAGAAGCCGCTTCAGCATATGAAGTTTTGTCTGACGCTGAAAAACGCAGTATGTATGACCGTATGGGGCATAGTGCTTTTGAAAATGGTGGTGCTGGTGGCTTTGGTGGTCACGGCGGTGGTTTTAGTGCGGAAGATATCTTTAGCCAATTTGGCGATATTTTCGGTGGTGCTTTTGGTGGCGGTGGTGGCCGTGGCCAACAACGTCAACAACGCGGTTCTGACTTACGTTATGTTATGGAACTCAGCCTCGAAGAGGCGGTCAAAGGCGTGAAGAAAACAATTAGCTTCACGGCTCCAGCACCATGCGATAGCTGTGATGGTAAAGGTTCAAAAAATCCAAACGATGTTGAAACATGTAAAACTTGTCATGGTGCAGGCCAAGTGCGTATGCAACAAGGCTTCTTCTCTGTACAACAAACATGTAGTACCTGTCGTGGACAAGGTAAAATCATTAAAAATCCATGTAACAAATGTCATGGTTCAGGTGTTTCTGATCGTCAACAAACACTTGAGGTTACCATCCCTGCAGGTGTAGACAATGGTGATCGCGTTCGTTTGACTGGTAAAGGGGAAGCCATCCGTGACGGTCAAGCAGGGGATCTCTATGTTGAGGTTGTAGTACGTGAACACGAGATATTCCAACGTGATGGTGCAGACCTCTATATGGATGTACCTGTAAGTTTTGCAGATGCAGCTTTAGGTAAAGAAATTGAAATTCCAACCCTTGATGGTCGTGTTAGCCTGAAAATTCCAGAAGGTACACAAACCAGCAAAATGTTCCGCTTACGTGGTAAAGGTGTAAAACCTGTACGCTCAAGTATGCAAGGTGACTTACTCTGTCGTATTGTAGTTGAAACACCTGTGAACTTAACTTCACGTCAACGTGAGTTACTCAAAGAGTTGCAAGAAACTTTAGATGGTGATGAGCAGAAATCATCTCCAAAGAAGAAATCATTCTTTGATCGCTTGTTTGATTAAACACTCAAGTAATATCACATACAAAATACAAGGCCATCCCCAAAGGGATGGCCTTGTATTTTGTGATATAAGCAAATGAAATTGCGGCAACAATACTCGCCAATTCACCAAGTTTTGTTATAGTAAGCTCAGATCGAAATTGAGATGAAGGAACTATTATGTCGGGGACTCCACGTATTGCCATTTTGGGTGCAGGCGGTCGTATGGGACGTACGCTTATTCAAGCCGTACAACAAGCAGGATATAGCCTAGCAGCTGCAGTAGAGCGTCCTGAAAGCTCGTTAGTTGGATCAGATGCAGGTGAATTAGCTGGTATTGGTCATATTGGTGTCAAAGTCGTTGGTGACCTAAAATCAGTCCTCAATCTCTGTGATGTGGTGATTGACTTCACAGCACCTGTAGCAACCGAACAGCACTTACAGCTTTGCCATGATGCAGGGGTTGCGATTGTCATTGGTACTACAGGAATGTCTGATGTACAAAAACAACAACTTGATCAAGCCGCTCAAAAAATTCCTGTTGTTTATGCTGCAAACTACTCAGTAGGTGTAAACGTTTCCATTAAACTACTTGAATTGGCTGCCAAAGTTTTTGCAGATACTGTCGACATTGAAATTATTGAAGCACATCACCGTCATAAAGTTGATGCACCCTCTGGTACAGCCCTAATGATGGGTGAAGCTATTGCAGACACACTCGGACGTGACCTGAAAAAAGTTGCAGTTTATGGCCGTGAAGGTCATACCGGCCCACGTGACCGTGAAACCATTGGCTTTGAAACCATTCGTGGTGGCGACATTGTAGGTGAGCATACCGTAATGTTTATTGGTGAAGGTGAGCGTGTTGAAGTTACACATAAGGCTTCTAGTCGTATGAACTTTGCTGCGGGTGCAGTACGTGCTGCTGCATGGGTCGCAAATAAATCTGCAGCCAGATATGACATGAAAGATGTTTTAGGCTTAAATGACTAAATTTCAGTCTACTTAGAGAGTGGTCTAGAACCATTCTCTAAGACCAAATAAACATTGCCACAAAAACTTCACTGACTTCTAAAAACAAAATATACACAGCCCATAAGACAAAATCCCGCCCATAAATAATCAAGCTTAAAAGGCTGTTTAAACATATAAATCATGAAAGGAACAAAGATTAGTAAGGTAAAGACCTCTTGTGTGATCTTCAACTGCCCCATTGCCCAACCGTGCTGAGTTAATATGCGTGTTGCAGGGATCATAAATAAGTATTCAAAAAATGCGATTCCCCAACCCATCAAAACAGCCTGCCACAGTGGTGCAGCATGCAAATATTTAAGATGTCCATACCAAGCCAAGGTCATAAAGCAGTTAGCAATAATCAATAGAATGAAGGCATATGACATTGGGTTTTCCTTAAAGTCTAGTTTAGTTAATTTTTTCTATTCTCATATACAAGAACAGCTTTCTTTTCAGCAATAGCCTTGCTATCGTTGCTGCAATTTCAATTAAATACGACAACATCACAAAAACAAAGTGCTGTGTCTATAAAAGTAGTGGAGTATGAAGTATGCATCTGCATATCTTAGGTATTTGTGGCACCTTTATGGGATCTTTAGCGTTATTGGCACGCGACCTAGGTCATACCGTGACAGGATCAGACCAAAACGTTTATCCACCGATGTCCACACAACTGGAAAATGCAGGTATCACCCTCATGCAAGGCTATGATCGTAGCCATCTGCAACCGCACCCCGATTTAGTCATCGTTGGTAATGCCATGAAACGCGGCATCGATGCGATTGAATATATGCTCGATCAAGGTTTAGCCTATACCTCGGGTCCACAATTTCTAGCAGATCATGTATTACAGGGCAAGCATGTACTGGGTGTAGCAGGTACTCATGGTAAAACCACCACTACGACTATGCTTGCTTGGGTACTTGATCAAGCAGGATTAGCACCAGGATTTTTAATTGGTGGTGTACCATTAGGCTTTAGCCAAAGTGCGCGTTTGGGATCAGGCAAGTACTTTGTTGTTGAAGCTGATGAGTATGACTCTGCATTTTTCGATAAACGCTCCAAGTTTGTACATTACCATCCTAAAACAGCTATCTTAAATAATCTTGAATTTGATCATGCAGATATCTTCGATGATTTGGCTGCAATTCAAAAACAATTCCATCACCTCGTCCGTACAATTCCAAGCCAAGGACGCATTATTGCACCAATCACCGAAACGCATATCGATGAAGTGCTCGATATGGGCTGTTGGACACCCGTATTACGTACCAGTATTGGCCCAAATAATAAAGCAGAACTGAGCGCAGAATTAATTGCTATTGATGGTACACACTTTAAAGTTTTACATAACGGCAATGTTCAAGGTGAAGTTCAATGGAATATGACTGGCGAACATAGTGTTGCCAATGCTCTAGCCACAATTGCTGCTGCTGAGCATGTTGGTGTATCCATTGCTGATGCCTGTACAGCCTTGTCTCATTTTGGTGGGGTAAAACGTCGTATGGAGTTACTTGGTACTATTGCAGGTATCGAGGTTTATGATGACTTTGCTCATCATCCAACTGCAATTGATACAACTTTAGATGGGGCACGTAAACGCCTACAACAACGTAAACTTTGGGCGATTATTGAACCTCGTTCAAATACCATGCGTATGGGCAGTCATAAAGCAGAACTGGCTCATTCAGCACGTTTAGCAGACCATGTTATTTGGTATCAGCCTGAAGGTTTAGACTGGGATTTGCAACCTGTTGTAGATGCTGCAACAAACTCAGCCAGTATTGCACGCCAACTTGACGATATCATCAACACAATCGTAACGAAGGCCCAAGCTGGAGACGCTGTTGTAATTATGTCAAATGGTGGTTTTGGTGGCTTACATCAAAAACTCGTCCAAGCTTTACAAACTAAAGCATAAATTTAATATTAACCCTCTGTACAACAACATGTAGAGAGGGCACTCAATCACTAAGCAATCACATCTGCAAGACTCTGATCCCGTTGAAACATCGTCACTACATAAGAACATGTCGCGGTAATTTTTAACTGTCTTTCACGCGCAAACTCAACCAAAACATCGAGTAGTTTTCTTGCGACGCCTTGACCACGCAAACTATCATCCACCCAAGTATGATCAGCAATAATTCGATGAGGTTCAGCCCACTGATAGCGAATTTCTGCGATACGTTGACCAGCTGCATTATTGAGAAAAAATAGACCGTACTCTGCATGATCTTCATGTTGGAATTGCATCATTATAATGACCTTTTTTATATTGTCCTTTTTGCACTCTAACAAACTACTCGCTGCTTTTCAAAACAATCATATTGATAAAAAGTATTGTTAAATCAATATAAAGACCTTAACAGAAACCAAGCATCACTCTACACTGACCCTGTTATTTTTATTGACATATACTTCATGAGCCGTGAGATCCATCAGCCAAGGACAGCACAACAATGGATGGCAGTCATTGCCTTAGCTTGTGCAGCATTTATTGTAAATACCACCGAATTTGTACCTGTCGCACTACTGAGCGATATTGGTCGTAGTTTTCAACTCCACAGCACACAAGTTGGAGTAATGATTACGGTCTATGCTTGGGTTGTTGCTGTGATGTCCTTGCCCTTAATGCTATGGAGTAAAAATATTGAACGACGTTTTTTATTATTGGCGTTGTTTGTCTTATTTATCTTAGGCCATGCTTTATCTTATTTTGCTTGGAATTTTTCCATCCTGTTAATGAGCCGTATCGCTATTGCTCTCGCTCATGCTTTATTTTGGTCCATTACAGCATCTTTAGCGGTACGTGTGGCTCCACCTGGTAAACAGTTTCAAGCCTTAGGCCTATTATCAACAGGTACAGCCATGGCGATGGTTCTAGGTATCCCCCTGGGGCGTCTGATTGGTGAATACTCAGGCTGGCGCAGCAGTTTTGCCCTGATTGGTTTAAGTGCTGTTGTTGTTTGTCTAATACTTGCGAAAACACTCCCCAAACTTCCAAGTCAAAATAGTGGTAACTTACACAGTCTCAAACTGTTTCTACAACGTCCAGCGTTATTAGCTGCTTTTGCTTTAACTGTATTGACCGTCACGGCACAATTCATTGTTTATAGTTATATTGAGCCCTTTAGTTTACAAGTTGCACAATTTACCTCGACCCAAACTACACAATTTTTATTTATCTATGGTGCTGCGGGTTTTCTCGGTTCTTATTTGTTTGGTTTACTTGCACCGCGCTTTCCAAGCTTAGTCATTCCCATGAGTTGCTTAAGCCTGACCCTTGCCATGTTGTTATTTTTACCGCTTAGCCAAAATATTTATGCCTTTACAGGGCTCGGCTTATTTTGGGGGATGACCATGATTAGCCTCAGCTTAGCCTTACGTTCTAAGATCTTGGATTTATCTTCGGATGCAACTGATGTGGCTATGGCCATCTTCTCTGCACTTTATAATGTCGGGATCGGGGGAGGGGCACTCTTAGGCGCGCTGATCGCTCATGATCTTGGGCTTAAATCGATCGGCTGGATCGCTGCGATCATTGCTGCGTGTGGAACCCTTTTGGCCATCTATTTAGTGTATTTACAGCGCCGTGTTTAAACATGTATACATAATATAATTTGCTAAGAATCATTTGCACTCCGCCAATAAATATGTAATCCTTTGCGCATATTTTGGAAATGTTTTATTTTCAAAAAACAAATTCGTACAAGGGGAGTAGCCTCACCCAAACATAGCAAAAATACGCTATGTGTCAGAATATCGTCATTACACTCTTTAGAGTCGGTATCTGAGCATTTCCACAGAAATGTAGGCAAGACCTTGATCATGTTGACACAGATGTTTAATACATCGGGCAACAGGTCAAGGTTTTTTTATGACCATTTGCCGGATGTGGGAGATCACATTATGGATTCAATCGGCAATATTTGGCTATATATTGGATTTTTTACTATTGTTGCAATCATGCTCTGCATCGATTTTTTAGGCTTTAAAAATAAAAAAGATCAAACCATTTCAATCAAATCTGCTGCCTACTGGAGTCTTGCTTGGGTCAGCGTAGCAATGCTGTTCGCAGGTGCTTTATGGCTTTATTTACAAGACACAATGGGCACTGCAATTGCAAATCAAAAGACCATGGAATACATCGCAGGTTATCTATTAGAGAAGTCTCTTGCAATTGATAACGTCTTTGTATGGCTCATGATTTTCTCCGCTTTTGCTATTCCACCTATATTGCAACGTAAAATCTTACTCTATGGCGTACTGGGTGCCATCGTTTTAAGAACGATCTTCATCTTTATTGGTGCATGGTTTGTACAAGAGTTTTCTTGGGTTCTCTATATTTTTGGTGCGTTCTTGGTCTATACCGGAATCAAGTTTTTTAAAGGTCAGGATGAGGATGAAAATATCGAAGATATGCGTATCCTAAAATGGCTACGTCAACATATGCGTATTACACCAAAGCTAGAAGGGAACCTCTTTTTTGTCCGTCAAAATGGCTTACTTTGGGCAACGCCTTTATTTCTAGTGTTAATTCTTATTGAGGCATCCGATGTCATCTTTGCTGTGGACTCTATCCCTGCAATTTTTGCCGTCACCAGTGACCCGTTCATTGTTCTAACTGCTAATCTAATGGCAATTCTAGGTTTACGTGCGATGTTCTTTCTTCTCGCAGGCGCAGCGGAAAAAATGCATTATTTACCGTACGGGCTGGGTATCATTTTGGTATTCATAGGTACAAAAATGTTGTTACTTGATGTATTCCATATGCCAATCTGGATCTCACTCAGTTTTATTGTCATTGTTTTAGCAATTACTGCATGGTTATCCATCCGTCATCATAGAAAAATCAGCCATTCAACTAATACGTAAAATACAACAACTGTATTTAACTATGGCTCAACTGAATACTTTCAGTTTGGGCCATTTCTTTAAAAACTGTTTTTGCTGTACACGCTGCAAAAAAGTTTGTTGACTCACTAAGGCATTATTCCAACGCACAATAAGTTGCATGAGATCAGATACGCCAAAAGGAGCAACCACCCTGAGTTGATCATTTTCATCTAAGGCAACTGCAATTGCTGTCGCTGTTTCAGGCCAACAAGACAATGCTTGGTCAAGTGAGCCATAGGCTGTTATTTTTTCTGCTTGTTCCGTTCTATACCAATGATGTACATAAGCTTGGTTTACAACATCCCAATCATTATCAGGAAATGCTTGTTGCAATACTAAACTTAACAGTTGCTCTTCCTCATGCCACGTTGCTGCTACACTTTGATCAAAATACACAACATCTATTTCCGTGCCACTAATGGAGAAGCTTTGTTGATGCAATAAACTCCACACTGAATTACGAATCACTCCAGCAGCCAAATAAGCATCTGGTTTCACTTCACGTAGAAAAACTAAGCGGTGCATCAATTCAGGTTGAGCAGCTAAAAGCTCACAAAAGATAGCATATAAATGCGTTTGCTCATACGAGCTTGAAAGACGATCAAGTGCTGTGTTGAACTGATTATTCAAAACAAAGACCTCTCAGGAAATCCAGCATAGTGTCACACAAATCAGGTACAATCAGCTGAAAAAATAATTAAGTGGGTTCTATTCATGTCTGCAGTAATTGCACCAAGTGCCATTCGTGGCCGTTTCCTCGATATACAAGCTTTGGTTCAACAAAGTAACGATATAAAGAGTCAAGTCCGTTTTATTGAGGATGGATTACTGATTACAGAAAATGGAAAAATTACTTGGTTTGGTTCTTGGGAACAAGGACAGCAACATCTCCCTGAAACGCTTCACGTGGAACATTATCCAACGCAGCTCATTATTCCAGGATTGATTGACTGCCATATTCACTTTCCACAGACAGAAATGATTGGTGCATATGGTGAGCAACTTTTAGAATGGCTAAACACCTATACCTTTCCAACTGAAATGCAGTTTAAAGATAAAGACTATGCAGATAAAATCGCTGCGTTTTTTGTCAATGAACTGCTAAAAAGTGGCACAACCACGGCGCTAGTATTTTGTACAGTACATCCGCAATCTGTTGATGCGCTTTTCGAAGCAGCTGAATGTCATCATATGCGTTTAATTGCTGGTAAGGTTCTCATGGACCGTCATGCTCCAGAGGAACTTTGTGACAGTGCTGAAAGTGCCTACACTGAATCGAAAGCTCTGATTGAAAAGTGGCACGGTAAAGGCCGTCATTTATATGCGATTACACCTCGTTTCGCCCCAACATCTACAGAAGAACAATTGGCTAAAGCAGGGCAGTTAAAAGCAGAATATCCTGATGTTTATGTACACACACATTTAAGTGAAAATAAAAATGAAATTGCTTGGGTAAAATCACTTTTCCCTGAGCAGGAAAACTATTTGGATGTTTATCATCATCATGGTCTTACCGGTACTCGTTCTATTTTTGCCCATTGTGTACATTTAGAAGAACAAGAGTGGCAATGCTTACATGAAACAAATTCAGCAATTGCATATTGCCCAAGCTCTAATCTATTTTTAGGTAGTGGATTGTTTCCATTAAAGAAAACTTGGGAAAAACACGTTAAAGTTGGACTCGGAACAGACGTTGGTGCAGGCACGGCATTTTGTCAGTTACAAACACTCGATCAGGCCTACAAAGTACAACAACTACAAGGTGAATCTTTATCTGCATTTGAGGCGCTGTACCATGCCACTTTAGGTGCCGCTCAAGCACTAGATTTGAACGATAAACTCGGAAATTTTAATGTAGGTAAAGAAGCCGACTTCGTGGTACTTGATTTACATGCCACTGCTTTACAACATTTAAGACAACAACGTGCTCAGAACATTGAAGATTCACTATTTGCGCTGATGATTATGGGGGATGATCGTAATATTCAAGCAACCTATGTCTATGGACAAAAAGCCTATGAGCAAAAACAACAAACCGAATAAATCTCACTCAACATTATTTGTCTTGGGCAGCCTCATCCTCGCAAGTTTAATCTTGCGTGGTGACCAACCCAAAAAACCAAAGCGTATCAGTTTCAGCAAAAAAGATGCGTGACAGTCAGATATGTTTTAAAATTAGTGGCATCACGCTGTTATATCGCAACAGAACATTAATTTATATAAAATCTTAGGTACCCCTCCATGAACGTTGAAATGAGTGTCATGATTTCTACTGAAGAAATTCAGGCAAAAGTCAAACAACTCGGTGAACTGATCAATGCACATTATGCTCAAAGTGACAAAGAGCTCGTACTCATTGGTCTACTTCGTGGCTCTGTAATTTTTATGGCAGATTTATGCCGTTGCATCACCAAACCACATGAACTCGATTTTATGACTGTCTCTAGCTATGGTAGATCAACTATCTCCAGTGGCGAAGTAAAAATCTTGAAAGACCTCGATGGTGAAATTCGTGGTAAAGATGTACTGGTTGTTGAAGATATCATTGATTCTGGTAATACACTGAGTAAAGTCGTAGAGGTCTTAAGAACTCGTGGTCCTAACTCCATTGAACTCTGTACTTTGGTCAGCAAACCATCACGTCGCGAAATTGATTTAGATGTACGTTTCCTTGGTTTTGAAGTTGAAGATCGATTTATTGTAGGTTATGGCCTTGATTACGATCAGAAATATCGCCATTTACCTTTTATTGGTGAAATCGGTTTGTAAAATTATTAGCTCGCGATAATCACTGCATAGACAATGATTATCGCGAATTTATTGATACATTTCACAAAATAACAACAAGATAAATTGAGTAGTTATTCGCAAAAAGAAGAAAAATGCAGCAATATTTAATTGTTCGAACATGTTAGCCTAGAAAAAAAGTCATCAAACAAACAAAAGGAAAAAACATATGTGGGCTCTTATTGTTGCTATTGTTGTGGGCTTTATCGCTGGACTGATTGCACGTGCTATTCATCCTGGAAATGATCGTGCGGGCTTTATGATTACCACTTTATTAGGTATTGCAGGTTCTGTACTTGCAACCTATGGCGGACGTTTTTTAGGAATCTATGCTGAAGATTCATCTGCTGGCTTCATTGCTTCAATTATTGGAGCTGTATTCATTTTGGTCTTATATCGGTTATTCACAAAATCGAGTTAAAAAGATTAATGCAAAAATTCAAGACACAATGAAAAGCCCTAGTTCACATTTGAGCTGGGCTTTTATCTAGAACAAGACTGCTTTTTCACCAATATCACTATAAGCCCATCTGTTTCCACAACTGCTCAATCTCTGCAGCAGAATAGGCCCCCATCACTTTATGGCCATTTGCAAAAATAATTGCAGGAGTCCCCACTAACCCTAATTGCTCACCAAGGGCTAAATTACGTTCAATGGGTGTTGCACAATTTGCAGCCGCACTCGGTTGTATACCTTTTTGCATTAGATTACTCCATGCAAAGGCAGGGCTACTTGAACACCACACTTGTTTAGAGGGAATAATCGATTGTGCTTTAAGTGGGTAGGGAAAAGTATAAATTGTGACGTTATTCAATTGCTGTAGATTTTGATCTAAAGTTTTACAGTAAGGGCAGTTCGGATCTGAAAATACCACCAATTGGCGTTGGCCATTTCCTTTCACAGTTTTAATGGCATCCTGTAATGGAAGCTGTTTGACATCAATACGACCAGCTTCTATCACTAAATCCTTCGTTAAATTGCGATGATCTTTTAAGCGAATCATCGAGCCGACAAATAAATGCTGTGCTTGCTCATTTACATATACAACCTGATTATCCATGATTGCACTATATAAACCAGACATCTCAGTTGGCTGAAGATGTGTAATTTTAACATTCGGATACTGCTGTGCCAGTCGTGTTTTTAAGGTATTAATATCAGCAAAGCTGACTCCAGCAGCACTAAAAAGTAAAGCAAAGGTCAGCATTTTCTTTAGCATAATCATAGCAACTTCAAGCATGAGGGCAGGGAAGCATTGTAAACCCTTTTCAATCCAGCACTAAAAATTTAGCGTTATAACATTGTTGTCTTTGCTCCACGTGAAACCATTTTAAATTGGGCAGGAGCATTAATTTCAACGGACAAATGTACAATCAAAGGCATACAGTTAAAGTAAGCACGAATATCGTCTGCACTCAACGCCTTCTCATCACATTCAAGTGCCAAAATACAAGCAAATTTATTTTGAGCAACTTTCCATACATGTAAGTCGGTCAGTTGTAGTTGTGCGGGATGAGACTGTATGACGTGTTTAATTTCTTGAATGATAGGTGCATCCATTTCTGCATCAATCAAGGTCTTACTGCTTTCACGTATTAACCCCCAAGACCATTTAGCGACTAAAATGGCACCAATAATTCCTAATAGAGCATCAAGAAAAGTCCAACCAAAGTACTTACCAGCAAATAATGCCAAGATTGCGAGTACAGAAGTTACAGCATCTGCAATAACGTGTAAAAAAGCTGCCTTTTGGTTTAAATCGGTGTGTGGTGCATGCTGTTGATGATCGTGATTATGTTCATGCGAATGATGGTGATGGTGATGGTGATGGTGATGGTGATGGTGATGGTGATCATGTTGATCCTTCAACAACCAAGCACAGATTAAATTGACCAGTAGGCCAGCAATTGCGATTGGAATTGCCTCTTGATAGTGAATCATCACCGGATGAATTAAACGATCTATGGACTGGAAAATCATCGATGCAGCAACCATCAATAAGATAATCGCACTGCTGTAAGCTGCAAGAATCTCAATTTTCCATGTTCCAAAGTTAAAACGAGGATCATCTGCATAATGCTGGGCAGCACGATACGCAATGTAGGCCAATCCTAATGCCAGCATATGTGAACTCATATGCCAACCATCTGCCAATAATGCCATCGAGTTAAAGATCCAGCCCCCCCATATCTCAAAAAACATCATGCCACCAGTTAATAAAGTGGCATACAAAATCTTATTTTGTGCCAATAAATTACCAGCATTGAATTGGTGTGAATGTTGTCTAGATGGTGGTCGTAATTGCATAATCATGAGCCTTAAATATACTCCCATGGAGTATACAATCTCATTTTAAAATATACTATAAGGGAGTATATATTTTAGAGGGCATATCATGGGACATTTACATCAAGACAAAAAAATATTAAATCGTGTCAAACGCTTACAAGGGCAATTGCGAGCTGTTGAAGAGTCGTTATTACAAGAACAACATCAATGTATTGATGTTTTACAGCAAGTTGCAGCGATAAAAGGCGCGCTTAATGGTTTAATGAATGAATTGATTGAAATGCATCTACAACATCATGTGATTACCGATCCCAATGCGGTTGATCAGCAACAACTTGAGGAATTTCTTAAACTTTTTAAACGTTATAATTAATGTGTAAAAATCACGTCATTCTGTAAGTGTTTCAACACTTGGCATGCTCCACTAATAAGTGGTTTAACCGTAAGTGCAATCTTGGCTGCCTCAGTTTTGGTACAATTTTTCGCTAAAAATTTAGCAATGCAGCGTAGTCTTCAATATGGTCTAATCATGCTGCTCCTGAGCTCGGTCTTGCTCAGTATCTGCTTGAGCTTACACTGGACTTATGTGTTCTTTATGAGTGTATTGGCAGCAGGAATGGGACATGGACTATGTTTAATGGGTGCTTTTTCTCTTATACATCACATGACCCAAGCAGAAAACCGTGCTGCTGTAATCGCAACTTATCTTTTTATCGCCTATTGGGGCAGCATTGTGCCTATTGTTATGGTGGGCTTTCTTGCAGACTGGGGTGGTTTTAATGTAGGGGTACTCAGTTTCTGTGGCCTAATGGGGCTGCTTTGTACTTTGTTATTATATAAATTTAGACAATATTTTTAACTCCCCTAAAAAACAGCAATTTTGTTCTATACCACCATTATATTCGCTTTACACTCAAACACATGGGGCTTGGAGGGTGAAACAATAAAAACTGAATTTGCGGACTACAAACATTTGCAAGAGCTGGGTGGTTTAGAGCTTCTTAAAGCACGTTATCAACACATGCAATTTTCCAAACATGTACATGAAGGCTATTGCATTGGCATTATCGAAGACGGCGCACAAGCCTTTAACCGTAATGGTCAACGGCACATCGCTCCCAAAGGCGATTTGATATTAGTCAATGCTGATGAGATTCATACTGGTTCCTCTGCAGTAGAATCGGGTTGGCGTTATCGTGCGATTTATCCAACGCCTGAAGTTCTGGCTCAACTCACTCAAGGAATGCAGGGTGAACAGGGTACTGCACCATGGTTTCCCCATGCGGTGGTTCATGACGTTGGCCTCGCTCAGCAATTTTCATTATTGCTTAATTTGCTTGAACAAGATCATGATCTACTACTCAAAGAGACATTGTACCTATCAACATTGGCCTATTTAATCCAATGTCATGCACGCCACGCAAACAAACAACACACGCTATTAGGCGCCCAACGCAATATTCTTATGGCCAAAGATTATATTGCAGCACATTATACCCAAGATATTTCTTTGCAAGAGCTGGCCACATTTGTTGGCCTAAGCCCTTGGCATTTTCTTCGTCAATTTAAAAAATATATTGGACTTACCCCACACCATTGGCTCATACAAGTTCGTTTACAACATGCCAGAACACAACTCAAATATGGTCATCCCTTAAGCCATGTTGCCCATGCATGCGGTTTTTCAGACCAAAGTCATTTCAATCGCCACTTCAAACGTGCAATGGGCATCACACCACATCAATACTGCAATGGTTTAACGCATTAAGACATAACTCGGTCACATTGCATTAAGCAAGATTGTACAAGTCAAACACATTATCCCTGACCATACTATTTGCCTTCTTCATTTAAGTTGGTCATAGATGCAACAACGACTTTTTTTTAGAGGAGCAGTCGAAATGCTGCCTCTTTCTATTGCAGTAATCCCTTGGGGCATTTTGGCCGGCTCAATGGCGATACACGCAGGCTTATCTTGGTACAAAGCATTGGCAATGTCTGCATTGGTTTTTGCTGGAACGGCGCAATTAGTCAGTTTAGGGTTGGTCATGGCTGGGGCAAGCGTACTGACTATCTTAGTTACAGTGTATTTCACTACAACACAGCACCTGATCTATGCCTTACATTTACGTGATTCCATTGCCACCCAAGATTGGTATGTTCGTCTAGCACAAGCTTTTTTACTTACAGATGAACAATTTGCCTTAGCTGTTACCCATAAACAATACCATATGACCTACTTATTCGGTTCAGGTCTATGTTTTTACTTGTTTTGGGTGTTTTCTAGTGCTATCGGCATTGTATTTGCACAAATCATCACTGACTTTCAGCATTACCCTCTAGATTTCTCAGTGGTTGCGATTTTCATTCCGATGATTTTGGCACTCACTCGTAACCTTACCACCATTGTTGCTATCTCTAGCACTGTCATAGCAAGTTTGACACTCAAAGCTTTTCAAATTCAATCAGGCTTACTCATTGCTGCTGCAATCGGCATGTTAAGTGCCTTGAGTTTAGAATACATACAAGGGAAAAAATCATGAGTTGGATTGTCATTGTTGCGATGAGCATACTGGTATTTTTTAACCGTTATCTTTTTCTTGAACCTCGAATTGGTCTGAAACTACCGCACCCAATACAACGTATGTTGCACTATTCAGCACCGTGTCTGCTTACTGCAATGTGTGTTCCTGTAATTTTTTATGATGCACAGCAGTTTAGACCCTTATTTAATAATGCTTATCTATATGCAGCACTCGCCACCAGTGTATTTTATTTAACCACTAAACATTTACTTGCGAGTGCTATTTTTGGCTTTATTATCTTTTATCTCTTGTTTTACTGGGTCTTTGCCAACTAAGGTGTTATACCCCTTGTTGTTTACGATATTGACTAAGTGATAAGCCCGTTTGACGCTTAAAAAAACGATTTAAATAAGATGGATCATCAAAGTTCATCTGTTCTGCAATGCGTTCAATACTATTTTCAGTGGTACTAAGTAATGCTTTTATTTCTAAAATAACCTGACGATAGATCAAATCTTTGGGTGAATCGTTAAAAATTACCTTACAAATTTGTGAAAGATAAAAGGGGGTTATAGCTAACTGCTGCGCATAGTAGCTCACGCTACGTTGTTGTTTACTCTGTTGTTGTAACAGTTTCCAAAACCGCCAACATAGCTGCTCTTGACGACTAAATTGCTGTTCCTTCCGCTGTAGTGCGGTTGGCATATGCGCGGTAATCTGTAGAAAAAAATTCTGTAGATGGTTTTTAAGCATTAACATCCGATAGGCATGGGCCTCTTGGTCAATCAGATTACACTGCTGTAACCAGAGATTAAGCCAATGATAATGCATCTGATCAATTCGAAGTCGCGGTACATCATGTACGAATGAAAATAATTGGTGTGGGAGCTGAAAAGCAATATCTGCAGCCAAACTACGATCAATCAAGCAATACGTTACTTTAAATTGCCTTGATTTTTTTAATACCAAGGCAAAGGAATCCTCAGATAACACCACAATATCATGCGCTTTAATACTATAAGTCTGCATATCAATATTGATTGATGCATAGCCTTGGTGACAAATTAAAATCACTAAATAACTTAAAGGTAATGGGTAGCCAAGACTTTCTTCAAACTGACTCTGCCCAAGTACGATTGCAGCATGGTCTTGTGACATCTGCTGTAAAATCGCTGACATATTACTTTCCATATTGACGGATTAATCCTTCTTTATATCCTTTAAAATATCAATTTCTTTTCATAATCACCGATTATACCCAGTTTTTGCTCTCACTCCAGCGTAAAAGCTAAACCTACAATACATACGTTCCCCACAACAATGTAGTGATCTAGATTGAACTAGATCTTCATAATTACCTTATCGAGAATATTAACGATGTCACAAATATTAACCACCGAACGTATGGTTTTACGTGCTTGGCAACTCACCGATGCTGAGGATTTATATTTATATGCCAAAGACCCACGTGTTGGTCCTATCGCAGGTTGGCCAGTACACCAAAGTGTAGAAGAAAGTGCAGAAATCATTAAAAATGTATTTCAACAAGAGTATGTTTTTGCTGTTGAACTCAAAGAAACAGGGCAAGTGGTTGGATGTATTGGCTTACTCGTTGGTCAAGCAAGTAATTTTGACTTACCAGCACATGAAGGAGAGCTTGCCTACTGGATTGGTGTACCACACTGGGGCAAGGGATTGATTCCTGAGGCAATACGAGAAGTCATGCGCTATGCTTTTCAAGATCTGTCATTAACACAACTTTGGTGTGGTTACTTTGATGGCAACATGCAATCTAAAATCGCACAGGAAAAATGTGGTTTTCGCTATGATCACAGCACTGGCTTACAGTATTTTGAACTCATAAATGAACATCGCATTGAACATTTGAGTTGTATCGATCAAGCCACATGGCAAGCACTCTATAGTTCTCATGCCTAAGTGCTGTATTTAATCTAGTGCTAAACTTTATCTACATTTGCCCATTGAGTAGCATCTCAATAGCTTAGACCACATGGGCAAATGTAGATGATCTCACTTGCCAATACAGAATGAACCAAAAATCTTACCAAGCAAATCATCAGCACTAAAGTCACCCGTGATTTCTCCCAAAGCATTTTGGGCTAAACGTAAGGACTCAGCAACCAATTCCCCAGCATGAAAAACTGTTAACTGCTCATGGGCCTCTGCTAAATAGCGCTGAGTGCGCTTCATTGCGTCGAGATGACGTGTACGCGCAATAAAGGTGTCTTCCTCAGGGTGAAAGCCTGCATGCGCTGTAATCGTCTCTATGAGCGCTTCAATGCCTTGTTGTGATTGTGCTGAAACTAAGCTATGTCTAAATCCTTGATAATCACCAAGCCCAGCAACATCACCACTTAAATCACATTTATTTCCAATCAAAATTAAACGCTTTGCATCAATATGATCTGCGAAGTAACGCTGTGCCAAAGTAAGTGGATCTTCACCTTGACTCAGGTCATAGACCAAAAGTAATAGATCCGCTTGTTCTATTTCTTTAATTGCACGTCGAATACCTTCTTGTTCAACAATATCACCTGTTTCACGTAAGCCAGCCGTATCTGTCAGTGTTATCGGCATGCCATTTAGACTAATTTTTTCATGTAATACATCACGAGTCGTACCCGCAATATCCGTTACGATAGCACGCTCTACACCGGCTAATGCGTTGAGTAAACTTGATTTACCTGCATTTGGTTTACCAGCAATCACCACTTGTAAGCCTTCACGTAATAATTGACCTTGGCGAGCTGAACTTTGTACTTGAGTCACAGACTGCTGTACTTCTTCCAATAATGCCAAAATTTTGCCATCAGCAAGAAAGTCGATCTCTTCTTCAGGGAAATCAATTGCTGCCTCTACATGTAAACGCAAATGAATTAATTTTTCTAAAACTTGATTGACCTTTTGTGAAAAAGCACCTTGCAGAGAACGTACAGCAGAGCGTGCCGCAGCTTGTGAAGTGGCATCGATTAAATCGGCAATCGCTTCGGCTTGCACTAAATCCATCTTGCCATTTTCAAAAGCGCGCATGGAGAACTCACCCGCTTTAGCTGCAATTGCACCCAGTTCAAGTAAACGTGCCAAAATAGCATTTTGAATCACAGGTCCACCATGACCTTGAATTTCAACTACATCTTCACCAGTAAACGAATTGGGATTAGGAAAACAAATCAGTAAACCTTCATCCATGACTTGATCATTGGCATCATAAAACTGACGAAAACCAGCCATACGCGCCTTGGCTAATTTTTTGCCACTTAAAGTCTCTGCAATTGTATAGGCTTTTGGTCCAGATAAACGAATCACACCTACACCACCACGGCCAGGAGGAGTCGCAATTGCAGCGATGGTGGTTTGGGGCGCAAAAGTGCTCATGTTCATCTCAAAATTCAAATAAAAAAAATCCGCCTAAGATTACCATCTTAAGCGGATTTATTCAGCTACTCAGTCGAGACTAATTTGCTGGAGTTGATTCTTTTTTCAAACGGTCACGTTCAACACTTTTGTTAATAAAGCCTTGTTGTAAAATCGTGATCGAGTTGTTGATGATCCAGTATAAAACTAAGCCAGCAGGGAAGAACAGCATAAATACTGTAAACATGATTGGCATGATTTTAAATACTTTCGCTTGCATTGGATCAGCTGGCTGTGGGTTCAACATTTGTTGAACAAACATGGTCACACCCATCAATAATGGCAAGATGAACCAAGGATCCATTGCAGATAAATCCTGAATCCATAACATCCATGGTGCATGACGTAGCTCTACACTTTCCATCAATACCCAATACAAAGCTAGGAAAATAGGCATTTGTAGTAAGAGTGGCAAACAACCAGATAGTGGGTTAACTTGCTCACGCTTATAAAGTGCCATCATTTCTTGAGAGAAGCGCATACGGTCTTCACCGAATTCTTCTTTCATACGTTGCATTTCTGGGGCAATTACACGCATTTTCGCCATAGAGCGATAACTTTTCGATGATAATGGCCACAAAATTAATTTAACCAAGATTGTCAATAAAATAATTGACCATCCCCAGTTACCAACAATGTTATGGAAAAATTGTAAGCCCATAAATAAAAGCTTAGCGATTGGCCATAACCAACCATAGTCGACAGTTT
Source organism: Acinetobacter rudis (assembly GCF_031157835.1). Classification (GTDB taxonomy): domain Bacteria; phylum Pseudomonadota; class Gammaproteobacteria; order Pseudomonadales; family Moraxellaceae; genus Acinetobacter; species Acinetobacter rudis_A. The sequence continues at coordinate 20,272 of NZ_JAVIDR010000004.1, read as the reverse complement.
GATTTAAACCAGCAGCTAAGTCTTTTAATTCTGATTGAATTTTAGGACCTGAATAGAAAGTTGCATCAACAGTAATTGCTTTACCTGCAGGCACATTAATTGTTGGTGAAGTAAAACCAATAATGTTCATACCATCAGCAGACTTACGTGATTCCAATTTGACAGGCTTATTGCCAAAATCACCTGGAATCCAAGCACTTACAAAGTAATGCTGTACTACAGCAACCCAACCTTTTTGAGTATCTACATTCAGCTTTTCTTCATTAAAGTTATCAAACTTCAACTTGTTATAGTGCTCGTCAGGAGTTCCCCATGCACCGCCCAAGAAAGTACCTAACGTAAAGATCCCTTGATCTGACTTACCTGGGTCTTCAGAGTTATCACGTTTGATTTGACCAAACATTTGCCCTTGCCAAGGTTGAGTACTACGGTTAAGGACTTGATAACTCACATTAATTGGATAAGCACCAGAGGTGAATTTAAAGCTCTTAATGATTTCAACACCATCAGCAGTCTTATAGACCATTGGTACGGTTAAAACCTTAACATCTTTACCATCTTTATCTTTCTGCGCTTTTGCATCAGCAAGACTGAAGTTAGTTTTTTCAACTTCAAAATTCGGACGACCTGCACGGCTACCATCTGGTCCATTTAAACCAATTAAGCCAGATTGTGCGACGTAAGTACGTTGTGGATCACTTTCAAGCATGACAAAAGGTTGTGGATGTTCACTATCTTTACTTTTGTCGTGTGTTAATAATTCAATGCGTACAATATCACCACCTTTAGGATTAATCCAAAGATGATAAAGGTCAGTCTCTACAGAGATGAGCTGTTGAGTGGCTGCAGTTGGTGCAGCTGTATTTGGTTGCGCAGCTATATTTGCTTGAGGGATATCGCTATTCGCAGCAGGTGATTGCGCATTTGGCAGATCGGCAGATACATCATGAGCAACAACGGCAGCTGGCGTTTCAACTTTCTTGTTACTGTCATGACCATAATCTTTTTGCCAAGCCAATATGAGCAAATATGCGGTGACTAGCATGGCCCCGAGGATCGCAAACCTGGCCCATTGTTGCATGTTCATTACCCCAAATGGTTAGAGTGATTTTGGTTCGAAAAACGTTCACGCAAGGGTACAGTAACATGAAGCGTTTGAGAATCTATTTGCTTAAATGAAATAAAACGAATTGCTTTTTGAGGTACAGGATCATAACCAGATCCCCCCCAAGGATGACAACGACACAGGCGCTTAGTAGCAAGCCAACTTCCTTTAGCAGCACCATGAATCTGAATTGCTTCTAATGAATATTGAGAACAGGTCGGGATATAACGACAACGTGGTCCTAATTGTGGACTAATCACGATTTGATAAAAGCGAATGAGCCAATGCAAAATACGAACCATTGGTCGACCCTAATTGTTGGGTAAAGAAGTAGCTATATTATGGTGCTTTTTAGCAAGTCGCTGTAATTTTAACCACGCCATTTGTAACTGCTGATGTAACTCAGCATTGGAAATAGCTTCTATTCCCATTTTTGGCATGACCACAATATCTAGCATATCAATGTGTTGTTGATGCAAACGAAAACTTTCGCGAGCCAGACGTTTTATTCGATTTCTTTCATGTGCACGGCGCACTTTTTTCTTGGCGACAACTAAACCCAAACGGCTGTTTGGTTGTTTATTGATCGTTGCAAGAAATAAAAAATGGGGTTGATGCACTTTTAAAAGCGCACCATCAAATACACCTTTGAAGTCCGCGGCACAGCGCAAACGCTTATCTGTACCGAAACAATAAAGTGGCATAACACCCAAGACGCAAAACTTAACTGTTTAATTAAACAGTTAAGCTATGACGACCTTTTGCACGACGGCGAGCTAATACTTGACGACCAGCTTTAGTAGCCATACGAGCACGAAAACCATGAACACGCTTACGCTTTAATTCAGACGGTTGAAATGTACGTTTCATATCGAAACTCCCAAATGATCAATTCTATAAAGGTTCGCGATTTTATTGCGCATTGTTTGTTCTGTCAACCAAAACCGCTTTTTAGCTACTAATAAATGCCTTTTTTATTCATATTTTCGTTAAAAGTAAAATTTAAGGAAAAATCATCAAAAATTTAAAAGTCGATTGTCTTAAAACACTATACACATGCTAACCATTTGTTTTATAGTGCAAACCAAACTTACCCCCAAGCTTATCAATAGGGTTATACACAACAGTTGTGAATAAGATCAGATAATTTCATTGTTTTTAAATTTAATTTTGAATTTAAAGTTTGCATCTGAGTTATCCACAGAAAGTTGGTTTCTTATATTTAAATTCAAATTTATAAATTTAAGATTATTATTATTAGGGTGAGCTTTTTCTGTGGAAATCAAGCTTTTTTAATTTTTTATCAATATGTTAGCTTGTTGATATCTGTGTTATCTTTAATTTGATGATTTGTGGATAACTTGGTGTAATATTTTATCCACAGCTTTTGATTTAAGTTATCCATAATGAATTTAAATTCAAATAATTTGTGCATAGGCATATTTTTTGACCAAAACAGGCTGAATTGTCCATGACATCTGTTGATAACTTGGTTAGAATGGCGACCCCCTATGTGCTGGGGTGTTTTTTTAAATTTAAAATAGTCATAGATAGGGGGCTCACATGCTTTGGACTGATTGCTTAACTCGCTTGCGACAAGAGCTCTCTGATAATGTCTATGCAATGTGGATTCGACCTCTTGTGGCTGAAGAGGTGGATAACACCTTAAAATTGTATGCGCCTAATCCATATTGGACGCGTTATATTCAAGAACATCATCTTGAGCTTATTTCTATCTTGGCCGAACAACTGTCTGAAGGTCGGGTGAAAAAGGTCGAGATTATGGTCGATTCAAGACCAGGTGCAATTTTATCTGCTGCTGAACAACCTGCAACGACGACTTCTGCACTCGCATCGACACCTACGCCGTCTATCCCAGCAACTAAATCAGTACGTAAAGAAAAAGATACTGATGGGGTAGTGAGTAAAAATGCTAAAAAGCGTCAATTAAACCCATTATTTACTTTCGCTCTATTTGTTGAAGGCCGTTCTAACCAAATGGCTGCCGAAACTTCACGTAAAGTGTTAACTCAATTAGGTGAGCCACAGCATAACCCTTTATTTTTATATGGCCCAACAGGATTAGGTAAGACACATTTAATGCAGGCTGTTGGTAATGCCCTATTACAGGCCAAACCTAACGCACGTGTTATGTATATGACGGCTGAAAGTTTTGTACAGGATTTTGTGAGTTCTTTACAAAAGGGAAAAGTTGAAGAATTTAAGAAAAATTGTCGTTCCTTAGATTTATTGCTTGTCGATGATATTCATCTATTGGCAGGTAAAGAAGCCAGTTTAGTTGAGTTCTTCTATACGTTTAACGCATTATTAGATGAGTCCAAACAGATTATTCTAACATCTGATCGTTATCCTAAAGAGCTTACAGAGCTTGATCCTCGTTTAGTTTCACGGTTTTCATGGGGACTATCTGTTGGTGTTGAGCCGCCAGATCTAGAAACACGTATTGAAATTTTATTGAAAAAAGCTGAAAGCAATCAAATTGATTTACCACGTAACTGTGCATTGTTTATTGCACAGCAAGTGGTCGCTAACGTCCGTGAATTAGAGGGTGCATTAAATAAAGTTGTCGCTATATCACGATTTAAAGGCGCTGCAATTGATTTAGATGTTGTTCGAGAGTCCTTAAAAGATGTATTGGCAATTCGTGCACGTACAATTAGTACGGAAAATATCCAGCGAGTGGTGAGTGAGTATTTTAGAATTCCACTAAAAGAGTTAGTTGGACCTAAACGAACTCGAATTTACGCACGACCTCGTCAAATGGCAATGGGTCTTTCTCGTGAATTAACAGGTGATAGTTTTCCTGAAATTGGGATGGCTTTTGGTGGGCGAGACCACAGTACCGTGATGCATGCCTGCGATAAAGTACAAAGTTTGTGTGATGAAGATCCAATATTTAATGAAGATTATAAAAATTTGATGCGTCTACTGCAAAGTTAACAATTGAAATAATCCAGCTGTTGCAATGAGGTATAATCTGCCTCATAGTACACAGCTAAAAACTAAATTTAATCAAATTAGTCTCTCAGATTTAAGGAATTGAACCGTGCGTTTGAAAATAGCGAAAGAAAACCTACTCAATGTATTGTCACTCGTGGCTGGAGCAGTAGAACGTCGCCATACTTTAAACATTCTTTCAAACGTTAAGATCCAGACTACAACTCAGAACCTCACAATTACTGGTTCTGACTCAGAAGTTGAGCTGGTTGCAAGTACTACACTCGCAGAGGGTGCTTGTTTAGCAGCAGGTGAAAGTACTGTCCCTGCTCGTAAGCTCATGGATATTTGTAAGTCTTTACCATCAGCTGCATTAATTGATTTACAAATTACAGAAGATCAACGCTGTATTTTAAAATCTGGTAATAGCCGTTTTGTGTTGGGGACTTTGCCTGCTGAGGATTATCCATTGCTTAGCAATGAACATAGTCAGGGTACTCAAGTTCAAGTTACAGAACGTGAATTGAAACGCTTATTTGAAAAAACAGCATTTGCAATGGCTGTGCAAGATGTTCGTTTTTACTTGACAGGGACTTTATTAGAAGTTGAGGAAAATCAACTACGTGCAGTAACAACAGATGGGCATCGTTTAGCTTTGTGTGAGACGCAAACACATTCTACGACTGCACAATCTACACAAGCGATTGTGCCACGTAAAGCTGTAGCTGAATTACAACGTTTGTTGAGTGTTGAAGATCACCAATTAAGTTTGATGATTGGACGCGAGTTGCTCAATGTAACGATTAGTACTCCACGTCGTGATAAAGATGCAGAAGAGATTACCGTACGTTTCACAACAAAGTTAATTGATGGAAAATTCCCTGATTATCGCCGTGTTATTCCGCGAGGAGGGGATAAGGTTGCTTTGGTGCAGCATGATGTATTCAAACAATCACTTCAACGCGTTGCAATTCTAAGTAATGAAAAATTGCGTGGTGTTTTCTTAAATTTTGCCGAAGATTCTTTACAACTACGTGCAAACAACCCAGAGCAAGATGAAGCGATTGAAGATTTGGCAATCCAATTTGCTCATTCTGCTTTAGAAATGTCATTTAATGCGCAGTATGTTTTAGATGTACTGAATGTGCTTGATGGTGATGATGTTTCGATGACAATGACAGAAGCCAACCAATCTGTATTGGTACAAGATCCAGCACAACAAAACCAAGTTTATGTTGTGATGCCAATGCGTGTCTAAGACCGTTTTGTCACTTTGAATGATAAGCGCTCAATATGCAAATTACGCGTTTAAATATTCAACGAATTAGAAACTTAGAAATGGTTGTCTTGCAAGAGTTACAACCATTTAATGTGTTTTATGGTGAAAATGGCTCAGGAAAAACCTCTATTCTTGAAGCCATTCATCTGTTGGCGACAGGCCGCTCTTTTCGAACCCATATTCCTAAAAATTATATTCAACATCAACGTGCTGATGCTGTTGTATTTGCTCAATCTAGTCATGAGAAGATTGGCATGCAAAAGCTTAGTACTGGTGAGCAATTAATTAAGGTCAATGGTGATTCCTTAGCGACTCAAGGGCAATTGGCGAAAATTTTACCCTTACAACATCTTGATCCTCTGAGTACAGATATTATTGATCATGGGGCGAAACCCCGTCGTCAAATTTTGGATTGGTTGATGTTTCACGTGGAGCCAGATTTCTATCCTGCGTGGCAACTATACAATCGCGCCTTGAAGCAAAGAAATAGTTTATTGAAATCTCAACGCAATGTGTCCATTGAGACTTTGGCTCCGTGGAATGCCTTATTGGCTCAGTATGGCGAGATTTTACATTTATATCGGTTGGATATTGTGGAGCAGTGGAAGGGGTATGTTCAACAAGATTTACAACAGTTATTGCCTGATATTGATATTACGCTAGAGTATTTGCCTGGTTTCCACGTGGAACAAGGTTTGCATCATGATCTCACTTGCTATCATCAAAGAGATGTGGAGCGACGCTATACTGAATATGGTCCGCATCGTGCAGATTTGCGTTTAAAGACCGTAACTGGTGATGCGAGTGTAATTTTATCACGAGGGCAAAAAAAGTTATTAATTTTAGCGCTTAAACTCTCTCAGATCGCAATGCTACATGCCTGTAATAAGGAAACTGTGGTACTATTAGATGATGTAACCGCAGAGTTAGATTTAAGTGCACAACAACGATTGATTAAGCGATTAAGCCAACTTGGTAGTCAAGTTTTTATGACCACTTTAGATCAAGAGATCGTCAAAAATCATTTTCAAAATTTGTCTATTTCTTATCGATTATTTCATGTCGATAAAGGTCAGGTTTGTGCTGAGGTCGTATGATTTTAAATTTTTTATTTTTTTGTTTAGACCCATTTTTTTTCACTAGGGAGAAACCATGAGTTCAGAAGATCAAGTTGCTTCTCAAACAGAACAGACCAACGAAAAGGCTTATGATTCCTCTAGTATCAAAGTATTACGTGGTTTAGATGCAGTACGTAAACGACCAGGCATGTACATCGGTGATACTGATGATGGTACTGGTTTGCATCATATGGTGTTTGAGGTTGTCGATAATGCTATCGATGAAGCATTGGCTGGTCATTGTGATGAAATTGTTGTCACTATTCATGCTGATGAATCTGTTAGCGTAACAGACAATGGACGTGGTATTCCTACCGATATTCACCCTGAAGAAGGTGTATCTGCAGCAGAGGTGATTTTAACCATTCTGCATGCTGGTGGTAAATTTGATGATAATAGTTATAAGGTTTCAGGTGGCTTACATGGTGTAGGTGTATCTGTTGTTAACGCATTATCGAGTAAATTAGAGCTTACAATTCATCGCGCTGGTCAGATTCACCAACAAGAGTATTGTCATGGCGATGCTGTCTATCCGTTAAAGGTCGTTGGATCTACTGATACCACAGGTACAACTGTACGTTTCTGGCCAAGTGCTGAAACTTTTAGCCAGACAATTTTTAATGTTGATATTTTGGCACGTCGCTTACGTGAATTATCATTTTTAAACGCAGGCGTAAGAATCATCATACGTGATGAACGTGTTGCTTTAGAACATGTCTACGACTATGAAGGTGGTCTATCTGAGTTCGTTAAATATATGAACCAAGGTAAGACGCATCTGAATGATATCTTCCATTTTACAGCCGATACTGATCAAGGCATTATGGTTGAAGTTGCGTTACAGTGGAATGATAGTTATCAGGAAAATGTACGTTGTTTTACCAATAACATTCCACAAAAAGATGGTGGTACGCATTTGGCTGGTTTCCGTGCTGCCTTAACACGCGGCTTAAATCAGTACCTTGAAAATGAAAATATTCTTAAGAAAGAAAAAGTTAACGTTTCAGGTGATGATGCTCGTGAAGGTTTAACGGCAATTATTTCGGTAAAAGTACCAGATCCAAAATTTTCATCACAAACCAAAGAAAAATTGGTTTCAAGTGAAGTAAAGTCTGCAGTTGAGCAGGCGATGAATAAATCATTCTCTGAATATTTGCTTGAAAATCCTACTGCTGCGAAGGCAATTGCGGGCAAGATTATTGATGCGGCACGTGCGCGTGATGCAGCACGTAAAGCACGCGAAATGACACGTCGTAAGAGTGCTCTTGATATTGCAGGTTTGCCAGGTAAATTAGCAGATTGTCAGGAAAAAGATCCTGCACTTTCTGAATTGTACCTTGTCGAAGGTGACTCTGCAGGGGGATCTGCTAAGCAAGGTCGTAACCGTAAGATGCAAGCGATTTTGCCACTTAAAGGTAAGATTCTAAACGTGGAACGTGCGCGTTTTGATAAAATGATTTCTTCTGCTGAAGTGGGAACATTAATTACTGCTTTGGGCTGTGGTATTGGTCGTGAAGAGTACAATCCAGACAAATTACGCTATCACAAAATCATTATCATGACTGATGCGGACGTGGATGGTTCACATATTCGAACTTTGCTCTTAACATTTTTCTTCCGTCAAATGCCGGAATTGGTTGAGCGTGGTCATATCTATATTGCGCAGCCACCATTGTATAAATTGAAGAAAGGTAAGCAAGAGCAGTACATTAAAGATAATGATGCGCTTGATACTTATTTAATTTCAAATGCGATTGATGAGCTTGAATTACATATTAGTGCTGAAGCACCTGCAATTCGTGGTGATGCATTAGCACAAGTGATTGGGGATTATCAAAGCGTACAAAAGAGTATGCAGCGTTTAAGCTTGCGTTATCCAGCAAGTGTATTAGAGGCTTTACAACAACTTGAAGCTTTTAAAGTTGAGCGTAATGATGATCAAGCTTATGTTCAGCAATGGGCTGAACAATTAAGCGAGAAAGTTGCTGCAATACAGCCTAGTTTGCGTCCTGAAATTAGCCTTGAGTCGTTTGAAAAAGAACAGGCAAATGGTGAAAAAATTGCGCATTATTGGCCTAGAGTTACTATTTACGTGCATAATTTGCCGCAACACTTCTTGCTAGATAATGGCCTTTTGGCTTCTAGTGAATATAAGCGTTTGCTGCAAAACTCACAAAGTTGGTTAAATCTCTTAGAACAAGGTGCGTATTTACAAAAAGGTGAGCGTAAAATTAACGTTTCATCTTTCCACCAAGTTTGGCAGCACATTATTACCGATTCTAGACGTGGCATGATGATTCAGCGTTATAAAGGTCTAGGTGAAATGAATGCTGAGCAGCTTTGGGAAACGACGATGGACCCTGAAAACCGTAATATGTTACAGGTGACCATTGATGATGTTATTGAGGCTGATCGTATGTTCTCGTGTCTAATGGGTGATGATGTTGAGCCACGACGTGCCTTTATTGAGGAAAATGCCCTCAATGCTGATGTCGATGCCTAAGTTCTAGCTCGTTATTTTTGATTACATAATGATCGAAAAAATGCACTCTTAAGAGTGCATTTTTTATTGGTTTTGTCTGTATTTTGATGTTTAATTGATCAATATTGGAGGTGAATATCGTATGAATATTGGGGGGTAAGCATGCAAAATTCATTAGAACAATCAAGATATGCTTGGAGTGAGGCTTATTATCGAGGTGATGGTGAGCAATTAAAATATTATGAGCACCCTGATTTACAAATAGTTTATGAGGCGAAGGGGATTATAGAAAGTAATCTTAATCGTTATGAACAGATTGCACATGCCGTTAAAAATGCTGTTTGGAAACCACAAAAACCATTGATAGAGTCGGAAGAATTTGAATTTAATGAGCGAATGGATCGTTGTGTAATTTTATTGATATCCACAGAAAACGCTGCATTTATACAAGAAACTTGGGTGTTTAATCAGTTTTGGCAGTTAATTGAACTGCGATTTTGTAAAAAGAAAATGGTATTAGAAAGAAAATAAAGTCTTAGATCGTTAAGTTATCCACAGATCATATGCTTATTTTATGAATTTAAAACCCTTGTGTTTTGCGTTTGATTGCTTTTAAATTCAAAAAAATTACTGGATATCTGTGGATAATTTTGAACACATTATTGCTAATTTTTGAATTTAAAAATAACGACTGGGTTTAAATTTAAGCTGTGGGCTATTTTGCAGCTTATTGCAGAATAGTTTGTGCGAGGGGTGAGTGGTTGAGTTTTAGGACCAATACATTTACTTAGAAATACTTAAATATGTTCCACGGAGTAAAAAGGCATTGTTTAGTAGAAATAAAAAAGCACAATCAAAAGATTGTGCTTGATTTTGTAAATATGCTTAAAGGTTATTTACACGTAAAAAATCAAATACTTAGATGTTTTTGAAGTACTTAACTCGATTAATCTTCAAATGAGTTCTCTAGCTCTTCAAGTTCAAACATCAATTCAAACATTTGTTCTTCATTTTGTTTTAACTCAGTATTAAGTGCCGTTTGTTCATTCATCAGATTTAATAATTCATCCTTGCGGTGGCTATCATAAAGACCACTATCAGCTAATGCAGTCTCAATTTGACTAAGACGTTGCTGTACAGTCGTGATTTTTTTCTCGTATTTTTCGATATTTTTACGAATAGGGCGACTCATTTCACGGCGACGAGCAGCTTCTTTACGTTGAGCCTCTTTATCGACTTTAGATACAACCGTTTTTTCAACCACTAAAGATTGTACAGCGACTGTCTCAGGCCCTTTTTTCATGAGTTCAATACGAGCTTGGCGTAACCATTGCGCATAGTCTTGTAAATCACCATCAAAACTCTTGGCTTGTGCAGCATGCACTAAGATAAGTTCATCACAAACACTGGCAATGAGCTGACGTTCATGAGAAACCAACACAACAGCTCCTTCAAAATCTTGAAGGGCCATGGTTAATGCATGACGCATGTCTAAATCTAGATGGTTGGTAGGTTCATCTAAAATTAGTACATTTGGACGACGCCATACAATCAGGGCTAGGGCAAGCCGAGCACGTTCACCGCCTGAGAAACTCTCACTTGGTGTATCCATACGTTCGCCACTAAAACCAAAGCTTCCAAGGAAAGCGCGCAAAGTTGCTTCGCTAATTTGTTTATCTGCGATACGAGAAAGTTGCAACATTGGACTTGCACTACCATCAAGAGCATCCATTTGGTGCTGAGCAAAATATCCAATGTTTAACAGTTCAGAAGCTTGGCGTGTGCCTTTGAGTAGAGGAAGATCACCAACTAAGGATTTAATGAGTGTCGATTTACCAGCACCATTCATCCCCAAAAGGCCAATTCGACTATTTGGGGTTATTTGTAGTTGGACATTGGTGACAATTAATTTATCGCCATAACCGATATCTGCCTGATCAAGGGTGAGTAATGGTGTACTCATTTTACTTGGTTCGCGGAAACTAAATGTGAATGGGGTATCCACATGTGCTGGTGCAAGCTCTTGCATACGTTCAAGTTGTTTAATTCGGCTTTGTGCTTGGCGTGCTTTTGTGGCTTTAGCTTTGAAGCGATCAATAAATTTTTGTAAGTGTGCGCGAGTTTCTTGTTGTTTTTCAAAGGCCTGTTGTTGCTGTGCTAGACGTTCAGCACGAGTCGTCTCAAAAGTGGAGTAATGGCCTGTATATAAAGTAAGTTCTTGATTTTCAATATGCAAGATATGGTCGGTAATTGCATCTAAGAAATCACGATCATGTGAAATCAACACTAAAGTGCCTTGATAAGCACTTAGCCAATCTTCTAGCCATAAAATGGCATCTAAATCTAAGTGGTTCGTTGGCTCATCAAGTAATAATAAGTCTGATCGGCTCATGAGCGTACGGGCCAAATTCAGGCGCATACGCCAACCACCCGAAAAACTGGAAACATCAAGTTGAGATTGATGTTCAAAAAAACCAAGACCTGCCATCAATTGTGATGCTTTTGCAGGTGCTGAGTAACCATTGATTTCATCAAAACGACTATAAAGTTCAGCGAGTTCATGGTCATTGAGTTCAGCAGGATGTTCTAATTGATGCTGGATGCGCCAATATTCCTCATCTCCAGATAAAACGAAGTCAATCGCTTTCATGTCGAGTGCTTCAATTTCCTGAGCCATGTGAGCCACAGTCCAAATTGAAGGGCGTCTTAAACTTCCTGTATCGGACTCAATACCACCAAGTAGGGCTGAGAATAGTGTGGATTTACCTGCACCGTTGACACCAGTCAAACCAATTTTCCACCCTGGATGCAATTGCATGGATGCGTCTTTAAATAACACACGTCCACCGCGACGGATGGAAAGTTGCTCTAACTGAATCATGAAGATTTAAACTACTGTATAAGGTAAAATGTGCTTAGTTTATAGATATCGAGTGATTGCCGCAAAAAAAACTGTGACAGTATATATTTTAACTGCATATTATTTTGTTTATATAGGTGGTGTGGTTTGTATTTTATATCGGGTGAGTTTCAGTTAATGTTGAGTAACTGACTCTGAATTGATTATGCTATACTTCCCTGCACAAGATTGAGTTAGCTATTGTGTTGTTGCTGCTCTTAATCTGTTTCGCGATTTAAACCGTTTGAGGAATGATCCATCATGAATGCCCAAGCTCTTGAAATGACTGATAATGCAGCAAAAAAAGTGCGTCAACTTCGCGATAGTGAAGGTAATCAGGACCTTATGTTACGTGTTTATGTGACAGGTGGTGGCTGTTCTGGCTTCTCTTATGGGTTTAACTTTGCAGACGCGGCTAATGAAGATGATGCTCAATTTGCAAATGGTGATGTCACCATGGTTGTTGATTCACTCAGTTATCAGTATTTGGTTGGTTCAAAAGTTGATTATATTGAAGGATTAGAAGGTTCTCGTTTTATCATTGATAATCCAAACGCAACAACAACGTGTGGTTGTGGATCTTCTTTCTCCATTTAATTTCTCTGTAGATCAGCTTAATCCCCAATTTAATATTGGGGATTTTTGTTTTTTGTGTACATAAGCGTGCTGCTCCAAGTACATAATTTAATCGATATTATGATAAAAATATAAAAAACAATGCCTTGTATGGATTGCTTTTAATCAGCAACAATATGATAAAGATCATATTGTTGCCAAGAGAAAGTTAGACTACGGTGGTCGTACCTAAAATTCTTAGACCATTTGCGCCAGTAACAGCGGGTAGATTACCGCTTTTATGTTCACAAAAGCGCATAGCAAGCCAAGCAAAAGCGGTAGCTTCAACCCATGTTGGTGAAATACCAAGTGCTTGAGTTGTATGTACACTCCATTCATGCTTACGTAGACGCCAGCGCAATTGTTCCATAAGTTGAGTATTGTATGCGCCACCGCCACAGACATAGACTTCACCCGTATCTAATGGTGAGCGATAGATTGCTTTTTTGATTGCTCGTGTGGTGAGTTTTAATAAAGTCGCTTGTACATTTTCAGGTCGATCTTCAAGCTCGTCGTATTCAACATCATTACGCCAATCTAAAATTTGTTCATCTAGCCATTCTAAATTGAAGTCTTCACGACCTGTGCTTTTTGGCGGTTCTTTAGAAAAATATTCGTGTGATTGTAGACGGTCTAATAGTGCTCGAATGGGTTGACCATATGCTCCCCAACGTCCATCTTCATCATAACGTTGGCCTGTATAGCGATGACACCAAGCATCCATGAGAATATTTGCAGGGCCAGTATCAAAACCATAGACTTCATCAGCCTTGCCAGCCGGTAAAATACTGACATTGGCAATGCCACCCAAATTAAGGATGACGCGATGTATGGTTGGGTGCTGAAATACGTCTTGATGAAATGCAGGAACGAGTGGTGCACCTTGACCACCTGCGGCAAGGTCACGACGACGAAAATCTGAAACAACTGGAATGTGAGTAATTTCAGTAATAATATTTGGGTCACCAATTTGTAAGCTAAAGCCGTGTTCTGGGCGGTGACGAATTGTTTGTCCATGTGAACCAATGGCTTTAATTTTGGCATGATTAAGATTATTTTCTTTGATGAGCTGATTGATACCATGGCCAATCATTTGTGCCAAGGCAACATCTGCTTTCCCCATGCGATCAATTTCATTGTCACTCGGTAGGGTGAGTGCCATCAGTTCATCACGTAGACTTGGTTCAAATGAGAGTGTTAATGTTGCATGAATCGTTAAGGGATGGAAAGATGCGGCAACAATGTCGACGCCATCCATGCTGGTCCCCGTCATTACACCAATATAGATTGCACTCATATGAATACTCGCCTGCATTGTGCTGAAAAAGTGTTAGTATATCGTAGAAATTGAATAACCTACCTGTTTGGACTTTTTGATGTCAAATTTTCTGCCGGCTGAAGAACAACTTGCCCTCATCCAGCGAGGCACCCACGAAATTATTTCTGAAGAGGATCTGCTAAAGAAACTCAAAGAAAATCGCCCCTTAAAAATTAAAGCGGGTTTTGACCCAACGGCTCCTGATCTACATTTTGGTCATACAGTTCTTATTAATAAACTGAAAACCTTTCAAGATCTAGGTCATGAAGTAACTTTTTTGATTGGTGACTACACTGCAATGATTGGTGACCCATCAGGTAAAAGTGCAACACGCCCACCATTGTCACGTGATCAAGTTATTGCGAATGCTAAAACTTATCAGGAACAAGTCTTTAAAATTCTTGATCCAAATAAAACCAAGGTGCGTTTTAACTCTGAATGGTTCAATGAACGTTCTGCGGCAGATTTGATTCAATTGGCAAGTCAGCAAACAGTTTCACGTATGCTTGAGCGTGATGACTTTACTAAGCGCTATAAGAATCAACAACCCATCGCAATCCATGAATTCTTATACCCATTGGTACAAGGTTATGATTCAATTGCACTTGAGGCTGATGTTGAGATGGGTGGTACGGATCAAACATTTAACTTGTTAATGGGCCGCACATTACAAAGCCGTTATGGTCAAGAGTCACAAGTTTGTATCACAGTGCCAATTCTTGAAGGTCTTGATGGCGTCAATAAAATGTCTAAATCTTTAGGCAACTATATTGGTGTCTTTGATGCTCCTGGTGCAATGTACCAAAAAGTGCTTTCAATGCCAGATAGCTTAATTCCACGTTATTTCGAGTTGCTAAGCTTTAAGTCGATGGAAGAGATCAATATCTTATTGCAAGAAATGCAAGATGGTCGTAATCCACAAGAGATTAAAAAGATCTTAGCGTTGGAGTTGGTTGAGCGCTTCCACGGTAGTGATGCTGCTGCGAATGCACATAAAGGTGCTGGTAATGTGATTACCGAAGGTGAAGTACCAGAAGATACACCTGAGGTGACTATTTCTCGTGCTGAGTTTGGTGGTGAAATTTTCATTGCCTCTATTTTACGTACAGCTGGTCTGACAAAAAATGCAGCACAAGCAAAAGATGCTGTTGCACGCGGTGCTGTGAAGGTTGATTGGGAAGTTGTTGATGCTGGTTTCTCTGTGAATGAGAATAAAACTTGTATTATTCAGGCAGGTAAAAAAGCAATTGCACGTGTAACTTTTACTGATTAAAACTCTTTTCTTGTGTATCAAGCCCTGTTCATGCGAACGGGGCTTTTTTATTGTATTTTTGTTGATATAAATACCCATGAGGTGCATTGCTAGCTTTTTATATGATTTAAAAATCAGAAATTATGTTTAGGAGTTAATAAGATAATTAGTCATTAAAAACATATTTTTCAAAATCAAGAAATAAAAATAACATAAGCCACTTAGACAAATTTTAATTTTCCACAGAGATCATTTGAGGGGAATAGTGTAGGTTTCTATGAATATTCATCGTTTGTTGTTGCTGACTTCAACACTGTTTATTTGTGTGCAAGGCAATCAGGCTCAAGCAAAAGCAGTGGTTATTGGCTATCAAACTAATGTGGAACCTGCAAAAGTTGCTCAAGTTGATGGTGCCTATGAGCGAGCTTTGGCAACGCAGATTGATTGGCGTTTATTTAATAGTGGTGCAGAGGTTCTTACCGCCTTGGCTTCAGGAGCTGTAGATTTCGCTTTACTGGGTTCAAGTCCTTTGGCTGCTGCTGTAGCAAAAAACTTAGATATTGAAGTTTTTTTGGTTGCAACCGATTTAAAGTCAGCAGAAGCATTAGTGGTCAGAAATGGTCGTGGTATTTATAAACCTAATGATCTGATTGGTAAGAAGATTGCAACACCATTCGCATCAACATCTCATTATAGTTTGTTAAGTGCATTGAAGCATTGGAACATTAAACCGCAGCAAGTTCGTTTATTAAATTTGAAACCTGCTGAAATTAATGCTGCATGGCGCCGTGGAGATATAGATGCAGCCTTTGTGTGGTCGCCAGCACTCGCCAATATTAAAAAAACAGGCACAGTCATGACTGATGCAGGGCAGGTTGGACAGTGGGGAGCCCCTACTTTTGAAGTTTGGGTTGCACGCAAAGATTTTGCTGTACAACATCCCGAAATCTTACGTCAATTTGCAGATGTCACATTAAAGTATTATGCCGCTTATCAAGCAAATCCAACTGCGTGGAATCAACAAAGTTCACAAGTACAGAAAATTGCGAAATTAACAGGGGTTTCAACGGCAGATGTACCAACTTTATTGGCAGGTGCCGAATATCCAAATCGTCAGGCACAAATGAGTACGCGTTATCTAGGTCAAGGGACTCAACGTAATATTGCCAATACAGTGAGCTATTTAAAAGATCTTGGTTTAGTTAGTAAAGTTCCATCGAATTATCAGAAGTTTGTCACTACCGCTTATATCCAATCCACAGCAATAAATGCGAGGAACCATTAAATGGCAATTTTACGTATTGAACATTTACGCGCACAATACCGTGGCTCTACAGCACCTGTGCTTTCGGACATTTCTCTGCAATTAGGACCGCAACAACTCATGGTGGTATTGGGTGCATCGGGTAGTGGTAAAACAACATTATTGAATTTAATTGCAGGGTTTACACAAGCAGAGTCGGGTTTAATTCAACTTGATGGACAAGATATCTCTGAGCCAAGTCGTGATCGTGGAGTGGTCTTTCAGGATGATGTGTTATTGCCATGGCAAAATGTTGAAAACAATATTGCATTTGGGCTTACCTTGGCTGGTGTTGAAAAACAAAAACGACTACAACGCGCGCATGAGTTGCTTGCTTTAGTGGGTTTGGAAGGGTTTGCTTCACGCCATATTCGTGAGTTGTCTGGTGGTCAACGTCAGCGTGTTGGGCTCGCACGTGCATTGGCTGCTGACCCTAAAATCTTGTTAATGGATGAACCTTTTGCTGCTTTAGATGCTTTCATTCGTGAACAGATGCAATGTCTATTGCTTGATGTTTGGCATCGTACAGAAAAACCAATTTTCTTAATTACACATGATATAGAAGAAGCAGTATTTTTAGCGACTGATTTAGTGATTATGGCACCTAATCCAGGACGAGTGGTTGAAACCATTCAGTTGGATTTCGCCCAACGTTTTGCGCAAGGTGAATCAGCACGCAGTATTAAATCTGCCCCAGAGTTCATTGCAATGCGTGAACATGTGTTGAACTTAGTATTTACACAGAATGCTACTCATGCAAGACAAGCATCAGTACATATACAAAAAGCGGGCTAGGGATGCTGTAATGTCATTAAAATCTTCAAAGTCTTGGGCACAAGAACGTAACCTGCCTATGAGCTTGGCAGTATCGAGGTTAAAGGTTTCACGTGAAACGCGATTGAGAGGGCTGAGTATCAGTGCTGTATTAGTGCTGATTTTACTGTGGTATATCGTGACGACACAGCAATGGATAGACGAGCTGTTTTTACCATCACCGCAAATGATATGGGCACGTTTACAAGATCTAATTTCAGGTGGCTATATGGGTATTGCGCTGTCTGAGCATATTTTAGCGAGTCTGGGCCGAATGCTGGTGGCACTATTTGCGGCAGTCATTATTGCGATTCCTTTGGGTTTGTGCATGGGACAAAGTCGCCGTGTTAGCGCTGTAATGGATCCATTTATTGAGTTTTATCGGCCAATACCACCTTTAGCTTATTTACCTTTAATTGTGATTTGGTGTGGTATTGG
Organism: Acinetobacter rudis; assembly: GCF_031157835.1. Classification (GTDB taxonomy): domain Bacteria; phylum Pseudomonadota; class Gammaproteobacteria; order Pseudomonadales; family Moraxellaceae; genus Acinetobacter; species Acinetobacter rudis_A. Next base: position 2,692 of record NZ_JAVIDR010000004.1, on the reverse strand, counting down.
TGAACTATCAAAAGTGCTTTTGATTTTCCTTGCCATTTTTGCTCCAGTTGTTATTGCAACAGCAACAGGTGTGCGTACTGTGGATCCAGCAAAAATTCGCGCAGCCCAATCTCTAGGTGCAACTCGAATACAAATTGTAAGACATGTAGTTATTCCAAGTGCTTTGCCGCAAATGCTCACCGGGATTCGGATTGGGCTGGGTGTGGGGTGGTCTACTTTGGTTGCAGCAGAGTTAGTTGGTGCTTCTGAAGGTTTGGGTTTTATGGTGCAGTCTTCTTCTCAATTGCTTGCAACAGATGTGGTCTTTATTGGTATTTTTATTATTGCATTGATCGCTTGTGCTTTGGAGTTGGGGTTACGTTATTTGCAAAAACGCTGGGTGCCTTGGCAATCCTAACATCATGATTAAGTTGAAATGTCATAAAGCCTAAGTCATTAATGGCATGAGAGTGAGTATAAAATGAATGCATATGTAAATGATCAAGTGAAAATTAGACCCGTAACTCCAACAATTGGGGCAGTGATTGAGGGAATTGATTTAACGCAGACATTAACAGAAGAACAACAGCAAAATATTGAACAGGCTTTGTTGAAGCATCAAGTAATATTTTTTAAAAATCAAAAACTTAATCCAAAACAACATGCTGATTTTGCTCGGCAATTTGGAGAGTTACATATTCACCCGATTTATCCAAATATTGCTGAACAACCAGAAATTATGTTGTTAGATACGCAGTTAAATGACTTGCGTGACAATGCTTTATGGCATACAGATGTTACTTTCTTACAAACACCAGCGAAGGGTGCCATTCTCGCAGCAAAGAAAGTTCCGAGTTATGGTGGCGATACATTGTGGGTAAATGCAACAGCAGCTTTTGCATCATTGTCACAAGCAATGCAGCAATTTTTGGTTGGACTTACTGCTCAACATGATATTGCACAATCTTTTCCAATAGAGCGTTTTGGGCAGGACCCTGTGGAACTGGAGAAATTAGCGCAGGCAAAACTAAAATATCCACCTATTAGCCATCCTGTTGTTCGTACTCATCCAGTCACAGGTCAACCCGCATTATTTGTTAGTGAAGGATTTACAACTCGAATTAATGAATTGGAAAGCAAGGAAAGTGCAGCAGTGCTTAATTTATTGTTTGCTCACTTACAAAAACCAGAATTTATGGTGCGTTGGTCTTGGCAAAACAATGATGTAGCTTTTTGGGATAATCGTTGTACTTTGCATTATGCGGTAGATGATTATCGACCACAGCATCGCGTGATGCATCGGGCAACGCTAATTGGTGATCGTCCGTATTATTAAAATGGATCGTGTAAATAACATTTAAATTAGCGGCATTTAAAAAAACCTTTCAAGTCTGAAAGGTTTTTTTAAATCTGATCAGTGATATTGTGAGTGAAGATATTAGTTTGCTTTTTCAGATTTGCTTTGAGTGAAATCAAGGAAGTGAAAATGTGGCATGAGAAACTTAACCATTGTTCCGACCAATAGAGCTGTAATAATAGTCCCTTCACGTACACCTATAACTTCATGTAAGTATAAATAAGAGCTAATTGCTGCAATTAGGACCAAACTAATATCTCCCGTTGTTTTGCAAAAACCAAAGCTTTTATTAAAGCGTTCAGCACAAGCAAAGAATAATCCTTCAGCAGCTAAGTAAATTAAACTTGCTTTTAGTACCATGCAGACACCAATCGCCGTGAATACGCAGCTTAATAAGCAGAATATCAGTTGGACAAAATAGTTTTCTATCATCCAAGATTGCGTTAGCCAGAGTGTAAGGTCGATAAAAAGACCAAAGGCCATACCAACAGGAAGTTGTAGCCATTGAACCCACTGAAAGTTTTTTCCCAAGATCAGCATTTGCAATAAGATCATGATGATGTGGTGAATGATGGTCAGTGTACCAACGGATAAAGCAACAATATGACTAAAGGCATAAGGGACAGAAGAAATAGGTGATGTACCTAGATTGGAGCGTATAGAAAGTGCGACACCAAATGACAGTACACATAGTCCAGAGATTAGAAGAAGTAATCTTGGAATAAATTGAACGGGCATGATCAGATCGTAAATGTTAAATAATAGGCTATTCTAAACCTTTAAATCAGTATTAACACAAAATAGACAGAAGCTTTCTAGATTTAATTTAGATAGATAATGATCAGTACAGTATAAGTTGACTGACTTTTTATTTTAAAGCATAGATCATGTTCAATATTATTGTCTGGGGTAAATTTAGATTACACATTACTATAAGTTGTATTGTTATTTAATAAGTGTTGCGAGTGTTTTTGCTTTTATTATCTTGTCGATCATAATATTTTAACTTGTTTTGTGGATTATTTAGCCTAATAAAGGGGTATTTCACTCATTTGGTTTAAAAAACAAACGACCGGAATAAAAATATTAAAATAGGGGTTGCGCTTGATTTAAAACTCTATAGAATACGCTGCATCCCGACGCGATACAGGCAACGAACTTAGTTCAAAGGGCTAGGTTGTTGAATAAGTATTGCGTTTAACTTTCTACTGATGAAGTAGGAAGTGAATCATTAAGAGATTATGAAGAACAACTTGTGTGGATTTTTACTGGTTGAGTTGATGAAATATTATCATTGATTGATTGGTAGAAATTACTCGAAGTTTATTTGAGAATTTTTTGTCAGTAATTGATGAG
>NZ_JAVIDR010000049.1 GCF_031157835.1 Acinetobacter rudis | reverse complement strand
CTGAAAAAGCAAGAACCGAGTTAATTGCTTAACTCAGTTCTAAATGAAATACTGTTAACCTATTTTAGGACGAGACATATTCATAAAAAACGAGCTCCAATCTTAGTTATAGGGCTTGTTTCACCGCATAATAAGACTGAAGCTCGCGTAGTCAAAAATATATTAACTTACATTCACTCGACGACGTTTCACTGTCGTGGCTGACATTCTTTTTTGAGACCAGCCTAAGCGATGTAACCCCAATAAAATCACTGCATAAGAAATAGGATATCCAAATTTAAGTTCAAACAACGGAACTAACTGTTTGGCTTGAGTAAATGGTGTCATTTCAACAAAATTCTTAAAAGCTTCCCAGTCCTTAATCATTTTAGGACGCCCAACTTTATCAGATTTTTGCTGTTTCAACTGGCCAGTATTTTTCTCCAATAATATCCAATCGCCTAATGTCGATCTGGCAATGTTAAATGTTCGGCAAGTTTTAGACTTATGTTTAGACTCTGAATAAAACTGCATTACTTTTTGTCGTAAATCTAATGAATAATTTTTTGGCATGATAAATATAAAAAAAAAAATTGTTTTTTTGAATTATAAAGCTATGAAATAGTTGCTTCGTAGCTTCCCCAATACAACTCATAAATAAATTAACTTAATTTACTATAAAATAAAACAAAAAAATTATAATATATACAAAATGTAACTTATATCATTGATTTTCAAATAGTTATATTTAATTATTTTCCATTAATATGTATATTAACTTAATAGGATTGTAATAAATTAAGGAAACTACACATACTTTATTTTAATTATATTTAATAGTTTAGTTACTTGTTTAGAAATATAAGACAATATGAATTTTAATCATTAATTTTATTTATAAATATTGTTAAGAATAAATTAACTATATAGGAGGATATTTATCTTTGATTTCACGATCAAAATCATAAATAATAATATTGCCAATACATTAAAAGAAAAAACCCGACATCAGTCGGGTTCTTTGTCTCAAATTGATGAGCGATTAAGCAGCATCACGCTGTTCAATCGGTACAACC
>NZ_JAVIDR010000048.1 GCF_031157835.1 Acinetobacter rudis | reverse complement strand
AGCGACTCTGACTCTGATAGCGACAGCGATTCGGACAGCGATTCTGACTCAGACAGCGACAGTGATTCGGACAGCGACTCTGACTCAGACAGCGACAGTGATTCGGACAGCGACTCTGACTCGGACAGCGACTCTGACTCGGACAGCGACTCTGATTCAGACAGCGACTCTGACTCTGATAGCGACAGCGATTCGGACTCTGATAGCGACTCTGATTCAGACAGCGATAGCGATTCAGATAGCGACTCTGACTCTGATAGCGACTCTGATTCGGACAGCGACAGTGATTCGGACAGCGACAGTGATTCGGACAGCGACAGTGATTCGGACAGCGATTCTGACTCAGACAGCGACTCTGATTCAGACAGCGACTCTGACTCAGACAGCGACAGCGATTCAGACAGCGACTCTGACTCAGACAGCGACAGCGATTCGGACAGCGACTCTGACTCTGATAGCGACAGCGATTCAGACAGCGACTCTGACTCTGATAGCGATTCTGACTCTGACAGCGACTCTGACTCTGATAGCGACAGTGATTCGGACAGCGACTCTGACTCTGATAGCGACAGCGACTCTGATTCGGACAGCGACTCTGATTCTGATAGCGACAGTGATTCAGACAGCGACTCTGATTCGGACAGCGACTCTGACTCTGATAGCGATTCTGACTCAGACAGCGACTCTGACTCTGACAGCGACTCTGACTCTGATAGCGACAGTGATTCGGACAGCGACAGTGATTCGGACAGCGACAGTGATTCGGACAGCGACTCTGATTCGGACAGCGACTCTGACTCAGACAGCGACAGTGATTCGGACAGCGACTCTGATTCGGACAGCGACTCTGACTCTGACTCTGATAGCGACTCTGATTCGGACAGCGACTCTGACTCTGATAGCGACAGCGATTCGGACAGCGACTCTGACTCTGATAGCGACAGCGATTCGGACAGTGACTCTGACTCTGATAGCGACAGCGATTCGGACAGTGACTCAGACAGCGACAGCGATTCGGACAGCGACAGCGATTCGGATAGCGACTCTGACTCTGATAGCGACAGCGATTCGGACAGCGATTCTGACTCAGACAGCGACAGTGATTCGGACAGCGA
>NZ_JAVIDR010000047.1 GCF_031157835.1 Acinetobacter rudis | reverse complement strand
TGAACTGACCCCATAAAGTTGGACAGTTTTTCAGGCGGTTAAATGAGATTGAGTTCTGTATTCAACTGGACTCAATCCACCTAATTTCATCTTAATTCGTTCGTTGTTGTAGTAATTGATATATTCATCAATACTACATTTCAACTGGTCTATATTGTCAAACTGCTGTAAATAAAATAGTTCAGATTTTAATAATCCAAAGAAGTTTTCTATCACAGCATTATCTAAGCAATTGCCCTTGCGCGACATACTTTGTTCTATACCAGTTTGTTTAAGTCTGTTTTGATAGCTCCTCATTTGATATTGCCAGCCTTGATCAGAATGCAACATTGGTGAATCTTTTGAGTCCAATCTTTTGCATGCCATATCGACCATCTTGGCTATCATTTTTTGGTTTGGTATTTCAGTGGTTTGCCATGCAATAACTTCGCCATTAAATAAATCCAAGATCGGGGAGAGATATAACTTTTTGCCATGAATATTAAACTCAGTAACATCAGTTACCCATTTCTGATTGGGTTTGGTGGCATTAAATTTTCTATCAAGCAAGTTGGGTGCTGTTTTCCCATAAGCACCTTTATATGATTGATATTTCTTACACCTAATTAATGCTGTTAGCTTCAATTGCTGCATTAATCGTTGTACTGTTTTGTGGTTAATGGTGTAACCATAACGCCTTAATTGACAGGTAATTCTACGATAACCATAACGTCCTTTATGGTGTTGGTAGATCGTCTGAATCCGTTGTTTTATTTGTTCGTATTTATCAGATCTTTGTAATGCTTTGCTCCAGTAATAAAAAGTGCTTCGAGCTAATTTCATGATGTTCAGCAGGCTATCTAGACGATATTGTTGCCTTAATTCAACGATGATTAGCGTTTTTTGCTGCTGGGTGACTGTTGTTGAATCAAGGCATGCAACTTTTTTAAACAGGCGTTCTCAGCACGTAAATAATCTAACTCACGTTGCATTTCTTCAAGACTAAGAGCTGAGGAGTTTTTATTAGAAGTCAGTGACTTTGTTATTGTTGGCTTCATTGCAAATGGTCTCCCTCTTTTTTTGGGCGCTAGGGCTTGCAAACCACCTTCATCATAACATCGCTCCCACAAACTAATAGAAGATACTGCGTGAATATTAAAATGCGCAGCAGTTTCACGTATAGATAAGTTATGCTCGCGCATATATAAAATTACAGATTCTTTAAATTCAGGCGTGGTATTTACTTGAGGTGATTCCAATCCTAAGACACCATACTTTTTATATGCAGCAACCCAAATGCGAACAGCGGAATGGTTTGTCCCAAATTTTTTGGCTGTAGCTTTTTGTCCACCCTGCCCAGATAAAAAATATTCTACGACAGCGAGTTTAAATTTTAACGTATACCGTCCCATGTGAATGCACCTCATCAGTTGGAGTTTTATGTCCAACTTTCGGGGTGCAGTTCA
>NZ_JAVIDR010000046.1 GCF_031157835.1 Acinetobacter rudis | reverse complement strand
CGCCTGATCATCAACATTCCACCACGGTATTCTAAAACAGAAATCGCCGTGATTAATTTTATGGCTTGGGCCTTAGGCAAGAATCCTGATTGTGAGTTTATTCATATTAGTTACTCCGCCATGCTTGCTGCCAATAACGCTTTTCAAACACGTAACTTAGTGCAAGAGGAATCTTATAAAAAGGTGTTTCCTGATCTAAAGCTACGTGATGATAGTAAAGCTAAAGACAACTGGCGCACGGCGGACGGTGGAGTGTGCTACGCCACCGGTACTGGTGGTACGATCACTGGTTTTGGTGCAGGCAAAATGCGTGATGGTTTTGGCGGATGCATTATCATCGATGACCCTCATAAGGCCGATGAAGCATCCTCTAAAACCATCCGTGAAGGTGTGATTGATTGGTTTCAGAATACACTTGAATCACGTACTAACTCACCAGATACACCAATCATCGTCATTATGCAGCGTTTGCATGAAGAAGACTTGGCAGGGTGGTTGTTAGGAGATCGCAAAGATGGTGAGCCTATTGCTGGTGGTAATGGTGAGGTATGGGAACACATTTGTTTATCAGCCATTCAAGATGATGGCTCAGCATTATGGCCAGCCAAACACAATATCCAAAAACTCACGCTGATGGAGAAAGCTGCACCTTATGTTTTTGCAGGGCAATATCGTCAGCGTCCAGCACCACCTGCTGGTGGCTTTTTTAAACCTGATGAAATTGAGATTGTCGATGCACTACCTGCGGAGATCCTTAAAAAAACACGGGCTTGGGATTTGGCAAGTTCAGAAGGTGAAGGCGCGTACACTGCAGGCGTAGGCATGGCTAGTGCCAATGATGGTTATACCTATATTTTTGGTGTTGAGCGTGAGCAGCTTGGTCCCGAAAATGTCAATAAACGGATTAAGAGTACTGCGGACCTAGATGGCACAGCAGTCACCATTCGATTGCCACAAGACCCTGGTCAAGCAGGTAAGTCACAAGTTAAGTCCTTTACCAAGCTTTTAGCTGGCTACAACGTGGTTGCTTTACCTGTATCGGGTGACAAGGTAACACGTGCTCAACCCTTTGCAGCACAGGTCAACGTAGGCAATGTGCGGATGCTTCGTGGGGATTGGAATAAAGACTTTAAGGACGAGCTTCGCAATTTTCCTAATGGTAAATACAAAGACCAAGTGGATGCGGCTGCGGATGCTTTTAATGATTTATACGAAGGCTTTACGCCATTCTTTCCTAAAATGGGATTTGCTCGATGAGTGATGTAACTTTTAAACACCCTGAATATGCGAAGAACTTTCCTTTATGGGATAAGGTCGATGATGTATGCAAAGGGCAAGATGCTGTTAAGGGTAAGAATACAACGTACTTACCTCGAAATAATCCACACGATATTAGCCAAGAAGCGCAAGGGTTTTATGATTCATATCTTAAACGCGCCGTGTTTTATGGGGTAACAGGTAAAACTTTGGGGAGTTTGGTAGGTGCAGCATTTTCCACCGACCCTACATTTAAATTTCCAAAGGAGCTTGAACATTTAGAGCGCAATGCCAATGGCGCAGGAGTCAGTTTATATCAGCTCTCACAGTCGGCGTTACGGCATATTTTGAAGCAT
>NZ_JAVIDR010000045.1 GCF_031157835.1 Acinetobacter rudis | reverse complement strand
ATTTTAACGTATACCGTCCCATGTGAATGCACCTCATCAGTTGGAGTTTTATGTCCAACTTTCGGGGTGCAGTTCATTTCGGCGGTCATCTAATTTTGTTCTATCAATTACACTCGTTTTTAGGATTGTGTAATTTACGGTTTGTCTCTTTCAAAGCTAGCTCCCACTCACGCCTACTTATATTGTCAAACAATGGCGTATTGTTTTTGACAGCGGCTTCATATTGATCAAAATTTTCAATCACATATGCAGCATAATCTCTAGCTGCTCTCCAAGTTATACAATCTCTCTTAGCCTGAATTTTAAGCTTGTCTTCTAAACGAGAGACTTCACTACTATCTGAATATCGATATATATCATGACTATTTGTTTGAGCTTCGGTATAAGCTGTTAAAAGCTTATAGTATGTATATTCAAACTCTTTGTCTGTAATAGCGAAGCTGCTCGTTGTACATAGAAACCCAAAAACTAGAATTATATATTTCATTGAAGTAACAACATTAATCTTTTGATGATTATACTTCAGAGTCCCAGCTCCTTAAATGTTTCCTCATCCAATCGCTTAAGCTCCTTCAAGGTATACAGCTTGCCTTCTGGATCAAGGAACTTATCAATGCTGTAATCGCCATTTTTATAGAGTTCATAGCGTTTTTTACCTAACCACTCTCGTTGAAAGTCCTCATGCTGTGTGGAGAACCATTCCTTGAAATTGGTATTAGCACTAACTTGACCAGCATCACCAGGCTTAACAACAAATGGCCTTTTCCCTGCAAACTTTTCATCTTCATTTTCCACATAAGGAACGTAAACAGTTCGATTACGAGGATGTACTGGGAAATGTGGGCGATTAGGATCATCAATATCATAAATATTGCCATCTTCTGAAGCACAGAACTTACAGGTGCGATTATCTAGAGTTGCTGATACTTTAAGTTTTTTAACACCCAAAGCTTTATAGGTCTCTTCATAGGCAGTATTGCTAATATGACTACGTGCAGTTCTCACCACCATATCAATAGACTGTCTAGACTGATTTAAAATCCCATCCTCATAATTGAGTTTTGATGTGCCCTTAATACGCTGGGTAATCTGCTGATTGGTCTGCCCTTGGGAAATACCATCTCGTATCACGTACTCAACACGGCGACGTGTGTTTTCTGCCATATCACTAAATATCTGATCGATCAGCATCCCACCTGCAAAAGGCTTTCGTTTAGCTTGTTTAAAGATACTTTCACCTAGAAGTGCTTTAATCGTCTTACCTAGCGTTTTGGCTTGGTGATTGGCCTCATATACAGCCAAAGCAATCGCAGATATTGCAAATGCCTCAGGCAAAGCCAAAGTAATGGTACTTTGCCATTCCCTCAAAAGGCTCCTCACCTCCTTGAGATTCGCCGTGGTATATCGTGCACCTGATAAAGCAATGCGTTCCGATTCACTCAACTCATCAAGTAAGTCTCGAAGTTTTGCCACCATCACATTTGATTCACGGTTAAACTTTTTAAGTAACTCGATCACTTCATGTGATGATAAGCGATGTAAATAAGCTTGATGTTGAATAATCGCATTAATCAGCAAATCATCTTTACTCGCCATATCACTCACCTGTTAGATCAAGTTTTCCCTCGCGCTCAGCATCTAGATTCTTCTGCTCATCATCATAGCTCTGCTTAGGGAACATACCCGACTGGTTGTACTCCCACCATGATTTAAACGAGCTATGGCCTTGCACTGCGCTTTCAAACAACTGTCGAGATAGATCGGCGAGATAACCTTGTTTATTAAACTCCTGACTAATTTCATAAAGCAGATCATCTTTAGTTAGTACATTCACATCAGGCATTACAAACTTTGCACACCAACGAAGTGCCATGCTTATCGCTTCATTAATATTGACTGTACACAGAGATAATACCGAATGTTGAACAGCATCATCATTTTTGGCTTCGGTGGCAGTCTTACTTGCTGAACCGTTCTCAACTAAACGTGCACCCATTTCCTTCATCTGTTGCCATTTATCTTTCATGGCCTCACGGGAAAGTGTATTGGGCTCAACCTGAGCAACACCAAATGAACCATCTTTAGGAATAGGCATCAATGTTTTAGAACCAACATAAACACCATTCTTACGGGATTCTTGAAACCAATTCCAATCTACACCCGTAACATAATACTGCGGCTGCCCCATGTAATAGACTGACTCTTGAAAGT
>NZ_JAVIDR010000044.1 GCF_031157835.1 Acinetobacter rudis | reverse complement strand
CTTTTTTAGCATCTGATTTCATGAAAACTTTAACTACCGTGCGCTTTTGCTTTTGAGAAGACACGAGCGAAGCGAGTGCCATTTTTGCCTTTGCTCTTGCTGTTGGGGTTTCGGGGCTTGCCCTGAACAAGGTCACAGAGTGGGAATTTATCACGGTAGTGAAAAAGTACCCTTTGTGTATCCTTGCTCTATGCTTTTTAAACCTTTGAACTTTTCCCCGTAATTTGAAGAAATTGCCCCTCGACTAAGCTTGCTTAGTCAAAAAAGTTTGAGCAAAGCGAAAACATAGGGCAATTTTCGTGATGAAAATGGGCTTTTAATGTTTTTAAATGCTTTTAAATGCTTTTAGACACACTGAAACGTAAGCCTAGCAAGGATTACAGAGGACATATCCCACCGTTTACCTACCAATATCCCACCGTTTACCTACCAATATCCCACCGTTTACCTACCAATATCCCACCGTTTACCTACCTTAATACACAAAGATATTTTTATGTGTTATAACGTAATAAAAAATAGAGGTGGTTTATGAGTGATTTAATAGTGAAAGATAACGCCCTAATGAATGCTAGTTATAACTTAGACTTAGTTGAACAGCGGTTAATTCTCTTAGCTATCCTCGAGGCTAGAGAATCAGGCAAAGGAATTAACGCCAATGACCCTCTTACAGTTCATGCAGAGAGTTATATCAATCAATTCGGTGTAGTTAGACAGACTGCTTATCAAGCCCTAAAAGATGCCTGCAAAGATTTATTTGCCCGTCAATTCAGCTATCAAGAAAAGCGTGAACGTGGACGAGCTAATATTACAAGTCGTTGGGTATCACAAATTGCTTACATTGATGAAACGGCAACAGTTGAGGTTATTTTTGCCCCTGCTGTTGTTCCCCTGATTACACGATTAGAGGAACAGTTCACAAAGTACGATATTGAACAAATTAGTAGCTTATCGAGTGCCTATGCAGTTCGCTTGTATGAATTATTGATCTGCTGGAGAACAACAGGAAAGACTCCAGTTATTGATTTAACTGAATTTAGAAAGCGAATAGGAGTTTTAGATACTGAATATCAGCGAATGGATGTATTTAAACGTGGCGTTTTAGAACTAGCATTGAAGCAAGTAAATGAGCATACCGACATCACAGCAAGCTATGAACAGCACAAAAAAGGGCGGACAATCACAGGATTTTCATTCAAGTTTAAGCAGAAGAAGAAAACAGAGGCGGAAACGCCAAAAAACAGCGATTCTAGCCCACATATCAAAAAACCTAGTCAAATCCCTGCCAACATCGCAAAACAGCCTGAAAACGCAAATATGGACGTTTTGGAACACCGTAAAAGTAAAATTACAGGTGCAATCATGGCTAATGGTTTAGCAGATCGGTTTAAACGTGGTGATGAGTCAGTAATGGACATGATGAAACGAATCAAAGAAGAAATCACAACTGAAGCAACAGCCGACCAATGGGAAAACAAGCTAGAAGAATTTGGTGTGGTTTTTAGTCATAGCTAAATTCCCGAAGGGCGCACTTTACCATTGAGTCCAATGGGTGCGTTTTGCAATGCAAAAATTAAAAAGACAAAGATATTTTTCTTTGCCTTTGCCTTACTAGAAAATTATTTTTTAGTTTGTATATCCTAAATCTTTTAAGTATTTAGCTAATCGAGTAAGTGATTTATCTAAATTGTTTTCATCGCCATTTTCCTTATCTATTCCAGCTTTAAGTAGAGAGATTAATTGATTGTTTTTAGCTAAAGATATGTGGAAATCATCATGAATAGGAAGCATGTCATTTTTTGCATAACATATTGATGCGCATATTAAACTAGCTAAATCTAAAACGCGATGTAATGGCAATTCTTCTGATTGTCTAGACCATTTTTCACCTGTGTATCTCCAAACTTTTGCAGACAAATCTGTATTGCCTTGGCTATTCCATTGAGCTAAACCAATTGATAGTCCTTCAGCATCAGTTTTATTTTTAAAACGTCCATCTAACTGAGAATATTCTTCTAATTTAACAATTGGTTTATGTGATAGATGCGTTGGTATTTCCATTTTCAGTACCTATTAGTAAGTAGTTTAGTAATTTAGTTAGTAAAATTATTACTAAAAAGATTACTAATGTAAATACTAAATTAAAAATTATTAGCGAGTGTCTACGAGCGACACAATGAAAGTTCGATTATTCCCCTCTCTGAAAAACCGCTTTTTTAGCATCTGATTTCATGAAAACTTTAACTACCGTGCGCTTTTGCTTTTGAGAAGACACGAGCGAAGCGAGT
>NZ_JAVIDR010000043.1 GCF_031157835.1 Acinetobacter rudis | reverse complement strand
GATTGCAAAATTAGAGTTTGTTAAGTTAAAAAATAAGGTGAGATTTAAAAAAATCCCACCTTAAAATGCAAATAGCCATAAATATTTATCTGTTCCAGCACTGATCAACACACCATTAATGCCTGATAAAGAAGTACATTCAGCACCTGAACTATCAACAATTTTAAGTTGAAAATTAGTTTTACCTGCAGTCGAAGCAAGCGCTGTAAATTCTGAAGTTTTCACTGCTGGTAAAGTGACAACTACATTTTTCGTGCCTTGTGTTGAACCACCATCTGAAGTCAAAGTACATGTACTATCCAAAACACGACCATTAATGGTAATAGTTCCATCTGCTGCAAATACATTTGTTGCACTTGCAGATAAAACCAACATAAAAGCTTTTGATAAGTTGTTCATCTTAAACATCCCAACGATAAAATATTTGATATGTAGCTCAAAAAAAAGTAAAGAAATAGAACAGTGTCCACAACCTTAACTTTATGTTGTACTGCTTCCAATAAGTCAGAAAAACATTTAACTAATGCTACATTTTTGAATGTGCATATAATATACATTTTTCAAGTTAAAATTCAAAAAGATACAAAAAAAATATATAGGACAAACTATTAAGTTTAACTGAATAATTTTTTAAAAATAATATTTAAGTTCCACAGACTAATATAACAACGAAAAAATATCGGGTTGATCTTTAATATTTATTAATATAACAATCTTATAATATTAATAAATTAATCAATTTTTTCATCAAAAAGCAACAAACCAACTTATTGATTATATTAAAAAATTAAATAAAACCAACATATTACAAAAACAAGAATAATGAAGAAAATAATTTTAAAACAACGATAATTAAAAATATTGAGATATATTTCACACTACCAATGACCTCATTTTACTCACATATAAAAATAGTTCACTATAAAAATAAGTCATATACACAGATGATTAGTTTATATATTTACTAGAACCAATGTTTAATAATGATTAAATATGCAGTTAAAATACAAATAAGCGTTATTCTTTATTTTGTTGAACACAGCTACTATGAACAATTTATTGAATAAGATTGTTGTTAAATGAACAAATTTACGCCAAAAAAAACACTACTTTGTTGCACAAAACCATTTGAATTTATCTAGACAATAAAAAAGGCTTGATCCCTTTAGAATCAAGCCTTTATCTTTTAAAATATGGCATATTTTTCCATGTTCTGGAGGGTATATACGGGGATAGCACTCACTGAAATAAAAACATAACCAATTGTTTTAGCTTACAATTCTTCAAGTACAACTTGTTCTTTAACTTACTTTTCAACATTAGCTCAGACTCAATAATTGTGACTATAACTATGTGTCACTGTGAAAATTGGGGTTAAAAAAGTGACTGCAGAAACAGTCACCTTGAATCGTTTGATGAATAAAATAGGATTTACGGTTTTTTACTTAATTAAACCAGCCTGTTTTAACTCCAAGGTTGTTGCTGGAACTAAATGATATTCAACATCCTGCTCAAGAAAATGAACAAAACCACACTGGGCACACTCATGGACAAGTTTTCCACCCAATTCATTTTTCCAAACAAGAAGCCCTCCACCTTGACAATTAGAGCACGTCACATCAACTTCTAAAAAAAATAAATTATCCAACATGTTACTCAACATACTAGCGATGAACTTTGCATCCTTATATGTATATCTTTTAAGACAATTTCTAATATGGATAAACTCTGAACCATGCAATACTGAGTATTCGACTGGATACTCATCTTCATTTAAATTTGACATATAATTTAATTGATAATCTACAAATGGTTTTTGTTCTAGTATTTCAGCATTCGATCTCATCCAACCCAATATCACAGTCAAAATTTCTCTTGGTTTTGATGTTATGGATAAATTATCTAACTGAATAAATAAATCATCTAATACTTGCTTTGATAAGGTTCTCATTAAACTAATTTATCTCGTTACACTGCATATTCTTGCATAGATATACCAGTCATTCTTGTTCGTAGACTACCAGCTATTCCTATTCCTATTCCTATTCCTAATAGACCAACTAAAGATAAGAAATCTATTACATCATTTTCGTTGTGTATTGTCTCGTCCTAAAATAGGTTAACAGTATTTCATTTAGAACTGAGTTAAGCAATTAACTCGGTTCTTGCTTTTTCAGACATTTGATTCGGTGTCAGCATACCTAAACTTAAATGAGGCCTATAACTATTATAAATCTCTATCGACTCTGCAATCAGGTGATCTAACTCTTCCATACTATTACAACGTGTCGTTAGAAATTCTTGTTTAAGTATTCCATTAATCCTTTCAGCTAAAGCATTTTGGTATGAGAAATACTATTTCGCAAGGTATCCGTCCGTCATAGAGGGGATCACTTGATGCTCTTTTAAGGCCGATTGATAAACCTCTGAGCAATATTGTGAGCCCCTATCTGAGTGATGAATCATGATAGTTGCTCGTTCAGTATGATTCCTCATCGCCATCTCGAATGCCTGTACAACATTTTCAGCTTTCATATCCTTAGATAATTTATAACCTTTAATTTGACGAGTATAAGCATCGGTTACCAAAGACAGATAATGTACACCTTCAGCACTTTCAACATAAGTAATATCACTGACCAAGACTTCATGTGCTTGTACAGCTGAATAATCTTTTAACAAATTCGGATGTTTTTTCATCCAGTGTTTACTATTTGTCGTTTTGGTATAACGACGTTTAGGACGAATCAATAAACCATTGTCTTTCAATATACTAAACAGTTTATCTCTTCCAATTTTTAATCCTTGATTAAGCAATTGAGGATGAATTAACCAATATAGTTTACGTGTACCTATACTGGGCATTAAATAGCAGTAATGCATGACTAGATCAAGAACTTGCTGTGTTTGTTCTACTACACGCTGAGCACGTTTCTCTGATTGATAGTAAG
>NZ_JAVIDR010000042.1 GCF_031157835.1 Acinetobacter rudis | reverse complement strand
TAAAGCTTTATGAGCGAAGCGAATCCATTCTTGTTTTTAGCGTCCTAGCTGGTCTTTGAAAAAACTGCCCCCAGGAATCGAGCGAAGCGAGATTCAATAGAGTTTGAGCGAAGCGAAAACATAGGGCAGTTTTAAATGCCGTTTTTAATTTTTTTGGGCTTTTAATAATAAAAAAGCTTTTAAATGCTTTTAGGTACGCTGAAAGCGTTGATATACGTGCGTTTCAGCACTTATATGTGGACACTTACCTTGCAATATGTGGACACTTACCTTGCAAGATTTTTTCAATATGTGGACACTTACCTTGCAAATACTGACAAAAAAAATATTGTCCATAAAACAGCATTTACCTTGCAACGGTTTGTCTGTTTAGAGTTGATATATTGACACAAATTACAATGTCAATATAATGACTAGAATAAAAATGTCATATTAGAAGATTTATAATGAAAGATTTGATTGTGAAAGATAACGCTTTAATTAACGCAAGCTATAATTTGGATTTGGTTGAACAGCGACTTATTCTGTTATCAATTATCGAAGCTCGCGAAAGTGGTAAAGGAATCAATGCAAATGACCCTTTAACAATTCACGCAGAAAGCTATATTAACCATTTTAATGTTCACAGAAACACAGCTTACCAAGCGTTAAAAGATGCTTGCAAAGACCTTTTTGCACGCCAATTTAGTTACCAAGAACAACGTGGGAAAGGGATTGCAAATATAACCAGTCGTTGGGTTTCTCAAATCGCCTACATAGACAATACTGCATCTGTAGAGCTTATTTTCGCCCCTGCAATCATCCCTTTAATAACAAGACTAGAAGAACAGTTCACAAGTTATGAGTTACAGCAAATTAAGGGGCTAAGCACAGCTTATGCAATTCGTCTTTATGAATTGCTCATCGCTTGGAGGAGTACAGGGAAAACGCCAATTATTGAAACTCAAGAACTTCGCAGGAAGTTAGGTGTTCTTGATGGTGAATATAAAATGATTGCTGACTTTAAAAAGCGAGTATTTGAGCCATCTATCAAGCAAATAAACGAACATACAGACATAACCGTTAAGTCGGAACAGCACAAAACAGGTCGTTCAATTACTGGATTTTCATTCCGATTCAAACAAAAGGCACAGCCAAAATTAGAACAAAAAACCGACCCTAAAAGAGATCCAAACACACCTGATTTCTTTGTCGAAATGACCGATGCACAACGGCATTTGTTCGCACACAAATTATCTGAACTGCCCGAAGTTGGTAGCGAATATGCAGAGATCGGAGAGTCCGCAGAGGACTTTACGAAACGCCTTGCCGATATGCTTTTAGAACCAAAAAAATTCAGGATGTTTTATCCGCTACTGGAACAACTCGGCTTTGGTTCTAAAAAAATCCAATCTGCACCAATTAAACAGGTCGATGAACCTAAGTTTATTGAGTTGCGAAATATGCAAGTGAACAGCTTGTCGTTCAATATGTCCCGTGACAAGAAATTCGCTCATTTAAAGCAGGAGAACGAATCTCCAGATGATTTTATGCAACGGCTTCGCATCATGCTAAAAGACCCAAAACAGCAACTTCAATTTTATGACTACGTGAATGCCAAAAAGTAGCAATTAATCCTCTAAAAAAGATTTCAAAACGCCCCAAACTTTGGGGCTTATTTTTATCTTTTTCAGAGGTCGGTTTTTTGTTTCTCGGAGAGAAACGCGTAAGCGTGCATTCCCTCCTGCTGTCGGAAAATGATAAATCTCCAAACCGCTAAAAATTTGCTTGTTAGCAACGCCCCAATATCGAATTTCACCCCATAGCGTAAAAACCGCCTAAAATCGCATTTAAGCGCCATTTTCTTAAAAACAGGGAAATCTAGCTAAACAGGGCTAAAAACGCCAATAAACGCAAAATAGGAGCATTTAGACCATGAAATTAAGTGATGCTGAAAAAAATAATCGTTTGTTAGAGGTGTTTTTAAAGAAATCAGATCGAGAATATTACGATTTAGAAATCACTGAAGATCATCAAAAACTTTATGATCAGTACGTTTCAGGTGATTTAAACAAGCAAGACTTTGACGAGTATTTAAAAAAATTAGCTCATAACTAAATGGCTATGAGCTATTAAATAAAATTAATTAGAAACTGATTTGGATATTAACTTTATCCACGTCAATACCTGCTGCATGAGCTATCATTTCTTTAGCTTCAGCAATAATTTCAGATAGTTCTTTTGTTTCATCTACAGATTCTTCAGCAATAATTTCAGATTCAGGTGAAGCAGTTTCTGCATTTGGATTTGCATTAAAAGCAGACCACTCAAGTTTTTCAACATCAAGGTCAAGGTTTTGTAATAGATCATTGGTATTCAAATAAGCTACTGGATATCTTTGACCTGCTGTTAATTTCTTCCAAGCCTTTTTAAAGTTTTCTGTGTCTGGCAACAGTGCATATTCACTAATTTGAATTAATTTTCTACCTGCATGTTTTTTAGTAGGAATACAGCCCGAAATTTTACCAACCATGAAGGCTTGACCATGACCTAAGCCATCTTTTACTGCCCATGTTTCTCTATGATTTCGAATTAAAATTACATATTCAGCACTTTTAATACGGTCTGTACGTACTATCCAATAGCCTGAACCGCCTTCTGATTCCATCCATTTCAAATCTTTACCTGTGAAGATACCAATAACTTTAGCCATAATATTTACTCTTATACGTTAGTTTTATTAAATCTATACGATAGAATTGATTAAATCAAGATTTTTATACGTTAGTTTTATTAAATCTATACGATAGAATTTTAAATATATGATTTCAAAACAATAAACCGAGCGAGTGTCTACGAGCGATTGAGCGTTATAAAAATTTCGTCCCTGCCTTTTCCCTGATTACAAGCTTACTATTGCGTTATAACGAGATTTACAGAGCGAAGCGACTGTATTAATTGGCTTCATGACGAGCGAAGCGAGCATAAAGCTTTATGAGCGAAGCGAATCCATTCTTGTTTTTAGCGTCCTAGCTGGTCTTTGAAAAAACTGCCCCCAGGAA
>NZ_JAVIDR010000041.1 GCF_031157835.1 Acinetobacter rudis | reverse complement strand
AAAGAAGTTGCGACTTTAACTGATGGTCTTAAGTTTGTAGGTAATGACGGTAAGGTAATCAGCAAGAAACTCAATGAACAATTGGGCGTTGTTGGTGGCATGACAGACATGACTGCTGATGCAGCAAGTGCTGAAAACATCCGTACTGTTCAAAATGACAAAGGTGAACTTGAAGTTCAATTGTCTAAAGATTTGAAGAACTTAACAAATGTTAATACTGAGAATCTAACTGTAACTAACACAACGAAGTTAGGTGATACTCTCACTGTGAATAAAGGTGATGTGAAATACACTGGCCCAATCACAGATGGTGATCACATCACTAATAAAACTTATGTTGACCAAACAATAACTGATCTTGCGAACAAACCATTAACATTTGCTGCTAACACTGGCACTGTTGAGAAGAAACTTGGTGAGACAGTTACAATCAAAGGTACTGGTACTAAGGCTGATGATGAATACACAGCTGAAAATATCAAGACTATGGTTGATGCTGATGGCAACTTAGTTGTTGCAATGGACAAAAATCTTAAAGCTGATAGCTTGGCGTTAAATGGTAAGGACGGTAAAGACGGTCTTACAATTTCAAGTGGTCAAGGTGCAGCTGGTCTAAATGGTAAAGACGGTGAAACACGTATTACTTACAAGACTGAAGATGGTAAAGTTCAAGAAGTTGCGACTTTAAATGATGGCCTACAGTTTGTTGGTAATGATGGTAAGGTAATCAACAAAAAACTTAATGAGAAGTTAGGTGTTGTTGGTGGTATGACAGACATGACTGCTGGTGCAGCAAGTTCTGAAAACCTTCGTACTGTTCAAAACGACAAAGGTGAACTTGAAGTTCAATTGTCTAAAGATTTGAAGAACTTAACAAATGTTAATACTGAGAATCTAACTGTAACTAACACAACGAAGTTAGGTGATACTCTCACTGTGAATAAAGGTGATGTGAAATACACTGGCCCAATCACAGATGGTGATCACATCACTAATAAAACTTATGTTGACCAAACAATAACTGATCTTGCGAACAAACCATTAACATTTGCTGCTAACACTGGCACTGTTGAGAAGAAACTTGGTGAGACAGTTACAATCAAAGGTACTGGTACTAAGGCTGATGATGAATACACAGCTGAAAATATCAAAACTGTGGTTGATGCTGATGGCAACTTAGTTGTTGCAATGGACAAAAATCTTAAAGCTGACAGCTTGGCGTTAAATGGTAAGGATGGTAAAGACGGTCTTACAATTTCAAGTGGTCAAGGTGCAGCTGGTCTAAATGGTAAAGACGGTGAAACACGTATTACTTACAAGACTGAAGATGGTAAAGTTCAAGAAGTTGCGACTTTAAATGATGGCCTACAGTTTGTTGGTAACGATGGTAAGGTAATCAACAAAAAACTTAATGAGAAGTTAGGTGTTGTTGGTGGTATGACAGACATGACTGCTGGTGCAGCAAGTTCTGAAAACATCCGTACTGTTCAAAACGACAAAGGTGAACTTGAAGTTCAATTGTCTAAAAACTTAAAAGGTCTTGAGTCTGTTGTTGTTGGTGATACAACAATCAACAATGCTGGTTTGACTATTAAAAATGGTCCAAGTATTACAGCTGGTGGTATTAACGCTGGTGGTAAAGTGATTAGCAATGTTGCAGCAGGTAAAGATGGTAAAGATGCTGTAAACGTTGATCAATTGAACCAAGTTGCTGCTGCATCTAAAGTAGATGTGAAAGAAGGCAAAAACGTTAAAGTAACCACTAAAGTGAATGATGATGGCAGTAAAGAATTTACTGTTGCAACAGCTGCTGTAGTTGACTTTGATAAAGTGACTGTTGGTAACGTTACTATTGATAAGAAAACAAATGATATCACTGGTTTAAGTAATGTTAACCTTAAAGCTGGTGACTTCGGAACTAAAGGTCGTGCTGCAACTGAAGAGCAATTGGTATCAGCAGCGAATGCTGTAGCCAAAGTAATCGGTGGTGACACAGATAACCGTGGTGCAACGATTATTGGTGCCAATATTGGTAATACTGGTAAAACAACGATTCATGATGCAATTGCCTCAGTGAGAACTGATGTAAAAGCAGGTGAAAACATCACTGTTGATACTCTTGTAAATGATGATGGTAGCCGTGAATTTACAGTTGCAACTAAGAAAGATGCTAAGTTTGATAGTGTAACGTTAGGTGATACTGTTCTTAACCAGACTGGTTTAACCATTAAAAATGGTCCAAGCATTACCGTTAATGGTATTGATGCTGGTGACAAAGTTATCAGTAATGTTGCTGATGGTAAAAATGGTAAAGATGCAGTTAACGTTGATCAATTGACGAAAACTGGTGAAGAGTTAACAAATAAAGGTCTTACTTTTGCAGCTAACACTGGTTCTGTTAAGAAAAAATTAGGTGAGACAGTTACAATTAAAGGAGCTGGTACTAAGGCTGATGAAGAATATTCAGCTGAAAATATCAAAACTGTGGTTGATGCTGACGGTAACTTAGTTGTTGCAATGGACAAAAACCTTAAAGCTGATAGTTTGGCGTTAAATGGTAAGGACGGTAAAGACGGTCTTACAATTTCAAGCGGTCAAGGTGCGGCTGGTCTAAATGGTAAAGATGGTGAAACCCGTATTACTTACAAGACTGAAGATGGTAAAGTTCAAGAAGTTGCGACTTTAAATGATGGCCTGCAGTTTGTTGGTAATGATGGTAAGGTAATCAACAAAAAACTTAATGAGAAGTTAGGTGTTGTTGGTGGTATGAAGGACATGACTGCTGGTGCAGCAAGTTCTGAAAACATCCGTACTGTTCAAAACGATAAAGGTGAACTAGAAGTTCAATTGTCTAAGAACCTTAAAGGTCTTGAGTCAGTTGTTGTTGGTGATACAACAATCAATAATGCTGGTTTGACCATTAACAATGGTCCAAGCATTACAACTGGTGGCATTAACGCTGGTGACAAAGTGATTAGCAATGTTGCGGCAGGTAAAGATGGTAAAGACGCTGTAAACGTTGATCAATTGAACCAAGTTGCTGCTGCATCTAAAGTAGATGTGAAAGAAGGCAAAAACGTTAAAGTCACTACTAAAGTGAATGTCGACGGTAGCCAAGAGTTTACTGTAGCAACAGCAGCGGAAGTTGACTTTGATAAAGTGACTGTAGGTAAAGTTACTCTTGATAAGAAAACTGGTGATATCACAGGTTTAAGTAATACCCAGTTAGGTGGTGATACATTTGCAACTAAAGGTCGTGCTGCGACTGAGGAGCAATTGAATTATGTACAAGATAATTTAGTGACGATCCTTGGTGGTAATGCGTTCAATAAAGGTGGCAATGTTTCAATCACCAATATTGGTAACACGGGTAAAGATAATATCCATGACGCGATTTCTTCA
>NZ_JAVIDR010000040.1 GCF_031157835.1 Acinetobacter rudis | reverse complement strand
GATGAAATATTATCATTGATTGATTGGTAGAAATTACTCGAAGTTTATTTGAGAATTTTTTGTCAGTAATTGATGAGCCAGATTTAGCACTTTGAATAAAGTGCAAATGATTTTAACTGAAGAGTTTGATCATGGCTCAGATTGAACGCTGGCGGCAGGCTTAACACATGCAAGTCGAGCGGGGAAAGGTAGCTTGCTACTGGACCTAGCGGCGGACGGGTGAGTAATACTTAGGAATCTGCCTATTAGTGGGGGACAACGTTCCGAAAGGAGCGCTAATACCGCATACGCCCTACGGGGGAAAGCAGGGGATCTTCGGACCTTGCGCTAATAGATGAGCCTAAGTCGGATTAGCTAGTTGGTAGGGTAAAGGCCTACCAAGGCGACGATCTGTAGCGGGTCTGAGAGGATGATCCGCCACACTGGGACTGAGACACGGCCCAGACTCCTACGGGAGGCAGCAGTGGGGAATATTGGACAATGGGGGGAACCCTGATCCAGCCATGCCGCGTGTGTGAAGAAGGCCTTTTGGTTGTAAAGCACTTTAAGCGAGGAGGAGGAGCCCTAAGTTAATACCTTAGGAGCTCGGACGTTACTCGCAGAATAAGCACCGGCTAACTCTGTGCCAGCAGCCGCGGTAATACAGAGGGTGCGAGCGTTAATCGGATTTACTGGGCGTAAAGCGTGCGTAGGCGGCCACTTAAGTCGGATGTGAAATCCCCGAGCTCAACTTGGGAATTGCATTCGATACTGGGTGGCTAGAGTATGGGAGAGGAAGGTAGAATTCCAGGTGTAGCGGTGAAATGCGTAGAGATCTGGAGGAATACCGATGGCGAAGGCAGCCTTCTGGCCTAATACTGACGCTGAGGTACGAAAGCATGGGGAGCAAACAGGATTAGATACCCTGGTAGTCCATGCCGTAAACGATGTCTACTAGCCGTTGGGGCCTTTGAGGCTTTAGTGGCGCAGCTAACGCGATAAGTAGACCGCCTGGGGAGTACGGTCGCAAGACTAAAACTCAAATGAATTGACGGGGGCCCGCACAAGCGGTGGAGCATGTGGTTTAATTCGATGCAACGCGAAGAACCTTACCTGGCCTTGACATACTAGAAACTTTCCAGAGATGGATTGGTGCCTTCGGGAATCTAGATACAGGTGCTGCATGGCTGTCGTCAGCTCGTGTCGTGAGATGTTGGGTTAAGTCCCGCAACGAGCGCAACCCTTTTCCTTATTTGCCAGCACTTCGGGTGGGAACTTTAAGGATACTGCCAGTGACAAACTGGAGGAAGGCGGGGACGACGTCAAGTCATCATGGCCCTTACGGCCAGGGCTACACACGTGCTACAATGGTCGGTACAAAGGGTTGCTACCTAGCGATAGGATGCTAATCTCAAAAAGCCGATCGTAGTCCGGATTGGAGTCTGCAACTCGACTCCATGAAGTCGGAATCGCTAGTAATCGCGGATCAGAATGCCGCGGTGAATACGTTCCCGGGCCTTGTACACACCGCCCGTCACACCATGGGAGTTTGTTGCACCAGAAGTGGGTAGGATAACCGTAAGGAGTCCGCTCACCACGGTGTGGCCAATGACTGGGGTGAAGTCGTAACAAGGTAGCCGTAGGGGAACCTGCGGCTGGATCACCTCCTTAACGAAAATCGACCGGCTGGTAAGAATCCACAACAAGTTGTTCTTCACGTATCTAAATGGGTCTGTAGCTCAGTTGGTTAGAGCACACGCTTGATAAGCGTGGGGTCACAAGTTCAAGTCTCGTCAGACCCACCAACCTTTTAGAGTGTTACAAGGCTTAGATACGAATCACAAATGATCAAGCTGGGGACTTAGCTTAGTTGGTAGAGCGCCTGCTTTGCACGCAGGAGGTCAGGAGTTCGACTCTCCTAGTCTCCACCACTCATCTTAAGATGAGTTAAGCTATAGATTATAGAGCTTAATAAGAAGATTGTTCTTGTTATTAATCTCTGTGATTTATCACAGTTTATCTTGACCTGACGAAGGCAAGATTAATCATTAACAGATTAGTAAATTTGAGTCTGAAATAATTGTTTGACTCATACAATGAATAGAGATTATCAGTACATTGTTACTTGATAGTTAAAATGAATTGCATGAGAACTAGCGAAATTAACTGAATCAAGCGTTTTGGTATATGAATTCAATTGAAGCTGTACAGTGTTTAAGTACACAGAACTTCAAACTGTAAAGTTGATAGTGCTCCTTGTAGGTGCTAGCGACTGTTTGGGGTTGTATAGTCAAGTAATTAAGTGCATGTGGTGGATGCCTTGGCAGTCAGAGGCGATGAAAGACGTAATAGCCTGCGATAAGCTTCGGGGAGGCGGCAAATATCCTATGATCCGGAGATTTCTGAATGGGGAAACCCACCTGTTATAAGACAGGTATCGTATGATGAATACATAGTCATACGAGGCGAACGAGGGGAAGTGAAACATCTCAGTACCCTTAGGAAAAGAAATCAATTGAGATTCCCTCAGTAGCGGCGAGCGAACGGGGATCAGCCCATTAAGTTATGTGTGTTTTAGTGGAATGCTCTGGGAAGTGCAACCATAGTGGGTGATAGTCCTGTACACGAAAGGGCACACATAATGATGACGAGTAGGGCGAGGCACGTGAAACCTTGTCTGAATATGGGGGGACCATCCTCCAAGGCTAAATACTCCTGACTGACCGATAGTGAACCAGTACCGTGAGGGAAAGGCGAAAAGAACCCCTGTGAGGGGAGTGAAATAGATCCTGAAACCGCATGCATACAAGCAGTGGGAGCCACTTCGTGTGGTGACTGCGTACCTTTTGTATAATGGGTCAGCGACTTATATTCAGTGGCGAGGTTAACCGAATAGGGGAGCCGTAGAGAAATCGAGTCTTAATAGGGCGTCTAGTCGCTGGGTATAGACCCGAAACCGGGTGATCTATCCATGAGCAGGTTGAAGGTTGGGTAACACTAACTGGAGGACCGAACCCACCGTCGTTGAAAAGCCGGGGGATGACTTGTGGATAGGGGTGAAAGGCTAATCAAACTCGGTGATAGCTGGTTCTCCCCGAAAGCTATTTAGGTAGCGCCTCGGACGAATACCATTGGGGGTAGAGCACTGTTTCGGCTAGGGGGTCATCCCGACTTACCAAACCGATGCAAACTCCGAATACCAATGAGTACTATCCGGGAGACAGACTGCGGGTGCTAACGTCCGTAGTCAAGAGGAAAACAATCCAGACCGCCAGCTAAGGCCCCAAAATCATAGTTAAGTGGGAAACGATGTGGGAAGGCATAGACAGCTAGGAGGTTGGCTTAGAAGCAGCCACCCTTTAAAGAAAGCGTAATAGCTCACTAGTCGAGTCGGCCTGCGCGGAAGATGTAACGGGGCTAAAACTATGTGCCGAAGCTGCGGATGTATACATTGTATACGTGGTAGGGGAGCGTTCTGTAAGCCGATGAAGGTGGATTGAGAAGTCTGCTGGAGGTATCAGAAGTGCGAATGCTGACGTGAGTAACGACAAAACGGGTGAAAAACCCGTTCGCTGAAAGACCAAGGGTTCCAGTCCAACGTTAATCGGGGCTGGGTGAGTCGACCCCTAAGGCGAGGCCGAAAGGCGTAGTCGATGGGAAATTGGTTAATATTCCAATACTTCTGTGTAATGCGATGAGAGGACGGAGAAGGTTAAGTCAGCCTGGCGTTGGTTGTCCAGGTGAAAGACAGTAGGCATGCATCTTAGGCAAATCCGGGGTGCTCTATGCTGAGAGTCGATAGCAAGCTAGTTTACTAGCGAAGTGGCTGATACCCTGCTTCCAGGAAAAGTCTCTAAGCTTCAGTTACACAGGAATCGTACCCGAAACCGACACAGGTGGTCAGGTCGAGTAGACCAAAGCGCTTGAGAGAACTCTGCTGAAGGAACTAGGCAAAATGGTACCGTAACTTCGGGAGAAGGTACGCTGCTGACGGTGATTCCCCTCGCGGGATGAGCGGTTGGCAGCCTCAGAAACCAGGCCGCTGCAACTGTTTATTAAAAACATAGCACTCTGCAAACACGAAAGTGGACGTATAGGGTGTGATGCCTGCCCGGTGCTGGAAGGTTAATTGATGGGGTTAGCGTAAGCGAAGCTCTTGATCGAAGCCCCAGTAAACGGCGGCCGTAACTATAACGGTCCTAAGGTAGCGAAATTCCTTGTCGGGTAAGTTCCGACCTGCACGAATGGCATAATGATGGCGGCGCTGTCTCCAGCAGAGGCTCAGTGAAATCGAATTCGCCGTGAAGATGCGGTGTACCCGCGGCTAGACGGAAAGACCCCGTGAACCTTTACTGCAGCTTGACATTGAACTTTGATCTTACTTGTGTAGGATAGGTGGGAGGCTTTGAAGTAGTGACGCCAGTTACTATGGAGCCATCCTTGAAATACCACCCTGGTAATATTGAGGTTCTAACTCCGTCCCGTTATCCGGGACGAGGACCATGTCTGGTGGGTAGTTTGACTGGGGCGGTCTCCTCCTAAAGAGTAACGGAGGAGTACGAAGGTGCGCTCAGCGTGGTCGGAAATCACGCGTAGAGTATAAAGGCAAAAGCGCGCTTAACTGCGAGACCAACAAGTCGAGCAGGTACGAAAGTAGGTCTTAGTGATCCGGTGGTTCTGTATGGAAGGGCCATCGCTCAACGGATAAAAGGTACTCTGGGGATAACAGGCTGATACCGCCCAAGAGTTCATATCGACGGCGGTGTTTGGCACCTCGATGTCGGCTCATCTCATCCTGGGGCTGAAGCAGGTCCCAAGGGTATGGCTGTTCGCCATTTAAAGAGGTACGCGAGCTGGGTTTAGAACGTCGTGAGACAGTTCGGTCCCTATCTACCGTGGGCGCTGGAAATTTGAGAGGATCTGCTCCTAGTACGAGAGGACCAGAGTGGACGAACCTCTGGTGTACCGGTTGTGACGCCAGTCGCATCGCCGGGTAGCTATGTTCGGAAGGGATAACCGCTGAAAGCATCTAAGCGGGAAGCCTACCTCAAGATTAGATTTCCCTAGGAATTTATTTCCTCTAAAGATCCGTTCGAGACTAGGACGTTGATAGGTTGGATGTGGAAGCATAGTGATATGTGTAGCTGACCAATACTAATTGATCGTGAGGCTTGACTATACAACACCCAAACAGTTGGTGTGCGTCAATCAAATTCATAAACATACTTGATTTAGTTAACGCTAGACAATATCATACGACTCAAATTACGCTAATCCGTTAATTACTCATTTGATTAAAGTTAGGCACAAAGAGCATTTGCTCTGAGGTTAGACCAAACGAGTAGTCATAAACAGTTGTGCTGGCGACAATAGCAAGAGTGAACCACCTGATCCCTTCCCGAACTCAGAAGTGAAACCTCTTCGCGCTGATGGTAGTGTGGGGTTACCCATGTGAGAGTAAGTCATCGCCAGCTCATTATTCTAAAATCCCCCAG
>NZ_JAVIDR010000003.1 GCF_031157835.1 Acinetobacter rudis | reverse complement strand
GATTGAGTCCAGTTGAATACAGAACTCAATCTCATTTAACCGCCTGAAAAACTGTCCAACTTTATGGGGTCAGTTCAGAAAGGCGGTTTTTTATTGCCTGAATTTCGGATGAATAGGGTGCAACGAGCGGATGCTCATTAGAAATGGTGGAAACCTATGAAGATTAAAACAGTTGTTGTTGATGGTAAGACATATGCAGAAGTGGATGACAATAGCCTTCCTATCTACATCCATGATGATGGTAAAGAAGTCGCTTTTGATGCTGCTCACGCCGTGCAGAAGATTAGTTCACTGAATGCGGAAGCAAAGACTCATCGTGAAGCTAAAGAGGCTGCGGAAGCAGGACTTAAAGCATTCGAAGGTTTAGATGCCGGTGAAGCACGTAATGCACTCAAAACCATTAAGAACTTTGATGATAAGAAGCTCATTGATGCCGGTGAAGCAGAACGTGTCCGGACTGAAGCGATTGAATCTGTCAAACAGACCTATGAAACACAGTTAGGCCAAATCACACAAGAGCGTGATACCTACCAACAGCAATTACATGGTGAGTTGATTGGTGGTGGTTTTGCTCGCTCTAAGTTTGCTGCTGAAAAGTTAGCTGTTCCTGCGGATATGGTTCAAGCCATGTTTGGTGGCAACTTCAAAGTCGAAAATGGCAAGCCAGTCGCTTATGACAACAAAGGTCAGAAAATCTATTCGCGTACCAATCATGGTGACGATGCTGGTTTTGATGAAGCCTTAGAAATCTTAGTTGGAGGATACCAACACAAGGATGCAATTCTCAAAGGTAGCCAAGGCTCAGGTGGTGGCTATCAAGGCGGAAATGGTGGTCAAGGTGGTGCCAAAACCATGACACGTCAAAACTTTGAACAATTAGCTCCATCTGAAAAAGCGTCATTTATGAAAGATGGCGGCGAAATTACAAGTTCTTAAATTTTAAATTAATTGGAGAAGTTAGCATATGGCTAATAAATTAGATGGCTTATTGCCAACACTTTATGCGGCAATGGATATTGTATCGCGTGAGATTACAGGTTTTATCCCTGCCGTAACACGTGATACAGGTATTGCGCGTGCTGCGGTGGGTGATGATGTCAAAATCCCTGTAACTACTGTTGCTGAAGCACAAGACACAAAACCTGGTGTAACTGCACCAGATGCTGGTGATGCTGCAGTAGATAATGTAGTTGCTAAGATTACTAAGTCTCGTAACGTACCGATTCGCTGGAATGGTGAAGAAACGCGTTCATTACAAAATGCAGGCACCTTTGGTCAGATCCAAACAGATCGTTTTGCTCAAGCAATGCGTACATTGGTCAATGAAGTTGAGCATGACTGCTGGTTGGAAGCTTATAAAAATGCTTCGATTGGTTATGGTACAGCAGGAAAAACACCATTTGCTACAGCAGCTGATATGACAGACTTTGCTGGGTCACTTGGAATTCTAGAGCGTAATGGTGCACCTCGTAATGACCTACAGATGGTATTAGGCCATGCTGCAATTGGTAATCTACGTGGTAAACAATCCGGACTATTTAAAGTCAACGAGGCTGGTCGTGACGATATGCTTCGTAATGGCATGACTGATCGCATCATGAACTTTGCAATTCGCCATTCTCATGCAATTGGTGTGCATCTTAAAGGTGATGCTGCTGGTTATACCGTAGATGGTGCATTTGAGGCAGGTAAAAGCACCGTAGCGGTTACAGGTGGTACTGGTTCAATCCTTGGCGGTGACATTGTTACTTTTGCTGGGGACGATACAAAATATGTGTCAGGCGGTTTAGTAGGCAATAATTTGGCGCTGAATTCTGGTTTGATTCTTCCTGTACCGGATAAATCAGCACTGAGTTTAGGTAATACCTATGTGCCAAACTTAGTCTTTTCTCGTTCAGCGATTGCATTGGCTACACGTGCACCAGCATTACCAGATGGTGGTGATAGTGCCGATGACCGTACTCAGATTGTTGATCCAGTCACCGGCTTAGCTTTTGAAATTGCAGTTTATCGTCAATACAAACAAGTGGTTTATGAAGTTAGTTTGGCTTGGGGTGTTAAGGCAGTGACAAAACGTCACATTGGCTTACTGTTGGGTTAATCATTAGGGCGAGCAATCGCCCTTATTTTTTGGAAATAAAAAATGAATCCATTAAATACCGTCAAGATCAAAGATGGTGAAAGTTATCGCATCATTAATGAATCTGATTTCAAACATGGTCTGCATGAGCTATGTGAGGGTGAGAAGCTATCAGTACAGCCAAGTGTAGTGAGTGGCTCGTCAACAGGTAGCATCAAAGCAGACTTAGAAAAGCTGCAGACAGAAAATACTGATCTGATTGCGGAACTTAAAACAGCTTTGGATGAAAAAGATACCTTTAAAAATCAACTTGCCAAAGCTCATGCAGACTTGGAATCTGAACGAGCAATTCACACAGCATTTATAAGTGATGTTGATGCAATGCAATCCCGTATTGATGAATTAAAACAGTCCGTTGGCTCTAGTGGAGACGCTGTAGAGCAATCCATTAATCAATCAGAGTCAGAGGCCAAACCTGCTGAAAATGATTATGCAAATTGGACCGTGCCACAAATCAAAGAGTTTTTGGCATCAAAAGAAATTGGCTTTAAGTCTTCCGCATCTAAAGATGAACTTTTAGCCCTTATTCCAAAGGAATAACCCTATGAGCTTTATCTCTATTGAAGATGCGAACGAAATATTGGGGAATGACTTTGCACCAGATGGTGATAAAGCTCGTCTAATCCTGCTGGCTAATACTTGGATGAAGAAGCATGCAGGTGTGGCACCTGATCCAGTACCTGATGAATTAAAGATAGCCTCATGTGAAATCGTTAAAGGGATTCTGGCCAAAGTGATTTATAACGGTAAAACCCAAACTTTAAAGCGTGAAAAGATTAAAGCCGATGGTGTGGAGTCAGAGGAAGAATACCAAGAGGGTAGCGAATCTTTATCGAGCTTTGAGCAGATTGCTTTAGACCTGATTGCATCCGTTGTGGATGACAGCAAAGCATCATCCTATGGCATATTTTTAACACGGGTGTGATATGGGATTAAGAGATAAGATTCAAGGCAAACTTGCCAAAGCATTTGATAGTAAACTTTCAGATGCCGTGTATTCATTTACCTGTGAACGCATTATTAATGACGGTGCTTATAACCATGTCACAGGGCAATATGAAGATCAGGAAGTCTTTAAATATTCAGGCCGTGGTATTTTATTTGGTAGTTATAATCAGTATGAAGTTCAAACATTAGGTGTGTTGGCTACAGATAAGAAAGCAACATTACTACAAAATGAAACTACAGCCGAGCCTTTGATTGGTGATGAGTGGATGACAACCGAAGGTAAGTTCAAAGTCATTTATAAAGGCCAAGATCCAGCACAGACAATTTGGAAAGTGCAGTTGAGAAACTTATAATGCGTTTTTGATTTTATTTCATAGGTAATATGAATATGCGTTTGGAACTAAGAGAAAAAATTATCAAAGAATGTGAGCGAAAAATTGAACAAAAAGGCGAGGGGGTGGGAGTGTCTTTTTACGCTTTCTTTGAAAATAAGAATAAAGATCCAGAATCACTAATGGAAGTTGCCACTTGGTGGATCAAAACGCATCAATTAGATCATTTTGAGAAAGCGGTCAAAGTTAAGAAACTCATTGAGTCGGAGTAGTTCTCTGTATGATTATTGCCCACTTAAGTGGGTTTTTTTATGGGTAAAAGTTATGAGCTGGACCATCAAACCAACTGACTTCATTAAAGAAATTGAAAGTGATCTATGTAATTTACAGAAGAAAATAGCAACCGATGCCCTACGTGGTGTTATCGAAGCATCACCTGTCGATTCTGGTGCGTTTAAGGGCAATCATCGATTAAGTATTAATACTATTGATGAAGGTTTTGATCCAAATCTAAAAGACTCCTCAGGTGCTAACGCCTTAGCAAAAGGGCTAAATGTGCTTTCTAGCCTTGTACCTTATTCAGTGGTCTATATTCAGAATAATGCACCTTATGGACCTGCACTGGAATATGGCGGCTATCCTAATCCCGTGAAGAAAGGAAGTTGGGTAAAAGGTAAGGGGGGTAAAGGCGGATACTATGCCATTAAGTCTGATAAAGGATTTAGTAAACAAGCACCACTCGGTATTTATGGCGTGACCTTTACTTTGATTAAAGAGAAATACAGATGATGACTCATGCTGAAGCTCGTAAGGTGTTTATGCAGCTTATTGGTAGTTTTGATTATATTGATAAGGCTCATGTCCTAACCCAAAACCAACCGATGAAGAATGGCCAAGCATTTGAACCGCCAAAAGATGGTTTATGGTGTCGAGTTTTTATTCGTAATGCACCGACATTTATTTCAGGGTTGGGTGATACGCCGTGTACTCGGACAGTGGGGAATTTAATCATTCAATGTTTTGATCGCATTGGAAATAGCACAGTAGCTTTAACGGATTTAGGCGATGCTTGGATAGAACACTTACAGTTTAAGCGTGTAGGGCATTTAGAAATCCTACAAGGCTCCGTCATTGATGTCGGTGAGACAGAGGATTTCTACCAATTTAATGTGATTTTTGAATATCGGATTAATTAGAAGCTAAATAGAAATATCCCTGAAATCACACAACAAACCCATGTAAACCCTGTGACCTAATAGTCTCAGGGTTTTTTATTGCCCATTTTTTGGTTTTACCACTGGCTAGGCTGATCCCCGAAAAGCAAGTTTCATGTTCAGCTTGCTTGCCAGTGTTTCTTTTTGAGCATGATTTAGGAGAATGTCATGAACATGATGGCAAGTTTAAATTTAAGAGCTATGGTTACCGCTGATAATGGCGAGGCAAAAACAACAAGCTATGCAGTGGCTGAGGCATTTGGGAAGCGGCATGCTGATGTGTTGCGATCTATTAAAAACATGAAGTGCTCACAGAAGTTCCGTGAACGCAATTTTGCGTTTACCTTAGAAAACAAACAGATAGGTAACACAAAAAGAAATACTGGCTTTTATCAAATGACCAAAGATGGCTGGATGTTCTTGGTTATGGGGTTTGGTGGTGAAAAAGCTGACTTGATTAAAGAACAATTTATTGAGGCTTTTAATTGGATGGCAAACCAATTGTCTCATTCATTCAAAGCCAAGTGGGCAAGATATAACACTATCTCAACTCATCACCAGAACAGAAAATCTCAGGTGAGTGGTGAGGCTAGATCTATGGCGCATTGGCGCTGGGAAAAACAACCACTTGAAGCTGAAATGGCTCAATTGGAGCAAGAGCTACAGCCACAGTTAAAATTTGAGGATGATAAGTAATGAATATTGCTTATGTGGTGGCAGAGTGCCGACCAAGTACAGATGAAGATGGTTATGCTGATATTAATATTGGCGATGATAGTTATATTTTTTGCGCAATAGAACCAGTTTTAGATACTGGAAATTGGCAGAAAAATATTGAAGCAGCAATATTAATTGGTATTGATATCGAGCGTACAAAACCAGAGCACAAGCACATTATCCTACATGCTGAAAGTATTTTAAAACTATGTAAAAGCATACAAGGTGAAACTTTGTAACTTTAATATTTAAATCCACCTCCTTTATGGAGGTTTTTTTTATGCCTAAAAGGAGGACTCTATGAGTTCAGGCTCAAAGATTCGGCTGTACTATGCAGCAGAGTCAACACCAGAAGTATTACCAGCTACACCTATTTGGAAAACAGTTCGCCGTGTGACAGATGGGTTATCTGAGGATGTAAAAACAGAAACATCGAATAGTGTGACAGATAGTCGTTTCCGCCAAGGTGGTATGGCCACAGAATCTGAAATTAAAGGCACACTGGAAGTCGAGTTGTCCGTAGGCTTGTTTGATGACTTCTTGTCAGCATTCGCGATGAATGACTGGAAGACTGATGTATTAACTTTTGGTGGTGATGTTCGTAAAACATTTACATTCGTCAAAGTCTATGAAGATATCGGTCAAATTTATGTTTACAAAGGTGTGCGCATTGGCGATCTAACAATGTCGATTGCAACCACTGGTAAGATTACTGCCAAGTTTGGTCTTGTTGGGACTACTTTTGAAAAGCCAGCGACAAGCCCAGTTAAAACACCATTGGCAGTGCCGGATAGTGTATTAGTTTCATCGCTTAATGTTGGCAAACTAAAAGTTAACAATCAGGATGTTGTCGGCACATCGTGCATGCAGTCTGTTGAGCTTTCAATGAATAACAATCTTGAGGCAATTCGCTGTATTGGGTCTAAAAAACTATCAGCAACAACATATCTAGAAAAGATCATGGATATCACGCTGAATACAAAATTTATGTTCTCAGCTCAATCTTCGGGTTACGTCGATTATGTGAAGACACGCGATACCATGCCGATTACATTTGCCATTGAAGATAGCAAAGGTAACTCGTATGACTTCAACTTTCCAAAGCTGGAAGTGTCACAGGCCAATCACCCTGATGGTGGCGGTGAAGATATTATTCAGCTTGACGTGAATTTCAATCACATCATGGTTTCACCGACGATTACACGTAAATTAGTTGGAGTTACTCCTTAATGAAAATTCAAATTGAAGAAAAAAAACCGATTGATGTACCGAGTGAGTGGTGCTCGTTCGAAGGTGCGAAGTTCCTGATTGCTGGTACAAGTAAACCTGCATTTAGCCGTAAGATGGATATCTTTGGGGCTAAGATTAATCAGGAAATGAATGGATACCGTGAGATTACAGATGAATCTGCATGGCTTACACCACTTGACTATAACAAAGCCTTTGCTGATCTAATTTTGGATTGGGAAGGTGTTGTTGATGCTGATGGTAAGCCAGTAAAGTATTCAACTGATATGGCTGAACAGTTATGTACTATGGCGGTTGATCCTGAAACTAAAAAAGGTTTATCTGTCGCTCTTGTGGTATTTGTTACTGAACAAGCTGAACGCATTCAAGCTCTTGCAGATAAAGCTAAAGAAGAACTATTGGGAAAGTCATTGAGTGCTACAGATATCAATCGCATGGCGCTAAAACCGAACATCAAAAACGTCAACTCGCAGCGCTCGGTATCAAAGCGAAAACGCCGAAAATAACACGATTGGCAAATGCAGTAGTTGAAGCATACAACCTAATCTCACGATCTCGTAAGTATGAGCAAGGTATCCCAATGCCTATTGATCTATCTGCTATCACTGCATATTTAGATCAGTATGAATCGCCGTGTGAGTCTTGGATATTTGATGATTGCATTATTACTTTGGATAATCTTTTTTTAGAAGAGGCTTATCAGAAGAAGTAAGAGGAAAGTCTAGGTTTTATCGTGCTTTACGACAAAATTTGTCGCAAACCCTATTTAGTGATTTGTTATTTTTTATTTGTGGTATATATTAGCTAAAGGTAAGGCTTCTTACCTTTAGTCGTCTTTACGATAAAATAAGTTATTGAATTTAGGGGTTATCATGAAAATGTTCACTAAGCTACGACAATGTTAAGTAATAGAAGTTCTATTATTGATTTGTGGTTAATTGTTAGTTAGTGGAGGGCATGCAATGAATAAAAAATATACAGCAATGGATGTTGCTAACTATATTGTTTGGTATGTGAATAGCAGTACAGGTGGTGAAGTAACACCCCTTAAGTTGCAGAAGTTGCTTTATTATGTTGCAGCATCATACTTTAAAGAGAGTGGCTCTCGCTTATTCACAGAAAATATTGAGAAATGGAAATATGGTCCAGTTGTTCCCTCTGTTTATCATGGATTTAAATCTTGTGGTATTGAACATATAGCTCAGCCTTTATCTACTCTTGAAAAAGATGAAACAAGTGTACTTGGATATAAAAGAAAGTCTTTTAGTGAGCGTGTATTTATTTTGAATAAATCACTTGTTAATTTAATAGATCCTGTTATTGAAAATTTGGTAAGTAAGGATGCCTTTGAGCTAGTAGAAATAACTCATAGAGAGGCTGCTTGGAAAAAGCTAGAAAGTCAAATTCTGCAAGGTGCTCAGGAATTATATTACAGTGATTTAGATCTAAGTAATGCAGATTTTAATACAAAGTAAGTGCACTGTATGTCATTAGATGAAACATTAACTAGAAATAAGGAGTTAGAACTAATAACTTTATTTTTAACTCCTTCTAATCACCTAGATAAAAAAATGCAAGAAGAAGCAGCTCGTTTGTTTCTATTGTTGGAGGTGGATTATATTAAGGTTACAGATGGCGAAACTTTTTATAGATTGCCATACAAAGAAATTTCAGAAGAAATTTATAAAAATAGAGATCTTATTATTAGGTCAAATGAGTTAGTTAGCTTTTCTGAATTAGTGCGAAAAAATATTGATAAATACTATATGGAGCTAATGAATGAGATGGGTACTGATGGTGGTTGTACCCAAAACAGTAAAGATCATATACATGAATGCTTTAATAAGTTTATGCAACACATATCGTTAGCATTGGTGCAAAAAGCATTTATTGTAGAATCATCAAAGGAAGCACGAAAACTTGCATTAACCGCAAAGAGGCAAGCGACTAAGGCAAAGGAAATGTCTAATGGAATGGTAACAAATTATGTTACAATTCTTGGTATTTTTGCTTCAATAATTATTACAATTTTTGGTGGGGTTAGTCTTTCAAATGCAGCAATTAAACTTGTAAGTTCTAAATTTGATTTACCAATGCTTGTCTTTGTCTTAAGCGTGTTACTGATAGCATTTATTTCAATTCTAAGTATATTGATAAGCTGGATAGCATCTATAAACAGTAAAGGCAAGAATTACAGCAAATTAAGATGGAGAATTTTAGGCTTTTTTGTTTTATCTGCGATAGGTAGTGGTTATTACATCCACCAACATATTAAAGTTAGCAATGAGTGCCAGATAGGGTATTTCACCTGCTTGCATATGGATGAACTTAAAGAGCCTTATGTAAAACTAGATCCATCAAAAGATGATGGCAAAAAAGACTAGGTAGAAAGCAACTTAATCAAATCCTAAACCGACCCATTCAAGGTCGGTTTTTTATTATGCAAAAGCAAACAAAGGGTAAATATCAGGTCGCTCTTGCTGGCTTGCTAACCATAAATCGTGCTGAGTTTGTAGATTCAACCAAAAATCAGGTGTTGTTTCTAAAGCAATAGATAAGCGTATAGCCATATCTGCTGATATACCAGTATGTCCATTTAGGATGCGAGATAGATTAGCTCGGGTTACCCCCAAAGCTTTAGCAGCATTTGTGACAGAAGTGCCATCTAGGTATTCTTTTAAGAGTTCACCGGGATGTGGGGCGTTAAACATGATGCTCATTGTAAGTACCTCTCAGTGGTAATCTAAATAATTGACTACATAAGCATTACCATCTTCAAATTTGAAAATGATACGCCAGTTACCATTTACGGTTAGTGACCAGTGATCAGCTAAATTTCCGCTGAGTTGGTGAAGCCTCCAATTTGGTGGTGTCCTAAGATCAAGAACATTTGATGCCGCGTTAATTGCTGCAAGTTGTAATCGAAGCTTGTTTGCGTGAGTAGCCTGAATACCACTAGTTGTTCCTGATTCAAAGAACTTTTGTAGTCCTTTATGGGCAAAGCTCTTAATCAAGTTAGCTGCTCTAATTCGTAAACCGTATAGATACACTATACGGAAAATTGAAAGTGAAATCAAATATTGACCTCCTCAGCGGAGGTTTTTTTACGCCTGAGGAAAAGTTATGTCCAAGCAAGAAAGCCGTCTGTCTATTGCAATTGATTCACAGGAAGCAGTACGCAATGCGAAAGCAGTACACAAGGAATTAAAGTCTATTCAAGAGACTGGGGATTTTGCAGCTAAGTCAGTTGAAGGCACATCAAAGTCTCTAACAACATTCTCACAAGAAGGTGCCAAAGGTGCATCTTCAGCTAAAGTACTTGCTGGTCAAATAGGATCAGTTGGCACTCAATCAAAAACGGCCAGTGATGGATTAAGTAAAGTTGCTCAAAGTTCCAATGCTTCCGTAGCATCAATGAACATGGCGAGTACAGCTGCACAGGCTTTAGCTTCTCGTATTATGGCCATTGCTACCGTTGGCGCTGCTGTGTCCAAGATGGATGCACTCACTGGGCTTGAAAACCGCTTAAAGTTGGTTACAAATAGTCAAACTGAACTCAACAAGGCAATGAGTGATACATTTACCATTGCCCAAAATACACGTCAAAGTTGGGATAGTGCAGCGCAGGTTTACCAAGGTTTCGCAAACAACGCCAAAACACTTGGTCTTGATATGCAGAAGACAGCGGTATTGACCGAAACTGTATCAAAGGCTGTCGCAATTAGTGGTTCGAGTACACAGGCGGCAGAAGCTGCATTGGTTCAGTTCAATCAAGCGCTTAGCTCAGGAGTTCTACGTGGCGAAGAGTTGAATAGCGTAATGGAGCAAGCACCAGGTCTCGCCAAAGCCATTGCTCAAGGTATGGGTATCACGGTAGGTCAACTTCGAACTGTAGCAGCTGAAGGTAAAATTACAAGTGATGTTCTAGTTCAGGCTCTTACCAAGTCAAAAGATAGTGTTGACGAGTTATTTGGTAAAACCAGTAGCACCATTGGTCAGTCTCTAACAATGCTGGACAACGAGATAACAAAGTTTGTTGGTGAGGCTGGAAAAAGTTCTGGTGCAGCCAGTGCGTTAGCAGGATCTATTCAGACTCTAGCCAACAATCTAGACTTAGCAACCAGTGCAGCCATGATTGGTGGTGCTTATTGGCTTGGAACTTACATACCAGCTGTCTACAAATCGGTTACAGCTGGCTATGCAAAAGTTCAATCCACAGTAGCTGAAATACGTGCTGAGCAACTTGCCAATGAAATAACTGTACAGCGATCAGCGCGTATTGCACACCTAACCACTGTAGAGCTTGCCAATGCACAGGCTCAAGCTGCGAGAATGTCAGGAATTGCCAAAGTAGCATTTGTTGAAAAAACACTAATACCATTGGAGCAAGCAAATACTGCTGCCATTGCGGCAAACACAGTTGTTCAGGATGCAAATAATAAATCGAAACTCCTTGGTGTTGGTATTGGTTCGCGTTTACTGGGTGTTTTGGGTGGTCCAGTCGGCTTAGGCCTTACTGTTGCTGGTGTTGCTGCATCAATGTTACTAATGAGTGGTAATACTAAGACAGCAAATGAAGACCTTAAAGATCAAAGCAAGTATGCAGAAATGGCTAATGAGGAATTGGCCAAACTTGAAGGTAATAAGAAAAAGTTTGCAACTGAAATATTAACAGCTGAGCTCGAATTGCAAAATAATCAGTTAAAAGCTGCTCAAAAAGAGTTTGAGGCACTTACTGAAACAATTGCAAACAGCAATAAGGGAAATATTGAGGCTGAGAGAATTTGGGCTCAAGTGAAAGCAGGTGTTATGACTGCTGAACAAGCTGTTGCTGCATACAATCAAGCTAAATTCATAACCAGCTCTCAAATGACTCAGCTTGAAGATGGACAAGCAAAAATCAAAGGTCTTGAATTAAAGGTTGATGATGCGAATACAAAATTACATCAAGTCAAGCCTGCAAGTGACGTAGCTGCTGGTGGTATTGATAAGGTTGGTAATGCTGCTGCAAATACTGAATTAAAAGTTGCCGGAATGTCTGCTGCTTATCAGCAGTTTTTGGATAAGGCGAAATCCAATGCAGCAAAGGAACTGTGGGTTTCTGCTTATGCGGAACGCACAGGAATGACGACTGATGAGGCTAGATTTTTCTACGATGCTAAACAAGCAAACCAAGGTAAAACGATTACCCAAGAGCAAGCTAACCAACTTGACTTAATATATAAGCAAGGGCAGGCATCAAAAGATCTAGATGAGCATCGACAAAAGGCTGCTCAAGCCCAAGCGAAATCCGATAAGGACGCAACCAAGGAGGCTGAGAAGCAGCTTAAGTTAAAGGAAAAGCAGGCTGTTTTATTGGCTGGTAATGACGAGAGAACACGCAACATGCTTCGTGTTTATCAGTCTTTTAGAGGCGCTGGTTTAGGTGACAAGCAAGCACGTGTTATGACTGCACAGGTTGGTCGTGAAAATGACTTTGTAAGCAGTGCAATGTTTGGTAGTCATAAAGACCGCAATAATGGCTATACAAATACAGGCTTCATTTCATGGCAAAAAGAACGTTCTGCCAACTTAATGAAGTTCTTACAAGGACAAGGTGTTCTCGATAAAAAGGGAAACATTCAGCAGTCGCAAGAAGCACTCAATGCCATGGCCAAGTTTCTTGTGCAGGAAATTTCAACCACAAATGCCTATGGAAAAACTAAGAATGCATTACAGAATGACAATCTCAGTTACCGTGAGCTTGAGAAAATTGTTGGTACAAACTTCATTGGCTGGGATTATGTAGGAAATAAGCTTGGTTCAAAAACTTCTGCAAAACATCTTAAGAAACAAGATGGCTACTATGAAAAACTAAGTAACATCTTAGGCAAAGATCCTGAAGGAGTAATGGGTGCGATTGGTGGTCTTTCTAGGTTTGAGGACGAAGCGTATAAGGCCAGAGCTAAAACCGAGGAGGAAATTAGCCAGCTTCAAGCTCAATATGATACCGATGCAATAAAACGCTCAAAAGATCGAGAAGAAGCGATCAACAAGGCAACAATCCTTGGTCAAACAGATCTATTATCTAAGATTAATGAGCGCTACGATGCCCAAGATACACTTGCATCACTCCAGTTCGATAATGAACTGAATGGTTACAAGTGGACTGAAGAACAGAAGATCAACTACCACAATGAAACTGCAAAGCTAATGTTGGATATTGATGGAAAGTATTCTGAGAAAGGAAAAGCAGCTCTTAAGACTTCGCTTGATAATCAGCGCGACTTAGAACTATCTGCTTATCGTCACCTCCAACAAGAAAAACAATTTACCTATGATCAAGAGATTGCTAAGCGTCGTCGTGAAATTGATGATCGTATGGCACGAAATACGATGGGTGGTGATGATTATCAACGCTATGTATTGGCTCAAGGTCAGAAAGATGAATATAAAGCTAATGATGATCAGCTAACCACTGATCTTGCCAACATTGAAAAGCAGAAACGAGAAGGTGAGTTTGCAGATATTCAGGAATACTACAGAAGACTTGAAGAAGCGAAGCTGTTACACAAAGAAAACGAACTAGCAATTTCTCATGAATACCAGAAAAAGGAGGCAGATGTTTTAGCATCACAAAAAGCAGCACAGTTTCAATTGTGGGGTAGCTTAGTCTCTCAAGGTCAAACAACTTGGTCGCAGATGACTCAATCTGTTAAGGATGGTGCTGGTGAGCAATCTGCATCATATAAGACAATGTTTGCTATGCAGCAAGCCTTTTCTATTGCCTCGACTTTAATTGCAACGCACTTGGCGGCAATGCAAGTTACTGCCGATGGTGCGAATCCTACGTTATTTGGTAAGGTGACTGCACATTCTGCCATTTTAGCAATGGGATATGCTCAAGCAGGTTTAATCGCGTCTCAAGCAATTGCTGGATTTGCAACTGGTGGCCAAATCTCTGGCAAAGGCAGTGGTACAAGTGATGATATCCCTATCATGGCATCAAATGGTGAGTATATGATTCGAGAGTTCGCAGCATCCAAGCTGGGTTTGCAAACTCTTAATTATATTAATAAAACTGGTGAGCTGCCTTATCAGAAGTTTCAAGAGCATTTATTGTTACAGCAAGAGTCAAAGAATCCAGCTACTCAAGGGTTTAGCACAGGAGGGTTGGTTGGCTCTCCTCAACAGTCCAGCCCCACGATTGAACGTCAAAGGTTAATTGCTGTTCGTGAGAACATAGCTACTAAACAATCATCTGAACCAACAGTGTCAATCCACCAATCAATAACCTTTGATACTTCAAATGGCGAGACAAAAATTGATACAAGTGGTCAAAAGGCTCTTGCCGAGAGTCTTAATGGTGCAATGAATAATTGGGCTAGACGTGAGAGTATGCAGGGGGGAGTTTTATTTAATGCAATTAAACGAATCAAGTAAAATCGTCTAAGTGGCTTTATTAATACTACCCTGTTATTTTACTAACAATTTAATGGGGTATTTTATTATGAGAAAAATGGTCATCTTATCTGTGTTTTTGTATACACATGGTGTACAGGCGTTTGATGATGAGTGTATTTCAACCCTGAGAGTTAATGATGCTGGTGGTTCTTTGGATAAGATTATTCGTTTAGATAGCTCAAAGGAGTGGATATATTTTCATGATGATAAGGGTTGGACTCTAAGATCACCAACAAATTGTAAAAAGCCAATTACAAATTATGAAAAAATAGTCTGTGCAGAGCCTTCATTAGTGAAATTAGACGTCATAGCATATGCAACCACCTTACAAAACACTATAAATGCGTCTGGTAGCTT
Organism: Acinetobacter rudis; assembly: GCF_031157835.1. GTDB lineage: Bacteria > Pseudomonadota > Gammaproteobacteria > Pseudomonadales > Moraxellaceae > Acinetobacter > Acinetobacter rudis_A. Next base: position 363,514 of record NZ_JAVIDR010000003.1, on the reverse strand, counting down.
GCTTTCCAAAAAAGATTTACTTGGCTCTAACTTCAATCAAAAGTGGGTAAATAGATCTGTTTCTGATGAGGAGTCGGTTTGTTTGAAGCTAGTAAATATAGATCAAGTTAATATGAAACTAAAGTATTAACTAAAATCACTACAGATTTTTTATAACACACTAAACCGCCATCTTGAACTGCACCCCGAAAGTTGGACACCTAGTCTAATTTGAAGGGTGCTTTTTAATGAGTAAATATTCTCAACAATTAAAACTAAAACATTTGGCGGCTGGCTTGTTGCGTGTATTTACTTTCACAGGCTGTTCATGGGATGTACAGGTCGCATCTAAAAACCATTCTTATGCAGCTAATAACTTTCAGTTGGATCGCCGTGTAGTTTTCTGGAACGGTATTACAGGTGAGTATATTCTCATGATTAAAGGTAAGGGTTTATTTTATATTTCTAATTTTTCTTTAAATATCCTCTGAGTAATAAATAAGTGATAAATTTATAACTACTAAATCTGAGTCAAACCAATGAGACGTATATTACTACTTGGCCCTTTAAATAGTCTAATAATGTGTGTATACGCACAGAATGTGGACATACTAATTAAACCAAGATTTTCTATCTCTGCTGGTTATATTGGAGGTTTTGAAAATTTAAGTGATGAGAAGGATAAGCTTAATGGCTTTTCTGTACAAGGTGCTGTTAAGACAACTCCTCGTATTGGTTTCTATACTGAATACAATAAACAGAAAATGAGTATATTAAAGTTTAATGAAGTGGTTACTGGAGGGCAGTATACATTTTATGATGGTCAAAAAGTTAATGGAGTGATTGGAGGTGGGATTGGTTATATGTGGTTGGACCAAAATCTATACGATCCTCATACGACAATTACAGCTGATTTAAAGCTCAAATATATAACACTGCCAGTATTTATAGAGGGTGAAACAAAACTATCAAAGCACCTTTCTTACTTTAGTACTTTAAGTTATCAATGGTTGTTTAATTATGATTCTACAGTCTGTTTTACTCTAATGGGTATAGAAACAATGTGTGATTCAATCAAGGAGGATGCCAAAGGTTTGGTGTACAAATTGGGAGTCAGATATAATTTTTGATCATTAAATTTAATAAAAAGTAGCACCGTAGATAATCATGGATATTCAAGAATACAAAGCCGTGACTAATAAGAAATCTATCAAGATAAAACCAAGAATTAAACTACTACCTAAGGTGACAGAGCGTTATTTAGAGGTATGAAGAAGAAATTGAACGTAAATTGCAAATCCGTAAGAATAAGTGCAAAAGAAGTTTCAATTTAAATCGACTAAGCATTGACGTTTTGATTTTCATTTGGTTGATTCCAGAATTTTAACTGAGATTGCTGGTGATCCATGGTCAGGTGGCAGAAGTGGAAAGTTCGTTATTAAGGCTTGGAGTATGGATCGTTATGATGTTGCTGCTGAGATGGGCTATAACGTTGTGTATTGTCAAGGTGGGAAGCGCATCTAAGCAAATTTATCAGTAGTTGATATTAAAATTGAGACCATCTCCGGGCAATTTTTTGCAATGAAAATTGGTATGTTGATTAAAGTCAAAGGAATTTTGAATATGCATAATTTTTTAGTCGCTATTTTGATTTTAATTCGCTCGGGGTTATTTCATGCTGATCAGTCAAGATATGTTTTAAGTGATGATAAAGAGTTATGCGAGATAGCTAGTCTTTAGCTGGTTATTTTCTACTTACTCTGTTATTTTTTTCATAACTTAACAGGATGATATTTATGAGTAAATTAGTTATTTTATGCTGTTTGATATTCTCTACTCACACTATGGCAAAAAACATGAGTATGGATCTTCCAGGGTTTATTGATGGAAAAGTACTTATAATTAAGAGTAAGCATCCTAGTCCAGCATTTAATGGCGAATTACAGCCAGCGATTGCTCTGGATGAAGAATATGTTTTTGATAATAGAGCGAGAACAAAGCTAATTCAGGTTTTAAGCAACGATAACAAGCTTTATGATAAGTTACTAAATAGTAATGGAAAAAAAGTTCAAGTTAGCTGTAATGAGTTTTTTAGAGCAGAAACAGCACATCATACAACTAAAATTTTATGTTCTACTGATCGAGTTATATTTAAAAATTTTTGATAAATAATTTATAAGCTATAAACCAATACTAAATCGCCATAATGACGGTTTAGCATTGGAGAAAAAATTGAAATAAACCATGCCGATGGTTTTTTATCACTCCCTTAGTTATTTTGTGGGCAATTTAGGTGTATTTATGAAAAACTTTTTCTTTTTAGATGCAGTGTTATCAACCAAGATTATTACTTTAGCGTATTGGATTTTATTATTTGGGGTTTGGGTTATTGGAGCAGTTATTATTGGTATTGGAACTGGAACAACCGAAGAAAATGCTCAATTTGGTGGTGGTATTGGGATTTTTGCCGGATTAGGACTTATTGTTTTCGGTACTTTATTTGTAAGACTATGGGCTGAGTTCATGGTGGTGATGTTTAAGATTCAGCAAAATACTCGTCGTACAGCTGAAGCATTAGAAAAAAGGAATAATATTTTATAAGCATACCTTTGGGTGTTTTTATAATTGGGTTTATATGAAAGGTAACTCTAGTGTCATTATTATCACACAAAGATAACATGGAGAAAATCTGAAAAATTTAGATTTGATCAAAATGATTAAAGTAGATTGTTGATATTTAGATAGGCTTACTGGAAGCCATTATACTTCAAAGATCCTACTAAAAAGGGCTTAGTTACTCTCTAATCCACCAAAGAATGTACTCAAAGCTATGGAAAAAACATTTTGAAATTAGCAGGTCTTGAATGACCTGCATACCTGGGCTTAATTTACTTTAGGTGAAGATATTCTATTTGCATCTAAGGCAGATAAGCATTACCAATCTGGATTGATAGATTAAAAAAATTGGTATTTAAAATGAAAAAGTTAATTATATTAAGTGCTTTTTTTTTGTGCGGTATGACTAATGCAGCCGATTATAGGGCTCAATTAAATGGAAAATTTTTGAGGATGAGCGATTCTTATTGTGCTGGAGTTTCTTTAAGGGAAGAAGCCGGTTTATTTGATGAAATGGATAACAATCCTCCTTGTAATATTAGCGTGCCAGCAAGACTTAAATGGATTGATGGGGAAACATTTGCTTTGATTGAAAAAGAAAGAAAAAATGAGATGAGTCCACCACGTGTTTATTTATATAAGGTTAAATCGGTCAAAGGCACTAAAGTTGTTTTGACAAGTATTTGGACTGGATGGGGTGATTCTAACGATCGGAATGATACATACGTAATTCAATGATTAAATTGATAAAATTCTACAATAAAGTGGTTTTATGAAGAAAAGAATTGGGGCCGAAACTTATCGCTGTGGTTTTGATTTATTTTAACTGATAAATTTGCAAAAAATAATTTGGTTTTGGAATGAAAAAGTTAGTTTTCCTAGGATTGAGCATTTGTTTGACACAAGCAAATGCTTTTACTCCAAATAAAGACATAGAGTTAACACCCTGTGAACAAATTGCTGCTGTAAAGGCATTGCTGACAACAGCCACGGTTGAATGTGGTTCTAGTAGGTATAATGATCAATTAAATGCTGATGCTTCAATATGCCTTAGGGGAGAGCTTAAGGGCGATGAGGGTGTAGCAATGCTTTTACTTGGCAATATGGAGTTTAATCAAAATGTAGAGGAACAAGGTAAGAGTTTATTTTGTAAACAACTTTTGAATAAATTCTCAGAGGATGTGGGTGAGTAGTTTACTCTGTTAGTTTGTGAATAATTTATGAAAAGAATACTATTGGCAGTTTTGATTACATTGGTATCAGATTTATCTGTAGCAAATATAAATGAATGGTCTACTACAAAGTTAATTGATGGGAGAGTTTTTACCTTTAAAAATCATCCTGTTGAAATACCTGAGGATCGAGAATGGAGTAATATTGTATTTGACATATATTGTTTTGGTGAATGTCCTTTTACAGCAAATGATGATAACCGTATTGGTGTTATGATTGGGTCAAGAGTACACATGACTTACTAACATGATTATTCTTTTTCATTGAGTTTTGATGGGGAGAAAAAAACACCACCATTCAACACAACATCAAAAAAAGATGCAGAAACGTGGAATAGAATTATTCAAGAGCTTTATAAATCCCAAAAAATTGAAGCTTTTTGTGAAAATATTAAGGTAACAACGTTTTACCATAAAAATGAAAGCTATAATAAAATATCCAATGATCTTTTAAAATGTAAAGCGGTGCGAGATGTTAAGAAAAGATGGTGTAAAGCAACGGAAAGTTGGAATGCTCCACCACTGAACAATTAACTGAATAATATTTAAGGACAAACCAGTCTTGGTGGTTTTTTCAAAAGATCACCTCGGCAGGTGAATTTTTAGTAATTAAGCCATTCCAAACACGGTTGTTCATTATAGTTAGTGTGATGCTATTGATATCTAGTGATTAGATTGGGCTATGTATTATGTAACAAAGCCAATAGAGCTTAGTAATAGTGTTAAGCTCTGTAGATAATAATTTCTTGCTTCGATTTCATTGTGTTTAACTTTCTGTATTGATTCTGCGATTGCTGCACCATGTGTAAAATCAATAAGAATGTGTACCCATAAAGTAGCTTGCTTAGAAGCACATTCTAATTGAGAAGTTAATTCGATGAGGGTGTTGGTGATTCTTTGTGCTTCTTCTGGGCAAGTATCTGGGTGATTGAAAATAGAAAGCGTTAATTCAGGATAACGAACAATACATTGATGATATTCAAGAAGTAAGTGCTTGATTTGATTTGAGAGTGTTCCTGAAGATATGGGTAATATAGTGGCATATATTTGATTAGCGAGCGCCTTGATTAGACATTCTTTATTTTTAAAATAATAATAAATTGTCATTGGATTAATGCCTAATTCTTTTGCTAGTGATCGCATACTTAGGGCTGAAAAACCATAATTTTCTAAAAATACGATTGCACCATTGAGAATGGTTTCAGGAGAAATTAAAGGTTGCTTTTTATTAGGTCTGCCGACATTTCGTACTATCATTTTTTAATCTCGTAATGTGATTGAACAAAGCCTGACTTAAATGTTTTTGTCCTTATATGACGTAAATGAATATCCTGAGGAATATCACCGAATAATGATCGGCCAGATCCTAATAAGATAGGAATTTGGGTAATTGTTAAATCGTTAATTAAATTATGCGAAATAAAAGATTGGATCAGCTGTCCACCATCAATATAAGCACGTTGACAACCTTCCTTATGGAGTTTTTCCATAATTTGATTTGGGGATAAATTGTAAAAGCGTACTTTGCCAGTTAAATCACTTGGTACATCAGTGCAAGCTAAAGTTTTTGAAAGAACAATAACTGGACGGCTATAGAACCAAGGCTGTAGATTCTTGATAGATTCATAAGTCCCACGACCCATAATGACCGTATCAATATTTGAGATGAAATCATTATAACCATGATCTTCTTTGGCAGAATCTAATTGGAGTAACCAATTAATATCTCCATTTTTACGAGCAATATAACCATCTAGACTGGTAGCAATAAAAACGTGACCTGTGACCATATTAATGTCTTTGCAATAAATTATACAGTGTATAATAAGTGGTTTTTGATGGTAAAAACAATAGTAAAATTTATATGACTGTCCGTATTTATAAGGAGATCATTGAATGATAAATCAAGCGAGAAATATTTTGACGACAGAAAATAGATTTTAGAAGTAATATCTGACTTAATTACTAAGATATTCTTTAAAATAATTGAATGATCTGCTTCCCAAAAGTTGTGTTTAGCTTATAAGAGGCAATTCAGAACTGGCTTAATGATTTTTGAAAACTAATAAAAGTAACAAATTGAACTACTCAAAGTACCTTTGTTGTGTGGGGTGTATATATATTGAAAAAATCATCGTACTTTACTGCTTCTCCTTCAAAAATATAAAGTGAAGTGGGTTGAGATAGTCCAAGTTAGCGTGAAAATTTAAAAATAATTTTAGGAAACAAGAGTATTTATTGGATACTTTGTCAAACTTATTAGGAAATTTTACTTGAACTTATAACTTAAAGAAATGCTTAATTCATAATAAAAAATCTTAAATTTATAATATGTTATCTTAATGTGAATATAGTTGTTTTAATTAAATTGTTAAAAAATATTATATTGAATTAAAATATTTGGTATTGTAGTATTATAATTAATATATTAATTTATTTGTAATTGTTGTGAAATTAGTTAATACCAAAAATGAAAGAAATAGTGATGATAAAATCATAAACCTAGAGAAGGTTTTTGTAAGTAATCAATTTTTTTATAAAAAATCATTTTATTTTAATAAAAATATCTTCTGTGAAAAATATTTATTTTTTACAGCTTGTCGAAAAGTTTGTGATTTTTGCTTATATAATATGATAAAAAAAATATTAATCTTTTTAATATATTTTAAGTGGTGGAATGGAATTGAGCACTACTCTTAAAATGATTTTAAATTTTATTTTTTTTGATTTAATAGTTTAAGATAGAAATTTTTATCATATTTTTAATTGTATAGGTATAGGTTTTATTATGGATATTTGTATTGGTGGTCCTTGGAATGGCTGTAAGATATTAAGAGGGTCTAGTCAATATCGTTCTAGATTTACAGTAAGAGATGAAATAACAGGTAATCTAGTTAAATATAAAAAAAGTAAAATTCAATTAGGAAGTAAAAATTATACATTTTGGATTTCATCTAACCTTACTGATGATGAAGTGGATAATATTCTAAGAAAATTATACAGCTCATACAAACGTGCATAGGTTAGCTGAAATTGTAAATATGAATGATTACGAAAAAAAATTTATAGATTCAACTGCGAGTTGTCTATTTAAGTTTTTTATAACATAGTTCCAAGTTAAAGAATTAAAAAAAGGATGCCATGATAGTGGAGCTATATATTTCATTTTATCTCCACTAAGCCAAACAGGAACAACAGTACCTATAAATTCAGAATTAGAAATAAGTAATTCTAAAGATTTTAAAATATCTAATTGTTGGTGTTTGTTTTTATATTCGAAATTTTGCTCCATGGGAATAATAATAATATTTTTTCCTTGTTCTTGAATATAAGTAAATCTAATTTTGTACATCTTAAACACCTGAAATGGAATCTTTATTACTGAAATTATGTGGAATTATAAGTTTTTTTTTTGATGTGTGAAATACATTTTTTATTTTTGATAAGTAGTTCTCGAATAATTCATATTTAGCATGAGGTATTTTTTATTTTAATTAAATAATATGCATGTTTTGAAAAAATTAAAGAAAATTTTATTAATATTGTTAAGATATTAACTATATTTATTTTTTTATAAAAAATTAAAAAAAATTTTAATGACTAAAAGGTCATATTTGAGTATGTAAATAGTTTTAAATAAAATTTAATTTTGTTATGGTGATGCAAATTTACTAATTTTAAAAAGTTGGTTTTGACGTGGGTGGAGATTTTTACGCACTACTATTGTGCCTATTGATTTTTTTAGGAGGATGCTTTTTTATTAATTTATTAATTGAAGTGCAGTGTGGAGTGGAAGATAAGTTCTATCCCTTTAGTCGAAGCTTCTTTTTTTTTAATCCGCTAATTTATGTTTTCTATGTAAATAATTTGATATGGTTATTTAAAAAGACACATTATTTTTTTTGGGAGGTATTAATAGTATTATTATACTCGTTGATAGTTTTTATTATTTCTGTATGTTTTTTTTTAGGTGATTTGAAGAGAATAAAGTCAATTTTATATATTTTATTTTTTCAATCATTTTTGGCAATTATTTTTTTATTGTAATTTCATTAATTTTTTGATTTTAAATTATGGAGGTTTTATGGATTAATATTTATGATAATACTGAATTTTTTATTTAGTAATTTTTTAAGCATGGGGAGATATCTTTTAAATTTAAATATATAAATACATTTGTATTTTATGGTGGTGGATATTTTTAATTAAAATATAATCTTAATGATAAATTTGGAAATAAAAATTTTATTAAAATATGATTGCTTTTATTTGGAATTCTAATGATTTTTAATAAATGCTTTATAAATATGTTATTTTGTATTTTATGAATAAATGGTGTTGCTGAAATTAACGAATCATTATTATTAAAAATTAAAAAAATTATTTGCATGTAATTAATATAATAAAATCTTTATATTTTATAATGGAGCTAAGGCTACTTGTTTAAAAAATTAGACCATTTATTATAAATAATAGAGATATTTAAAACTGAACAAAGATCTTGCTCAGAATTTAAAGGAGATTTAGTCAAATTGATTAACGGACGTATATATTCTGTCCTAAGTATATATCTAGATTATGGTGTGTACCGCACACGATGTACTGTCATTTCCTTATTTTATTGCTTGTTTGCTTTAGGAGCATGAGTCACGTCTTCTAGCTTGGTGGATAGTTTAAAAGACACATTCAATCATATTTTACAAACTAAACATCCTGAAGCTAAAAACAAATTAAGAGAATACTGTGTGATCAATTCGTTGTTTTGTTGGATTATATGGCTGTGTTCCCTCAATCATGAAACAATACAATGAGGGTCAGCAAACGCCTCATTAATCCACAAAAAGAGCTTAGCGTATATCGCATAAGATATAGTTCATCAATTTTAGCAATTCTAAAGATGTAATACTCACTCAATTATTTATAATGTTTAGAGGGATTTGTGATGACTTAACGTAAGTGTGGAGTAGTTTGTTGAAAAATGATTACGGAATCTCTTTTACAAAGGTTTGATGGTTTTGTTTGGTATGATAAATATCATCGTCCATAGGGTAAATTCAGTTGTACTATTGTTGGTACAATAGCGTAAGTAAGTGCTATTTAGTCAACTACAATAATAATAGAGATTTAAAAGCTGTTAGAGATTGACTTGATCATGCTTTAAAAAACCAAGTAATTCCATTTGTTTATAAAGATCGACTTCATAGTACATAATACGGCTGACTAGTGATGTTGGATAGATATGCAAATGTTGTTGTTTCACCAAGAACAAATGAGAAACTTAAAAGATCGCTCCATTGCCAAGACATGAATGACTTCATCTGGTTAAATATTTAGAAAAGACAATATGGAAAAATGAGCCAGGTTTTAGAGTTAAGATTTGGTTGAAATGAAAATGGCATGTGTAAAATTATGCGGAGAAAAGTTCCAAATGTTGAGTATTCAAAGTTTAGTCAATGATATTTATACTTGCGTAGTAGTTAATATAATAGAATAAGACTATTTTTATACCAGTGTTTTTATTTAAATTGGAATTTTTTAGGAATGCCCAATTTAAAAAAATATTTATGCAATAAAGCCTTATGGTATTGAAATTTAGAGTAAGTCACTGATGTGGTAAAGTGAAGGTAATATATTTGTAGAGTTACTGATAATTGTGTTAAAAATATTAAAAAGACATTATATTAAAATTGTCTGGGTTTATGGTGAAATTTTACTAATTAGAATTTTGTAAGTTTACTTGATATTGTTGTATGAGTGTCTTTATTTTAACATCAATATAAAATTCAAGTTAAGTATTAAATATGGGATTTTATCTTCTAAAATAAAAAATATTTAATTAATAAGCGTGCTATATGTAAATTAATGATTTTTTAATTTTTCATGGAAAATTAAAGTCTAATTTTAAATGGTTTAGAAAAATAAAACCAGTTTATATTTTTCTTGTTGTTATGATATTTGAAATGTTTTTGATGATTGATACTGTGTAAGAAAAGAGAGGTAATATTTTCTGTTAATTATATAAAATATCATAAACCATATTAAATTTTTAAAATAATTAACAAATATAGTGTAAGTAATCTTAAAAATAATAAATTTAATATATTTTTATATTGGTATATGGTGGGTTAAGAAATGGTTCATCAATCGGTTACAGGAGGGTAAGTGGGAAAATTTTAAATTAAAATTAGTGACATACATAAATTAATTGAAAATTATAGAGATTTACGTGACTTATTTATAATAAAAATAATGGTAATGAAGTAGTTATAAAGACCTATAAAAATTTAAAAAAGAAAAAAATTATTCTATAACTAACATTGGTTACATAAGATTGAATGGCTGACTATATAATAAAAAAGTGAATCCATGAGTTTTTTAAATATTTAAATAAATAGTAATATTATTTTCATGTGGAGCAAAAAATCAATATTTTTTATTGTTCTTTGGTGCTGAATTGTGAACTATTTTTAAGTTTTATTTTTAAATTTTGTTTAGTTATAGTAAAAAGATAAAAACTAATAATAAATAGACAAAGATTAAGATGAATTAATAGAAAAAAGAGGGGAGATATGCTCCATGAGTGGTTGTATTACATTTAAAAGAACCTAAACATTATGCAAGTGTAGACATTTAAGCATGAAAATTTATAAAGATTTAACTGTAAAATAATATTTGAATTTATAGTTTTATAGGTAAATACTCATATGTTTTTTGTTAAAAAACTATATAAATCAAACGGTTGTAAATATATTTTTATTTTAAATTTTCTTTATGATAGGTTGTGGACCCAAAATTACATAATTAAGAATAAAGCTATAGTAATATTTTATGTCTCTATAATTTAGATTGATATTGAGATCATTGGATAAAAAAAATTGCACGTTATTTCCAATAAGGTTATTAATTAATCTCTATCTTTATTTTTAATAAGTGAGTTGGATTGAATTTAATGTTTTAGTGTTGTAGCATAATAGTTAACATATTAAGGAGTTTGTTTTCGTGGATTGGGTTAATAGAGAATTTGGTGGAAGAAGTACTGAGAAAATCTCAAAACCAATAGTGGAGCAGATAAATAATCAGGATCTTTTAAGAAAAGCTTTTGATGCTAATAAAAAATTGAATTCATACTTTCAACAAGTAAGTAAGGAGCTAAAATTATTACCAGAGGATAATAATCCTGAGGTTAAGAAGATGACAAGGATTTGTTATTTTTATCATATTAATGAATTAATTTATGAAAATAGTAAATTATTAGGTTTTGACTATCCATTGTATTCGCATCATATTTCATTTGCGATAAATACTAAACAAAAAGTATATGCTCCTGTGATGAAACATATGCGTACATTGGTTTGATTTAAATAGTAAAGATTTATTATTATTCTATATTTTTATCATTTAAAAGAGATAAATTAATATTTTTTACTATTAATAGATGCATTGTTTTTTGTGGCACTGGATATTTCTGGACAATTTTATTTTAGTTGTTCATTATTATTTTATTGGTTTGTTAAATTAACTTTGAACTTAAATAGAGTGCTTATCATAATGCTCTATATAGTCACTGTTAAATTGTCTTGGTTTGATTATTGGGCTTTATATATTATGGATGTTTGTATTGGTGGGCCATGGAATGGTAGTAAGGTATTAAAATGTAACAGTCAAAAAGAACATTTTAATGTTAAAGACTCATATGGTAAGTTAATTACTTATGAAAGAAGACTAATTACAATTGGAAATCGAAATTTAATTTTTTGGTTTGATATAAGTTTGCCAAATGAACAGGCAAAAGAACTTCTAGCTATTGTTTCTCAAAAGTATGGCAAGGGTATTTGAATGAGTACATTTGTTATTGTATATTTGAAATTTTTTAATACGCCTACTTAGGTGGGTGTTGAATTAATATTTTTTAAGGGTTGTTGGTGGTATTTATATCTAAATATTTTATATTCTAATTTATTTAGAATAATTAATTGAAAACAATCATGTAATATAATTATATTTTTTATTGTTGGGTATATTATTTAAATTCACGCAAGCAATGATCAAAAAAATCTTTCCTACATGAAGTTATTATTTATATTTTTCTACTAACATAGTGCAGAGTAGAACAGAAGGTTCCTATGTTGCACATTGAATTAAAATAGTATAAGTCATTTATTTTTTAAACCAATGTTTAATTTGAAAGTATTTATTAAGCAAACTATTATAATATTATTTGAAAATAATTAGAGGTGATCATGAAAAATTTACTACTATTGTCAGTATCCATTGTACTAACTGCATGTACTTTGTCTCCGACAGGGACGCTGACTGGAAGTACTCAGCGCTATGAGACGCATAATGATATTTTAAATACATGGGTTGGCAAATCAGAACAAGAACTACAAACACACTGGGGAGTGCCTGTTAGAACTCAATCTGAATCCAATAATACAAAAATTATTTATTTTCGTTCACAAAATCCGTATATCTATATGGCATGTATTAACGCTTTTCAGATAGAAAAAGGTGTTGTGACAAAATGGGGAACAAGAGGATGCCCGGTTCGCGACAACAAAAAGGACTACAAATTGGTTCATAAGGATGCACCAGTACCTCAACCGACCTTGGACATCTCTGGAATAAACTTAGGTAGTTAACTATATAACGGCTTAATATGAAATTAATAAACTGCCTATTTGTTGCGTATAAAAATCATTGATACGAAATTAGGTGGTAATCAAACCACCTAATCGTTATTTAATTAAAATTATAACTAACTGATTAGTGAAAACGTAATACCTAATAACTCTAGATGATAAATTGCATGTTACTGTGTATGTGATTTAAACCAATTACTAATATAACCTACTGTTCTATCTACTATATCTGGTTGTTCATAGTACTGAAAATGATGAGTGTCATTTTCCCATATTAATTTTTTATCATGTGTTGGAATGGAGTCATAGTGTCTGCGAGCTGAAGCGGGGTTCATACACATATCAGAATGTACAATTAGCGCAGGTTTATTTAATTTAGCTATGCCACTCACTGTTGAGTAAGCGAAATGGTCTAAGTCACTCATGATAGCATATCGATTTTCCCAACCCTTCATTGTCCATGCACCATACCAACTCCATACTAAAGGTCCAGGCAATCCTACTAATGCACCATTAACTCTGTCACCAAGCTTTGGAGAAACTAATGGATGGTATATTACTTCGCCTGTGTTTTCATATAATGTTTTAGCTTCCTTTGCACGCTGTATTCGCTTTACGTAAAGTGTTTCTAATTCGGAAATTGATGGAGTTTGAGTAGTGTCAAATGGATTTTCTGTTACGCCCGCAGCAATCATAAAGAGATCTGTTTCATGATCTCGATAATACCCTGTAATAGATGCAACTGCTTTGACCTTATCTTCATATGATGCAATATCTAACATTTGAGGGCCACCTTGACATATACCAAGCAAGTAAATTTGATTTGGGTTTACGTCGGTAAGTGTTAATGCATATTGAATTGCGGAAATAACATCCTCATTTTTCATTTTTGGATTTTCAAGACGACGTGGTAATCCACTACTTTCACCTACTGTTCGAGGATCAAATACTAATGTTAAATAGCCCTCATCAGCTAGTCTTGTTGCATATTGAGTTGGAGCTTGCTCTTTTTGGAATGAATATGGGCCTAAAATAATTATCGTTGGAAATGGACCAGCACTTGATGGTTTATATACATCCCCCACAATGAGGTCACCATGTGAATCAAAAGTGACTTTTTCTTTAGTATAGTTACCATGTATAGACATGCGCTTTCACTCATAATTAAAATGTACTTCGATTCTAAATTTAGAATATTATTGAATACAATCTCATAAAATCGCATAGTCTAATGAAATATAATCATCAATTAAAAAGTGGAGATATGTTTGCACTGACTGCTTTTTTAGTCGTAGCTTCTCAGAGAAGCTTTCGATTAGCTGCGGTAGAGCTTAATTTAACCCCATCAGCTGTAAGCCATACTATTAAAAATTTAGAGGATCGATTATCTGTTCGTTTGTTTAATCGAACAACTCGGAGTGTCTCACTAACCGATGCTGGCAACCAATTATTTCTTTCCCTGCAACCTGCAATGGAGAGTGTTACTAATGCTGTCAATCAATTGGATAAGTTTAGAAATAAACCAAATGGTATTTTACGGATAAATGCCAGTGAGGGTGCTGTAAAAATGATATTAAAGCCTATTTTAAAAAAATTTTTAGATGCTAACCCAGATGTACATTTAGATATTGTCAGCAATGGCAGAATGATTAATATTGTTGAAGAAAATTTTGATGCTGGTATTAGGCTTAGTGATGATATTCCTCAAGAAATGGTTGCCATTCGTTTAACACCATATGAAAGGTTTATAGCAGTAGCTTCGCCTGAATATCTTGATAAATTTGGAATGCCAGTGAGTCCATATGATTTATATAATTATGACTGTATAAAATTCCGTTTTGAAAGTGGTGAAATTTTTCAGTGGGAATTCAGTATTAATGGGGCAATAAAAAAATTTAATGTTAAAGGGCCATTAACGTTAACAGATCAAAACTTAATGGTTGAGGCTGCTAAAGATGGGATCGGTATTGCATTTGTTCCAGAACATCTTATTGAAACTTATCTGAACAGTGGGCAAGTTGTAATTGTTCTTGAGGATTATAGTCCTATATATAATGGGTTGAGTCTTTACTATCCAGGGCACCGACATGTATCTAATGCACTTCATGCATTGATTGAAACTATACGATCTGAAGTTTGATCAATAAAATAAAGACAATTGTAAGTTGCAAGCTCGGTTATGAAATTTTATTTCGTTTTGTTTGAAAAGTTATGCTGGAGTGGCTATAGGTTAATGCTATTTAGAGAGATGTTATAGTAGCGACAAAGATAGAAATATTGGGAGATTACACTCATGTATGAATCAAAAAATATGCCATTAATTTCTTTTAGCGCTTTTTTGAAACGTATGTTTGTTCATTTGGGTTATGCCTTTATTCTCACCGTGATTACTTTATTTATCGGTGTTGTTGGACATTTGACATTTGATTCTGAAATACACTGGCATGACGCAACGTTGAATAGTGCTTTTATTGCCAATGGTATAGGACCTTATTTTGTTCCAGAAAGTCTCTCTGGAAAGATTTTCTTTGCTTTTTATGGTGTGTTTACAAGTTTAGTTTTTATGACCACGATGGGATTAATTCTGGCACCTATTGCTCATCGAATCTTACATAAATTTCATATGGATGAACCTGATGAAATCGATTGATAAATAATTAAGTTTATTAAAGTAGAGATTAATATTCTTCGATCTATAAGCATATGACTACATATAGAATTACCTCTTATTTCAATTTAACATATTGCTTTTAGATGTATTTTTAATTTGTCATTCCTGCTGTCAGAAAAATATTGCGAAGTATTCTAACTAGGGTATCCTCCGTGATTGAGATATATGTTTGCTATACAATAATCTTCAAGAAAAACTATTCCTTTTAGAACTGAACTTTAAAAATAACATATTGTTTTATATGGAAAAATTGAAAGTAAAATTTACATGCTATTTTTCAATAGTAAACTTTATTGATAAAAATAAAATTTATAAATTATTAAAATATATGATGCTTAAAGTTTAATATAAATAATAAATATCTGGGAATGAGAAGTAAAAGGCGTATATAAACTAGTGTAGATCAATCTTTCAAAATAACTTTAAAAAAATGCCTAAAGAAAACACCAAAAAATAACTTATTGAAATTAAACATTAAAAATCATGCAGCAATCAATAATGATTGCTGTGACTTTATATTTGTTTATAGGTGTAAATGGTGCAGAGCAAATATCTCGTTGGCATAAGAACAAATAAGTTTGATACTCAATCACGATTTCTTTATAAGTATTACAAATCCTATGGCATAGACGTGGTGTTTGTATATGATGAAACTTTAGTTCAAACCAACACATCGGAGTATATAAAATTATCACTTAATATTGATTTTTTAAAAAATAATAAGTTGTATGCTGGAGTTGATAAGGTTGGTTGGTTATGTGGTGACTATTGTCTATATTTAATGATGATAGAGTGTCCAGCCTATGAAGGCTATTGGCTAATTGAGGATGATGCCTTTATAAGATATGAAGACTTACGGGCTTTTTTTGAAAAACCAATTGCTTTAGGTGTTGATTTTTTAATTGGTCGTTTAAATAGGGCACATAAGCACTGGAAATTTATCAATGCCTGTAAACAGTATTTTGGTATATCTGAAGTCTTTATCGCTCTATTTAGTATAGTTTATATTTCAAAAGAGTGTTGTCAAAAAGCATTTTTAGAACGAATAAAGTATGTACAGTATTACTCATTAAATGGCTGTAATCAATTATTTTTAAATGATGAGGCTTTTATGGTTAATGCAGGTTTTATGAAAAACTACAATGTCATTACACTAAACCATTTATATTCAGATATTTCATATGATTGCTATAA
This sequence comes from Acinetobacter rudis, assembly GCF_031157835.1. Classification (GTDB taxonomy): domain Bacteria; phylum Pseudomonadota; class Gammaproteobacteria; order Pseudomonadales; family Moraxellaceae; genus Acinetobacter; species Acinetobacter rudis_A. The sequence continues at coordinate 347,180 of NZ_JAVIDR010000003.1, read as the reverse complement.
TTTTTCATCTATATCAGTAATTACAAAAATTAGTCAAGATTTTAATAATATTAATAATGGGCTATATCATCCAATTGTTTTTAGAAATTTCAATATAATTGATTATTATAGACGGCTAAAAAAAATTGCGAATAAGAGAAATTCATATAAAAAAGAGCTCTTTAAAGAGTTGATTTATTGTTTAACGATCTGTAGAAGGAAATAGAAAATTAAAGTCGTTACTAAGAGATTGAATGAACCTATGATGTTAAATTGGATAATTAATAATAAAGTAAGTAGATTCTCAGCTAATTGAGATTTTTATTTAAAATTAAAGTGAAATGTTTATTTTAAATTGGCTACATATGAATTTAATTTTGATTTTAATTAATTGAAATTAATTATGGGTAACTGTTATTTTTGATATGTAAAATGTAGTGTATGTTCTTGGTTTAAAATGAAATTTAACTGTGTTTTTTATCATATGTTATTGAATATTAAAAACTTATATATTTTTTTAAAAAGTAAAAATCCGAATAATAAATGGTTTTTATTTTATTTCCTCAAAATTAAGAATACTTTTATTATAATTTTTTTATTTAATATGTCTGTTTAATTGTTTTAATCATATTTTTTATATTTTATTTTAATGGAAATGTTTAATTTTGGATACTATTGGGTGTAAAATTAAGATTATTTATATTTATTATCGGTGATATGTTTTTAAGTTTACGTAGGTGGGGGGAGCTATGATATATCATTAATTAAAATAATATTTAAATTCTGCAAATAAATGACTTTATGTAAATAATATATTGATAAATATCAAAAAGATAGTGAGTTTATGGATATTTGTATCGGTGGCCCTTGGAATGGTTCCAAAGTCTTGAAAAATCAAATTTATGGTAAAAATTCTTTTAAAATAAAAGATAAAAACACAACAATTTTAACTACGTATGCTAGGAGGTTGGTTTCAATCGAAAAGATTAAGTATGTTTTCTGGATATCTACAAGTATTACGGACTCAGAAGCAATTGAATTAATTAAAAAATATATAAATAGAAAAGACAAATTACGTTTTTAATAGTTTTATATTCAATGCTATGTTGAGTAATCAGAAAAATGAGTGGGAGGATTGTGAACTATATATATTTTATTTGAATAATTATGTATTCAATGTCATAACTTTATGCAGAGCAGAATCAAAGCATAGTGAATAGCTGATCAAAGTGAAAAACTTTGATCAGCCTAAGCATTCAGAACACTTTGTTCAGGTTCCAATGTCCGAGTAGTATAGGAATGGAGGCGGAATTGGTGTGAGTAAGGTACGTGAGAAATTAATATAGTATGAGAGGCTCATATTTTTTTTGGAAATTATAATTCATTGTGGTATATTAAATACATGTTTATATCGCGCTGAATTTTCTTTTTTGACCCACTAAGTTTTAGTGGGTTTTTTAGGCTAGAAAAATAAAGCCTGTATGGCGGTCAAGGGTCATACAGGCTCAGTTCAAAGCTATATTTACATTATTATGGCGCTGAATTATTATTTTTTATAATTGTGCAGTTAGTCTATATGATTTTTTGATGATAGTGTAGAAATACTAACCATTCGTATATTAAATACCGAGTAAATCACTATAATTTTAACAACTTGATATTTAACAAAAAAATCAATTTTTAGAAGTTTTTCATCATACTTTGATTATTTTTTTCAATAAAAAAAAATTATTAATCTATTTTAGATATCATTACCTCATGTTTTACAGTAAAGAAAGCTTTGTTCATATTTGTGGGGACAATATATTTGTTTTTAGTCAAAAAAAAGTAATAGTTTTCGTTTTTGCTAAACTGCAATATAAAGTATGTTAAAACTGGGCGTAAATAAGCCCAGTTTTAGTGCAAGGAAAGTCTACTTTATTCTAGGTCTTCATAAGCTAGTTGACCTATCCTATTCTTCAAGCAGTATATGCTCAAATTGTTCACGCAACTCTTTTTTTAGTATTTTTCCTGTGCCATTAAGAGGGATAGATTGTACAAAAATGACTTTGTCTGGGATTTGCCACTTTGCTACCTTTTTAGCGTAGTACTCAAGAATCTCAGCCTCTGTTAATTGACTTTCTGCGTGTTTAACTGCAATTAGTATAGGGCGTTCATCCCATTTGGGATGTTTGGCTGCTATTACGGCAGCCATACTAATGTCATTAGTAAAATCAAGTGCAATATTTTCCAGTTCGACTGATGAAATCCATTCTCCACCAGACTTAATTAAATCCTTTGCGCGATCACTGATCCTTAAATAACCATCCATATCAACGGTGGCAATATCACCCGTGTCAAACCAACCATCAATAGTCAGTGCAGATTGGTCCTTACCAAAGTAGGAATCAATGATCCAGTGTCCTTTAATTTGTAGATTTCCCGTTTGTTTTCCATCTGATGGAATCGTATTTGTTCCTTGTTCTTGATCACATAATCTTAGGCTGACACCGAATGGTGGACGACCTTGTGATAGACGAACATAGGTTTGCTCCTCTTGTGAAAGACCTAAATGTTTAGTTTTTAATTGGGCTGCGGTACCTAAGGGACTGGTTTCTGTCATTCCCCAAGCATGTATAGTGTCACAATTGTAAACATCTTTAAAAGTATGGATCATTGAAGCAGGGCAGGCTGAACCTCCAACGACATTGCGCTTCATACTGCTTAACTGACTGCCCATATTTTTAGCTGCGGTGAGTAGACCTTGCCAAATTGTTGGTACACCTAATGCAATACTTACTTGGTATTGATCAATTAAATTCACTAAACTAGTACCATCAAGCCCTGGTCCTGGAAGTACTAAGGTACTGCCAACCATCGCCGCAGCATAAGGTGTGCCCCATGCATTGACATGGAACATTGGTACTACAGGCATCATTACATCTTTGGCTGATAATCCCATTGAGTCTGGTAGAGCAATAGCCATGCTATGTAAAGCAGTTGAACGATGACTATATAATGCACCTTTTGGATTACCTGTAGTTCCAGATGTGTAGCATAGTGAGCTTGCTGTGGTTTCATCAAAGATTGGCCAGTTAAATTCCGAATTTTGTTTAGTGACAAGTACATCATAAAACTGTGCTTCAGGCAGTGCCTCAATAACATCTGTATCATAGTCACTTAGACAAATAAAATGTTCTACCAGTGGAATGTGTGCTTTAACTGCAACGATTAATGGTAAGAAGGTTTTATCAAATAAAATAACGCGATCTTGAGCATCATTAATAATAAAAATAAGTTGTTCAGGAAATAGACGTGGATTAATTGTATGGCAAATCATTTGATTGCCAGAAATTGCATACCAAGCTTCAAGATGACGATGATTATTCCATGCAATTGTTGCAATGCGATGATGTGCTTGTAGACCAAGACTATTTAATGCCTTAGCGAATCGTTTCGCATTATTTGCAACTTCTGACCATGTGGTATGCGTCATCGATAAATCAGTATTTTTTGAAATAACAGCAGTATCACCATGATACTGTGCAGCATGTTCAATAAAGCTACTAATAAGTAGCGGTTGAAACATCATACGTCCTTGCATAACTTATCCTTATTTTAGTGGGTGGTATTAATAAAGTTTCTCACTATGAGATGGAATATAGCCTAAAAATAGCTAAAGGAAAAACTTAAGTTTTTACTGATCAGTAATATTCCAAAAACTTAATCTTATTAAAACTATCATTAACTCAGCGCATCGGATTTGTAAGCTAAAATAAAAATTGTAAAAAGTGCTCTACTTGTCTTGCACAATTTATTAATTATGTTAAAAGTAATTTGATGTCATTCATTTGTCATTAATGTTTCAAGAAGCACATGATTTGCTTTGTTGGTGAGAGTGAGGGAAAAGGAGTTACTCTATATGTTTCGAAAACTTAGAAAACTATTTTGCTTACATACTTATGAGTATGAGATTGGTAAAAATAATCAACTGATTAAAGAGTGTCGTAAGTGTGGTATTTTGCACCAATAGTTGTCATACGGTGATTAGCACCTAGATTGGGATTATTTTTAAAATCAATTACAATATGGGTGCTTTGAAACTTATAAATTATTCTGTCATTTAGTCGTTGATTAAAATAAATTACATACGTCTTTCGAATTTGAAGATAAATGGACCACACTATTTAGTTTTAATATTACCTATCAGTATAATATCAGTAAGATTCTATTTGGATTTAAGTCATATAAAATGGTGAAGGATTTTAAAGCGCTCAGTTATATTGTGGATGAAAATTTAGCAGATACTTTGCATTGGTTAAGTGAACATCAAGATTGTTTTGATGCATTACATTATGACGTTGCTCGTGAAGAGCTTTCTGTCGAGCATGCAAATGGTATTGATATCATTCGTGTTGGACATTACTTGAACGCAACATATGGTATTTTATTAACCTCATAATCAGTTGGTAAAAAAGCCCGAGTAAATCGGGCTTTTAAATAGCTTGAATGTGATTTATTTATACAGCCATTGCATCTACAGATAACTCGCGGACACTTGCTTTTGCTTTTTCGGCAACTAGCCCAAGTTTGTTAAATAATTGTTTATCTCTCCCTTCACCAGCGTTAGGAGTGGTTAGCAATTTTTCACCAGAAAATAATGAGTTTGCTCCAGCCATAAATGCAAGTGCTTGGTCTGAGTCAGATAATGATTCACGACCTGCTGAAAGGCGAATATAACTATGCGGCATAATGATACGAGCAACAGCAATCGTACGAATCCACTCAACAACATCAAGTTTTTCCACATCTGCCAATGGTGTACCTTCAATTGGAACTAGCATATTGATTGGCACAGATTCAGGATGGATTGGCAATGTTGAAAGTTCAAGTAAAAGTCCAATACGATCTTCTCGGGTTTCACCTAAACCGACAATGCCGCCACTACATACTTTCATCCCAGCTTGGCGGACATGATCTAAGGTATTAAGTCGGTCATCAAATGTGCGTGTGCTAATAATATGAGAATAATATTCACGTGATGTATCAAGGTTATGATTATAGTAATCAAGGCCTGCATCTTTGAGTCGTTCAGCTTGAGATTGATTGAGCATACCTAATGTCATACAGGTTTCCAAACCAAGCGCTTTTACTTCGCTGACCATTTCAAGCACATATGGCATATCTCTTTCGTGCGGATTACGCCAAGCTGCTCCCATACAGAAACGTGAGGAACCTGAAGCAAGTGCTTCTTTAGCTTCTTGAATAACTTTGTCAACAGCAATACGTTTTTCTGCTTCTAATTTTGAGTCATAACGGGCAGATTGAGAGCAGTATTTACAATCTTCAGGACATTTACCTGTCTTAATTGAGAGTAGGGTACTGACCTGAATGGTGTTTGCATCAAAATACTCACGGTGCACGCTTTGGGCTTTGAAAACCAAATCTAAAAATGGTTGTTCATAAAGTGCTTGTATTTCGTCACGAGTCCAATCATTGCGTACTTGCATGTTTTATCCATTATATTTAAAACTAAAACTTTATTGATCATACATGAAATATGCCGAGTGAAAAGGGTAAAAAATTTCAAAATTTAGTGTCAATTCGTTTTTTGATTTTTAATCAATCAACTGGTGTTACTTCAATTTAATTTTGGTTTGTTGCTCTTGTAATGCCCAGTCTATATGGGGTTGTACGACCTGATCATGTATGTCACGTTTTTGCATTAATGCCTGTATGATTTCTATAGAATAAGGTGCATTTCCTAAACCTATGGCGATATTGCGCATGAAACTTTGATATCCAGTACGACGAATCGGGCTGCCTTCTGTTCGAGATAGGAATGTTTCTTCATCCCATTGCCAAAGTTCGAGCAAAGTAACTTGATCTAGATTATGTCTAGGATGAAAATCATCAATTGTTGTAATTTGTGCATAACGATTCCATGGGCAAATTAATTGACAGTCGTCACAACCAAATACGCGATTACCAATCGCACTGCGATACTCAATTGGAATAATACCTTTATACTCAATGGTTAGATAAGCAATACATTTTCGAGCATCTAGCATATAAGGCTCAACGATAGCTTGGGTTGGGCAGATGTCCATGCAGGCTTGGCAAGAACCACAGTGTTTCGTAGTTGGTGTATCAAAAGGCAATTCTAGTGAAGTAAATAATTCGCCTAAAACAAAAAAAGAACCTGATTTTTTGTTAATGAGTAAGGTATGTTTACCAGTCCAACCCATACCAGCATTTTCCGCTAGGGCTTTTTCAAAAATGGGTGCAGAATCTGCGAAAGGGCGCGACTCAAATTCACCGACTTTTTCTCGTATTTTGGTTGCAAGTATTTTTAATCGGCCACGCATCACTTTATGATAATCACGACCACGCGCATAACGTGCAATAATGCCAAGGTTGGGTATATTGGGTACAGAGCGTGGCGTAGGGCGTGTGACCAAATAATCCATGCGTACACAAATAATACTTTTTGTACCTGGAACCAATAGTGTGGGATCTGCACGTTTATCTAAATTTTCTTTTAAATAATCCATGTCGGCATGATACCCACGTTTGAGGTATTCTTTGAAACGCTCAAGCTCAGCTTGTGTATCTGGCTGGGCAATTACACAATCAGAAAAACCTAATAATCGGGCTTGCTCAAAAATCCAATTTTTTAACTGCTGTGGGGAGAGTGTTTCTTGTAAAACAATTTGTTGGGATGATGAGCGAGAGGACATAGAGCAAGGGGAAGAAAATGAGTGCTAAATTTTGAAGGAGTTTAGCATAATTGATGTAGGACTTACATCATGCCTAACTTAAGAGTATGTGGCGCAGTGAATTGCACTTTGTAAAGGGATTATTTTTTCTGTTGCTGTTTAAGTAATAAATAATTGGGTATTGCCATTTTTGCTTTTTCTCGTAGTTTCATCTTTATATAAAATACAAGTGCAAAGCAAGTAGTTGCAATGGTTAAGAATAAACTATTCATATAACTAACAAGAGAGCTAATATAGCCTATAGTCGTTAAGCGGTTCATCATTTTTACAACTTGAGGGCTGCTTTCTATACCCGTAATTGCCCAACTACATAGATGTTCACAGTTATTGATAATCAGATGATAATTATTTTCATGCATACGAGTACGCATTCGTTTTACAACGATACGACCTTTATATTTAGGTTGATGATAATTTCGTATAGAGATGGCACGTCGATTGGCAAATTTTTCTAGTGATGTAATTTCAATAGGTTGTTTTTTGAAAAAATGTGCAAGGCCTGAATAATGGATAACTCGACCCTTGCCTGCATATATGCCATGGTGACTATAACCAAAACTTTTTACAATTAAGTGTGCGCCGAGCGGATATTTCTTTGCTGTCTTTTCCATAATGGCTCTAATCCAATACTATCTATCCATTTACAGTGAAACTCGCAGTTCATTATACATATAATTTTGCTATGCTGGTGTCAAATAATTCACAGTTTTGTTTCGGTATTTTGCGATCAAACTAGTTTTAAAACACTTAAGCTTTATCTGAGGCAATATTAGTAATGAAATTATTTAGACTACTTTCATTTGTGCTTTCTAGCGTGCTAGGGACAGCGTGTAGTCAATCTCAAGCACAATATACTTGGGTGGATTTACCTACAGTAAATATGGATATTGTGCTTATTGATCAATTAAAAAATTTACAATTGTTTTTAAATGATGCACAGCATCGGCCTTATCATAATTTTAAATCGTTAGAGAAAAATCTGGGCTCTTGTAAAACATTACAATTTGCAATGAATGCAGGAATGTATCACGCTAATTATCAACCTGTAGGATTATATATTGAGCAGGGGCAAGGCTACACGCCCTTGAATTATGACAACGGGGCAGGTAACTTTTTCATGCAGCCTAATGGTGTTTTTGCATGGAATGAACAAAATGCAGTGATTAAAACAACAGCAGATTATGCCTCAACAAATTTTGTAGCCAATTATGCAACTCAATCTGGACCAATGTTAGTTATTAATGGGCAAATTAATCCACAGTTTTTAAAAGATTCAAAGTCATTAAAAATAAGAAATGGAGTTGGTGTAAAAAACAACCAAGTCTATTTTGTGATTAGCCGAACCCCAGTAAGTTTTTATGAGTTCGCTAAAGTGTTTAAGGAAGATTTGGCGATTGATCAAGCACTCTATTTAGATGGTTCTATTTCAAGTATTTACTTACCTACACAAAATTTATACCTTCAACGTGCTAAGTTGGGTCCAATTGTGGCGTTATTGGCAGATGAGCAATGTCATGCAGAATTGAACTAAAAAGAGCAAAACTTTTAAATGGATATATCATTTAAATCCAAAGCTAAACATCAAGAAAATCACCCTTTAATTGCAGTATAGCGACCTTTAAAAGGGTGATTATGATTTAAATACATTCAGATTTTTCTTTTATCGAGTTGCTGAGCAACATAATCACCTGTTGCTTGTACAAACATAACCAGTACAACAAGCACAACAATTACGGTGAGCATGATTTGCATATCAAAACGTTGATAACCATATCGGTAAGCAATATCACCTAAGCCTCCTGCACCAATTGCTCCAGCGATTGCAGAGGAGTTAATCATAGTTACTAAGGTCACTGTAAAACCGGCAACAATACCTGGTAGCGCTTCTGGCAATAGCACATGCCAAATAATTTGTTTTCGATTACAACCAATTGCTTGCGCAGCTTCGATTAATCCTTGATCGACCTCACGCAAACTTACTTCTGCAATGCGTGCAAAAAATGGTGTCGCTGCAAGTGTTAGTGGGACAACTGCTGCCCAAACACCGTAGCTGGTTCCAACAATCCAGCGAGTGATTGGAATTAAGGCAACCATTAAAATTAAAAAAGGAATAGAACGCGTGACATTGACGAACCAACCTAAACTATTTTGAATGCTCTTTGATGGATAAATACCATGTTCAGATGTACTGACTAAAAGCACCGCAATAGGAAGGCCAATAAAGAAAGCAACAAAAGCTGAAACACCGACCATCATTAAAGTATCTAGTGTACCAGTGAGTAATAAATCAATGAGTTGGGAGCTGTGCATAACCAAGTACCTCGAGTTGAGTGATGTGAGGGTGTTGCTGTAGGCCCAGTTGAGTTAAATCGACGGGGGGGTTGACTGGAATCGTGAAGGTGAAATGACCAATAAGATGATTCTGAATGACCTCAACATGACTTTGGTAGAGATGTACTGCTCCATTAAACTGATCAAATAAGCTCTTGATATCGAGTGAAGTTGAAACTAAAGCTGCATAACTGAGCTTCAACAAGGCATGACTGTGTATGGTTTGATAAGTGCCCTCAAATTGCAGTGGAAGTGTGAGCTGTTCTAGCTTGAGTAGTTCTTGCGTAATATGTTGTTGTGGTGCAGAAAAAACAGACCAAACTTCTCCAGATTCAACAATCTCCCCTTGATCAATCACAACTACTTGCTCACATAGATCACGAATGACTTGCATTTCATGGGTAATGAGTACAATGGTGATTCCTAATTGTTGATTAATTTTTTTTAAAAGTGCGAGTACAACTGATGTACTTTCAGGATCAAGAGCTGAGGTTGCCTCATCACAAAGTAATATCTCAGGATGGTGTACTAAAGCACGTGCAATTCCTACACGTTGTTTTTGCCCACCAGAGAGTTGTGAAGGATAATTTTGAGCCTTGTCAGCTAAGCCTACAAGCTGTAAGACTTCGGTGACACGGGCCTGTATTTCAGCTTTTGGATAGGCTGCTACTTTTAAAGGTAGGGCTACATTTTCATAGACCGTTTTTGCTGACATGAGGTTGAAATGTTGAAAAATCATCCCTATTTTTTGTCTCAATTGAATGAGGTCAGCATGTTTGAGCTGAGTAAGCTCTTGATGATGAATCTGAATACTTCCAGTATTAATATCTTCTAATCCATTGATAGTACGTAGTAGTGAGGATTTTCCTGCACCACTTTTACCAATAATGCCCAAGATTTTGCCTTGAGGAATATCCAAATGAATATTCTTGAGTGCATGAACTGTTGTACCTTGTACATCATAATATTTATTTAACTGACGAATTTGGATATGGGGTAGGGCAAAATCTACCTGAGCGCCAAAACTGACCATAATGTTCTCCTTATTTCCAGCCTTCAAACCACATGTTTTTGCCAAAATCACGATCTAGAATGGCTTTTACTTTTGCCGAGTTTTGAAATACATGTACAAAGGTTGCAAGCTTTTGATCTGTGTCTTGATAGTCTTTACGTGTCACAAATAAAATGGCGTATTTCTTATCGGTTGGGTCTAAAAATAATGCACTGTGCGGATCGGCTTTTTTTGCCATCTTTAAATAATGTGGAAAGCCAAAAATTAGCTCTGCATCATCAATTGCTCGTGCTGTTTGTGGACCTTCAACTTCAATAAAGCGTAATTGTTTAGGATTAGAACGAATATCCTGTAAAGTAGACAGCTCATTGTTTATATCTTTAAGTTGAATCAGCCCAGCTCGATGTAACAAAATCAGAGCACGTGCCAAATTGACAGGATCACTTGGAATGACGACACGGGCTTTTTCTGGAAGATCGGTTAATGTTTTATATTTTTTAGAATATAAGCCAACATGACTGCCACTACCAATTGCAAAGCTGTGCAGATCAAAACCAGTTTGTTTAATCGCATTGTTTAGAAATACACGTTGCTGGAAAAAGTTCGCATCAATGTCACCATTTTGAACAGCAATGTTAGGTGCTTGCCAATCAGAGAATTCAATCAGTTCAACATTGATGCCCTGTGTTTTAACTTCATCTGCGACACTTTGTAACAGCTCGGCATAAGGTGGACTAATACCAATTTTAAGTGTCTGTTTCTGTTCATGATGATTTGCACCACGGTATAACACCACGCCAGCAATGAGCGTAATGATAGCGATAAGAATGAGAATAAAACCAAGAGCGTTTATACGTGTTTTAGACATGATCTGGCCCTATTTCCAACCTGGAAACCATAGTTTGGCGCCAAAATCTTTATCTAAGGCTTGCTTCACTTTTTCCGAGTTTTGATAAATATCTACAAATTTTTGAAGCTTCCCACCTTGGTCTTTATAGTCATCCCGTACTGCAAATATGATTGCAAAACGTTTATCGGTATTAGAATCAAAAAGGAGTGCTTTTTCTGGATCAGCAGTTTTCGCTAAGCGTAAATAATGTGGATAACCAAAAGCTAAATCTGCATCATCAATTGCTCGTGCTGTTTGTGGTCCTTCAACTTCAATAAATTGTAATTGCTTAGGATTACTTGCTATATCACTTAAACTAGACAAGAAATTATCAGGTTGTTTTAGGGTGATTAATTGAGCTTGTTGTAAGAGTTGTAGAGCACGACCTTGATTAACAGGGTCATTAGGAATGACCACTTTTGCATGTTGAGGCAGAGCTGAAATCGTTTGATATTTTTTAGAATACAAACCAACATGTGTGGCTGCACCTAATGCAAATGCCTTGATTTTAAAGTCAGTTTCTTTTTTGACATTGTCAAGAAAAGGCTGATGCTGAAAAAAATTGGCATCAATATCACCATGATTTAGGGTGATATTTGGAGTGTTCCAGTCAGAAAATTCAATTAATTTAACATGTAGCCCTTGTTGTCTTGCTTCATCTGCTGCAACTTGGAGTGGTTGAGCAAAAGAAGGGCTAACCCCAATAACCAATTCATCTGGTGAAGAATCTTTTTGTTTATGCCAAATAACAAAGCCCACAATCAAGATGGCAATAATTACCCCAATGACCGTAAATTTGGTTTTAGTCGAATGCGCCATATGCACCTCAATAATTTAATTAATATTTCAATAGCTTATTTTTGTATTGCGTCATTACTTTCGTTTGGTAATGACGCATTGATTTACTGTGGTGTACATCGGAACTGTTGTACTGGGTGTAGCGTAGAGAGGTGATCACCTTGCTGAAACAATTTATGTCTTAGGCTGCCAGGTGTATATGTTGTTTTATATCGGCCTCGTTGTTGGAGTTCTGGAATCACTAGACGAATAAAATCTTGATGTGATTCTGGGGTCACAGTTCGAGTGAGATTAAAACCATCAATCCCAGTGTGGTCTAAAAACTGAATTAATTGCTCTGCAACATGAGAAGGGCTACCAACAAATACAGGATATCGTCCACCTAATTGATGCTGTGCTTTGAGATCTTGGGGAGTAATACGTTGCTGTTTAAATTTATTATTCACTGAAACAATACTATTACTCTGTTTATATGGAATAGCCTCATCATCTGCGAATTGAGAAAGGTCTAAACCAATTGAACTGGAGAAATGTGCTAATCCAGCTTCAGGGCTGGCATAGCGTATATATTCTGAAAATTTTTCCTGTGCTTGCTGGTCGGTTTCAGCCGTGACTACACTAATACCCACAAATAGCTTGATTGATTCAGGATCACGTCCCTGTGTTTTGATCAGTTTACGGATGGTTTCTACTTGGGCTTTAACTTTATCAGGGTGATCTGCACCAATAAACATTGCTTCTGCATGTTGAGTTGCAAAGGCTAAACCACGCGCTGAGGCGCCAGCCTGATAAAGGACAGGAGTACGTTGTATAGATGGGGCAACTTGGAACACACCTTGGCTTTGGTAAAATTTTCCTTGATGCTGAATCTGATGTACTTTACTTGGGTCACTAAAGATTCGGTTGATCTTGTCTTTTTGAACGGCATCATTTTCCCAAGAGCCTTCCCAAAATTTATAGCAAAGCTCAAGAAACTCATTGGCCTGTTCATAGCGAAGGTCATGATCTTTTAGTCCTTGTTGGCCAATCAAACGCTCTGCACTATCTAGATAACCAGTAACAATATTCCAGCCTATTCTCCCCTGAGTGAGATGGTCTAAACTGGCGAACCGCCGTGCAAATTGATAAGGTGACTCATAGCTTAAATTGACTGTGATACCAAAACCTAAATGTTCTGTGACAGCAGCCATGGCTGAAACAAGTGTACTTGGATCGTGACTGGGTAATTGAATGGATTCTTTTAGTGTGAGATCTATGTTTTGCTGATAAACATCATAAACACCCGTAATATCTGCAATAAATAAACCGTCAAATAAACCCTCTTCAAGTAATTTAGCTAAATCAGTCCAATAGCTGAGTTCATTAAAACGATGTGACTCATCACGAGGGTGTGTCCATAAACCATGATTAATATGTCCAGCACTGTTCATATCAAAGGCATTGAGTAAAATGTGTTTGGCCGTTGTAGGAGAGTGAACCGTCATTACAAAGTTCCTCGGCGTGGTGGTTTAACACCATTTAGTAAATGGTTGGCAATAAAATAATATTTCCAACGTGAAGCATCATGTAGGGTGTGAACACGCGCATTGCGCCAGAAGCGATCAAGACCATCTTCACGTTGGCTGCCACGGCTTCCAGCAAGTTCAATTAACTTTGAGGAAACTTTTAATGCCGTTTCTGTACTGTGGGCGCGAACTTTAGCCACGTCTAGAGAAGCTTGAGCAATATTTTCCGCTGTTGGATGAGGTTTGGCTGCATCAATACTTCGCGCGGCTTGCTTGAGTAATACTTCACTGGCACGTACATCTGCAATTATGCGACCCAATTCGTATTGAGTCAGGGGGTCATGGCAAGCATGTTCTACACCTGAGTCTATCCAAGGACGAGCCTGACGAATACGAAGTAAGGTCTCTTCAAAAGCTGCACGTGCAATACCTGTTTCAATTGCGGCATGCATGATTTGTGCAAATGGGCCAACCAAGGTTGGTTGACTAAATGCTGTATCAAAAGCAATCACATCTTCTGCTGCAACTTTGACTTGGTGAAATTTGACAGTGCCGCTTCCAGTTGTACGCTGGCCAAAGCCAGACCAATCATCAATGAGTTCTAAGCCTTGACTATCTCGTGGAATAAATGCAAGAAACTCACGTTGTTGTTGATTTTTTACTAATGTTGGAATGCGATGTGCAAATAGACTACCTGTGCAATAGAATTTTTCACCGTTGACCTCATAGCCATGTGGAGTTTGATCAATACGACTGTATTTTTCTGCAGCATTTTGAGTGTTAAATTCGGCGAGTGCATTACCAAATCGTGCACCTTTAAGGACTTCGGCATATAGTTTTTGTTTTTGTACATCGCTAGCAGTATTTCTGAGTACTTCGAGTGCATAAAAATGATTTTGAGGTATTTGACCAATTGATCCATCAACACCGCTCATTAAAGCAATAATTTGTGCAACCGTATAGCTAGATACATCAGCTCCACCAAATGCCTTCGGCACAGTAATGGCCCAAAGTCCAGACTGACTATAAGCCTCAATTTCTGCAAAGGGTAAGATACGTTGTGCGTCACGTTTAACTGCATTTTTTTTAAATTGTTGAGCCAGTTGTTGGGCAATACTTAAAGCCTCAGCATCAGATTGAATCACATGTGCTGGAGTTGAAAGTTGAGGTTTAAAAGTAACGATATTTTGAAAAGATGACATATAAATTCCTCAAATCCAGGCATGGCGGGCAGGTAATGTGTTATTTAGGAAGTAATTTCCTAAGGCGTGCAGTTTCCAGCGGATAGGATCATGTAAGGTATGAACACGTGCATTGCGCCAATGTTGATCTAAATTGTGGCTACTTAAACTCGATCGGCTACCACCGAGTTCAAGTAATTTTTCAGAAATATGTAATGCTGCATCGTTGGCATAGACTTTGGCTTGTGCAACTAGAATTGAGGCTTGAGCTGCTTGTTGTTCGCTAATATGGTCTAATTGATCAAGTTCATCTAAATATTCAGCTGCTTCATCTAACAGTAAAATTGCAGCATCGAGTAGAACAACGGATTTTCCAACTTCTTGTAAGGTGTAGAGCTCATCGCTGGCTTTTTCAACTTGTGCATCTATAATCGGGCGAGCTTTTTGTACAGCAGTGATTGTATCTGCTAAAGCTGCTTCAGCAATGCCAACATCAATTGCAACCTGTAAGAGCTGGGAAAAAGCCCCACGATACGTAGGCTGCGCGGTAAGTTTACGTTCATCAAAAATGAGAAAAGGATCAACTTCAACCTGATCGAGTTTAACTGTTCCACTTGATGTGGTTCTTTGTCCAAAGCCATTCCAATTATCAATGATATTAACTCCTTGTGCCTCGCGAGGAATAAGGACAAGTACTACATGCCCCAGAGGGTGTAGGGCTTTAATCGCAAGCCAGTGAGCAAAACTACTTCCTGTAGAATAAAATTTTTCACCATTTACAAAATAACGGTCATTCTCAATATGCAGGGTTGTTGCTAGTGTTGTTGTATCCTTGGTATGTCGTTCTGGACCGCCATTGGCTATGCGCTTACCATTAAGTATTTCCGTATAAATAAATTTTTTTTGTTCTTGGTTGGCAATTAAGTCGATGACATAGAGTAAAGAGATCTGATTCTGTGGAATTTGTCCCACACTTGAGTCTGCTTTATTAAGTATACGAAAGACATGCGCTAGTGTTTTGTTAGAGACAAATGCGCCAGAAAATTGTTTAGGAATGCGTAATCCCCCTAAACCTGTTTGACTGAATAAATCAATTTCCGCAAAAGGTAAGCGCCGATTTTGGTCACGTTCATTTCTACCTTTTAAAGAAAAATCTGCAACTTGATGTGCAGCTCGTATTGCATCCAAATCATTTTCAATAATATGAATAGGCGGAGATTTTAAATAAGACATAATATTACCCACAAAAGACTTTATTTATCTTATGGATGTTATTTTTTGATATAAAATAAAGTATTCATAAAAGCTTAGCATTAATTTTAAATATGGGACTTAATTTTCATAAATGTAGCTATAGTTGTTTTTTATATATCTTTTTTAAATAAAAACATTTTACAAATAAAATTTATTTGATTTTTTAAAGAAAATGATGTTTGGTTGAAGATTTAATTTATTGATTTTAAATGTTTAAATTATTTATATAAAACTTTTTTGAAAATTTTTCTCTTTTTTTAAATTTTATTTTCAATAATTTTTATTTGTTTTTTCTTTAAAAGTTAAAATATTAAATTTTCTGTTTATATTAAAAAAATATATTAAAATTAATTTTTCTTTATTTTTGTTATAATATTTTTTATATTAAATTTTTAGCTAAATTTAAATGTTTATGAGATAAGTAATACTCATATGATTTATTTGTTGTTGTGCCAGTAAAATATTTCATTTGCTGCATAATTGCTTATATGCTTGGGAATTGAATTTTATTTTTTATATCCTACGTGGATGCCACTTATTTTGCTTTGACTCTATTATTAAAAGTATTAATATTAAACGATAATCATTATCAGATGTGAGCGATGACAATTTCAACTTGGCAAACAGCAATGTATTTTCCTCATCTACATATTTCCCAAGGAAAGTTACTACAAAACTCAGCTCTAGAAACAGAGGAACAGGAAGTGGAAGGGCTCAAATTGGTGGTTATTTTGAGCGGAGAAGTTTCTTATCAAACTGAATTTTCAGAAAAAGCGAAATTAGTTGGGCCTTGTTATCATTTATTGCGAGCAAATCAACAGCTGAGTATCCAGCATGAATATGGTTCGTGTGAGCCAATTCAGTTTATATCCTTGCGTTTACCAATGGATCATAATGCTGAATTTTTAACGGAAATGGTCGACCCTGTTTTTCCGCAAATGCCTAAGTTGCATGTATGTGATCATCAGGTAAATCATCAAATTTTAAAGCTTAGTCAATATATATCGACTTTCAACCCACAAGATCCTCTCAACCAATTGATTCTTCCAGTAAAGGCGGTGGAACTTCTAACGGAATGTCTTAAGCATCAAGCACAATATCAAACTAAAGTGCAATTGAGCCCGCAAGTGATCCAACAGTTATATGAGGTAAAGCATATACTGCAACAGAATCTACAAAATGCACCGAATTTAAGACAACTTGCCATACAGGTTGGCTTAAATCCGAATAAACTTTCATGGTCTTTCCAGCAATTTTTTCAACAAAGTGTTTATGAGTATTTAACTGAGTTACGGATGAAACTAGCCTATGAGTTATTGGTCGGTACACATATTCCCGTGAATGAGGTGGCTTTTCGCTGTGGCTATACTGATTCACATTTTACCAAAGTGTGTAAACGACACTTAGGTTTTAATCCACTACAACTTAGACGCCAGCATTGAATTGATATTTTTTCGCTAAAATATCTGTTGAATTCACCAAAATATTAACGCCAGAGTTTCTAAAATTAATAAAAATGATTCTCGTTCAAATTTTGGTTTATGTTATGGCGTATTTGATGAAGGTAAAGATTCGGCGTTCAGCCTTGGTGTTGAGCCTAGGGGCGCTGAGTGGTTTTGTGCATTCAACTGCATTTGCTGATGATGCTATTGTTCTAGATGTGATTCGTCTTGAAGCTCAAGCTGATCCTACAGCACCGAGTTTGGGGAAACTCGGTCAATCCAATAAAGATGTGGCTCAGGCTTTAACTGTGATCTCAGAACAAGAGATGAAGCAAAGAAACTTACAAAGTTTAGATGATGTATTACAAGCAGCAGGAGGAATTACGACACAGCCTTATCAACTCCTTACGACTGCATATTATACCCGTGGTTTTAAAATTGATTCCTTTAGTCAAAATGGTGTGCCGGTGTTGATGGGTAATATGGCTGCAGCACCACAAGAAATGTCAATTTACGAACAGGTTGAAGTATTAAGAGGGGCAAATGGGCTCCTGCAAGGAACTGGGAATCCAGCAGCAACAGTCAATTTAGTTCCAAAACGTCCTCAAGATCATTTCACTGGATCAGCATCATTGGGTTATGGCAGTTGGAATCATATAAATGCTGGTCTTGATGTCAGTGTGCCTTTAAGTAAAGATGGGCGGGTACGTTCAAGGTTTGTTGCGAGTGCTTATGATAAAGACTTTTTCTATGACACATCAAAGCAGCGATCTGAAAATTATTATGGTGTCATCGATTTCGATTTAACAGACCAAGCAACACTTTATGCAGGCGTGCATGAACAAAAAATACGTGGTGGCTCCAATATGTCAGGTGTGCCATTTTATGCGAATGGGCAGGATGCTCATTTACCTAGACGCACATATTTAGATGCTGATTGGGATCGTTTTGACTGGAATAATACACGCATTTTTAGTGGTCTAGATTATCGATTTGAAAATGGCTGGTTTGCTAATGTGCAATATAATCATTTTCAAGGTAAATCATATTTAGACTATGCAGGGGCAAGCGGTAAACTCGATCCGATCAGTCATAAAGGTTTAAAACTCACTGGGGGATCTTATCAATTTGATCAGAAACAGGACAGTGTGGATGCCTATGTAAAGGGTGATATTCACTTGTTTGACCGTGATCATGAATTATTATTAGGGGCGCAATATCAGAAAATTACCTCTGAACAATTTACAGCCAGTGTCTTTGGATTAGATAAAAATATTGAAGTTGATCCTTGGCACTGGGAGCCATCAAGTGTAGCACGACCTATTATGGACCAATACCTATCACGTGGTCCTGATGTCACCGAACAAACAGGTTATTATGCTACTGGTCGCTTTTCAGTATCTGATCAAATTAAATTTATTTTAGGTGGACGTCTGAGTAATTGGAAAAACACCGCGAATAATAAAACCATTCAGTTGAATAACGAATTTACCCCATATACCGGTCTAGTTTGGACATTAAATCCAAACTGGAATGCTTATGTTAGTTATGCTGAAATTTTCCAACCTCAAAAACAAAAAGATGTGAATGGTCAGTTGCTTGATCCTATACGAGGGAGCAACGTTGAAACAGGATTAAAAGCAGATTTATTAGATGATCGTCTTCATTTCAATGCAGCAATTTATCAAATTATTCAAGAAGACCGAGCACAGGAAGATCCTGAACACCCTTGCGCTTCGCAACTCGATGGTTTTTGCTATATTGCCGATGGTAAAGTGCGTAGCCGTGGCTTTGAATTGGAAGCAAAGGGACAGCTCACAGAGGCAGTTTCTCTAACTGCAAGTTATAGTCAAAATTACACAAAATATTTACGCGATGCAAAGTCAGAAGGTCAATCATTTAGCCGATTTGCTCCCAAACATATGTTTAATCTTTGGGTAAATTATGTGCCAGCTATTGGGGCGGAAAAACTGAATCTTGCTTTAGGATTGCGTGCACAAAGTGCTTTTAGTGTGACGTCAGGTGAAGTAACACTAAATCAAGGTGGTTACAGTATTGTGGATAGCAAATTGGGTTATCAAATCAGTCCGAATATAGAGGCTTCTGTCTTTGTCAAAAATCTATTTGACCGCCGTTATTATCAAAGTTTATCGGGGGTGAACTGGAATAATCGGTATGGCGAGCCACGTTCAGCCATGTTGATGGTGAATACACGATTCTAAATACTGAGTATCTCATTTAAGTACAGTACTTAAAGAGAGATACCTGTCTTCAATGCTATTAAATTTGAACAAGCCAATAGCCAAATTCGCTGTAATTGGGTCATGCAGATTGTTGTAGGACACCAGTTGTCTTGTTCAGATGCCATATTTAGAGGCAATCACTTATGTCAAATCAAGCGTTTCAAGCTTTTAAGATGCAGGCTCATCTTATCGGACTACATGTGGAAAATTTTAATACCACAATTGAGTCGATACAGAATAAGGGACGTAGCGATGCAGATTGGATTATTGCGATTAAAGATTTTGAAAACACACACGCACTGCATGGGCATTATTGGGAGAAACATCCAAAGGGTGATGAGACTTTATTACTCCTGTCTGGAAAAATTGTACTGAGTTATTGCGATGAATCTTTTCAGAATGTGAAAAGTATAGTGCTACAGGCTGGTGAAGTCTTAGTTGTGGCAAAAGATACTTGGCATCGCCTTGAAGTTCATCATCCAGGCCAGTTGATGTTTTTTACTCCAGCACAGGGCAGTAAAATTGTAAAAGTGCAGGAGCAATATGATGTTTAATCTTGCAAAAATGCGACTGTGGTTGATGATTACATTGTTGTATATCTCACAAGGCTTGCCACTTGGATTAGCTATGGATGCATTACCCAGTATTTTAAAAAACCAAGGAGCATCCTTACAGAGTTTAGTCTTTTTACCCTTAGTTGGTTTGCCTTGGATTCTAAAGTTTCTTTGGGCACCCATTGTCGATAATTACAAGCTCCCCCATTTTGGCCGACGTCGAAGCTGGCTTGTACCTATGCAAGCTTTGGTGCTTATTACCTTAATATTGGTGTGGTGGTTGGGCATCGAACAGCAACATGCGCCTTATATCTTATTATTCATGTTCATTGCTTCTATGGCGAGTGCAACTCAAGATATTGCGACAGATGGTTTAGCCGCAGAGTTGTTTACTGGGAAAGATTTAGTACGTGCCAACATGATTCAAGTGGGGGGGACGATGGTCGGATTTTTTCTAGGCGGTGCTGGTGTAATGATTTTGAGTGGCTACTTAGGTCTACAGTATGGTGTTTTATTACCTCTGGTAATCGTGTTGAGTAGCTTGATGTTGTTATGGTGTTGGCAAGAACCAGCAGAGAATGTTGTAAATAATAATCAGATGTTACAGGAACAGCGTACTGCAAGTATAAAACACTTCATTAAACGTCAAGGTTCAATTGCTTTATTGGCAATGGCTTTTTTGTCTTCATTGGCTATGGTTTCAGGTTTTGGGCTAGGAAAACTAGTGCTTATAGATCAAGCATGGAGCATACAAAGCGTTGGACAATTGGGGATGTATGGTGGAGTTGTAACAATTTTACTTGGCTGCGGTGGTGGTGCATGGTTGATTCAACATTTTGGTACTGGGAAAATCTTCATTTTAGGTTTAGCGATGACAATCTGTTCCGCTACAATTTGGATTATGCTCACTCAGATGAGCCAAATTAGTTTTACTTATGCACTTATGGCAACAATTTTTGGCTGTTTTGGATCTGGTGCGGCATCCGTTGCACTGATGACTCGGGCTATGCGTTTTGCTCAACAAGGCACGCAAGCTGGAACAGATATGACAGCAATACAAAGTGCACGTGATTTGGGTGAAATGAGTATGTCATCTTCCCTAATCGCAATTGCTGCAATAGTCGGTTATAGCATCAGTTTTGCATTGGGAATTATCGCTGCGGTAGTGGTGATATTTTTATTATTGAGAAATCTAAAAATAGCACAGGCTTGATTTTAAGCGGTTAGACTGCGGTTTTAATGAACCGCAGTGAATAATTTTTAAGAGCGTACACTATAGCTAGATTTGTACATGCTTCTAGATGTATTAACCCGTTACAGTAGTTTTTCAATTCGAACGCGCTGTAGACTATCGGAAGGTAACAATTCAAGCAAACGATATATCGCATCTACTTGTTCTGGAATACGGCCAACCAATTTTAAGAGCGGATCAATATCTTGCATTTGATAAATCAGATGACTTAGGCGAGCATCAAAGCATTCTCTCCAAGTACTTAAAATAGGGCTCTCTGATTTAACTAAAAAACTTCCTTTATAAAGTGAAAACGTACTGGCGAGAAAGCCTGCATCTAGCGATCTTTCTGCACTAAGGAAATCACATTGTACTTCACATGATAGTTTATAAGGACGAGACATGATGCAGTCTGGTAGGAGTGTTCTCAGTTGAGACAGTTCGGCTTTTAATGTTTTTTCACTGACATTACGATCACCATACAGAGCGGCATGTAATTCATTTAATGCAATCCCTTCAGGCTTTATTGCAAGTATTGATAAAATCTCAATTTGTCGATGTGTCAGAGGGAGTATTTGTTGGTTAAACAATACTTGAGGTGTACCGAGTGCTTTGATATAGAGCACATTTTTTTGTTCAAATTGAATTGCTTCTTTGAGCAACTCTGCGCAGCGTTCAACAGCTAACACACCCAATGATGTATGTTTTTTATATTTAGTTGATAAATTAATAATGCCATGAAATTGTCCAGATACAGGGTCAACAATGGGGGCTGCATAACAAACCCAGTCACGCACGCTTTGCATTTGATTTTCGTGAGAATATACACAGCTGGAGACATGGTTGTTCAGTGCAAGCCCAATAGCATTGGTGCCTACAGCTTGCGTTGACCAATGCCCACCTTCAACAAAATGTGCTTGCTCCGCAGAAGAAAGCATTTGTTGACTACTCCATGTCCAAAGCAGCGTACCTTGATGGTCTGTGATACCAATCGCCATTCCTGCATCTTTTGCAATTTTAAGAAGTTCTCGTTGATGATGCCGTAAAGAACGCCGAAATAAGGAAGGCTGTTCCTCTTGAGGTAGCTTTAACAACGGAGCCGCTTGAACCGATTCTAAATTGACAAAATGCGTTGTTTGTAAAGACTGAGCTGGTATTGCTAAACGATTGCATAGATTCATATCATATTCCTTTATGATCAAACGATATCTAAAAGCAGCTAGGCCGATAATGGTTATACTTTGTACTGGATCAATATTTTCTATTATCGAGTAAACTATATAGGTTTTGATTATTCAAGGCTTAATTCAACATCTTGTCGAGAAAAAGGTTTAGGAACTGTTTCACCTTTATATTGTCGATCAGCAAAATAGCTCGAACGAACCATAGGCGCACTCCATATGTTCTTGAAACCTAATAATTGTCCATGTTTTTGATAGGAATCAAACTCCTCCAATGGAACAAAACGATGGATAGCAGCATGTGATTTTGATGGCTGTAAATATTGTCCAATAGTGACGTAATCTACCTGATAGTCACTGAGGTCATTGAGCAGGACAATGACTTCGGCTTCAACTTCACCTAGACCCACCATTAAACCACATTTGGTTGCTACATCTGGGCGTTTCTGTTTGAATTTTTTTAATAAATCCAGTGAGTGTTGATAGTCTGAACCCGGACGCATGGCATGGTATAAGCGAGGTACAGTCTCAATATTATGATTAAACACATCGGGTGGTGTTTCACTTAAAATTTCAAGTGCAATATCCATTCGGCCACGAAAATCAGGAACCAAGATTTCAATTAACGTTTCTGGACTGGTTTTTCTGATTGCTTGAATACAGTCTGCAAAGTGTTGAGCTCCACCATCTTTTAGATCATCACGGTCTACAGAAGTAATGACCACATATTTTAGATTTAGGTTTTTAACGGTATCGGCTAAATGTTGAGGTTCATTGGGGTCAAGCTGATTGGGACGACCGTGTGCAACATCACAAAAAGGACAGCGACGCGTGCAGATGTCACCCATAATCATAAATGTTGCTGTACCACCTGCAAAACACTGGGGCAGATTAGGGCAAGCCGCTTCTTCACAAACAGTATGCAGTTTTTGTTGGCGTAATAGTGCCTTGATATATTCCACTTCTTCTGGTTTGGCGAGTTTACTGCGAATCCACTCTGGTTTTTTAGGGATCTGTGTAGTTTGAATAACCTTAACAGGGATACGCGCAAGTTTTTCAGCACCACGTAATTTCTCACCTGTTTTTACTGAACGTTTTAATTCCATTTAAAATGTGTCCATAAATTTTAATAATATATAATATGATTATTTTAATGATGTCAATTATGTTTAATTATTTTTAATATAATAAATTAAGGTGCAAAATATTAATCATACAAAATAAAGGTTGGCTAAAGGTTTGGTTTTTAACTTGTTGATAATTATTAAAAAAAATTCAAAAAAATAGTTTTTATAACACTTTGTTTTAAATAATTTTTTTATTATAAATTTGAATAAATATTTTTAGTCTAATATCAATTTAAATGAAAATGTTTTTATATAAAAAGACGGATTATAAACTCCTATGTTTTTTTAAATATATGGTTTTATGTTTTAAACGGCAGCATGAAGGATTAAATATATGCAATTAACGGAAGAGCAATTGCTAGCAGCATACAAACGGATGCGAGATATTCGTGAATTTGAAGATCGACTTCACGAAGAAAATAATACAGGCGATATTCCTGGCTTTATTCATCTTTATAGTGGTGAGGAAGCTGTTGCGGTTGGGATTTGTGAAAACTTATCCGATAAAGATTTCATTACATCAACACATCGTGGTCATGGACACTGTATTGCTAAGGGATGTGATATCCACGGGATGATGCTGGAAATCTTTGGTAAAGATGATGGTTTATGCCGTGGTAAAGGCGGCTCAATGCACATTGCCGATTTAGACAAAGGGATGCTTGGTGCTAACGGTATTGTTGGTGGTGGTCCTCCTTTGGCTATTGGTGCAGCTTTAACAGCGAAGACCCTTAAAACTGGCGGTGTTGGATTATCTTTTACAGGTGATGGCGGTTCTAATCAGGGTTTAACTTTTGAAGCCATGAATATGGCAGTAGTACTGAAATTACCAGTGGTTTTTGTTTTTGAAAATAATGGCTTTGGTGAAGGTACAGCACATGATTATGCTGTAGGAAGTAAGGACATTGCTGCGCGTGCAGCAGGATTCGGTATGCCAGCAGAGAAAGTAGATGGTACAGATTTCTTTGCTGTATATGAGGTTGCACAAAAAGCGATTGAACGTGCGCGTCGTGGTGAAGGACCAAGCGTAATTGAAACGATTACTAACCGTTTCTATGGGCATTTTGAAGGTGATCCAGGTCTGATTCGTTCTAAAGAAGAGTTGGATTATGTCAAAGAACATAAAGACCCATTGAAAATTTTCCGTGAAAAAGTTTCAGGAAAGATTGATGAGGCCAAACTAGATGCGATTGATGCTGAGTCTAAAGCTAATGTAGATGCAGCCGTAGCAAAAGCCCGTGCTGCCAATTACCCAGAAGTCTCTCAACTTCTTACTGACGTTTATGTCTCTTACTAAAGGAATAGTAAAGTAATGCCAAATAAAAGTTATCGAAACGCGATTAAAGAAGCGATTGAATCGGAAATGCGCCGTGATCCAAGTGTGATCGTGGTTGGTGAAGACGTACGTGGTGGTCATGGCGGTAAAAATACCGATGACAATAAACTCGAAGGCTTCGGAGGTGTGTTAGGAGTTACCAAAGGTTTATGGACAGAGTTTGGGTCTGAACGTGTTATTGATACACCTATTACCGAATCAGCCATTATTGGTATGGCTGCGGGGGCAGCAGCAACAGGTTTACGTCCAGTTGCGGATCTGATGTTTATGGATTTCTATGGCGTTTGCCATGACATGTTGTATAACCAAGCAGCGAAGTTCCGTTATATGTTTGGTGGTAAAGCCAAAGCCCCATTAGTTGTACGCGGTATGATTGGTGCAGGTTTTTCTGCAGCAGCACAACACTCTCAGTCACCATACAATGTATTTGCAGCTGTTCCTGGTTTAAAGGTGGTCGTCCCTTCAAGCGCATATGATGTAAAAGGTCTATTAATCCAAGCTATTCGTGATGATGACCCAGTTGTATTTTGTGAACATAAATTACTTTATGACATTAAGGGCGAAGTTCCTGATGAGTCATATACTATTCCATTTGGTGTTGCTAACTATACTCGTGAAGGCACTGATATTACGATCATTGCATTAAGCTTGATGGTTCATCGTGCGAATGAAGTTGCAGATAAGTTAGCTAAAGAAGGTATTTCGGTTGAAGTGGTCGATCCTCGTACCATTTCTCCATTAGATGAAGATGGTATTTTAGAGTCTGTTGCGTCTACAGGTCGTGTCGTTATTGTTGATGAATCTGCTGCACGTTGTGGTTTTGGTCATGATGTTGCTGCTTTGATTGCGCAGAAGGGTTTCCATTATCTAAAAGCACCAATCGAATTGGTGACACCACCTCATTCTCCAGTACCGTTTTCACCTGTGCTTGAGAAAGAGTGGTTACCAAGTGTAGAGCGTATTGAACAAGCCGTACGTAAAACATTGGAGGCTTAGGATGAGCGAGATTAAAACCTTAGAGATTCCCAAATGGGGATTGTCAATGGAAGAGGGCACCATTGCACAGTGGTTAATTCAAGAGGGTGAGTCTTTTGCGAAAGGGCAAGAGATATGCGAAATTGAAACAACCAAGATCGTTAATGTCCTTGAAGCACCATTTGACAGTACCTTACGTAAGATCATTGCCCATAATGGTGACACGCTTGTTGTTGGTGGTGCTATTGCGCTTTGTGCCGATCAGCAAGTAACAGATGCCGAGATTGAAGCATTTGCACAAAGCTTATCAGGTGCTGCTATTGGTGCAACTCCAGCTCCAGCTGCACAGGTAGTTGCAGAAAAAACAGAAAGCATTGTTATAAATGAAGCACCAAGTGTGGCTGTGAATGCGACAGTGAGCAAGGCAGCACAGACAGTTGTTTCTGCTCAGGGTGCATATGCTATTCCTGCTACTTTGCAAGGTTATCAATTTAATGCAGAATTATTCGCGACACCACATGCATTAAAATTGGCAGAAAAGCATAATGTCAATTTACAGGCGATCACAGGTTCAGGACGTGCTGGACGTATTAGTGTAAAAGATATTCAAACTGCTGTTCAGTCGGCAGGTGGATCTTGGCCGAATGTTCAGCATCAAGCCAGTTCAAAGGCTGCGAAGTCTACAGCAGATGACAGTCAAGTGGCTGCTACACCAGTTGCTAGACGATTAGCAAAACAGTGGGGAATTAACTTACACGATTGCCGTGCTTCTGGTTCACGTGGTCGAATTTGTAAAGAAGATGTTGAGGCTGTTTATTATCGGGAAAATCCGATACAAGGCCAGCATGAGACCCGTGCTGTAGCTGAACAAACCGCTCAATTTACCACTACTGCAATGAACGGTATGCGTAAAGCAATTGCGACTAGACTGCAAGCAGCGAAACGCAATGCTCCACATTTCCGTTTGAGCGTTGATTTACGGGTTGATGCAGTTCAGGCTTTACGTCAACAGATCAATAGCACTGTTCCACAGGTAAAGCTGTCAATCAATGATATGTTGATTAAAGCGGCTGCCGCTGCACTGATGAAAGTGCCACAAGTGAATGTGCAATTTGATGAAGAAAATCAGAAAATTCTTCAATTTAATCAAGCAGATATTTCTGTGGCGGTTGCGATTGAAAATGGATTGATTACGCCAATCATTAAAGCGGCGAATAGTAAGTCTTTAGCACAAATTTCTAATGATATGCGTGACTTAGCAACACGAGCGAAAACTGGGAAATTGGCTCCTGATGAGTTTCAGGGAGGCAGTTTTAGTATTTCAAACTTAGGTATGCTGGGGATTAAACAATTTGATGCCATTATCAATCCACCTCAAGGTGCAATTTTAGCCCTTGGCGCTGCTGAAAAGCGTGTCATTGTTCAAAATGACGAAATGGTTATGGCGCAAATAGTCACAGCAACCTTGTCATGTGATCATCGTGTGATTGATGGTGCATTGGGTGCTCAGTTCTTGGCTGCATTTAAGCAGTTTGTAGAAAATCCTGCATTGATTTTGGTGTAGGGAGATGTATATGTCAGACACACAATTTGATGTGATCATTATTGGTGCTGGCCCAGGTGGATATGTGGCTGCAATTCGTGCAGCCCAACTGGGCTTAAAGACCGCGATAGTCGAAGCACAGCATCTAGGTGGGATTTGCCTAAATTGGGGCTGTATACCAACTAAAGCTTTACTGAGTGGAGCAACACTTGCGCAGCAGTTTAAGAAGGCAGGTCAATTTGGTTTCCAATTAGGTGCTATTGATTTTGATATTCAGACCTTGGTGCAACATAGTCGCAAAGTTTCAGAACAATTGGTGCAGGGTATTGGCCAATTACTGAAAAAAAATCAAGTTCAGCTTTTTAATGCAACCGCTAAATTTACTGCAAAAGAGCAATTAGAGTTAATTGATTCAGAAGGGAATCAACAACATATTCGTGCTCCTCATATTATTGTGGCAACTGGTGCTAAGGCAGCACATTTACCGCACATACCTGTCGAAGCCGAACATGTCTGGAGTTATAAAGAAGCTTTAGTTCCAACACAATTACCAAAGTCTCTTTTGGTTGTTGGCTCTGGGGCAATTGGTAGCGAGTTTGCAAGTTTGTACCAAGATTTAGGCTGTCAGGTTACTTTGGTTGATATTGCGAAGCAAATATTACCCAGTGAAGATGCTGAAGTTGCTCAATACGTGCAAAAACAGTTTCAACAACAAGGCATGACGGTATGGACTGATACCCGTGTGCAAAGTGTACGTGTAGAAAATGGCCAAGTACATTGTGAGCTTGAAACTGCAACAGGAACCCAAAACATTGTGGTTGAAAAAGTACTTTCAGCCATCGGGGTAAAACCGAATGTACAAAACCTCGGGTTAGAGGCTTTAGGTATAGAGCTTGAAAATGGTTTTATTAAGGTAGATCAATACTGTAAAACCAATGTTGTTGGGGTTTATGCAATTGGTGATGTGGCAGGTGCGCCATGTTTGGCACATAAGGCAAGCCATGAGGCGATTTTATGTGTTGAAAAAATAGCAGGTTTAAGCCAAGTGCATGCGCTTGATCGTGGACAAATACCAGGTTGTATTTTTACTCACCCACAAGTTGCAAGTATTGGTTTAACGGAGCAAAAAGCTAAAGCTGCTGGTTTACCCATTCAAGTTGGTAAGTTTCCATTGCAGGCCAATGGTAAAGCTCTGGCCTTGGCTGATGCAGCAGGTTTCGTAAAAACAATTTTTCATCAAGAGACAGGTGAATTATTAGGGGCGCATATGGTGGGCCATGAAGTGACTGAGCATATTCAAGGTTTTGCGATTGCAAAATATTTGGAAGCTACAGATGAAAGTCTGGCTCAAGTGATTTTCCCACATCCGACTTTATCTGAGGCAATGCATGAATCTATTTTGGCTTCAATGCAACGTGCAATTCATATTTAAGGAGTCGCAATATGCCTAGAGGTTTAAAAAATAAGGTTGCACTAATTACTGGTGCGGCTCAAGGAATTGGACGAGGTATTGCTTTACGTTTAGCACAAGAAGGTGTGCATATTGCGTTGGTTGATCTTAATCAAGATAAGTTAAATCTGGTGCAAGCGGAGATTGAGGCATTAGGTGTTAAGGTAACCACATTTATTGCTGATGTTTCAGATCCAACACAAATCAGTCTTGCTGTAGAACATGCAGAATCATTATTAAATGGTTTTGATATTATGATTAATAATGCTGGTATTGCTCAAGTAAATGCTTTATCAGATGTCAATTCTGAAGAGTTTAACCGCATTATGAATATTAATGTTGGTGGTGTACTATGGGGTATTCAGGCTGCTGCAAATAAGTTTAAACAGCGTCAGCATGGTGGCAAAATTATTAATGCATGTTCTATTGCTGGACATGAAGGTTTTGCTTTACTAGGTGTATATTCAGCAACTAAATTTGCAGTTCGAGCATTAACTCAGACTGCAGCAAAAGAATATGCAAGTGCGAACATTAAGGTAAATAGTTATTGCCCAGGCGTAGTTGGCACCGACATGTGGGTAGACATTGATCGGCGTTTTTCTGAGCTTACGGCTAAACCTCTTGGTGAAACATATAAAAAATATGTAGATGGCATCGCTTTAGGGCGTGCAGAAACACCAGATGATGTTGCAGCATTGGTGGCATTTTTAGCGAGTGAGGACGCTGATTATATTACTGGGCAGTCAATTTTGACCGATGGTGGCATGGTTTATCGTTAATACTATAAAGAGGGTGTATCAATGAAAGCAGCACGTTTTTATGATAAAGGTGATATCCGAATTGAGGACATCCCAGAGCCAAAAGTATTACCTGGTACAGTAGGTATACAGGTGGCATGGTGTGGTATTTGTGGTACAGACTTACATGAGTTTATGGAAGGTCCTATTTTTATTCCCCCTTGTGGTCACCCACATCCAATTTCTGGAGAGTCAGCGCCTATTACTATGGGGCATGAGTTTTCAGGTGTGGTATACGAGGTAGGGGAAGGCGTCACAGATATTGAGGTTGGACAACATGTGGTTGTTGAACCTTATATCATTGCAGATGATGTGCCTACAGGCCCGAATGATCATTATCACTTATCTAAGGATATGAACTTTATTGGTTTGGGCGGTCGTGGTGGTGGTTTATCAGAAAAAATTGCTGTACAGCGACGTTGGGTACATCCTATTGCAAAGCAGATTCCATTAGACCAAGCTGCCCTAATTGAACCTTTGTCTGTAGGTCACCACGCTTATGTTCGAAGTGGTGCCAAAGCAGGTGATATCGCTTTAGTTGGTGGGGCTGGACCAATTGGTTTGTTACTTTCTGCAATTTTAAAGGCCAAAGGTCTAACAGTGATCATTACTGAATTAAGTGCGAAACGTAAAGAAAAAGCACTTGAGGCAGGTGTTGTGGATTATGTACTTGATCCATCACAGGTAGATGTGGTCGCTGAAGTCATGAAAATTACAGAGGGCCGTGGTGTAGATGTTGCTTTTGAGTGTAGTAGTGTCAATAAAGTCATGGATACATTGGTCGCAGCAATGAAGCCAACGGGTGTTGTGGTTATTGTTTCGATCTGGAGCCACCCTGCCACAATTAATGTGCACAGTGTCGTGATGAAAGAGCTAGATATTCGCGGTACGATCGCTTATGTAAATGATCATCAGGAGACGATTAAACTGGTTGAGCAAGGTAAAATTAATTTAGAGCCTTTTATCACCCAGCGTATAGCTTTAGATGATCTTGTTGCTCAAGGTTTTGAAACATTGATTCATAATAATGAATCGGCTGTTAAAATCATTGTACATCCATAAGCAAAGTTCGTTGAATTGATAATAACCCTGCTTCTACATGAAGTGGGGTTATTCATTTAAGGAAGCCCGATATAACGTAATAATGCTGTGGTAAGTACGGCAACCAAAATAACCACAATCAAAGAGTATTGTTTCCAAGCAAAAATGAGGGAAATAATTACACCAATAATTTTACTACTATCACTCCACTGATTATCTGAAAACAAAGTGCTGAGTACAGCCAAAGCAAAGAGCAGAATACATGCTGAGTCTGACATTATTTGTTTTTGGGCAGCCGTAAACTGTATACGATTTGCTAAATACAAACCAGAATAACGAATAAGATAGGTTCCTGCTGCTAATATAAATATACCGAGTAAGATGCTGCTATGTGTATTCATATTGAGGTTTTCCAAAATAATAAGGCCAATAATGACATCAGTACAGGTAAACCTGTTGGGAGAAATGGCATTGAAAGTAGCGAAAACCCAGCACCTAAAATGGCACGTTTTCGGGTTGTTTTATTTTTAAGTAGTGGCAGAATCAGCGCAAATAGAATTGCTGGAAATGCAGCATCTATTCCGAGTGCTTCTATGTTGGGAATATTTTTACCTAAAATAAAACCAATCATCACACCAATAGGCCATAAGATGCCAATCGCTAAGCCACAGGCCCAATAGGCCGCTTTTTGTAACTCAGGGCTTTTCTGACTTAAACCAAACATGACGCTTTCATCATTCATAATATGCGTTGCTATAAAACGCATGCTATTTTTTTCTAAAAAACTACTGACTGAAAGCCCAAATGGCAGATGACGTAAGTTAATGAGTATACCTGTTAAAGCAGCAAAAATTGGGCTGGTTCCAGTTGCAATCATGCCAATAAAGGTGAATTCAGCCGCACCAGCCAATACAGTCAAGGCCAAAAGAAGTGGAATCCAAAGAGGGAGATTAAAGCTTGCTGCAATAGAGCCTAAGGATATACCGACCAAAGCGGTTGCAATCGCAATTAAGCTGATTGCTTTAACTAACTCATAACTTAATTTAATTTTCATCACTTAAGTCTATATCGAACATTCGTACGATATAATAAATTAGAGTTTATTCGTTCGTCAAACAAAACGAACGTTCGATATAGGGTTGATATATGACATTGGCGATAGAAATCGTTGCTAAAGGTTTACAAAGAGAACGTCAAAAAGCTGGATTATCTTTGGCAGAAGTATCTAGACGAGCAGGTATTGCAAAATCAACACTCTCACAGCTAGAGTCCGCACAAGGAAATCCAAGTTTGGAAACATTGTGGGCATTGTGTGTTGCACTCAATATTCCATTCGCACAGTTAATGGAGCCAGATTTGAATCGAACTCAACTGATTCGTTTCGGAGAGGGAGTCGCTGTAACATCAGAAATTGCACAGTACAAGGCGATTATGTTGGCAACCTGCCCACCAGCTGCACGCCGTGATTTATATTTATTAGTCGTAGAACCTGGTCAAGATCGTTTATCAGAAGCACACCCAATTGGGAGTGTAGAACATATTATTATTATGCAGGGTAGAGCACTCGTGGGTTTGGTGAATGATCCGATAGAATTAAATGCTGGGGATTATATTTGTTATCCAGCAGATCAGGCACACATATTTAGGGCCTTAGAAGCAAACACACGTGCATTATTGGTATCTGAACAAAACTAATTGGTTTTCTTACGAGGGATCCAATCTGTAATGTAGATACCTATGCCTTTGGCTGAAAGAGAGTATCAACATGATTAGGGCAGATGAATCGTGATATGAGCCTGTTCTAGAGGAGCAATGATCATATTTTGATATGGGGCAAGCGCTTGTTGTTGGTATTTAAACAATGTGTAGTACATCCCTAAAAAGCCTATCACAGTCAGTATAAGCAGACCAATAAACAGCGCAAAGAAAGGGAATTTATGTGTATGAGTGTGTTGAATATGGTCGGGAATGGATGAAAATGGTGCAAAGGTATAATGATTTTTATATGACCTGATTTCATCTTCAACACATGTACTAAGATGGTCTAATAAGAGTAGGGAATGGATTCGATATTTTCCTTGAAAACCTAGTAATAAGCAGTAGTGAAATATTTCCAGCCTAACCAAACCATTTTTAGCGAGGCTACGAAGATGTTCTATAATTTCAAAAAAATGATCACCAGCTAATTGTGAACCAAAGAGATTTAATTGTAATGGACTACTAAGCCATATATTTTGCAGTTGAAGAAATTGAGGGTTTTGTTGAGTGACTATAGTTTCATCTAATAATGAGCAATAGGCATATTTTGCATGTTGAATTTCTTCTTCATTAAATTGTAATTCTCGTGCTTGTTGTTCAAAACGTTGTAGTAATATCAAAATATTCTGTTTAAATTGTTCTGCATGTTTGGGTAGATAAGCTTGTCTTAATAGAATAATGATAAAGAACCCATCACGAAGTAAATCGATGAGATCAGAAGTCATTTTTACATTAGATAGAGAATCGAGAGTGCTTTTAGGAACGCTCTGTTTTTCTCTTAATTTAATTGGTATTTTTTTTAGTATAGACATTTTTATTATTTTTCATTTAGTACTGCTATAAGCTCAATATGAATATCTTCAAACCCAGTAGGGATATAAATACAAATACTTTCAGAGTCGATTACGTGTTGATATAACTCATGTTGAGTTTCAATTTGAAAATAACACATCCCTGTACGAACGGGAATTGCACTAGGAGCCTGTATAAGATGGTGTAGTGGGATGGCAGCTAAGGCAGAAACAACACGTTGCTCCACATCTAAACTATTACCAACTTTAAATCTTAAAGGTACATTTTTAATTAAATCTTGTATGGGTAGAACATCACTTGAGATGGCCAAATAGAGCTGAAAACAGCGAGTAGTTATTTCAGATTGTAGACTAGCACACCAATAAGATGGGTGAGTTTCTTTCAAAGGAATATGAATGCAACGCTTAGAAATGATGATTTCTAATAAATGACGAAGAATAGAATCTAATTCCTCGAAACAGTGTTGTAGTTTATGGTGTTGGTATTGTGGAAGCTGGTCAACTGTATATTGATTAGAAAATGTGAGTAGAGATGCAGTAAAGTTTAATAGTTCGAGAAATAACCGCTCTGGGTGCATATGGGGGTTTAATGATATATGTTTTAGCTTTGCATAAGCTGTATTGAGTATGTTCATTAACCAAAATGAGGCGATATCTCCTGCGCGAAACTCAATCATTTGCCGATCATTTTCTCGTTGATTAGATTTGAGTGCATTAATCTTGGCCTGAATAATATTTAAAGTTCGTGTTAAGTGAGTATTTAGACTTGGACACGCATGAATATGTAAAATGGGGGGAATAAAATTTGCATCGAGCTCAAATCGATCAGGGTTTTGTCTCTTTATTTTTCCAATGGCCAAGTAGTAAAAACCATGAATAATTTGATCAGGGATGCCTTGCAATAGTTTAAATTCTGCACGACGTCTAAGCAGGGTAATTTCTGCAGGTGAGGCATCTGTGAATAGATCATGGGTTTCTTCGAGATAAGAACAATAACGTCCTTGCTGGATTTGATTTTCAAAAGATAGGTTAGGTTTATTGGCTTGAAGAATAGGTAGTGCAATGTAAATTAACAATTCATGGTGGGTATTGAATTCATCAAGTTGAATGGGTTCAGGGAGTAGGTCTTGATGAGGAGCTTGGTAAAGCTCGCCATCTTGCCAGAGTATTTCAAGCTTGGTTAAGGCTAAAACATGTTGACTTAATGATACCTGATCAAAGCTTAAATTTTGGATACCGTATGCAAAGGGAACAGTTGATCGAATTGTATAATTCAGTCGCTGTTCATGGTAACGATCTTGGAGTTGAAAATGTTGAGGTCGGAGAAACAATCCCTCTCCCCAAAGTACTTTTTCTGCTTTAAACATAGTTGCTCACCAATGATTTATTTCAGATAGCTGTATGCCTAACATATCGTGGATAGATTCCAAAGAATGCTCATGTTTAATGACTTGGGTAAGCCATTCATGTAAGGGAAGCTGACTCCACTTGATGGTCTTATTTAACATGTAGCTTACTGGGCTATGTGGTTCATTTTTGGTGAAATAAACTGCAATTTCCTGTAGGAGTTGTATGGCTTGTTGTCGATTTTCAATATGTGTTTGCGCTTCAGGCTGGAAAAATAAGCTAGATGGAAGCAGCTCTGGGGTATTACTTTGATTAATTTCATCAATTTTTTCAGAAGTATTGGACGAATTTTTAGCTGTTTGACTGAGTAATAGTTGCTCTACTTTATAAAGGCGTTTGAGGTGTTGATGAATATCTTCAAATAGTGAGTCTATAGCTAAAAAGCTGGGAGAATCTATGTCTAGTAAATGATGTATTACATGTTTAATTTTGTTCCAATGTTTAAGAATGTTTTGGAAATGTTGGTAGTTTTCTAAAAGCACTTGGTTTGGTACTTGCTGTAATTCCTGTTCGAGTAATTCAATTGTTAATTCTTGCGATGAGACCTGTTCAGGTACAGTGTTTGAGTTTTTATTTTGCAGATAAAGCAAACGTTCATAATCAAATATGGTGTAGGCATGTATGGTATGGCTAGTCAGCGGGATTTGTTTAATTAAAGTTGGAAGTTGATGGATTAAACCATGTAATAACCCAATACGTTGGTCTAAATCATCATCGATGATTGGATGAATTTCCTTCCAGTATTGTTCTAATACACGATGAGATAACTCAATGCCTTGTGCAACACCCATGAAGCCATACAAATGAGACCAGGCTTCGATTAGCCAAGAAAGTAAACGAATATCCTTCGTATTTTGGATAAAAAGTTCAGCAATTGTTTTAGCAACAAACTCCCAATCAGCTTGTCTGGGTTCAATAATCCACTCTCCTTGTTCAAGTAAAATGTCATCATGTATTCTCGCTTTGTTAATTTTATGAAATACATGGGAAAGAGATAAATCATCTCCACAAGGAAGATGTTCAGATATTGGAGATAAATAGGTATTTAGATTGAAGGGCATAGAGGGTTTCTCTTTATTAAAGAATATAATATAAATTGTTTATACGGTGTTTTTAAATTGGGCTTTTATATTCGGGATTATTTGTGGGTTAATAAAAACTTTGTTTACTTGAAATTTGAGTGGAAGATAGATGATATGCTCAGTTTTAATTTTATTATTTTTTTGATTAAGATAATAAAATATGGATTGTGAAAAATAGATCAGTTTAGGTGAAGATGTATTAACAAAGTGGATTTTTAGATTGTCCATTTTTATCTCTCGTTTATCCATTTTATACAAAAGTAAAGAGCACAAAGCTTGTTTTGATTTTTATTTGTAGAATAAGTTATAAGCGCATTTATAGATAGTTGTGTTTATCAAAAAGAGTTTATTCTGTCGGATTTTTTAGAATAATTGAACTGAATTGAATGAAAATGGAAGGGAACTATATTGAGTTGATTAAAATAATTTTATAATAATTGGTATTCATGTGATGATTATAATAAATAGTGTTGGGGTTTTGGATTTTAATCGGATATTTAATCACTATTTGAATATTCGTTATATTATGTATGAAACCAATATTTAAGCTGTCTATAAAAATAATACTCCGAATAAGTAGATGAAGGTAAAATAATGGCAAAAAGAGAAAGTATTCAGAAGAAACTACAACGGGTTCGAGCCCCACGTGTACAACTCACTTATGACATAGAGGTTGGAGGAGCTAAGGAAACTAAAGAACTGCCATTTGTCATAGGTGTTTTGGGCGATTTTTCAGCAGCATCTGATGTGAAGAAAATAAAACTAAAGAACAAGAAATTTATCGATGTAGATTTGGAAAATATTGATGAAGTGATGCGGTCTATTGAGCCACGTGTATTATTTGAGACAGAAAATACTTTAATTGCTGAAGGAACAACTTTAGCAATAGATTTAAGTTTTAAATCGATGAAAGATTTTCGTCCTGAGCAATTGGTACAACAAATTAAACCTTTATGCCAGTTAATGAAGGTACGCGAAGGCTTAACAGATTTACGTAACAAAATTTCTAATAATGAAAAGTTTGAAGATGTACTGGGTGAAGTATTAAGACATACAGAGCAACTGCATCGGTTAAGTATTGAAACTGGAGATAATAATGATTGATTTACAGGCAGTTTCAGTGCGTTGTGAAAATACAGCTCCAATAGGTTTATTAGATTCAATTATTGATAAAAGTTGCATTGCTCGCAATGAGAGTGAACATGATCGAGTAAAGTATTTAATAGGAGAGTTAATCAAAGAAATTGTACAGGGAACAGTAACCGTCACTGACAACATGGCGTTATCACTTGATCAACGTATTGCTGAAATTGATATGTTAGTCTCATGTCAGCTCAGTAAAATTATGCATCATCCAGAATTTCAAAAAGTCGAAGCAACATGGCGTGGGCTTTATTATTTTTGTCAAGAAACACCATCTAATCCACTTATTAAAATAACAATGTTGGATACAACCAAAAGAGAAATGATTAAGGACCTGCAAAGTGCGACAGATTTTGATCAAAGTAACTTGTTTAAAAAGGTCTATGAGGAAGAGTATGGAACATTTGGTGGAGCGCCTTTTGCTGCTTTAATCGGTGATTTTGCATTTGATCGTATACCAACAGATATGTACTTACTCGAGCAACTTTCACATATTGCAGCAGCTGCACATGCACCATTCATTGCTGCGAGTAGTCCTGAATTGTTGGGTCTAGAATCATTTACTGAACTTGATCGACCGCGAGATATCACTAAAATTTTTGAAACAGCTGAATATGTACAATGGCGCTCATTCAGAGAGAGTGATGACTCTCGATATATTGCATTAACACTACCCCGAGTACTTGGTCGTTTACCTTATCATCCTAAGGATGGCATGTTTACCCATGGATTTAATTTTGTTGAATCGGTATCTGGGGACAATCATCAGCAATATTTATGGATGAGCTCTGCTTATGCTTTTGCTACTCGTTTGACACATGCTTTTGATTTGTATGGATGGTGTGCTGCCATTCGAGGTGTTGAAGGTGGTGGATTGGTACAAGGATTACCCATACATCATTTTAAAACGCTTGATGGTGAGCTGGTCTTTAAGTGCCCCACAGAAATTGCGATTACCGATCGAAGAGAAAAGGAGTTAAGTGATCTGGGTTTTATTCCCTTAATACATTGTAAAAATACAGACTATGCCACTTTCTTTGCGGCACAATCGACTCAAAAACCTAAAAAATATAGTACAGATATCGCAAATGCAAATGCCGTGCTGTCGAGTCAAATTCAATATGTTCTAGCTGTATCGCGTATTGCGCATTATTTGAAAGCGATGATGAGAGATAAATTGGGGAGTTTTAATTCAGCAAGCCAAGTTGAGGTGTGTTTGAATGATTGGCTGTCTCAGTATGTCTTATTAGATGATGGTGCTACCCAAGAGGCAAAAGCTCAATTCCCATTACGCGAAGCATCTGTGAAAGTGATAGAAAATCCAGCTGCTCCAGGTTATTACAAGTCAGTGGTTTTTTTAAGGCCTCATTTCCAACTGGATGAATTATCAGTTTCATTACGTCTAGTGACAGAGTTACCCCAAGCCTTAAATCAATGAGATTACAAGAATTATTAAATTAGAGAAAGGATACATAATGAAAGATATCTATCTAGAGTTTCGTGGCAAATATAACGTAGATGGTGAGTCGCGGGATGCGGAGCACAAAGGTTGGCTGGAGGTTAATTCTTGGGCACATCATATTCGCCAACCGAAGTCTGCAACATCATCAAGTGTTGGGGGACATACAGCAGAACGTGTTGAGCATTCAGATATGGTTTTTGTTAAAGATTTAGATGCAACTAGTCCAAAACTTTGGGAAGCATGTTCAGCTGGATATACCTTTGATGAAGTACAAATCGACTTTTATCGTGCAAATGGTGATAAAAGAATTAAATATTTGCAGTTGAAACTGAAGCATGTTTTGGTCTCAAGTGTAACCCCGCTCGTTAAGGAAGAGGGCATACCAACTGAATCTTTCGGTCTAAAGTATGCTGCTGTTGAGTGGACATATCATCAACAAGATATAAATGGCACTGCAAAAGGTGCAGTAACTAAAAAATGGTCTTTATCTAATAATACTGCCTCTTATCATGCTTAGTAATATTGAAGGGGGAAATGAGTAAATAGGTGGTAAATGGAATTAGATCATTTGTATCCATATGGATTTAGATATGCCTTATTTGATCAATTGCTTAGTTCATTGGAGCATGAAAAAGGCGTCTCCATACAGTCATTACAAGACTCAATAGCAACAGATCTAGAAGATTTATTAAATAGTCGTCAGACGAAAATAGATTGTATTCAGGGTGATTTTGAACTTGCAAAACATTCAATTTTACAATTTGGCTTAATTGATTTTACTGGTTTATCTATTACAGACTCTTTAGATTGCGAGAAAATTTGTCAGTATATTGAGCAAGCAATTACAGTACATGAACCAAGACTGCGGCAAATCCAAGTCAGAATTTGCCCCGACAATGTTATTACGGGTGAGCTATATTTAAATATACATGCAATTTTAAATGTTTATCCAATCAGTGAGGTCATTAAGTTTGATGCTTTACTGCAACCTACAAAACAACAATACATCATTATGGCAAAATCATAACAATTGGAAAGACTGTGATTGAAGAATTATTACCTTATTATGAAAAGCAATTACAAGAATTTGCTCAGCAGGCTCGTGGGTTTGCCCAGCATTATCCAAAGATTGCGCAGCGCCTAAGTTTAAATCAAGAGCAAATAGATGACC
The DNA here is from genome assembly GCF_031157835.1 of Acinetobacter rudis. Taxonomy (GTDB): domain Bacteria; phylum Pseudomonadota; class Gammaproteobacteria; order Pseudomonadales; family Moraxellaceae; genus Acinetobacter; species Acinetobacter rudis_A. The sequence goes on along the minus strand of NZ_JAVIDR010000003.1, from coordinate 307,718 downwards.
CACATATCGAACGATTGATTCAGGCATTTTCTTTAATTTCTGCTCGTATAGATAAAAAGTTAGAAGATAGTTATGATTTTTTTACTCATGCTTTATTTGAAGTCATGTTTCCACAGTATTTGAAGCATTTTCCTTCATGCACAGTGGTGAGTTTTGAGGATATAAATCAGCAAAAAAAGTTAAGTACAGTACACATTATTCCAGCTAAAAGCACTTTAAAGTCTCGTAGTATTAATGGTGTGCAATGTACATTTAGTAGTTGTAGTGAAGTACGGTTGCTTCCTATTCGATTGCTTGATTTAGCTTTTAATACCAAACCCAGCACATATTTACATTTAAAACATAATGCAACTTTGGGTATGACATTTGAAGTATTTGCTCCTCAATATCACAATTTAAGTGTCGAAATTTTACCCATCTATTTGGATGCGATATCAAGTTTTCCTTTGCAAGTTCTTGATGAAATTTTTAAAAAAGATACACGTTTCAGCCTTAAGATCGGTGAGTATCATCTTGATATTAATAATCCATTTGAGGTTCTGGGTTTTGAAGAAAAAGACAGCTTATTACCTTTGGATCAACATAGTCATCACGCATACAGACTGTTAACCGAATATTTTTGCTTTCCAGAGCGATTCCATTATTTATATTTAAAATTAGACTTCTTAAAAAAAATCAAATCATTACCAGAAAAATTTGAACTAGAAATTCATATTAAGCTTGATTTAAATGATCAAGCCATCATGAGAAATTATAGTCAGTTGAATATTGCAAATTTTAAATTATTTACAACCCCTATAATTAATTTGTTTGAGAAACATGCAGAACCGCAAAAAATTGATCACCGACAGACGCAATATTCACTAATAACAGATGCACATCGTCCTGAATATTATCAGCTGTATAGTGTGCTTAAGATGAATATAATCCGTGAGAAAAATCAGCAAGAACGAGAGAGCTTTCAAGTCTATCCATTCTTTGCAATGAGTCATTATCATGGTGATGCGGTAAAGTTTTTTTATTCATTGAGCCCAGTTTCATATGCGCATAAAGCAGGATTGATAAATTATTCAATTATTTCTAAAGCGCTTAAACCCGATGCGATTACAGCTGATTTTATCAGCACTCAACTGCTTTGTTCTAATTCAGACCTCCCTCATAAAGCGATAAAACATGCATTTGGTTATTTAAGCCTGAATGATCGTCATTTGGTCCAACGCGCTTTGGTTTTAAAGCGTCCAACGATGACCTTCCAATTTAAGCAAAATAAAAAGGAGCAATGGCGAATTATTTCGCATTTGTCTTTAAACACATTAGCGTTAATGAAAGGAGACGGGATAAGTCATTTAAAGGAACTACTTGAATTATATAATTTACCGCAGTCTAGAGAAAATCATCTAATGATTGATTCGATTCATGCTATTCAATTATCCCTCTGCAATAAATTGATTGATACTCAACCCTTTCCCCTTTGTGTCCGTGGTTTAAATCTATATTTATATATTAATTCTACGGTTTTTCGAGGACACAGCCTGTATATGTTTAGCCAATTGATAAGCCATGTTTTTAACTTAAAAGTACAAATGAATAGTTTTGTCGATGTCATCGTTTTTGACGCAATAAATCAACAGGAGTTATATCGATGCACGAAAAATATGGGTGGCAAGAAGCTTCTGTGATTGCCCAGCTCTTTAATCAGCCAACTGAATTCGAATTTATTCAGGCAATACGTTTGTTATGCCATACCCCTTGTCAATCTAAGTTAAAGTGTTGGGCTGATAGATTTAATTTTGAAAATTCTTTAAAACTTCAATTCCCCCATGCAGAGATTGAATCCCTACACTACACAGATCAATACATTGAAATTACAAGTTTAATGATTGGTCTCACAGGGGTTCAAGGTATATTGCCATATGTTTATACAACTAAATTATGGCAAACTTCTAGAGAGCAACGTTTAGAAGCACAAAAATTTCTTGCATTGTTTAACCATAAGTTAACAGCACAATTTGTTGATGCTAGTTTATGTTATCAATTACCGTTACGTTATGAGCTTGAAGCTGAAAATCATTATATAAACATATTACATGCTTTAAATGGATATATACACGATCAGCATAATCAACACCATATTGATGATTATTTTGCTGAGTTTTCAGGTTTAATGCAGGGGCAAAACAATAGTAAACATGCTTTAGAAAATATATTGAAATGTATATTTAATGTCGATATTAAAATACGTGAGTATATTCCTGAAAAGTTTGAGCTGTCTTCTAATCATCAATGTCAATTGGGGGGGATACAGGAAAATTTATTGGGAAGAAAAAGCTTTTGTGGGCAAAGTATAAAGCAAATTGCAGATAAGATTGAGATTGTAATTGGGCCATTGGTATATCAGCAATATCTAGATTTCTTACCTAATGCTAAAAATAGCAAAATACTTAAATCAATATTGCAGTCTTGGAGTAGTGCAAGTTTATATGTTGATTTACGACTGATTTTAAGTAAAACGGCAATATCTCCTATACGCTTAAGTTCAAAGAATCAAATTGGATTAGCTCAAGCCGCGTTTTTGATGTCAGAACATCAATCTAATAATGATCAAACCTGTTATCAATTACTTCAGGGTATAGCGTGAACAAGATAATGTTATGGGTATTGTTTACTATAGTGAGCACTATTATTTTTGTCACTATAAGGTATTGGCGTGATATCCAGTTTGATCCAACCGTATTTGATTTATTTATCTACTTAATGCTAGTGCCATTTGGAGTAGGATTGATTGTATTTTCCCCATATTTTATTTTTAGAGGTGTAAAAAAGTTTTCAAGTATTTGTTTAACACGGGTGCAACAGATATCAGAACCAAAGTCGAATATTCATCAAGATGAGACAGTGGGCCTTGCAATATATGCCGTTAATGTATGTAGTGTGTTCGGTGAAAATGAACAACTTATTTCTGCAATGCAACATGCTCAGGGGCCAAAACTTGATACTCAGCTATTTGACAGTTTACTGAGACCCTGTCTTTCTTTTAGAATGAACAGTATTGATGAAGACGGAAATAAAGAAAAAAGACCCATTATTCCAATCCATCAACGTTTAGAATATTTGCTTTTGCAAGAATTACAACGCTATACAATTGAACTCACCATAATTGCTAATCAATTTAGGCAGGCTGTTTTTGAAAGGATTAATATTCATCTTATTGTGAGTGAGGAGATAAAGGTAATTTTGGATGAGGAAAAAAGTAATCATATATATGAACCTTTTTTTGATAGATTAGGTTTTCTACCCCACCAGATTAAATATACATATCATTATTTATCACCTTCAACAATTGAGACACAATGGTTATCCTGTTTGATGCAGGTGAGTAAGCAAACAACAGAAGTATCATTATTTATAGTGATGGATTCGGAAATTAGTCAACAGTTCATAGATGAAAAAACTAGGTTTTTTTCAAATTATATTGCAGCTGAATATGCAGCAAGTTGTTTATTAACATCAAGTAAAATAAAAATTCATGGATTGGATGAAATAGAAAATATTTATATTAATAGGCATAAAAAACCATTGGTTAATATTTTAAAGAAATTCGAACTTACTTATTCAGAGCAATATAATCTAGACTGTCCTTTTATTATTATTTTAGATGATCCTGCCGATAATAGGGCAATAAAAATACAACAGAAATGTTTTGCCAATACAGCGATTGAAACTCAACATTTATTGAATGTACATAAATGTCTAGGGAGTAGTCAAAATTTAAGTCTAATTTTTGGATTTATATTGGCGATGAAAATTCATAATTGTAAGTATAGAGTTGTTTATCATTCAGGGCCATTAAAGACACCAATTTTTATTTCATCAATAAATGAGTACGACATATTAGATTAAAAATTATAAAATAACTGAGAATAAGATGAATACAATTTTAAAAGGTTTAAGTCAATTCGTTGCTCATTGGAAAGTAATAATCTTATTTATACTAATGACTCTATTTGCATTTTTTTGTTTTAGTACTTCTTTATCTCTTTTTTTTATCTACTGTGTGATGATTAGTTTTGCATTTATATTTTATTTGATATACCGCAGAGTGAAACGATTAGGTGTACAGATAAAATATATTAAGTTATTTAAACAAATAAGTAGAAATAGAGGGTTGGAGATTCAGCATCGAGAAGGTTTGAAGTATTTGCGACAGCAAATTAAAAAATCTCATCGTTTTATTTACCAATCTAAATTACTCACTAAAAAAAGTTGTCAAAGTAAATATGAGTTGCCTTGGTATGTCGTGATTGGAAGCTCTTCGGCAGGTAAAAGTTCCGCACTTAAACATTCTGGGCTTACATTTTTAGACACAGGAGGTATGCAGGAGCATGTTTCTGATCAAACTCAAGCAACGGCATATTGTGAATGGTTGATTTGTCGAGATGGTGTGTTATTAGATACAGCGGGTCGTTATACAACCTCTATAGCCGATCAACCAGAATGGCTTGGTTTTTTAAGACTATTGAAAAAAAATCGTCCTGAGATACCCATCAACGGATTGGTGATCATGGTGAGTATTACAGAACTATTGCATCATGATGCTGTGGGTGAAACACAACTTGTTAAAAGACTAAATTCAAGAATTCAACAAGTCACAGAATATTTAGAAATATCAATGCCGATTTACCTGATATTTACTCAAATGGATTTAATTGAAGGGTTTACACCATTTTTTAAATATGATGAGGTTTATGAGCGTGATCAGGTTTGGGGTGCAACGCTGAGTTATGCTACACGGTCATCACCAAGTATTGGTGAGTTGTTTGAACAGCATTTCCAAGTTTTATCTGAAGGTCTTCAGTATGTAAGTCGTAAGCACTATAACCGGAACTCACTGGCAGATATTTCTATAAATGCTATGTCTTTCCCTTTAGAGTTTAGTGCGTTAAAACCCATTTTAAGTGCTTTTGTTCGTGCTTTATTCGATGATCATTTATCTCAGAGTCAGCGTGCTTTTAGAGGCTTCTATTTTACTAGTGCCTTGCAAGAAGGAGTTAGTGAAAGTCCAATCACTCGAAAACTTGTTCAAGAGTTTGATTTAGAAAAAACATCAGACAAGGTATTAGTCAACACCAATATTAACAGCTTTCCTAAGCAAGGCTATTTCTTAAAAGAATTATTTAGCCATGTGATTTTTAAAGATCGAAAAATAGTTAAACCACAGCTGAATATAATGACAAAGCGGAAGCGCTGTTGGGGCTCTATTTTAGTATTGTTCTCCATATTGGTTTGTATGTTACTTTGGCTATGGTCATATAAAAATAATCAACAGCTAATTGAAGAGGTTCAATCTGATTTAGATAAGGCCATGCTTTTAAAGCATAATGCTGAGTTTGATTTAGGCAAATATGTAGATGTTTTATTGATATTACAGTGGCGTTTACAGCAACTTGATGAGTATGAGCGACATCGTCCTTTTAAACTTTCCTTTGGTTTATATCAGGGGAAGCAGTTGAAAAAACGCTTAAAAGCAGAGTATTTAAATGGCATTAAACAGCTTATTTTGTTACCAGCACAGCAGAATATGGCTCAATACTTACAACAACTGAATAATAAAAAAGATCAGCTTAGTATTGGGAAGCAGCAGGTTGTTGCCGAAGACGTTGGTGAGGAAAATAATGATCAACATCAGTCTATAGCTGTTGGATCACATGATGCTTATTACGTGTTAAAAGCTTATTTAATGTTGAGTAAACCTGAACATGTTGAAGTGGAATTATTAAACAACCAAGTTGCTCATTTTTGGTATTTATGGCTTGAAACATATGGATATGATCAAGATAAACAGTTGCAGATTTCACAAAAAGTACAGCTATTGCTTAATTACAGCTTGTCGTTGGCTCAGGATGAATTATTCCCTGTTCTTCAAGACAATCCACAGCTTGTTGATCAGTCACGTCAGAACCTCCTTTCTGTGATTCATGGGATTTCACTAATTGATCGTATTTATAATGAAATAAAACAACGTGCAGCGGTTCGTTTTGCAACGATAAGTATCGATCAAATTGTGGGTCAGGAAAATACAGACACAATAACAGGTGATTATATTTTACCAGGAATATTTACCCAGAAAGCATGGGGTGAATATATTGCGAATGCGATTGAAGATGCTGTTCAGCACCCAATCGAGATTAAAGATTGGGTGTTTAATCATACAGAATCTCATGATTTAAGTTTTACAGGAAGTCCTGAGCAGATTCGTCAGCAATTAACTCAGCTTTATAAACAAGAATATGCCCTAGAATGGAAAAAATTATTGGCGAAAGTACGTTATGTAAAAGCGACTAATCTCACAGAGCAAATAAAACAGATTGATCGACTAAGTGATCCAAATCATTCACCTATTCGAATATTGTTGGATCGAGTCGTTAAAGAAACGCATTGGGATAATCCAAGCATACAAGCAGAATTACTCAATGAAAATAAAGACTTTATATCATGGTTTAAAACAAAGGTGCTGCTAAAAGAAAACCATAAAGTAATGCAACAGCCAAATATTGAGAAACAGGTACTTATTTCACAACAGTTTGATGCTTTTTATCACGTCGTTCGCAAGCGTAATGAGCAGAATAATCACTCGTTACTTGATGAATATTTAAATAGTTTACTTTTAGTTCGGCATAAATTAAATACATTAAAACATGCGAATGGAGTGACATCCAATGCTTTGCTTTTAGTTCAAGACACGATAAACGATAAGAATACTGTATTAAATGCAACAGAAAAAATAGTGGGTGAAAAAATCTTAATTGGGATAAAAAAGACTGAACAAGAAATTCTACAATCCTTGTTTTTGAATCCATTAACTCAGGTATTTGAGACTTTGTTACCCTCTGCTGAAGAAGAATTAAATAAACTTTGGGTCATACAGGTTTATCAGCCATTTACTCAAAAACTAGCACTGAAATTCCCATTTAATCGCTCAGTAACGATACAAGCGAGTGCAAGTGAAATTGCTGAAATTTTTGGGGAAACTGGGCGTGTTTCAAAATACTTAGTAGAAACTTTAGAACCAGTGGTTATTCGTCATGGGGGTAGTTTAAACATAAAAACATGGCATAACATCGGTATTCATTTAAACCCTCAGTTTTCAGTTGCTTTACCAAATTATTTAGCTCCAATAGAGGGTATGGTAAAGGTTGATGTAGCAGAAAAAACAATGATGGAATTACCATCAAATTTCCAATTATACCCCTTAGCGAATTCGAAGCTGTTGTCTTATATCGTAGAAATAGATGGACAACGCATGGTCTTTGAGAAGGGGATTCAACAATGGAGCAGTTTTATTTGGCCAAATAAAGGAGCAATTTTAGGTGTGCGTATTACTGCAATTGATTTAGACGGCAAAAGCTATGTTGTATTTGAAGCATCAGGTGAAGATGGAATTAATCAGTTATTTGATGCGGCTGTACAGATAAAAAAAGACCATCATATTGAGATGACATGGACGAACAAACAAAATCCTGAACTAGCTATAACAGTGGCTTTTCGTGTACCGAGTGGTATACGTAATCATGTTGGTGTTAAGCAAGAGTATATTGGATTAAAACTGGTAGATTGGGTAACTACACCAACTGTTGTAACGGATAATGAATAGAAAATGTGGATGTAAACAAAATCGTAAATGTATTTAAGAATAAAAAATTTAAAACAATATATTCACTATTAAAAATGGTTTGATATGAGATTAAATAATAAGATTAAAAAAATATTTTTCGTCACTGCTTCAATAATATTTTGTAACTTGAATACAACTGGTTTGAGCCTAGCTCAACCCGTCATTGTATCTGGTAATGTTGATAATGAAGAAGATAAACAGACCATACTGAATCAAGTTTATAGTGTTTATGGTTCAGAAAGAGTTATAGATAAAATTGAAGTGCAGAAGGTAATAACACCTACTACTTGGATGAATACCATTCAAGAACTTATAAGGCCTGATTTAAAAAAAGTATCAAAAGGCAAACTCGATATACATGGAACTGCAGTGCAATTAACTGGAACAGTCTCTCATGCAGAAGAAAGTCAAAAAATAAACCAATTATTTAGCTCTCTAATTACTGCACCCTATCATTTTCAGGCCAAACTTTTTTCAGAACACAGCGAGCAAAAATTATTGGATGATACTTTAAATAATCGTGTGGTGGAGTTTGAATCAGATAGTGTAACTCTAACTCCTTCAGGAATTTTAATTTTAAATCAGATGGTTATTGCTTTAAATAAAGTAAAAGCAAGGCATATTAGAATTGTTGGTCATACTGACAGTTCAGGAGATAAACAAAAGAATAAGCAGTTGAGTTTACAACGAGCTGAAGCAGTAAAGCATTATTTAATGAGTCAGAATATTGCTGCTACACGTTTAAGTGTAGAGGGTTGGGGGGATGAGAAACCAATCGCGGATAATCATACTGTAGATGGTCGTAAAAAGAATCGTCGTATTGAGTTTGAAGTTTTATAAGGTAATCATAAAAATGACGAAATCGTATATAACAGTTGGTTGTTTAACAACAGGAGGTGGTGAGGTGCTAACAGGAAATAGTCGGTTTTTGATTGGTGGTGTTGCAGTGGCATGTATTGGAGATACGGCAAGCTGTCCATTGCATCAAACAATTTCCACTATCATTAGTGGGGACCCACATTTACTGATCTTTAACAAACCTGCTGCACAAGAGAATGATTTATTATCATGTGGATGTAAATTATTGGCCAAACAAAAATTAGTATCTGGTGATCATAAATAGTGAATCATTTGCATGGATGCTTTGCTGTATTTAACCATTAAAAAGCACCCTTCAAATTAGACTGAGCGTGTCCGACTTTTAGGGTGCAGTTTATTTAAGAGAATGCTTTTAGAGCTATTCGCACAAAGCGTAATGTGGATCTTGTTGATGATTCCGAAGGTGCTGTGCATGTTGCTTGAGATGTTGCTCGAATTGCTCAGATAAGCTTTGTAGCTTTTGTATTGACGCATTGAGCGCTTGAAGATGATCGTGACACTGTGTAATTACAGGAGTAGTCAGTTCAGTCAATAACACTTGCAGTTTATTTGAGATTTCATTATATAAACGATCATGTCGTATCGTTTCAGGTTGATCTGTACTTGCAGTAATAACCTCATACGATACATTTTGATCTAATGGCAATGCCTGAACCATGACATATTCTAGACGATAGTCTTTAAGTTGTTGGTGTAACTGTTCAGTCAAATGTTGCTCAGCCCACTGTACTATCGTTTGAGTAACTGCATCAATTGCTTGAGTAGATGCATGCTCTTCTAACAGCCTTGGTACTTGTGGCAGGATTGCACGCCAAGTATTTGCAATAATCTTGTCTTGTTGTTGTGTTAACTCAATCTGCATGTTTTGCGTCATTTGTGTGAGTACTGACAGTGATTGTTGCAAAAGTTCTTCAATAGGTTCTAGTACTGCTTCTTGCAGATAATGTAAAAATATTTCAGCAGATTTGCGTTGTTTATATGCAAATGCTGGTTCAATCAGATCTAATAAAGCTAAGAAAAGTTGATCGAATCCTGCCTCAGTCATCGATTGTGGATCAAAGCCAGTTTGACGAACCATTTGAGCAGATATTGAAACAGGTGTTTTGAGCAAACGAGCATCAACCTGCATTTGTTCTAATTTGTCTTGACTGCGGCTATAAACATCAGTTTCTTGAATTGCACGTTGATTGGCATTTTTATGACATAAAATCGTGCAAATTTCGCCATCAATTTCATCTTCTTCGATTTGATCACTACGAGTAATAATGGGTAAGAGTGGTTTATGGCGACGTAATTCACGCCCCAAGGAATCAAGCTCTTGAACTTGCCCAGGTGAAGAAGAACTGGTTAACCAAAGTACACCATCAGCACTGTCAATAAAACGTTGAGTTAAGGCTGCATTTTCAGTAGTGACTGAATGTAGTCCTGGGGTGTCAAGCAGAATAAATTTTTCACCTAAACACACCCCTTGTAAACGTGCAGTTGTTTCGGTTGCACCTTCACGTAATGCTTCTTCGGTATAAACCAGAGATCCATCGGCGAGATGAAAATATTTAACACTTTGTCCATGCTGGCGAAAACAATCTGCTAATAGATTACAAAGTGAGCTTTTACCAGCATTAAATTTTCCAAAGATTAATAACATCACTTTGTTTTCAAAAGTATCTGCTAAAGACTGTGCTGGGGAAAGTTCAGCCCATCGTGCATCCCAAGTATTAATATGTGTAATAACTTGTTGATTGAAATGGTCAATCTGTTGTTTAAGTTGAGTATCAGGGCTGAAACTGTTACTGGATAATAAATGTGTTTGAAGTTCTTGTGCAAAATCACTACGCCAATCATGCATTTTTTCGATGACAGGGGAGAAATCAAGTTGATCATTTTGGTGTGCATCAAGCGTATGAATAAATTGCTCTATGGAAGTATGCTTATTCATGATTAGGCCTCCAAATGTTGCAGTGCCGTCAATGCCTGTGTATACATTGTTACTTGTGCTGTAACATCAGAAATTTGCTTAACTAAAGCTACGCGGTCTGGAGACACTTCAAAATAGTGTGCAAATTCACGACATAATCTGTCACGCCCATTTTGTTCTGTAAATATCTTGCGTAAATCTTGGCGAGATTTAACAGAAACACCCATTACAGCAATCATAACTGTATTAATACTACGTACTTGAGTTTGTTGTTCAGTTGGTAAACCTGTTACCCCGTAACGAATTAAATGACTGTCAATATCTAAACAAGCATGCGAGTAGGCCACTTGTATACGTGCACGTTCTTGCTTACCCGCTGTCATTTTAAACATGTTTTCAAACGAATCTGGGACTAAGGCATCGTCATGCTCCCGATCTGCTAGTGTAGGTTGGAGATCAACACATACCTTATCTAGCGTTTTATTTAGATCAGAATCAAATGATTGACGTTGATTATGTTGTAGCTGTTGTAACTGTTGTAGTTGTTGCTGTTCTGCGTTGAGTAAGTTCGTGAGCTGTTGACGCATTTCTGTAAAGAGTAATGCTTTTTCATGTATGCGGGCTTGAGGAACTAAAGCGATTGCATCATCTAAGGCTTGACGTAAGGCTGAAATACCGCTTTTTTGTATAAGTAATTGCTTATTGGCTTCAGTGCCTTGACGATGACGTGTAGCGGAAACAGGTAGAAGGTTAAATTGAGGAATTTGTTGTTGAATTGAGTCAATAACCTGTGTGAGTACGGTTTGGTCAGGTACTTGATCTACTTGTGTTAACACCACGAGTGTTTGACGTTTACTTCGTTGAACATCGTAATGGAGTTGCTGCAATAAAGGATGTTCAGCAGCGTCTAATTCACCTTCTTTAACTGAATGTACAAAGAGTCGAATGTCTGATTTACACCATAAAGCTTCCTGAGCCAAATGATCATCTTGTCCACCCACATCGGCATCTAAGCCTGGTGCATCTAGCCAACACAATTGTTCATACCGATGCTCATTGAGTGCTACAGTTTCACGACGATCAGCGACACTAAAAATATCTTGACCAATTAATTCGTTGAGTAATCTGCTTTTGCCGTGATTATATTTACCAATAACGGTAATGGTTGGAGTAAGCGTTGTTTGATTTAATGCTTTTAAACGTGCTAAATCAATTGCTCTTTCTGGTAAAGCACAGAGGATTTGTGCGGCTGCTTCATCGAAGTTAAATGTTTCCATACTTTTGCTCTACTGTCCCTTTAGATAAATCAGGCTGGTGAGTACCAGCCTGATTTGTATGTAAATGAATGCTAGGTTTAAGTTGACCTTAACCTTGTAAGCGTGGACGCTCTACAACTTGGTTATCAACACCATCAACAAGACGACTAAGCTTAAAGTCAAATTCCATTTCAGCGAACGGTGTATCTAGGCCGTTTGCTTTAATTGTTGCTTCATCTGTGTGCTCAACAACAGGAACAACAAGACCTTCACGAGTTGCATAAGCAAAGTCGTCATATACAAATGGGTCATTTTCCATGTTTAACTGAGTTGTTAACTTACGGTGACCATCTGCAGTAATGAAGAAGTGAATATGAGCAGGGCGGTTACCATGACGGCCGAGTTGGTTAAGCAACTGTTGTGTTGGGCCTTCTGGCGGGCAGCCATACCCTTTAGGCACGATACTTTGGAAGCGATAACGACCTTCAGCATCAGTAATAATTGTACGACGCATGTTAAATGGTGCTTGTTCACCAGTAGGGTCGAAATGTGAATAGAAGCCTTTGGTATTCGCATGCCATACTTCAACTTGTGCATTCGGGAATGGTTTACCATCTGCATCGTAAATTACACCATGCATAATAAGTAATTGACCATCAGGGTCGCTACCATCATCTAGACGTGCATAGCCTTGTTCTACTGGTGCACCAGCAACGTATAAAGGACCTTCAATGGTACGAGGAGTACCAGCTTTAATCCCGAGTGCTTCATCTTCTGCATCCATGCGCATGTCAAGGAAACGGTCTAGACCTAAACCTGGAGACAATAACGCAGCTTCTTGACTTGTACCTAATTGGTTTAAGTAAGCTACACCTTGCCAATATTCATCAGAAGTAACTTCTAGGTCTTCGATCATTTTAAATAGATCAGAAAGTACACGGTGTATAATTTGCTTAACTCGTGGGCTACCACCTTCCTGTTCTAAACCACTTGCTAGACGTATAAATTCTTGTACTTCCTGCGTATCGAAAATCTTAACAGTCATGGCTATCTCCTTAAAACGCCAAAAAATGAATGCTTTTTTTTAAAAAAATCCAACATACCTTGTTTAGAGGCCATCCTTTTTTAATTTGGCTGCTTGACCTACCTGATCAACTCTATGATTAAGTTAGTCTAAGCATACGTAAAAGAGAATGTCTTATCCTAATAAAAACAGGCTTTGTTTCATTCGATGAAATTTATTATATGTATTGTCTGATATAGCACAAGAACCGTAAAAGTGTATATAAATACCTTTTGGGTATTTAATTTCCTACTCAAGCTATCATTGAATTGTGTTTTTTAAAAAGAAGCTTATAGTTGATAACTGTGAGTTAACTGCTTTAAAACATAAGCAAAATAATTATGTCATTGTCCAAGAAAGCACAAATCATGCCTAAAAATGGGAGCTGTAGGGGTGTTTTAGACGAAGTGCTAAGTATTTTGTTGCGTAGATAAGCCATAGACCATTGAGTCAATCTAGTAAGTTTGATCTTTAGGAATGCTATTTTTTAACTGCGATACTAAAAAAGAATTATGCTCAAATGAGTATATCTTAGTGCTGTGGTTGGTTTTAAAAATAATAAAAAGTCGACTAGATTTTAATTTAAGTCTTATACAAAAAATAATTAAACTCCGAGGATCATGCGCTTATTAATCGTTGAGTTTTTTAAGTAAAAGACAAAACTTATTGTACTGTTATACAATAATATTACTAAATAGATTTACGCAATGCAGAGATATTGACTTTAATGAGTTTTAAGATGATCAATAAATTAAGTATTAAACATCTCCTATTATATTGTACATTGCTCCCATTTTTTAATGCTTGTCAGTTGGTAACGCTGAAACAGCAAAATATGAGTACTCAACTGTCAAATAATTTTGAAACGATTTTGACCAGTCCTAAATTAAGTAATGGAAGCTTAAATTTATTATTACTTAGTAGACAAACACAAGCCAAATGTATTGAAAGTGCTGAACAATGTGTTGAGCAATGGAAAGACAATGCATTTATTGACCATGCGGAAGTATATTCAGCTGCTAGTGAAGTATATCTGGCTCATGCTCAACAATTGGAAAAATCGTCAGCTTGCCATCGAGTGCTAAAACAAGAAAAACCATCTACGCTTGATGCTCAATCAAAAGCATGTATCGAGCAGGAATTATTCGCTCTAGATCAAAGTATTCGTTATAGCTATATGTATTTATTTCGCACAACAGATACACCACAGTCGAGAGTTTTTAGTATTCGTCAGTCTCAGGTACGAACTTTTTACAATTATGCTTTATCTCGGTTCATGACTTTACAGTATTTAAAACAGCATTTTGAAACGATACCCGCTGTATTTAATGTAGGGAATAACAGCTACTCTCTAGATTTTCAGTCTTATCCGAACCTAAAGGATATGACCATTGAACAGTTTCGTTCTAGTTACAATATGAACTTCCAAGGACTTTTTACGATTAATAGACGTGATGGTTTTGGTGCAGAATTTGTAGTAGTACGAAAGACAAAACCAATCCATGAATCGAAACAATTTATTTTTAACCCTGAGCAATATTATAAAAATGCGGATGACTGGAATATTTATCCTGCCAAAAATTTACCAGTCACAGTAATTGCAGAGCCACAGCAAGAAAATGAAAAAAATATATTAACAGCACCATTTATACTGCGTTTCTTTGATCCTTATAAAGAGGAAAGTGCAACTGTAGAAGGTAATGACTATAAAATTACAGGTAATTTTTCTGTGCCTTATGGCTTATGGTTGTCTACCAATAATTTTGGTGCGCTAGGGTATAAAAAGGTTTTGAACATGGGGCAAAGTTCAGCGATGCCACATTTATTTATGATTGAACCTTACCAGCCAAATAAAAAAGTAATTGTCTTAATTCACGGATTGGCCAGTAGTCCTGAAGCATGGGTTGCACTAACAAATAATATTATGGGTGATAAAGTTCTGCGTGAGCATTATCAAGTATGGCAGGTATTTTATGCGACTAACATGCCTATTTGGGAGAGCCGTTATCAAATTCATGCATTACTCAAACAAGCTTTTAGTCAAACAGTGGCAAATTCTATTTCAGCTGAGAATGCTGTATTGATTGGACACAGTATGGGTGGAATTATTAGTCGCTTGTTAGTCAGCGATGCTGATATAAGGGCTACGGCTATTCCTTTTCTTAGTGAGGATGAACGTAAATTTATTTATGCTCATCCTAGTATTGTAGATCGTTTTCAATTCGATCGAATTGAAAATTTTAGTCGTGCAGTATTTATTGCAGCACCACATCGAGGTACAGCTTATGCTGATCGATGGTTTAGTAAAAGTTTACGTCAAATGATTAGTTTGCCTAGAGATTTCTTTGGTAGTTTAGAAAATGCTGACTCAGTACAGAAAGTCAGTCAATCTGTAAAACTCGGTGTTGCGACGATTGGCCCTAATGATTTGAGTGACCAATCTACTTTTATGCAATTGACGCGTGAAATTGAACCCGTATCAGGTTTTAAATATCATTCAATTATGGGTAATGCAACACAGAGCCAAGATGTAGCCGTGATGTCGGATGGCATTGTTCCGTATAGAAGCTCACATTTAGATCATGCTATTTCTGAAAAGATTATACCTGGTGGTCATTCTATACAAGAAACACCTGAGGCTATATATGAATTACAACGTATTTTAAGAGCACATTTAGCACAGTAAAATAAAAGAGATCTGACCATAATGTAAATTGTATGGTCAGATTTTTAATTATTAATGATTCAAATGACATAAAAAATTTTAAAACTAAATGTTATTCTCAGGTAGATCGTCTGCCACCGTTTTAAATGTGGAACGGTATTTGTGTATATGGGTTATTTATCTATGTATATTTCATCATTAAGATGAAGCGTACTAAATGGCTTGTTCCTGCGCTACATGAATGGGGCTTGATGAATGAAATACATGGTTTTGGAGAGGTTCAATGAAGTTTAAAAAAATGCTGTTATGTCTTGGTTTGTTGGCAATTTCAAATTTAGCTGCTGCTGAAACGGTAAACTATAAAATTGATCCGACCCATACAGCCACGATATTTAGCTGGAGTCATTTTGGCTTTTCCAATCCCAGTGCTAATTTTAGTGATATACAAGGTAATATTTCAGTAGATAATGAGTATCCTGAAAAATCTACAGTAATGGTAAATATTCCCGTAAAGAGTATTAACACCAATGTTGCAATTTTAGATCGAAAACTCCAAGAGGGTGAGTGGTTTAATACAGCAAAGTTTCCAATGATTGTATTCAAGAGTACCCAAGTTGAGACCAATGACCAAAAAAACTTTAAAATCTCTGGAGATTTGACGATTAAGGGGGTTACGAAGCCTGTTGTATTAACTGCTGTCTTAAATCAACAAGTATTACACCCAATGCTCAAAGTTCCAGCCATTGGTTTTAATGCTTCTACCAAGATCAAACGTTCAGACTTTGGTATTGCTACATATGTACCAGCAGTAAGTGACGAAGTGAGTATTCAAATTACGACTGAGGCCATTGCGGTTAAATAAGGATTAATTCCAAGCGTTTTATGTAGTTTATAGGATGTATTTTTATAGTGGGTATCCAAAATAAAGAATTCACTGCCATTATGAGTTCTTTTATTGCAGCCGTTGGCTGTTTATTTTTCCAATATGCAATCAGTAGGGGCACGATTTAGGATTATGGGCTAGATTGGTTGAGAAGATTGTACGTGTATTCATTTAAGATATTATATTTATTGCAATGGTTATGCTTAATTAAGCATTAAGTGGATCAAATGATTAGCTTGGTTGCTTTGACGTGAAATGGAACTAGGCGAATTTTGTAGAGAATGGCAATGGAAACAGCCATTTATCGCCTGTGTACTTAACTAGAGATCTTGATTTTTATGTATTATTTGTAAATTTTATTAGTAAAGTACACTGTTAAATAACAGACAGACGATGTGAATAGAAAACAAGTTAACTAAAAAAATATTAATATATTTCATGTGGTTGTCTGGTATTTTTGGCGAATAGTGAACGAATGTGTAAAGTAAGAAAGGTGTATAAAAAAGTTGAGATACATAATTCGACCAAGTAGTGTAAATTTTATGTAATTTAGGGACTTTACCTAGAAAAATTGCGGAATATAATTGCGCTAAAACCATTGATATTCAGTTTGGTCGTAGGAAATTCAAACGGTTATTCGAGAGTCTTTTTTTTTCGAAAACAAAATGAAAAATATAACATCATAACTGACTCAGTTGTTTGCTTAATTAACATTGAAATGAGCGTATCAACTAAATGAATCAATATGCTACAAACATCATCCGTGGCAGCAACCACCCAGAATTCCTACAACACGAAGTGCTCGCAGATATCTTTGTTCATACTGCTCAGCAATTCCCGAATAAAATCGCCCTGATGGAGGCAGACCGAAGCATTACGTATGCAGAGCTCCATCAACAAGCGTTATTAATGGCTCAACAGCTTAGTCTAAGGGGAGTAAAGGCTGGCGATATCGTTGGGTTATGGTTGGCTCGTGGCATAGAGCTATTAAAATCACAGTTAGCCATCTGTTTAAGTGGTGCTGCTTGGTTGCCATTTGATATGGACACTCCAGCAGATCGTATTGCTGTTTGCTTAGAAGATGCTCAAGCAGTGGGAATCATTACCAGTGATGACTGGTATGAGGCATTAATTGATGTACCTCAAACGAAATGGCGCAATACAGAATTACAGCAGAAACTTGATCAACCAGTTGAGTTGAAAAAAACTACACCTGAGCAGCCTGCATACATTATTTATACCTCAGGCTCTACAGGGAAACCCAAAGGAATTTTAATTACTCAGCGTAATATTTGTCATTTTTTACGTAGTGAGAATGAAGTTCTTGGGATTGAAACACAAGATAAAGTATATCAAGGCTTTTCAGTCGCTTTTGATATGTCTTTTGAAGAGATCTGGCTATCTTATTTGGTTGGGGCGAGTCTATGGATTGCACCTAAATCATTGGTTAGTGACCCAGAACGATTATGTAAAACATTACAGCAAGAACAAATTACTGTATTACATGCTGTGCCAACTTTATTAGCACTGTTTCCTGAAGATGTTCCCAATTTACGTATTATCAATCTGGGGGGAGAGATGTGCCCAGATTCATTAGTAGAACGTTGGGCACTCGATCATCATCAAATGTTTAATACTTATGGACCAACTGAAACAACAGTAACGGCCAGTTTAGAACGTTTGGCGAAAGGTAAGTTAGTAACTATTGGTAAGCCATTACCGAATTACGGTATGTTGGTTATTAATGCAGATAGAGAATTACTCCCCCAAGGAGAAACAGGTGAGCTTTGTATTTTTGGTCCAAGCGTTGCACCTGGGTATTTGGGGCGTGCTGATTTAACTGCAGATAAGTTTATTCAAAATCCTTGGGCGCAAAATGAGCAAGAACAATTGCTCTATCGTACAGGTGACCTTGCAAAAATAGATGAACATGGCCAAGTTCACTGTTTGGGTCGAGCTGATGATCAGGTGAAAATACGTGGTTTTCGCGTTGAGTTGGGTGAAATTGAAGCAGCACTCTGTGATATTGAGGGCATTGGAACCGCTGCTGTAATTTTAAGAGCAGAAGATGGCGTAGATCAATTAATCGCCTTTATTGCCACTGAACTCGAAGCAAAGCAACCTGTTGATGTTCAATATTTACGGCAAACGTTAATGCAACGGTTACCACCTTATATGGTGCCGAATCGTTTTGAAGTTATTCAAGAAGTACCACGATTATTATCTGGGAAAATTGATCGTAAGGCACTTAAAGCACGTGAATTAACCAGTGTGGTAGATCGTAGTGAATCAGATCAACCTCAAAATGCAGCAGAAGAGGTTTTATTTGCAGTACTCACTCGATTATTTCCTAATGTACCGATTAAATTAGACTCAGACTTCTTTAATGATTTGGGTGGGCATTCATTGCTTGCTGCGGTATTAATTTCTAATTTACGTCAGCACGCTGAATATAGTCACTTAACGATCCAAAACTTATATCAGACACGTAAAGTTGGTGCTATTGCTAACGTAATGCTACAACAGCCTGAACAGCTGGAAACAGATCGTCAGTTGGGTCAAGATAATCCGCGTAATCATGTCTATAAATGGTGCTGTGCGTTAGCACAATTGGTTACGATTCCCGTGCTTATTTCAATCAATATTCTACAGTGGCTGGCACCATTTTTTACCTATCATTATTTTACTGGCGGCAGTCGAGATAGTATTCCTTTTGCTATTTTTATGTCTTTAGTCGTGTATATTGCGGTGATCATCAGTAGTTTTGTGATTTCTATTGGTGTGAAACGTTTACTGATGCTAGGTGTTAAAGCAGGGCGTTATCCACTTTGGGGAATGACTTATTTCCGTTGGTGGTTGGCTGACCGCATATTGAGTATTTCACCTGTTTATTTACTCTCAGGTTCAACATTACTTAATTTATATTTAAAAGCATTAGGCGCTAAAATTGGGCATGATGTGAATATGAGTTCGGTACATATTCGTATGCCATCGTTACTTACTGTGGAAGATGGCGTTAGTATTGGTTCAAATGTCAATTTAGAAAATGCCAAAGTTGAACATGGTCATTTGGTTCTAGGTTCGATCCATTTGAAGAAAGACAGTTATGTAGGCTCATATGCTGTACTTGAGGAAAATACCGTTATTGGTGAAGGGGCTCAAGTGAATGCATTAACCTCTATAGAATATGACAGTGTTATTCCTGCAGGTGAAATATGGGATGGGACACCTGCAAAAAAAATTGGTCTTGTGAGTGAGCAAGAAGCACAATTACAGCGACCAAAATTATCAATAACACGAAAATATGCTGAGTATGTATATTACGCACTGAGTGCTTTAGTCATCGCTTGTATTTTCTTCATTCCTATTTTCCCAAGTTTTATATTAGTAGATTGGTTAGATGTCAATGTGTTTAATATTGATCCAAATAATCATCTACAAATTGCGTTGTATTATTTTAGCTTGGCTATTCCAGCAAGTGCGATGATGATGTTGATTACAGCATTTATTTCAGCTGGATTACGAAAATTGGCATTACCTCACTTAGAAACAGGCAGTTATCCTGTGCATGGAGGGGTTTATTATCGTAAATGGTTTGCATCACAAATTTTAGAAACTAGCCTACAAACATTACATGGTTTGTTTGCAACACTTTACGCACCAACATGGTTTCGTTTGTTGGGAGCAAAGGTTGGTAAAAATACTGAGATTTCAACTGCAACAGGCGTAATTCCTGAAATGTTGAATTTAGGTGAAGAATGCTTTATTGCCGATGCAGTAATGCTCGGTGATGAGGAAATAAAAGGTGGATGGATGACCTTAAAATCAACTCAAATTGGTCATCGAAGCTTTGTCGGAAATAGTGCTTATATTAGTGATGGTACAGTAATACCTGATAATGTTTTGATTGGGGTACAGTCGAAAACTCCAAAAAATCAGGAAATGTATCCAGGACAAACATGGTTTGGATCACCTGCTTTATTATTACCAGCACGTGAGGCAGCACAGTCATACCCAGATCATTTAACCTTTAAACCTAGCGCTAAACGTCGGCTAATGCGAGGTTTCATTGAGGGGTTACGCATTGTATTACCTGCAGCATTAGCGATTGGTGTTGGTTATACCATTGTACTAGAGGTGATTGATGTTATTAATCTTTATAGCATCAGTGTTGGTCTATTAGCACTTACAGTCGCGGGATTATTATATGGTGTGGGCTGTTTTGCTATTGTTGCCTTGTTAAAGTGGTTATTGATTGGTCGTTATGAGCCGCGTTCAGTACCGATGTGGACAATGTTTGTGTGGTTGAGTGAAGGGATTACCAGTTTATATGAGTCGGTAGCAATTCCTAATTTCTTAAATTACCTAAGAGGCACACCTATGTTACCGTTCTTCTTGCGTATTTTAGGTGCAAAAATTGGTAAAGATGTATATATGGATACTGCAGATTTAACTGAATTTGACTGTGTCAGCATTGGTGATCGTGCCGAGTTCAATAGTTTTTCTGGTCCTCAGACACATCTATTTGAAGATCGTATTATGAAAATTGGTCAGGTAAATATTGAAAATGATGTTGTAGTGAATGCCAGAAGTATTATTTTATACAATGCAACGGTGAGCCATCATGCGGTATTAGGTCCATTGAGCTTAGTGATGAAGGGTGAAAATATTCCTGCGAAGTCAGCGTGGATTGGTTCTCCAGCAGTGCCTTGGCACTATAAGTAAATTGGGTATATCAATTTAAATATATTGAATGCTACATAATAAACAGGGATAAGCGTTTCTTCTTATCCCTGTTTTGATTTATTTACGAGATCGTTTACGGTCTGCTAAAGATGAACAGAGTTATTATGGGTCAATTTATACAATTTCCTGATTCGCTATTGGATTGTGTTTTACAGTCAGGACAGTTACTAAAAGTATCAGAGCAAACAATTGCTTATATTTTTAAGATTGAACAGGTGTGTAAATTAATCCGCTCGTATCAATTGGTTGCGCCAGCTTTTTTAAAAGATGCATTGCCATCTCGGCTAGAGGAGTTTTTCTCAGGACGTGTGGTGGCAGAGGCAATATTGAGACATCATTTTGCATCTAAAGCGATGATCAGTTCTAAATCGCAATATTTACCACAATGGCCTCATACATATTCAGGGTCGATTAGTCATAATCAACAGCAACTATTGGTGATGGTGAGTGCTGAATATTCATATGTGGGTGTCGATTTAAAAGAGCATATTTCGCAACAAACAGCGGAGCAAATTGCTGACTTAATTCTGACGAGGAAAGAACAACAATATTGTCTCCAAGAAGCTAAACAATATATTAGTTATACTCAATATGTCAGTTTACTTTTTTCTATGAAAGAGAGCCTTTACAAGGCTGTATATCCTATTGCTATGAATTATATTGATTTTTTGGAAGTGGAAATGATTGAAGTCAATATGAATCAGCGCCGTGCTCATTTTCAATTTTGCACCAATATTCAAAAAAAATATGCGTTATCGAGTGATTATTTAGTTCAATGGCTAGATTTGAATGATTGGGGATTTACTTTTGTATTACAGGGCAAAAAATAACTTTTCAGTTTATTATGAATATTTCCCTAGAGATTTTTATGCTTTTCTGCCTGTTCAAGACGCCATAATGTTTGGGCATCTGCATTGGGGCTTGCCACAATTTTAATTTGATCAAAACCTACATGCTGGGCTGTGGTCAAATTTATATCTGTAATTATAACTGCCCGATTTACATCGAGCAGTTATAATTAAAATCTATGTGTGTGAAATTAGGCTTTTAGACGCTTTAGAATACTCTCTAAAATTTGTTTACGTGCTGCTAATTTATTGTCATTGGCAATGATATGCCATGCAGCAGTAGGGGTATCTGTGTATTTCAACATGTCTGATGCCGCTTGTAAGTATTGTTCCCACTTCTCACGGTTGCGCCAGTCTTCATCGGTAATTTTAAAATGTTTTTGTGGGGTATTGAGACGTTTCTCAAAACGTTTCAATTGCTCCTCTTTAGAAATGGCTAACCAAAATTTAATTACAATGGTATTGGTTTGGCTCAGTTGTTTTTCATATTGGTTTATTTCTTCATATGAGTTCTGCCACTCTGCTGGGCTAATTAAGTTTTCAACACGTTCAACCAAGACTCGACCATACCAACTACGGTCAAAAATGTTAATTGCACCATTGTTTGCATGCTTAGTCCAAAATCGCCATAAATAGGGGTGATGCTGTTCAAAGCGTTCTGGAGCAGAAATACCATGAATATTATATTCGTGGGGGTCTAGATATTTAATTACTCGGCGAATAGAGCTTCCTTTACCAGCCGCATCCATACCTTCAAAGACCAAGACTACGTTTTTTGAAGAATAACGTAATGCCTCAGCAACTTTATGTTGAAGCTTTTTAATCGCTTTGGTGTATTGAGTTTGGTCGATAGTATCTGCTTGAATTTGTGTAAGTGCAGGATGAATAGGTGCTGCTTTATAACGTAAACGACTTTTAATGATTTTAGGATGAATACTTAAATGGTCTAAAACCAGTCGAGCAAATTGAAAATTTCGTTCTTTGTTGTCTTCACTATCAATAATGTGCCAATCATCAATAAAACGGTCTTTAATGTTTTGGATATTATTATAGAGCTCTATATTTTTCCAATTATCTATAGGAAAGTTATCCCAAGAAAAATTAGGTACCCGTTGTACAGTTTTACTTAAATCAAAATGATTTAAACGTCCTTTTACTTTTTCCCATGAAACATCAAACCAAACTTTAATTATATCTATGCCATTATTTTTAAGATATTTTTCATATTCATGAATGCTATGTAATTGCTTTTGAAATTCATTTTCAGATATTTTCTGATCACCATAAAGTGTTGAAGCTAATAAATCTGTGTACCAGTTACCATAAAATATAATAATTTCACCATTTTTAGGAATATTATTGACATAGGGTTGCCATATTATTTTGTCAGAGCTTACTTTATTTGGAATATCTGCTCTAATTTTTAAATATCTTGGGTCCATTAATTCTGTTAATTTTTTTATTGATTTTCCTTTATTTGTTAGCTCAATACCACCAATTAAAATCAAGACACTCTTAGAGTTTTTATCATTTTTTGAGTTTTTTAAAATATATTGAGCTTCGATCAAATCGAGAGAAAGTTGGTCAAAATTCATAATTTAATGTTTCTTTGAGTGTTTTATTAAAAATTAAACCGTAAGATAAATAAATATTTTAGTCAAATAATATTTTTAATTAAATTTTAAAAGCTACATTCATTATATCGATTAGAATCCCTATTAAATTACTTTGATTTCATTAGAAATTTTACTGAGGAGTTCTTCTATTTATTTTGACCTTTATTTTATTTAAATATATATTAATAAAATATGTAAAGTTGTTAATAACAACATTTAAATGAATTTGTTGAGGTGTGGGTGTGAATCAGCAAAATATATATAAACACGGTCAGCCTGTTCAGGTTGAACATATTTTCCAGGGGAAGAAGCAGCAAATCCGAGTAATTGAGTCTGATAATAAAATGGTTGAACAAACAATTATTTTATTATCTGACGGTGGTATTTCGTCTGTAACTTTAGAGGCTGTAGGTGTTAGAGCAGGTTATAGTCGTGGATTGGTTTCACGGCATTATGGTTCTAAAGATGGGTTGTTTATACGTGTATTTAAATTCTTAGAAGACTGGATTGAAGATAGCAGTAAGCGAGCAACGCAAGATATTGATGGGATTGATGCTATTAATGCATTTATTTTAGATATTTCGAATAATATCAATTTGCATGTAGAAAAATATCGAGCCTATTTCTTCCTGTGGTTTTATGGTTTGGAAAGTACAGGTGAATTTAACCAGTATTTAATGCAAGTAAGAAACTTCAGAGAACAAAGATGTCTTAAGTGGTTGAAACAAGCACAGAAGCTAAAACAGTTGTCTAGAAAATCAGATTTAAGCATGCTTTCTGATTTTGTAATGACATCAATTATTGGTCTAATACATAAATGGATGTTCGATATGGCATTTGATATTGAACTGAGATTGAAACAATTGGTAAATATTCAATTAAGAACCATGTTTGCTAACTCACATTTATTTTATTCAGTGAATTATTGGGGAGAATAAATGTGATTTCATCACAGTATTCAAAAGTGTTTTTGATGATGGCTGCAACTTTATTTGTAAGTGCATGCCAGAATATTGAACAATATCAACAACCAAAAGTTGCGTTAGCAGAAACATATCCTGATCGCTCAACACAACAATACAAGGCATTATCTTGGTCCGAATACATTAAAGACCCTGTGCTGATAGAGGTTGTTGAGTCAGCTTTAGCGCATAACCATGATTTAAAAATTTCCGCACTGCGAATTTTAGAAGCTCAGGCGGCATACGGCATTCAACGTTCAGAATTATTTCCAACATTGGGTGGAAATGGTCAGTATGAGCGTAGTCGTATACCTGCAGATTTATCGCCTTTGGGACGTGCCATGACTACCGATCAGTATTTTATTGGTTTAGGTATGAACCAATGGGAACTAGATTTGTGGGGGCGTATTCGTAGTTTAAATGATGCTGCTTTACAACAGTTTTTCGCAACGCAGTATAATCAAACTGCTGTACGTAACAGTATTATTCAACAAGCTGTCTTAAATTACTTGACCTTATCTGAATTGGAAAAAAGAATTTATTATGCACAGCGTTCAGTTGTGAACTATGAAAATTCTGTACATATTTTTAAACGTCGTTATGAAGTTGGTGCTGGTTCAAAAGTTGAATATATGCAAGCGCAAACGATGTTGTCTAATGGTCAGAGTCTGCTCGTACAATTACAAAAATCACGTGAATTAACAGCAAACTATTTGATTCAGCTGGTCGGAAAACCAATCAGCGTGCCCAAGCCAGAACTAGATAAAATAGCTTTTAAAACTGGTGTCTTACAAACTGGTGTACCTTCAGATTTATTGTTAAATCGTGCGGATATCCGTGCTCAAGAAGCAATGTTACAAGCCAAACACGCCAATATTTATGCTGCACGTGCTGCTTTTTTCCCACGTATTGCTTTGACTGGTAGTTATGGTACAGCGAGTGCTGACTTGGATGGCTTATTTAAATCAGGTAGTGCGCTGTGGTCGTTTACGCCGAGTATTAGTGTTCCAATTTTTACAGCTGGACGCCTAAAAAATAATTTGAATTTAGCTGAAGTACGTACTGATATTGCAGTTGCTGAATATGAGAAAGTGGTACAAAAAGCGTTTCGTGAAGTTTCAGATGCTTTGGCCCAGCGACGTGGTTTAAGTCAGCAATTAAATATTCAACAACAAGGTTTGAATGCTTTTAGAGAAACAGCACGTCTTGCTCAATTACGTTATGACCATGGTTCAGTGGGTTATTTAGATGTGATTGATGCTCAGCGAAATCTACTTTCAGCGGAACAACAGTGGATTGAAACTCAAAGTGCACTCATGCAGTCCTATGTCAATTTATATTTTGCCCTTGGTGGTGATACGACTGTTGCCCAACAATCTTAAATTGTTGATCTTTAAAAATATACATGGTTAGACAAATATGAAAATTAACAAAATATCTATTGCGGCGGCAGTTGTAGTCATTGGTATTGCAGCTTATTTTATTTGGCAATATACGCATAAATCTGACAATGACGGCTTGGTTAGTGGTAATGGTCGAATTGAAGCGACTGAAATTAATGTTGCCAGTAAATTTGCAGGGCAGCTTGAAGATGTGCTGGTAAAAGAAGGTGATTTTGTAGAGCCTGGTCAGGTGTTGGCACGAATTAAAATTTCAACTTTAGAAGCACAATTACGTGAAACAGAGGCGCAACAGCGACAAGCTGAGGAAGCAGTCTTAACTGCCGATGCACAAGTGGCAATGCGTATAAGTGAAAAAGCAGCAGCTGAGGCAATGGTCTTACAGCGTAAAACTGAGTTAATGGCTGCTAAAAATCGTTTAGCACGTACTGAGGTTTTGGCTAAAGAAGGGGCTTCATCTAAGCAACAACTTGATGACGAACGAGCAGCTGTTCAACAGTACAGTGCTGTTCTTGCTGCATCACAAGCACAAGTACAAAGTGCTGAGGGCGCGGTAGTCGCTTCTCGCAGTCAAGTCTTGAGTGCACGTTCAAAAGTAGATGCAGTTAAAGCGAGTATCGAACGCATTAACTTTGATATTGAAGATGCACAGCTAAAAGCACCATTAAAAGCACGTGTCCAGTTTAGAGTTGCTCAGCCTGGTGAAATGTTAGCAGCAGGTGGCCGTGTATTAAATCTTATCGATTTATCAGATGTGTATATGACATTCTTCTTGCCTGAAACAGTTGCTGGTCGCGTTGCAATTGGTACTGAGGTACGTATTGTTTTAGATGCGGCTAAAAATATAGTTATACCTGCCAAAGTGTCTATGGTTGCGGATACAGCACAGTTCACACCTAAATCTGTAGAAACAGCTAGTGAAAGACAGAAACTGATGTTCCGTGTTAAAGCTAAAATTGACCCAGCCTTATTAAATAAACATATTGAACAGGTAAAAACAGGTTTACCAGGTATGGCTTATATTAAAATTGATGACAAAGCTGCATGGCCTGCTTTTTTAGAGAATAAAGTCCAATGATAAAACAACAATCTATGCCTGGATCGATTGTTGCAGAAATTACAAATGTCAGCCTGAAATATGGCAAAACAGAAGCGTTAAAGAATATTAGTTTAACGCTGCCTGCGGGTTGCATGATTGGCTTAATTGGTCCAGATGGAGTAGGTAAATCTAGCCTACTGGCACTGTTGTCCGGTGCGAAAATTGTACAGCAAGGCACATTGATGGTTTTAGGTGGCGATATTGCCAATAAAAAGCATCGCAAAAAGGTGTGCCCATATATTGCTTATATGCCGCAAGGTTTAGGAAAAAATTTATATAAAACTTTATCCGTTGAAGAAAATCTACAATTTGTTGCTCGTCTATTTGGTCATGATGCCGAAGAACGACGTAAACGAATTGATGAATTAACGAAAAGCACTGGGCTGAGTGGGTTTTTAGACCGTCCTGCTGGGAAGTTATCGGGCGGGATGAAACAAAAATTGAGTCTTTGTTGCTCTTTAATTCATGATCCTGATTTTCTTATTTTGGATGAACCTACGACTGGGGTAGACCCTTTGGCTCGTGCCCAATTTTGGGAGTTGATCAATCGTATTCGTCAGGTTCGGCCACAGATGAGTGTGATTGTTGCTACGGCCTATATGGATGAGGCTCAGGGTTTTGATTGGTTGGCCATGATGGACGATGGCAATATTTTAAAAACGGGTACACCGCAAGAATTATTGACTCAAACGCAGAGTGATAATCTTGAAGATGCCTTTATTAAATTATTGCCAGATGAAAAAAAGCAGGGTTATGAGCCAGTTGTTATTCCAAAACTTGAAACCTCTGACGACGAAAAATATGCGCTTGAAGCTGAAAATCTGACTGTTAAATTTGGTGATTTTACAGCAGTAGATCATGTTAACTTTAAGATTAAACGTGGTGAAATATTTGGCTTTTTAGGCTCCAATGGTTGTGGTAAATCAACCACAATGAAAGTGCTCACAGGTTTGTTAGAGGCTTCAGAGGGTCAAGCATGGTTGTTTGGTCAGCCTGTAGAAGGCAGTAACATTGAAACACGGCGTCGTGTTGGGTATATGTCACAGGCTTTCTCACTTTATCGGGAATTGACCATCATGCAAAACTTGGTTTTACATGCCAAGTTATTTCATGTGCCAGTTGAACACATTGAGGAACGTGTTCAGTTAATGTTAGAGCGATTTGATCTCATTGATGTACAAGATAACTTACCAGATGATTTACCATTGGGTATACGTCAACGTTTATCTTTAGCTGTCGCTTTGGTGCATAATCCTGAAATTCTGATTTTAGATGAACCCACTTCTGGGGTTGACCCGATAGCACGTGATAATTTTTGGCGGCATTTGATCAATTTATCTCGTCATGATGGGGTAACGATTTTTATTTCAACGCATTTCATGAATGAAGCAATGCGTTGTGATCGTATGTCCATGATGCATGCAGGGCGTGTACTTGATAGCGCTGCACCTGCGCAGTTAATTAAAAACCGTCATGCAGAAAATCTTGAACAAGCTTTCATTGGTTATCTAATTGATGCGGGTGCTGGGACACAAGGTGAAACAGACGATATTTCAGAAAGCATGACCTTAAAAGATCCGAGCGAACGAGAGACTGAAAAACTAAAAAGCTTTAGTTTCCAACGGTTATTTAGTTATGCATGGCGTGAGTCTTTGGAGCTTGCTCGAGATCCAATTCGTGCCACTATGGCATTACTGGGTTCGATTATTCTGCTTTTAGTTATGGGCTATGGGATCACCTTAGACGTTGAAGATCTGACTTATGCAGTGTTAGACCGAGACCATAGTGGATTGAGTCAAAATTATAGTATGGGGCTTGCGGGTTCACGTTACTTTATTGAGAAAGCCCCCTTACATAATTACGATGAAATTGACCAACGGATGCGGAGTGGGGATATTACCTTAGCGATTGAAATACCACCAGATTTTGCACGCAATGTTTATCGTGGTGAAAATGTCAAAATTGGGGTATGGATTGATGGTGCAATGCCAACACGTGCCGAGACCATTAAAGGCTATGTACAAGGTATTCATACTTATTGGTTAATGCAACAAGCTTTAGAGAAAAGTGGTTATAAACTGACGCCAAAAGTGAATGTGGAAACCCGTTTTCGCTATAACCCAGATATTAAAAGTCTTCCAGCAATGGCACCCGCTGTTTTTCCATTGTTATTATTGCTTATTCCAGCAATGTTAACGGCTTTATCGGTGGTCCGTGAAAAAGAATTAGGTTCGATTGTTAACCTTTATGTGACACCCGTAACACGTAGTGAATTTTTACTTGGTAAACAATTGCCCTATGTGGTCTTGGCCATGCTGAACTATTTGCTCATGTGCGGCATTATTGTCACCTTATTTGATGTTCCAATTAAAGGCAGTTTCTTAACCTTAGCCTTTGCTTCATTAATCTTTGTTATTTTTGCAACAGGTATGGGGTTATTGGCATCTACGATTACAAAAAGTCAGATTGCAGCAATGTTCTTGGTCATGATTGGTACTTTAATTCCTGTAATGCAGTTTGCAGGTATTATTAACCCAGTTTCGTCACTTGATGGCTTCGGACGTTGGTTTGGTGAAATCTATCCTGCAACATTCATGGTAAATATTAGCCGAGGAATTTTTAATAAGGGCTTATCTTTTGATGATTTGCACAGAGTAATAGGGCTGATGAGTTTATCGGTGCCTGTGATTATGTTTGCTGCGATTGCCTTATTAAAGAAACAGGAGCGTTAACATGATTAGAGCAAAACTACAAAATATTTATCAACTCGGTTGTAAAGAGCTTTGGAGTCTGTGGCGTGATCCGATCATGTTGGTGCTGATTTTATATACCTTTACTATATCGGTATATACAGCAGCCACAGCCGTACCTGATGGTCTGAACAAAGCACCAATCGCAATTGTAGATGAAGATCACTCGATTTTATCTGAACGGATTTCTTCTGCATTTGTTCCACCTTACTTTATTGCGCAGAGTACAGAACTCAATGCAATGGATTCTGGTATGGATGCAGGACAATTTACCTTCGCTTTAAATATACCTGTCGACTTTCAAAAAGATTTGTTGGCAGGTAATCCTGCATCTGTGCAAGTCAATGTCGATGCAACACGTATGTCTCAAGCATTGTCTGGTGCTGGATATATTCAGCAGATTGTACTGTCGGAAGTGAATGAATATTTGCAGCGTCATCGTCAAGTTACTGTATTACCCGTAGATTTAGAACTCCGTGCGCGTTTTAACCCCACATTAAATGCACAGTGGTTTGGTAGCGTTATGCAGATTATTAATAATGTTGCCATGCTATCGATTATTTTAACCGGAGCTGCCCTCATTCGTGAGCGTGAGCATGGCACGATTGAACATTTGATGGTTATGCCCGTTACTGTATTTGAAATTATGTTGGCTAAAGTTTGGTCAATGAGTTTGGTGGTGATGATTGCGGCCTTTGTCGGTATTAAAGTTGTAGTACAGGGCGTACTACATGTTCCGATTGATGGTAGTTTGCTGTTATTTTTCTTTGGAGCTTTATTAACCTTATTTGCAACAACATCAATGGGTATTTATATGGCAACCGTGTCAAAATCGATGCCTCAATTTGGTTTGTTAATGATGTTGGTTTTAATCCCAATGCAAATGTTATCAGGTGGATTAACGCCAAGAGAAAGTATGCCTGAGTTTGTTCAACACGTTATGTTACTTGCACCAACAACACACTTCGTTTCTTTGGCTCAAGCTATTCTTTACCGTAATGCTGGATTTGATGTTGTATGGCCGTCGTTTCTTTGTTTAATTGCCATTGCTTCAGTATTTTTCTACGTGGCATGGAAACGCTTTAAAGACACGATTCATACCATGGCTTGATCGATTTTATAAAGCAAGCTGTGATATTTATAGCTTGCTTTTTATTTAATAAAAAAATGAAGATAAATTGATGTAGAGGATATAACATGCTGCAAATTTTGGCAGAGTTATGTGGGGGTGTTGGTTTATTTTTAATCGGCATGACATTATTGACGGATAGCCTTAAATCACTTGCTGGAAATACATTAAAAGCATTATTAACCAAGTTTACTGCAAATAAATTTAAAGCAATGTTATCGGGTATTGGTTTAACAATACTCGTAAACTCATCTACCGCAACCACAGTGGCAACGATTGGTTTTGTTAGTGCGGGTGTACTGACTTTCGCACAGGCGATTGGCATCATTATTGGTGCTAATATTGGTACAACCAGTACAGGCTGGATTGTTGCCTTCATTGGATTAAAGTTTTCCATCTCGATGTTTGCCTTACCCCTTATTGCTTTCGGGGCAATTATTAAATTGCTCTATAAAGATCGTATGGCGTTATTTGGTTTGGTGGTTGCTGGTTTTGGTTTAATTTTTTACGGTATTGATGTTTTACAAGTGGCAATGGCTGGTTTTTCTCAGCAGAGCGATTTTAGCTTGCTTGCTTATACTGGGTTTTGGTCAAAAATTGTGTTGGTTTTTATTGGTATTGTGATGGCGATGGTTCTACAGTCGTCAAGCGCTGCCATTACCGCAACCATGGCCGCACTTGCCAGTGGCGCAATTGATTTTCCACAAGCGATCTTTATGGTTATTGGGCAAAACGTTGGTTCAGTAAGCATAACGGTATTATCAGTAATTGGAGCATCAATTAACGCAAAGCGTACTGTGGCTGTTAATGTTATTTTTAACATTGTTAGTGCACTTGTTGCTTTTATTGTTGTTGCCCCATTGTTTATTGGCCTGACTGAGAAGGTCTCATTTTTTCACGATTTTGATTTAGTTGTTTTACTGGCAATATTTCATACCGCTTTTAGTGTGGTTGGTGCGATGATTTTTATGCCGTTGATTAAACAACTAGAAGTATTGATTATTCATTTATTGCCAGATGATTCACCTTCAATTTTAGCCTGTTTAGATGAGGCAAGTTTGCAAGTGCCTAGTGCAGCATTACAATCGGCAAGGACAGTGGTACATTATTGTCTCTTTGAAATATTGTATATATTTATACACTTACTCAAAGAAGGGATTGTTCCTAAGCAAAAACAATTAGATGAACTTGATCATGTGATTGCTCAGGTTGAGGAGTATCTGGAGAAAGTTGTTTTAGTTGGACATTCTGAGCTGAAAACCAGTTTCTTAGCACTTTTAAGAGTTATGATATATGTTCGGGTATTACGTAGTGATTTAGAACATACAGAAAATGGCATTTTACTTCGTACCCAGCCAATGGTTTATCAACTTGCCCTAGATTATGTTCATATTGTTGAGTCTTATATTGAAGATGGTAGACATCTTACCGATCCTGAGCAGATTACCCATCTAAAAGATGAACTCAATAACCTGAAAAAATGGACCAGTAATCACCGTGCAGAGATTCGTTCTAAGTTAATGGAATATAGTGAATTGCATCAATTGAATGCTGCAAAAGGCTTGGAATTATTGGCAGCGCAACGTTGGATGGATCGTTTGATCGCACATAGTTATCGATTATCCAATGTACTATATGAAAGTTTGGATAAACCAGATTCACAGAATTAAACATTGAACATGTTTAATTCGTCGTTTGATATTTGGGATAAAGTGTTCTAAAAACTAAAGGAATAATTGAACTTATTTGCATTACAATGCAGAACATGAAGAGCTAAACTTTCAGCCACACTTCCCAGAGTGTGGCTTTTTTTTTGTCTATTTTAATCTTACTTTAACTTTTCAACTGATTTGATTCCCCAAGGTGTTGAACCTGTTTTAAAGTGGGCAATAGTGCTAAGTCCGCAAGTGTTGAGTCGTATTGTCTTCACAAGCCGAATGGTATAAACCCATGAGAAAAACCAAAAATTAAAAGTAAATGATAATCATTTAATAAATATGTTATGCTTGGATACATGGGTATTTTGCTATCAAGTCTGTAAAAAAGAGTAAGCGAGTAACTTATGCGTCAACAAGACACAGAATTATTGCAACAAGATGATCATATGAATGGTATGCAGCATACTGTAATGACAATAACTGCAATCACACAACCCTATGATTCCATTGTACGTGTGTATGGGAAAATAGATACGAAACAGATTGCACAGTGGTGTTTACCGAATCTTGCAATACGCATTGATGTTGAACAACAACATAATGGTCGTCCATTATCAAGAATATATACAGTTCGTCATTTTGATCCACAAAGCCAGCAGATAGAGGTTGATATTGTATTACATGGTGGTCAAAGCCCAGCAATGCGATGGCTGAATACATTGTCTGTTGGGTCGATTGTTTCGCTAACAGGCCCTCGAATACATGTTAATCCTCATTGGGAAAGCCAAAAGACCTGTATTATTTTAGCTGATGATACTGCACTACCTGCGGTTTATGCCATGTTAAAGCAGTGGCCTAAGCATGTGAGAGCAGAGATTTTTGTCGCAACGGCAGAAGTAACGTTAATACAAGAGTTTCCAATACTTCAAGATGTAAATTATCATGTGTTACTGCAAGAAAATAGCGTTCAATCCGAATTGTTAATCGCATTGACACAATTTAAAGCTTCAGAGGAAATTACACTTTGGGCTGCATGTGAACGACAACAAGCACGTCAAATTCGTGAGTATGCTCTTAAACAACTGCAACTTGCTAGAACAGACGTCCGAGTATTTGGCTATTGGAAAGCAGGGATGAGTAGTTCAGTGATTGATGAAGCACGGGTGAAACACTATACAGAACTTGTTGCTCAAGGTCAGGGGCTAGAAGCATTTGATGATCTAGACGTACAGATCTAATAAATATTTCATACATGATCATGGGGGAGATAATATCTGACTGAAAGGGCTAACATTGTGATTTTATTTACAATCCATCAAAACTCCACAATCAACAAATCAAATCTCCATAAAACTTGATTATGCTTTATGCCGAATAAAAGTCGTGTGGTACATAGTGAGTTCAGTGGTCATGGAAATAGTGAAGTTAGCAGATTTTCCGCAGTATTTATCTCAGGCAGCAGTTTGGTTTGCACAAAAATGGCAAATGCCTGTAGAGGTGTATCAAGACAGTATTCAACAATCTATTGCACAAAAAAATGGCGTCCCACAATGGTATATTGTGATTGATGCAATGCAAAATATCGTAGCGGGCTGTGGTGTTATTGACAATGATTTTCATGAACGCACAGATTTGACCCCTAATTTATGTGCGCTATTTGTCGAAGATAAATACCGCGGCAAGAGCATTGCTACCCAATTATTGGATTGTGCTCGTGAAGATGTTGCAACAATGAATATCGACAAACTTTATTTAGTGACAGATCACGAAACTTTTTATGAAAAATGTGGTTGGCAATTCTTAACCATGGTTCAAGAAGATGGTGGTGAGCTGATTCGTATGTATGTGGCAGATACTCAGAGTACCTAGACTACATATTTGAGCTTATTAAGCTGTATTTTAAGCGTTTAAGTAATTTCGGGTACGTGTATATGGCAACACGCCCCTTTTTTTGTTCAATATCTATTCGCCATCATGTTTTTTATCGTTAATCATGTGTAATGCACCAATAATTAATGCTCGCATACTTTGTACAAATTCAGCTTCCATTTCAGCTTCTTCATCTGCTCGTTGAGCATCTTTAATCGGCTCTTTACCTGCAACAGAATAAATAGTATCTGCAACAGCAATACAATGAAAGGCAATAGTTGCATTGAGCCAACGTGCTTGCTCGATGGTTAAATGATAGGCAGATGAAACAGTTTGATGATGATGTTCAATTTTTGCCACCATAGATGGTGTTGAGGCTAAACGACGGATTAAATAGGGCGTTAGACCTGCGTTAGATTTAACCAACTCTCGTAATGAATGCATAAAAATAATTAAATAATCATGGAGGGCAACTTTTGTACTGTTTTCTGGTTGTGGAATTTTCCAACGTAAAAAAATCTCTTCAGCAATTAAATACTTTAATTCTTCTAAGCTGGAAATATGCTTGTATAGGGCCATATGGCTGACACCAAGCGCAGCAGCGACTCCCACAAAAGTAATATTTAATAAACCAATGTTAATGCCTGCATTCATGATGCGTTCGTGGGTAATGGTACGAGGTCGTCCACGAGAAACCTGCTTGGTGAGCGTGGGCATATTTACTCCTAAATTTAATTTTTGCATGTTGCCATGTCATTGATGGAGGGTCAAATCCGTTTACTTTATTTAATTAGTTTACTACAATGCAACTAATTCTATTGATATAGATTCTCATTACCATTCGTAAATAGTCAAGTAAACATTTGCGATGCCCATAAGGGTAAGTACAGAGATTCAACTTTGAATAAGTAACCAAAGGAAGCAGAGTGATATGAGTGAACAAGGTTTAAAGGAACAGCAGCGCAAAAGTGCATTGGGATGCATATTAGCTCCAATACAAAAACAACTTGTTGGATCTACGTTGCTTTCTGCTTTGGGCGCAATACTTAGCCTGCTGCCTTTGGCACTTATTGCGTGGTTGATTCAAGGTTTATATATGGGAATGACAACTCATTGGGTAGATCACTACAGTAATCTCATGGTGCTAATGGTTGTTGCAGTTGGGAGTTTATTGCTTGGTGTATTCGCAATTACTGCAGCTGAGTTCTTTGCACATCTTGCAGATCATAGAATCACAGCACAGCTCCAACAACAAATTACTTTGCGTTTGACACAAGTTCCATTGGGATGGTTTAGCGCTCGAAGCGCTGGTGAAGTGAAACAGGCAATGCAGGACGATATTAGTTCATTGCATAGTTTAACAGCACATTTTTATCCTGCCGTGGGACGTGCGTTTGGCACATTGTTGATCGCTGCATTTTATTTGTTTGTGTTGGATTGGCGTTTGGCATTGCTGTCATTTCTTCCTTTTCTGGGTTTTTTATTATTTTTACGACATGCCATGAAAAGTAGTACAGCTCATATGGGAGATTTTGCTGCACATTTGGGGCAAATGAATAGTGCAACTGTTGAATTGACACAAGCCATTCCTGTTGTAAAAACATTTGCTCAAACTGGGCAAGCAACGATTGGTTATCAGCAAGCTGTGCAGGGCTTTGCACAAGCATTTCGTGAGTTCACTCGACCATTAGTAAAATCGATGGCGCATGCCCATGCAATGGTTGCACCTGTTACTGTGCTTGGCGTGGTGATTTTCTTTGCAACAGTGATGAGCTCTATGGGCTGGATGCAAGCTATTGAGGTTGTACCTTTTGTGTTGATTGCACCTGCAATTTGCGCTCCTGTTTTATTATTGCATACGCTTTTACACGATCTACAAGGGAGCCAAGCTGCGGCACAGCGCATATTAGATTTGCTTGATACACCTTCATTAGTGCAGTTACAGCCTAATCAAACTGCACTAGTTCAGGACTATACTGTGCAATTTGAGCAAGTTAGTTATGCCTATACAGAACAAAGTGTTTTAAACAAGATTGAACTATGTTTAAGGCCAGGTACAGTCACCGCAATTGTCGGGCCATCTGGTGCAGGAAAATCAACGCTTGCCCAGTTGTTGCTCCGTTTTTTTGATCCAACTGAAGGCACAATTCGTTTGGGCGGTGTTGATATTCGGCACATTGATAGCTGTTATTTATATCAACATCTGGGTTTTGTTTTACAAGAAACAAAACTTATTCACGCCACAATTGCTGAAAACATTGCATTGGGTCGTGCTGGAGCAACACAGTCAGAAATTGAAACTGCTGCACGGGCTGCCAATATTCACGAGCGTATTATGTCTTTACCTAAGCAATATCAATCTGTGCTTGGGGCCGATCTTGCGCTGTCTGGAGGTGAACGGCAACGCATCAGTATAGCTCGGGCAATTTTACTTGATCCGCCAATATTGATTCTTGATGAGGCGACAGCAGCAGCGGATATTGAAAATGAAATCGCTATTCAACAGGCACTGGCTCGATTTGCTCATGGTCGAACATTATTGGTGATTGCTCACCGTTTAGACACGATCATACATGCTGATCAGATTGTAGTGCTAGATCAAGGTCATATTGTTGAACAAGGAAAACATGATGAATTGTTGATACAAAACGGGCGCTATGCTCAGTTATGGATACATCGTAGTCAACAGCAAATGGAGAAGCCTAATGTTTAAAACATTTTCCAAATTATTAGGCAATGATTGTTATATTTTCTATCGTTATCTTGTCCTTACCGCCGTGTATGCTGTGCTTTGTGGATTGAGTATGGTGCTGTTAGCTGTATTACTTGCAAAGGTGCTACAGAGTGCATATTCGTATATTGAAATATTTTTATTATTAATCATTATTTGTATCACCATGTGTTGGTGGCTACGTCGTGTGGTTGAACAGCAAGGTATAAAAGTAGGTATTGCTGTACTTGCTGGTGCACGTTTACGTTTGGGGGAGCATGTCGCTACTTTACCAGTAGGTTGGTTTAATCAGCAGAATAAGACGCAGTTTAATCATATTGTTAATCAGGGAATGATGTCGATTGCTCAGTTGCCAGCACATGTTTTTACCCCGTTATTGACCAGTTTAATCACACCAGTGGTAATGGTGATTGCATTATTTTTTTACTCCCCACAGTTGGGTTTAATGAGTTTACTGGCTTTGCCTATATTGGGTATGGTGTTTTATTTAACTGTAAAAATTTCCAGTTATACAGATGCCAGCTATCAGCATAATTTTGCATCTACCAGTCAACGTATTGTTGAATTTGCCCAAGCACAATCTATTTTCCGTGCATTCAATGGCGAGGGCACGAGTCGTCGGTTTTTGGATCAAGCCTTTGATACACAACGCCAATCTGCATTTAAATTAATTGTTTTATCTTCTTGTGCTGCTGTATTAAACACTTGGGTAATCCAAATTATTTTTGCAGGATTATTGCTATTGGCACTGATGGCTTTGGTACTCATTCCGAGTGATCAATTGGTGTTAGCTGATGTCATTAGTGTAGTGATCATTTTATTATTACTTTGCCGTTTTATTGAAGCTGTGACTGAGGTCGCAAGTTATAGTGAGGTTTTACGTGGTGGTGCTGCACAACTTGCCAGTATTGAAGCTATTTTTGACCAACATGCCTTAGCAGAAGGTGTAAAGACACAACGACTTGTTGATCATTCGATTTGCTTTAAAGATGTATATTTTTCCTATGATAGAACTCTCCCACCTGTTCTAGAAGGAATTAATTTAAATATTGCCTCAGGCAGTATGACAGCACTTATTGGTGCCTCAGGGGCTGGCAAAAGTACCATCGCTCAATTGGTTGCTCGTTTTTACGATGTGGATCAGGGGCAAGTGCTAGTGGGGGGCATAGATGTTAAACAATTCCCCTCTGCACAATTAAGTTCACAGATGAGTCAAATCTTCCAAGATAACTATTTGTTTGCGGGGAGTATTGCAGACAACATGCGTATTGGGAGAGCCGATGCAACTGAAACAGAGATGTTGCATGTATTAACACAGGTGGGTTTAGGTGACTTGCTTGCTCAATTACCAGAGGGCTTGAATAGCATGGTCGGTGAGGGTGGTGGGCGCTTATCGGGTGGTGAGCGGCAGCGGATGACCATCGCTCGTGCTTTGATCAAAGATGCGCCTATTTTACTTATTGATGAAGCCACAGCTGCTTTAGATACTGAAAATCAAGCCATGATTAGTGATTTGCTCCAACAGTTACGTGGGCAAAAAACAATTTTAGTCATTGCTCATCAGTTATCTACAATTGTTAATGCAGACCAAATTGTTGTACTCAAAAATGGCCAAATAACAGAACAAGGAACGGCAACAGAACTCAGCCAAATCAAAGGTGATTATTGGCATTTTGTCCAACAAAGTCATCAGCTACAAGGTTGGCATATAGGGGCATTAGCTGCTGAGGGTTCATCTTGATGCCGATTGTATTTCTATTGGGCTTTGTCTTATTGAGTATGTTGTCACTCATATTAGGTGCTCAGCAATTACAGTGGTCAGAGTTGGTTAATTTTTCAAGTGAAACTTGGTTAATACTAACTGCAAGCCGTTTGCCTCGGTTATTTGCCATTATTTTAACAGGAGTTGGGCTAGCAATTTGTGGTGTGATTTTACAGCAGATTGTACGCAACCGTTTTGTTGAGGCTGGTACAACGGGTGGATTAGATGCAGCAAGGTT
Source organism: Acinetobacter rudis (assembly GCF_031157835.1). GTDB lineage: Bacteria > Pseudomonadota > Gammaproteobacteria > Pseudomonadales > Moraxellaceae > Acinetobacter > Acinetobacter rudis_A. The sequence goes on along the minus strand of NZ_JAVIDR010000003.1, from coordinate 268,577 downwards.
GGGTGTGTTGGTTGCGCTAAGTCTATTACCTGATGTCAGTATGATGGGCAGAATGTTATTTGCACTCACTTTTTGTTTTATTGCTAGTTTAATTTTTATCGCTATTGTGCAGCGCATTCAGTTTCGCAATAGCTTACTTATACCTGTAATTGGTTTGATGTATGGCAGTATTTTGGCGGCATTAGCTGAGTTTTATGCCTATCAAAATAACATGTTGCAGAGTATGCAAGGCTGGTTATTGGGGGACTTCTCTAGAGTCGTCCAGGGTCATTATGAATTGATGTATATCATCGTACCGATGGTGATTTTAAGTTATATCTTCGCACAGCGTTTTACTGTGATTGGTATGGGCAATGATACTGCTTCTAGTTTAGGTGTGAATTATAACGCGATGGCTGTTATAGGTTTGCTCATTGTGGCTACAACGGTTGCTATTAGTGTGATCAGCGTTGGGGCAATTCCATTCGTTGGATTGGTTGTACCGCATTTAGTTGCAATGAAATACGGTGATAACCTGAAAAAAACCTTACCGATTGTGGCATTAGGTGGTGCGAGCTTACTTTTGCTTTGTGACATTGTTGGGCGTTTAATTCTTTATCCTTTTGAGGTTCCAATTGCATTAACTGCAGGTGGTGTTGGTGGATTACTGTTCTTTATCCTCATTTTTAGAAGGATACGTACATGAATCTGAACATTACTTTTCAAACATTACAACAAAGCAAGAAGCATCTGCGCGCGCGGTATATTGGTATTTCTACGTTGGTCGTTGGGTTAGCACTATTTTTTGTCTTTTTTAATGCTGATATGGATTTTGATTATGTCATTCCACGGCGATTATTACGCTTAGCCACTATTGTACTTGCAGGGATTTGTATTGCTTTTTCAGCAATCATTTTTCAGACCTTGATGGGAAACCGTATTTTAACGCCAGCAGTGATGGGCTATGAGGCGATTTATTTGCTATGGCAAGTATTGTTATTGTTTCTATTTGGGACTCAAACACTGTTCTGGTTAGGGCTAAATGGTCACTTTTTCTTATCCATCTTTTTGATGTTGTTGTATTCATGGGCAATACAACACTGGTTATTGCCCCATGTAAAGCAGAATGTATTTCAACTGCTGTTATGTGGCTTAGTTTTGACCTTGCTCTTTGGCACAATCACACAATTTGTGCAGCTAAAAATAAGCCCAGGTGAGTTTTCGATTTTTCAGGGTTTAAGTTATGCCTCATTCAATCGTTCACAACCAGAGACTTTGCTTTACGCCAGCTTAGCTGTAGCTGCGTTTGTATATTGGGGACGCCATACATTTTCTTTACTTGATGTTTTGCTCTTAGGGGCTGAACAAGCACAATCTTTAGGACTTGATCATGACAAGTTAATGCGTAGGTGTTTGGCGATTATTGCAATATTAGTTGCTATCTCGACCAGTTTAATTGGGCCGACTGCATTTATGGGGATATTTATTGCCAACATTACTTATGCCTTGGCTGGTCGTTTTCAACATTATTGGACTTTGTTGATGGGAAGTTTACTGGCTATTACTGTGTTTTTGTTAGCGCAGATTTTGGTTGAACATATTTTTAATTATAAAACGACCATCAGTATTTTAATTAATTTGGTTTGTGGAGTGTATTTTTTGCTGTTGGCTCTACGTACTCGGGGAATGACATGATTTCTGCTCATCATATTTACAAAGCATATCGAGGCCAAGTTGTACTTGATGAAATTAATATTGATTTTCCAATACGACAGGTCACTTCTTTGATTGGACCCAATGGTGCAGGAAAATCAACTTTATTGATGATGTTAGCGCATTTATCAATTCCTGATCAGGGACAGATCACATTGGGACAACGCAATATTGCCCACATCAGTAAAGCTGAATACGCCAAACGGGTGGCGACTCTAAGACAATCACCCGGCCTGAATTTACGCATGACCGTTGAAGAATTGGTTGCATTCGGTCGTTTTCCACATAGTCAAGGTCACCTAAATGCACAAGATCATCAGGTCATTACTGAATCCCTAGACTTTTTAGACTTACAACCATTGCGGCATGCTTATGTGGATGAGCTTAGTGGTGGACAACGTCAAATGGCATATTTAGCAATGACCATTGCCCAACAAACGGATGTGTTATTGCTCGATGAACCATTGAATAACTTGGATATGAAACATGCTGTGCAATTGATGCGAGCATTGCGCCGATTATGTGATGAGCAAGGCCGCACAGTGATTTTGGTTATACACGATATTAATGTTGCGGCAAATTATTCTGACCATATTGTTGCATTGAAACATGGCAAATTATGTTTTAGCGGACCAACTCAACAGGTTATTACTGCAAAGCTGTTAGGAGATTTATACGAGCTGAATTTTACCATTCAGCATGGGCAACACGGTTATTACTGTAGTTATTTTAATTGATAAAAAGAGAGTGCAATGAACAGGAAACTTAAATTTCTAGTCGGGGTCATGACTACGCTTTCAACTGTGATGTTGCTAGGGTGTGAAAAGCAACCAGCAGTACAGCAACAAGCGATACAACAATGGGCTCAGCCAGTCAAAATTCAGCATCAACTTGGCACAACGATTATTCAACAACGTCCACAGCGAGTTGCAGTTTTGGATATGAATGAGGCTGATTTTTTAGATCAACTTGGAGTGAAAATTGCAGGGATGCCAAAGGATTATGTCCCTCATTTTTTAACACAGTATAAAAACGATGCTACGGTGATTGATTTAGGTGCAATTGTGCAGCCAAATATGGAACGTATTTATGCGCTTAAACCAGATTTACTACTTATTACCCCCTTACAGGCAAATCAGTATCAGACCCTATCTGAAATAGCTCCAACAGTGCATTACGACATTAATTTTAATAATAGTCAGCAACATCATATTGAAATGATTAAGGCTCACCTTCTTAGTTTGGGAGCAATTTTTGATCGTAAACAACGTGCTGTTGAAATGGTAGCGCTATTGGATAAAAAAATCAGTCAAGTACAACAGATGACAGCCAATCGAAGCGAGAAAGCATTAGTGGTGTTACATAATAATGGTGCTTTTAGTCATTTTGGTGTGCAGTCACGTTATGGCTTTATTTTTAATTCATTTGGGGTCAAGCCTGCAAGTACAGCAGTTGATACGAGTTTGCATGGCCAGCCAATTACTAGTGAGTTTATTCAACAGGCTGATCCAGATATTTTATTTATTGTTGATCGCACTGCTGTGATGGAGCGCCGTGCCACAATTAATGCAGAACAAGTAAGTAATCCATTGCTTCGTCAAACGAAGGCTTGGAAAAGTGGCAAAGTGGTTTTTGTTGATGCCGATGCATGGTACACGACAGCAGCAAGCCCAACCTCGATGCATATTATTATTGACGATGTCATGAAGGGGTATCAGCAATGAATTAATTGAACTTTTCATTATCTGTAATATCGTTCGTTTATAGCCAGATCTAATCCAGCCAAAAACATAAATTTATTGAATTAAATACGCACATGCTTTGTTTTTACAAATCGCATGCTGGGCAAAGCTGTGCCTAAAGGAATGGAATTTCGTGATGCAATATCGTCAAAATTGTTTAAACCAAGTGCAGCTAACACTGCAAAAATCAGCAGGAAAAGGCTTTAAGTTAAGTCGTTTAGGTGCTGCACAACTGCTGATAAGTTTAGGGTTGTATTTACCTATTTCAGTTGTATTTGCTCAAAACCCAGTTGATGCAGATATAGTGACTATACCAAGCAATGGAGGGGAGCAAGACCGAGTTATACTCCCAACCATCATTTTAAAGGCGGAGTCTGCACAGCCACTAGCAGGACAGTTGGCAAATACCAGTCATGTAGGCTTTTTGGGAGAGAAAAAATATGGTGAAACACCTTTTCAAACTCAAGCCTATACCGATAAATATATTGCTGATCGTCAAGCTCAAGAGATTACTGATGTTATTGCTGCAACAGATGCATCGGTTTTTAGTAATGGTGTAACTGGTGCTTGGTCAGAAAATTATTATATTCGTGGTTTTGCATCCAGTTCGGGTGATATGTCTATGAATGGCATGTTTGGTATCAGTCCTTTTTATCGAACTTCACCTGAAATGTTTGAACAGATTACGGTTTTGAAAGGCCCATCGGCTTTACTAAATGGAATGCCACCTGCGGGTTCAATAGGAGGTACTGTCGATTTAAAAACCAAACGTGCTGGAGATCAGCCACTGAATCGTTTTACCGCTAGTTATATGTCAGATTCACAATTTGGTGGGCATATTGATGTTTCTAGACGCTTTGGTGAGAATAATGCTTTTGGTGTACGTTTGAATGGCGTTTATCGTGATGGTCAAGGGGCTGTTGATGATCAGGAGAAAAAGACTGAGCTTTTATCTTTAGGCTTAGATTGGCGTGGTGAGCGTGCGCGTATTTCAGCTGATTTGTATACAGCCGAAGATCGCATAGATGGTGTGACTCGTGGAATTAATTTGGCTACAGGTATTACTGTACCTAAGCCACCTAAACCGACTACTTTACTTAACCCTGATTGGTCATTTGTACGCAGTAAAGATAAAGGAGCCATGTTACGTGCTGAATATGACGTAAATGATCAGTTTATGATATATGCAGCATATGGCCAGAGTAAAACCGACTATCAATATAACGGTACAATGCTCTCTACTGTAACAGATAACAAGGGAACGCTGGACAATACGATTGGTCAATTGGCTTTTGATTTAGCAAAGACATCGGCAGATGTGGGTTTAAAGGGTACATTCAATACAGGGCAGATTGCTCATCAGTGGGTAATGAATGCAACTTACTACCAACACGATCAAAATGATTATGGTCAACGTGTGGTGCATGGTGCAGGAAACACCACAAATATCTATCACCCTGTGTGGGGTAAACCAGCAGAATTGAATTTGCCATATTTGTTTAGTTCAAGTCTAGAGACACGGAGTTATGGTATTGCAGATACGCTATCGACCTTGGAAGATCGTTTACAATTGACTTTAGGATTACGTCATCAACGGGTGAAGACTGCATCGACCACAGCAAAAAATTATGATCAGAGTGCGATAACTCCTGGTGCTGCAATTGTGTTTAAAGTTACAGATTATATGTCGATATATGTAAATTATATTGAGGGTCTATCTAAAGGTGGACAAGCACCAGCAACAGCTTTTAACTCAGATACAGTTTTTGCACCACAAAAAACTAAGCAAAAAGAGGTAGGGCTCAAATTAGAATATGATCGTTTCCAACATAGTTTATCTGTATTTGAAATTACCCAGCCGAATCTCTATTTAGACAGTGATAACTACTATAAATCTGATGGTGAACAGCGCAATCGAGGAGTAGAGTGGTCTTTTGCTGGTAATATTTTACATGATGTTCGTGTCTTGGGCGGAGTAACCCTACTTGATCCAGAATTAAGCAAGACGAAAGCTGGTATTAACCAAGGTAATGTGCCAACTGGTTTTGCTAAAAACCAAGCCAAGTTAGGTTTAGAATGGGATACAGTACTGGTTCCAAATTTAACCTTGACTGCCAATATGACGGCAGTTTCTAAGCAGTATCTCAATCAAGAAAACAGCCTCTATGCATCAGGTCATACAGTTTATGATGTGGGTGCACGTTATCATTTAGATGCAGGTAAATTACCTGTGACACTGCGTGCAAGTATTCATAATCTGACGAACAAAGCCTATTGGGGAATGCCACAATTATCAAATTTAGCTTTAGGCGCGCCAAGAACTTATATGTTATCGGCATCATTTGATTTTTAAATTAAACTCACCGATTTTAATTGCTTTGAAAGTGAAATCAACTCGTTGATACGATGTAATAATAGACCAGTTGTAAAAATAGCTGGTTTTTTATTAAATGTGATTTAGGTACAATAGCGCGTTATCCTCCTTAAAACCCTTGGGTTTCGCGCTGATCTATGTCGCAATTATCACAATTTTTTGCTCAAAATCAATTTTGTGTGTTGATTGAGTATTTGACATCACTGAAAGAAACCTATCCTGTAACTACATCTTTTGCAGGTTTTCCGAGTGTGATGACTTTAGCCGATCGAGTTCATACCGATAATGATCTTGCACCCTTAGATGCCGTAAAAGGCTATCCAGATGAAATAGATAAACTGCTACATTTTGCTGGTAAAGGGCGTGATATTGCAGAGTTTAAGCAATTTCTACATCAAGCAGAGGCACAGTCTTTACGCAATTTATTATTATTGACTGGTGATAAACTCAAACAGCATCAGGATGGTGGGGGCGGCATTCCTCGAACACGTTATTTAGAATCGGTCAATGCCGTGATGGCTGCAAAACAACACGGTGGTTTTTGTATTGGCGTTGCATTTAATCCTTTTAAATATACTGAAGCAGAGATAGATGCTCAGTATTTTAAGTTACATAAGAAAATTAAGGCTGGTGCAGACTTTATTATTAGTCAGCTAGGCTATGATATGGCAGCATTACAACAATTACAGACTTTTTTGCAGCAGCATTGTTATTCACAAAAACTATTGGCTTGTGTAATGCCACTGAGTTTGGCACGTGCTAAGTTTATGTTGCAACAACAAGTCGCTGGTATTGTAATTACCCCACAGATGATTAAGCTCTTAGAACAAGAAAAAGCCGCTGGATTAAGTGAACGAGTTTATGCACGTTGTGCTCTACAGATATTGATTTGTCAGCATTTGGGCTTTGCTGGTGTACACTTGTCAGCTTGTCATAAACCGGAAGAACAGCAACTATTACAAAGTTATATCGAACAATACCGCAATTTAGATTTAGCCTCCTGCCAGCAGATGTGGCATACATTATGGCAAGATCAGGCGGGTGAGCGTTTTCGGCCAATTGTTCAACAATATGCGCAGCAAGTCAGTTTAGGGCAAATTGTAAAGTATCAACAATTACATCTTATGCATGATACTGTTTTTAACTCCAAATTGGGTCGTGGTATTGGCCATATGATTTTTAATCGAGGTTTTTGGAATAAAAAACCTGCTGCTAAGGCATTATTAAAAACAGAATTACTTAGTAAGCATAGTGTGGTTGGGTGTGATAACTGTGGGCAATGCCGTTTAGCAGATACATTATATATTTGCCCCGAAACTTGCCCCAAAGGTTTGGCTAATGGGCCTTGTGGTGGTACATCTTTAGATCGTTGTGAGTTTGGTGATCGTGAATGTATACATTCAGTCAAAGCTCGTTTAGCCAAGGCAGTACAGCAGACAGATGTATTAAAAGCACAGTTAATTGAAGCTGTGCCAGTTGAAGTGCGTGGTAGTAGCTCTTGGAAAAACTGGTATTTGCAGGATGAGCCTCATCATTAATCGCCCTCTGCAAATATTGATGAGTCTATAAAGCGCCCTGATTTTGGCAGAATTAGATTATTCTTCATCCATTGCATTGCTATAAAACTTTACCCCAAGCTGAATACGGTCACGACCATTTTTCATACGCCAACGGTTAGTATCACGTAGTGAATATACACAGCCACAATATTCCTGTTGGTAAAATTCTTCATTTTTACTAATTTCCAGCATACGTACCGCACCACCATTTTTACGCCAGTTATAATCCCAGTACTGTATACCTGTATAATGTGCGGCAGCACGATGACCACAGTCATTGATTTGCTGCATATTTTTCCAACGTGAAATACCTAAAGAGCTACTAATTAAGCTAAAACCATGCTCGCTGGCATACAGCGCTGTACGTTCAAAACGCATATCGAAACACATAGTGCATCGAATTCCTTTTTCTGGTTCATTTTCCATGCCTTTCGCACGTGCAAACCAATTTTCCGTATCATAATCGGCATCAATAAATTCAATATTATGCTTTTGAGCAAAACGAATATTTTCTTCTTTACGAATAAGGTACTCTTTAACTGGATGAATATTAGGGTTGTAGAAAAAAATAGAATATTCAATACCTGATTCCATCAGGGTTTCCATAACTTCACCTGAGCAGGGCGCACAGCAAGAATGTAATAATAGTTTATTGTGACCAGACGGCAGAGAAAGTTTTTGGCGCTCAAGTTTTGACATTGGACTACAGTAATACCTTTAGACCCTATAGTCTAATCGCGATTTACGGTATAAAGCCGATGATTTTGATGAAAAATTCTAAACTTAAGTTGATCTAAATTCAGCTTATCCCTATGCAAAGATTCAAAGGGTCAGTATGAAGACTGACCTTAGACTCAATAGCGAGATTACTAGCCCATAGAGAGACCATCAGCATTAACCATAAAGATCACACCAACAATAAACAAAGTGCAATAGATACAGAACCAAATAATTGCACGTTTAAATGCCTTATCTGAGATTGAGCTGTCTGCATATTTGGCGGATTTTTTTTGCTCTTGTGGTTCGCTGTTGTTCATGATGAATGCTCTTTAATATCACTGATCTTAGTATTATCTACTTATCAAGAACTTAAGTGTAGATACAAAAAATAAGAAAAAAACTATAACAGATAAATCCGACTAAATTCATCTGTTATAGTCTTCTGCTTAATGCATGTTGTGATGTGGTCGAGCTATACACATTGCGGGATTTCATTTGACTGTTGTAGATTTATTGATATGCAGTAAATAGTCACTATAAAAGTCAAGTTTCAATTGGTGACTAGAGGCTATTGCTTCAAGGCTTTGTTGGGTGTTTTTTAAAGAGAAAACACCTGAAATTTTAATATCTTTAATATCATCAGCGAGAATATATTGTCCTGAACGGTAACGGTAGAGCTCAGCAATAACTTCTTTTAAAGGCCGATTTTCAACCCATAGTATGTGTTGAGTCCAAAAAGGTTGTTGTAGCTGAGTATTGGGTGAGGTTTTGACCTGTTGTGTAGTGAAGTTGCTACTTTGCCCTTGTTCAATCACATAGCGCTGTGAAAAGGCTTTTGGATACACTGCAACAGCATCTTGATACACATCAACCTGTGAGTTTTGTTGTTGTTGACGAATGTTAAAACGTGTACCCAAAGCTTCAATTTGACCTTCACTCGTTTTGACCTTAAAGGGGCGATGCTGTGGGTCTTTCGCTGTTTCAATATAGATTTCACCTTGTAATAATTCGATTTGGCGTTTGCTTTGATCATAATGAATATTGATATAAGTATCACTTGCTAGAACAAGTTGAGTCCCATCCTCAAGACGAATACCTTTGACTTCACCTAGGGCACTATGTTGGTCTGCTCGCCAGTTTGCCCAAGGTAGTTGAGAAGATATTGCCAAGCCGCAAATAATAAGCAAACCATAGAGTGAATATTGTTTAAGTTTACGCTCCAAATGGTGATGCGTTTTAATAAGCTGTTTCTGTTGTAGTGGCGGTGGTAGTTGCGTAAGACCCAAACTGAGTTGATTAAATTGAGCAATGGCCTGATCGTGACGTGGATCTTGTGCTTGCCACTGTTTAAATTGTTGCAGCTGTTCAGGGCTTGCCTCACCCGAATGCAAAATAACTAACCAATCACATGCTTGATTGATAATATCTTCTGAAAGGGGCAGAGAGTTATCAATCTTCATTTGAATCGTAGCTCAGTTTGGGGGAATGGTAAAAGTTTTAGATATGATAGACGCGAAGACAAGCTAAAAAAGCCAGTTTCATATCACGTTTTACCGTAGCTTCAGATATGTGTAAATGTTCTGCAATTTGACGATAATTTTGACCATCAAGTTGAGACATTAAAAAGACCTGTGCAGCACGAGTTGGAATGCGCTCTAGTACCAATTGAACGTGGTAGAGGGTTTCACGAATACAAATTTCATCTTCAGCAGAAGGTGCATATTGTTCTGGCATTTGACTCAGGGCATCTAGATAAAGGCGCTCAACATGTTGATGACGCCAGTGATCAATAATGACATGTTTTGCAATCCCCATTAACCAAGCCTGTGGTTCTTTGATATCAAGAAAATTGTATTGGCTTCTTAGCGCACGATAAAACACTTCTTGGCTCAAGTCTTCAGATTGGTGATGATGCTGTAATTTATGTTTAAACCAAGAAAGAAGAATACTTTGGTGGGTTTTATAGACTTTGTTGAACCAAAGTTGTTTTTCAAGTATTACATCCATAATGGGGCCTTTTAGGCCAATAAATATGTAGATATTTACTGGTGGGGTGTAGCAGTATTTATTTAATGGTAATAATAATGAGAATTACTAGCAAAAACAATAAAAATGTTAACCCAGCATTTGAATCGTTTTAGGGATTTTAAAATAGTGATTGAGGGGATAGCAGTGTTCTATGTAATGATTACAAGATTAAGGCCTTATGTATTTTTAACTGAATTTATTTAATGTTTATAAAATGAGAGCAATATCACGGTATTACGATTAGTCAAAATACTGTAAAAATTATTCAATATGAATGAAATAGCTTCAATCTACAGTGTAGGGTCTTTCAAGTTAAGCTTAAGATCACGTTTATGAAATATTCAATTTTAGCACTTTCAATTTTCAGTATTTTAGCACTAAGCGCCTGTAATAATAGCGATAGTGATCAAAATGAACATCAGACAGAAATTCCGAGCAAACCTGGTGATGGGGCAGGTACTGGTGAAACTGAAACAGGTGAGGCAGTTCCTGAAGATGAAGTAATACCTCAAGCAAAGCTATTGTTTTCTGAAGATTTTAAAAATTTATCAGCATTGCCTGCGGATTGGAAAGTCATAGATAATAATCCTGGAACAGTGCAAGTACGTGATGGTCATTTATATATTGATGGTCGTAATCATAGTACTCAGATGACAACAGTAATGTTGCCAGAAAAAACTCAACAATATACTGATTATCGTGTTGATGTAGAGTTTACCTACTTAAATGCCAACAACAGTAGCCGTTGGGGCAGCATCATTTATCGTGCCAATGCTGCTCAAGCAAATAACACACCAAATCCATATTACCAATTTGCCATTCGCTCTGCTGCTACAGCAAGTAATGGTACTGAGTTTGCTCTGCGTGAAAATAATCAGTGGAATGTAATGGAAACAGCCGCATACACTGAAAATATAGATCCAAATCGAACCTATACCGCCACAGTCATCGTACAAGGTAATCGAGTACGTCAATATTTAAACGGTGCTTTGTTGCATGATGCAGAAATGTCAACGCAGCAGCGACAAGGTGGTATTGGTCTATCCACGGCTGGATTGGAAATGCGTGTTGACCGAATTAAGGTGACAGAACAATTAGAAAAATTACCAAGTTTGCAAAATGCTGCGGTGAATGTACAAGATGCTGCAACTCAGGTTTCTGTTGCACCTACGATTATTCAACGTGTAAGTAATAGCACGAATTTATATACAGATCGCGCAAGCCAGTGGGCATTTACATTGGATGCTGAGTTAAATTTGCTCGACCAAAATGGTCAAAAACATGGACGTTTACAGCAGTTTTTATCTGATACGCAGCGCCGTGTTATTCCGTTATTGGCGATTAAAGATGAAGCTACACTGAACGCATTAGCTGCAATTTCTGAACAGTCTGATTTAACTGATATTAGTTTATATTCTGACAATGAAGATTTATTACGTAAAGCACATGGCTTAGTACCCAATGCACGTACAGTGCTAGATTTAAGTCAAGCGAGTCAATGGGGGAGTCGTCGTGAAGATTTACAGTCTATAGTATTTAAGACCAACCGTTCATTTGCACGAATTGTAATATTACCTGAGCACTTGATTAATAAGGCGAATGTTGCCTATCTACAACAGCGTTTGTTGACCGTATGGGGACAAAGTCAGGCCAACTCGATGCAAGCTGCGGGCCAAATACTGGTTTCTGGCTTAAATGGTATATTAACTGAGCATAGTGTTTTATATAACAACATATTAGCTGCGATGCCTTATGCAACACTGTTACGTAAGCCTTTAGTTGTAGGGCATCGAGGTGTACCAAGTTTGGAAGACGAAAATACTTTAGAGGGAGCCAAAAGAGCGGTTGAATTGGGTGCTGATGCTGTTGAAAATGATATCTATATTACCAAAGATAATCACTTGGTCATTATGCATGATGCTACAGTGGATCGAACCACCAATGGTAAGGGGCTGATTGAAGATATGACCTTGGCTGAGGTAAAACAGTTAAAAACTCAAGTTAAAGGTTATGCTGTACCTACTATGGCTGAGTATTTTAAGGCATTTAAAAATAATAAAAAAATTGTACATTTCATTGAGCTCAAAAGTGGAAATGAAAAAATTGTTCCACAATTGAAAAAAGAAATTGAAGAATATGGTATTCAAGATCAAGTGGTCACCATATCTTTTGATACAGCACAAATAAAGCGTATGAAGAATATTTTACCTGAATATTCAACCGGGTTTTTAACTGGTAATGTGCCCAAAACAGATAATGTACTCAAAGATGTAAAAAAACTAATGGGTGTGACACAGAGTTATGCTTCAACTTTTAATCCAAGTTTTGGCAATCTACAGCCGTCACTGCTCGAAGCTGCAAAACATCGAGGGATTACTTTTTGGCCGTGGACTTATCGTGATGCTGATAGCTTTAAGCGACATTATGTGGCTGGAATAAATGGCTTAACCACCGATTATAGCCAGTTTGCCAGTGATTATGTGGTGGACTTAAAGACCGCGACCACAGCGCAAGTAAAAGTAGGAGATCACTTAAACTTCCCTACAACGCTGATCACACAAAATGGTCAACAACGCCAAGTAAATGCAAACCAATTAATCGTCCTTTCCGCTCAACAGGCTCAGCATCGTAATAGTGGTACGCTGAGCTATAAGAGCGCTGGGACTGCTTATGTGATCCCTGGTTATAAGTACAGTATTGATGGTCAGTATGCATATACTATATTCACACAACCTGTGAAAATTACTGTGACAGCACCTTAAATTGCTTACATTTTTTAATTTCAAATTTAACTGATATATCAATTGGTTAAAATTACAATAAAGTTAAAAGCACTCTGTTTGCAAAAGCAGAGTGTTTAAATCATCGAATCAAAATTTTTAATTATCTTGATTATTACTAAAGATTTTTATCAATTAATATTGTTATTTTTCTAGTTTTGCCCGTTTTTCTTAGGTATATTTTTAAATATGACATCAGTAGCAAAAGCTACATTTTGTTAAATTTAAGATTAATGATACAGAGTGGTTTAAAATTAGAACATGATTTTTGATAGCAAAATTTCAATTTTAACACTCTCATTGACAACACTTTTGGGTTTAAGTGCTTGTCACGATAGTTATAGTAAAACACCAAAATTGGCATTGCCCAACTATGTAGAAGAACTTTCTGGGACACATATTGAGAGAAAACAATATGTTTCAGATAATCCTGTTGTTACAGTACAAAATGAGAGTACTTCTGTTGCGTTAGCACCAAGCATTATCCAAATTGTGACAGCAAAGAGCGATTTAGAGATGGATCGTGCTAATCAATGGGCTTTTCGCTTGGATGCAAAACTCAACCTTTTGGATCAACAGGGGAAAAAACATGGAACATTACAGCAATTCCTTAATGATCCTTCCCGTCGTACGCTTCCTTTATTAGCGATTCAAAATGAAGCGACGTTAAATGCTTTGGTTCAGATTGCAAATCAGATTGATCTTTCAGATATAAGTTTAAGATCAAATGATGAACAGCTGTTGCGTAAAATTCATGTCATGTTACCCAGTAGCCGTACTGTATTGGACTTGAGTCAGGCTAAAAAATTGGGAAGTAAGCGCAAAGATTTGGCAGATATCTTGCACCGTACCAATGCAGCCTATTCTCGAATTGTTATTTTGCCATCCTACATGATTAATAAAGATAATGTCTCTTTTTTACAACAACGCTTATTAACGGTTTGGGGGGAAAGTACAGGGCAGGACTTTGCAGCAGCAGGACGTACTTTAGTTTCAGGACTCAATGGCATTATTACAAGTAATAGCTATCCATATATGGATATATTAAGCACAATGCCAAAACCAACCTTATTACGTAAACCATTAATTATTGGTCATCGTGGTGTGCCTAGTCTAGAAGATGAAAATACATTAGAAAGTGCAAAAAAAGCGGTTGCTTTGGGTGCTGATATTGTAGAAAACGATATTTATATAACGAAAGATAAACATTTAGTCATTATGCATGATCCAATGGTTGATCGAACCACCAATGGCAAAGGATATATTGAGCAAATGACTTTGGCTGAAGTGAAGCAGCTATCTACACATCGAGGACATAAAGTACCCACATTAGCTGAATATTTTCAAACCTTTAGAGACAACAAAGATATGGTGCACTTTGTTGAAATTAAAAGTGGTCACCCTGAACTGATTACTGAATTAAAAAAAGAAATTGAACAATATTCTATAGAGGATCAAGTGGTTGCTATATCGTTTAATACTGCGCAAATTAAACGTATGAAATATCAGCTTCCTGGTTATACGACAGGGTTATTAACGGGTAATGTGCCTAAAACCAATGATGTGCATAAAGATGTGAAAAGCTTAATGGATGTAACACAGCGACATGCTTCTACATTTAATTCAAGCTATGGCAATATCACTTCTGCCTTGCTTGAAGTGGCTAAACATCGAGGGATTAGTTTTTGGCCTTGGACGTTCCGTGATGAAAAAGTGTTTAAGCATTACTATTTAACAGGTGTAAATGGATTAACAACGGATTACACTCAATTTGCTTCAAAGTATATGGTGAATATCCAAACTATGGATAATACAGAGCGCCATATACAAGTGGGTGAAACACTTCATTTTCCAATACAACTCACCCAGCAAGATGGGCAAAAGGTCTTAGCTGAAGCTAATCAATTAATATTATTGTCTAGTCAACAAGCGCTTTATCGTGATACGGGCTCAATCCGTTATATTGGCTCAGGCACAGCCTATGTGATGCCAGGCTATCAATATAGTATTGATGCTACCCATCATTATACGATCTTTGCAGCACCTATTAAGGTGAAGGTGAGTGATGTGCCTGCCGAAGTATCGGTACAGGTGGCTCCCTGAACTCAAGTCAAAGTATTACTGCTTTAGAACTTGGCTTAAATATTGTTCATTTTCTACTCTATTTAAATAAAGCTTACCCTCTTTGAAAAGAGGGTGGTTTTAGTTTTTCTTTTGAGTTGAGAGCCAACATAATAAGGCACCGAAACAAACCATCAGTGCACCTTGCCAAAAACTAAAGCTTAGCGTGGTATTGAGCATAAATACTGAAACAAGTGTGGAGAGTACAGGAACAAAATAAGAAGAGGCTGCCAGAAGTGTGACATTCCCATGCATAATGCCAATATTCCAAGCGCCATAACTAATACTCATTGCAAAAGCAGCAAAGAGTAAATAAGGAAGGGCCGCTAATTCAAAGTGAAGGTTGTAGTCACCTGAAAGATACCATTTAACCCATAAGGCTATTGATACCAAAATAAAAAACAAAGTAACCCCATTTTTACCATCTGCAAGGCGAGTCGTTATGGTGCAATAAGCTGCCCAAAATAATACTCCTAAAGCAGCCAATATATAGCTTAAGGGATTGCTTTGAATATTGAGCAGTATGTTTTGGAGGTTTAAACCTTGCTCTCCACCTAATACCCAGCTAATTCCCAAAAGAGATAAACATAGACCTGGTATAATGAGCCAATTGACTTTTTGATGATTAAATATAACAGCAAATAAAATGGTCATTGTTGGCCATAAATAATTGACTAAACCAACCTCTATGGCTTGATGATTTGTTTTTGTATAGCCAATAGAAAGAGCAAGACAAATTTCATAACTAACAAACAGTAAGCTTCCCCATATTAAGTACTGAATTGGAAATGCTTTTAAAGATGTCCAGCCAAATGAAAAAAGTAAAATAATTGAGGCTAAGCTATACATTAATGCTGCCCCAGCAATAGGGCCAAAAAAGAAACTGATTGCTTTAATCAGAGCAACGATAAAACTCCATAAAATAATGGCAGTCATACCAATCCATGTTGCTTTATACGAATTCATTTATTTCAATGACCAACTAAAATGGGTAAAGCGTTATAGTAGATAAAATTAAGCAAGAGTTAAAATAATCATCACATATATTTGCAGTAGATTGAATGTGGATTGATGTTTATGGCGTCCATGCCATGCGATATTTATATAGCTTTATCTTTATGGAGTAACCAGTTCAATGAACTGATCTAAGGCAGCCTTAAGTTGTTCATTGAGTTCAAAAGAACAATTAATACGGATGTGGTGTTGTTGGTCTTCAAGCGTATTAAATAATATGCTTGGGGCAATACCAATATTTTTTTGGATTAAATGATCATAAATACTGAGACTATTAATATGTAGTGGTAACTCAATCCATAAAAAATATCCTGATGGATAGTAGTGAATTTTACAATCACTTGGTAGCCGTGCTTTGAGATATTGGTAAAATTGCTTTTTATAACGCTGTAAAGCGCTACGTAAAGTTTTTAAATGTTTCTCATAGTGACGGTGGCTTAAGTATTCAGTGAGCGCATTTTGAATAAATGAATTGACTGATAAGGTACTCATTAATTGTAAATGTTGAATTGACTCAGAAAATTTACCCGCATGTACCCAACCTATACGAAAACCTGCACCCAGTGTTTTGGAAAATGAAGAACAATGCAAAACAAGATTTTGTTGGTCAAAGTATTTCATGGGTAATGGTTTTTTTGCGCCATAGTACAATTCTTCATAAACATCATCCTCAATTAATTGAATCTGATAATCATGCAGTAATTTAGCTAATTTATATTTATTTTCATCACTGAGCGTATAGCCAATTGGATTTTGACTATTGAGCATTAACAAACACACTTTAATTGGATAGTTTTGTACAGCTTGTTCAAAAGCCTCTAAATCTAGACCATGTTCGGGGTGTTCAGGAATACTTATCACTTTTAGACCTAGACGTTCTGCTGCCTGCCATGCGCCATAGAAAATTGTAGCCTGAAGCAATATATAATCGCCTGGTTGAGTTAATGCTTGTAAAGAAAGATTAAGTGCATCTAAACCACCAGAGGTAATGACTATATCGGATGGATCAGTTTGTATACCTTGCATACAATAGCGTTGGGCAATCCATTGTCTGAGGGCAAAATGTCCTGGCGGTAAACTGGGGGTTTGATCATAACTACGTTTTTGCCGTGCTAGTTGTCCCATCGTCTGAATTAACTTCGGAGAGTAGAGCAATTGACTATCTGGAAATGCTGAGCCGAAGGGGATGATTTGATCAGATTGAATAGATTTTAAATACTTAAATACGATTGAGTTAATCTCAATATGATCATTAATAGTAAGGTCTAATGGCTCAGTGGTAGAGGCAGTTGGGCCAGTAACAAAATAACCAGACTTTTCTTTTGAATAAATTAGACCTTGTGCCTCCAATGACTGATACGCATTCATCACTGTAATTAAACTAAAACCTGATTGGCTGGCTTGTTGACGCAAAGACGGCAGTTTTTCGTGAAATTTCCAAGTGCCATTTTGAATCAGTCGTTTTAAGCTATTGGCTAATTGTTCAGATTTATACATAGAAAATCCACGGTGAAATATAGAAAAACCTATAGACTTGAGGTCTATAGGTTAACGATATAAGAGGTTAATAGGCAAAGTACAACATAATTTTAAATAATCCAGCAATAATTGCTAAACCTAAAAAACCGACTAGCCACAATAAAATAAACCATTGCATTGAGCTTAGATGAAGCTGACGTTTATGAAACATAATGTCTCCAATATATTGTGTAGATAACAAATTTAATGATAGCCACTATCACCAACGCGCACTTTGTCTCTAAATACCCAATAACCCATAATGGTATAAGCAATAATAATGGGAATAAAAATAACAGCGCCTACTAAAGTAAACTTTAGACTTGATGCAGGTGCAGCTGCTTGCCAAATTGTAACTGTAGGTGGAATGATCATTGGCCATAAGCTAATGATAAAACCAGTAAAGGCGAGAAAGACTAATGCTAATGTATATACAAAAGGTTGATATTCAAGACGGTTTTTACATGCAGATATAATCAGTGCAACGAAAATGATCACTAATATAGGTACTGGGCTAAAGTAATAGAGTTGAGGCAAACTAAACCAACGTTCTGCAATATTTGCATGCGTCAGAGGTGTATATAAACTGACTACAGCAAAAATGAGTAATAGCACTAAAATTAATTTAGGCATAAGTTGGTACATACGTAGTTGTAATGCTGTCTCAGTTTTTAAAATCAACCATCCACAACCTAAGGCAGCATACATAACAACAACACCTAGTCCAGTGAACAAACTAAAAGGGGTTAACCAATCAAATGCTGCACCCGTATATATTCCATTTGTTGTTTCAATGCCTTGAATATATGCACCTAAAATAACACCTTGTAAAAAACTAGAGATGATAGAACCCCATATAAAGGCATGGTCCCAAAGATATTTACTTCGGTTAGCTTTAAATCGAAATTCAAATGCGACACCACGAAAAATCAGTGCGACAACCATGAGCATGATTGGCATATATAAGGCTGAAAGGACAGTTGCATAAACAAGTGGAAAAGCAGCATATAAACCTGCTCCACCAAGAACCATCCAAGTTTCATTACCATCCCAAACAGGGGCAACAGTATTCATCATTACATCGCGCTGTTGTTGTTCTTTAATCAGTGGAAATAAAATTCCAATGCCTAAATCAAAACCATCTAGAATGACATATATGAGCACACCAAGGCCAATAATTCCCACCCAAACCAGAGCTAAATCAATCATGTGAATTATCCTTTTGTGGTTTAGAATTTGTTTGATCGTCGTTGTATTCGATTGCATCATCGACAGCACTGAGTGGACGCCGTGCTGTTTTAAATCGGTCTGTTGTGGTTTCTAGTTCATGTAAAAATACAGGGCCGGTACGCATGATTTTAAACATGTAGTAAATACCAGTACCAAAAACGATGCTATAAACAAGAACGAAAATAATCAGACTGATTCCGACTTGATCGGCACTCACACTATGAGATAAGCCTTGGTTGGTGCGCAGTACGCCATAAATTAACCACGGTTGGCGACCTACTTCGGTTGTGATCCAACCTGCAAGTAAAGCGATATAACCACTTGGTCCCATGATGAATGCAAAACGATGAAACCATGAGGTATTGTATAAACGACCAGTTTTTCTAAGCCAAAGTGCGAGTATGGACATACAGAGCATCAAAACACCAAGGCCGACCATAACCCTAAAACTCCAAAATACAATAGGCACATTAGGTCGATCAGCTACCGAAAAGTCTTTTAAACCAGTAACCTTACCTTCAAGGCTATGTGTTAATACCAAACTTCCTACATTGGGCAGGCCAATTTCAGCGTGGTTTCGTTCATTTTGCATATCTGGTATAGCAAACAATAGCAGTGGCATACCGTGGTCATGATTGGTTTCCCAATGTCCCTCGATCGCAGCGAGTTTTGCAGGTTGATGTTTTAAGGTATTTAAACCATGTAAATCCCCTAAGATGATTTGCATTGTGGAGGTTGCAAGCACCATCCATAAGCCTAGAGAAAATGATTTTTTAACAAGCTCATCACGGCGGCCTTTAAACAAATGCCATGCTGCTGTTGCAACAACTAAGAGTGATGACACTAAAAAGGCAGCTGTGGCCATGTGAGCAAAGCGATAGGCAAAAGAAGGGTTAAAGACAATTGCCCACCAATCAGTAGGTACAATGAGACCATTTACTATGCTAAAACCTTGAGGTGTTTGCATCCAACTATTTGATGATAAGATCCAGAACATCGAAATACAGGTACCAACAGCGACCATAAGTGTTGCAAAAAAGTGAGCTTTAGCACTCACGCGCCCCCAACCAAAGAGCATAATACCTAAGAATCCAGCCTCTAAGAAAAAGGCACTGAGTACTTCATAGGTTAATAATGGGCCTGTTATGCTTCCCGCAATACGAGAAAATTCACTCCAGTTCGTACCAAACTGATAGCTCATGACTACGCCAGATACAACCCCCATGCCAAAGGCAATGGCAAAAATTTTAATCCAATATTTAAATAAATCACGATAGACTGGATTTTGCGTGCGCAACCATTTCCATTCTAATAAGGCGAGAAAACATGCCAAACCAATTGAGGTGGCAGGGAAGATAATATGAAAAGAAACGGTGAAAGCGAATTGGATACGTGCCAACTCTAAGGCTGTTAAACCTAAACTCATGTGCAACTCCCCAAGCGAGTTTTACTACAGTAGTGAGTACGATATTGAGAAAATTAAGATCCAGTAATCCGTTTTAATACACAGATTGGTGCATTATCACTACCTAGTTAAAATATTATTTAAATAGTGCAGGGTAAAATAGGCTTTGAGTAGGTACAGAAATTTAGCGAAAATTTATAACAGATTTTAAGGAGTGGAGCTGATCTGTTATATTTTTTTTTGCAATATTTGTTGCTATAACTGATGCATTATTTACTGCAAAATAGTCATTCGATCAGTGCATCGTTCAGATAATTGATTAAAAATGGACTGACAACAAAGGGTAAATACATGTTTGTGACGACACAGTTGAATGCTATTGCTGAAATATTGGGCGTAGAGCATTTTTCCAATTCAACCCACAGTATATTACAACAGCAATATGTTAATATCGAAGCGACATTATTGCGTTCCAAAGTCTTACGTAATTTTTCTAAAGCCAAAACTCATGCGATTATTCAATCTGCCATTCCAATGGGGCATGCAAGTTTAGCCTACTTATTTTCACCTTTTGTTTTAGCCAATCTTAATCAAAAGGTAATTTATAGTACACCGGCAACCTCAGCAGTATTGGATGTATTTCAACGTTATTATCAAGTTGAAGCTCAGTCATTTAGACAGGATTTTGAAAGTTTAGATGCATTGAACTTGGTTATTGACTTGATGCCTAATGATTTATCAGACCGCGATTTTTTGCACTTGGCTTTAGTAAAAGCACTATGTCGTTCTGATATTTCAAGCATATTTTTAATCAGTCCTTTGGCCATAGATTTGCAAAAATGTGCTGAATTAGAAAAGTTTTTTCAAATTCAGATTCAAGTACTTTCTACTGAGGCATTAGGTAACATGCTGCTTGATGAACCATTGAATTTGGCAAAACTGCTGTTTAAAAAGAAAGATTCGTGTTACAGCGAGCTTTGTCAGCAATTCTCCAAACTCAATGCTGAATTATTGCAAAGCTGCGTTGATTATCGCGATCAACAGTTACAACACCTCATTGACGATATGTTCTACACAGAACATATTTATGAAAAACTCTCGGTATATGGTGAGTTTATGCAGACTCGTTTGCAAAATCATCTGCAGTCTAAGCAACAACCAATGCAGTTAAAAGCATAATGATGTGATACTTTGACTCTATTTCTCAGTTGAGTTCTATGGGAATAATCAGCTGACTTACTGCAAAGGATTTGCATCAGTTGCAAGACTGAATTTCAAGGTTTAAAGATTCATGACGTTCCAACATCATCTCACTGTGCTTGTGCAACTGGCATTGATTATTTTCATTTGGGTGATTGCCTATATTATTCAAACCAGTTTACAGCTACCTATAGCCTCAGGAATACTCGGCTTATTTTTATTACTGTTACTGCTAAATTTGAAGTGGATTAAAATCAATATGGTTGAGCAGGGAGCACAATTTTTATTGGCTAATCTACTGTTGTTTTTTATTCCCCCTGTTGTTGGCTTAATTCAGTATCAAGAATTGTTATTGCAACGTGGTGGTCAGCTGGTTTTTGCAATAACGATAAGTACAATATGCGTTATGGTGAGTAGTGTTTGGAGTATTCAATGGTTACTGCGTAAATCAACTCAGAAGAAGGCGCAGTCATGAATACAATGGGTATATTATTTCTTGGTTTAACTTTAGTACTTTATATACTGTGTAAAAAACTCTTTTTACATACTCAGAAAATTATTCTATCTCCCATTATTTTGGTGTCTTTGCTGAGTATTGCAGTTTTAGTTATTTTTGATCGGCCATATGCTGAATATCATATGTATAACCAATATTTAGTAACGATGTTAGGACCTGTAACAGTTGCTTTTGCCATTCCGATGTATAATTTTCGCGCAGTCATTAGACAGCATTTTAAAGTGCTCATTTTGAGTTCTTGTATTGCTATGGTTGTAGGTGTGCTTAGCAGTTGGATATTTGCTGTTTATTTTGATTTTGACACTGTACTGACGAATAGTTTACTTGCACGCTCAATTTCGATTCCATTTGCTTTGGCTTTGACAGAGCAAATTGGCGGATCGATTAGTTTGGTGCCTTTATTTACTGTAATTACAGGTTTAGTGGGGATGGTGATTGGGGACTTTATCTTATTAATGCTTGGTTTTAATCATTATCTTGCAAATGGAGCTGCTTGGGGGAATGCGGCTCATGCTATGGGGATTGCATGTGCCCAACAAAGACATCCACAAGAAGCCGTCATTGCAAGTTTATCTATGATTCTCTCAGGCATTATGATGGTATTGTTTGGTCCATTTGTCATCGGGCTATTTTTGTAATAAGAAAGTGAATCATCTGTAAAGTTCGCCATAGTTAAATGATATGACTAAAATGGCGAACTAAACATAAATAATTAAAGGTTAAGGGGCAGTTTTAGCAATGCTAAATGGATAAGAGCCTTCGGTTAAATGTTGATCCTTGCTTTTTAATTTCCAGTGTACGCTATAACTTCCATCTTTGAGGGTTGGGACATTAATGGTGTAGTTTTTTGCTGCAGCAGCCTGCGCCTTAAATTTGAGTGGAATTACATTGTGATTTTCATCGTGTATCTCTATCTTTTTTAACGTGGTTTTTTCATTAAAACTGAGTTTTATTTGTTTAGGTGACTGTGAAACAGTGCTGTCAGATGCAGGGGTTGAGCTGATTAATTTGCTGTGGGCGTAGAGTTGACTACTACTCAAACCCAGTATGAGTGCCAGTGCAAAATGAATATAGCTTTTATGTTGAGTGAAAATCATAAGAAACATCTCGTCTAAACGATGAAAAGAAGAAAAATCATTTTCAAAGCTTTTATTTGCTCGCTCAAAGTGAATACTGTGTTTTTGTTTTTAATGTTTATAAAGGCTAGGTGTAAATTTGTTTTTCGCCCTTTATCCTTGTTACGATTTCAAAGTTATGTAAACAATTTGGGAGAATTTCAGTCCAAAGCTTGACCTTACCATGAGGGTAATCTTTAAGCTAATAGCATGATCTTACTCAATGATTTGAGGAATGCAGAATGAGCAATAAACCAGAGCTGACTACACAGTATCAAGACAGTATCCTTATTGAAGGTATGACTTGTGCGTCTTGTGTAGGACGAGTTGAACGTACTTTAAAAAAAGTGCCAGGAGTAAATAAGGTTTCTGTCAATCTTGCGACTGAAACTGCATTTATCGAAAGTGAGCATGAGCTTGATCCAGCAGTTATTGAAGCTGCTGTACAACGTGCAGGATTTGCTGTGAAAGTGCCACCAGCTATTGTATTAAATGTAGAGGGGATGACGTGTGCCTCATGTGTTGGACGTGTTGAAAAGGCAATAAGCAAAGTGCCAGGGGTACGTCGAGCACAAGTAAATTTAGCAACAGAACAAGCAACAATTGAAGCTTCATCTTCAGTGCATGTTCCACAATTAATCCAAGCCATTGCTCGAGCTGGTTATCAAGCACACTTGTTGAATCAACAAGATGATCTAAGTCAAATCGATAAAAAAATGCAGGAACAAACGTCACTCAAACGTGATTTGTACATTGCTGCACTACTTGCACTGCCTGTTTTTATTTTAGAGATGGGGTCGCATTTGCTACCTACATTCCATCAATTCATTAGTACAACTTTAGGCATGCATAATAGCTGGTTAATACAGTTTGTGTTGACAACACTGATATTAATTTTACCTGGTCGTCGTTTCTATCGGCATGGCATTCCTGCATTGTTGCGTTTAGCTCCTGACATGAATTCTTTGGTGGCAGTAGGCACTTTGGCTGCCTATGGTTACTCTATTATTGCGACATTTATACCGCAGTGGTTGCCTACAGGCACAGTCAATGTTTATTTTGAAGCTGCAGCTGTGATTGTTGCCCTAATTTTATTGGGCCGCTATTTTGAGGCTAAAGCCAAGGGGCGTACTTCTCAAGCAATTCAACATTTATTGGGGTTGCAGCCTAAAACAGCAAGAGTTGAACAGAACGGTGAACTTGTTGAGCTGCCGATCGAAGATGTTCTCACTGGCATGGTGATAGAGTTAAAGCCAGGTGAGCGTGTTCCTGTTGATGGTGAGGTGTTATCAGGACAAAGTTACATAGATGAATCAATGATGACTGGTGAACCATTAGCAGTAGAAAAAACAGTTGGTAGTCAGGTTGTTGGTGGCACAATCAATCAAACAGGAAGCCTACGTATTCAAGCAACAACGGTGGGTGGTTCCTCTGTTTTGGCTCAAATCATCCGTATGGTAGAACAAGCCCAAGGGACGAAACTCCCCATTCAAGCACTTGTAGATAAAATCACATTGTGGTTTGTGCCTGCAGTAATGCTGTTGGCATTATTAACTTTTGTCATTTGGTTATGGTTTGGTCCTGAACCTGCTTTAAGTTTTGCCTTAGTGAATGCAGTTGCTGTACTTATTATTGCTTGTCCATGTGCAATGGGGTTAGCGACGCCTACATCAATTATGGTCGGGACAGGACGTGCTGCTGAACTAGGGGTGTTATTTCGTAAAGGTGATGCGCTACAAGGCTTGAAAAATGCACGTGTTGTTGCATTAGATAAAACAGGGACCTTGACGGAAGGTAAGCCAAGTTTGAGTGACTTTGAAACGGTCGCAGGTTTTGATCATGATAAAGTATTGGCGCAAGTTGCAGCGGTTGAAGCCAAATCAGAACATCCTATTGCACAAGCAATCGTTGAAGCTGCTCAAGCACGTGGTTTGGTATTATCAAAAGTAGATCACTTTAAATCGATCACTGGTTATGGCATTGAAGCTGAGGTGGAGGGGCAAACAATTCACATTGGTGCTGATCGTTTCATGACAAAGCTTGGTATAGATTTATCTCAATTTAGTGAAACTGCTCAACGTTTGGGCAATGCAGCGAAAACACCCTTATATGTGGCTGTTGATCATCAATTGGCTGCTGTAGTCGCAGTTGCTGATCAAATTAAAGAGACCACATTTTCTGCTATTCGTGAATTACACCGTTTAGGCTTAAGCGTTGCTATGATTACTGGAGACAATAAGCACACTGCAGAAGCAGTTGCAAAACAGCTTAAAATTGATGATGTTATTGCAGAAGTTCTACCAGAGGGTAAAGTTGCAGCGATTCAGCAGTTACAACAACGCTATGGCTATGTGGCTTATGTAGGCGATGGTATTAATGATGCTCCTGCTTTGGCACAGGCAGATGTGGGCTTGGCAATTGGCACAGGGACTGATGTTGCGATTGAAGCTGCAGATGTGGTGTTAATGTCAGGTAGCTTAGTTGGGATTCCGAATGCAATTGCGTTAAGCCAAGCAACGATGAAAAATATTCAACAGAATTTATTTTGGGCATTTGCATACAACGTGGCATTAATTCCAATTGCAGCAGGTTTATTATATCCAAGCTTTGGTATATTACTTTCACCAATATTCGCTGCAGGTGCAATGGCCTTATCTTCAGTGTTTGTATTAAGTAACGCCTTAAGATTAAAGGCATTTAAACCTGTGGCATTAAAATAATTAATCACCAATAGTGTTATCCGATTGGAGGACTTCAATGAATATTGGTCAAGTGGCTAAACATACGGGTATTTCTGCAAAGATGATCCGATATTATGAAGAGATTGGTCTGATTGAGCCAGCACGCCGATCAGATGCAGGATATCGAATTTACGCTGATCAAGATCTAAAGACATTGGCATTCATTAAACACTCACGTGAATTGGGTTTTTCTTCTGAACAAATGAAAGAACTTATTTCACTTTGGCGTAATACTGGGCGCAGCAGTGCGGAGGTTAAACAATTGGCTTCTATGCATATTGCGACACTGAATGCCAAAATTCGGGCCATGCAAGATATGGTTAAGGCATTGGAGCAATCCGTTGCATGTTGTGCCGGTAATGAGCATCCTGAATGTAGTATTTTAGATCAATTAGAAAAGGGCATGAGCACCTAATTATGTGTCGTGGCTAAAAATAAATGAATTGAGAGATGATCAGGCTTGACTCTGTCATTGTGGCAAGGTTTAAGCTTTGCAATATCAAGATATGATGATGTTATGAAGGAGTAATTCCATGCAATTAGTGATTGAAAATATGACTTGTGGTGGCTGTGCACGAGGTGTAACTGCAACAATTAAATCTATTGATCCAGAGGCAAAAGTAGACATTGATGTCAGCACTAAAACAGTAAATTTAACCAGTTCAGCCGATCTTAACCAAATTCTTGTTGCTTTAGCAGAAGATGGTTTTCCAGCGGTAGAACAGTAAGCATTATATAGTACTTATTGTTTTCGACATAGAAGATGATAAAACCAAAGCCCTAGTGAAATAATATTTCACTAGGGCTTTATGTTTAGAAGAAAAGTAAACCAAATATTTTACAATACGTGGTTTTAATCTCTAGGGTTGAGATTATTCAGTTGCATATCTAAATGAATATGTTGCTGTGAAGACGGTTCTTCTATTCATTAGTAAATAACCATCCCTGTTATTCCTTGGCCTGCAGAATAAAATAATTCTTTTTCTAATGTGTTTATATCAATACGATAAACACATCCTGATAAATCTGAAACGTAGAAATGTGATTTATCTAAAACCATTCCAATTGCTTCTTTAAAACCACGCACTAAGACTTGATGATCTTCCAAACCATGTGCTGTTATTTTTGCAGCATTTAGTGAGTTGCCATTCGGTTCAGCCCCTCGATCTGTCCAATACAGAATTTGATTTTGATGATCAATTTCTAAATCAATAGGTTCAGGGAGGTGGTCAAGTAGTGTGGAAATATTATGGAACTGAGGGTTGGAGGAGAAATTAAAATCAGCACGAAATATTCTCCCTTGACCACCTTTTACTGTTCCTTTTTGGGTCCAATAGAGATGACTATGGTGTTTATCTAAAGCAATGCCTACACATTGGTCTAATTTATGCTTGGGATAAATTCCGGGGATACCTCGATCGACTAGTTTTTCAAGTTCACTGCCATCGGTATTGGCACGAAAAATGGCACCACCTTCTCGATCACACCAATATAGTTTTTGATTTGTATGATCAAGTCGCAATTGTTTAGGGGTGTAAAATTGTCCATCGCCTAAAATTTTAAGTTTGTCACTACCATCGAGTTTACTTCTATAGATTGCACCATCAGGATGTAAAAAGTCTTCACCTTCGCGGTATGCACCCATATCAGTCCAGTAAAAAAAACCGTTTGTAGTGTCAACTTGTATACCATCTCCATAACCAATATCTTCAATAATGGTTTTAATTTGACCTGTATTTTTGTCAAATGTAATGATCTGTTGGTTGAAAATATCTAATATGGCTAAATTATTTTTTTCTGAAGTTGGCACGATGAATGTCTCCATTTAATATGTAGTTTATATATGAGTAATTCGGTTGGTTTTAATATCTCTATTTAGGATATCTGGATATTAAAGTGCATCATTGTTTTCTTATTTATTATATATGGGTTTTAAATAATTATAGTGTTTTAAATTTAAAATATAATATTATTTATATTGTTGTTATTATAATAAGTTGCAGTGAATAAATAATACATACAATTTGATTTCATCAAAAATAATGATAATACTGATGTTGCGGGATTTGTGATGGTAATAGTTTGCTTTGGCGTGGATGTGCGATGTAACTTATATTTTATATATTTATTTATAAAAAAATTGTAGAGATATTTACTATTAGTGATTGAATAAAAAAACCCAGTTAAATTGAGGAATTTAACTGGGTTATATTCATATATGGCTATGAAAATATGATTAGTTAGGACTGCGTTTACGGTTTTTAAAAAAGTAGGCAGTACCTAAGCATAGCAACCAAACAGGAATCAAGATGACTGCAATTCGCATTGTTGGTGTATTCCACATAATCACCAATATTCCCACCATGAATACAACACAAATATAGTTTGTGATCGGATAAGCAATACTCGGAAAGAGTGTTACTTTCTTCTGTTGAATCATCGATTTTTTAAACTTGATATGGGTCAATGAGAGCATAGTCCAATTGATTACAATGGCTGAAACAACAAGGCTCATAAGAAGTTTAAATGCATCTTCGGGGAAAATGTAGTTTAAAAATACACAGATAGCTGTTACAAAAGCAGAGCATAAAATTGCAGCATAAGGAATACCACGCTTATTAATTTTGCTCAATACACGCGGTGCATTCCCTTGCTCTGCAAGACCTAATAACATGCGGCTTGTACCATAGCTTGTACCGTTATATACCGATATTGCTGCAGTTAAAACAATGAAATTGAGTACAGCTGCAACTCCAACATTGCCCAGCGCATCAAAAATTAGTACAAATGGGCTTCCACCTTCGGCAATTTGGTTCCAAGGGTAAAGTGATAATAAGATGAAGATTGTTCCAACATAAAACAAGAGTACACGGTAAACAATTTGGTTGACTGCTTTTGGAATCGTTTGGGTTGGATTCTTAGTCTCAGCTGCTGCAATACCAACTAATTCAATACCACCAAAAGAAAACATAATAATGGCCATTGCCATAATTAATCCGCTAAATCCATTTGGGAAAAAGCCACCCAATGCCCAAAGGTTGGATACAGAAGCAGTATCACCAGCGCGACCACTGGCAAGTAAATAAGCACCGAAAGCAATCATGCCAATAATGGCTAAGATTTTGATGATAGAAAATAAAAATTCCATTTCACCAAAAATTTTTACATGACTTAAGTTAATAATATTAATAAGTATGAAAAAGCCAAGTGCGGAAACCCAATTGGGAATTTCAGGCCACCAGTATTGAACATAAAGGCCAATAGCGCTTAGTTCTGCCATACAGACCAGCACGTTGAGTACCCAGTAGTTCCAGCCTGACATAAAGCCAGCGAAAGGACTCCAAAACTTGTAAGCGAAATAGCTAAAAGATCCACTTACAGGTTCTTCAACGACCATTTCTCCAAGTTGACGCATCATAAAAAATGCAATGAGACCTGCAATTGCATAGCCAAGAATGACTGATGGACCTGCAAGTTTAATGGTCTGAGAGATACCGAGGAAGAGACCAGTTCCGATTGAACCACCTAAAGCGATCAACTGAATATGTCGATTGCTTAAACCATGTTTCAATTTACTCTGTTCTGATGACATAAATATACCAATAAGGTTGATACCGCCGAAGCCATATCATTCTACAAATGGGGAAAAATCCGACCAATATAATGAATATTGTCACAATAATAAAATGTTATTTTTGCATTAATACTGAAACATAAATTTTTTAGGGTGTTTTCTTGATTTTTGATGGAAAAACTAGGCAAATATACTTTGTAGTTTGTCAAAAATTTATGAATTATTTACCATAAAGCATATTTTAGATTTTAGCCCACACTATGATTACAAAGAGCTGGATGTCATTACGAAAGTTTGTTTATGATTATTTACATGACGAGGATAACCATTCTCGCTTAAGTGTCGCCATAAATATTGCGTTAATTGTTTTAATTCTTGCTAACGTATTTGCCGTAATTCTTGAAACAGTAAATAGTATATATTTTGAGCATAGGCGCCTTTTTGATTGGTTTGAAAATATTTCAATTACAATTTTTACAGCAGAATACTTGTTACGCTTTTGGAGCGTAGCTGAAGAAAACCCTGAACAAAATGCGTGGAAGATGCGTTGGAAATGGGTCACCAGTGGCGGTGCGATTATTGATTTACTTGCAATTCTACCAGCTTATCTTAACTTCTTTGTTCATCTTGATTTACGTATTTTAAGAACTTTACGATTATTGCGTTTATTGAAACTTACCCGCTATTTCACATCATTGCAGATTTTATTGCGCGTGTTGGAACGTGAGAAGGGCTCATTCCAAGCGGTATTGTTTATTTTATCTATTTTAATTGTTATGGCCGCAGCAGGTGTCTATATTGTTGAGAATCAGGCACAACCGCAGGTATATAGTTCTATTCCTGCATCAATGTGGTGGGCAGTCGTGACTTTAACGACAGTCGGTTATGGTGATGTGACCCCGATTACACCACTGGGTAAATTTTTGGGTGCCTTGATTACTATTTTGGGCTTAGGTCTTGCAGCTTTGCCAGCAGGTATTTTAGCAACAGGTATAGCCAATGAGTTGGAAATGCGTAAACATGAGTTGGAGCTTAAATTTCAAACAGTATTGCATCATCAGGATCTAGATTTAGTTAAGGATCATCAACAAATAGAAGAGATTCGCAAACAAGTTGGGCTTACGGTGGAACAGACAGAAGATATCATCCGTAAACTGGTTAGAGAGCAAAGAGAGCAAGCCTTACAAGCACAACGTCACCATTATTGCTATTGTCCAAATTGTGGTCACAAACTTCCTAAAGACAGTACACATGAAGGTGATTACTAAATAAGTAAAATAAGCTTTAGAGTTAAATGTTCTATTTTTAGTTCTATTCATCTATTTAAAATAGAACCAAAAGGTCTTTAACATGAAGCAAACTAATGAATTTCACTGTATACTGAGTGAAATTCACATGGTTTGTATTATGTTAGAAATTCGTCATTTAAAAACTTTATCTGCATTACGTGAACATGGTTCATTGGTTGCGGCGGCTAATGACCTATGTTTAACGCCTTCAGCTATTTCTCACCAATTGAAAGAATTAGATCATTGGTATGGTGTTGAAGTGGTTAATCGCCGAAGTCGTCCGGTGACTTTTTCTAATGTAGGTTTGCGTTTATTACAACTAGCAGACGAGGTTTTACCTCAGTTTCAGGTCACTCAATCTGATATTACGCGCATTGTTCATGGCCAGACTGGACGTATTATTTTCTCATCAGAATGTCATAGCTGTTTTGATTGGTTAATGCCTTTATTGAATCAATATCGTCAACAATACCCTGATGTAGATTTAGATTTTACCTCTGGCTTTCAAGCAAACCCACATGACTTATTGCAAAATGCAGAATTTGATTTGTTGATTACCGCAGATCCAATTGCAATGAAAGGGGTGGACTATTTCCCTATCTTTGAATATGAATCACGATTGGTCCTTTCAAATACGCATGCTTTGGTACGTCAAGAGCGAGTAGAACTTGCTGATTTAGCCGAGGAAACCTTAATTACGTATCCTGTCGATAAGCATCGCTTGGATATTATGGCGCATTTGTTTATACCAGCGAATATACAGCCTAAAAACATTCGGACGACTGATTTAACTCAAATGCTCATTCAGTTGGTTGCTAGTGGACGTGGTATCGCAGCACTACCAGATTGGGTTGTTAATGAATATGAGCAAAAAGGCTGGGTAACCTCACGTCGTTTTGATTGTGTTGCACCAGAGGGACTGCGTCGTACTTTATATGCAGGTTACCGAGTAGAAGATACACAGAAAAGTTATTTTGAGGGCTTCTTAAAGCAATTGGAAAAATTTTCTCAAAAACGCCCTGTGTATTACCAAAATTAATTGTACCCAATCAACAGTGACAATATGCCCGCTGCAATCAGTGGGCCTACAGGTACACCACGTAATAATGCAACTCCTGCGACTGTGCCAATTAATAACCCAGCAACAATATTAGGCTGATTGGACATGAGTTTTACCCCTCGGCCACCTAACCAAGCTACAGTAATACCGACAAGAATAGCCAAAACAGATTTCCAATTAAAAAATGATTTTAAAATATCATCTCCTGGAATTTTCCCACTGGCGATGGGAGTGAGTACACCAATCGTGAGTACCACAATACCAATATGTAAGGCATAGTTTTGCAAGAAGGGGAAATAAACTTGCAATGGGGTTAAACGAAAGATAATCAGTACAGCTGCGGCAATGGTAATTGCACTGTTATGGCTTAATACTCCACATGCTAACAAGACAATAAGCACCATTAGATTAAGATCTAAAGCGGAAATACTCATAACAAACTCATTTTTAAAAGGCAAAGCTATTATACGAGATCAAGTTTAATAAAAGCAGCTAAGCATATAGGAGTGTATATAAAACAACCAAGACTCAAGCTAATAAATGATTCTTAAATAATATTTAAGGCTGTGCCCATCATGATGCTTCAGTTAAACTACCTGTAGTATTTAGTGTGGTTAGAATATGTATTTAGAAAAAATTTTACAGTCTCAAGGATTTGGTTCGAGAAAACATTGTCAACAATTGATTAAGCAGGGCGCTGTAAGCATAGATGGTATTGTTTTAAATGATGCCAAACAGCGTTTCAACGTATCTGATCTTAATTTTTCTGTGTTTGGTCAGGATTATCAGTATCGCGAGAAAGTGTATATAGCCTTACATAAACCACAAGGATATGAGTGCTCTCACCAAGCAACGCATCATTTAAGTGTGTTTGACTTGTTTGATCCAATTTTATTACAGCGTGGTTTACAGTGTGTTGGACGTTTAGATCAGGATACTACGGGCTTATTGTTATTTACCGATGATGGGCAGTTATTACAAGCACTGACACATCCTAAGAAGCATGTCCCTAAGGTCTATCAAGTTTATTGTACTGATCCAATCACCGATCAACAAATACAAGCATTAGAGCAGGGTGTTGAACTGCATAATGAGAAAGGTATTTTTGCGGCCAGCCATGTATTTCGCTTATCCGAATTTCAGTTGCAGCTGACTATTCACCAAGGGGTGTATCATCAAGTCAAACGGATGTTAGCCGCGGTTGGAAATAAAGTTGAAGCTTTACATCGTGCGCAAATGGGTGCTTTACAATTACAGGAGTTAGCTGAAGGGCAATGGCAATACCTGAGCCATGAGCAAGTTGCTTTAATCAAAGACCCAGAAGCAATATTAACGATATGAATATTTAAAGACCATTGGGTGTAATTTGGTTGAGTGGCCGTGGATTTAAATAGTAATGGTATTCTTGGTATTCATTGTCGCGTATAAACCCCATACTTTCATAAAGACGATGTGAGTGAACATTGTTGAGTTCTGTACGTAAGCTAATTTTAAAAGCGGCATTATGTCGCGCAAACAATATGGCAGTATCTATAAGCTGGCGTGCAGAACCTTGGCGTCTAAATTGTGGTCTTACATAGACATCATCTAAAATATAGAAGTGTTTACAGGCTATAGAGGAAAAACCCAAATACAGTACTACAAAGCCAGTGAGTTGTTCATCTTTGATATGAATAAAGATTACACTTTGTTGGTTTTCTAAGCGCTGTTTTAAATATTGATATGCGATCTGAGGTTCAGATTGAATTTGATAAAACTGACGATATTCATTGAAGAGTACTGTTAAAGCACTTAAATCATCATTACAGGCACGTCTTACTATCATACAATGCTCCATTTTATCTACGCTTTTAGATGATTGAACCGATACCAGATGCAGCATTCGTACGGTCAATATTTAGCAGAGTTAAAATGGAATATAGCGAAAAAAAATCAGTAAAAATAATGAGTTTATGTAAACTAAAAAATATCAAAGCGGTTCTTGTGGGGAGTCATTTTCACCGAGTAATGCATTAAGTTCGGCGAATAAATCATCATCATTTTCAAGATCCATGTTTTTATCTTGTAATTCCGAATCTTGCTTACTTTTTTTAAGTCGAACCAGTTGCTCCATATTAATACTTTGGTTTTCAATCGCAAATGGAATAGATTTGGTTAATACAACTTGTTTGAAGAACAAGCGTACTGCTTGGGCTGGGGTAATTCCAAGTTGCTTAAACACAGCAAAGGCCTGCTTTTTTTCTTGTGAATCTAGGCGTACTTGGTAAACTTCAGTTTTTCTCATTTTAATCAGATAGCACTTCGTTGGATAACATATTTTAAACAAACAACATGTAATTTCAATGTCAAAAATACTCAAAGTGTATTTTTTGTCATTACGTTGAAATTATTTTCCTATATTTCGAGCAGTTGTCGACTGGTAAAACATTGCTTTTGTTTGGTGAGTGGGTCTGTAAATTGAATTTGATGAGCAAGCAGTTGTAACGGATGTGAAAAATCATCAGCGCTTTGGTGTTGCACTATTGGATAAAAATGGTCATTACGAATAGGTATACCTAAGTGATTAAGATGTACTCGTAATTGATGTTGTTTACCTGTTTTGGGCTTGAGTAAGTACTTTGCCCAAATATTATTATGATCAATTAACTCGATTTCAGTTTCGGTATTCGCCTGACCTTCAGCGACTCGCATGGTATAGAAAGGCTCGGATTTTTCCATACGTAACGCTAATTGCATTGGAAAATTAAGGTGGGCTTGATAAGGCGCAATGGCATGGTAGCTTTTTTCCACCAAACGTTCTGCAAATAATTGTTGATAGCAGCTGCGAGTTGCTGCACGTTTAGCAAATAAAACGACGCCAGCTGTCTCACGATCTAATCGGTGAATTGGGCTGAGCTCAGCATTGTTGCTTTGCCGCTTCAGGCGAACCAATAGTGTTTCTTGTAGGTACTGTCCAGTTGGGCTGATAGTTAAAAAATGTGGTTTATCGACAACAAGCAAGTCATCATTTTCAAATAATATTGTTTCATAAAATGGAATATGAATTTCATTGTTTAAGTAACGATAATAATAAATGTGTTGTTCTGCCAAATATGGGCTATCTAGTTTTAATATTTGACCTTGTTTGTCAATAATAAGCCCATCAGTAAAACGTTGTTGCCATTCTGCCACTGTTATATGTGAGAAAGTATCACAGAGATAACTAAATAGATTTGTTGGTAAAGAAGATAGTTGG
This sequence comes from Acinetobacter rudis, assembly GCF_031157835.1. Classification (GTDB taxonomy): domain Bacteria; phylum Pseudomonadota; class Gammaproteobacteria; order Pseudomonadales; family Moraxellaceae; genus Acinetobacter; species Acinetobacter rudis_A. The sequence goes on along the minus strand of NZ_JAVIDR010000003.1, from coordinate 233,663 downwards.
GGTAAGAATACTTGACTGGCACTAACCCCTTCACGCATAGGAGGGATAAAACGTTGAGATTGGGATTGAGGCATAGTTTAAATTCGTCTTGTCTGTTCAGGGTTTCAATCAATTGAATAATAGTGCGGCAGCAGACTACTGTAGCGTAGGTTTTGAAAGTTGCTGGTGCTATTATAGCGATAGTTTAGTTTGATATAGTGAATCCAATGCAATACTCCTTTCAATATTCTTTGTTAAATGAACAAAGTACTCAGCAGCTTGCACAAATTTTGGCTCAGTATATGAAACAAGGAGTGGTATATTTAATTGGCGATTTGGGTGCAGGGAAAACAACTTTAACTCGCTACTGGTTGCAGAGCATGGGACACAAAGGTGCAGTAAAAAGTCCTACTTACACATTAGTTGAACCTTATACTGTTGCTGAACAATCTATCTTCCATTTCGATTTATATCGTCTTAATGATCCTTATGAATTGGAGTTAATGGGGATTCGAGATTATTTAGATGTGGCTGGAGCTTTATTCATATTTGAATGGCCTTCTAAAGGTGAAGATGAAATTCCAGCAGCGGATATGATTATTGAAATAAATAAATCTGAACATGAGCAACAACGCGTAGTTAATTTACACTTTAACTCTCAGGAATTATTAACTGCATTGCAGTCTACGTTATAAAAAGATTGATACGAAACTTGATGATAAAAAGACATGAATAGCTTATTAAAAGGTTTGTGTAATGAATGAACAGGCATTGAGCCAAAGACGTATTCGTAGTCTAGATCCAGCGTTAGCAAACCAAATTGCAGCTGGTGAGGTGATTGAACGCCCAGCTTCTGTAGTGAAGGAGTTGGTTGAAAATGCAATTGATGCAGGAGCAACTGAACTAACGATTCGTGTTGCACAAGGTGGCAGTACCCTCATTGAGATTATGGATAATGGTCGTGGGATACATGTTGATGACCTTGCCTTAGCTGTAACAAGACATGCAACCAGTAAAATTCAAAGTGCAGAGGATTTACATGCAATCGTAAGTTTAGGATTTCGTGGAGAGGCTCTAGCTTCAATTGCAGCAGTTTCTCGGCTTAGTTTAAGTAGTAGCCAAGATGAAACGGGTGTGGGTTATCAAGTTGAGGTAAATGGTACAGCAATTGATCATCAACAAGTACAAGCGATGGCCATGCAACGTGGTACACACGTTCGAGTGCAAGATTTATTTTTTAATGTTCCAGCGCGGCGTAAGTTTTTAAAAAAGCCTGCAACTGAATTTGGACATATTGAAGAAATTATTCGACGTATGGCTTTGACTCATTTCGATATTCGATTTGTACTTGAGCATAACGATCAAATTCGTCTAAATTTACCCATTGCAGATAGCGGTGAGTTGCGATTCCAGCGTGTTCAACAGTTAATTGGTCGACAGTTTACTGAAAATGCTTATTGGTTAGATGCTGAGAGCATTAATATGCGCTTGAGTGGTTGGTTGGGGCATCCATCCGATGCAAGGGCGCAAGCAGATTTGCAATTTGTGTATGTGAATGGTCGAATCGTCAAAGATAAAACGATTTCTCATGCTTTGCGTATGGCTTATGACGGAATTTTACATGGTCATCAGCATGCTGGTTATTTATTGTTTCTTGAGGTTGACCCTGAACAAATTGATGTTAACGTTCATCCGACTAAACATGAAATTCGTTTTTTAAATCAACGAGAAGTTCATGAGTTTGTTCGCCATTATGCCAAAACAACGCTAGCTCAGTTTCAAACAGCAAGTACTGATCTTGCTCAAGCAATGAAACCGTCAGAACAAAATCTTGAACCAACTCCACAACCAAGATATCAAAATCAGTTTAATTTGCATGGCAATGAAACAAATACTCGAACTGATCAATTTGCTGATTCATCAACAAGTCAACAAGATGATGCAAGTTTAAATGATTTTAGTAGCGCAACAGCACAAAGTGCATATCATCAAACTAAGCCATACACGCAAACAGAGCGTTCAGCTCAAGCTTTAGAACATTATTTAACATCAAGCAGAGAAGACCCTGTGATTGCGGGCGTAATGAAGGCAATTGATCAAGGTGTGCTCAATCAAACTACAGTTGAAAAAGTAGATGAATTTCCTTTGGGGATTGCTATTGCGCAACTACATGGCATCTATATACTGGCGCAAAACAATGAGGGGCTAATCATTGTAGATATGCATGCAGCTCATGAACGGATTTTATTACAGCAGATGAAGTCAGCTTGGGATAAACCTGAGTTTTGGACTTCACAGCAATTATTAATTCCTAAAGTGATCAGTATTAGTCGAATGCAAGCTGCACGAGTTGAAGATTTAAAAGCTCAATTGCTGCGATTCGGTTTGGATATTGATGCATATGGCGAGGAACAGGTGATTGTTCGAGGTGTTCCAGCTATTTTGCAAAAAGCAGACTTTAACGTACTTATTGCACAGTTATTAGGAGATTTAGATCCTAATGATGAGGTTCTTGCTTTACAGCAGAAGCGCGATCAAATTTTAGCAGGAATGGCATGTCATGGTGCGGTACGAGCACATCGGATGTTGAGTTTGTCAGAAATGAATGCGCTTTTGCGTCAGATGGAACAGACTGAATTTGCAAGTCAGTGCAATCACGGTCGTCCAACTTGGCGTGCCTTCCCACTTAGCCAATTAGATAAATTATTTGCACGAGGAGAGTAGCGGCGCATGGCGACACAATTGCCCGTAATTAATTTGATGGGGCCAACGGCCAGTGGTAAAACAGCTTTGGCGTGTGAGCTTTATGCACGTGGAAATTTTGAATTGATTTCCGTGGACTCTGCATTGGTTTATCAGGATATGGACATTGGTACTGCCAAACCGACCAAGCAAGAGCAAGAGCTTTATCCTCATCATTTAATAGATATTATTACTCCCCTTGAAGTTTATTCAGCTGCTGAATTTGTGACAGATGCAACAGTGCTAATCGACCAAATACATGCTAAAGGGAAGATACCTATTTTGGTTGGTGGCACAATGCTTTATTTTAAGGCATTATTGGAAGGGCTTTCTGATCATTTGCCAAGCGCCGACTATCAAGTGCGTGCTGAGATTGAGCAGCAAGCATTAGTTGATGGGTGGGAAAATGTATATGCTGAGCTTGAGCGTGTAGATCCGCAAGCTGCGATTAAATTTAAACCAAGTGACAAGCAGCGTATTATTCGAGCATTGGAAGTTTATCGTTTAACAGGTGAGCCAATAACACAGCTACAGGCGAAACAAGTAAAAAATAAATCCTATGCTTATGCTTTTCATAACTACGCGTTATTGCCAGATAGAGCTGAGCTACATGCAAGAATTGAACTTCGCTTGCAAAAAATGTGGAAGATTGGATTTTTGAATGAAGTTGAGTATCTTATGGAAAAATACGATCTCAATGATAATCTACCTTCAGCCCGCTCAGTAGGATATCGACAAGCGCTGGATTTTTTACAAAAAAGTGATAGAAGCCTAAAAAATAAAGCTGTAATGGAAGAAAAGTCTTTGTTTGCAACACGACAATTAGCAAAACGTCAATACACTTGGCTTCGATCTTTGCAACAAACACATCAATTTAACGTATATTTGTCGATTAAGCAGGCTCAAGAAGACTTGCGAAACTCATACGGATAAAGCAAAATTTACCTACTATCTTATTTATAATTTTTTATAAATTTTTAATTGAAAAATAAAGATAGTTTTTGCGCTGATTTTTTTTAATTTTTTGGAGTATAAAATGTCTAAAGGTCAAACTTTACAAGATCCGTTCTTGAATTCTCTCCGTAAAGAACGTATTCCAGTATCAATCTTCCTTGTAAATGGTATTAAATTGCAAGGTCATATTGAGTCATTTGACCAATATGTTGTGTTACTTAAAAACACTGTAAGCCAAATGGTTTACAAACACGCGATCTCTACTGTTGTACCTGCGCGTAATCCACGTCCAGTTGGTGCTGCTGGTGGTTCACAAGCAGCTGGTGGTCAAGGTGGCTTCGGTGGTCAAGGTGGCTTCGGTGGTCAAGGTGGCTTCGGCGGTCAAGGTGGCTTCGGTGGTCAAGGTGGCTTCGGTGGTCAAGGCTTCGGTGGTCAAGGTGGCTTCGGTGGTCAAGGTGGCTTCGGTGGTCAAGGCTTCGGCGGTCAAGGTGGCTTCGGTGGTCAAGGTGGCTTCGGTGCACAACCTTCAAATGGTTTTGAAAATGAAACTAAATTTGAAGATACACAAGATGACGAAAACAATCGTTAATTGATTGTTTGTACTAGATAGAATAATAAAAAGGCGCTTTAAGCGCCTTTTTATTTGAATCGAAATAGAGTGACTAATTGAATAATTGTGAAATCGATCTATGATTTATTAGCTTTACGTGGATCTAGACTTGGATCTTTGATTTCTACATAGGTATTGCTACGTAATTCTCTCAACCAAGCATCAATTTCAGTGTCAAATTGGCGTTCACCCAAAATTTGTCTAGCCATACGTTGTTGGTATTCGTGGGTCATATCTTGCTGACGACTATCTGTAACTTGGAGAACATGCCAACCAAATTGAGTTTGGAAGGGTTCAGAAATTTGATTTACAGTCGTATTTTGCATTCTTTGATCAAATTCCGGCACCATCATGCCTGGGCTTACCCAACCAAGGTTGCCACCATCTTGAGCAGAACCTGGGTCGTTAGAATAAGTTGCTGCAAGAGTTGAGAAGTCTTCGCCTGCTTGTAAGCGTTTATAGATACTATCAATCATTTGTTTGGCATTTTCAGCGCTAACAATCTCTGATGTTTTAATCAGGATATGACGGGTTTTATATTGTGGGATGAGCGCTTTTTGTTCATTACTTTTGCGATCAAGTAATTTAAGTACGTGTACACCATCTTGTACAGTGATTAACTCACTGGTTTGGCCTGGTTTAAGTACGCTTACACGTGCAGCAAGCTCTGCTGGTATGCCAGAAAGTGCACGAAAGCCCATATCGGCACCTTCGACTTTAATTGAAGCATTTGAGTATTTTTTCTCAATTTGTTTCAAATCGCTGCTGCCGTTAAGCTCATTTTTAACTTGTTGCGCTACTTTTTGTAGCTCTGCAGGGTTTTGGCTGCCTGAAACTCGAACATGAAGTACATGTGCTTGACTGCCTACAGCAGCTTGACCTTCTGGTGATTTTAAGAAGTTTTCAACATCTTGATCACTAATCTTAATGCGTGACATGACTTGTTGTTGGCGTAGACGTTGAATTAACAAATCATTAGCAATCCGGCTACGAAGTAATTCATAAGTACCAGGGGCAATGTTATCTAATTTTTGCTGAAAAGCCTCTAGACTATTGGCACCTGATTGTTGAGCAACCGACATTACTGCTTCGTTTAATGACTTTTCATCAAGTTTTAGGCCGTAGCGTTTTACTTGTTCAAGTTGCGCATTTTGCAAAATTAATTGATTGAGTAATTGCGCACGCAAAACATTTTCTGGTGGTATGGTTTTTTTCTGTGCATTTAATTGATGTACTGCTTCAGCAACACTTTGATCTAAATCACTTTGTAAGATTGCACTATTACCAACTATTGCAACAACTTTATCACTATATTCTGCAAATACAGATGCAGAGGTGGTCACGGCGAGGCTAAGAACTGTGGCTTGAAAAAGCTTTTTTAAATTGTTTGTCTTCATTAATGTGTCCAAGATTGATTAACTTTGTCATAGCCGAGTACACGACTGTTTAGCAATGAACTCAATTTGTTATTAAAACCGCCTAAACCCTTAAACGTAAGTTCTGCCATGATCGCACGTTTAGGTTTTGCATCAGGCAAGGTAACATCATCTAGGTCGTTGAAATATGAGCGACCATAGACTGAAATTCCCCAACAACAAGACTCGTAATTTACACCGAGTAGATATTCACGTGCAACGTGATTGTCGATGTCATACTGGGCGTGCCCCATAATACGCCAGTTGCCTTTAACTGGTTGTACAAATGATGCAACCACTTGATGATATGCAGCTTGACGATCAGGTAAATAATCACGATAAAAATAACCAAAGTTATAGAGATTACCCTGATTGCCTGTGAAGTAGAATTGCAAATCATGTTGTGCGTTATTGCCGTTTGACATCCATGCTGAGTTGGCCGCTACACTTATATTAGGTGAGAGCTGACTTGATAAACTCACAATCGGCCCAGTACGTTTTGCAGTGTTAAGCTCGGTATTGTCTTTTTCTTTGCTTAAAAGTACACGGCGGTCGTCAAAGAAGAAACTTTGGCCAATACCAGCACGTAAACGTTCTAGACCAGCAGGATCAACTAGACTATAGCTGATCCCAACAGAAGCAAAATTATTGTCATCTAAACGGTCATGACCATAAAAACGCGTTGGGTTAAATAGCTGATCGTAGTTAATAGATGCAGTTGTTGAGTCAAAGTTTGGATTGTTGTCTTGGTTTCTATAGGGTGAGTAAGCATAAAATACGCGTGGGCTTACTGTTTGTAGGAACTTACCTTCACGCTCGAAACTTAAACCTGTATCCAAGGTAAATTGTGGTACAACCACTGAATTATTCTTGGTGTTTGAATAAAACTCATTGGCTTGAGTGGTATCCTGGTCATATGAGGTGTGAATAGAGCGTACAGAGAGCTCAGGAACAATAAAGCCCCATGGATTTCTAAAGTTGTAGCGTGTTGCAAACTGATTATAGAAACGCATACCACTCGGTTGAGTGAGGGTGTTTTCAGAGGTGTCTATATTTTTCTTAAAGTAGGCTGTATCGTTGTTGTACTCATATTCAAAACCAACTGGGCTTCCACCAATATAGTTAACAAATAACTGAGGTAGACGAGAATATGGTCGGTCAACCATAGCGATATTTTTGTCTAAGGTTTGGAAGCTTTCGACACGAAGTTTTGCGCTTAAACCAGGTATACCATTAGCATAATTGAGTTCCCAAGCTCGGCGCTGGTTTAAATCAGTTTTAGAGTTAGGGTTGTCATTAAGGTCGGTAAAGAAATCTTTGTCAGAGACATAGTTGTAGTCAATAGTACTTGACCACTGTTTGTTAATGCTCCAAAAGTGATTAATGTGTAAATCTTTACGATCTTCTTTAGCGTAATCACGGTCAGAGGGTAAGTATCCGCCCCAAATCTTACCGGCACCAAAATCTTCCGTCATATAACGGAATTCACCATTTAACATCAGGCCACGGTTACTATAAATCTCAGGTCTAAATGTAAGATCATAGTTTGGAGCGAGGTTAAGATAGATCGGTGTACTGATCTGGAAACCACCATGGTTGGTAAAACCAAAAGTTGGTGTAAGTAATCCAGTGGTGCGTCGATCATCAATTGGGAAGTTGAAATATGGAACAGCTAAAACAGGAGTATCTTTAACATAGAACTTGGTATTACGAGTCACACCTCGACCAGTTTCTTGATTCAACTCAATACGTTTTGCTTGGATTTTCCAAGTTGGTTTTTGCTCAGGTGGGCAAGTGGAATAGCTTGCGTCTTGCAGAACAACAGTTGTTGCAGAGGTGCGTTGAATTTTGTCTGCATGACCATGTGCATGTGTTGCTTCAGAAATATAGAAGCTATTGTCTAACTCACCAGTTTGTTGTTTTAGGTTGTAGTCAATTTGATTACTTTGAGTGATTAAGCCACCTTGCGCAATTTGCACATTTCCTTTGGCTTTAGCAAAGGTTTGTGTTTGATCAATGATCATTTCATTGGCTCGGATTAAACGGCCTTCTTGATCAATTTCAACATTGCCACTCAGAACTGAGTCACCTTTAGGGTTGTAATAGGCTTGATCTGCAGTAATAACTGAGGTCGAATTCTTTGCATCAGCGGCTTTGGTGGTGGTAGCAAAAGGGGTTGCCCAAACACCTTCACACCAGCGATTCGCAATGGTTTCTTGCCCTTCTTGAGGGGGAAGAGTTTTTTTATCAACATAATATTGTTGATAAAACTGCTGCCCTGGATATTGTTCTTGTAATGCGGCATTCAATTGATCATTACTGGTCTGTGAGCCAGATGAAGAAGAATCAGCAAAACTGGAAACTGAATGGCCACAGAGTAGGGTCAAAATAGCAGTTGCTAAAGGGTTAAATTTAAACTGTCGCTTCATTTGCTTCCTTAATTAAGTGTGCAATTCGCAATTAATTATTGTGGCATCATAGAGAAAAACTTGATAACTAGCTACACTTAGTGCTTTAAAAATTTAGTCAAATCAGATTTTGCCGCAAATGAATACACAACGTGAACAATTAATCCAACAATGGGTCTCTACTGTACTGAAAACAGAACAGTTTGACATACAATTTTTAGCTGGTGATGCGAGCTTTCGTCGCTATGCACGTATAAAGAGCAATGATAAGGCATTTATGCTAATGGATGCACCTCCTGAGAAAGAGGATTGTCTTCCTTTTGTGAATATAGATGAATTTTTCGATAAAAATGGGGTAAGAGTTCCACATATTTATGCCAAAGATCTACAACAAGGCTTTTTATTACTTGAAGATTTTGGCGATGTCTTATTGTCTACACTAATCAATCACAATACAGTTGATGCTTATTATCATCAATGTTTTAAACAATTGGTGCAATTACAATCAATTGCTGCACAAGAAATATTACCTGCTTATTCTTATGAAAAATTAATCAGTGAAATGCAATTGCTGGTTGATTGGATGCTACCTGCATTGGCTGTCGAGCCAAGTGTAGCTGAAATGGAAATGATTGAAAAAAGTTTTGATTTCTTGGCTAAAGCAGCATTGGCTCAGCCACAAGTGATTGTACACCGTGATTTTCATAGTCGAAATTTAATGAAAGTAGCGGATGATGTTGAATTGGGCGTAATTGATTTTCAAGATGCAGTCATCGGTGCTGATACATATGATTTGATTTCACTCACACGTGATGCCTATGTGCAATGGCCTGTTCAACGAGTGCATGTATGGTTCCAAGCATTTTATGATCTTTTGCCAGAGATTTCGAAACAACAGCGTAGTTTTGCACAATTCAAACGTGATGCAGATTTAATGGCAATTCAACGTCATATTAAAATTCTCGGTATTTTTGTACGTTTATTTGAACGTGATGGCAAATCAGGGTATTTAAATGATTTACCGCGAGTGATGTGGTATCTACGTACAGAGGCACAGCCGTATGCTGAATTACAGGAATTTTTAAACTTTGTTGAGCAACGACTCATGCCGGCATTTACAGAGAAATATGGGCAATTCGAGGCAATTACCGCATGAAAGCAATGATTTTGGCGGCAGGGTTAGGCAATCGTATGCGTCCGTTGACTTTACATACGCCTAAACCCTTATTACAGGTAGGAGGGAAACCTCTTATTGTTTGGCATATTGAAAAACTTCGCGCCATAGGTATTCGTGAAATTGTCATTAATACCGCTTGGCTTGCAGATAAGTTAGTTGAAGCGTTAGGAAATGGTGAGCAATTTGGTGTAAAAATTTATTGGTCACATGAAGGTGAAGGCTTAGAAACGGCTGGTGGCATTATTAATGCTTTGCCGCTTTTAGGTGATGAGCCATTTATATTGGTCAATGGTGATGTTTGGACCACCATGGATTTTGCGCCTTTGCTTAAAGTTGATTTAGGGCCATCTTTAGCTCATTTGGTTTTGGTGACAAATCCTATTCAACATCCACAAGGTGATTTTTGTTTGTCTGAGGGTAAAAGCTATTTATTTGAGCAAAATATGCCAGGTGAGCATCTTACCTATAGCGGTGTTGCTGTTTATTCACCAAAAATGTTTGCAGGCTTGGAGGCAGGAAAGAGAGCAATGCTTCCTTTGTTTAAGCAGGCGATGCAGGCAGGTCAAGTAAGTGCAGAAAAATTACAAGGAATTTGGGTTGATGTGGGTACACCAGAGCGCTTAGCTGAACTAGATCGACAGATTTATGCAGATGAGCTGGCTTAAATGCATATTAACTCGTCGTTGCTAGGTGTTCCACGCGCTATAAATCGGTATACTCTTACCTAAATTTATAGACTTAGCTCGCTTATGCATTCTTATTTTTCAGTACTCAAGCGCGATAGCCAGCGTTTGGGGCTTACACTCAGTGATGATGCGCTGCAGGCTCTACTGCGTTATCAAGACGCTTTGTTGCTGTGGAACAAAGCGTATAACCTAACCGCCATTCGTGAACCAGAAGAAATGTTAGTTAAACATTTACTGGATAGTTTGAGTATATTAAATGATCTTCCTGGTGGTCGTTTACTCGATATTGGTACAGGAGGTGGCATGCCTGGAATGATTATTGCGTTAACTCAACCTGATCGTGAATGTGTGTTATTAGATTCAAATGGAAAAAAAATTCGGTTCTTAAAACAGTTTATTGCAGATCAAAAGCTGACAAACGTGATTGCCGTGCAAACGCGTGTAGAAGATCAGGATAGTATAAATAATTTAGGAAAATTCGATGTCATCACAAGTCGAGCTTTTGCATCACTGACGGATTTCGTTACAGCAGCCACTCCTTATATGCATGCACAAAGTAAAATTGCAGCAATGAAAGGTTTGGTCCCTACTGATGAAATTGAGCAATTGGCTTCACAGTGGCAATGTCAGACGATAGCGCTTCGTGTGCCACGCTTAGATGAACAACGACACTTACTTGTACTACAACATATTTAATATTTATTAGGATCGGGATTACCATGGCTGAAATTATTGCGATCGCCAACCAGAAAGGTGGTGTAGGTAAAACCACAACGGCTGTCAATTTGGCAGCATCTTTGGCGGTGTTGAAAAAAAGAGTATTACTGGTAGATATGGATCCGCAAGGTAATGCCACCATGGGGTCTGGTGTTCAGAAAAACGATTTACTCTATTCAATTACAGATGTCTTACTTGGTGAAGTACCTATTGCTACAGCTATATATCAATCTGAAGTTGGGTATAAAGTTTTAGGTGCAAACCGTGATTTAGCTGGCGTTGAACTGGCTATTGCCGATCAAGAAGGTCGTGAGTATATTTTACAACAAGCACTTCAAGAAATTGCAGATAACTACGACTATATCATTGTTGATTGTGCACCAAGTTTAAGCTTGATTACTGTCAATGCCTTGACTGCAGTTAAAGGTGTCATTATTCCAATGCAATGTGAATATTATGCACTGGAAGGTTTGGCTGACTTAACGCAGACCATAGATAAAATCCAACAAGCTTTAAACCCTGATTTAGAAATTGTTGGTGTGGTTCGTACAATGTATGATGCTCGTAATGCACTGACACGTGATGTTTCTGCTGAATTAGAACAGTATTTCGGTACGAAGTTATATGAAACTGTTGTACCCCGAAATGTACGTTTAGCTGAAGCACCAGCACATGGTTTACCAATTATTTATTTTGAAAAGAGTTCAAAAGGTGCAATTGCATATCTGCATTTGGCTGCTGAAATCTTAAAAAAAGCAAAAGTGAAAGCGAAAGGGAAATAACATGACCATTAAAAAACGTGGCTTAGCTAAAGGTCGTGGCTTAGATGCCTTATTAGGTTCCATTCAAAAAGAAAAGTTACAGCTCGATGTTAAGGGTTTAGACCAAGGTCAATTACAACAAATTGCCGTGGGTCAATTAAAACGGGGTACTTATCAACCACGCCGTTTTATTCATGAACAAGATTTACAAGAACTCGCAGCATCAATTAAAAAACATGGTGTAATGCAGCCTATTGTGATTCGTCCTGTTGATGATGCAGCACATCCATATGAAATCATTGCGGGTGAGCGACGTTGGAGAGCTGCACAAATTGCAGGTCTGACTGAAGTTCCTGCAATTGTACGTGATCTAACAGATCAAGTTGCAATCGCTTTGGCATTAATTGAAAACATTCAACGCCAAGATTTAAACCCAATCGATCAAGCTTTGGCCTTACAGCGTTTTCATGAAGAGTTCGGTTTAAGTCATCAAGAAATTGCCGATACCGTTGGTAAAGCTCGTACAACGATTAGTAACTTGTTGCGTTTATTAAGTTTGACAGAAGAAGTTAAAACTTTAATGCAAGAAGGTCAAATAGATATGGGGCATGCTCGAGCAATTCTCACGATCAAATCGCAGGATCAGATTAAGATTGCGCATATTGTTGTTGAGAAAGGTTTGTCTGTACGTCAAACTGAACAGTTGGTTCGTGAGTGGAATACGCCAAAAAATGATCAACAGAAAACTAAAGTTTCAGCTGATATAGAGAGCTTAACCAAGCAATTATCTGAACGCTTCAGTGCTAATGTTAAAATTGATCACAATAAACAGGGTAAAGGCAAGTTAGTTATACATTATCATTCGCTTGATGAATTAGATGGTATTTTGAATATTTGTTTAGCAGAATAAAGTGTTTGTTGTGTAATTGATCAGATTAAGGAGCTTATGAATGTTATAAATACATTTATAAGCTTTGAATCGATAACACAACAATATGTTAGCTCTAAATGAATATGATATCTTCTAGTCGCATCTGCGAAACTTGCTGCGCTCTAATTGTGCTGGCAAATGAGCAACAATTATACTTTCAGCTCTACCCAGAGGTCATTCATCTGTGAATCAAGACGTAAAAGTTTACTTTCGCCTTCTTGCCTATTTAAAACCTTATTGGGGGATAGCATTACTCGTCCTCATCGGGTTTGGTCTTAATGCTGCAACTGAAGTTTCTGTAGCAAAGTTAATTAAATATATTATTGATGCAATCCAACATGGCAGCCAAGAGAATCTAGATTGGTTTCCAATGTTGATCGTGTTACTTATGTTTTTTCGCGGTTTAGGTCTGTTTATGGGCGGCTACTTTACTGCGGTTATTTCACGGCGTTTAGTGTTTAGCATGCGTCAAGAAGTATATTCAAAGTTATTACGTATGCCATCACAATATTATTTAGAAAACTCGGCTGGGCATATTTCAGCAAAGCTGATGTATAACGTAGAGCAAGTAACGGCAGCGTCTTCAGAATCACTAAAAACAATTGTTAAAGATGGATTAATTACACTGGGTTTATTGGGCTATCTGTTTTATAGCAACTGGCGTTTAACCTTATTAATTTTTATTTTCTTACCCATTATTGGTGTTTTGGTTCGTAAAGCCTCAAAGCGTATGCGTAAACTGTCAATTCAAGTGCAGGATACCATGGGCGATGTTAACCATGTGGTACAAGAAAGTATTAATGGTCAGTCGGTTGTAAAAAGTTTTATTGGCGAAAAAAGTGAACAAAAGCGGTTTTATACTTCTTCTGAAGAGAATTTAAAACGTAGCCTGAAAATGGTGGTCGTGCAAAATCTCAATAGTCCATTAGTTCAGTTAGTGATCTCTATGGCAATGAGTTTGATTGTTTGGATTGCGCTACGTCCTCAAATTTTTGGTGATACTTCTGCTGGTGAGTTTGTTGCTTACATCACTGCTGCTGGTTTATTGGGTAAACCAATTAAGAACTTAACTGATGTAAATGAAAAATTACAACGTGGTTTAGCAGCAGCACATTCGGTCTTTGAGTTGTTGGATATGCCAGAAGAAAATAATAATGGTACACAACAACCGAAGTTAAAAGGGCAAATTTATTTTGATACAGTGGGACTAAATTATCAAAATAAGGTTCAAGCCATTACTGATTTTAACTTAAAAATTGAGGCAGGACAGACGGTTGCTTTGGTTGGACGTTCTGGTGCCGGTAAAAGCTCTTTGGTGAATATGCTGGTGCGTTTTCAAGAGCCAAGCAGTGGCCAAATCTTTCTTGATCAGATCGCCATTAATGACATTGAATTGTCTTGCTTACGCGCTCAAGTCGCTATGGTCAATCAACAAGTTGTATTGTTTGATCGCAGTGTGCGTGAAAATATTGCCTATGGTCAGCTCGAAGGCGCATCAGAAGATGCGATTATTGCAGCAGCTAAGGCAGCCTATGCACATGACTTTATTATGAGTCTTCCTGATGGTTATGATACGCAGCTGGGTACACAGGGGTTATCATTATCTGGTGGACAGCGTCAACGTATTGCGATTGCTCGGGCTATTTTGAAAAATGCTCCAATTTTGATTTTGGATGAAGCGACTAGTGCATTAGACAATGAGTCGGAACATTTCATTCAAAAAGCATTCGATGAGGCAATGTTAGACCAAAGTCGTACAACAATCGTGATTGCACATCGTTTATCAACCATCGAAAATGCAGATCTTATTGTTGTGATGGATCAAGGACAGATTTTAGAGCAGGGGACGCATCAACAACTTTTAGCGAAACATGGTGCGTACTATCAGTTGCATCAGCGAAATTTTGAGGACTAATTATGTCATTGGCGCAGCAACTACAAGATGCTTGGAATAGGCAGGCTGGATGGTTAAAGTTGTTGCGTCCACTCTCCTGTTTGTACCGAATGGGATTTCTCCTGAATAAACAATGCTATCGTTGGCGCTTAAAAACAAGCTATCGAGCACCAATTCCAGTGATGGTGATTGGGAATATTACTGTGGGTGGTAGTGGTAAAACACCTTTACTTATCCAACTGGTGAAATATCTTCAACACCATCAGGTACGAGTTGCTGTGATCAGTCGTGGTTACGGCGGTAAAGGTCCATTTCCTGCACGCGTCACTTTAGACTCAGACCCACAAGAGGTGGGTGATGAGCCTTGTCTTATTGTTCAATCGACTGATGTGGCTATGGCTGTAGGACCAAATCGGCAAGCCAGTATTGAATTATTGTTGGCTGAAGATCAGTTTGATTTGATTATCTGTGATGATGGCTTGCAGCATTGGGCATTAGAGCGAGAAGTTGAATGGATCGTTTTGGATCAACAACGTGGGTTAGGAAATGCAAAATTATTACCGGAAGGCTTTCTACGTGAACCTGCTTCACGCTTACAGGAAGGGACGGTAATAGAACATGCAATGCGCCCAAGTATTGATCTTAATATGCATTTGCAAGTAGGGCGACCCTATTTACTTAATTCTATAGATGGTCAGCAAGAAATATTTCAAGCCAATGAATATTATAATGCCGTCGTTGGGATTGGTTACCCACAACGTTTTTATAATACATTAACTTCAATTGGCGTGACTCAGTTTCATTGTTATGAGTTTAAAGATCATCACGAATACGATATTGAGGATATTTGTTTTGATGATCAAAGCCCAATTATTACCACTGAAAAAGATGCGGTGAAGTTGTTACCATTACTAAAGCAATATCCAGATTATCAACGTCAAATTTGGGTGGTCCCCGTTGATGCGGTACTTTCCGATGCATGTTATCAACAGCTAAGACAGCAACTCGCTGCACTAAATATTACTTTCATCTAAGGTTCTACTATGAAGCATATTGTTATTCCTGCTCGTTATGCGAGTTCACGGTTACCTGGAAAACCATTATTAGAAATTCATGGCCGTGCCATGATCTTGCGAGTTGTTGATCAAGCTAAAAAGGTCGCAGGTTTTGATGATTTATGTGTTGCAACAGATGATGATCGTATTGCACAGCTATGTATAGCTGAAGGTATTGATGTTGTAATGACAAGTGCAGAACACCCATCAGGCACTGATCGTTTGAGTGAAGTTGCAAAAATTAAGGGTTGGCATGCTGATGATATTATCGTAAATGTACAAGGTGATGAGCCCTTACTACCGGCTGATTTAGTTTGTCAGGTCGCTGAGCTATTGGTACGAAAATCTGATTGTAGTATGTCCACACTGTGTGAACCTATTCATACTATGGAAGAATTTTTACGTCCTAGCATCGTTAAAGTTGTTATGACTCAACACAATCAGGCACTATATTTTAGTCGTGCGAGCATTCCGCATGAGCGTGATGCTGAAGACGGTGCACTTGTGCCTAAACACGCATTTAGACATTTAGGACTCTATGCTTACCGTGTAGGATTGTTACAACAATATGTCACTTGGCAACGTGGTCAATTAGAACAGTTAGAAAACTTAGAGCAATTAAGAGTTTTAGAAAACAATCATCGAATTGCGATTGCTGTTGCTACAGCACAGCTTCCACCAGGCGTTGATACGGAAGAAGATTTACAGCGTTTGAATCAAATGCCTGTGAGTATGTTTGAATAATGCATCAGTTTAACTTGAGTCATGTGTTGCAAGCGATGGTATATCTGTGAGCACTAATTCTGTCGATTCTCCTGAAACAATCCTCTATCCATGGCAACAAGCATTATGGAAAACTTTGACGCATCGTTTTCCTAATCTTGGACACGGTTTGTTATTTTATGGCAAGTCAGGCTGTGGAAAACATACATTTGTTGAGCAATTTGTGGCATGGGTGTTGTGTTCGAACAAACAACATGATTCTGCTTGTGGTCAGTGCAGTAGCTGTGTTTGGTTGAAATCCGATACGCATCCAAATTATGTTTATGTGTCTACAGATGAAGACAATAAAAAACATAATGCAAAGATTAAAATTGAGAAAATTCGTGATTTATTGCCATTTGTACAACAAACAGTAGATGGTTGGCGAGTCATTGTGATTGATCCTGCTGAGGCATTAAATATTGCTTCATCTAATGCTTTATTAAAAACATTAGAAGAGCCAGGTGAGCGGGTCATGATTATTCTTATTGCAGAGCATTTTTTGAAATTACCTGCAACAATCCGTAGTCGGATGCAGCACTTTGCAGTTGATCGAATCGATCAGACGGTTGCTAAACATTATTTACAAACGCAAATTGCTATTGATCAACAGCAAAATATTGATTTGCTTTTGGGATTGGCAAATCAAATGCCATTAAAAGCAATCGAATTGCTTAATAGTCCATGGTTTGCGCAACGGCAAAATTTTGTAAATGATTGGCAGAAATTGGTATCGAATAAAAATATGCCAATGATGCTGGCAACAAAGTGGAATAAAGAACTGAATATAGTCGATTTTCTGCAAATGTTTGAATACCTGTTAACCGATATACTGGCGTTTAAAATGCAGCAATGGGTAAAAAATAGTGATATTGATTTGACCGTACTTGCTGAGCAATATCGGCTTGAGGATTTATTTTCCTTATATGATCAGTTGACCGAGGCTAAACAACTATTACAGCAAAATGTACAAAGTAATTTAATTCTTGATGAACTATTTGTTACTTTAATGAATGTTTCATAACGATCAAGCATGATAAGCAACATTCATTGAGTGTTGCTTTTAAATACGTCTTCAGATGAAAGTGAATAAAGGAAGTGTTGTGTTCTTTGATACCCATTGCCATTTAACTATGTTAAATCTAGAACCTTACGAAGGAAGTATTGATGCAGCTTTGGCAGCAGCAAGGGGAAATGGTGTTTCTGGTTTTATGGGAATATCGGTCAGTTTAGATGATCATATTGCTTTGGCTGAAATTGCAGCACGTCATGCTGATGTTGGCTATAGCGTTGGTGTTCATCCTTGTGAGGATGAAGCAATGATGCAAAGTGCGAGTGTTGAGCGTTTGGTCGAATTGGGCCAGTCAGATAAAGTATGGGCTATTGGTGAAACTGGTTTGGATTATTACCATAGCTGTGAATTTGTAGATGAACAAAAACGTTGTTTTGCACGGCACATTCATGCTTCCCAACAGTTGAAAAAGCCAGTCGTGGTTCATACGCGTTCTGCAAAAAAAGACACAATTGATATTATTCGTGCTGAAAAGTCCACACATGGAATTTTACATTGTTTCACTGAAGATATGGAAACGGCTAAGGCTGTACTTGATTGTGGTTATTATATTTCTTTCTCAGGTATTGTTTCTTTTAAAAATGCACAAGATTTAAGAGATGTTGCAAAACAAGTTCCATTAGATCGATTGTTGATTGAAACGGATAGTCCTTATTTAGCCCCAATGCCGTATCGTGGTAAAAATAATGAGCCTAAATATGTTCCTTATGTGGCAAAAGCATTGAGTGATGTTTATGATATGAGCCTTGAGGAAATTGGGCGAATTACTACGCAAAATTTTAACAACTTATTAGATCTTAAATAAATCGATTGTTGTTTGGTCGAAGAGGTATTTGAGCGCGTGAAGATGGATCGTCAAGCTCAGTTTAGAGCAAGAGAAACGTTGATTTTTGAAGTGGCAGAGCGTTTGCTGCTAGAAAACGGTGAGCTAGGCATGACTTTAGATGCTTTGGCGGCAGAACTAGATCTAGCAAAAGGTACTTTGTATAAACACTTTCAAAGTAAAGATGAGCTGTATCTGTTATTGATTATTCGTAATGAACGGATGTTGCTTGAGATGTTGCAAAATTCAGAGACGTTATTCGCTGAACAGCTGGCATTTTTTATGCTGCATCACTTGCATCATCCTGATCAAATCGTGATGTTCCATCAGATTGAGGAGCGTTTATCTACTACGGCGCAAGGTTTACACGATTTATTTTATCAGCTCTATCAAATTCGTAAACAACGCTTACGCTTGATCATCCGTTTGACAGAACAGTACCTTGAATCAATTCATAGTGATATGTCTGTTCGGGATTATTTAGCTGCAATTTGGGCACTTACTCATGGTGGTGCTGCGATTTTAAACTCGAGTTTTTATCAGCGATACTTAGGTGAGCGAGATAGTTTAAGGGTGGCTTTGATTGAACAAGCTTTGAATTTACCAAAACAATCTTGCCATGCTGAAGCAATGGCTTAAGATCATATAGACCTTAATTTATGGACCACCTCAATAAACAACAAACAGGCTTCACTCTTGTTGAAGTGATGGTGGTCATTGTAATTATGGGGATATTAATGTCACTCGTGATGTTAAATATCGAAGGCATGGATATGCGTAAAGTGATGCAACAGCGAGAATTACTTATTCTTGATCTAAAAAAAATTAATCGTGAAGCAAATGATCAGGCCAGCGTATATGCACTGAGTATTCAACCTGAAACAGACGTTCATCCATTCCAATACCGTGTTATGACCTATTATAAACCTCAAGTTGCAGCAGAATTACCAACAATGAGTGTTACTCAGCAAAACCCTTGGCAGGAGTTAAAACAATTTCCTGTACGGGAGTTGCCAGCGAAAGTGTCGTTTCGGGTTATAAGCCAAGAACAAAATTATGCTCAGGCCAATAATACTGATTTATTAGGGGAACATTCTCCACAGCTTATTTGGTTTGGTAATGGTGAAGCCAAACCTGTGCAGATACAGATGTATTACTCGAATAAAGAAATAGGTGCGCCTATTCTTATTGATTATTTGGGGAAAGTTGATGCGACACCATGATTCTGGTTTTACTTTGATTGAGGTTGTCGTCGCTTTGGCTATTTTTGCTGTTTCGGCGATGGCTCTAACTAAAGTTGCAATGCAATATACGCAAGCTACAGCAAATGCTATTTTACGAACTAAAGCACAATTTGTGGCGCAAAATCAAATTGCACTCATGCAGATTAACCGAGAACGCTTAACAGGAACCCAAAGCCAACAGATTGATTCGCAAGGTGAAACATGGCAGATCGATAAAAAAGCACAACCTACAATTAGTCCAAATGTTCAACGTGTTGAAATACAAGTGAGTTTATATAATAACGAATTAGGTAAAGTAGAATCGGGCATCACTAATGTGGTGTTTTTTAATTATCCAGAAATTGCCAATAATCCATGAAAAAAAATGCGTTCACTTTGGTTGAGTTACTTGTAGCAATTGCAATCTTTGCGATTTTGTCTGCGCTTGGTTGGAAAACATTTGATCATATTGCAAAGATTAAAGATCGAAATGCGACACATGAAGAAAATTTGGCACAATTACAAGAAGCTTATCAGCAGATCCAACGTGACAGTATACAAATCACAGCAGTTGTTGCTGGAAATAGTGAGAAGCCTCAGGCGGCATTAATATTACATGATCAGAGTCTAAGTTTTACCAAGTCAGGGGTTGTAGATCCCTTGCAACAAAAAAAAGCGCCCACAGAAAGGGTGGAGTATCATTACAATGCGCAAGATAAAAAATTATATCGACTTAAATATACCTATATAAATGGTACGCCAAATCAACAGCCAGTATCGAGTGTATTACTAGCACGGGTAGATCAGTTGCAAATGAATATTTTAAATCCTCAGGCCTTAGATCATTGGCCAGATATGATTGATCCCAATGATCAGACCGCTTTGCGACGTTTACCGCGGGGTTTTAGTCTAAAATTTAGTATTGATGATGTTGAATATGAATGGATTTTTGATTTATTGAATACAGATTTTATTTCATCAAATTTGAGTAAAAATAGTCTAATAAAACAGTCATCAGATCGTACTTTATCTGATCCGAGCATATTGGTTTAAACCATGAATCTTGACAATATTGAGTATTGGTTATGAAGCAACAGCGTGGGATTGCTTTAATCACAATTTTGGTAATGGTGGCTTTGGCCAGTATTATTGCTGCGACAATTGTCAAACGTCAGTATCTTACTGCAGATAATACTGCTTATATGATGAGACAAAACCAAGCATTACAATATACAAAGAGTGCTGAATATTTTTTGTCTGAGTTATTAATACAAGATGCAAAAAATAGCCCTAAAGCAGATTACTTACAAGAATCTTGGGCGCAGCCTTTGCCTCCTTTTCCAGTTGAAGATGGTATGATTTCAGCACAACTCGAAGATGAGTCTGGTAAGTTTAATTTAAATAGTTTATTGAAAAATGCCAATGAACCTAATGAAAATACACGTAAGGTCTTTGAGAATTTATTGGTACGGGTAGGGCTACCAGCTGAACTGAGTCAAGCGGTTCTTGATTGGCAGGATGCAGATGATTTAACTAGCGGTGCGATGGGAGCTGAAAGTCAGTATTATTTAAGTGCGGGTTTAGGGTATGTTCCACCAAACCGCATGTTTAATAGTGTTGAAGAGTTAAAATTGGTGCGTGGTTTTGAAGGGCAAAATTATCAACGTATTGCTCCTTATCTTTCAGCGCTACCAAGCATTGATACGAAGATTAATATTAATACTGCACCTGTTATTGTGCTTGCAAGTCTAGATCGAAAAATTGACAGTAAATCTGTTCAGCTCATGTTGCAGGCGAAGCAAGCTAAATTTGAGCATTTTCCAAGTGTTGCTAACTTATTAGAACAAGATGTTTATGCGCAATTGTCACCTGAAAGCAAAACGTTAGCTAACCAAGTTTTTGATGTAAAGTCATCTTATTTTAAGGCTAAAATTGAAGTGAAGCTGGGGGAACGTAAACGTCAAATGGTAAGTTATTTATTTCGTAAAAATGATCGTGTTTATGTTTATGAGCGTAATTTAAAAGCATTCTAATTTTTGTCTGCTGTTTTATTTTAGGCATAGATGATGAAATAAAGTACGTTATGGTGAAAATGCTCCAAAAATATACGTTAGAGGGTCGACTTTTGTTGAATAGACAACGCTTTTGAAATTTTATACGAAATAAAAATGATTTTGATCTATAATCCTTTTCTAGGTGTTTTAAGAAATATTTGACACATGTTAATTCGCAAATTATTTAAATTTGAAAATGCACATATTGTACGTAATTGCACTTCGGATCGTTGTAAACGTTCGATTCATGGGCATAGCTACAAAGTTGAATTATTATTGAAAGCTTCAAGGCTGGATCATGGCCAAATGGTATATGATTTTGGTTTATTGAAGGGATTAATTAAAGATGTAATTGATAGCTTTGATCATGCAATTTGTTTTTGGCAGCATGATGATCCTGCTTATATTCAAGCATGCAAGACATTTAGTGCACGTTGGATTGCTTTACCTGTATCTCCCTCTGCTGAACAATTTTCCCGAATATTATTTTATTTGGTACAGCAGATTTTACAGGCAACAGTTATGCAAAATGGTGAGGCTGATGTTGAAGTGTATTCAGTAATAGTGCATGAAACTGATACTGGCTATGCACAAAGTTTTGCTGAAGATGTTGCAAACAAGCAAATGGGTATCTTGTCATTACAGGAAATTCAGTTTTCTGACCAAGTTGTAGCAGAATGGGCTGATCCAAAGATGTATGAGAAATTGCTGCAAGGCGTACAATTTGTTAATCCAGAAGTGTATTTACAAGTTAAACTTTAAATCATTTTAAAATGGTTAAACTAAAGATATTGATTAGGGAATTAAGGATAAAAGATCAATGAGTGTAAACTTTACTGAACAGGAGCAAGCTAAACTTGATCAGGTTCGCTTGGATCCCAGCTGGAAAGTTGCATTGAGTGATTTTCTGCTCAGTCAGAAAATGGAAAACTTGCGAAATTTTTTGCTGAATGAAAAGACTGAAAATAAGGTTATTTATCCACCTAATGCATTCATTTTTAATGCACTAAATATAACACCATTGCAAAAGGTTAAGGTTGTGATTTTGGGTCAAGATCCCTATCATGGCGAAAATCAAGCACATGGTTTAAGTTTTTCAGTGCAAAGAGGTGTTGCTTTACCTCCTTCATTGCGTAATATATTCCACGAATTGCACAATGATTTAGGGGTGCCTATAGCGACTCAAGGTGATTTGACGCAATGGGCTGAACAAGGTGTACTGCTTCTAAACAGTGTATTAACGGTAGCCGCAGGATTACCAACCTCACATCAGAAACAAGGTTGGGAAGAATTTACAGATCAAGTGATTGATGTGTTAAATCAACAACGAGAGCATATCGTATTTATATTATGGGGTGCATATGCTCAACGTAAAGGAAAACGAATAGATACCACTAAACATTTGGTGCTAAAGGCTGCTCATCCATCTCCTTTAGCTGCCAATAGAGGTGGTTTTTTTGGTTGCAAGGTTTTCTCAAAAACCAATCATTATTTAAAACAAAATGGCATAGAGCCAATCAACTGGCAGCTGGACGCATGACAAACAAACCTTATACTAAGCCTTATCACGCTGATTTGATTATTGAGGAAGCTCAAAATGGCTGGCGTATTATTCGCTTAAATAGACCGAAGTCTTTACACGCTTTAGATGAATCGATTGTGACAGCATTGTTTAATGTCTTTGAAGATTTTCATGCAGACGACAGTGTTAAAGCGATTTGGTTGGATTCAACAACGCCTAAAGCTTTTTGTGCAGGTGGCGATGTGCGTAAACTACGTCAATTAGTCATTAATCACGAAGTTGAAACTGCGAATCGTTTCTTTGAGCAAGAATATGCTTTAGATCTACTCTTACATAACTATGCTAAACCTATTGTGGTATGGGGTGAGGGTTATGTGATGGGTGGTGGTTTAGGTTTGTTTATGGCTGCACCATTTCGTTTGGTCACGCCACATTCACGCTTAGCTATGCCTGAAGTGAATATTGGTTTATACCCAGATGTCGGTGCAAGTCGCTTTTTAGCAGATCGTGGACCAATTGGTTTATTTACAGGTTTGACTGGGTCAATTATGACTGCGGCAGGGGCTTATGGTATTGGTTGGGCTACACATATTTGTGATACTCAACGAGATGTTGTACTGCAAAAGTTAATTGATATTGACTGGGAGCATTATCCTGCTGGTGATTTTCGTGCGCTAGACGATACATTAAATGGAATGCATAGACCTGTTCCGCCAGGACCTTTACAAAATTCACTTGATGTTATCCATAGTGTATGTCGTGGCGTGCAGTTTGAGCAGGACTATGAAGCGATTTTAGGTCTAAGTGATGCGCGTAGTGATTGGTTACGCCAAGCAAGTGAAAACTTAGAAAAGGGTTCACCGAGTACGGCTGCAATTACTTGGCTGTTATGGCAGTGGGGCCGACAAGTTCATTCTTGGCAGGAAGTTTTTGACCTAGAAGCGCAAATTTCTGACTGGAAAATTCGTCATCCTGATTTTGTAGAAGGGGTGCGTGCACGTTTGGTTGATAAAGATTTATCACCTGATTGGCAAGAAGTTAGCGAAATGTCTTTAAAAGGTATTTTGTCTGAACACCCACCAGTAAGCAATATTGAAAGTTGGAATGAGCTTTTAAGACTTTATAACGTTATTTAAGTATATGTCAGAAGATCAAATCCGCATTGATGAAAAGTGGATGCAGCTTGCCTATGCGCAGGCTGCAATTGCAGCAGATCATGCTGAGGTACCAGTGGGTGCTGTGATTGTGAGTGAGGGTCGAATTATTGGACAGGGCTATAATTGCCCAATAGGAACCCATGATCCGACTGCACATGCTGAAATTCAGGCTTTACGTCAAGCATGCCAATCTATTGAAAATTATCGATTGCCTCCTGAAAGTACGTTGTATGTGACCTTGGAGCCTTGCACAATGTGTGTGGGAGCACTTATTCATGCAAGAGTTGGGCGAGTTGTCTTTGCAACCACAGAGCCCAAGGCAGGTGCATTGGTGAGTGAACGTAAGTTGCTAGATAGTGGTTACTATAACCATGTTTTTCACTTCCAAGGAGGATGTCTACAACAACAGTGTGCAGAACAGCTTTCAGCATTTTTTAAAATGCGTCGTGAACAAAAAAAACAACAAAGACTTACGAATAGTTCCTTAGATTCATCAAGCGAGCGCTTAAATCGATGAACTGTTAAGTCAATGTCCGTGTAACATATAATGATTGGGCTGAAAATCATGAGCGAAACTCACTATCCAAATATCGTCATTGAAAAAAAATTTCCTGCACCTGTGGAACAGGTCTTCGCATTGCTTTCAAAACATGCGACTTATAATCAAGCATTTGCTCCTATACAAGTAGAGCGCATACAGGATTCAGCAGATCAGTCCAATCCAGATGGTTTGGGTTCAATTCGTCGTATGGGGTTTGGTCCAGTGAAACCCTTAAAAGAACAAATTAGTCTAGTTGAACCTAATGTTTGTATTGAATATAAAATTATTCAAAATCCTTTGGTGAAATATCACTTAGGTCGTATTGATTTTCAAAGTCTTGAAGATGGCGCTACGCTTGTTACTTATCGAATTGATTTACAATTGCGTGTACCAATGCTGACTAAGTTTGTACTTGCTCAGCTTCATCAATCCATTCAACGTGGTTTATCAAAGTTATCTCGTTCTTTTGTTTAAATTGGAGTAGTAATACAATGCACATCATCACGATTGATGGTCCAAGTGGTTCTGGCAAAGGAACATTGGCTGCGCGCTTGGCTGAACATTATGCATATCGATTATTAGATTCTGGTGCACTGTATCGTCTTTTGGGGCTGTCTTTATTTAAACGTGATTTACTGGATAAGCTCTCAGATGAGAACTGTCTTAAACAAAGCGTTACAATTGCGACACATTTAGATATTGAATTTAAGAGTAATGAAAATGGTACTCAAGTTTATTTAGATGGTCAGGATGTAAGCCAACAGATTCGGACTGAACAGGTTGGGGAATATGCATCAAAAGTTGCTGCAATTCCTGAACTTAGACAAGCATTATTTGAACGCCAACGTGCTTTTGCACAAGAACCTGGTTTGGTTGCAGATGGGCGAGATATGGCCACATCTATTTTTCCTGAAGCCCATTCTAAAATTTACTTGACCGCTTCAGCACAATCTAGAGCAGAGCGTCGAGTAAAACAGTTGCAGGCTATGGGGCACGATGTTAAAATGAGCGGCATTTTGGCCAATATCGAAGCACGTGATAAACGTGATATGGAACGTAGCGTCGCACCGCTCAGACCTGCAGAAGGTGCATACATTATTGATAGTTCAAATTTAACTATTGATGAGGTATTTGAGTTGATGACACGTTATATCAATCGATCTTAATCCAAAATATCAAAATTATGAGCAAATGCATAGCTTGATCAGTCTTATACGGACTATGTGTTTGCCTAACTAAACCGGCCTTGTCTGATCCAAGACCGCTGAATTTACTAGGTATATCATGACCGAATCTTTTGCAGCCCTCTTTGAAGAAAGCGAATTAAACCTTAACGTTGAAAAGGGTGCCGTAATCCAAGGTATCGTTGTTAGCATCGACTCTGACTGGGTAACTGTTGACACTGGTCTTAAATCTGAAGGTGTTGTTGCACGTTCTGAATTTTTAGACGAACAACGTGAGCTTGAAGTTCAAGTTGGCGATACTGTAGACGTTGTTGTTGAAGCTCTCGACAACGGCATGGGTCAAACTGTTTTATCACGTGAAAAAGCTAAACGTGCTGAAACTTGGACTAAACTTGAAAAAATCTTTGAAGACGGCGAAATCGTTACTGGTGTTATCTCTGGTAAGGTTAAAGGCGGTTTCACTGTTGACATCGGTCCAGTTCGTGCGTTCCTACCAGGTTCTTTGGTTGATACACGTCCTATCCGTGATACAACTCACCTTGAAGGTAAAGAGCTTGAGTTTAAAGTAATTAAACTTGATGCTAAACGTAACAACGTTGTTGTTTCACGTCGTGCGGTAATGGAAGCTGAGTCTTCTGCTGATCGTGAAGCTCTTCTTTCTCAACTTGAAGAAGGTCAAACTGTTACTGGTACAATCAAAAACCTTACAGATTACGGTGCATTCGTTGATCTTGGCGGTATTGATGGTCTACTTCATATCACAGATATGGCTTGGAAACGTATCAAACACCCTTCAGAAGTTGTTGAAGTTGGTCAAGAAGTTACTGTTAAAGTACTTAAGTTTGACAAAGAACGTAACCGTGTTTCTCTAGGTCTTAAACAACTTGGCGAAGATCCATGGTTAGCGATCATGAACCGTTATCCTAAAGGTTCTATCGTTAAAGCTCGCGTTACTAACTTAACTGATTACGGTTGCTTTGCTGAAATCGCTGAAGGCGTTGAAGGCTTAGTTCACGTTTCAGAAATGGACCACACAAACAAAAACATTCACCCATCTAAAGTTGTTCAGATTGGTGATGAAGTTGATGTTATGGTTCTTGAAGTTGATGAAGAACGTCGTCGTATTTCTCTTGGTATCAAACAAACTCGTGCTAACCCATGGGAAGAGTTTGCTAAAGCACATGAGAAAGGCGAAAAAGTTTCTGGTACGATTAAATCTATCACTGATTTCGGTATCTTCATCGGTTTACCAGGTGGTATCGACGGTCTAGTTCACTTGTCTGATATTTCTTGGAACGAACAAGGTGAAGAAGCTATTCGTCGCTTTAAGAAAGGCGATACTGTTGAAGCCGTTATCCTTTCTGTTGATGCAGAAGGTAACCGTATCAGCCTAGGTATCAAACAATTGAACAGCGATCCGTTCAATGACTTCTTAGCTGCGAACGAACGTGGTGCGCTTGTTAAAGGTACTGTAACTGCTGTTGATGCTCGTGGTGCGACTGTGAAGTTGGCTGACGAAGTTGAAGCTCAATTAAAAGCTTCTGAAATCAACCGTGATCGCGTTGAAGATGCAACTAAATTCCTAGAAGTAGGTCAAGAAGTTGAAGCTAAAATCATCAACGTAGATCGTAAATCTCGCTCTATCAACTTGTCTATCAAAGCGAAAGACGAAGCTGAAGAGAAAGAAGCAGTTGCTAACTTACGTCAAGCAACAACGACTCAAGACAATGGTCCTAAGACTATTGGTGACTTGATCAAAGCTCAAATGAACAACTAAGTGATTGTATAACGTACTATTTAATGTAACTGAATAATACGTTTTATATAAAAACTGTTAAAGGTAGCGCAGGATAACTATTCTGCGCTACCTTTTTGTATTTGAACAGGTTATTATTCACATGGTTACTCTAGCAGTATGATAATTAACGAGGTCATCGATGACTACTGAAGCATTGAATAAGTCAGACTTAATAGAAAGGATTTCTATTAAAAATCCACATTTAGCTGAGCCATTAGTGGAAGATGCTGTTAAAATAATGATCGATCAGATGATTGCATCATTATCATCTAATAACCGCATTGAGATTCGTGGTTTTGGAAGTTTTGCATTACATCATCGTGATCCACGAGTGGGTCGCAATCCAAAAACAGGGCGATCTGTAGAAGTTTCTGCAAAGGCAGTTCCGCATTTCAAGCCGGGTAAGGCGTTGCGTGATGCAGTGAACGAGTCAGCAGATACGTAAAAAAAATTAAAAAGGGGTGCTCATATGCGCTATTTATTGGTCTCGGTATTAATTGTTATATTTGGCTATGCTTTAGCGCTGGTTTTGCAAAATGAAACTGAGCTTCCTGTAGATTTATTATTTACACAAGTTCCAGCAATGCGCCTAGGTTTGTTGTTGTTACTTACATTGGTAATTGGTGTTGTGATTGGCCTATTGATTGGTGTACAGGTGTTTAAAGTTTTTCAAAACAGCTGGGAGATCAAACGGTTGCGTAAAGATATTGCACATTTACGTAAAGAACAAATCCAAACTGCCCAACTTGCAGCAGCAGACGCCGCTGCAAATGCAAAGCATGAAAAAACAGTACTAGAGATCCATCCTAATCAGGATAAACCAACTCAAAATCTGTAATCTTTTTTGTGAAAGGCGGTCTTAAACTATTAAGTTTAGGGCTGCCTTTGCATTTTTGAGTATTAGGTATTGTGATAAAATAGTGATTAAGCTTAAAACTTAAACGCAGCTGATCTTACACTCAGACATAAACATGACTATAATACCGCAATATTTTTGTGTGGTGGATAAATCTCTTGAGTATCATTGTTGCCTTAGATGCAAAAAGCCATAAAGATGCATTGGTTATGGCTGATCAGCTAGATCCTGCGCTGTGCAGAGTGAAAGTAGGTAAAGAGCTTTTTACACATGGTGGCCCTGAGATTGTAAGAGCATTACATGCACGTCAGTTTGATGTTTTTCTTGATTTAAAATTTCATGATATTCCAAATACTACAGCACAAGCCGTTTGTGCAGCTGCTGATCTAGGTGTGTGGATGGTGAATGTACATGCTTCTGGTGGTCGTAAGATGATGGAAACATGTGTGTCTCGTCTGCAAGCTGGAAACTATAAAACTCAACTTATTGCAGTGACCGTTTTAACTTCAATGGGGCGTGAAGATTTACGTGATATTGGTTTAGATATTGAGCCTTTTGAGCAAGTGATGCGTTTGGCTAAGCTTACACAAGAATCAGGTCTAGATGGTGTTGTTTGTTCAGCTCAGGAAGCAAAAATGTTGCGTCAAGCCTTAGGTGCTGATTTCTCATTAGTGACTCCTGGTATTCGCCCTGCAGGTTCGAATGCGGATGATCAAAAACGTATTGTTACTCCACAACAAGCCATGCAAGATGGTTCTACTCACTTGGTGATTGGGCGTCCTATTACACAAGCAGCTAAACCAGATCAAGCTTTAAGAGAGATTTTTGCGTCGATTTAACGTTTAGATGTCTTTTGCTAAAAAAACCCAACTTGATTGTAAATAAAGTTGGGTTTTTTTATAAATTAAATTTTAAATGAATTGTTAATTGCTTATATCGTTGTCAGTAAGCTGACCAAAATTGGGGCAAGAATAGATAGAACCATGCCGCTGACCATAGCATGAGGTATAAACTCATTGCCACACGCTTGCTTGATCATGGGTAAGGTAACATCCATGGCTGTTGCACCAGCAGATGAAATCGCGGAGCGTGGATATCTCCAACCAATAATATACATAAAGAGAATAGCAACGATTTCTCTAAAAAGATCATTAATTAGGGCAATACTACCAAGAGTCGGATTACGTAACTCACTAACTACAATGCCGCTCATTGAATAAAAACCAAATCCTTGTGACAACATAATAAAATCTTTGATGTTAATTTCAGTAAAGATCAGAGCGCAAAATATGCCACCTGCCAAGGAACCTATCACGCAGCTTAAGGGAACTAAGAGTACTCGCCAATTTAACCAGCTACGACTTAAAGGAGAGTAAGCTAGGTCTAGTCCAATAATAAACATAAAAATAAGTAGCAAATACCAAGTATTAATATGTGGTTGAAGGTTAAGCTGCTGTAATCCTAATGCTATGAAATAGCCGAATATGAGCGCAAAAAAAGCATAACTAATATTTTTTAATGAGTTTAAGAACAAATCAGTTGAAATTTTACCTTGCATAGGTTGAATACCTAAGTACTTGAAAAGTAAATAACAACAAAAAAAAGCACCAAGAGAAGTACTGAATGCTAAACTCAATGCTGGTGTCAATATTTCTCCTAAGCTATTTATTTGCTTAATTGTTTGTTCAAACTCCATGGCGATTGCCAGTAACAAAATATAGGTAAAATAGGGGAGTATTTTAAATGCAAATTTTTCAATTACACGAGGAATGCGTTTAGCAAGAACTAAACCAAGACATAAGCAGATAATAAGTTGAGCAATAAGCACAAAGGATTGCATAAGAAAAAATCGGTAAAAAATATGCGCTAATTATAGTCGGATTTGTAGAAATTGTACTCGTGTCTACTGTGTTGAGATGGTAAAAGTAATTATTCCACATCGAAAGCAAGAAAGTTTTATTAATTACAATGAAATATTGGTTATACTGCCATTTCATCAATTTATACATTTAACTGCTGATTAAGTTCTCAATCATTATGTCTGATCTAAATGCTGTAAACCATGCGCAACAACCCCAGTCACCAGCAGAGCGATACGCTCAAGCGCTACATTCTGGGAAATTTATGCCTGATGAGGCACAAGCTCAAGCAGTTGAAGAGCTAGAACGTGTTTGGCAAGAGTTACTTAGCCGCTATAAAGCATCGAAAAAAGCATTTCGTCGTTTCCGTCGTCAAACTTCCCCACGTGGTGTATATATGTGGGGAGGGGTTGGTCGAGGTAAAACTTGGCTTATGGATCAATTCTATGATTCCGTACCATTTCGTCGTAAAACACGTATGCATTTTCATCATTTTATGCAGCATGTACATAAAGAATTAAACAAACTAGCGGGCCAACGCAACCCACTAGATACAGTTGCAGATCAAATTTATAAAGAAGCAGTTGTTATTTGTTTTGATGAGTTTTTTGTTACGAACGTAACAGATGCAATGATTTTAAGTGATTTGTTTCAAAAACTTTTTCAACGTGGTATTACGCTCATTGCAACATCAAATATTGCACCTGATGGGTTATACAAAGATGGAATCCATCGTGATCGTCTATTACCTACAATTGAAATGGTTAAAAAGAATTGTGTGGTTTTAAATGTCGATGCTGGTGTTGACTATCGTCTACGTGTATTAAAACAAGCACAATTGTTTAAATCACCATTGTCTGAAGAACATGATCAGTGGTTAAAACAGCGTTTTACAGCATTAACCCAAACCCAAAAAGTTTCCAATGAAGCGATTATGATTAATCATCGTGTAGTTGAAACCATTGGACATAGTGAAGATGTACTTTGGTGCGAATTTGGTGAACTGTGTTTAAAACCGCGTAGTCCTGCTGATTTTATTGAAATTGCGAATATTTATAATACGGTGTTAATTAGTGGTGTTCCGCATTTAACGGATTATTTATCTGAGGGCACGCGTCGTTTTATTTATCTAGTGGATGAATTCTACGATCGAGGAGTTAAATTATTGCTAACCTCTGAAGATACTATTATTGATATCTATAAAGGTGAGAAAATGGCATTCGAAATTGAACGGACGCGTTCACGTTTATTAGAGATGCAATCTGATGAGTATCTACAAGAGGAACATCGCCAAATAACTCAAACAGAATCATAGTATTAAGTTATTATTTTTTTAGTAAAACAGCACCGAATACGGTGCTGTTTTTATTTTGATTCGATAAAAATATCGACTTTTTAAAACTTCCGTGGTACATCAAATAGGGTGTATGGCCAAAATGGATACAGGACTGAAGCCAATTTATCGAACTTTGGTCTAATAGATACTTTTCTTTTGGTCTAGACACGCTAAGTTTAGCCGGTCATGAGGCGAAAATATGAGGCAAGATACGGTATTACTTTATAGGGTCTTTATATACTTATATAAAATGTCTGTTATTTTGCACCGTTATATTCGTATTCAGTCTGATTTAAATCAGTATACTCATTATCTCGTGTTTATAAAAAATAGCCATATCAGGAAAGACAATGACTGAACGTATTCAAAAAGGTAAATTAGCGATTGCTAAAGAACTCTACGATTTCATCGAAAATGAAGCTTTACCCGGTTCTGGTTTGGACAGTAATACATACTGGAAAAATTTTGAACAAGTTGTTGTTGATCTTAGTCCGAAAAACAAAATGCTTCTGGCTAAGCGTGAAGAGATTCAGGCAAAAATCGATGAATGGCATCGTAATAACACATTTGAATTACAAGCTTACAAAGCTTTCTTAAAGGAAATCGGTTACTTACTACCAGAAGTTGAAGATTTCAAAATTAGCACAGAAAATGTCGATGAAGAAATTGCGTTATTGGCAGGTCCACAGCTAGTTGTACCTGTACGTAATGCTCGTTACTGCTTAAATGCTGCTAATGCGCGTTGGGGTTCACTTTATGATGCATTATACGGCTTTGATGTAATTTCCGAAGACGGTGGTGCGGAAAAAGGTAAAGGATATAATCCAGTTCGTGGTGCAAAAGTTATTGCATTTGCAAAACGCTTCCTCGATGAAACTTTTGCATTAGTACAAGGTTCTCATGCAGATGCAACGCAATATGTTGTTGAAAATAACCAACTTAAAGTAATTTTAAAAGATGGCAGCACGACTACGCTAGCACATGAAAATAAGTTTGTTGGTTTCAATGGCGATGCAGCACAGGCTACAGAGATCGTACTTAAAAATAATGGCCTACATGTCATTATCCAAATTGATGCAAATAGCCCGATTGGACAAACAGATGCTGCTGGTATTAAAGACCTTGTACTCGAAGCTGCTGTTACAACTATTCAAGATTTAGAAGATTCTATTGCAGCAGTTGATGCAGAAGAAAAAGTGGAAGGCTACCGTAACTGGTTAGGCTTAATGAAAGGTACATTAGAAGAAAGTATTGAGAAAAATGGTAAGACAATTACCCGTAAACTCAATGCTGATCGTACTTATCATAACCTTGTTGGTGGTACAACTTCTGTTCACGGTCGTTCATTGATGTTGCTGCGTAATGTTGGTCATTTAATGACAAACCCAGCTATTTTGGTTGATGGTGCTGAAATCTATGAAGGTATCATGGACGCATTGATCACACCGTTATTGAGCTTTGCTGACATTCGTGGTGAAAATCAAATTAAGAACTCACGCCAAGGTTCGATGTATATCGTTAAACCTAAAATGCATGGTCCTGAAGAAGTTGCATTTGCTGTTGAACTGTTCGAACGTGCGGAACAAGCTTTAGGTTTACCAGCGAAAACATTGAAAATCGGTATTATGGATGAAGAACGTCGTACATCTGTAAACTTGAAAAACTGTATTGCTCAAGCAAAAGATCGCACAATCTTTATTAATACAGGATTCATGGACCGTACTGGTGATGAAATTCATACCTTTATGGAAGCTGGTCCATTTGTACGTAAAGGTGAAGTTAAAGCCCAAATTTGGTTCCCAGCTTATGAAAACCGTAATGTTATGGTTGGCTTACAAGCAGGTCTACGTGGTAAAGCACAAATCGGTAAAGGAATGTGGCCTAAACCAGATATGTTGTTAGACATGTACAACAGCAAAACAGAACACCCAGAAGCTGGTGCAAGTTGTGCATGGGTTCCATCTCCAACAGGTGCTGTGATTCACGCGATTCATTATCATCAAATTAATGTTGCTGAACGTCAACAAGAGTTATTGAATACTCAAGCATTACCGCTTGATGATTTATTAACACCACCTTTGGCGAGCAACACGAACTGGACTGATGAAGAGAAAACAAAAGAGCTTGAAAATAACTGTCAAGGGATTTTAGGCTATGTTGTTCGTTGGGTTGATCTTGGGGTAGGTTGCTCGAAAGTGCCTGATATTAACAACGTTGGTTTAATGGAAGACCGTGCAACACTACGTATTTCATCTCAACACGTTGCTAACTGGTTACGTCATGGTGTAGTTACACAAGCACAAGTTGAAGAAGTAATGCAACGTATGGCCAAAATTGTTGATCAACAAAATGCTGATGATCCACTTTACACAGCAATGTCTGCTGATTTTGCAAACAACATTGCATTCAAAGCCGCTTCTGATTTGATCTTTAAAGGTGCTGAACAACCATCAGGATATACTGAACCATTGTTACATGCAGCACGTTTAAAACTTAAAGGTTACACTGGCGACTAATTGTTTCTAATAATCTGATTTTAAAAGGTTAATATGAAAGAACCTCTCTACGGAGAGGTTTTTTTATCTCTATGATTTTTGTCAAAATGTTGATGACTTCTAGAGAATAATGCTTGACCTCAAGTTAACTTGAACTTTTATAGTGTGTCCACTTAATACTTGCTGCGTTGTCCTAATTTTGACTCTCAAAGCAAGGAGTTTGGCTTATTTTTCGTGGACATTCCTATGCCTCTCTTCATTCACAAAATACTAT
Source organism: Acinetobacter rudis (assembly GCF_031157835.1). Classification (GTDB taxonomy): domain Bacteria; phylum Pseudomonadota; class Gammaproteobacteria; order Pseudomonadales; family Moraxellaceae; genus Acinetobacter; species Acinetobacter rudis_A. The sequence continues at coordinate 199,378 of NZ_JAVIDR010000003.1, read as the reverse complement.
TTAGCACCACAATGTGGTTTATTGTTCGCTGCTTAATTGCTTTTCTTTTTCTCTCTTCAGGGTTTGCAAAATTACTGGACGTCGAGGGGAGTTTTGCAGAAATGCGAGCAGCAAATTTAAATCCAGCATGGTTTTATAATTATGCGAGTGCCCTAGTTTTATTAACAGGAAGTTATTTCATTCTATTTAATCGTCATGTTTGGTTGGGTGCTGCAATGTTGTCAGCATTTTTGCTGCTTACGATTATATTTGTACATCAGTTTTGGAATATGTCAGCATCGGCTGCAAAGATCTCTTTGTATTTTGTTCTAGAACATTTGGCTGTGATCGGTGGTTTAATTTCAATTGCGATGCTCAGTGTATACCGTCAGCATTTACCCAACCTTAGTCAAGGAGATTCATGATGAAAATGATGAGTCGAAAATGGCAAGTGTGCATATTAATTGTGGTGCTATTAAGTGCAGCAATAATATTTTATTTCTGGATAAAATCGAAACAACAAGAGCATACAGCATTTCAGTATCCACCTGTTAAAGTGGCCTTGGCAACCGTCAGTCTAAAATCCTCCCCACAAAAACTAACAGCAGTTGGTGAACTTGAAGCTGTACGGCAAATTCAGGTTGCTTCGGAGTCTTCAGGACGTATTCAGCATATCTACTTTCAGTCTGGTCAGTATGTTCGTGCTGGCCAATTATTACTGCAATTAAATGACGATATTGAACAGGCTGAAATTAAACAATTGCAGGCAAAATTGAAATTAAACGAGTCTGTGTATCAACGTGGCCAAAGTTTGTTGAAGATTAATGCTGTAGCACAAGAAGAAGTGGAAAATGCTCAGGCAAATCGCGATGTAATGTTAGGTCAAATCCAGCAATTAAATGCAAAAATCCAGCAAAAGAAAATTCGAGCACCATTTTCAGGGGTAATCGGAATTCGGCGTGTACATCAAGGTCAATTTTTAAATATTGGTGAACCCATTGTGAGTTTAGTGGATTCACAATATCTGTTAGTTAACTTTAACTTAGACGAACGAAGTGCACCCAATATTCGGGTTGGTCAGCAAATTAGTGTTGGCTTAGATGCATTTCCTAATCAGTTATTTACAGCACAGGTCACAGCAATAGATCCACTGATTTCAAATTCAAGAACAGTTTCTGTACAAGCTAAATTACCGAATTTACAGCATCAATTTAAAGCAGGGATGTATGCCAACGTTGTGCTGAAACAGCAAGAACAACAGGTATTAATGATGCCTGAAACAGCTGTGACCTATAGCGCTTATGGTGAAACGGCTTTTAAGGCTGTTGAACATAAAGGGCAGCTCCAAGCAACAAAGGTTGCCGTTAAAGTGGGTGAGCGCAGTGATGGTTGGGTAGAAGTAAAATCTGGTTTGAAGCAAGGTGATCAAGTGATTCGCTCAGGACAATTGAAGCTGAGCGATGCCATGCCCATTGAGGCAATTGCGCAGGACACGCTTCTTTCTGATCAGAATGCAGCTTCGGCAACTGTTGCAGTCGTTAAATAGGAGATGAATGTATGAAATTTACAGATCTCTTTGTTAAACGACCAGTTTTATCTGTTGTTATCAGTGTATTAATTTTATTGCTTGGAATATTTGCATCTCAGCAGTTACCAATACGCCAATATCCATTACTAGAAAGTTCATCAATTACAATTCGTACTGAATATCCTGGTGCTAGTGCAGAGTTGATGCAAGGCTTTGTGACCCAGCCTATTACACAAGCTGTATCATCGGTTGAGGGTATTGATTATATGTCATCCTCAACCGTACAGGGACGAAGTGTGATTACTTTGAGAATGCTTCTGAATAGTGATTCAACTCAAGCACTCACCGAGGTCATGGCTAAGGTCAATCAAGTTCGTTATAAGTTGCCAAAGCAGGCATTTGATCCTGTGATTGAACGAAGTTCTGGGGAATCTACAGATGTCGCTTATATTGGTTTTAGTAGTGAAAATGGGCAATTGGCAGAACTGAGTGATTATCTCTCAAGAGTAGTCGAACCTATGCTATCCACCATTGATGGTGTTGCTAAAGTACAGAGTTATGGTGCACAGCGTTTGTCTATGCGTATTTGGTTAGATGCAGAGGCAATGGCAGGTCGTGGTATAAACGCAGCTGATATCCAACAAGCAATACAAGTCAATAATTATCAGGCAGCTCCTGGGCAGGTAAAGGGAGAGTATGTAGTATCTAATGTCAATATTTCCACTGATTTGACCAGTGTAGATGAGTTCAAAAATTTGGTGATACGTAATAATGCCAATGGCATCATTCGCTTACAAGATGTCGCAAGTGTGGAACTTGCAGCTGCCTCCACTGAGACAAGCGCAATTATGAATGGTAAGCCTGCTGTATTTTTAGGTTTACAATCAACACCTACAGGCAATCCATTAATTATTGTCAAAGGAATTAAACAGTTTTTACCAGAAATTGAGAAAACATTACCACCAGGTGTTCATGTTGAGCTTGCCTATGAAACAGCGCGTTTTATTGATGCTTCAATTGACGAAGTGATTAAAACCTTTGTTGAGGCATTACTTATAGTGGTTGTTGTGATTTTCTTGTGCTTAGGCTCGTTACGTAGCGTTATTATTCCTATTGTTACCATTCCATTATCATTATTGGGCGCTATGGGGCTCATGTTTGCTTTTGGATTCAGTATTAACTTACTGACTTTGTTGGCAATGGTGCTTGCGATAGGTCTGGTTGTAGATGATGCGATTGTTGTTGTAGAAAATGTACATCGCCATATTGAAATGGGTCGTTCCCCCTTGTCAGCCGCACTCTTGGGGGCTCGTGAAGTTGCAGGTCCAGTCATTGCAATGACCATTGCTTTGGCGGCAGTATATGCACCAATTGGTTTAATGGGTGGGCTCACGGGTTCACTCTTTAAAGAATTTGCTTTTACGCTTGCTGGTGCAGTGGTGATTTCAGGGGTGATTGCACTTACACTTTCACCAATGATGAGCTCTTATTTACTTAATGCTGAACAACAGCATAGTAAGATGGCGCAAAAATCAGAATACTTCTTTGATAAATTAAGTCATGGGTATGCCAAAATACTCAGTTTTTCATTAGAACATCGTTGGATTACATCGACTATTGCTTTGGCTATTTTAACTAGCTTGGTATTTCTTTATCAGATTCCACAAAAAGAATTGGCGCCTACAGAAGATCAGGCTAGTGTGATGACAGCGATTAAATCACCTCAATATGCCAATATTCATTATGTGGAAAAATTTGCACAAAAGTTAGATGAAATCTTTTTCCGGTTACCTGAAACAGCCAGTAGCTGGATTATTAATGGTACGGATGGGCCTGCAGAAAGTTTTGGTGGTTCAACTTTAACAGGTTGGAATGAGCGTAAACGTAACGCATCGCAAGTACAGCAAGACTTGCAGAATATGGTGGGTGATGTCGAGGGAAACAGTATTTTTGTTTTTCAGCCAGCTGCTTTGCCTGGTTCATCAGGTGGTTTGCCTGTGCAAATGGTGCTTCGTAGTGCTCAAGACTATTCAGTGTTGTATCAAAACATGGAAGCTTTAAAGCAAAAAGCACGTGAAAGTGGTTTATTTGTTGTGGTGGATAGTGATTTGGACTACAACAATCCAGTTGTACAGATTGATGTCAACCGAGATAAAGCCAACAGTCTAGGTATTCGTATGCAAGACATTGCAGAATCTTTGGCAACTTTAGTGGGGGAAAATTATATCAACCGCTTTGCCCTATATGGTCGTGCATATGATGTTATTCCTCAAAGTATACAAAAACAGCGTCTTAGCCCTGAAGCCTTGGCACAGCAGTATGTTCGTACTGAAAGTGGGCAATTAATTGCCTTATCTACAGTAGTTTCTATGTCTACGAAGGTTGAGCCGAACAAATTAACTCAATTTAATCAGCAAAATGCTGCAACATTTCAAGCAATACCTGCACCTGGGGTGTCCTTAGGACAAGCTTTGAGTTTTTTAGAAGCGAATGTACAAGATTTACCTGCTGATTTTAGTTATGACTGGCAAGCAGATGCGCGTCAATATATGCAAGAGGGTAGTCGTTTGTTATTGGCTTTTATTGCTGCATTAATTGTTATTTATTTGGTATTAGCAGCGCAGTATGAAAGTCTAACAGATCCATTAATTATTTTGATTACTGTGCCATTATCTATAGTAGGGGCATTATTGCCTTTAATTATGGGGTGGTCGAGTATTAATATTTATACTCAAATTGGTTTGGTCACTTTAATTGGTCTGATTAGTAAGCATGGTATTTTAATGGTTGAGTTTGCAAATGAACTACAGCTACATGAACAATTGAGTCGTCATGATGCAATTTTAAAGGCTGCAAAAATTCGTTTGCGCCCTATTTTAATGACTACTGCTGCTATGGTATTTGGTTTGATTCCATTGTTATTTGCAACGGGAGCAGGGGCTAATAGCCGCTTTGGTTTAGGCGCAGTTATTGTGTCAGGGATGCTCATAGGAACTTTATTTACTTTATTTATATTACCTACGGTCTATAGTTTTCTAGGGCGAGAGCATCAGCAATTGGCTCAAACTAAACGTTATCAAGAGCTTATTCAGATGAAATCAGAATAGAGTGTTGTTATGCATATTTATGCATAAGGAAATCATAAATCATTGTTTATGTCGTGTATCTGAGCTTGTTATATTTCCTATACTTTGTGACATAGGAGATCATATAACAATGATGTATGTGTGTTTAATATTAAATTTGAGCCTTTCAATGGACAAATATAGTAGTCAGTAAAACGGTTAGATCAATTTATATACTCAAATTGCTCTAATTAAACATAACAAATATCTCAGCGCACAAAACAAAAACAGCAGAACTCAGGAACCTTAGGGTTCCTTTTTTATTTCTAGTAAAAAGGTAGAGATAACGACTAAAAGTGGTTATATCTATGAGAGTTATTCAATTTCATGTACTGCATTAAACACTTCTACAGGTTCAATACGCACAATTTTTTTACCAAAACTTCTTAACCACCAAACAAGCTGTGATGTAAATGGCACATGGGCACTTACACGCATTAACTCATCATTAACCTTTTCAATATTCTGCTGATTACAAAGCTGGCTTTCAGTGAAGTGCTGTGCATCAGATTCACTCATATAAAGTACGAGGTCAACATGATGTGTCGGTTGATTGAAGTCAACACGAAAACCAAGTGCACCAGATTCTATATAAGCATCAATATCAAAATTTACAGGGTGCATGGAGCGTGCCTCAAGCACTTTTGCTGTTTTAAACCGATGTAAAGCAAAGGTTTGTACTTCTGATTTATCATGACGAGTACAAATTAAATAGATGATAGAGCCTTTTTGAACAAGTGCTAGCGGGTTAAGAATATAGCTTCGATCTTCACCATGTGGGCCACGGGCACGATAAATACATTCTACTTGTTTGTCTTGTAATAAGCCTTCATAAATTGCTTGTTGAGCCTGACGTTCTACTGTTGGTGGAACTAAGGGTTGAGTCGCAGGCACAATACGTACACGATTAATCCATTGGCGGACATTGTTATGACTTGAGAGGTTGCGCCGTGCTAAATCAAACCAAGGCGTCATTTCTTCAATTAAACTAGGTGGTAAGAGATGTTTTAAATGTTCTTCAACCATCATAAAGGTAACAGCTTGCGAGCTGGTCATATGCGGTAAACTTTGAATGGGTGCATCAGATTGCCAGCGCCAGCCTTGGGGGACTGTCTTATTACTCTCAATTGGGAAACGCTGTGCAATTTGGTTTAGGTCACGTTGTATTGTACGTAGACTAATATCAATGCCTTCACGTTGTAAAATTTCTTGTAATTGACGAGTACCCATCCATTTACCCGTACTCAGTCGGGATAGGATTTGCCACTGACGATATAAGCTGTTGGATGTTTCTTTCTCTGGTGCAGACATAGGAAATTAAATGAGTTAAGTTAAGAAGATAGCACATTGGATACAATAGAAAAAAACCAGTGAAATGGCAAGCCTTGAACAAAAGCTCGTTCTTTATTTATCTTGATGTTATTTTAACTGAAAATGGGTGAAGCCAGTGAGCAAAGTGATCACTGGCTTTAAATGTTGGATTACTTATTAATAATACGACGTACGGGACGCTGGCTCAGACGACATAGTAGCTCATAGCCAATAGTTGAGTTGGCTTGTGCAACATCATCCACTGAACGATGTTTACCCCAAAGCTCAACTTTAGTACCAACTTTGACATCTAAATCAGTTACATCAATTGCAATCATATCCATCGATACTCGCCCAATCAGAGGCATTGTTTTACCTTGCACATAAACGTAGTTTTGTGAATGATATGCTCGAGGATAACCATCGCCATAACCAATTGAAACGACAGCTATACGCATTGATTTGGCTGCTTGAAAAGTTGAACCATAACCAACGTGTTCACCTGCTTGAATGTCATTCAAAGCAATAATTGCCGCATCAAATTGCATTACCGCTTGTAAATCAAGTTGACTGATTGCTTGATCAGCAAATGGGCTTGAACCATAGAGCATGATCCCTGGACGGACAAAGTCAAAATGAAGTTCAGGCCATCTAAAAATTGCGGCTGAGTTACAACATGAAGCTAAAATAGGGTCGCAAGCTGCTTTTACCTGTAGAAATTGCTGTTTTTGTTGCTCATTCATTGGGTGATCTGCATCTGCATTGGCAAAGTGCATGGTGAGTACACAGCAAAAGCCCTTGCTTTGTAGATTATGAATAATCTCAATGATTTCTGCGATTTTAAAACCTAAGCGGTTCATACCGCTATTGAGCTTGACCCATACTTTTAAATTTTGTGCTAAATAGGCATCAGCGTGTGCCAATAACCAATCGAGTTGTTGTTGATGGTGGATAACGAGCTCAATCCGTTGAGCAATTGCGACTTCCATTTCATCTTCTGTAAATACACCTTCAACCAATGTAATTGGTTGTTGATGACCAAGTTGACGAATTTCTAAAGCCTCTTCTAAGCAAGCAACACCAAATGCATCGGTTGCAGCAAGTGCATCTAGGCAATTGGCTACACCATGTCCATAGGCATTTGATTTGACCATGCTAACAACTTTCGCATGTGGTGCGAGTTGTTTTACACGTTGAAGATTATGTTGCAGTGCTTGTTGATCGATAGAGACTGTTGCTTGGCGCACCTGACAAACTCCTTGTACTAAGAGCGTGAATAAATAGTCATTTATTGGCACGGTCTTATATGAAATTAAAATAATATTTTCTATACAAACGTCATTGGCGAGGTATAGAGGTCACATTCTCGGCTATGTTTTAGTTCAACTTGTTGATTAGAAATTAAAACTTACATAAGTCATGCGGACCTTATTGTATGCCTATATGGAGTAAATTTATATATGAAACTGAATGACAATGCTACAGAAGAATGATTGTATTAATGGTCTTCTAAAGGGGGAACTTGAATAACAAATCCTGGGGTTCTTTGAGTATCGGTTTGAAAGCGAATATTGTAAGTTTTCACCACACCGCACGCCGTTATACGCCACTTTTCGTAAATCACTGTACTTGAGCTTAAGGTACTTTGATGAGGGTTCACTCTTTGACGATCAATCCGATCTATCTGATGACAGTTTGCATTGTGCCAAAGTGGAATGGCTTGCTTTAGGAGTGAGTTTTGAATTGTGATGAGCTGTTGCTCGTTAGCATGACTAAGACCATACACCTGACCTGTCGGTCTTGGGCTGGCGTTGCTGCAAGCAGACGTTAAACATGTGATTAAAACGATTACGATGCTTTTCATTTGAATAATGCTGCAAGATGGTACAAAGAAAATGTTTCAGATCGGAGGGCTATTATTATGAAAAAGATAAGCATCATACTGAAGTTATAGCTCACTATGATGCTCTTTTACAGATTATGATCTATTCTTCGTCATCATACTGGCTGTAGTATTCAGGAGAAAGGTTACTAAAACGTGTATATTGACCTTCAAAGGCTAAACGTACAGTACCAATTGGTCCATTACGTTGTTTACCAATGATAATTTCTGCTGTACCCATCTCTTTAGATTCTTTGTTATACACTTCATCACGATAGATAAACATAATTAAGTCAGCATCTTGCTCAATTGCCCCAGATTCACGTAAATCTGACATTACTGGGCGTTTATTTGGTCGGTTCTCAAGTGAACGGTTAAGCTGAGATAAGGCAATCACAGGGCAGTTCATCTCTTTGGCCAAAGCTTTTAGACTTCGAGAAATTTCAGAGATTTCCCCTACACGGTTATCTCCCATTCCAGGAACTTTCATTAATTGCAAATAGTCGACCATGATACAACCGAGTTTTCCACCATGTTGTTTGGCTATGCGGCGAGCCCGAGCACGTACCTCTGTTGGAGGAAGTGCTGAAGAATCATCAATATAAAGATGTTTTTCTTGCAACTGTAAAATGGTACCTGTAACTTTTGACCATTCGTCGCCATCAAGTTTACCTGCACGTAAATGACCTTGGTGCACCTTGCCATAAGCAGAAATCAAACGCATCGCAATTGAGTCTGCTGGCATTTCCATAGAATAAACCAAAGCAGGTAGATCACAGTTGAATAAGACACTTTCAACTAAGTTCATGGCAAATGTGGTTTTACCCATTGATGGACGAGCAGCGACAATAATTAAATCACCGCCTTGCATACCAGAGGTTTTATTATCAAGTTCAACAAAACCTGTTGTTAGTCCTGTGATGTTGCCTTCCATTTGTGATAATTCATTTAGTTTATCAAAGACATCAGCTACAACAGACGTAATGGGTTTGGGGCCTTGAGCTTTCGCATTATTATTGTGTTGTTCTGCAATAGAGAAAATATTAGTTTCAGCTAAATCAAGAATTTCAGAAACTTCACGTCCTTTGGTGTCATAGGCATTTTGTAGAATTTCATTACCCACTTTAATCATATTACGGAGCGTAGCAAATTCACGAATTTTATTGGCATAGGTTTCTAAATTATAGAAACTGGCTGGCGAATCTGCCATTAATTGCATGAGGTATTCTTCACCACCAATTGCATCAATTAGATTTTGCTTGATTAACCAGTCATTTACTAATACAGCATCGTATGGAGAGCCTTCTTGTGCCAATTTTTCAATAGCACGGAAAATATATTTGTGACGTGTTGCATAAAAATCTTGTTCTTTAAGTACATCACTGACTTGTTCAAATGATTCGGCAACAGTCATTAGAGCTGCAAGTACGGCTTGCTCAATAGCAAGGTTATGGGGTGGGGTACGAAATTCTTTTAATTGTGACTGTTCATTGTTTTGTTGGGGTGTACGTGATGTTACAGTAGCCGCAGCGGCAGTCGCCTGAGACATATAAGACCTTGATCATTAAATAAAACAAAAAATGAGTATTATTGATGCAATCTATTGATTGCCTCTACTCAGTACGGGGAATATCTACTTATATTAAAGCAAAAGTAGAGAAGTTCATAATTGAAAAACTGTTAGTCGGTGTAAGATGATGCAATAGGGGATTTAAGATCAGTTTTTAGTGATCATACTTTAATTTCCCCAAGTTTTCATCCATGTGAGATATTCAGTGGCATAGTGGTTGTCATTGAGTTGAGTAACAATTTCTTGTATTCGACTCATTTCAAATTCATAGTCACTGACAGTAAATAATAAAAAAATGTCTTGTTGAGTGAGTTGGCTAAAAAAATGTTCTTGTTTAAGTTTTAATAAAACCTCAATACAGCATTGATAAAGTTGATCTCTAAATTGCACCAGTTTTTCAGGCTGAGACAGATATTGGCTTACTGTATTACGAAGTTCTGTAGCAATTTGGTTGAATATAAGATCAGCACCTTGCATTTCATACGCCCATTCAGCAGGCTCAAATCGATAATAGTCTAGATCTTCTGGATCAATACTAGTGAGTGCAGTGAGACAATTTGTTGCAGGACAAACAGTCATTGCATTTTCATCACTATATAACGCAAATGCATAGATTCCTTCAGCTGCATGTTGTTGATATATTTCAGTGAAGGCTTGTTTTGTCGCTTGCTCAATTTTAAATTTAAGCTGATCAAAGTTCATGAGTAGAGCGTAATATCAAGGGCAGGGTCATTGTATTATATACATAAAAAAAGAGCATGCTAAAAGCATGCTCTTTTCTTGCGAATGCAGAATTACTCAGAAACGATAGTTACGAGTACTTCAGCAACAACATCATGATGCAATTGAATCGAGATGTTGAATTCACCAGTTTGACGAAGTGCGCCGTTCGGTAAACGAACTTCAGCACGGTCAACTGTAAGGCCAGCATTGGTCAAAGCATCAGCGATGTCACGAGTACCAATAGAACCGAAAAGTTTACCTTCGTCACCAGCTTTCGCAGTGATAACGATGTTTACTTCGTTCAATTGATCAGCACGTGCTTGAGCAGCAGCTAATACTTCAGCTTCTTGCTTTTCAAGTTCAGCACGACGTGCTTCGAAAGCAGCAGTGTTTGCTTCAGTCGCAGCAACAGCTTTAGCTTGAGGGATAAGGTAGTTACGGCCGTAACCAGCTTTCACAGAAACTTTATCACCTAGTTTGCCAAGGTTTTTAATGCGTTGTAATAAAATAACGTCCACAGATCACCTCACTTATGGTTGTCAGTGTAAGGGATCAAAGCCAAGTAACGAGCTTGTTTAATAGCAAGCGCGAGTTGGCGTTGATAACGAGCCTTAGTACCTGTGATACGGCTAGGAACAATCTTGCCGTTTTCAGTGATGTACTGTTTTAAAGTATCGATATCTTTGTAGTCGATATAAGTCACGTTCTCAGCTGTAAAGCGGCAGAACTTGCGACGACGGTAAAAACGTGCCATTGATGTTCTCCTTAAGCTTCAGCAGAGTCTTGAACTTGTTGTGCTTCTTCACGTTGAGCTTTACGCGCACGCTTTTCTTCAGCACTCTTAGCAAGCAATGACTCTTCAGTGATTGCATGCTCACGACGGATGATCAAACTACGAATGATTGCGTCGTTATAACGGAATAATTCTTCAAGTTCGTCAAGAGTCGTTTGACCACATTCAACATTCATAAGAATGTAATGTGCTTTATGAATCTTGTTAATTGGGTAAGCCAATTGGCGACGGCCCCAATCTTCTAGACGGTGAATTTGACCTTCAGCTTCTTTAATGTGAGAGATATAGCGTTCAACCATACCTACCACTTGATCGCTTTGGTCAGGATGTACCAAAAGTACGATTTCGTAGTGACGCATTGTCAGCTCCTTACGGATTATACAGCTTCAAAGTAAACACTCTGAAGCAAGGAGTCGCAGTCGACTAAGTCGATTGCGTCGCAAAAATTGCGAGGTCTGAATTTTAGAGGGTTTATCTCATAAATACAAGCATTAGCGATGCTAAATATGCATTTTTACAAAGGGCTCATTTTAAATAAGCATTCAAAACTAATTTTTCAGTAAGAAAACCACATATCCTTTAAAGTTTGGATCTGAGTCAAAATGCAGCGTATCGTCCCATTGCCCATGTTGAACAAGGCCTATTTTATAAGGAATTTTCATTGCTTCAATCCGTTTAACATAGCTTTGATAATTATCAACAGTGTGTCTCCCTTGATAACTTTGTATAACCAGTTCGTTAATATTTTCTTTTAATAAGCTAAGTGTTGCCGCATCTTGTACATTGGTCCAATCCATTAAGCCAGTGATGCTAATTTGGTAATCATTTGGCAAATGCTGGCGCAGTGTTTTTAAGAATAAGGCGTATTGATAGAGTGCTTGAGTTTTACTATCAAAATCAATCTGTACACCAACAACCTGATTGGAATGATTGCGCCAAGTATTCAGCCTACGAATGATGAGCTGAAAATGTTCATTAGACCAATTTAGATCATGATTACGAAATACTAACCAAATTTTTTGTTGGGGTAATGTCTTCGCTGCAATCCCTTGGGGTTGAAAAATGACTTTTTGCTGCCTTTTTTGATAAGCGAAGTCTCCTTGTAAAATATACAAAGTTTTTGCCTGAGATAAATAAGGTGCACTACGAATATCTCCCCAAATCCAGAAAGAATGATATTGATTGGCATCAATCCGGACTGGTTTACTAAGTGCAATATGACTCCAAAAACAGAGTATGAATATGAAGATGAGGCTAGTACATATAGCCCCAAGAGATCGAGAATGAACAATTAATTGAGCGAATTTGCGCATGGCCTACCAATAATATTTTAATGATTTCGCCCAACTACTTTGAGGATAGTCTCTTTTTAATTGATCAAACCATTGTTTACGTACTGTTTTGGGAACCTCTTTGTCTTGGCAATCGTTAAATCCAGATGGTGCATAGCATTGTACTGAACGATAAAGTGCATAGGCCGTCAGCTCGGATTTTTGTTTGGTTGCAATAATATTTTTATAGACTTGTCCGCGAGTAAACACTGTACCGTTAAAAGCAAGTGGACGAGGACTTTCGAAATCGAGGTGTTGTAAAACGCTATACGCATTTTCACTACGCATATATTCAGCGAGACATGTTTGAAGTGTAAGGTCTTGTGGATTTTTTTCCAAAGCTTGGCTGAGCTTTGGAAGTGCTGCACATTGTAATGTTGGGCTAATCGTATGACCATTCCAAATCAGGTGAGCAAATGGGGGCTTATTTTGATATTTATTTTGAGGGCTTTGCCAAGCTTGGTATTGATTTGCATCTTTTGGCATTTGCTCATAGTAACGATTAAATAATGCAAAATTTTGATAACCTAAGGATTTAGCCAATAACACGAATAATGCCGCTTGTTTCTGTGCTTCATTTGCCTCAGAAGATTGAATGATCTTTTCTAGGCTTTGTTCATTAGCATGAAACAGTATAAAGTCACGTTGTAAATTGACTTGGCTAATAAGCGGTCGCTTACCTATAAAGGATTGGTAGTTTTGTTGTTGGTTTAAAGATTGTGCTAAGGCAACCTCAAATAATCCACGCTGGTTTGTATTTTTACTCTGTTTAAGTAGTTGAGTCCAATATGAAGCTGCTTGATGAGGAGTCGTTTTTTCTAAGATTAATCCTTTTAAAAAGGCTTGACTAAGATCAAGGTGGCTATTTAAAGAAAAACTTTGAGGTAAGTAGGTGAGAGCATCAGCCGCTTTATTTTGAACATAAAACAAATGGCTTGCTTGTAAATATTTAAATAATTCTGGCTGAGTTTTAAATTGATTTTTTTGTGCATTAAGCATAGACCAAGTTAATGCTTTGAAATTTGGATCATTACTATCACGCATTTGCATTAAATCATGCACTGCAAGTAATAACGGGTCATTTAGATTATTTTGATTAAAATGACTGCTTTGAAAAATACGTCGATCAATTTCTGCTGGAAGTTCAGCTATATTAAGGTTGTAACGAGGGGATTGGCTATTGTGCATTTGCCAAACAATTTCATTAATGAGTAGGTCTTGGCGACCTGCTAACCAAAAATAACGTCTTAATAACCCCTGAGCACTGGCAACATATTGGCCATGAGGATAAAGCTGTAAATAGGTAAGGATATTGTCTTGTACACTTTTTAATAATTGTGGATTAATTTTATTAATATCTATATCACCATATTGGTCTACTCCTGTTGCAAATGCACTATTTAGACTACTGCGTATAAGCATATATTGTGCAGTTTCTTTAATCCAAGGATCTTCTACTTGACTTAAAACAGTATATATTTTAGTTGCTGCAGAATAGTTAGCATTGTAAAAGGCGATACTTGCATTTATGTAAGAAGCATATTGTTGTGCTATTTGTGACCATTGCTGATCCACAGCGATAAATTGATGTTTATCATCACAGCTTTGAACTTGGTTACGTGCTTGGATAAGGATTTTCTTTTCTGAAGCTGAGAGTTTAGGGTGTTGTTGGATTTGGGCATTAAACTGTTTAGCTGCATCGGTTAAGTTTATGCAACGTTCATCAAATATATATTGAGATGCTTGTGATGTTGTAACATTACGCTGGTTGGCCACTTTATTTTGAGTCAAGGCTAAAAAATTTTTTGCTTCAAAGGGAACATATGCATAATTAGCAGACCAAATATCTTGGTCGATATGTGTTTCTGTTTCGAGTCGCGCTAGCCCTAGATCAGTTAATAATAAAAGTATATTGGTTTTGTTGTCATTGCCCGGTGTAAGAACCGGGAGGTTACTACATTCATTGTAGGAGCGGCTATCTGTTAGATCAAAATTAGGACTACATTCCATTTCCATGCCTGCTTGTGCAGATAAGCTATAACTTAATGCAAGTGGGGTTAGGCTTAGAAATAGGGCACGTTTAAAGTAGAGGTGCTTAAGTAATAACATAAAAAGATATTTTTGATTTAAAAGATAAATCTGATCATAACAAGCTTGAGAAAGAGATTAAATAATAGTTTGAAGAATGATCTATATAATACAATCACTGCATTATTTTTAAATGAGAGCAAATATTATGGTGTATTCATTATTGAGAAGAATAAAACAAAAAAAAGATAGAGAAGATCTCTATCTTTTAAAACAGGGGTAAATGCGGAGCATTACTCATATAAGTAAAGCCAAAACTTATACTCAAAGCAGTAACCAGAATTACTGAATAGAGGAAGTAGCGTTTTGCCCAGAGTTGATCGTTTTCTGCCTTGAAACCAATAATTGATAAATAAATCCAATACGCACAAAGTGCATTAAAGATAATTAAAAATAAAATGTTGGTATAGCCAAAACAATAAAGACCATTTAGTACTGCCGTAAATAATAATACATAAATCAAGCATTCTACTTTGGTGCGATACACTGAACGTGCCACAGGTAAAATCGGAATGTTCGCATTGGTATAATCTTCCAAACGATATATTGCGATACCCCATGAGTGTGGCATTTGCCAAAGCGCATAAGCCAAAAACACAAGCAATGCAGCAATATCAAATTCATTGCTTACAGCAGTGTAACCAATGACTGGTGGACTCGCCCCAGAGATACTGCCAATAATGGTTTGATGAATACTGGTTCGTTTTGTCCAAAGACTATAAAACACCACATAAACAACAAAACCAACTACAGCAAAACCGAATGCATAAGCATTAACAAAAAACCACAACAAGCCAAAGCCTATTGCACCAAGCACAGTTGCAAAGATTAATGCGATAGTGGGGGTGATGGTTTTTTTGACCAGTGCTCGGTTTTGAGTACGCTGCATTTTATGGTCAATGTCTTGATCGATTACATTATTCACGACGCAACCCGATGCAACAACACAGGTTGTTCCAAGGAGTGTAATCAGGAGTAAAAGGAAATCGACTGAGCCTTGGGCGGCTAAAAAGAAGCCGCCCAAGGTGGTAACGAAGTTACCAAACAGAATTCCTGGCTTAGTCAGGAATAAGTACTTTTTTAACATGACAATCAGTTTAGATCATCATATTAGAGTGTAAGTAGTTCATGATCCATACTGAACCAATGAGCAATACAGCGATTGTCATGATGGTATAGATAAATGCAATTACGTTCCAACGTTGTTCAGAAGATGAGTTCATGTGTAAGAAGAACACCAACTGAACAAGAACTTGGGCAATAGCAGTGATTGCAATTGTGGCAACAATTGAACCGCGGCTAAAGTTATCTGCATGCATAACCATGTAAAAAGGAACAATGGTTAATAATACAGAAACAATAAAACCAATACTGTATTGCTTAACGTTACCGTGCGATGCACCAGCCGAGTTATGATCGTGACTCATTATAGAACTCCCATCAAATAAACTACGCTGAATACACAGATCCAAACGATGTCAAGGAAGTGCCAAAACAAGCTTAAGCAAGCAAGGCGACGTGTATTTGCAGTCGTTAAACCATATTTTTTGATTTGAATCATCAATATGATCATCCACACTAAACCAGAAGTCACGTGGATCCCGTGGGTTCCGACTAAGGTAAAGAATGAAGATAAGAACGCACTCGTTGTAGGTCCATGGCCTGCGTGAACAAGATGATTAAACTCATAAAGTTCCATGCCAATGAATGTTGCACCAAACACCCAAGTAATTGCCAACCAAAGTAAAACTTGGCCAACATTTTTCTTGTAAGACGCAAGTACGGCAAAACCAAACGTTACTGAAGAAATCAAAAGAGCGAATGTTTCAACTAAAACAAAGCCTAATGAATCACCAAACAAGTCTTTTGCACTTGGCGTACCAGCAGGTATATGGCTGCTTAAAACAGCGAACGCGATGAAGAGTGTACCGAAGATAATCAAGTCACTCATCAAGTAGGTCCAGAAACCAAAGATGGTGATGTCACTATCATCATGATGATGTGCATCGTGTCCATGGTTGTCGTGATGAAGTACTTCAGCCATTTCCTTAGTCCTTCTTCAAGTGTTTTTCAAGTAGGGCATAGCGTTCGTTTTCGATACGCTCAACTTCTGCAGCTGGAACATAGTAATCTACTTTCTTAGTGAAAGAGCTCACGATGAAGCTGACAATTGCGCCAACGAAACTAACAGCGACTAACCACCAAATGTGCCAGATGAGTGCAAAACTGAGTACAGTAATGAACGCAGCAATTACAAAGCCAGCAGCACGGTTAGTTGGCATATGAACGTCTTCGTATTTTTCAGGACGTACATAAGCAATACCTTTTTCTTTGTCTTCCCAGAAGCTGTCGATACAATCGCTCTTCGGTAGGTAAGCAAAGTTATAGAAAGGTGCTGGAGATGAAGTTGCCCATTCTAAAGTACGTGCATCCCATGGATCGCCTGTGTAATCCATGTTGTCTTTGCGTTGTAAGAAGCCCATGATGATTTGCATTAAGAAACATGCAATACCCAAAGCAATGAGAACAGCACCAACTAAAGCAATCGCTAAGTATGGGTCCCATTCAGGGTTGTCATATGTATTCAAACGACGAGTCATACCCATGAAACCAAGGATATAAAGTGGAATGAATGCAAAATAGAAACCAGTGAACCAGAACCAGAATGCTGCTTTACCCCAAGCTTCGTTGAGTTTCCAACCAAACATTTTTGGCCAGTAGTAAATGATACCGGCAAACATACCGAATACCACACCACCGATAATCACGTTATGGAAGTGAGCAATTAAGAATAGTGAGTTATGTACTAAGAAGTCCGCAGGTGGAACCGCCATTAATACACCAGTCAAACCACCAATACCGAAAGTCACAAGGAAGCCAAGTGTCCAAAGCATTGGAGATGTATAAGTTACACGACCTTTATACATGGTGAATAACCATGAGAAGATCTTAACACCAGTAGGGATAGCAATAACCATCGTCATTAAGCCGAAGAAGGCGTTAACGTTGGCACCGGCACCCATAGTGAAGAAGTGGTGAACCCATACAATGAATGACAATACAGTAATTGCAACAGTCGCATAAACCATTGACTTGTAGCCAAACAATGCTTTGCGGCTATAAGTTGCAGTGATTTCTGAGAATAGACCGAATGCTGGCAATACCAAGATATAAACTTCAGGGTGACCCCAAGTCCAAATCAAGTTCACGTAAAGCATTGGGCTACCGCCAAGCTCGTTAGTGAAGAAGTGGAAGCCGAAGTAACGGTCAAGTGACAACATTGCAATCGTTGCAGTCAATACAGGGAATGATGCAATAATCAATACTGCTGTACAAAGTACAGTCCAAGTAAAGATTGGCATATCCATAAGTTTCATGCCAGGAGTACGCATTTTAATGATGGTAACGAAGAAGTTAACACCAGTTAAGAGTGTACCAAGACCTGAAGCTTGTAGTGCCCAAATGTAGTAATCTACACCAACACCAGGAGAGTATTGAATACCAGAAAGAGGCGGGTAAGCCATCCAACCAGTTGCTGCGAATTCACCCAATGCAAGTGATACCATTACAAGTGCAGCTGCGCCAGCAAATAACCAGAAACTTAAAGAGTTAAGTAATGGGAATGCAACGTCACGCGCACCAATTTGTAAAGGTACAACAATGTTCATCATTGCAACTACAAGTCCCATTGCAACGAAGAAAATCATAATTACACCATGCGCAGTAAAAATCTGGTCATAGTGTTCTGGGTGGAGATAACCTTCACCGCCACCACGGGCGAGGAAAAGTTGTAAACGCATCATGATCGCATCAGCAAAACCACGTAGTAACATGATGATGGATACGATGATATACATGATACCAATTTTTTTATGGTCTACTGAAGTAAACCATTCATTCCATAAATAGCCCCATTTCTTAAAGTATGTTACACCTGCAAAAACAACAAGTGCACCCAATACCATAAGTGCAATGGTAACTTGCACGATTGGATCGTGCGGAATGGCGTCAAAACCTAACTTTCCAAACATGTGTTATTCCTCTGCAGAAGCCTTCGCATGTTCAACGTTTGCATGAGTATTTGCTGCAGAGTGATCTGCACCATGATAGTTACTCATATATCTGTTAATCACCGACTCGAACAATTTAGGTTCAACTGAAGAGTAATATGTCACAGGATGTGGCTTAGTTGGGTAAGTCCCTTCAGCCGCAATTTTCGCTGCTTCAGCTTTTTCTTCTGGTGTTACAGCACGAGCGACAATATGCTCAATTTGAACTTTTGCACGATGGCCGTCACGCAAGCTTGCAAATTCAGTTTGGTCAAGAAGACCTTTTTGAATTGCTGCTGGGTTAACTTTAGTGCCTTCGTTTGCTTTAACTGCTGCTACCCACGCTTGATAATCCGTTTCAGTCATACTGTATGCTTTGAAACGCATTTGTGAGAAACCGTAACCGCTATAGTTTGAAGAGAAACCGCGGAATTCACCGGTAGAGTCAGCCATGATGTTCAGGTGAGTTTGCATACCCGCCATTGCATAGATTTGACCAGCTAACTGAGGGATGAAGAATGAGTTCATCGTAAAGTTAGAAGTTAAACGTAAGCTAACCGGAGTTTTTTCTGGGAAACGCATTTCGTTAACAGTTGCGATTTGTTCATTAGGATAAATAAAGATCCATTTGTACGCTTCAGCAACAACTTGAATGTTAACAGGTGCTTTTTCAGATTCAATCGGACGGTATGGGTCATACTTGTGGGAACCCCACCAAGTTAACCAAGCTAAAATACCAATAATAATGACTGGTACACCCCAAACAACGACTTCGATCGTAGTTGAATGTGCCCATGTCGGTTCATAGTCTGCATCTTTATTTGACGCGCGATATTTCCAACCAAACCACAATGCCATAATAATTGACGGAATAACCACCAATAGCATTAGGCCAATCGCTTTCATCATCAGATCACTTTGACCTGCTGCGACTGGACCTTTAGAGTTTAGAAGTACTATATCACCACCGCAACCTGTTAAAAGTACGGCAAGCGTTGATAAAGACAATACAGCTAAAATTGTTTGTCTCATTTTACAACCTCGGTGAAGAGTCCCATTCCCTATAATATGGGATAGCGATTGTAGTGCCTCGAATCATACACATTTGTGTTTTACATGAGTAAATATTCGGGCACCGCTACGTTGTAGGGGATTATGCCTGATATCGCCAAACTTAGCTACAGCTAAAGACGCATTAAAGAATTGTTCGCGCAATCATTTTTTGTAGTAAAAGGGCTTTGTTTTTATGGTGTTTGAGCGGAATTATGGAGGGGAACCAGGGGTGCATTTACACCCCTAAGTAGAATGTTTAAAGTTTAATGACTTTAGTTTTAGCTAATTTATCATGTAGTGTTTGGCGTTTTTCATTTAAAGCGAATACCAGGTCAAAAAGAATGAATAACGGTAATGCGCTGATGATTAATACAAATAAGAAGGTTCGTATAGCAAAAACGCGTAGAAAACCAACTTTGTCATTGCTTTGCGCATCAACAATTTTAATTTTCATAATTTTTTTACCAATACTTTGCCCATATTTGGTAATAAACACAGCCTGTACAATGAACATCAGCAATGTACAAAAAGAGATAATTTGAATTGTATCTAAAGACACAGGCAATAATGCTGCAAAGTCAGCTTGTGCGCTCTCCATTGCTTGATAGTCAAGACTTAATGAGCTTGCGCGCATTTTTTCTAAAGCCATGAGGACTTTTTCATAATTATCTTGTGCAACAATGTAAATTTGGATACCGACTAAAGGTAACCAAAAAAGTAAATCGATGAGTTTAGCAATTAAGCGTTGATTCACACTTGCTAATTGAAAAGTTGTTTTACTTATATTTGATGATCGTACTTGAGTGGCAGTATTTTGAGTAGTGACTGTTTCAGTGGCTAAAGGTGCTGTTTTAAATTCAGGCTCAAAATAGAGTTTTCCTTGGGTGAGTTCACCCAATGCCTTCCACTCAGTCATGCCTTGATACCAAGCTAAGTCAGTGAGTAAAACTTGTTGGCTACTCAACATTTGATTGACTTGTTCTACGGTATAAGGCCCAGCCTGTTGGTTATTCCGTGCCAAATATATTTGCATAAGACTCTAATCTCTAAAACGTATGTCTAAATCTTTAAGGGGTATTGTAAGGCTTAAAGTGCAACGATGACATTTAAAAGCATTAAAAAAAAGACCCATTACATGAATGGGTCTTTTGTATCATGTTTTCTTATGCTTGTTTAGTCTTTTCTTCTGCAAGAAAGAACCAAGTTTCAAGTACTGAGTCAGGGTTTAAAGATACTGATTCAATGCCTTGTTCCATAAGCCATTTAGCAAGATCAGGATGGTCAGAAGGACCTTGACCACAGATACCTACATATTTACCTGCTTTACGACAAGCATGAATTGCCATTGAAAGAAGTGCTTTCACAGCAGCATCACGTTCATCAAAGAGGTGAGAAACAATACCAGAGTCACGGTCTAAGCCCAGTGTTAACTGAGTTAAGTCATTTGAACCAATTGAGAAACCATCAAAGTGCTCAAGGAACTGTTCAGCCAACAATGCGTTTGTAGGAAGTTCACACATCATGATCACTTTGAGGCCATTTTCGCCACGTTTAAGACCATTTTGTGCAAGAAGTTCAATCACGCGTTTCGCTTCTGAAACTGTACGAACAAATGGAATCATGATTTGGATGTTAGTTAGACCCATTTCATCACGTGCTTTTTTCAAGGCACGGCATTCTAATTCGAAGCAATCGCGGAAGTTATCAGAAACGTAGCGGCTAGCACCACGGAAACCAAGCATTGGGTTTTCTTCTTCAGGTTCGTATAGCTTACCACCGATCAAGTTTGCATATTCGTTTGACTTAAAGTCAGACATACGAACGATGACAGGTTTGTCAGCAAATGCCGCAGCTAAAGTAGAAATACCTTCAACTAATTTCTCAACATAGAATTCAATTGGAGAAGCATAACCAGCAGTACGCGCCATAACAGCAGCACGAGTTTCACGTGGTAGGCTATCAATGTTGAGTAAAGCTTTAGGGTGAACACCGATCATACGGTTAATAATGAACTCAAGACGAGCTAGACCAATACCCGCATTTGGAATTTGAGCAAAGTCAAATGCACGGTCAGGGTTACCAACGTTCATCATGACTTTAAATGGAAGGTTCGGCATTGAGTCAATTGTATTACGTTGTACTTCAAAATCTAAAGCACCTTCATAAATAAACCCAGTATCACCTTCAGCACAAGAAACAGTTACTTCTTGTCCATCTGTAAGTACTTCTGTTGCGTTACCACAACCAACAATCGCAGGTACACCAAGTTCACGTGCGATGATCGCTGCGTGACAAGTACGACCACCACGGTTAGTAATAATCGCAGCAGCACGCTTCATTACTGGTTCCCAATCTGGGTCAGTCATGTCAGACACAAGCACATCACCAGGTTGAACTTTGTTCATTTCTTTAATTGAAGTCACAATACGGACTTTACCTGCACCAATACGTTGACCAATTGAACGGCCTTCGCAAATTACGCTACCTTTTTGTTTAAGGAGGTAACGTTCCATTGTGCCAACATTTTCACGACTTTTAACTGTTTCAGGACGTGCTTGAACGATATAAATTTTGCCATCGTCACCATCTTTTGCCCACTCGATATCCATCGGTGCTTGATAGTGGTTTTCGATGATTAAAGCTTGTTTAGCAAGCTCTTGGAGTTCTTGATCATTAAGCGCAAATTGTTGACGATCAACTTTTTCAACATCAACAATAGTCACTGATTTACCAGCACTACCACTATTGCTGTAAATCATTTTTTGATGTTTTGAACCGAGATTACGACGTAAAACAGCATGTTTGCCTGCTTTAAGTAATGGCTTAGAAACGTAAAATTCATCAGGGTTTACCGCGCCCTGTACCACCATTTCACCCAAACCATAAGATGCAGTAATAAAGACTGCATCACGGAAACCTGTTTCTGTATCTAGGGTAAACATTACACCAGCAGCACCCGTTTCTGAGCGTACCATGCGTTGAACACCAGCAGATAAAGCAACAATGTCGTGAGCAAAGTTTTGATGCACACGATAGGCAATAGCGCGGTCGTTATAAAGAGAGGCGAAAACTTCTTTAATTGCGATTAAGACATTATCAATACCGCGAATATTTAAGAAAGTTTCTTGTTGACCAGCAAAAGATGCATCTGGAAGATCTTCTGCTGTTGCAGATGAACGAACAGCAACTGCAATATCAGGGTTGCCTTTAGCTAAGTCATTAAATGCATCACGCACTTCTTTTTCCAAGGCCGCAGTCAGTGGAGTTTCTACAACCCATTGGCGAATTTTAGCACCTGAGATAGCTAAAGCATCTACATCATCAACATTAAGTTGATTTAATTCAGCTTGAATGCGTGCATTCAAGCCACTTTGTTCAAGAAATTCACGATAAGCATCTGCGGTCGTTGCAAAGCCACCTGGAACAGAAACACCAGCATTCGCTAGGTGACTGATCATTTCTCCAAGTGAAGAGTTTTTACCACCCACGATCTCAACGTCGTGTTTCCCTAGTTTTTCCAGACCGATAACGCGTGCTTCCAAAGTTGTTACTCCACTTATGCAGATATTAATCAATATCTTGGCATGAAAATTTAGCAAATAGACTTAGTGATATATGATTACTAAGCGACAGTCATGTAAGATGGGTTTACTATAAAGATTATATATCGCTAAGACAAATGTTTGGGGAGAATTTTTAATGTCAGAGAGTAAACTCATAAAGCGAAGCGTATTTTTTATATCCGATGGCACCGCAATTACAGCAGAAACTTTAGGTCATTCACTCCTGGCGCAGTTTCCAAACGTGGAATTTGATATTCGCATTATTCCATATATCACGACTGAAGAAGCTGCTATGGAAGTAGTGATTGATATCAATCGCTGTGCGGACCTTGATGGTGAGCCACCACTGGTTTTTGATACGCTGGTTGACCCTTATGTACGCGATATTATTAATACAGCAAATGCAGTGAATCTTGATGTTTTTGAAGGATTAATTAGCAAATTATCTGATATCTTAGAAACACAGCCTACAACTTTAGTCGGACAGACCCATGCGGTTACCGATTCTGAGTACTATAAAGCCAGAATTGATGCTGTTCACTTTGCTTTGGATAATGATGATGGTGCATTAACACGGCACTATGATAAGGCTGATTTAATCTTAATTGGGGTGTCTCGTTCTGGTAAAACCCCAACCTCTATTTATCTGTCATTGCAATTTGGTATACGTGTAGCGAATTATCCTCTAACTGAGGAAGATTTAGATGATAACCGCTTACCTCAGGTATTAAAGGCACACAAAAACAAACTATTTGGACTCATGATTGATGCAGATCGTTTAGTTGCTATTCGCACAGAGCGTAAGGCGAATAGCCGTTATGCAAGTTTTAGTCAATGCCAAATGGAACTTCGTGCGGTAGAAGGTATTTTTATCTCAGAGGGGATTAAATATCTGAATGTGTCAGAAATGTCGATTGAAGAAATATCAACACGTATTTTACAAATGACAGGTTTAAAACGTCGGATTGGCTAATGGATTAAAATAGACGGTCAGTTTCAAACATATTCATTTATTGTTTTGAGGCTGACCGTATTTTTAGAGTGAATTTTGATGAAAATAAAATTAACACTTTTGGCATTTGCTTGTTATTGGCCCATGATTGGTCATGCTGAAAGTTTGTTAGAATTCGAAGATAAATTGATCAAACAATATTATCAGGCAGAAATTACCAGCCGAGTCGAAGCGGATCAATATAATAGTCAAATCGCTGAAGCGATCAGTGCTAGGGTGAAGCGTGATCCTCAAAGCTGGTCTTATACATTTCCTGCTTTAGTCGATAAACATATGTTGGACATTTACTATAGCCCTGATCGCAAAATTAAAATTTACCATATGGATACGTCCAGTGGTGGAACAATGCGTATGTCTGTTAACTTAGCACAGTGGCAAACAGCATCAGGTACTCGAACACAATTGATTGAAGAAGATGCTCTCATTAGAGAAATATATCAAACGTCTCTTGCTGGTCGTGATACATACTTAATTTTATCCCAAGCGGTTGCAAGCAGTTGTGATGGAGTTGCAAATATATCGGCATATCATTTAGCAACCACTAAAATAGTATCTACTGATATTTTTCAAACCAAGAATCAACGTTTGAAAAATATATCTGTACCATTTTATTGTGGCGCATACCCAGATGACAGTCCTCAACTTGCAGATCGGAGAACTATTTCTGAATATTTAATTCGTGTTGATCCTCAATTGCAATATGTAGATATTCGTCTTCTTGATCAAAAGTATGCACCACAAAATAAATACTTACGTTATAAAAAAACTGCATCCACATACCAATATAGCGGTACAGTAAAACCTTAGATTGACTTAACCCTAAGTCTTGAGGCTTAGGGTTAAGGTGTGTGATTTAAAAACTATAATATATTGTGATATATGCCATATCTTTTAAACTTTTATCTTTTGCATTAACAAAAGTGTACTCAGTATAAACCTTAATATCTTTGTTTACTTGGGTGATGAGGCCAATAAATTGATGGTTAACATTATCTTGAGCCGTTGAGTTTAAGACTAGCCGATCTGCTGCAATATAGGGTTGTAATTCATAAAAATAATTGCGATCAAATTTAAAATTATAGCCAGCAAATGCTTCTAAGCCATAACCATCGCCATAGAAATAATTTTGTGGCTGTGGTTCCTGATGAGTAGGTACAAAGTTGTGATAATACGATGCAGTTCCAACGAGATACCATTGATTCGGATTAAATGTAATTGCAGTGCCTAAAATCTGTTGGTTTAGCTGTTTTTCTTCGGTGAGGTTATAAATTTTTGCTTTAGTGTTGCTAAAAGCTGCACTCAGTGTGGTATCAGGTTTAATTGAAAAATCAAGACCTAAACCTGCTCCTGATTGACGCTTATATCGGATGGAATCATCTGCACTTGGAATTGAAGACTCAGGGAAAAGTATATTGGCGTAGAGTTTTAAACGGTCAAACTTTTTGGTGTACATGAGGCTATTTCTAACACGAGTACTTGCACCATCATACTCACCATTAATTCCAAGGGAACTTGGGCTTGCTAGACCATCATTATCCCATACATCACTTTTTATCCCAATTACTGAGTATTGCATACCATATTGCTTGCCATAACTTAAGCGACCTAAAGTTAAATCCTCAATTGCAATATAAGCTTGACGTCGATCATGAGAAGGGGCATTAGGTACATAGTGATCTTCCCAACCTAATATTTTAGGAATATTAATACCGAGCTCATAGTAGCCAGTTAACAGGGTTTCAGGGCTGAGTTCGTAGTCTAAAGTAAAACGTAAGCGACTTGCACCGTCATGTAAATTACGTTGATACTTCTGTTGGTCTCCTGATTTAAAAATCCATTCTGGTCGAAGTTGGCCACCAAACTGAAAACGAATAGGTGAGAGTAGGTCACCAGTCAGTTGCCCTTTTTTGATAATATCCATTTCTGCATGGGCTGTATTTAACATACCATTTGATATAGAAAGAATCATAATATTTAAATATAAACTTTTTCTTTTCATACGTTTCTCAATAATATTTTCTATTTTTAAGCTTATTTTGGTGCGGTTTTGATTAGGGTTTAATTAAATTTGTATTTTATTTAATGTAAAAATAACTATTCACATGATTTTAAAATATTAATTAATGGTATTAGATTTTTTTACTCCTATTGCTTGTTTGTGTTTATTGAAAAATATTTTATTTATCATTTGCTTGTATCCTTTGCTTATTGGGTTTTTTGTGAAAATTTATTATTAATTTAGTCATTAACTCAGTCATTTTTAAATATTGAATGGTATTTTAAAAATATGACAATACTTTTATCTTATATTTTATTTTTCTTAGTATTTGTGTTTATTTATTATTTTAATTTTTAAAGATGAGTGGATAACTTATCTTGATGAAAAAATAAATTTTTTATTTATTTTATTTTATTTTGTTTTATAAAATCACATTAAATTATCTATCTAATGCTAAAAAAACCGAATTTAAGATTCTATTCACGCCTCAATACATAACTTATAGTTATGATTTGTGACTTAAATAATAGGTTTATTGATGGAGTGGTTACAACGAACATTACAACATAGTCCTGAAATTTTACTGTTTCTATCCATTGCAATTGGTTTTTGGATTGGAAAATTTCAGGTTGGGACATTTCAATTTGGTGGTGTAGCTGGGTCGCTTTTAGTGTCAGTTGGACTAAGTTTAATTGGAGTGTCTATAGATCCTGGTGTTAAAGCATTGTTATTTGCTTTATTTATTTATGCAGTTGGTTTTGAAAGTGGTCCGCAATTTTTTAAATCACTTGGTCCAAATTCAATTAAAGAGGTTTTACTGGCTATGTTCATGGCATTAAGTGCTCTGATCGTAGTTTGGTTGATGGCTAGACTTTTTAATTTAGATAAGGGACTAGCTGCAGGATTGGCAGCAGGAGGTATGACACAATCTGCAATCATTGGTACAGCTGGTGATGCACTATCGCATTTAGGCCTTCCTACAGCTCAAGTTCAGCAGTTACAGGCAAATGTAGCAATTGGATATGCAGTGACCTATGTTTTTGGTTCATTGGGCGCAATTATCATTTGTGCAAATATATTACCCAAATTTATGGGACGTGAAATTCGTGATGATGCACTGTTAGCACATTCAGAATTGTTGGCTGGGGCGGTTGAGTTGGCTCCACAACAGGCAATGGCAATGCCTGAGATTATTGGTCGTATCTTTCAAGTTGGCCCAATGGTTGAGGGGCAATCTATTCAAGAATTAGAACTGTGTGTGCAGCACCATGATGCAACTAATCGGATTACAATCGAAAAACTCAAACGTAATGGCCAATTATTAGATATTACACCTGAAATTACTTTAAAACGGAACGATATTGTTTTAGTGGTTGGTCGCTATGCTGATGTGGTGGAAAGTGGTTCATTCATAGGCGTTGAGTTACAGTCTGCCGATGACATGGAATTGGTCATGGAAACGGCTGAAGTCATTTTGCGTAATTCTAAATATATTGGTAGCTCTATAAGGGATTTAGTACAAAACACACCAGCGTATTTGAAGCATGGCATTTATATATTGTCTATTAAACATAATGGTGAAAAGGTTTCGTTAACCAATGGTCATATATTTCAATACGGCGATATAGTCACGATTTATGGAACCCAAAGTGATTTGAAGCGAGTCATTAAAGAGGCAGGAGAAATTTTACCAAGCAGTTTAAAAACAGACTGGTCTACACATGCCGCAGGTATTGTTGTTGGATTATTGATTGGTGCATTAACCGTACATATTGCAGGAATCCCACTGACACTTGGTGCGGGTGGTGGGGCGTTAGTATCTGGTTTATGTTTTGGCTGGATACATAATCGTCACCAGCTACACGGTAATATGCCTTTGGCAGCATCGCAATTATTAAGGGATTTAGGTTTGGCCGGTTTTGTTGCTGCTGTTGGTTTGCAGTCTGGTCTACAAGCTATTCAGACGATCAAAGACAAAGGTTTATCTCTTTTCTTGATTGGTTTGGTTGTGACGATAGTTCCCTTAATACTGAGCATGTTATTTGCTCGATATGTGTTGAAGTATAAAAATGTTGCAGTTTTTGCTGGTGCTCTTGCGGGTGCCCGAAGTGCAAATCCAGCTTTTGGTGCAGTATTAGATAAAGCTGGAAACTCTATTCCTACGGTTCCATTTGCGATTACCTATGCTTTAGCAAATGTTTTTTTAACCTTGCTTGGGCCAGTTATTGTTGGATTGGTCTAAAGATTAACCTTAATAAATATTTATACATTTACTCTAATAATGGATACATTCCAAATGATTAAGACAGATTACACAAAATACTCAAAATTAAGTCCATTTGAATTAAAAGATCAATTGATTGCAATAGCACAAAGTAAAACAGATCGAATGATGTTAAATGCAGGTAGGGGGAATCCCAATTTTCTTGCAACATTACCACGCCGTGCATTTTTTCAGTTAGGATTATTCGCTGCCACTGAAGCAGAGTTTTCCTTTTCATATATGCCAGAAGGTTTAGGGGGATTTCCTCGGCAGAATGGGCTACAACAAAGATTTGATCATTTTGTTTTAAGTAACACCGACCGATCTGGCGTGACATTTTTAGGTAAAGCTTTATCCTATGTTCGAGATCAACTGGGTTTAGATGCAGATGCATTTTTATTGGAAATGGTTGAAGGAGTATTGGGCTGTAATTATCCAGTACCCGATCGAATGTTACATGTTAGCGAATCGATTATTAAGGAATATATCTTTCGTGAAATGGGGGTACATGGTCTAGAGAAAGAAGCGGTGGATTTATTTGCAGTAGAAGGAGGAACTGCTGCAATGGCCTATATTTTTAACTCTTTAAAACAAAATAAAATCATAGACTATGGTGATAAAATTGCGCTTGGTGTACCGATTTTCACGCCTTATCTTGAAATACCTGAACTTAATGACTACCAATTAAAACAAGTATTCATTCATGCCGATCCTAAACAAGGATGGCAATATCCAGAAGCAGAGTTACGTAAACTCGAAGATCCAACGATTAAAGCATTTTTTTTGGTTAATCCTAGTAATCCGCCTTCGGTAAAAATGAGTGATGAAAACTTAGTTATTTTGGCAGATATTATCAAAAAGCGCCCTGATCTTATTATCTTAACGGATGATGTTTATGGGACATTTGCAGATAATTTTAAATCTTTATTTGCACTATGTCCTAATAATACAATCTTGGTTTATTCTTTCTCTAAATACTTTGGTGCAACTGGGTGGCGTTTAGGGATTATCGCCTTGAGCAAAGATAATATTATTGATGAAAAGATTGCTGATTTATCAGCTGAAGATCAGTTTGCATTGGAAAAGCGTTATAGTTCTTTAACAACAGACCCAAGCTGTATTCGGTTTATTGATAGAATGGTTGCCGATAGTCGAAATGTAGCTTTAAATCATACAGCTGGGTTGTCTACACCACAGCAAGTGCAGATGGTTTTATTTGCATTGTTTAATATGATGGATTCACAACAATATTATAAAAAAGCAGTCCAATCTGTGGTTCGAGAACGTGATTTAGCCTTATATCGTCAGTTGGGCACAACAGCACCCCAAGATTGTAATTCGATAAACTATTACACATTGGTTGATTTGGAAAACACTTCACGGGAGCTTTATGGTCATGATTTTGCTGATTGGGTGATGAAAACAAAAGTACCAGCTGAATTGCTATTTCGTGTTGCTGATGAAACTGGAATTGTTTTATTACCAGGCTCAGGCTTTGCAGTAGAACATCCTTCTGCGAGAGCTTCATTGGCAAATTTAAATGCTTATCAGTATGCAGCAATAGGCCGATCATTGAGAAAATTTGCTGATGATGCCTATCAAGAGTATCTAGCAACATCAATAGCAACAGTTGATTAATTGAGTTGAAGTAAAAAGGGGCTAAGCCTCTTTTTACTCATTATTTTTTGCGGCTTAAAAACTAACAGGCATATAGGTATAAACCAAACCATATACCAATGCTGCGGTTAAGGTTGCCACAACAATTTTCTTAAAAGCAAAATAAATTACAGTTAAAACAATGAATCCAGCTAACATGGCAAAGCTTTTATCAGGGTTTTCTAAAAGAGGTGGTAACGTCGCTACAACGAGCATCGCACTGATTGCTGAAATTCCAATTGAACCTAATGCAATTTTGATCCACATTGCCCCCCTTTGATCATTTTTTTTATGCATTTTTTGAATGAAAAAAAATGGACCAAAGCGTGAAGCGAAGTTTGCAATCCCTACAATAATCCCTACCAAGATAATTTCAATATTCATGAATGTTCACCAGTTGGTTTATTTCGGTCAATGAGATAATGTTTAATAAGACCAGCCACAATTCCTGAACTAATACCAACAAATATTGCTGTGGAGAGTCCAAGTAGATAACAAGTTAGGCCTGTAATGCAAAGTACAACGGATACAACGAAGTAATGTTTTTTTTCAAAGGCAGCAAGTAAGAAACTTAGGAATAGTGCTGGTAACAAGAAGTCTAGGGCTGCTTGTAGAAAAGCGGGTAGGTACTGAATTTGGTTTGCAAAAATTCCCCCTAAAAATGATCCCATGCTCCAAGATAACCAGCTAAATAAACTTAAGCCAAGCATCCACGCTTCAGACCATTGTTGACGGCGTTGTGATAACTGAATCATACCACTGGCAAAGACTTCATCAGTGAGTCCCCATGACCAAAGTGCAGTGGTTTTTAAATTGAGTTTGTCTTGTATGAGATTGACTAATGCAGGACCATAGAGCAAATGTCTGATATCAAGTGCAATAACAGTAAGGGCAGTCATCCAAATGGAAGTGCCACTGGCCAATAAGGCAACCACCAAAAATTGGCTGGCACCTGCATACATGGTACATGAAAGGAATAAAGCCTCCCATGCACTAAAACCAAACTGTTGAGCAGAAACACCAAAGGCAAATGATACAGGTAAATAAGTAAAGATAATGACTTGGCTGTCTTTAGCGCCTTGCCAAAATTGGGCAACACGATTATTTGCAGCACTTGTGTGATGTGACACCGTACACCTGTTAATTGATTGGGTTATTTATAACAACTATTTGTGTTGCAACTTATTGATACAATGACAAAATACAAAAAATAATTCTATGTGTTAAATCAATGAGTAATTCGTAAACAGTCACTAAACAGGTTGAGAATTATAACTGAATTGCATAGCATAGTGAGCAATTGTTTAATTATTGATGTGATACTCATGAAACTTTTGCAATTGCGTTTTGTGGCTGTTACTGCGGTGTTATTTGGCAGTATGTTTTTACAAGCCTGTGGGCAGAACGAGCAGCAGCAAAAGGTTGAAATTAAGGCTGCACCCAAAATGAGTAATGATGCAACGACTTATGCTAACAAGGCATGGTTGTTGATCAATGAGGCGGATGCTTATGTTTATCGTAAGCAATTGAATTTAATTGAAAGTCAGGTGCGCCAACCTGTGCGAAAATTAAGTACAGATTGGAGAATTAATGTCAAAATGACAGACTCGGTGACTGAGGGTAAATATGCACTTTGTCGTAAGGCATTAACCAGTCTAGATGTTTGGGCACGTGCAGTATTGGATAAAGAACGTAATATTGGTCAAAAACAAGCAGATTATGAACGTGATAAAGCACAGTGTAGAGATGCTTTAGCGCAACCTAATTTAGGGAATACCTCTCCCAAGTCGGGTTAATGATGCTGGACTTATGTTGAACAAAAAACACGCCTTTGAAAGGCGTGTTTTTTAACTAAAGTGATGCGACTAGAAAAGTGGCATTACTGTAGTGCTTAGACATTAAAGCGGAAATGCAATACATCACCATCTTGAACAATGTATGTTTTTCCTTCTAAGCGCCATTTGCCAGCTTCTTTGGCACCAGCTTCACCATTAAATTGGATAAAGTCATTGTAAGCAATACATTCGGCACGAATGAAGCCTTTCTCAAAATCAGTGTGAATAACACCTGCTGCTTGAGGTGCAGTTGCACCAATTTTAACAGTCCAAGCGCGAACTTCTTGTACACCAGCCGTGAAATAGGTTTGTAAACCAAGAAGACTATAACCCGCACGAATAACGACATTTAGACCAGGTTCTTGCATACCCATTGCATCTAAAAATTCAGCACGTTCATCTTCTTCAAGTAAAGAGATTTCAGCTTCAATTTGGTTGCAAAGAGGTACAACAATAGCATTTTCTTCTTCAGCTAATTTACGTACTGCATCTAGATGAGGGTTGTTTTCAAAGCCATCTTCAGCAACGTTAGCGATATACATTGTTGGTTTGAGGGTAAGTAAACCATAGCCACGCAGGAGTTTACGCTCATCATCAGAAAGATCAGCTGCACGGGCTGGTTTACCTTCATTAAGCAAAGGTAAGATTGTTTCTAGTACGGCTTTAACCGCAACAGCTTCTTTATCGCCACCTTTTGCACTTTTGCTTAAGCGAGTTAGAGATTTAGTTACTGTTTCTAAGTCTGAAAGTGCAAGCTCTGTATTGATGGTTGCAATGTCATCTAATGGATCAATTTTACCATTTACATGGATAACGTTTTCATCTTCAAAGCAACGTACAACATGGGCAATTGCATCAGTTTCACGAATATTGGCTAGAAATTGGTTACCTAAACCTTCACCTTTAGATGCACCAGCAACTAAACCCGCAATATCTACGAATTCCATAGTTGTTGGTAAAATTCGTTGTGGTTTTACTATTGCAGAGAGTTTATCTAAACGCTCATCTGGTACAGGTACAATTCCTGTATTCGGCTCAATTGTACAAAATGGGAAGTTTTCAGCAGCAATTGCAGCTTTAGTTAATGCATTGAAAAGGGTAGATTTACCAACGTTTGGTAAGCCGACGATGCCACAATTAAAACCCATGAACTGACTCACTAAAAAATGTCATAAAATTGCCGACGATTTTACATGAAAGCGCCGTGTAGGGGAATGAATAGCATCAGTAAAAGCACGGATGCTATTTTTATTTGTGAAAATAGATTATTTA
The DNA here is from genome assembly GCF_031157835.1 of Acinetobacter rudis. GTDB lineage: Bacteria > Pseudomonadota > Gammaproteobacteria > Pseudomonadales > Moraxellaceae > Acinetobacter > Acinetobacter rudis_A. The sequence continues at coordinate 166,346 of NZ_JAVIDR010000003.1, read as the reverse complement.
TTCATCATTGTTATGGCGAGATGAACTATTGATCATGCGGTTTAGCAGATGATCTTTTAAAATAAAGTGGTGGAAAAGTGCAGCTGCAGCATGCAATCCAATCAGTGTAATGAAGACTTGTCCAAGAAGTTCGTGGAAAGGGGCAATCAAGGCATATGATTGCATGCTTTGTAACAAAGGAATTGACCAAGTAAATAGACTGTATTGAGTTGTTAAACTCGAAAGTGCCAGCCAGCCAATAAATGGAACGAGGAGTAAGCTTATATAGAGTAGAACTTTCATGAGCTTAGCTAATTTTAATTGTAAGGGTGAAATAAGTGCTGGTGAAGGAAGATTTTTTTTGTGTATATAGATCAATAAAAGGCGGATGATTGCCAAGACAAAAATAACAATACCTCCAGTCACATGTATTGAGCCGATTATTCCGGTGTGAGTTGGGTTACCTCCACTAAAATAAACGGTCAATACCAATAAAAATAATAGCCAATGTAAAAATATAATGGATTTGGGATAGGTACTATTATTCATGTTGATCTATCAAAGATTAGAGGTCTAACATTTAAACGCATATTTCTTAATTTTATATTAATTGAATTTTACTATTGCGATAGGTTTGACTCAGTATTTTTGTTGTGCTTTCCCCATTCGCACATTAGGTCCAATATTGGGATAAGGGATTGGCCACGGTCCGAAAGCTTGTATTCAACTTTTGGTGGTATTTGTGGGTATTCAGTACGAATAATAAGTTGGTCTTTTTCCATTTCTTTTAAAGTATTACTCAAAGTACGAAAAGAAATATTCGCTATGCAGCGTTGTAACTCATTAAAGCGCATGACTTGTTTATAGTTAGCCAACCAATACATGATAATCATTTTGTATTTACCATTAATTAATGACAGCGTGTAACCAAAATCTGTATCTGCTAATAGGGTATTCGGTGCTACGCATTTGTTCATCAATAATTACCTATACTATCTTTTAGTATAGTATATAACATTAATTACCGTACTTATAATTATGAAAGCATAATTTTATACTGCATAGCATAATGATATTGATCGTGTAGAGCTGTGAAATGAAGAAAATTTTAGTGATAGTTGCTCATCCAAATATTGAACAATCAACAGTAAATAAGCGTTGGGTGGCTGAATTGTTAAAAAGCCCTGAATTGTTTACTGTGCATGAGCTATATAAGACCTATCCAAATGGAAAAATAGATATTTTGGCAGAACAAGAACGAATCGAAGCGCACCAGCACCTGATTATTCAATTTCCTTTGTATTGGTTTAATTGTCCACCTTTATTGAAACAGTGGTTAGATGATGTGTTGAGTTATGGCTGGGCCTATGGTTCATCTGGTGATCGCTTAAAGCAAAAGAAAATCATGTTGGCTGTTTCTGCAGGAATAAAAGAAGATGAATTTTCAAATACAGGGAGTTACCAATTAAGCTTAGAGCAAATCTTGAATCCATTTAAATTGACTGCACTATATACGCAAGCGGATTATCAGCCGATCTATGCGTTTTATGATGCGGAAAATCAGCCAGAGGCACAACGGGTTGATCAAAGTGCATTAGACTATGTTATTCGCCTCAAGAAATTGATTGAGCTTGATCTTGCTTAGTACTGCTTAAATAGTGTTTACTGGCTCGTAATATATTGTTTAATAATTGAAATTGGAGCAGCGCAGTCTGAAAAGTAAAGCTGGTCTTGGAATAAGAGAGGCAGTGCAACTTGCGCAGCTGTGTTGCTCAGGTATGCTCCATGATAGGAATATAAATTCGGCACAGAATATTCTTCTTAGGAAACAGTGTTTCTCGGGTCATGAGAATCTAGTAGGGGGAATCTTAGTTCTTTAGGTTGGAGAGGAGATCAAATTAAGTCGCTTCAGGTATAAAAGCTCATTGTAATTATAAAATTGCCCGATTAAAGTAGGCTACATAAGCTAAACTTAGCTGCTATTTTGATGATTAAAAATATTATGGAGATGAAATGCGTATACTTTACCAATTTCCGTTGTCGCACTATTGTGAAAAAGCGCGCTGGATTTTGGATTATAAACAACTAAATTATGTTGCGCATAATCTTATTCCTGGAGTGCATCGTGCTTTTGCACAGTTGAAAACGGGACAAGGAACATTACCCATTTTAAAAGATCAGGGAAATTGGATTGCTGATTCTACCTTAATTGCTTTGTATTTAGATGAACACTATCCTGAACATCCGCTATTAAAATCAAATCAGTATTTGCGAGATCAGGCATTAGAGACCAATTTATTGGCAACGACATTAGGAGAACATGTACGTCGTTGGGGTTTGGCGCATTCTTTATCTAAAAGTGACGAATCCTTAGAAATTATGATTGGTGAAAAAGGATATTTACGTCAATTCGAAAAGTTTTCTAAGCCAATTTTAAAAAGTTTGGTGACTAAAAATTATCAATTAAATGATGAAAATGTACAGGCATCAAAATTACAAATAGATAATATCGTTGCACAATTAAATCAACAACTACTGGAAAATGGTGGAAAATATTTAATTGGTGCGCGATTAGGTTTGGCAGATATCGCCGTGTGTTCTATGTTGGCGCCATTACTTGAACTTGAGTCAACACCATGGGAAAAAGAATTTGGTGCAGAATCATCGGAGCAGTTTGAGTTATATAAAGCTGAACTGTTATCACTGCCGTTGGGGCAATATGTAAAACGCACTTATGCGAATGAACGTAATGCGCGAGTTGACTGGCGTGGTGTTTAAATGATGGTGGTATGGCCACTCAATGTGGCCAATAAGCATGAAACACACTCCAGATAGCCTAAGCGGATTAAAAATATGCTTCTGTTCTAAAATTTCATTTAGGCGACTTGAATATATAAAAATAGCTCAAAATGCCGATTTCTAGGTAAATATAAATGATAAAAAACCTTAAATAAGAAAAAAATACTGTATATATTGTTAAAAAGAGAAAATTTTTTAAAAATGAGTGCGAAAAAGCATGAATTGAGGGAAATAATTAATGCTGAGTATTGTTACCTTATACATCAAGGGTGAGACGGGGATCGAAGAGAGTAAGTTTAGCAAAATTTGGGAGAAGGGCGCTAAACATACCCACAAGGTCTCGATTCGGCTTAGGACGCTATAGACCAAGAGTTTATAGGCACAGGCTCTGACTTACAAAGTTATGGTTGTTGAAGTGAAACATGTTGTTTTCCCTTGACCCCTTAAAAATTTTTCAGAATAAAATTTAAAATAAATTTTCTAATATCTTGCAGTTAAATATAAGAATTATTTCAGATAAATGATTATTTTCTACTAGAAGTAAATAGCCTAAGTTAATCTATTGTTTTCTCAAAAAGATCCACTGTTGAGTTTGGTATTAACACAAGTTAATCTCAATTCAATCTAAATGATTTTGATCGCCTTATGAGTCAACCTATATTAAGAGTATTTCTTGTTGTTGGTGAAAGCTGTGAAACAGAAGCATACGCACTTAGAGCTATCCTAGAATATTTTCAAATTCAAGTAACAACACGTTGGATTGGTCGACCTAATGATTTCATTGATATTATTTCTGCTAAAGAATGTTTGAAAGATATAGATTATTTACTTTTGAGCTTTCATGGCGATGAACAGCGTTTTTGTATGCCAAAACTTGGATCAGAGATTTATACACAGAACGAACCAAGATCAAAATTTTTTACAGCCAAAGACTTAGAAAAATTCGCTACTTTCGACCAATTAAAAGTCATTGCAACGGGGTGTACATTAGGGGCAGAACAGTTGGCAAAAGTGATGCTCAAAGCAGGTGCTAAGAAATATCTTGCTCCAATCGACTATGTTGACGGAAATGCGAGTTTAATGTTTTTGACTCAGTTTTTCTACCATTTAACATTGGGTGATTCAACACGTAAAGCATGGCGCAAAGCAGCTAAACTAAACAAAGAAACTCAGTTGTATCATCTATATGAGACTCAGGGTAAATAGCCAATAAGCATTGCTTTACGTCCATTCTTATTTCGTTGTTTTCTTGATTGTCAGCGCATTTGCTTTGTGGTCAAGAACGACATTAGGAAAATAGTTATCATCTTCAATAATTGGGCGGTAAATAGGTGCCTGATGAGTGTCTATCACTAATTTAGAATGGAATATTTGTGTTTCTGACTGCTTGAAGATGTGTTGACTAATTCTAAGCTGTTGGATTTTAGATTGCGCCTGAGTGTTTGAACGTATTTTAGCCACTTGTTGATGATAATCATGAACTGCTTGTAGGCTAGGTTGAGGCACTAAACACTGAATTGGAACTGCATAGAGGTCTTGTGCTATTTCTTGTACTGTTCCAAGAACATAACAACTTTTAAACATTGAACTGATTTGGTCTATTTCCTGATTGATAACATCAAGCATGCTTTTGGCTGTAGTGCCTGTTAAACCTTGTGTGTTGATTTCTCTTAAATGCTGGGCAAGACCCTGTTTGGGGATGGGAGCTAATATGGGAGCCGTATCCTGACTTTGCTTGGAGTTGACTATAAGCTCTGCCAAAGTATTTATATTCTCTGTAGCATGTGGATCATTTAAGATCTGCATCTTGATCACATGACGTGCAATATCTAACATTCGCGCTTGATCAATTTCAGCAGCTATAACTGGATTTGAACATATTAAGCTGCCAATACAGCATAATTTAAGTAAAGATCGTAAGGAACATGTCATATTAAAAATAAAAATGATAGCAGTACATAAAGTAAAGTTTAAACTATTACGAAGAAGATGTTTGTCTGTATTTTTCTTGGAAAGTACATCTAGAATAAGCATGAAATGAAGTGGTAACTTGTCATTATTTAGCTTTATAACAAGAACTGAGAAAAGCCTGTATTTTGTAAAGTAAGTTATATTAAATTTTTATGAATTTATTTTTTATTTTTAGCTTAAATTTCGAAAGATATAAATGATAAATATTATAAACTAGAGAAAATATATTAGATATCTTTTATATTGCGCAAAAAAATATAAAAAATACTGGAAATATAATGATATTAGGGAAATAATTATTCCAAGATGTTGTTAACTTATACGTCAAGGGTGTGATGGGGATCGAAAAGAGTTGTTAGTCCATTTGGGAGAAAGGTACTAACATTATCCAAAAGATCTTGATTCGGCTTAGGACGCTATAGACCAAAAGTTTATAGGCACATGCTATAGGTTACAAACGTATAGTTGTTGAAGTAAACAATGTGTTTTCCCTTGACCCTTAAAAAATTGCACAGCCAATGATAATAAGATCGAGTACTTTGACATTTAGTTCGCTATGATTGCTAATAGAGCATTACAGGACAAGATTATGAAACTCGACCGTTTTGATAAACAAATTCTTGAAATTTTAAGTCATGAAGAAATCAATTTAAATGAATTATCCGAACGCATTAATTTGTCTGTAAGTTCTGTACATCGCCGTATTAAAAACCTAATTGATTGTAATGTTATGGCCGATTTAAAGAGGCAGATTAACTATGAAAAACTAGGCTTCAAATTACATGTTATTTTACAGGTATCATTAAGTAAACATGATAGTGAAAGTTTTGCTGCATTTTTGGAAGAACTAGAACAAATTCCTGAAGTCATTAATGCATTCTTAGTTACCGGTCAGACAGCAGATTTTTTAGTGGAAGTCATTGCGAAAGATATGGAAAACTATAGTGACATTCTATTAAAGCGTATGGGTAAAATCGAGCACGTAGTCGCGCTACATTCTAGTTTTGTAATTAAAGAATATAACGTATTAAATTGTGGTGCTTTATTGGGGGCACTTTAATTTAAAGGAGGTAAAAGATGTCTTTTATTACACAAAAAATATCTCATGACGATATTGACCATCTCCTTGTTAGCCACTTTCGCTATGCTGGATTTGGGGTGAGATTGCTAGCAAGCCTGATTGATCTATTTTTATATCTCGTTATTTTACTGCCTATCGGCTTGCTCTTTGATAGCACGACGTATGCAGATAGTACGTCATACAGTCAAACAGAATTGATTCTTCAGTTTGCAGCTGCAGTTGTTTATATTTTTTGTTGGATGTACTTTGCCGCTACACCTGGAAAAGTATTAATGGGACTTAAAGTTTTAGATGCAGAAACTGGGAAAAATATAACGTTTAGTCAAGGTGTCATTCGATACTTAGGATATTTTGTTTCTGCTTTGGTTTTTTGTTTGGGGTATTTTTGGATTTTTTTTGATAGCAAAAAACAAGCTTGGCATGACAAGATGGCTAAAACGGTCGTAGTGCAAGAAATAGATTAAAGTGATCTCTAAAATATGTAGTGTCTGAGAAGACACTACATATTTTTTAATGAAATAGAAAAATAATTTACTTAGACTTAAAGCGATTCAAAACTTTTCTTGCAGCTTTAAATATAATAAAACCAATTATCAAAACAATATATAAAGGCCAAATGGTGATGAGAAAAATGAACAAATCGAGGACAAACTGCCAGCCATATTGAATGCCATTCCATGCTCTTTTCCAAAAATTATCAGCATTAAGCCGTGCAACAGTATTAATATTCACGTCAATGCGTTCACGTACTAAAGTTGGCTGATTGATGTGTAAAGCAATTGTGCTATAACGAATTCGGTCTTGGGTTTCCATTTGAGTTAAACGTGAAATTTCATTTAACTGAGTGTTTCGGGTATTGGATGGAACACTGTGTGTTTGGTCTATTTTTTCTTCAAGCAGTTTTAATTCATAGCGTTTAGCTGAATATTGCTGTTGATTCATAAAGTACATTAACGGCAAAAGTTGGTTAACAAAGTCTGCAGCCTTTTCACTAGGTATACGTACAATCATTTCAGCTTGAGGTTCGACTTTTTCAAAGACCTTTATCTTACCTTCTGCAATATTTTGAGTTTCTACGTCAGTTACCTGAAAGTTAATGTTTTTTTGTTCAACAAAACCGCCTGTTTCAACAGTGAGTTTATCTACAGCTAAGGTTGTTTTAACCACATCTTGAGTACTAAAAGCGACTTGCGCTTCACGTACCATTCGTCGATTTTGTTCAACTGGATTAATATCAGGATTTAATAGGGTATCTGGTTTTTGTGCATTGACAGGTGTGCTATTTGCATCTGCAGGTGCAGCAGATTCTGCATCAGCGACAGCTGCATCGGCTGTTGTCGTTGTTTCGGTAGATGGAGCTGCCTCCTCAGGAGCCTGCTCGCGTTTGGAACATCCGATGACAATGATACAACTGAGTAATGCGATAAGTAACTTATTATTCATGTTCATCCTAATCATATTGATTATTGCGGCAGTCGTGGTTGCCTCTTGTTTTGGATTCTAACAGTTATTTTTAATTGATTAAATAAACTGAATTTTTTCATAAAAATCCATTAAATGTATGAAAGGAGTTAGCTGTACAAAATTCAATGACTTTTAAGAGTTGAACATGTTTATTTGCTATTGAGTTAAGCATTGAATCGATTCGGATGATATTTATTTAAAATTTGAGGTTGAATGCCTGTTTTAAGGTGTTCACAGACAAGCCGACCTATACTCGCTGCACAAGTGACAGCAGGATGCATAACCGCTACATATACCGGTTGGGTGGATTCAATAAACCCAATAATAGGGCATTGGTCTTCGGGTATAGGTCGATATCCAATAGATTGCTGTTGAAGAGAGATGGTTTGAGTATGTGCTAAATTTTGTTGAATCAGTTTTTTTGCCTCAGTAGCAATATCCGTCAGGCTCTTATCTGATAAATAATCCTCTGCGGCAAGTAAATCACCATTTCTAGCGTGGCGAATTTCAAAATCATTGCAAGAAATAATACGATTTACCACATGCTGGGGGGAATTAAACCGCAATAAAATGGAGGGAGAGCTAAGTACAGGAACTTTTTGATTAATAGTATTGGCTAGTGTTGGTATATCAATACCACAAGCAAGTACAATATAATCAGCTTCGAGTGTGCCCTGCGAGCTTTTTACACCGACAATTTTATTATTTTCAAATATAAAACCACTTACAAGAGTATGGCTAAGCAGGGTGGCACCTTGTCGACATGCGGCTTCAAGGAGTGTTAGGGTTGCTTCTTTTGCATCAATTGAGCCGTCAACGGGCATAAAACGTGCATAATGAGGCGGGGAGTGCAGCGATGGTTCTAGTTCACGTATTTCGTGTTGTTGTAATGCACTTTCACCTGCTCGATAGTGCTTAATGTCACGAGTATACTGAATCGATCCATTCCAGCGAATGGTTAAATCGGGAATTTCTTGTTCTAATCGATGCCAGTCTGTCAGGGCAATTTTACGCAGTGGTAAATCGTTGGCAGTTTCTTCAACAGCAGCAGTAAGCCAGCCAAAGGCACTTCCAGTTGCAGCGGATGCAGGTTGGTTTTTTTCAATAACTGTGACTTGAAAATGTTCCTGACTCAGATGATAGGCGATTGAACTTCCAATAATCCCAGCACCTACAATAATTACTCGTTTGTTTAAATCTGTCATATATAATTTCTACTGAGTTACTTAGACTTCACCTGAATTTCTATAGGTTCCTGGGCTAACCCCTGTCCATTTTTTAAAAGCACGATGAAATGCACTCGGATCTTGAAAATTAAGCTCATCACTGATTGCTTGAATAGATTTTTCAGTTTTGGTTAGAAATTCAATAGCAGTATCCCGTCGAATATCATTTTTGAGTTGCTGATAACTCAAGCCTTCATGTTTTAGGCGACGTTGCACAGTTGCTTCCGACATGTTTAAACGTTGAGATAATGCATTGAGTTCTAACCATTGTGAAGGATGAACTTGCATTAAATGTTTGCGTATTCGGCTACTGAGAGCATCTGGGTTTTTAAAGCGAGTCAATAAGTTTTGTGGGGTATGCAACATAAATTGATACCAACTTTGTTTATCTTGTTTAATTTTGATATTTAGACAAGTTGCATCAAATCTAATTTGGTTTTGTTTAGCTGAATAAGTAATATTTTCACAAAATCTGACTCGATAATCTTGATCATCAATGGGTGCATGACAACACAACTGTATATGTTCAATGAGGATGCGTTGATCTGCTAACCAGCACATTAAGGTATGTATCAGCATTAAATACGTTGCATAGCTAAACATCGGTTTAATACTGTGATGATCATGCAATATCAGCAGCATACCTTCTTGATCTATTTTTAATTCGCTATGAATATCATCAAAAATTGAATTAAAAAATTGCAGTATATGTTTTAGTGCTTGACCTACTGTTTCACTATGCATTACTAGACGAGAAATTAATTGATAACTGCCACGTCGCATTGGATGGCGATCCATTCCAAAAAACTCATCATTCATTAGATCAGCAAGCGCAATCCATAATTGGGCATAAACACTTACAGAAACTCGTGTTTTACTTGAATTCATTAATTCTAAAGGTATGCCCACTTGGAGTAAAAGTTGCTCTGTATTTACACCTTGCATTTTTGCTGATGCCAAAGCCTCATGCACTAAGGCAATTGAAATCGTACCTTTGCTATATTTAGGTTGTTGTGTGGAGCTAAAAGGGAGATCATGTTGTTGATCACCTTGAGTATTTTCCATGTTACTGTCCAAATCCATCAAGCAGAATGCATGTTTTGGAAATTGTACTGAATCTTGAGGATGATTACTCTGCCTATTCGGCCAAGTTTAAAATTAATTGAGGAACATCATGAAGATTGAAGGAAAAGTATTTGTGATTACAGGTGGTGCATCGGGGCTAGGTGCAGCTACAGCGCGCCACTTACACGCACATGCTGCTCGTGTAGTTATGGTAGATATGAATGCTGAACTTGGTCAAGCTTTAGCAGAAGAATTAGGTGTTAACAGTCAGTTTGTACAACTAGATGTAACCGATGAAGCTGCAGTACAAGATTTTTATGCGCAACTCGAACAAGATTATGGGCAGTTAAATGGATTAATTAACTGTGCAGGTATTGCTCCATCAGCAAAAATTTTAGGCAAAAATGGCATTCATGATTTGGCATTATTTCAACGTGCGATGAATATAAATGTGACAGGTACTTTTAATATGTTACGTTTTGCGACTGCACTTATGGCGAAATATGAGTTGCAAGAAGGCGAAGAAGAACGTGGTGTGATTATTAATACTGCATCGGTAGCAGCTTTTGAAGGACAAATTGGTCAAACAGCCTATGCCGCATCAAAAGGCGCAATCGTAGCCATGACTTTACCATTAGCACGTGAATTGGCTGCCTATGCAATCCGTGTTATGGCTGTTGCTCCAGGTATTATGGAAACACCTATGGTGCAAGGTTTTCCAGAAAAAGTGCAAACTGCACTTGGTGCAATGGTTCCATTCCCATCTCGTTTAGCTAAGGCTGATGAGTATGCACAATTAATAAGACATATCTTTGAAAATGCCTATTTAAATGGAGACGTTATTCGTTTAGATGGTGCAATCCGAATGGCTGCAAAATAGCCTAAGCAAATCTAATCGCCTTAATCTTTTTATCTGGGTACCTGTACTTATATACATGGTACTTGGAAGGGAAAGGCATAACTAAATATTAGTCAATATATCAAAACTAAATGCAGCGCAGAGGAAGCGACCATGATACTCACCGCAGAACAACAAATGGTTCAGGACATGATGCGAAATTTTTCGCAATCCCAATTAAAGCCAACTGCAGCAGAACGAGATAAAACTCATCAATTTCCACATCAAGAACTTAAAGCTCTAGGTGAGTTAGGGGCATTAGGTATGACTGTACCTGAACAGTGGGGTGGAGCAGGTTTAGATTATAGTGCCTTAGTGATTGCTTTGGAAGAAATTGCAGCTGGAGATGGTGCGATTTCTACAATTGTCAGTGTTCAAAACTCGTTACCATGTGGCATTTTATCGAAATATGGTAATGAGCAACAAAAACAGAAATATTTGACAAAATTAGCGACTGGCGAATGGTTGGGGTGTTTTTGTTTAACTGAGCCTGAGGTTGGGTCTGATGCTGGTGCGATCAGTTGTCGTGCTGTAAAAGATGGAGATCATTGGGTACTTAGCGGTACTAAACAGTTTATTACTACGGGTAAATATGCACAAATTGCCTTAGTCTTTGCAGTGACAGATAAGTCTGCAGGCAAACGTGGCATTTCATGTTTTCTTGTTCCGACTGATAGTGAAGGTTATATCGTTTCGCGATTAGAAGAAAAAATGGGACAACACTGTTCTGACACAGCAACAATTGTGCTTGATCAATGTCGTGTTTCAGCAGATCACCTTTTAGGTAATGAAGGGGAAGGTTATAAGATTGCCTTATCCAACTTAGAGTCTGGTCGTATTGGTATAGCTGCACAATCAGTAGGTATGGCACGCGCTGCGCTTGAAGCCGCTGTGGAATATGCAAATCAACGTAAGGCATTTGGAGTTGAAATTGTACAACATCAAGCAGTTGCATTTAGATTGGCCGATATGGCCACGCAAATCGAGGCTGCACGTCAATTAATCTATCATGCAGCAACCTTAAAAGATGCAGGTATGGCTTGCTTAAAAGAAGCATCTATGGCCAAGTTATTTGCTTCTACAATAGCGGAAAAAGTTTGTTCAGATGCTATTCAAATTCATGGTGGTTATGGATACGTTGCTGATTTCCCTGTTGAACGTATATATCGGGATGTACGAGTAAGCCAGATTTATGAAGGCGCTTCAGATATTCAACGTTTGGTCATTGCACGTGAAGTGACAAAACTATAATGCCATCGTAACAAATAGACTGATCACATAATAAAAATGAAAAACTGTCCATAAACTGCATATCAGTTGCAGTTTATGGAAATTGCAAGCAATCGAGTGACATGGTTAGCTAGGAATTGATGAATAGGACATTCAACATAACATAGCGTAAACGAATATAAAGTGTAGAAATATGACAGTACAGCAAGTACTGCCAAACGAGGAATAGGGTTACGTCATGAAGACACTACAACAGGCATATCAAGAATTTAATTATCAAAATTCAATTAACGAACTTTTAGTAGGTTCTGAACATGCGGTCAATGCTTATACTGAGTGTTGTCAACGTTATGTTGGCTCAGGCAAAACAGCACTGATTTGGGAGGCGAAACAAGGTTTCTCTGAAGAATGGAGTTTTGAGCAACTTGATCAAGCCTCGGCTCAAATGGCCAATTATTTTCAATCTATTGGTTTGAGCAAGGGCGATTGTATTGCTGGTTTGTTACCGCGTACACCAGAGTTATTAATTACAATTTTAGCAACTTGGCGTATTGGTGCTGTTTATCAACCACTCTTTACAGCATTTGAATCAAAATCAATAGAACATCGGCTGCATACTGCACAAACAAAATTAGTGGTAACCAACACAGAACAAGCTGCAAAATTAAATCAGATTGAAATTGCGCATCGTTTATGTGTACATGCAAAAGAACAGCATTCAACTGATCCTGATTTTTATACTGTCATGCGCCGTCAGTCTACTTCACAACAAGCAGTCATGTGTGATTTTAGCGACCCTTTCCTAATGATGTTTACTTCAGGCACAACAGGTCTAGCAAAATCAGTTCCTGTACCTTTAAAAGCACTCTTAGCATTTAAGGGTTATATGACTCACGCAGTTGATCTTCGTGAAGATGACTCTTTTTGGAATTTAGCAGATCCAGGTTGGGCTTATGGTTTGTATTATGGAATTGCAGGGCCATTAAGTTTGGGTCACAGCATTATCATGGATGAGCGGCCTTTTAGTGTTGATCATGCTATAGAAGTGATTCGAAAATATCGGGTAAGTAATTTAACAGGATCACCTACTGCATTCAGAATGTTCTTTGGTTTTAAAGAAAAATTTAATCCAACGATTAAAGAGCATTTACGTGTTGTCAGTAGTGCTGGCGAACCTTTAACTCCAGAAGTGATTAACTGGTTTAATCGAGATTTAGAAGTAAACATCTATGATCAATATGGACAAACAGAATTAGGCATGGTGATTGCAAATCATCACGCACTTGATCATGTGAAGAAAGTTGGCTCAGCTGGGTATGCAATACCAGGACATCGTTTTTGTGTTTTGAATGAACAGCATCAGGAAGTTGAAATCGGGGGCATAGGCACTTTAGCAATAGACTGTTCAGCATCAGATTTATTTTGGTTTGAAGGCTATGCAGGCCAAGATCGTAAGTCATTTATCGGAAAGTACTATTTAACAGGTGATACTGTACAACTTAACGATTTTGGTGGTGTAGATTTCATTGGTCGTGCTGACGATGTAATTACAACGTCAGGCTATCGTGTAGGCCCATTCGATGTTGAAAGCACTTTATTAGAATGTGAAGAGGTTTTAGAGTCAGCAGTGATTGGTAAACCTGATCCAGAACGTACCGAATTAGTGAAAGCTTTTGTTGTTTTAAAAACAACGGCACAGGCGAATGATCTGCTAAAACATAAATTGCAGGAGTATGTCCGTTCACGTTTATCAAAACATTCGTATCCTCGTGAGATTGAGTTTGTAGAAAACTTACCCAAAACCTCAAGTGGGAAGATACAACGTAATTTATTGAAACAACAGGAAGTCAATAAGATGGAGCTGCTAAAACAAGCAGGTTGATCTTAGTCATTTAAACTGAGTAGAAAAGCACCGAGTGAAGTCGAATCATGAGGTGTTTTTTTACGTTTAAAATAAATAGCCTAAGCAAAGATATACTCAATTGTCTTATCATCTAATCTATTTGTTCTTAACGTTTAAAACCTTATACTACAAAGCCACAGTAAAACTGTGTTGGCTTTGAATGATTAATGTCTGCCATTGATATTCAATTTAGGATTGAACCAACGGATGTAGGGTAAATACGTGATAGATCAATTTGACACTGACCTAGAGCTAAGTGATGAGGAAATGCACTTATATAGTCGTCAGATCTTATTAGATGGCTGGGATTTAGAGGCGCAAGAAAAACTAAAATTAGCTAATGTCCTGATCGTTGGTTGTGGTGGAATTGGATGTAGTAGTGCTGAATTACTCGCACGTGCAGGCGTAGGACAAATTACCTTAATTGATCCTGATCAAGTTGAAATGAGTAATTTGCAGCGTCAGGTTGCTTTTACACCACAAAATCTTGGAGATTTTAAGGCTGAAGCATTGGCTAAGCGCTTAATTGAGATTAATCCTTACATACGTTTAAAAAGTGTTGTTGAAAAATTTGATGCAGACAATGGATGTCAACTTGTTGCAGCCCAAGATTTGGTTCTTGATGGTTGTGACAATTTCTCAACTCGTTATTTAGTCAGTCAATTCTGTAAAGAGGAAAACGTTGCTTTGATTAGTGCTTCTGCAATTGGTTTTCAAGGACAATTATTTATGCAGGATGGGCACAGCGCGTGTTATGAATGTTTATTTCCTAAGCAAGCGGTAGAAAATGCAGAAGATGATTTAAGTCTACGCTGCGCTAACTCAGGTGTACTAGCGACAACACCGAATGTTATGGCCAGTTTACAAGCACATCATGCGTTGTTGTACTTAGGTTTGGGGAAAACCCCTTTACTTGAAAAACTTTTACTTTGGGATGGTTTAACCTTAAGACAACGTATCTTAGCATTTGAGAAAGAAGAAACTTGTCCGAGATGTCTACAAAGCCAACTTTAGGTCTTAATTTTTTTGTTACACTACAGTCAATTTTCTACGCTTAAATCTTATGAAAAAAAATATTCTATTTGATGGCTTACGCTCTATAGCCCGTGTAGGTGAAACAGCCGCAATTGCAGCCCGTGCTGGTATTAAATATGCGACGCAAAAGCCAAGTAATGCGAAGCTCATGCGTGAAACATTTGAATCTCTAGGTTCAACTTATATTAAGTTAGGGCAGTTTATTGCCAGTACTCCTTCGCTATTTCCTCGTGAATATGTTGAGGAGTTCCAAGGGTGTTTAGATCAGACGCCTTCTTTGCCTTTTAGTTATGTTCAACAAGTCCTTGCTTCTGAGTTTGCAGGACAAGATCTGAATAAAATTTTTGCCTCAATTGAAACTAAACCTTTGGCATCGGCTTCTATAGCTCAGGTGCATGCGGCCAAGTTGGTTACGGGTGAAGATGTTGTAATAAAAGTACAGAAACCAGGTGTTGAAACTATTCTGTATACAGACCTCAATGTTTTACATTGGGCAACCAAATTATTGGAAAAGGCTATACCTAAAGTAAAGTTTGCTTCATTGGCCGATATCGTTGAGGAAATTAAAACACGTATGGTACGTGAAGTAGATTTCATTGAGGAAGCGCGGAATCTTGATGATTTTATTCAATATCTCAATATGACTAATAATCAAGCAGCAACTGCACCTAAGGTATATCACCAGTATTCAACACGCCGTGTCCTGACGATGCAGCGTTTGTATGGTGTTCCTTTAACTGATTTTGATGTTGTTCGACGTGTTGCTAAAGATCCTTCACAAGTGTTGATTACTGCGATGAATACTTGGTTTGGCAGCTTAATGATGTGCAATAGCTTCCATGCTGATTTACATGCTGGAAACCTAATGTTACTTGAAGATGGACGGGTGGGGTTTATTGATTTTGGTATTGTTGGGGAGTTAAAACCTGAAGTCTGGACTGCATGTATTGGCTTTATGGATGCTTTACAACGTACAAACTACATTCGTATGGCTGAGTGCATGTTGCAGATGGGAATGACTGGCCAACATATTGATGTTACGGTATTGGCAAATGACTTAGAACGTTTATTCAGTGGTGTTTTACTTGCTGAGCCACAACAGATATTAAGCACCAATCCTTCTGATTTAAATGACATTATGATGGATATGGTTGCCGTGGGTGAGCGTCATGGTATTCGTTTCCCACGTGATTTTGCTTTACTCTTTAAGCAAATGCTGTATTTTGACCGCTTTATGCGCGTACTAGCACCTTACACCGATATTTATGCTGACCAACGTTTACAAATGGTGCAAACTGTCGATCAACATCAAGCCTTAAAACATTAAATGGTTTTTGTTAGAGTGTATGAGCTGAGTCTGTGTAATGGATGAAATTTTTATAGAAGATTTAAGAGTTGATACTATTGTTGGCTGTTTCACTTGGGAACGCCAAATTATTCAACCCTTATCTCTTGATATCACTGTGCGTACTTGTTTAAAAAAAGTTGCGCACTCAGATGAATTGGATGACACTTTAAATTATGCCTTAATGTGTGAAATCGCAACTGAGACAATTCAACAGGCAAAACCCAAAATGTTAGAACATGCTGCACAATTGGTTGTTGAACAGTTGTTTATACGTTTTGATGCAATTGAATCTATACGAATTGCTATTCGCAAACCAGCCATTATTGCCCAAGCACAAGCTGTAGGAATACGTTTTGAACGCCACCGACATGACCTATGCACTCGCATTAGCGAGTAATCTTCAACCTGACCAGCATTTTCGAGATGTTTTCGCTAAGCTTGAGCAGTTAGGGAAAGTGCAATATTCTCCAATTTATCAGATTCCATGCCGTGATGGTGTGGGAGCGGATTATTGGAATGCAGCTTGTATTTTATCGTGTAATTTAACACCAGATCAGATTCAAGATATGTTCAAACAATGGGAGACACTTTCGGGTCGTGTAAGGCCATCACATCATATTAGTTTAGATATTGATTTGATCGCTTGGGGGATGGATTTGGAGCATATGCAATTTAATCCTAAAAAAATGCCTCTCGCCTTAGATGTTAAAATTCCACTTGCTCAGTTATGGCCACATACATTATTTGAACATCAGGCACATACATTTCCTTTAATGGAATTACATCTAGAAACAGTAGACCTTGTTTCTGCCTAATCGGGTTATTTTAATGATTCCTGATTTTTAATGTAATCATACTGTTACTATGTTCATGTTAAAAGAGTCAGCATATACCTATGCTGACTCTTTTTTTAGTATTAAAACAATAAATAATTTGTACTGCATCTCGATACAACTAGATACGGATTTAACTAAAAAATTTACGCAAAATTTACGCAGACGACACTGAAGTAACATAGCGATTTTACGCAGCTTTTACCGATACTGAGTACTGGAGTTGTTCCGTTATATCAAGGTATTTACAACATGTGTTTAGTATGTATTTGCGGTCAGGTCAACGGATCTGATCCGCTTAGACCGCATGACCATTTTAATATTATTGCTCTAGATAATAAACATCACTTCATAACGCAAACAGTTATTGACCAACAAGGAGAACAGGTATGTGGGTTTATGCCTTGTTATTACTAATCACGATATTAATTGCGATTCCTTTGGGGAAATATCTTGCGGCGATTATGCAAAATCGCCCAATGAAAATAGATCCACTCTTTCATTGGATTGAAAAGCCAATTTATGCCTTACTCGGGACAAACCCTCAGCAGGGTATGAGTGCCAAAACATATAGTTTAAGTTTTGCGATTAGTTGTGCTGTTATCGGCTTATCGGTTTGGATTCTTTTAATGTGTCAGGCTTGGTTGCCACTCAATCCAGATCAAGTACCGAATATGTCATGGGATCTTGCTTTACATACCATGATTTCTTTTTTAACCAATACTAACCAACAACACTATTCTGGACAGGCTCAATTATCTTATCTATCACAAATGGTTGCTATTGTAGGCTTACAAGTAATAACACCAATGATGGGTTTGGCTATGGTTGTTGCAACCATTCGAGCATTATTCCACTCCAACAATTCAAAAGATGCAGAGCTTAATTCTGGTGCTCAACAAAATAGCCTAAGCAAATCTAAAGGAAACGTCGGTAATTATTGGGCAGATGTTATACGCCCAACATTTAGATTTCTTCTTCCTTTATGTCTAATCTGGTCATTATTCTTAAATAGCCAAGGTGTACCTGCTACATTACAAGCAGGTCCAACGGCAACTGTATTAGATCAACAAGTAGAAGCACAACAACAAAAAATTCCGTTAGGTCCTGTGGCCCCAATGGTTGCAATCAAACAGTTAGGTAGTAATGGTGGTGGCTGGTATGGTCCAAACAGCAGTGTACCTTTAGAGAATCCAACGCCGTTATCAAACTTTATGGAAATGATGGCAATTTTACTGATTCCTATTTCTGTTGTAATGATGCTTGGTTTTTTCACACGTCGTTTCAAATTTGCAGGACTGGTATTTGGCAGTATGTTGCTTATGTCCGTCATTTCTGCTGGCACAGCAATCTGGTCTGAAAGCCTTTCTCAAACAGCTACGCAACTCAGCCTGATGGAAGGTAAAGAAATGCGTTTGGGTGCGAATGATTCAGCTATCTGGGCTGCAGTTACTACTCAAGTGAATAACGGTTCAGTTGCGATGATGCATGATTCAGCATCTCCACTAACAGGTATGGTTGCCCTAATGGATATGTTGATTAATGCCATTTGGGGGGGGATTGGTTGTGGTTTGCAACAGTTCATGATCTACCTATTCTTGGCAGTATTTATTGCAGGATTAATGACAGGGCGTACACCAGAGATACTCGGACGTAAAATTGAAGCAGGAGAAATAAAGTTATTAGCCGTATTAATTTTGCTACAACCAGCTGTCATTTTAGGTCTAACTACCATTACTGTATTTTTTCCTGAATTAGCTGGTACTTCTAATCCAGGTTTTCATGGTATCAGTCAGATTTTCTATGAATATGTTTCAGCATTTGCCAATAACGGCTCTGGTTTTGAAGGTTTAAGTGATAACACTGTGTGGTGGAATGTGAGTGCGAGTTTAGCTCTATTACTTGGCCGTTTCCCAACCATGATTATTCCCTTAATCATTGCAGCACGCTTGGCAGCAAAACGACAAGCACCTGAAAGCAATGGTACGTTGCAAATTGAAACTCCAACTTTTGCACTAACATTGATTGCCATAGTGGTGATGCTGACCTTATTACAATTTATGCCTGTATTGGTCTTAGGCCCAGTAGCTGACCATCTCATGTTAATGATGGCCTAAGGAGCGAGTATCATGTCTAAATCAAAAATAGCTCAAACTAATTCAACTTTTATTCAAGCTGATGCTTGGAAAAGTGCACTCGTTAAATTGATGCCACAGCATGCGATGAAAAATCCTGTTATGGCCATTGTTTGGTTGGGTACACTCGTCAGCATCCTGAGTACAGTATTAGGATATAGCACATTATTTTTTGGCTTATCAGTGAGTGTGATTTTATTTATCACCGTACTGTTTGCAAACTACGCTGAGGCAGTTGCTGAAGCTAAAGGTCGTGGTCAAGCTTCGTCCCTAAAACAAGCCCGTCAAAATTTAACTGCATTACGTTTGAAGTCTCTTACAGATAAAGAGGGTGAACGGGTTTCAGCAACGGCATTATTAGTTAATGATCTAATTGAAGTTCGTGCAGGTGAGATGATTCCTGCTGATGGTGAGATCATTGAGGGATTTGCAACTATTAATGAGGCTGCAGTTACTGGGGAGTCCGCTCCAGTTTTACGCGAAGCAGGCACAGATCGCTCTGGTGTTATTGGTGGTACAAAAGTACTAACTGATCGAATTATTGTGCAAGTTAGTGCTGACTCAGGTAATAGCTTTTTAGATCGCATGATTGCTTTGGTTGAAGGTGCAAAACGTCAAAAAACACCAAATGAAATTGCTTTGGGTATTTTACTCATGGTAATGACATGCACCTTTATATTGGTGGTATTTAGTTTGCCATTCATAGCAAATTTCTTAAACATCAAGATTGATCCAATCGTTTTAGTTGCACTATTGGTGTGTTTAATTCCAACAACGATTGGAGGGTTGTTACCTGCCATTGGTATCGCAGGAATGAATCGTGCACTTAAAGCCAATTTAATTGCTAAATCAGGTAAAGCTGTTGAAGTTGCTGGTGACGTAGATGTACTGTTGCTCGATAAAACCGGCACTATTACCTATGGCGATCGTCAGGCCACGGCGTTTTATCCATTAGTTGGAGTTGCAGAGAGTGAATTACGTCAAGCTGCTTTATTAACTTCATTAGCAGATCCAACACCAGAAGGTAAGTCTATTGTTGCATTAGCTAAGGATTTGGGCGAAAAGGTGGTTGAACCAGAAAATGCAGAGTTTATTCCTTTTAATGCTGCAACACGTATTTCAGGGGTTAACTTAGCAAATGGCCAACACGTTCGTAAAGGCGCACTTGATGCAATTATTAAATTTACTGAGCAAGATATAAATCTACAAACTGAACTTCGCACGCGTATTGAACAGGTCGCATCTAAAGGTGCAACACCGTTAGTTGTTGCTTGTGATCACAATCTATTGGGTGTCATTGAACTTTCTGATGTGATCAAACCTGGGATAAAAGAAAAATTTGCACGTTTACGTGAAATGGGTATCAAAACCGTGATGGTCACAGGAGATAACCCATTAACTGCAGCAGCGATTGCTGCTGAAGCGGGTGTTGATGACTATATTGCAGAAGCTAAACCTGAAGATAAATTATCTTGTATTAGACGTGAGCAAGAAGCGGGACACTTAGTGGCTATGGTTGGTGACGGTACCAATGATGCTCCAGCTTTAGCCCAAGCCGATATTGGTTTAGCTATGAATTCGGGTACTCAGGCTGCTAAAGAAGCTGGAAATATGGTTGATTTAGATTCTGATCCTACAAAATTACTTGCAGTCGTTGAGATCGGGAAACAGCAATTGATTACACGAGGTGCATTGACCACTTTTTCTTTGGCCAATGATATTTCCAAGTACTTTGCAATTTTACCAGCACTCTTTGTTACCGCTATTCCAGAAATGCAGGTATTAAATGTCATGCAGCTTAAAAGTAGTGAAAGTGCAATTTTATCTGCACTGATCTTTAATGCGATTGTTATACCTGCTTTGATTCCAATAGCACTGCGTGGGGTAAAATTTAAACCATCAACTTCTACACAATTATTACGCCGCAATATGCTGATTTTTGGAGTAGGTGGGGTGATATTACCGTTTATTGCAATCAAAATCATTGATGTTTTGATCAGTTCAATAATCTAAGTAGAGGTGCTTAAAATGACTTATTCAATGAATACGCAAGTGACAGAACCGAAACTGATTCAGTTAATACGACCAGCTGTTGGTTTGACTCTAGTTGGATTATTAGTATGCGGTTTTAGCTATAGCAGTGTAGCGACTGGTCTAGGTCAAGTATTATTTCCAAATCAAGCAAATGGAAGTATGTTAGTTGAAAATCAGAAAATTGTGGGTTCCAAATTGGTCGCACAAGCTTTTGTTGGTGATCAATACTTCTATGCGAGACCATCTGCTGTTCATTACGACGTAATGGCATTGGCTGGAAGTAACCTTGCTCGGACTAATCCAGAGTTAAGTAAAATCATCGATGAAAGACGTGCGCTCATCTCCACTAGAGAACATGTTGCTATAGATCAAATTCCAAGCGATATAGTAACATCATCAGGCAGTGGGATTGATCCTGAAATTAGCCCAGCAGCTGCACAACTACAAGTGAATCGAGTTGCTCAAGCACGTCATTTAAGTATTGATCAGCTAAATGAAATAGTAAAAGCACATACCCAAGGGCCAACTTTTGGTTTACTCGGACAGGCCCGTGTAAACGTGTTAGAACTTAATTTAGCGCTTGATCGTCTGCATACTTCAGTTAAATAAATCTGAATATAGTTTAGTTGATGTTGCAACAAAGAAAGCATGATAATTTGTATATGGCTTTAATAAATACGTTTATTAAAGCTATTTAACTCTTAATTTTTAAAAAATTTCATCAAATTTGCATTTAGGTTGAGTATAAATTTATGGTTCACGGTCGCCACAATAAAGCAGATACCTTGTTACAACAAGTCAAACGCTATCAATCAGGGCGATTAACCATATTTTTAGGTGCAGCACCAGGAGTGGGTAAAACCTATGCCATGTTGGTGCGTGCTAGAGACTTATTACAACAAAATCAGAATGTTGTAATCGCCTATGTGGAAACACATGGTCGTGTTGAAACTGAACAATTATTACAAGACTTACCTATTATTCCACGTAAAAAAATACCCTATCAAGGACATATGTTGGAAGAAATGGACTTAGATGTTGTACTTCAACAGCGTCCATCTATTGTTTTGGTTGACGAATTTGCTCATCAAAATGTACCAGGTAGTCGTCATGAAAAACGTTGGCAAGACATTAATGAATTATTAGATGCTGGTATTGATGTATTTACCACAATGAATATTCAACATTTGGAAAGTTTAAATGATGTTGTTTTTCAAATTACAGGTATACGAGTCAAAGAGACAGTACCCGATCAAATGTTGCAACGAATACGTGATATTCGTTTAATTGATTTACCTGTAACTGAATTATTAGAACGATTGAATCAAGGGAAGGTATATGTCCCTGAACAAATTCAACCTGCATTACGAGGTTTTTTTAATAGTAGTAATTTGACTGCGTTACGAGAATTAGCAATGCAAACGGTTGCTGATCATGTTGATGTTGATGTTCGCGAAAATTTTGTCTTACAAGGTCAAGTTCCAATCCCTCTTAATTATCATGTATTGGTTTTATTAGATTGTCCTGAACAAGCGGAGGCAATTGTTCGAATAGGCTGTCGTATTGCCGAAAAAAGAGCAGCCAAGTGGACAGTTGTTGCATTTTCACATTCTCAGTTGAGTCCTACAGGGCCTAAGCAACATGCACAAAATAATCAACACCAACGAGACATTGATCGAGCATTTGCTTTGGCTCGACAAATGGGGGGGATGACAGAAATTTTGTATGGGCAAGCACATGCAAAATTACTCAAAAGTTTTGCTCTAGAACGGGGTGTTTCTACGCTAGTCATGACACAATCTGCCCAAGATAACCATCCGTTATTACAGCGAATACGATCAATATTCATTGCAAAAGATTTATTGCAACAACTTTTAAGATCACATCCAAGTTTTGAAATTAGTGTAGTAACTATAGCATCACCATTGGTGAAAGCGCAGACACAGCACTACCTACCTTTAAAAAGCTATGTTTTAAGTTTAAAAGAAACAGCACTAGTTTTAATCACAACAATAGTCAGTATATTGATTGCAAGTTTGGGTGAATACTACTTAGGTGTTGGTGAGTTATCAGTAATTTTTATCACTGCAGTTGTTTTTGTGGCAGCTAGAACACGTATGACGGTTGCTGTTTGTTCCGCGATTATTTTCTTCTTAGCATACAATTTCTTTTTTATCGCGCCTCGGATGACCTTGCAAATTTCAGCACACCAAGGTGTGATTACTGTATTGGCATTTCTTGCTGCTGCTTTGATTGCTAGTCGTTTGGCATCTAAATTACGTGAACAGGTTGTTGCATTACAAGCAGCGAATCGTTACAACAGTATCATGCAAGACTTGGGACATAAGCTTTCTGTTGCAGTAAATTCAAGCGATGTACTTAATCTTGGGCGGGCAAGTTTAGAAAAAAATCTAAATGCAGAAGTTTGGTTACAATTAGAAAATGAAGAAGCAGACCCCAAAAATAGCTCAAATATTTCTGAAAAAGAGCAGATCTCCGCTGCATGGACATTTAAAAATCAGCAAGCTTCAGGGCGTTTTACCCAAACACTAACCGAGTCGGAGTGGTGGTTCTCACCTTTATTGGCATCTAAGCAATGTATAGGTGTGCTTGGTCTAAAATTTCAAAATAAGAAAAAATTACCCGTAGAACAAAAACAACTGGCTGAGTCTATGATTGATTATATTGCTCAAGCATTGTTGCGGACACAAATGAGTAAAGCTTTAGAACAAGCCAATGTGACGACAGAAACTGAAAAACTACGTTCAGCATTATTAACCTCTGTTTCACATGATTTACGTTCACCATTGGCAGCAATGATTGGGGCTGCAGAAAGTATGATTCACTATCGACAAGATTTGAGTCCGCTCGATCAAACAAGCTTATTGGAAACAATTCAACTAGAGGGTGAACGTTTAGATCGATATATTCAGAATTTATTAGATATGACTCGTTTAGGCCATGAAGGTCTGAGCTTAAAACGAGATTGGATTGGGGTGGATGAATTGGTAGGGTCTGCTGTACGGCGTTTGAAACGATATATGCCTCAGATCAATGTACAAATCAATATGCCTAACCAAGACCTTAATTTGTATGTACATGCAGCATTGATTGAACAAGCAATATTTAATGTTTTAGAAAATGCTGCAAAATTTTCTCCAGAAAATGAAGATGTATGTATAGAAGCCTATCAAGCCGATGATCAACATATCGCCATTGCGATTAGTGACCAAGGTGTTGGTATACCTGAGGATGAGCGACAACGGATCTTTGATATGTTTTATACCATGCAGCGTGGTGATCGTGGCCAATTTGGTACTGGCTTAGGTCTAACGATTGTAAAAGCAATTATTGGTGCCCATCAGGGTGAAATTACTGCAACTGCAGGAAAAAATAATCGTGGTACGCGAATTTGTATGTGCTTGCCGATTCAACAAATCAGCGCATAATAAGCTAAATATTCATTACCACAAAGACTTTGCAAGTCTTAACATGAAAGAGATTTATGTTAAATAATATAAAATCAGATCAGAGCAGTAGTCCGATCAAAATTTTGATCATTGATGATGAGACTCAAGTGCGAAAATTTTTAGATATCGCACTTCGCTCACAAGGTTATGCCACCTCACTTGCTGAAAATGGTCAACAAGGTTTAGAACTCTTGGCTTTAAATGGGGCAGACCTTGTCATTTTAGATCTAGGTCTACCTGATCTAGATGGTAAGGAAGTGTTAAAAGAATTAAGGTGTTGGTCTCAAGTACCCGTAATTGTTTTATCGGTACGTGCTGATGAACTGGAGAAAGTAACTTTACTAGATGCAGGTGCACATGATTATGTGACTAAACCATTTAGTGTACAAGAGCTTATGGCGCGTATCCGTGTTACGCTCAGACATGTCGCTGTACCTGTTGAGACTGCCATATACGATGATGGTCAATTGAAAATTGATTATGCTCAGCGGCAAGTGTATTTACGCGAGAAACTCATTACATTAACGCGTAAAGAATATCAACTTCTTACTATGTTGGTACAACATAGTGGTCGACTAATGACTCAACCCCAACTATTAAAAGAGCTTTGGGGTCCCACGCATCAAGAAGATACACATTACCTGCGTATATTAGTGGCGAAATTGCGCCATAAACTAGGAGATGATGCAATTAGTCCGACTTATATCGCAACAGAGCCAGGTGTTGGATTGCGTTTTTTAGGGAAACAATAAGTTAGATGCGTTAAGCTTTATGTGGTGCAGAAAAAGCTTAACGCAGTATGTAATTAAGCTTTAGATATAATAGCTTGTCTTGGTCATGAGTTTTGAAATGGCTGTCATGGTAATACGAATAGGCAGAGCTAAGTCAACACCACCAGCAGCAATTGCTGTATCACGATGATGTAACTCATCTAAATTCATTTGTTCTAATATATATTTTGAACGTAAATCTTGAGCTGGTAATTGGTTAATATGATCTACTAAGTGTAGGCTGACTTGGCGTTCAGTTTCAGCAACAAAACCTAAACTGTATTTATCTCCAGCAATTCCTGCCAATGCACCCATACCAAAAGATAAACCATACCAAACAGGATTGAGTAGGCTTGTATGACTATCGAGTTCAACTAAACGATCTTCACACCAAGCTAAGTGATCTTGTTCTTCAATTGCAGCCTGTTGCATTTCACGTTTTACATTTGGAAGTTTTGCAGTCAGTGCTTGGCCATGATAAAGCGCTTGAGCACAAACTTCACCACTATGATTTACTCGCATTAAACCAGCAACATGACGCGCTTCACTTACACCTAGAGCGC
The DNA here is from genome assembly GCF_031157835.1 of Acinetobacter rudis. GTDB lineage: Bacteria > Pseudomonadota > Gammaproteobacteria > Pseudomonadales > Moraxellaceae > Acinetobacter > Acinetobacter rudis_A. The sequence continues at coordinate 140,542 of NZ_JAVIDR010000003.1, read as the reverse complement.
TTTCTAAGTTTTGAGCAGGATTTTCTCGATGAGCAGCGGTTGCACCAGGAACTAGACTTCTTAGTGCTTGGTCAAAAGAGTGGATAAATTTATCCAAACCTGTGTAATGACGCATAGTTAATCCTCCAAAGAATAAGGGGTAGTCGCAATCAGTGGTTGTAGGTATTTTAACAGTAGCAATGAAAAGATTGCACTGAGTATAGCGGTAATATTAAATAACACCGTTAGGTCTAGTTCTAAGAAGCTTAAAATTAAAATAGAAAATATTGATGCAGTCACCATAAAAATAGCATTTAGAATATTATTAGCAGAAACAACACGTGCGCGGTGTGAAACTGGTGCAAATGCTTGCATCATTGTATAGAGAGGAACAATATAAAAACCGCCAAAAATACCCAATAAAGCAACTGCAAACATAACATGATAGTAGGCCATACCTGCATGAAAAACATCATAAAGGCCCAATACTTGTCCATTGGTTACGGGAGGTAAAAAGCCTAAACTGATTGTTAGATAGAATGCAAAAAGAGTTAATCCAACACAGCCAAGCATCACAACTTTTAAGTTGATCTGGGTACCACCAATTTTTTTACATAATAAGGACCCAATACCAATACCAACTGAAAATAGCATGAGCAGCAAACTAGCAACATTTTCAGAGCCATGTAAATACTGTTTAGCGAGCAAAGGAATTTGAGTTAAGAAAGTTGCACCATAAAACCAGTACCATGAATTCCCAAGTAAAACAAGAAAGACCGTTGGTAGTGATTTTGCATATCGTAGGGTATCTATGCTGGTATGTAAAAAGTTCCAATCAACGGTCAGTTTAGCATCTGGAATGGGTTGAGGAAGTATATAACGGCTACATAGGTAGCCCACAATTGCGATGACCAGTACAGTCAGACTAATCCACAGCATTTCACCTTGTGACCAAAAAATGATAGCCCCACCTAAAACCATTCCAATCAGGATCGCGATGGATGTACCTGATTGAAAGATTGCATTTCCTTGTACTAATTCATCTTTATGTAAAATATCAGGCAAAATTGCATATTTAATCGGGCCAAAGAATGTACTATGTGTACCCATTAAGAATAATGCAAAAATCAACAACCATAAGCTACCAAACATAAAGCCAAGAGTTGCAATCAGCATAATCAAAATTTCAAGGATTTTAATAGCTCGAATTAATTTTGAACGTTCATATTTATCAGCAATTTGTCCTGCAGTCGCAGAAAAGATAAAGAAAGGTAGGATAAATAACAAGGCTGCCAGATTATTTAATGTACTAATTTCTAGTCCTTGATGTTGAATCCAACCGAAGGTAAAAATAACCACCAAAGATTGCTTAAAGACATTGTCATTTAATGCACCAAAAAACTGAGTGAGGAACATGGGCAAGAAGCGACGCGTTCCTAAAATATGATCATTTTTTTTCATTTGGGAACTTCATTTAAATATATTAAGAAATGTGATTAATACGTAATTATATCTAGAATTTCATGTATGATATTTTTAAATTGCATAATTCACCAATTATTAATAAATTTAACTCTGTTTTTGAATGGTTTTTTTCAATCAATCAACCATTCTTAGTGACAGAATTGGATATTGAAAGTATATAGAGCTTGGTATGCCAACCCAAATTCAGTTTAGAAAATCGGTGATTACTTATCATCTTCATAAAATTATTGATGCCAATAATGTCAATAAATACCTATGCTTAAGTGTATTTTTGAGTTTATTTGTTGCTCCAAATCTCTATGCGCAATCGGCTGTTGAAGCGACTTCAGCTGTTGATCTGCAAGAGTCTTCTGAGGTAAACACGCCTTCTGGGAATAATGTTGCAATACCATTAGCCGTACCAGAAGTAGATGTTGATAGTGTGGCGTTATTACAGCAACAAATTCAAGAAAGTAAAACAAAACCGCTTAAACCTTTAGCCTTTGAAGACCTCGAAGATTTGCCCGTGAATACTGTAGATCAGAATATGGCAAATGAGATTTATCAAGCTGCTGAAGAAGCAAAACAGCAAGCACATGATTTTAAACAAAGTGGTCAGATTAATAATCTTCCAGAAATTGCACAGTCTACTGAACAAGAATATCAAGAAATAAAACGTGCGCCTGTAGATATTGAACAACTCATGCGCAATATTGACGCAGATAAAGAAATTGTAGTGAAGGCAAGAGAAAATGGTAATTTATTTCTAGATACTGAAAAAAAAGAGCCAGAAGTACAGGAAAAACCAGGTTTTATAAAACGTGTAGTACAACGTATTCGACCACCTAAGGAAGATACTGCTGAACCTATTGAAAAAATTACTACTGTCGTTGAAGGCGCACCCAATTTACTTGCTCAAAATATTCGTGCCAAATTATCCACTTTTACCGTTGAGTCCTTTTCTGATTATGCATCAGCGGTACCTCAGCTGCGCAGCATGGCAAATCAGGCAGCTCAAGCTGTGGGTTATTACAATGCGAGTTTTAAATTTGAAAAACAAAGTGATCGCCGATTACAGGTAAAAGTTACACCTGGAGAGCCTGCACTAGTTACTCATCAGAATATCGAGTTCCAAGGAGAAGGAGGTAAATTACCTCAGTTCCAAGTGTTAGCACTTTTACCTGAACTTAATATTGGTGATATTTTTAACCATGGTATGTATGAAAATACCAAAACCAATATTCAAGAGGCTGCAAGTAATAACGGTTTCTTCGACAGTCTTTGGCGTTTGCATGATGTTAAAGTCAATCAACCAGAAAATACTGTAGATATAAATTTACGTTACGATACTGGGCAACGTTATAAATTGGGTCATGTAGAATTTAGAATGAGTGACCCAGATAAACCGTTACCAATTAAATTGGATATTCTTAAAACCTTGGCTCCTTGGGAACCGGGTGCAGATTATACCGCTTGGCGTGTCAATGGGTTGGCAAATAATCTAACCAACAGTCGTTATTTTAACTATACATTGGTTGATGCGGTACGTCCCGATGCTTTACCCGATGATTTAGATCTTCCTCCTGACTTACAAGCTTTGGTTGATGCCAATAAAATTACAGAACAGGCGATTATGGATAGTTTACGTCCACAAGCGGCGCCTGCTGTAAAAGTGTCAAATAAAGAAGTAACACAAACAGTAGTGGACGAACAGCAGTTTGCTGGTGCTGAAACACGCGCTGCTTCACCAGCACAAAAAACGATTGACCAACAAAGAGATCGAACAGACGAACTTGATGCAATGAAAGATCAAGTGCGTATTGATAAAGTGGTTCCTGTTATTGTCACCTTAAATGCAGATAAGTTAAATAGCTTAGAAACAGGTATTGGTTATGGAACTGATACAGGCGTACGTGTGCGTGGACAGTATCGTCGTGCTATTGTGAACCAATACGGTCACTCTTTTGATGCCAACATGGAATTATCACAAATTCGACAATCTATAGATGGACGCTACAGCATTCCTTATAAACATCCACTAAATGATTATATTAACTTGGTTGGTGGTTATGAGCGTGAAGCACGAGACGGTGTGGGGCCAAATACAGATTTAACAATTGAAACAGCAGTGCTTGGTGCAGACCGTATCATTAAAAACTCACGTCGTGAATGGCAACATGTTTTTGGTGTACGTTATCGATTGGATCGTATGACCAGCAATGGTGATGTTTCAAATAATACCATTCCAGATGGTTTCTTAATTCCTGGTGCAGAGCCTGAGCAAGAAGCACTCCTTGTAGGATATGAGGTATCAAAAACAAGTAGTAACAATCGCTTGAACCCTACTCAAGGATTCAAACAGTCTTATAAAATAGAACTGGGTAGTGATAAAATTCTAAGTAACACCAACATGGCCATATTCAATGCAAATTGGAAGGCGCTTTATTCTTTAGGAGATAAAGCAAACCACCAATTTTTTGTTGGTGCCAATGCTGGGTATATTTACGCAGATGATTTTAATAAAGTACCATATAACTTACGTTACTTTGCTGGTGGTGATCAAAGTATGCGTGGATTTGATTATAAGAGTTTATCTCCAATGATTGATGGTTATAAAGTTGGTGGACAAGGCCTTGCTATTGGGACAGTAGAATATAATTACCAATTTAAAGAAGGTTGGCGAGCGGCATTATTCAGTGATTTTGGTAATGCATTTGATGAAAAATTTAGTAATCCAATTGAGTACAGTGTTGGGGTTGGTGTACGTTGGCGTTCTCCAATTGGTCCTATTCGTTTAGATGTTGCTTCTGGGATTTCAGAACCAGGTAAACCAATTCGTTTACACTTTTTTATTGGTTCGCAGCTCTAATTTAAGTAATTTTAATTGTTATTTTGTTTAGGGCTCATAATAATAGGGCCCTAAAAGTAAATAAATTACTTAAATATTTTGTATATTAAGTTTAGATTTGGGGAATTATATAATGACCATGGCTGACGACGAACAGCATCAAGAGCCTCAAGCTCAGCAGCCGGAACAAAAAAATAAGCGGCTTGTATTAAAAGGTGTGTTGTGGGGAATACTCCTGGTTATTGTATGCTTGTTTGCAGCAATTGCAGTAATGGTATCAACAGATAAAGGCAGTCGTTTTCTCTTAGATCGCGTATTATCAAAACAAAGTATGATCCAATATAAGTATCAGAGCGGAAATATCGTTCAAGGTATTATTGTAAGAGATTTAGCCATTCATCTAAAAGATTTAGATATAAAAACAGATCGTGCTGAAGTTGCTTTAGGTTGGCGTGCAATTTTAGCAAAAGAAATCCATTTAAGACGAGCAACTGTTTCTAACTTACAAGTGATTAATCATGCTCCACCAAGTCATGAACCCTTTAAATTCGCAGATATTCCTTTGCCTTTCACATTACGTGTTGATGAGGCCAAACTTGATCATCTATTGATTCAAAATGTTGGCAGTAAAGTTGAATTTAACGATATTGTGACTAAGGATGTGCTTTGGTCTGGAACAAAATTAACGTTTAAAGATGCTCAGCTCAACATGGGTTTTCTTGCGGTTAAAAATGCTTCTGGAATGATGGATTTTAATCATGCTGGTAAATACCCAATTGCTGCAAAAGCATTGGTTATTATACCTGCTTTAGAAAGTCTAAATATCAAACAAATTTCAGTTAATGTACAAGGTTCACTTGATCGTCTTCGTGCTGGTTTCGCTACACAAACACCTGACTTGCTAAGTGGTTGGGCAATTGCACATCCTATGGCTCCAGATGTGCCATTACAAGGGCAATTAAGATTACGAGATTATCATTGGCCTATTGCACCAGAACAAAAGTTACTATCGAAAAAAGGTTTAATTACGATTAATGGTAATGTCAAAGGATTGAATATTGATGTTGATACCGATTTAAGCGGAGCTCAAATCCCTCAAGGTCAATACACAGGAACTTTGAGTACAGATTTAATTGAGAAGTTGAATATCCAGCAGTTTAATGGGCAGCTCATGGGAGGCTCTATTAATCTGAGTGGGATGTTAGCTTGGAAGGATTTTGTACATTGGGATATTAAAGGTCGTCTAGACCGAATTAACCCAAAGGATAATCTTATTCCTGAAGTTGCGCGTGAATTTCTACCACCAACATTGGATGCTGATATTAGTAGTAAAGGTGAACTTAAAGAGGGTGTTCATCTCAATGCTAATGTTAATTTTGATCAATATGAATCTTGGGCATTACAACTAAATCAAGCAGCAGAAAAACCAGTAGCAAAAAATAAAAATCCTGTTGCTGAGCCATTATTATTAAATGTTAGTTGGAATAAGATTAACCGTGCCATGCCATATATTGGTTGGTTAAATAGTGAGAATGGTAAAGCTGACTTACAAATTGATAGTAAGCAACAAAATATCCAAGTGAATACACATGTAACTGCACATGAAAAAGGTAGTTTGCCAACAGGACAATATGCTGCTCATCTTTCAATCAAAGATAATAATTTAAATGTCCCACTTTTTAGTTTAACAACAGCTCAAGGTGGTTTAAATGCTAAAGCGTATGTTGAGTTGCCTACAGAGAAGCGTCAGTTAAAATGGAATGCATTACTTAATGCAAATAATTTTAATCCACAATTAATTGCTACGGCTGCACCTATTCATACATTAAACGGACATATTCAGGCGAGTGGCTATGCACAACCTAATACCCAAATTATTCAGCTAGAATCGATTGATTTAGTTGGGCAGATGGCAAATCAAGCTAAAACTGAAAGTGTGCGTTTAGTTGGAAAAAGCAATATCGGATTATTATTTAATGATGCGAAATCTGGTGGAGCATTTAAGAGTTTTGCAGTGAAATATGCGGGATCACTTAATTCAACTCAGGTTCCTGTAGGGTCTGGCGCATTAAAAATTAATCTTTCAGGTACACCAGAATTTATTCGTATTGATCAATTTGAGCATAGTGGTGTTGCTGGTCAGGCATCTGCAAAAGGTCAAGTACTATTAAAAGATGGTATTAGTTGGGATATTAACGCTGCAATGATGCGTTTTAAACCACATTATTTTGTCTCATCACTTAGAGGTGAGGTTTCAGGTCAGGTTAAATCACAAGGTCAATGGTCTGATCGAAATAAACGGGTCAGTATTGAACAACTAAACTTGGCTGGGATAATCAACAATAAGCCGCTACGTGGTCAAGGCAATCTTGCAATGATCTTAAATAGTAGTCAATCTGGTTTGGTTCCACAGCAGTTTGAAGCAAATAATTTATTTATTTCTTATGCTGGCAACCAATTGCAGGCATCTGGTAATGCACAAAGTTTACGTTTAAAAATTGATGCACCTGCATTGATGGAGCTATATAACGGATTACGTGGTCGTGCCTATGGTTATATCAACTTACAAGCAAAACCTCGCCTAAGTGCAACTGCAAATATGGTTGTTGATAATTTTGGTTTTGAAGGTTTAAGCATTAAAAAGCTAAGTCTAAAAGGAGAATTACCAACATCAGATACAGTAGCCAGTTCTATTCGTGCTGAAATGGATACTTTAAGGTCTGGTAACCGAGAAATTCAACACGGAGCAATCACGCTAACCGGTACGCGCAAAGCACATATGCTGCAGATTCAAGGCTGGAACTATTATTCGAAATTATATGTGCAATTTGTTGGTGGTTTTAATGCACAGAATGATTGGTTAGGGCAAGTACAAAAAGGCGAGTTCGACTCCGTCCGTGCGCATTTAAAACAAACTGCAAATGCACCTATTATTTTTAATTCTGCAAAATCAGAACTCTTTGTCGGACAACATTGTTGGACAAGTAATGAGAGTCAATTATGTTTTGATCAACCGATTCGAGCGAGTCAAGCTAAGGGAAATATTTCATTTGCTATTAATAATTTAGATTTGAAAGATTTTGCTGCATTTATGCCTGAAGGCTTAGCAATGACAGGTAATTTGAATGGTTATGCTAAAGCTGGTTGGACACAAGGTAAAGCCCCTGTTATTGATGCTCGTTTAGTCACTCATAAAGGTGAAGTTGGTTTGGCAGCAGATGATCCTGATGACCCTGCATCAACCATGACTTATGATGAAGCGAGTATTGTCGCAAAAAGTATTCAAGATAAATTATTATTGCGTCTTGATGTTAAAGCACCTGATATCGGTACTGGTTTTGCGAGTGTTTTGGTTAATCCTTATAGTGCTAATAAAACTATGCAAGGCGAAGTCGCATTTAATGAAGTACAACTTCGAATCTTGAAACCTTTTATTGCCGATGTTCGTAAAATGGATGGTACATTATCTTTTGCTGGTAAAATTGGTGGAACATTAACTCAACCACTATTTGATGGTGGAATGCGCCTAAAAAATGGTGCTATTAGTATGATCTCCATACCTGTTAACCTAGATAATATTCAACTGTATTCTTCTATTCATCAAAATAATGCCAGTATTGATGGTGCATTTAATAGTGGAAGTGGCGTAGGAAAATTAAATGGAAACATTGATTGGAAAAATGACCCACGAATTACACTGAATTTGACAGGCGATAAACTTTTAATTCGTCAGGCCCCACTGGTAACGGCGGTAGTGGACACCGAAATGAAGTTGGATGTTCTTCCTGCAAGTAAACGCATTAGTGTTAATGGTAAGGTTTCAATACCTCGTGCGTTAATTTCAATGCCTGAATCAAGTGCAACCGTTGTAAACGTATCACCTGACGTTCGTATTGTTAAACAAGGCCAAGATCAACTCGCCATGTTTAAAGCTACAAAACCTTGGGATATTCGAGCAGATGTTGCAGTCAGTCTTGGTGATAAAGTGATTTTCCAAGGTTTTGATAGTCGAATTCCATTAATTGGCCGTTTAAACCTTACACAACGTGGTCAACAGGTTGCTATGCGTGCGAATGGTGCAATTGGTGTCAGTCAACGCGTAACAATTGAAGCTTATGGACAGAAACTAGATCTTAATCGTGCAATTGCTCGTTTTAACGGACCATTATCTAATCCTACACTTGATATTGAAACCAATAAGGTTGTTTCGGGAAGCAATGTCGGGGTACGTGTATTAGGTACAGCAACTGCACCTAATATTCAGATTTTTAATGATGCTGGTTTGTCTGAACAGGAAGCTTTAAATGCTCTCATTACGGGGCGTATTAATGAAGGTTCAAGCGGATTAAGCAATACTGAAGGCTTTAAATCTGATGTTAATAATACGATTGCTGCTGCAGGTATTAGTTTAGGTTTAGGTGGTACTCGTGCATTTACAAATCAAATTGGTCGTACTTTTGGCTTAAGTGGTTTGGCATTAGATGCGCAGGGTACAGGTAATGATACCCAAGTTAGTGTAACAGGATATATTACTCCAGATCTTTATATTCGTTATGGTGTAGGTGTATTTACACCTGTAAACAAATTGACTTTACGTTATCAAATGAACAAACGCTTATATTTAGAAGCGAGTGAATCTGTAGAGAAGGCCATAGATATTTTCTATAACTGGAAATTCTAAAATTGAGTGGTTGGTTTTTGATATAATGATTTGATTTTTATATTTTAAATGCAAAAGTCGTCTACATGATTTTGTTATTGTGTAGACGCTTTGTAGACTGTTGAGGCTTTCAGTCTTTAAATGCAACATCCAATAATGAACTTTGCCCTAACTTATTGTCATTGAAATTAGGGCAGAGTGATATCTATCATGTTTTATAAATCTTGATTTATACATTGGAAGGATAAAAATACGAGCTGTAATATGTTGGATGCTAATTTAAAGTATTAAAGATTGTAAATGCTGTCTTTACTCTTTCAACATTTGGAATGTTCTTGTTGGCTAACATAACAATTCCCACTTTATGAGATGGAATAAAAGCAACATAGGCTCCAAAACCACTGGTTGCACCTGTTTTATGAACAAAATATTCTTTCTCAAGTTTTTCATTTGAAACTGAAGGTTTAATAGCATAAGAAGAAAGTGCATTTTTATTATCACTATTTTTTATAATAATGTCTTCTTTGACTGGAAGTTCATACATTTCCCAGCCTAAACCCTGTTCAATTCCATTCTCAACATGGTATTGAGTTTTTTGTGATAAATCGATTGCTTCGCGAAGTATTGAGCTATTCACAATATGATTATCCATATTGACACGAATCCAATATGCCATATCTTCAACTGAAGATTTAATACCGTAACTTTCATTGTCTAACATAGCTACGGATACTCGGACAGGCTTAGTATTTACATATCCCCACGCGTAATTAGACATATTGGATGATGGGACATTAAACCAGGTATTTGTCAGCTTCAAAGGTTTTATTAGTCTTTCATCCATCATTTGTTTAAACTCCATTTTTGCAGCATTCGCTGTTAATAGTCCAAACAACCCAATACTAGCATTTGAATATAATCTTTGCGTACTTGGTTTCCATGTCGGCTGCCAATTTTGATAGTAATTTAATAAGGAGTTTTTATTAGTGATCTCTTCTGGTATTTGTAATGGGAGACCACCTGCGGAGTAGGTTGCTAAATTTAGCATGCTAACCTCTGCCCATTGCTTGCCTGTTAATTCTGGCCAATATTTATTTACAGGATCTGAGAGTTTTATCTCATTTCGGATCACACTTTCTGCCCCTAGAACTCCTGTAAATGTTTTGCTTACAGAACCAAGTTCAAATATTGTTTTATTTGTTACAGGTTTATTGCCTTCAATATCGGCTAACCCATAGTTGTAATAATAAGTTTTATCATCTTTTATGACAGCAATTGCCATACCTGGTATAGATTGATCCTTCATAAGTTTTGGAATCACAGTTTGCATGGTGTGATTTAGTTGAGTTTCACTAAAGTGATTGGGAGTTGAATATGTAACTCCAGTGATTGATAAAGAGATAATGAAAGCAAATAACCTGCTATCAGGACGAAGATACATACTAGATCAACCTAAAGTGCAAATTTTAATATAAATGCAAATCTAAGATAAAGATTTAAAAAAAGAGATGGAACCTGTTGAGTATAGAGCCATCTATTGAAAATAGTTGAATCAAGCATTCAATTTTTAGTGTAATTTGCATGGAGGGCTTATAGACTCTTTTTATAGAGCATTTAAAGAGCTTATTTGTCCTTAAAAATTTCTATCTCGCCATAAAAGATAGGATTGAATAAATTATTATGAGGAGATACGTGCATCAAAATTTATTCAATTCAAATGGTCTAGATTTTATTGCAACTTGTTAAATATTAGATAGTCTATAGATGGTTTGCTATAATAATTAATGGTTTTTTAATGTAGATATATAAAAATAATTTAAGTGTTTTTCCTTTCTCTTTGACCTCAAAATAAATTTGATGCCAATCATAATTAAGTTAAATTTTGTTTATCTAATGTTTAGCAATAGAAAATAATTCTCTATTAAGCTATATAAATATAGCGTTTTATTAAGTAGCAGAGGGTTAAAAAATTTTTATATAATAATATAATCAATAAAGACATGTAATTTGATCGATAAAATCATATGGGTTTATGTGTGATATGTTTTTTTACTGATGTATACTTTAGCAGTATTAAGCGCTGAATTTTAAACCTGTATTTATTGGGTTATCGTTAAAAAAAAGCCTACATGGTGTTGTCTATGCTCCATGTAGGCTTTCTGGCTAGGTATATTGTAGTTTTGCGCTGAATTTTTGTTATTCCTGAAATTATATAAGCAGCGTAATACTTTTTGAACACCTAAATGGGAATAGCTACTATTTGCAAATAAAATACCTATCTATTTACTCGGTTTTAAAATAACACTTTTCAATCTGCCTATATCAATGGTATTCCTCTGAGTAATCAATTTATTGTGTACAGTAAATATTAAAGTGCCCATGATTATATCTTTTTTGTGTTCTATTTCACTATTTGTTTGCATTTTACAAAATATAAATATTAAAATTCACTAAATGGTTTTTGGAAAACAAGATGAAAAAAAAATATTTATTAATAGCTGCATTGCCCGTTTTTATTTTATCTGGATGTAGTACATCTGGCACGGCTGATGCGTTATCTAAATTTGGAAACATGTTATCGGATGCAATGCCTTATGTAAAAGAGTCTGAAGAATGGGAAGCGTACGGCATAGATATTGCGAAACAGGGCGTAGTCTATAGTTCTGCAAGTTCTTCTGATATGCAGTTTGTAAGCAACAAAATGAATACTGAGTATGCAGCAGCAATTGATCGATTAGCGGGGCCTTTTGCTCGAAATCAAAAAACACAAGGTGATTTAGCCAAAGCTAACCAGGGATATGTATTTAAATACAACCAAGTTCAAGTTGTTAAAGATAAGAAGACATCAAATACTCTTGGTTACTGTGTAAATTACGATAGACCAGAAACAGGTCTAGGCAAAGCGACAAAAGCAGAAGATAAACTTTATAAGGAGTTTATCTACCTAACTAGAGATAAACCTTTATCAATAGCAACTGCTGATGCAGATTTTACTAAACGTGTATGTGGTACAAACTTCTATAACAAGTATAAAAATACTGCTAATTAATTTAGATAAGTAAATTTAAAAAACCATCTTTGGATGGTTTTTTTATTACTTTAATTTAATAGAAAAATGGGCTTGTAAATTGAATTAAAAAAAGCACAACTACTGCTGTAATTATGCTTAGATTGTTAAATTATTTAATTTTAAAAACGATATGTTCCTTTAAGTGCAAAGGAGCGCCCAGGTGCTACAGTCGAGAAAACACCAACATGTGACGCATCATATATTCTTTCATTACTAATGTTATTTATATTGAACTGTAAACCAAATTCTGGGAGAAGTTGATAAGAAGCAAAAGCATCATAACGAATATGTTGAGGTAAATAGTAGTCATTACTGTCATCTACAAAACGTTTTCCAACATATGTTGCGCCAGCACCTAAACGTAATTTACTGTTCATTGCATAAGTCGTCCATATGTTGGCGCTATGTTTTGCAATAAATTTCAACTGATTGCCATTATCTGGATTTTCAATATATTGGTCTGCTTGTTTAACAAAACCACCATCTAGAAGTTTGCTATCTAAATAAGTGTATCCGGCAGAAATATCCCAAGATGGATTAATTTTTCCAGAAACACTCATTTCACCACCACGAACGCGGTTTTTACCATCTATAGCAACGATGCCTTCAGCATCAGTGCTACGTGCGTTGGTTTTTTTTGTTTCAAATAGGGCAGCATTGAAAGCTAATTGTTCATTAAAAAATTCCCATTTAGTACCAATTTCTATACTACGAGTCTTTTCAGGACCAATATTATCCCCAAGTCTATTACCACTTGCTACGCCATCTGCACCTCCTGCTTGTCCTAAATTATCACCACTTGGGTTAGAGGAAGTCGCATAATTTGTATAAATTCGACCGAATGGTGCAAGTTTATAAACGATACCAGCTTGGTAATTAAACATGCTTTCTGAGACAGTATCTTTGAAGTTTGTAGATTCAAAATCATCAAATCGCAGGCCTAAATTAACATCTAATTTATTGTTTAGGCTAATAGTATCAAATACATATAAACCTGTATTTGTGATTTCACCTGCTTTCTTTTCTGGGCCGTATTGAATATTAAAATTTGGATGGCGTGAGTTGGTTGGATTATAAAAATCCACTACTTCTTTTCCTGCACCAGTAACGGTCATATCTTTAGTGCCAATTCTTTCTTTACTATAATCAATACCAGTAATCACATTGTGTTTGATTAACCCAGTATTAAATTTAGCTTGTAAATCAAGTTGGCCATTATTGACATGACTTGTTCTATAGGATGATCGATCATTTCTTTCATAACTTAGACCAGCTCCTTCAGTAGCACAAGCATTACCACTACTAGCTGCACAACCAAAACTTAAGCGTGTGAAAAAATAGTCTTGTGTGGTTTTTAAATCTTTAGCGGCAAATTTAACTTTTAAGTTTTCATTAAAATCGTGTTCTAGGTTTAGATGAAAAATTTCTGAGTTATAATTTCTAAAATCAATGTCTGGACGACCAAAGTTTGTATTAAAGGGCATACTTTCAATGGGTTTTTTACGATTAGGATTTTTGGCATTACTAAATGGAACCCCCATGTCTGGTGTATCACTGAAGTCTAAATAGCTATAACCAGCAGTAAGTCGAGTTGGTGTATTTAAACCAAAAGTAATACTTGGTGAAACTCCCCAACGATCAACCTCAACCTGATCACGGCGAGCAACATCACCTTGATCTAACATTGCATTCAGACGAAATGCAATATTTTCAGTTAAAAGCACATTATTATCTGTGGTAAATCTATATTTTGCCTGACCTGTACCCGAGTTTTGATATTCTGTGGTAATTTCAGATTCATTCTTGTCTTTAGGTTTCTTTGTAATTAAATTAATCGTACCACCTGTAGATCCACGGCCAGAATAAACAGATCCAGGTCCTTTGCTTATTTCAACAGCTTCTAGATTAAAAATATCATGAGAGCCTCGTGCATAATCACGAACTCCATCAATTAAGATATCTGTACTAGCTTCATACCCTCTAATAAATGGACGATCTCCCATTGGCGTGCCACCTTCACCAGAACCTAAAGTTATACCTGGAGTAGTTCGAAGTACATCTTGTAATGAGGAAGAGCCGCGTTCATCTATTTCTTGTTTTGAAATGATATGAATTGATCGAGGTGCATCGAGTAAAGGGGTCGTAATTTTTGAATTTTTTGAACTTTTAATATAGTAAGATGGTTCTTGATTCGCATCTGCATTTAGCACAATAGTGTCAAGTATAACTCGGTTTTCATCATCGGCAAACGAAGGGGAAGATACTAAAGCTCCTGTTGCTAATGAAAAAGCAGAAACAAGCACTTTTGACGGGAGTGGTTTCTTTTTACTTGAAATATACTTCATATCTATGATCCAGTGAGTACAAAAAGCTAATGAAAATCATTACTAATTGAGAATGGTAACACTTCAAATGTAGGAAAATTGTCAAAATGTGCAATGTTGTCTGTTTTATTCAATAGAAACTGCTAAATATAATTTAAGTAAGTTTTTACTTTTTTATTTCAACTTTTACCTTACGGGATAGCATACAGAGCTTTCATTTAATGCAAATAGTAAGTATTATCATTACTATTTGTCGGATATCTCATAAATGAGGATATTGGTTGTAGATGACCATCTAGATTTAATAGCAAATATATTTGCTGTATTTGAGCAAGATCATTACTTATTAGATGTTGCTCGAGATGCTCACTCTGCTTTAGAACTTTGCCAAAATAATCACTACGATATTCTTATATTAGATTGGATGCTGCCAAAAATAAGTGGAATTGAGCTTTTACGAAAAATTAGGGAAGAATATATATTTACACCAGTTATTATGTTGACTGCTAAATCTGATTTAGAAGATAAACTAGAAGGATTCTCTGCTGGTGCAGATGATTATTTAACTAAACCGTTTTCTACCCGAGAACTTAGAGCACGAGTAAAAGCTTTACATGCAAGAAGCATGGGTAAAAATGCTATAGTAAAGGTATCTGATTTATCTTATAACTTACATACAGATGAGGTAATACGTAATAACGTACATATTAAATTAAATCCAATTGAAAAAAAATTACTTGTTTTATTAATGCGTGAAAGCCCGAAAATTGTTACTCGAGAGAGGCTTGAATTTACCATATGGCGAGATAATCTTCCGAATAAAGATTTATTAAGAACACACATTTATGAATTACGAAAAAAAATTGATTCTAATTACGACATAAAATTAATAAAAACTTGTCATAAATTGGGATATCAAATTTGTTCTATGGTTAATGGTAATGATTAAACGATTTGATCTTCGTAAAAGAATTGTCGCGGGTTTAATCATATATACTTGTTTACTGACAATAGCTGTTGGTGTGAACGGATATATAGTTAATGAAAAAATAGAAGAGTTAGTCTGGGAGGAATTGTTAGATCTAGAGACAACACATTTTTATAAAAAGGAAGGCTTGATCAATGATGATTTAGAAGGGAAAGAGAGTCGTCTAGTCTGGTATAACGAGGGGAAAGGTGATGTTATTCCTAGTATATTCAATCAACTAGGAGAGGGAATACATGATGAAATAAAATATTTAGACAAAGAGTATATTATCAAAGTGATAAAGGAGAATAATAACAAATATATTCTAGCACTCGATATTACTGAAATTGAAAAACATGAAGAAACAATGTTAGTTTCAACAATATTACTTACCATTTTTGCTGTATTGTTTGTTGCTTATATCACCTATAGACAAATGGATAAATTTATAGGCCCTCTTTTAGCTTTAGCTGAGCAGCTGAAAACAATATCTCCCGAAAAAGATGTTATTTCAGTTGAGGGTTTGGATGATCGTTTTTATGAATACTCTGTTATTAATGCTGCATTAAACGACTATTTAAATAAGTCACATCAATATATTAAACAAGAAAAGATTTTTTTTGAAACAGTTAGTCATGAGCTTAGAACTCCTATCTCAGTGATTTCAGGAGCAATTGAACATTTACTAGATCACCCTGATACTACAACTCGTATAAAACCACATGTACAACGAATATCAAGAATAACTGCTGAAATGGAAGAACTATTGGCGATGCTTTTAGTTTTGGCGAGAAGCAAAGAGAAACTAAATCAGTATTCCGTACATATTGATTTATGTAAAGAAATACCATCAATTATTGAATATCATAAACATCTTTGTATAGACAAACAGTTAAGTGTTCGCAATGAAATACAAACCGCATTTATCGTTTATGCACCATTACAATTGTTAAGAGTAACAATTGGTAATTTACTTAGAAATGCTATTGAACATAGTGATAAGGGAATAATTAGAATATATCAGGAAGGGAGTAGCATAATTATTCATGACCCAGGCCACGGAATGACAGCAGAAGAAATTAGTCAGTTATATAGAGAGCGTGTAAGGGCTGGTACATCCTCAATCAATGGTATAGGCGTAGAACTTATTCTCAAAATTTGTCAACATTATGGTTGGCGACTTGAATTTGAATCCGAAAAAACCAAAGGAACAAAGGCAATTTTAAAATTGGATGCTTCAAGAGTGAGTATAGAGTAGCTCATTCTTAGCTACGACTAAGACAAAATAATCATTTGAAGAAATAAATGTAATAAACATGATGCGTATTGATAATAATACTCCCATGGCTTTGTTTTATAATTCAATAATGACTTAATTTAGGAAAACTCATGCCTGCTCTATGGATGTTATTGGCCTGCATTTTTTTGCCATTATGGCTGCTGTTATTAAGGTTTTAGCATTAAAAATAAGTGTGATTGAGATATTATTTTACCGTGGCGGATTAAATTTACTGTTTATAAGTATAGTAATGAAACTAGGGGGAATTTCCTTCAAAACCCAAGTCCCACGCATGCATATTCTACGTTCCACTTATGGAGCTATAGCTATGTACTGTGGATTTTATGCTTTGGCTAATTTACCTTTGGGTACAGCAAGTACTCTAACTTATACACATCCAATTTTTCAAACAATTATAAGTTTGCTGACTGAGCCCAAATCAGTGCATTGGTTTTTGATTATTGCGGTGTTACTAGGTTTTGGTGGATGTGTAATATTATTAAATCCCCAATTTAGTACTGATTCAACCTCAGCTGCTTTGATTGGTGTGCTATCTGGGTTATTTACAGCTTTAGCTTATGCCCGTGTTGGTAGGCTAGTTCGAGGTGGTGAGCCTGAGTTAAGGATTATTTTTTACTTTGCCTTAGTCACAACAGTCTTAAGTTTTATGATTACCCAACTTACAGGTGGTTTTACTGAGTTAGCAACTCAAGACTTATTTTGGATATTGGCTTTGGGTACATTTGGAACATTAGGACAAGTTACATTAACCCGTGCTTATGGGCGTGCTAATCCAATTGTTGTTGGTAGTCTAGCTTATAGTCAGATTATCTTTTCATTGATCTTAGGTTATTGGTTTTTCAGTGAAGCAATTTCGAATAGCATAATTTTTGGTATTGGATTAATTATTGCCTCAGGTGTGTTGGTGCTGTTTAAACGAGTGAAAAGTTAATAGTCAATTTTAGGTGGTATTTTATTCTGATATTGTAAAACTAATTGAACCACATGCTGTGCCCATAATGTATATCCAACGGGATTGGGATGAAATCCATCATGAGCCATATAATGTGTGGTGATCGGTAGCTGTATAGAAAGAACAGTACTATCTTTTTTATTGTTATATTTTTCTTGTAATTGTCGATTCATTTGTTGTGCTGTTTTACCGAGAAAATAGCGCAGTGGAAAAGGTAAAGCTGGAAATTGTTGCATTGCAGGAATTGCTGAATAAATCACATATTTAACAGCAAATTTTTGAGTAAGTAACGTATGAATTTTTGCGATATTTTTGTTCCATGTTTCTATTGAAACAATTTTTGTCACATCATTTACTCCAATAGAAACAATGGCAATATCAAAATTTTGTGCTGTTAACTGCTCTAAATGAGTGATAAATGCAGCTGAGGTATAACCAGATTTTGCTTCTAAACACCATTGGCATTGATAATATTCTTGTAATAAATGTAAGACTTGGCCAGATAATGCCTCTTGTTGTAGATTAGCACCTACTCCTGCAGCAGCAGAATCTCCACACAATATTAAACGCAAATTTTCCCCTTGCCCAATGGAACCTTCTCTTTGACCCTGAGCTTCTGCTAATCGGGGTGTTTTGAATTTTGTATATAAACCTTGTGCGATTAATAGTGGGCTCAATAAAATTTCATACGGGCTGTTAAACATAAAATATTATCCGAACGCTTTAAGTTTAAGATTAAGCTAACTATGTAGATAATAAAACATTTTAAAGTAGAATATTTGAACTTTATTGGCAGATCCATTTGCAATCACTTAAAAATAAGTCATTCATTGAATGAAGATCTATTATTGTTTTAGCAATATTGATTTCAATATATCTTCAAATCTGAGTTTAATGGTGATGAATAGATTTTATTCATCGCCATTGGTCATCATTTCATTACTCAATTAAAATGTTTACAAAACACAATAAAATGAATGATAATCATTATTATTTAAAGTGTTTTCCCAATGGTTCTTATGGACTCCCTATCTAAATCAGCTACTCAACATCAACTAATTGAAAATATGTATAATAATCATCATATTTGGTTAAGGTCTTGGCTAAATCAGAGGGTTAGTTATCCCTTAAATGCATCTGATTTGGTACAAGATACTTTCGTTCGATTATTGCAAACTAAACAATCATTACAAGAAATTAGAGAGCCTCGGGCGTTTCTATTACATATTGCAAAGCACATTAGTATTGATAAACAAAGGCGCTATCAACTTGAAAAAAACTATTTATTTAGTTTAGAGCAACAATTAGAGGCTTATGAATCGCAATTGAGCCAACAAGATATTTTTGATGCTATTGAAATATTAGATTTTTTGAGTATTACCTTAGTAGATACCTCAATTTATGTTCGTCAGGCATTTGTGATGTATTATTTTGAAGGTTATAGCCAAAGTGAAATTTCTCTTCATCTCAATAAATCATTACGTTCTGTACAAGGCTATTTAGCAAAAAGTCTTAGCTTATGTTACGCAAGCAGAAAAAAATTAGATGATATCGCCCATGCATAGTGATGATAATTCTACCGATCTTGCGATGTGGGTAGTTCGATTAAGTATTGATGATCAAAAAGAACGTTTGAAAGCGGAAAAAGAATTTTTTATTTGGAGGCAACATCACGTTGATGAAGCAATAAAAATTGATGAAATGCTAGAGTTCTCTAAGCAGTTGCAAACATTATCAAAGAAACATGTTCTTAATGCCAATACAGTACAGCATTGTTTTACTGCACACTCAGACGCTGTAAAACAAATAAAAAAGAATTGGGGGAAGTTAGCTGGGATAGGGGTATTTGCTATTGGATCATATTTGACTGTTCAAATGATTCCTTATCAATATTATTTTGCAGAGATTAAAACGCCTATTGGAGAAAAGAAAACACTTCGATTAGAGGATGGATCTTTTCTTACATTAGCTCCAGATTCCGCAGTTAATTTTACTTTTGATCAAAAGAAACGTCATATTGAATTGGTTCAGGGGGAAATTATGATTGAAGTAGCAAAAGATACCAAACGGCCACTCATTGTTAGTTCTCTACATGCTGATTTTAGAGCAATGGGAACACGTTTTATTGTGCAGCAAAATCAGAAAAGATCACGTTTAACTTTGTTACACTCTAAGGTTTTGGTACAAACCACAGAAAATCCAAAGTTTAAAAAAATCATATCAGAGGGACAACAGGTTGATGTTAGTTTGAATGGTATCACAGCTGTTAAGAACATTAATCCTATAACCATTGAGAATAATTTAAATAAAAATCAGTTTGTTGCAGAAGATATTCCATTATCTGAGCTACTAGAGCAATTGGAACATTTTCATAGGGTATATTTTATTTATAACAAGAAACAATTAGCAGATCTTCGGGTGAATGCGGTTATTTCTATGCAACAGAGCCCACAAACCATTTTAACTCTTATTACAATGCAGTATCCCGAATTAAGAATTGATCAGTTAGGAAGTAAGTTTATTTTATTGAGGCTCGCTAAAAATTATTCATGATTATATTCAAAATTTAGGATCAACATTATTTGAATAAATTGAATTGCGGTTTTTACTGTAGTGCTACGGCATATTATCAAACATTTTGTATTTATTACTTGGCACTTACCACAGTGACTGCAGAGTAATAATGATTTTTATTTGACCAGTAAAATTAGGTAGGACTATGCAGCATTTTCCTTCGTGTATGAAACCAATCTTGACACAAATATCGCTAGCTGTCTCGATGAGTATTTCAATAAGTATTTTAAGTAATTCTGCTGCTGCTCAAGGTGGTTTACAGCAATATCAACTTTCTGCTGGAAGTCTGACTTATGCCTTACAACAAGTTGCTCAACAAAACCAAGTTTCATTACTGATAAAAACAGAGAAAATTTCTGATTATCAAGTCTTAGCATTGCAGGGGAAATTTGATATTGATCAAGCATTTACTGCTTTATTGAAAAATACCCCATTTGAAATTAAAAGAACAGTTGCCGGATATATTGTTCAAGAGCGTAATATCATAGATAGCACTGAGTCAAAGGAACAAGATATAAAAATAAAGACTCAAAATACAGACCAATTATATCAAATGCCAACCATTATTTTACAGGCAAGAGAAGATGATACTACTCAGTTTGGCCAAAGTACGCTGAATCAAAAATCAATTGATCGATATCAAGCAAATAATGTTGCTCAATTATTAGATACTATGCCCAGTATTTCATCAGCTGGTTCACCTCGACCTGGAGGACAAAATATAAATATTCTTGGTATGGGAAGTGTGGAAGATGTTCCTATTAGTTTGGATGACTCTGTTAAGTCTTTTGATAAATATCGCCAAGGCTCTGTTTTTATAGAGCCGGAACTGCTAAAAAAATTAGTAGTAGATAAGGGGCCACATAATGTAGAAGTTGGCAATGGCGGTTTTGGTGGTAAAGTTAGTATGGAGACGAAAGATGCTACTGATTTATTACGTGAAGGACATCAAATAGGTGGACTATTAAAATACTCTCGTTTTAGTAACAACTCACAAAATACATATACTGCAGCTATTTATGCTAAAACTGAAATAGATTTGGCTGATGCGATTTTACTCTATACAAAGCGGGATAGCGGTAATGTTAAACGACCTGATAACAGTGAGTTCTTATATTCAGCTCAAGAACAAGATAGTTACATGGCTAAATTAAATTTTTACCCAACTTCCAGTCAAAAAATCACACTGAATGCAATACAAAGTGGTCATAAAGGTTGGGAACCTTTTGCTGCAATGCGAGATCAAGATGCTGTGCCAACAGAAAGCGATATTTCTAAATATGGATATGATCTAGCGTGGAAACGTCGTTTAGTTTTACGAGATCAACAAGATAATAGTTATTCATTGCATTATGAGTTCAATCCAGAAATGAATCCATTGATTCACTTGAATACAAGTCTCTCATATTCAAAAACACAACAACATGATGAGCGTTTACCTGAGGCTGCTGGTGCTAGTTCAAGTACATTAGGTAATTTGAGTTGGGTGAATTATATTAATACTGCTTTTAAACTAACAAATACGAGTCATATCGACGGACTGTACGGCTTTCATAAGTTAAAATTAGGTTTGCAATATCAGAAGATGCAGCAAGAATCTGTTATGTATGACAGATTAAATCGTAATAATCCACAATATAATTATGGGTTTTATCAACCAAACTATATGCCAGCTGGTGATCAACAAATGTATAGTGCATTCATTGAAGATCAATATCAATGGAAGACACTGACGATTACACCTTCTTTACGTTATGACAATATACAGAATCAAGGGTATGGAAATTATGCTCCACGTTATAATGATTTGAGTGCAGGGCATGATTATAGTGCTAAAAAGTATACAGGCTGGTCTCCACGATTGGCATTAGCATGGCAGCCTACAAGTTATATGATTTGGTATGCAAATATCAGTAAGACTTGGCGGGCACCACGTATTGATGAACAATTCTATGTACAGTCTAAATTGGTTGAATTATCTGAGACTAGTCGCTATTTGAAGCCTGAAAAAATGCTTGCAATGAGATTGGGAACGGAAATGAACTTTGAGAATATTCTTCAAAATGAAGATCATTTACAGCTACGGTTAACACATTATCGTCAAGAAGGTTCTAATGAAATTTTTAGGCATCGTTCTGTTTTTTGTCAAACGCAAGCTGATTTATTAGCACAGGGTTTAGATGCAAGCATGCGTGATTGTAATGGTAATTTTCAACGTGGTTTCTATCGAAATATTGGTGACTATAATACCAAAGCCTATGAAGTAGAAGTTTTTTATAATCAGCCTTTGGTATTTGCAGGTCTGACTTATTCTTATATTCGTGGTCAACGTGATCATTCACCAATTAATCCTTGGTTTGATCAAAAAACATGGATTACAGAGATTCCACCACGAAAAGCAACAGCTACACTAGGCGTAAATATTCCTGAACATAATTTAAGTATGGGGTGGCGAGGTATTTTTGTTGATGCCCAAACACGTAGTATTACCGATACAGATAAAACAGCAGTAAGTTATAGTCTACCTAAAACAAAAGGATATTCACTGCATGGTATTTTTGTAGATTGGCAACCAATCGGTGACCATGGCCCACAAATTAATTTTTCTATTGATAATTTATTCAATAAAGATTACAGAATGTATTTAGGTGAATATATGACAGGTACAGGTCGTGATTTTAAGTTGAGTGTTTCTCAACGGTTTTAATGTGCCATTGAATATAAAAACCAATAATACCTAAAACTGGTCCAATGATTAATATCCAGATTGCTTCTAATCCAATTCGATCTAAAGTTGAGGTGACAAGTGATATGGATATAATCGTGATGGTAAAACCAATAGCATTTTGGATGGCTAATGCAGCACCAATATGTTCCTGAGGGCAGTATTGGGCAGATAAAGCTGAAAACTGTGGTGAATCAGCAATGACAGTTGTTCCCCACACAGCTAAAATAAATAATAAAATACTGGCAGGTAATGTATTCCTACCTAAAATAAAAATGATGCAACAAAATGTTGACGAGGTTAATGCAGCTATGGCTAAAGTTGAGCTAGAGAAGTAGCGATTCAACCAAATCATGCTTAGACACCCCAAAGCGCCACATGCAATAACAAAGAAACTCAGTAGTGGAACTAGATTGAAGCCAAAAGCTTGAGCGATATTTGTTTGTAAAATTAATAAAGGTACAATTGTCCAAAAAGCATATAGTTCCCACATGTGACCAAAATAGCCTAAAGCAGCAGCTTTAAACTTATGATTATTAAAAACATGTAGAGGTAATTTGAATTTTTTTCTAAGAGTAACTTCTGGTGTCAAATGTTGGGAATTAAAATGAGGATCGCCTAAATGATAAATCATCATTGCTGCAAGAAATGCGCATAAAGAAGCAATACTCATGATATATTGCCAATTTAAATTTGATGTTAAGCTTTTGATAACATAAGGGAATGCGGTTCCTAAAGTTAGCATGGCAACCAATATAGAAAGAACTTTGGCTTTGCTTTTAGGTACCCAAGAAACCGCTAATTTCATTCCTATTGGATAAATTCCAGCTAAACTGATACCAACTAAAAACCGATAAAATATCCCACTCCATATATTATCAGCAAGGTATGCGAAAGCTAAATTAAATACGGCACCACAGATAGCTGCTAAACTAAAAATTCGACTTGCAGCATAACGATCAGCAATACCAGTCACTGCAATTGCAAAAGTACCTAATATGAACCCAGTCTGTACAGCATTGGTTAACCAACCAATCTCTGTGATGCCAATATGCCAAGATTGCATTAAATTAAAAGCAACACTATTTGCACTAAACCAAAGAGAGGTCCCTAATAATTGTGCAAAAGTAATAAATACGATTGCTTTATTTTGTGAATGCCGCATAGGTTTTATATATAAATGTGCTGAACGCATAAAATCAGATCCCTTGATCATATGTTGTTAAGGCCATTTGAGTGAAACACTACAATCTAGTGATTGAATTACAATCTTCTATACAAACTATCACAACTAAATTTGATAGTTTTGAGAAAATAAATTCTTTTTATTCATGATGCTATTCATTTTTTTTGATCAAAAAATTGGTGTCACTGTTTTCAATTGATATGTTATTTAATTATAAAAATTAATCGTGGAGTAAATCGTAATATGCAAATCAATACAAAAACATCGAAACAATGGTTGGATATTCTGAGTCAAATAACAGCATTAGCACAATCTGGCTTGCATTATAGCCGGGATATTTATGATCAAGAGCGTTATCAAGAGCTGTTACAACTGACAGAGCAATTATTACAACTTAAGCACATTGATACTTCAAATTTTATTGAGCAAGTATTAATTGATGTGGGGTATGCAACGCCTAAACTTGATGTACGTGCAGTCATTTTTCAAGATCAAAAGATTTTATTAGTTAAAGAAAGCCAAGATGGTCTGTGGTCTTTACCTGGAGGGTGGGCAGATGTAGGTTTATCTGCAGCAGAAAATGTCGAAAAAGAGGTTTTAGAAGAAACAGGATTGCATGTGAAAGCTCATCGTTTATTAGCACTATTTGATCGACGAAAACATTTACATCCGGAAATGTTTTTACATGTTTATAAAGCTTTTTTTGCTTGTAGAGTTCACTCAGGTCAGTTGAAGACTAATCATGAAACTTTAGAATTAGGCTTTTTTGCGTGTGATGAATTACCAGAACTTTCTACTGCAAGAGTCAACAAGCAACAAATAGAACTTTTTTTTCAAACAATTGATAGTAATCAAACATTCTTTGACTAAAATAAAATAGTATATTAATTGTGGTTTTTAGTGTATTTAATATACTTTCTTATAAGAAACATAAAAAAGCATCATGGATACTTTTATATCTTTGAATGTTAAATTACGATTATAAAAGCCACCTAGCACTGAATATTAATGATTATAAAAAAGTGAAGGGAGAATTTAGAATGATAAACTCGCCTTGTTTTTGAGTGTATTTTATACTAAATCACAATAAAAATTATCATTTAATAATCTGAGTTAAACAGTCGGAATTCATTTAATCTTCATAAAAACTGCTATAAAACTGAATATTAATACTTTTTACAAATAAATCCATCAAAATTTCAAAAAATTTTTTATCTTTTATTGTTAATATTTACTTAATTATCTTATTTTAATATATATAATAAATATATCTTTTAAGTTTAAACTCGTTAGTGTGATTAAATCGTCTATTGAAAATAACGGGGGATTTATTAAATATTCAATTTTTATTTCTGAGACTTAAGTAGCACTTTTTTATAAAAACAAACCTTTTTTTATATTAATTTATGTATATGGATTCTTATAAAATGAACATAAAAATTGAAATTTTATTTTTAAAAATAGATCAATAAAAACACAAAAAAATAAATGGTCATGAAGTGAGTAATTGAAATAGAAATGATTTAAAATTAATACCAAGTTTTTATCAAACAGTTATGCTCAATTAAATCAATTAATATCATTGGGTTATATTTACCATTTTTAAATTATTTTTATAAAATATGGTTTTAAATTTCAATTTATTAAATAAAAATAAATAATACGTTCAATATGCTTATTAAAATAATTTAATCTGTTTAATTAAATTAAATAAAAAAAGAATGCTAAAATGAAGAAATTTTGTATTACATAAAGAAACTATTTACATAAAAAAAAAATATTAAATAACCTAATTAAGATCACAATTTGGTTGACCTCAAACTTGTTGATCACAGTAAATCAAAATTAAATATTTACTTAAATTAGGAAATAATATGAAAAAGATTATTCTTGCTCTATGTGCATTATCAACTACTCATGTCTTTGCCGAAAAGCAAGATGGTATTTTGACTTTCAATGGCTCAATTTATAATGCAACTTGTGCCATTGATATTAATAACAATGGAGGCAGCACCCAAGGTTCTGTAGATATGGGACGTCATCCAACAAGTGCTTTTCCTGAAGAGGGCAGTGAAGCTGGTGGTACTGGGGGGAATGGTGATATCAAAATTAAGCTTGCTGATTGCCCAACAAATGGAACTTTAGAAGTAAGATTCGACGGTACTCTTGTTTCTGGTACACGTGATGTACTTCGTTTAGATAATCCTGGCAGCGCAAGTACTGCGGGCGGTATTGGTATTATTTTACTTGATGAAGATGATGACCGTATTGATCTAGATGGCTCTATCGCGATTAAAAAACGCGTTACTGACAGCAAAAATTATACTTATGAAATGAAAGCAAAATACTATCGTTATACTGATGATGATCGTGAGCTAAAAGCTGGTGATGCAAACAGTACTGTGAATTTCTCAATCGAATATAACTAAATTTTTGAAGGGAAAGTAATCTTCCTTTTTTAGTTTTACACCATCTAGTGGTCTTCGCTGGATGGTGTTTCAGATATATTTAGAGATATACGAGGAAAAAACTTCATGTTGCGATTATCTAAACGATTATTGGGTTTAACTTTTTTTTTCACTATGACTCAAGGGGTTTATGCAGGTTTTGGTCTTGAAACAACACGCGTTATTTTTTCAGAAAAAGACCGTAATCAATCTGTTGTAGCATTTAACACTGATAAAAATATAAGTTATTTAGCTCAATCATGGATACAAAATGAACAAGGGAAAATATCTCCCGATTTTATTGCTACACCACCATTGTTGAAACTCCGCCCACAGCAAAAAAATACAATTCAACTGACTAAAAATGTGGTTCTCCCTGCTGATAAGGAATCATTATATTGGTTGAATGTGAAATTTGTTGCACCTATTTCAAATGCTGAAAATGACAATGTTTTGAAATATTCAATGACGCATAAAATTAAGTTAATTTATCGTCCGACATTACTTTCAAAAATTCCTTTTGATCAGGAAGTTAAAAAATTAACTTCAGAGATTCAGAATAATCAAATCACTTTAAATAATCCAACAGCTTTTTATATCAATATTGCAGAAATTAAAGTGAATGGAAAAGAAGTTAAATCACCAAGTTTTGTTGCTCCATATTCTAAAAAAACAATTGATTTAGGGTTTGCTGCTCAAGTTCAAAGTAAAACAGAAATTACATATATCGATGATTATGGAAAATCTATTTTGCTTCAACCTTAGGAGTGGTAAGCAATGCAATGTATAAAGAGAAATGCTTTTAAATTTATTCTAGGCTCATTGTCTATATTTTTAGCGACTCCTAATTTAGCCTTAGCAAAAGAATATTTCGATCCAGGTATGCTTAATATTGGTGACGACAGTACTAAGATTTATAATAATGAGGATTTATCCCTATTTAATGATTTAGATAGTTTGCCTGGTGAATATAAACTCGACATAACGATTAATAATAACCGAATGGAGCATCGCTCTATTTATTTGTATGCCAGTAAAATTGATGAGGATCATCAGCAACTTGCTCCATGTTTTCAAGCAAATGAGTTTGAACACTATGGGGTAAATATTCCAAAACCAGTATCAGTCATTCAGCTTGAGAATGGGCAGCAGTGTGTTGATTGGGCAAGCCTAAGTTATGCTAAATCAGAATTAGATTTGCACAACAATCAACTGGTGTTGCAATTCCCTCAAGCGCAAATCGTACAGGAACGTATAGATTATTTTGAGAGAAAGTATTGGGATAATGGTATACCGGCATTTCGCCTAGATTATAACATTTCTGAGTTTTCTAATCGTAATAACTCGAAAACAGAAAACAGTACATTTGCAAGTCTTCAAAGTGGCATCAATTGGGGTGCATGGCGTTTTAAACAAGACTCAACATGGTCACATGATACCCAAGGTAATGATAAGTGGAAAAATTTAAGTACGACCTTAAGTCGAAATATTCCATCCATAGATTCTGAAATTGTTTTAGGAAATAACTATAGTTCTTCAGCTATTTTTGAAGGTGTAAAATTACGTGGTGCAATTTTACAAACTGATCGAACAATGCGTGCTCGTCGATTTAACTCTTATGCTCCTGGCATTACAGGCATCGCTGATAGTGAATCTATTGTGAGTGTTTATCAGAACAATAATCTAATCTTTAAAAAATCTGTACCTGCAGGACCGTTTTATATTACTGACTATAATCCTCTATCCAATGGGGGGAATATGACGGTTGAAATTACTGGCGTGGATGGTCAGGTAAAACGTCAAATTATTCCTTTTACATCATTGGCTTTTTTAGAACGTAAAGGTAATTTGAATTACCATGTCGCACTAGGCCGATATGATGGAGAATACGATAATAAGCATGAGTTTCTAACACAAGCTGAAGTAATTTATGGTTTAACAGATTATGTTACTATGGCTGCTGGTGCTCAGCTTTCTCAACATTATCAGGCTTTTTCGTTTGGTCAAGGTATCAACTTGGGTAAGTTTGGTGCAATATCCGCAAACGTAATACATGCCGTTAGTGACTTTGAAAATAATGTAGATTATCCAGACAATACTAAGAAAGAAGATGCTTTCACCAAAGAAGGTAATGCATTTAAACTAAATTATAGTAAATCATTTACTCCAACGAATACCTCATTAAATTTTGCAGGATATAAATATTTTTCATCAGGGTTTTATAACTTTAATGATGTGATGCGTTATAACTCTGGATCAAAATTTGAAAGTAGTATTCATGATCCAATTGTTTCTATGAATGACAAAATTAAACATCAGTATAATGTCACCATGGTTCAAACACTGCCAAATCAGTGGGGATCAGTGAGCTTGAATGCGACAAGTTATAACTATCGTGATCGACGAGACCTACAATCGTATAACTTAGGTTATATGCTCTCTAGAAATAAAATCAATTATGGTCTGTATTACACTTATTATAATGATACAGATGTAAGCCAAAATGCTTCTCAGGGTAATTACAGCATTAGTTTTAATATCAGTATGCCATTGTTTACAGCTAAGAAACCTGTGTATGCAAGTTACAATGTTGGACGCAGTGTTAGCGGACAAAACAACCATATTGTTCAACTAAATGGCTTGGCTGGTGATCGTTTACAAGCGAGTTGGAACGTTTATCAAGGCTATGATGACAAAAACTACGGTGGCGTTAGTGGTAGTTATAACTCTCCATTTGCACATTTTAATGCTGGTTATTCTTACCGAGGTAGTGATCAACATAGTGTAAATGCCAATGTGGCAGGCACATTCTTAGCAACTCAATATGGAGCTTTGATGTCAAAACCTTTACAGGCAACGAATGCGCTGATTGTTACTAAAAAGGTGGGTGGTATTAAGGCGATTAATAGTTCGACTGCTACAACAACAAAGACTGGGCTTGCTGTATATCCAGGTTTATCACCGTATCGAAAAAATCAAATTGCGTTAGATACACAGAGTATTCCTGAAAATGCAGAAATTGATGAAACAATTATTAGTCAAATTATTCCAACCAAAGGTGCTTTGATCCTGGCTGACTTTAAAGCTCGTCAAGGTTATAAATTATTGCTGACCTTAGATGGAGATGGGCAAAGTATTCCAATGGGTGCAAAAGCAATTTTTGATGAAAATAAAACAGCTATGGTTGCAAGTTTTAATCAGGTCTATATGTTATCTGAGCAAGAAAAAGGACAGGTCAATGTAAACTGGACTGTAAATGGTCAGGAAAAAAGCTGTACTGCTCAGTTTGATTTGACTAAAACCGAAGCGGTGAATGGGCTTTATTTAATTAAAACAGCTTGTGTAGATCAGCAAACTACACCACATACAGTACAACATTAAGGAAATATGCTATGAGATTTGTCAAACATCTTTTTTTGATGCAGACCGTATTATTATGTGGTGCTATGCAGCAAGCGCTAGCTTCTGGTTGTACACCATCATCGACTAGACATACCTTAATGAATGCTTTTGCTGGAACAATCAAGGTTAGTGGTTCTGTTGAAAAATATCAGGAAATTGCTAGATTTAATTTTCAGCAAGATGCACCAGTACCCTATATTGCAACATGTACGGATGATGCAACAATTTATGCTTATGCAGGTCAAGGAAGTCCAACAACATCTGGGGCAATTTCTATTGGCAATATTGACGGCCAACCAGCCTATACTTTGCCTAATTCTTTTGCTGGAGGACTGTATCATTATGCTTATGTTCTCATTGATGACCTTACTGGTAGGCCCTATGGAGAGAAAACTAATCCTACAGAGCTAAAAGTCAATGACGGAGATAACCAAGACAGCAAAATGCGGCCACGTAGTGCAACCGTAATCTTATATGCCAATATTGATAATCCATCGAAAGAAGTTTATTTATCAAATATTACCCTAGGAGGGTTATTACCAGATCCACTGGGAGCTTCTTATGGTGCAGGTGTAACCTATATGTTTAAATCAGGTCAAATTGCGCCTGTAACAGCAAGTTGTACATTAGAAAATGCACATAATCTTTCCATTCATTTACCTGGAGCACCAGTTTCAGCTTTACCTGAAATTGGATCAACTCATGAAAAAGGAAAAGATGAGTTAAGAATCAAATGTACTGGAGAAATGAAAGCTTCGATTACCCTAAACTTGGATAATGATCAGGTGACTTCAGATGAATCAGGTGATGATACTGTTGTTAAAAATCAGAAAGAAAATGATCGTGATGGTGCAAAAGGCATAGGGTTTGTTGTTTCAACAGATGATGGTAAACGCTTAGTTAATCGTAGTGGAGTTTTTCTTAAAGAACTAGGAGATGGTACAAGCTATGTACCAATCTACGCAGAGTATTATCGTTATGGTCATGAAGTAAGTGCAGGAAAAGTCGAAGCAATAGCAAACTTTGTTGTGGAGTTTAAATAAGATATTTTTTACTTTACAAAATAAATTATTAGCCCAGTTGAGTGAGGTCATCTTCTGGGCTAGTGAATTAATTTTTCATTAAATGTGCAGTAATATTTGGTAAATATTTTGCATCACCTGTGCAAAGTTTTGCATTTGTAGGTCTGTCATTTCTGCAGTGCTAATTCGTAGCCCAGAAATATCCTTATCTATGCGAAAGTCTTGTCCTGAACGAACTAACCAACCTTGCTGTGCCAGTAACTTGGTACATTTATCTGTGTGAGGTAAATCTAGCCAGATATTTAAACCATCATATTGTGTAGCACATGGAATATTACATCGCTGTAGGTGGTTTATAAGTTTTTGATTTTGTATGTGATAATAAGTTTGTGCTTCTTTAACTCGAGTATCAAAATTTTCATCTTGTAATAACTGATAAATTATTTCTTGTAAAATATGACTCACCCAAGTTGAACCAGCATTTAATTTACAACGTAATTTTGTTGATGTTTCTTCATCAGAACTGATAAATGCAAAACGAAAATCAGGAGCCAAGTATTTAGATACAGAGCGAATAACAGCCCAATGTTGAGTAGATTCAGGAATAATATGATGATAGCAATGAGTTGATAGAATAGAAAAATGATCATCAATAATAACTAACACATGAGGGTAGTGTGTTAAAAGTGCTTTTATTTTTTTGGCTTGTTCTTGATCTAAACTATAACCAGTCGGATTTTGTGCACGAGGAGTAAGAATAACTGCCTGAATGTTATTTTCTAATGCACTTTGTAGTTCTGTTACATTAAATCCTGTGCTACTAACTGTGTAAGGATACATTTTATATTGTTGTTGCTCTAATGTATTAATACTGGTGATAAATCCGGGTTGTTCAACTGCTATTTTGTCTCCACTTACCAAGTAAGCCTGTAAAATTCTTTCGATCGCATCAATTGCACCATGACTAAAATTGATTTTATTGGTCTGATGAATATCGGAAAATATATACTTTTGAGCGATTTTTAATAAACCTTCATGATAAATATCATCACCATAAACTGCACAATAAAATTGTTTTAACTGTATGTTTTCTAGACATGCCAAAAATGTGCGTAATGGATTACCATGTGCTAAATCAACAATATTTTGTGTTAACTTTGCTTGATAGCCCTCAAGTGAACGTATTTTTTGCTGTATTTTAATTTGTGTCCCTAAACGCCCTTTAGAAACAACAATCCCCAACAAAATTAAATTCTTGTAGGCACTAGCAACAGTATTTCGATTTACACCTAATTGCTCAGCTAATTCTCTTACACTAGGTAAAAAATCACCTTCATGTAACTTTCCTTCTTTGAGTAGGCTGCGAATACTATCTTGTATCTCTTGAACAGTATTACCACGGATTATCATAAATAAAAGTCATCTATAATTTGTTCCAATAATAAATATTGAAAATTAGTTTTATCAATAGAATTCATAGACAATATTATGCAGCCTTTCTCATTCAGCAATCAATCATCATGTTCTACTGTTGACATCCTCACCCCCCTTAAATGGGGGTGATTCCTACCGCTAGACGCTTATGTCCTGAGAAACACTGTTTCGTAAGAAGAATATTCAGTGCGGAATTTATATCCCGATCCCATGAGCTACCACACTCATGACACTGCCATTCTCTTATTCCAAGTCCTGCTCTACCTTTCGGACTGCTGGAGCGTGAGCCACAGCACGAACATGTTTGGGTGGTATAGGCTTCATTGACTTCTTCAAACGATACCCCTGCGTTCTCGCATTTATACTTGAGCATTGTTTTTAGTGCCGAAAAACCAGCATCTAAAACAGACTTAGCCATTTTAGTTTTTACCAGTTTGGCAGCACTTAAATTACCAACGACTATCAGTGCATTATTCTTAACAAGCATCGTACTTGCTTTATGCAAATGGTCTTTACGACAGTTTACAATCTTGGCGTGTAAGGCACGTACACGCTTTTTATTCCTTGCTCGTTGGGCAATCCCGAGTTGCTGTTCATATTTTCGATAGAATTTAGGATTAGATATGACTGTGCCATCAGAACAAGTCGCCACATCTTTTAAGCCCAAATCAATACCTATAGATTGCTTTGCAGTGGATTGTTCCTGCTTCGGTAAGTCAACAACAAGGCAAACATACCAACGACCACGACTATCTTCAACGAATGAACCAGTCTTAACACTGTATTTGCTTAAGCCGTAGCTATCCCATGCTTTGAATTGACGCTTGCCATATTGAACAGATCCATCCGTGCATTTAATCGCAGCCTTTTTAAAAGGTATCCATCCAAGTGAACGTCTAGCCGACTTCTTATTACTCACACGCCATTTAAGTTTTGCTTTTTTGAATTGCTTTCTACGTGTGACCAATTCCTCTGTAATTGCCTGAACAGTTTGGCTATGCAAATTACACAGTTTTGATGTACCCGAAGTATATTCATTGATATCGTAGGCACTAAAAAAATGCCCTGTACGTTTAAGATGTTTGAAACACAAATCATTAACATAGTTCCAGACAAAATTAACCTCTGATGCGAGCTGATCTAGCATCTTACAATGTTTGTCTTTTATGCGTAATTTAAGGGTTTTCATAGCCAAATTATAGCAATTTAATATACCAAAAGCCTTATAGCATAAGATTAAGCGACGAAATATGTCATATGGCTTACGCCAGTCACTTATATCCTCACCCTGAACGATGAGGTTTTACGCTCCATCGGATAAATTTTCAAGTGAGTAAGGTAAATATTGCTCAGTAGTGCTGAGTAGCTGTAGCACGCCATCTTTTTGTAAAAGTAATCTTGAATCCTCTACTACTCGATAAAGTTCAAAACTTAATTCATTATGTGGCTGTAGATAGCTAAAAACCTCATTTATAGAAAATAGAGCCTGTGTTGTTTGGCTCTCAAAGTTTCCTAATAATTTACCATTTTTAAAAATACGCAACTGAAAACACTGACTCATTTTACTTACTCTCCGACCAATAATAACTATCTGGTAAATTTCTTGCCCCAAAGATTGCCTGTCCTACTCTAATATCCGTAGCACCTTCCTCAATCGCAATTTCAAAATCTCCAGACATCCCCATAGAGAGACGTTGTATTTCTGGATATTGTTTTTGAATATTATCTCGAAGTTCTCTTAATACTTGGAAACAGCGTCTGACTTCATTTGGTTCTTGGCTATGTAAAGCAAGTGTCATCAATCCAACCACTTTAAGTTGTGTTAATGCCTGACATTGCTCAATCAGTGCTAAAGCCTGCTCTGGCTGTACACCAAATTTACTTTCCTCATTGGACGTGTTGACTTGAACAAATACAGGGAGTTGGCGCTGTTCTAATAACAAACGATGATTAAGTTTTTCAGCAAGTTTATAACTATCAAGTGCGTGAAATTCAGCTATAAATTTCGCTACATATTTAACCTTATTGCTTTGTAGATGGCCAATTAGAATCCAGTCTATATTTAAATGTTGGAGGGCCTCATATTTAGATTTTGCCTCCAATACCTTATTTTCACCAAAGCAACGAAAGCCTAACTGATTTGCCTGCTGAATTTGCTCTATGGATAAAGTTTTAGTAACGGGTAGTAAACGAACCTGTGCGGGATCTCTATTTACACGCTTACAAACTAAACTTATTGTATGCTGAATTTTCTTGAGATTGATTTCCAACTCAGACAAATTATTGGGGGTGTGATATTGCATACTTAAAACCTATGACAATAAAATTTTGTCATATGACAATAATTGTATTTATAAAAAAGTACAAGATCTTTAGAAAATTTAGATAGAAATTATTATTTAATGGGCTTAAAACTTAACTTTACAGGTCTATTAATACTATACGTTGAAGAGGGACCAATGTATTTCTTATGCTCAGATAAAGTAAAACTAGGATGCCATGCTTGTAATTCTGTATTAGAACGCCAAACTAGCTGTAACTCTTCAGCTTTATGATTTAAATTTATAGTATACACATCAAATTGTGCTACTGAATTTATGGTAGTGCGACATTTCTCGGTTAAGCCTTTTTTCAAAACAGATACTTGAACTTGTGTGGCTTTTCCAAACATTACATCATTAGCACGACATTGACGAACCTCTACATGATAATTCCCATTTGGCGAAGATATATCTTGTATAACTGTATTAACAGATGGA
This sequence comes from Acinetobacter rudis, assembly GCF_031157835.1. Taxonomy (GTDB): domain Bacteria; phylum Pseudomonadota; class Gammaproteobacteria; order Pseudomonadales; family Moraxellaceae; genus Acinetobacter; species Acinetobacter rudis_A. Next base: position 105,429 of record NZ_JAVIDR010000003.1, on the reverse strand, counting down.
GATTGGCATGCAGTTAATCCGAATAGGATTATAGTTGATATAAAGATATTACTCTTTTGCATTGTTGCTCCCTGTCTTCAATATAAATAGCACCAAATAAGAGTTTATTCGATGCTGATATTAATATTTTTAACCCGCTGCAGTCTTTCCAGACATCCATTGCCACAACTTTTCTGGAACATCCTGTGTATTTTCGTCAAAACCATAGGTCTGTAATACACCTGCCTTAACATACACGGCGAGCACCTGATGTGTTTTTGTGTTTATAGCAATTGCTGCTTGATCTACGCCAGCACCCTGAGGGTTGTAGCCACTTCCAACCCACCAATTTCCATCATTTTGCATTGTTCCAGAAACACTAAGTGCAGATTGAACAGCAATATAATCTTTTTTAAGTAGCTGTTGAAATTTCACTTTCCACTGATTGGCTTGAATTAAATCATAAGCAATACTATTGGCGAGTTTATATTGAGTTATATGAGTTGCAGGCCGTACACCACAATGTTTTTTAAGTTCCTGTTCATAACCAATATTACCAATCTCCAGTGTGTTTAAACTACGACCAATTTTACTAGTACAATTTTCCCATTCTTGGATACTTTGTGCTTGAACAGCGGATGACAGGATTAAGTTTGATATGCCAATTAAGTAAACAATTTTCATTTTTTCGACCAACTTAAATTTGATTTACTTATGCCAAATTATAAAGAGAGAAGCAAATTAAATTATTTATAAAAAGTGAAACCTTAAAAAATCAGACATAGCAATAAATAGACCTAAGAATGTGAAGTACATTCTGACAACATCATATGTTATATGACTTACATCCATCACTTATTCTGAATACGAAGTTTTAAATGCAATGGATAATAATTTAGAATTTATGTTGATGATTTTGCAATCTAGTTTTAAATATCAATAAATTGCACTTTAGTGTAAAATTAAATACATTGAATCATAGATCTATGTAAATGGATTTTGACGTTCTATTCCTAGTGATTTTAAATACAAGCTTAATTGCAAAAAATTAGCTTAATGCGTTTATACCTGATTCTAGCTGTTCCTAATCTTGAAATCTTTTAGTCATACATAATGAAAAATGATCAGTTAAAGACAAAATGATATATTGAATTATCATAAAAAATACGACTAATAACATTAAACTTAAAGACAATCGAATTGTGGATACTACAATCAAGTTACTACGTTAAATTTAATAAAAAATTATAATGAATTACATATAGTTAAATACTTACTGATTTTAAATCATGGGGAAAACATAGGCAATAATTATATAGAAAAAATGTATAAGAATCATAGATAAAATAAGATTACCAAAGAGAATAAAGGAATAATTATAATGTATAGAATTAATGAATATCGTCAAAAACTCTTAAAAAGCTTTAATATTGAAATTCACCCTATTTCTGCTCAGGGTAATATTTTATTTTTAGAAAATGGTGCATTTGTTTACGATTATTTATCTCAATATGGTGCAGTATCTTTTGGACATAATTCAGATTTTTTAAAAAATGCAGCTATAAATTTTATAAAAAATAATCAAGCAAGCCTCATCCAACCTAATATTCCAACAGTTGTTGAAGTATTTGCAAGCCAGCTGATAAAGATGGTCAATAACGATTACTATAGTCGTTGTATTATGAGTAATAGTGGGGCAGAAACAGTAGAAGCAGCATTAAAACTTGCTCGTATCAAAACGGGGCGAAGTAAGATTTTGAGCGTAGTTAAAGGCTTTCATGGTAAAACCTTTGCTGCATTATCTGCAAGTGGCTCTAATCGTTTTAAAAAACCTTTTATTCATGATGAAGAACATTATGATTATGTTGAATTGAATGATATCTCTGCATTACAGGAAAAATTATCTACACAACAGTATGCAGCATTTATAGTTGAACCTATATTAGGTGAGGGAGGGATGATTCCTGCCAGCAAAGCATTTTTAAGTGCATCGGTATCACTATGTAAAGAATTTGGAACTATGTCGATCTTCGATGAAATTCAGACAGGTTTAGGGCGTGCTGGTGATATCTGCATAGCAAAGCAATTTGAAATTTATCCAGACTGTATTTTATTTTCAAAAGCATTAGGTGGTGGTTTAGTACCTGTGGGTACAGCCATTTATAGCGAAAAATTTCATACTTTAGAATTTGATAAAAAACATAGTTCAACGTTTGCGAATAATGCCTTCGCTGCAACAATCGCTTTATCTGTATTACATTATTTAAATGACCCAGATATAGCACTTTATAAAAAAGTTCAAGAACTTAGTCATTATCTGGATCAACAACTAGATCGTCTTTTATTTAGATATTCTCATATTATTCGATTTAATGGGTTAGGATTAATGCGTAGTTTTGAACTCTTTGATTCTAATGCCCAATACAATATGATGATTAATTTTTGTCATAATAATGGGAGCTTGGCGTATACGATTTGCGGATATTTACTAAGACAACATAAAATTTTTGTCATGCCGCTCTTGTCTAAACCATGTGCTATTCGTTTTGAACCTCCTCTAATTATAGAAAAGATAGATATAGACCGTTTTATTGATGCTTTGGAAGTCGTGTGTGAAATTATTGAAAAAGGGCGTTATGACCTATTTTTTTGTCAGTTGATTCAACTGGATCAAGCATTATTACCTGCATTATCTGAGTCATATCCTGTCTCATTTGTAGGAAATACACCAATTGCCGATATTCAATATAACCAAAAAAATGGTCACTTAAAAGCTGGGAAAAAATTTGCTTTTCTCATCCATAGTACTTCCCTTGAAGATTCGATTCATACTTTTCCTTATGCAATAAAACAAAATTTTAGCTCAGATCAATTATTGAAACTTACTCATAAGTTTTTGGAAATTGCTCATGTTGACCCAAGTCCAGATGTAGCAGCATTATTTACTGTTTATAATCATCAATGTTATGTTGATGGAATGTTTATTTTATCTCCTCTTAGCCCTCAAGATATGCTTAAACTGAGTACACAAGAGAAATTAAACCTAATGCTAGAATATCTAGATATTGCCAAAGATAATGGTGCTGAATTTATTGGCTTAGGTGCTTATACCTCTGTGATTAGTCATGGTGGGGAGTCCATTTTAGAATATGCTGAAGCTAAAAAACTCATCATTACTAATGGGAATTCACTTACTGCATTAGCAACTGTTGAGAGTATATTTTCATTGATTGAAGATACTGATGTATCTACACACCATGCTGTTGTCGTTGGAGCTCGTGGATCTGTAGCTAAACTTATTGTTGCAGGAGTTGCACATCGATATGGTCATTTAATTCTAGTTGGTCGACCTGGTAGTGAGTTGAAAATAGAGCAAGAATTACTGCCATATTTAGTGGAAAGTTGTCGTGATACTCAATATGAAATTGTCCATGGTTCATTTTTTGATAAATTAAGACGTTATATAGAAACAACTCAAATAGAGCATTGTGATTTACACCAAATGACAGAAGATTTTTCTCAACTTGGACTATGTATTGTATCTGACTATCAACTTGCGCTTGCTAAAGCAGATATGGTGATTTCTGCTACCAGTGAAGGAAAGGCATTTTTAAATACTCAGTATATTAAAGAAAATGCTGTGGTATTTGATGTGGCACGTCCTTTTGATTTTATTAATAATAAACATATAAAAATTTATGAAGGTGGCTTAGTTCAACAACCTAATCCTGTACTTTATAGTGATTGCAATATGGTGAGAATGCCTGCAGGTTTGAATTTAGCATGCTTATCAGAAACAATAGCATTGTCTATGAATAGCCAAGAGAAACCATTAAGCATAGGTAAAACTATAGATTTTAAAACCGCATGTGAAATTCTCAATATTGCTAAAAAACAGGGGTTCACTCCGATAAATTATCGTACCAAAGAAAGCCATAATAACCACATAGAAGATATTTATATCAATGTATAAATGCAAATCCATACATCTTAGTATGAGGTAAATGCTGATATCTAATGTGATAGATCTAAATAAATTAAGAAGTAAACCGAATTAATTATTCATTTAAAATAATGTATGCCTGATTTGATGATCGGACATACATTATTTGAACAACTAAAAGCAAAATTAGTTGTTTTGAATTTTATCAGCCAAATTCGCAATACGATTTAAATTACAAGATTGTTCATCGAGTATTTCTGAAGTGCAATATTTTTTAGTATTCACCCACCAATCTGCAATTTCATTCATCAATTTATCCTTACTTACACTATCCGGTAGATTAATAATATTTTCAAAATATCGATGAACACGTTTTTGATGATAATCAAATTCCTCAGTAATACAATCATTTAACTTGAATGTTACGCTATCACTTTTCTGAATACATTGAGCATAACTTGGTTGTAATTTTGCATATGTGTAAGATGAATCAGGAAATTGCATCGTGCTTTGTTTCGATTCAGCAAAGCTAGACATTGAAAGCAGTGATGTAAAAATGATCATAGCAATTTGAAGAAAAACATTTTTTTTCATTTTGAACTCAGTTAGGTCTGTCTTTAGTTAATAATGTTAATGTAATTTTCCAATTGATCTGCTCTAAACTTAATACGTTGTAGTTCATTTAGCTGCATTTGCAAATTTTCTGGTTGCGATTGATCGAAAAGGGTTGCTTCAAAAATTGAATCACTATTACGAGTGCTATGCCATAGACGTTGTGCTATAGCAAGATCTGCTTTTTGTTTTTGATCTAACTTTGACTGTAATAAAGTATAAGCATGGTCTAACCGTGTATTTTGCAGTTCGGCTTCATCACTCAAACAAGCAGCCTGTTCAATAATACCTTGTGCTTTGGTTGAGCACAGGTTAAAACGTTCACTTAATACATGTTGAGTTGCTATAGGAGCAGCAAAAAGTGTAGAGGATATAGCACAGAGACTGCTTATGCATACGCTATTCAATAACATTTTTTTCATATAGAAACTCCCTAATCGGACTATGGGTGTACTGGTAACATATTCAATGTGCTAGATTTTAATTCAAAACTCTAGATATTTGATATTGAAGCTAATATAGAGGTACAACTATAAGAGAGTGACCGTATTGAGTGTAAAGAAGTAAATCTCAATGCTTAGTTTTCCTTAAACTGAGTAAACCTTCTATCATTAATACAAACACAGCAAACCAAATTGCAATATAGGTTGGCCATTCTCTTGGTTGAATATTTTCACCTAATATTATTGATACTATCAATAAAAATATAGGTTCAACATAAACGAGCAAACCAAAAAGGCTTAAATTAAGGTGAGGTGCTGACAGAGATTGGAATCCTAAAGCTAATGCACTAATTAGACCTAAACCTAAAATAAGCCCAATGATGTGTGGGTGCTGCATAGATTGTTCAAATACACCGCCATCATTAATAATAAAGAATAAACTTATAGGTAGGCTAAATAATAAATCAAACCATAGTCCAGCAATATTATTTGTATTGCTTTTTTGTCTTAGCCAAAAATAAACTGGATAACCTAGACATACAGCTAAGGTTGGCCAACTAAGTGTTTGAGAAAACAAGAGTAAGTTCAATATGGCAAATATAGCAAAACAGCAAGAGAGTTTCTGCATTTTAGTCAATTGCTCTTTAAAAGCATATCGACCAACAATAACCATGGTAATTGGCATGATAAAATAGCCAAGTGATATATCTAGACCATAGTGGTGACTTGGCGCCCACATAAATAACCAAAGTTGAAAGCCAATCAGAAAAGCCGATAATAATCTTGTAAAAATGAAATATTTTTCCAAATAAAGACGTTTATAAATGCAGCTCACTTGAGACCACTTACCTTGTAATACTATAAATAACGTCAAACATGGAAAAGTAAGCAGAATACGCCAGCCATATATTTCATTGCCTTGTAATGAGTCCAAAAAAGAACTGTATGCAAACATTAGGGCAAATAAAAGCGAAGCAATGATATTGAATAAAATACCCAATTGAGTATTTGGTGAGGTGCGCATAATTCTTTATGTATCAAAAAAACCAGCAATATTTTATTGCATAACAATTGATAAATAGCCTTGTATTTCTTACTATTATTAAGAAATTTTCTCACTATAAGATTAAACATGACATTAGATAAATTTGATCTGTTACTTCTTGATCTATTGCAAAAGGATTGTTTAACACCTTTACGAGAGCTTGCTGAAGCAGTTCATTTATCAACTGCTTCTGTACAGCGCCGTATTCAAAAATTAAAAGAGAGTGGTTATATTGCGAAGACAGTTGCTGTACTTAATGCGGAAAAACTTGGTCAGGTAATTACTATTTTGGTTGAAGTAAGAGTACACAAAACACATGTGGTCGATTTAGACTTACTTAAAGAAAGTTTCTCCCGACCAGAAGTACAACAATGCTACTACATTACAGGTGAGGCCGATTTTATGTTAGTGCTGTTGGTGCCTAGTATGGGGCGCTTTCAAACATTATGTGATGAGCTTTTTCATCAGAATGAAAACGTACAGTGGTTTAAAACCGCCGTGGTTTTAGATCAAATTAAAACCACGCTAGATGTCCCAAATCTTATTTAAAAAATATCTTCAAGCAGATCTATACTGTATAAACAATGTAGGGGAAGTGGTGCTTATTAGCGGTTAATATCTAAGGCCATACCACGACAATTTAAAAACAGTTGCTGTTGATGCCATGCGAGTTGCCCTGAAATAATGGTTGTATCGACTAAATAACGAAAAGTTTTATGTTGAAATGGTGTCCAGCCACAGTGCATAAAGTTACGTTGTTGTGAAACTGCCTGTTGATCATGGTTATCTTTTATTAGCACTAAATCTGCCCAATAACCTTCACGAATATACCCTCGATCTTTGATACGAAATAAGTCTGCAACCTGATGTGAGGTTTTTTTTACAAGTGTTTCAATTGAAAGTCTTTGTTCTGCGACAAGCTCCATTAACGCAGGTAATGCATGTTGTACTAAGGGTAAACCAGAAGGAGCATCAAAATATGATTGCTGTTTTTCTAGCCAAGTATGTGGTGCATGATCTGTACCAATAATATCAAGACGATGCGAATGAGCAACAGCATCTATTAATGCATTTTTGTCATGTACAGTTTTAATGGCTGGATTGGTTTTAATTTGATGACCTAAGCGACCATAACTACGATCATCGAAACTTAGATGATGTACACATACCTCTGCTGTAATATATTTTTTATCTAAAGGAATATTTTTGAATAAGCACAATTCCTTAGCAGTGCTAATATGTAAAACATGTAATTGGGTAGCATATTTTTCTGCCAACGATACAGCTAAACGTGTACTTTCGAAACAAGCATGTTTATCTCTAATTTTAGGATGTAAAATTGCAGGGATATGCTCGCCATACTGTTGACGATAGTACTGTTCCATATGTCGAATACGAGGAGTTGACTCACAATGTGTGAGTAAAATAGTCGGAGCATTTGCGAATAAGCGTTCTAAAATCTGTAGATCATCAACAAGCATATTCCCTGTAGATGCACCCATAAATACTTTGATACCACTGATGCTTTTAGGATCAATGTTTTCAACAATATCTAAATTATCTGCACTTACTCCAAAATGAAAAGCGTAATTTGTCATACATAGCTTTGCAGCACGGTCTTTTTTATCTTGTAAAGTAACTAAATCTAACGTTGGTGGATGGGTATTTGGCATATCCATTATGCTAGTAATTCCACCCACTGCAGCTGCACTTGACTCAGATAAAAAACCACCTTTATGAGCAGAACCAGGATCACGAAAATGAACTTGATCATCAATCATTCCAGGCATTAACCAAGCACCATTGGCATCAATTTCTTTGGCTTGATAAAAGCCTGTAATTTGTGGCTCAATTTTGCTAACACGTCCTTGTTGAATTAAAATATCTTGAATTTTGCAGGTATCTTCATTAACAACATTAGCATTACGAATAATTAAGTTGGGCAAATGTTTAAAATTCATTTTGCAATGCCTTATAGCCGAGTACTAATTCAATATTTGTATTTACAACACTTTCTGAAAACTCGTTGATGGAGATATCTACAGGAGGGAATTGGCTTAAATTGGTTTCAGCATGAATATAATGCATAGCTGGAACATAAAAATGAGTAGGTAAATGACAGCCATCAACAACTGAATTATGACGCACTGCACTATAGTCACCGACTTTACAATTAAAGAGAACACTATTAAAGCCAATAAAAACATGATTTCCAATTTCACATGGCCCATGAATAATGGAACGGTGTGCAATAGAGGAATGATGTCCAATTGTTACTGCGGCTCCAGCTTTAGAATGTATAACTACGCCATCTTGGATATTTGAATTTGCTTTAATTAAAATAGCATTCATTTCTCCATTTTCATCCACTTCATCTGCACGAATGACAGCATATGGCCCCACAAAAACATTGGCCTCTATGATGACCTTGCCACAAACAATCGCGGTATAATCAACATATGCAGACTGATCAATAATTGGTAAATCACCTGAAGGGTTTTTACGAATCATAATATTTTTATCTCTCAAAAATAATTTTAGAACAAATGCAATGGTAAATTTTCAATGATGTTTATTTGTTTATAGAGATGATTTTGTCCATGTTCCTTGGGCTACAGCATCATGAGCATGTAAACTTTCCGCGTGAATAACTTTAAAATTAAAGCCTGTAATATCTGAATAATTGATAAAAGCATGATACAACCGACGTAGTGCATCTTCACAAAACATCAAGTTTTGTCCATTGGCTAAAGCAAAGGCTTGTTCATCAACTCGTTTTACTGCAGTCTGAACAGGAGTGGCCAAAGCTTTTTCTGCATGATGAATCAATTGAATAAGAGGAAGAGGTTTTTGTATCGCAGGGGATAGATCAAAGTTCAACTGAGCTAAACTTCTTTGACTATGTGGTGTAGCAACTATAGCGTCTGTGGTACCTAACCAAGTAAAAATCTGATCAGGACGATTAGGCTGAATTTTTTCAGAGAGGATTGCATCTTGAAAACTTTTTTGAATGAGATCTCGTGCGAGTGCTGCTGAGCATGGGCAGGTTGAGGAATAGGCAATATCAATGCCAAGTGTCGCTTTAAATTGCTGTTGATGTAATTGACAAGATAAATGAAATGGGTAGCTTTTCCATCCAGATAGTTGGCTTATTAATGCAGGTTGTTCAAGAGGAAGTTCGCCATATAAATCAATCTTGGCATGTTTGGATAAAGATTGATGACTTAATAAAAAGTCTTTTAATACTGTTTCAATGACCAACAGCGTTAGATTTTGAATTGAACTGAGTTCCAATAAGCGAGTATACAAACGTGACATATGTATGCCTTTTGCATAGGGATCATCCAAACTAACATAAGCATTCACCTTGCAAAGACATAAAGTATTTTCTATATATAGAGGTAAACTAATATTTTCCATACCAACCCAATCTAAAGGATAGGGGTGAGAATTAGCAGAGGAGAGTAATGAAATATCTGGCAGAGTAGAACGGGTAATCATAAAATAGCTAAATTTCAATCATTAAATGTTATGTTATAACATAACATTTAATGGAGGTTGTCAATAGATAGGCACCAATATTTGAGTGGTGATCATTCCCAGTGAAAATGGTTCAGGTTGCCGAAAGTCAAATTAAAAAATAAAGTAAGTAAAATCAATAATATGTAGTGTGGAATTATATTTTTAAATAAGATTTAAGCATAAGGATCTTGCAATATTATTGTTATGTTATAACATTACATTAAATTTTGAGGCTTGTTATCCAGCATAGATGACAAGTAATAATCGTGGTTGGTCTTTATGAAACGCACATTTGCTTTATTTCTGGTGCTATTTACGGTGGCATGTAGTCAACGAAATATAGGGCAACAAACAACCTCTATTCATTTTTCAAACACCCCCAAACAAAATCTTACTCAACCTTATCAAGAGCAAGGTAATTCGATTGTTAAAATAGCGCCTGATGATTATATCAGTTGGATTTCATACCCCAGTCAACAACAAAAGGTTCAAAAATATAAAGCCTTTTTACACCAGCATGCTCTAGATAATATTGTTCCAGATTTTGAATTGTTTCAGACCGCAAGAGATTGGCAAAAATGTAATACCCCTGCATATGAGATTCCACCTCAAGAACTGTGGGGGAATATCATTCCAACTCTAAATATTTTAAAGCGGTTACGTGATGATGGAATTATTAACGATTTTACGGTGAGTTCAGTATATCGAAACGATCATTTAAATCGTTGTGCAGGCGGAGCTGGGGCATCCAAACATGTGTTAAATGCTGCAATGGATTTTCGAATTGGCCCAACGCATCCGACGCAACTCCAACGACAAGAGATTGAGCAAAATAAAAATAAACTCTGTAAATTTTGGAGGGAAAAAGGCTTGATGCTCAATATGGGACTGGGCATTTATGCCTCTGGCCAAATTCATATAGATAGTTCTGGTTATCGCCATTGGGGAGCTGATCATAAGCAGCAATCGTCCCCTTGTAACTCCATAACTTAAGCCATTCATACCATCTGTATGTATAGCACGTTAATGCTCAAATTTCTTAATTTGTCTTGAGACAACACAAAAACCTTTTCATCAATAGAAGTGAGAAACTCATGGATACTTCTCTAGTAAATCCAGTGAAATTGCCTGTTACTGTTTTATCTGGTTTTTTAGGTGCTGGAAAAACAACGTTATTGAACCATATTTTAAATAATCGTGAAGGACGTCGCGTAGCTGTCATCGTTAACGATATGTCTGATGTAAATATTGATGCTGCACTGGTTCGGGAAGGTGGTGCTGAATTATCTCGAACTGATGAAAAATTAGTTGAAATGAGTAATGGCTGTATTTGTTGTACATTGCGTGAAGACTTATTGCTTGAAGTACGTCGATTAGCACTAGAAAACAGATTTGATCAACTTGTTATTGAATCGACAGGTATTTCTGAACCTTTACCAGTGGCAGAAACCTTTACTTTTGAGGATGAGCATGGCCGATCTTTAAATGAATTTGCTCGACTGGATACCATGGTTACAGTTGTAGATGCATTTAATTTTCTGAAAGACTTTCATTCTTATGATTGTTTGCAAGAACGCGGAGAATCATTAGGTGAAGCAGATGAAAGAAATGTGGTTGATTTATTAATAGATCAAATCGAATTTTGTGATGTACTAATTTTAAATAAGATTGACTTAATAGATGAGAGTGAAAAACAGCAATTATTTGCAATTTTACATAAACTAAATCCTAGAGCGAAAATTGAGGTTTGTCAGTTTGGTCAAGTTAACCTAAATCAAGTTTTAAATACTCATCTTTTTGATTTCGATGCGGCTTCTCAGGCAGCAGGGTGGTTAAAAGAGTTACGTGGGGAACATCGTCCTGAAACAGAGGAATATGGTATTCACAGTTTTGTCTACCATGCTCGCAGACCTTTTCATCCTCAGCGTTTTTACGATTTTATCCATTCAAAATGGCAGGGTGTGATACGCTCCAAGGGTTTTTTCTGGATTGCCACAGAACCGAGTATGGCTTGTTCATGGTCTCAGGCTGGTGCTATGGCACGATATGGTATTGCTGGACAATGGTGGAATGAGGTAGAAAAAGAACATTGGCCACAGGATGCACAAAGCATCGCAGCAATTGAAAAAAACTGGGATGAAAAAACTGGAGATTCTAGACAGGAAATTGTCTTAATTGGTATGGATATGGATGAGGCAGATTTAATACGACAATTTGATCATTGTTTACTAACAGATTATGAAATGTCATTAGGTACAGAGTTATGGCAATTGTTTGAAAATCCCTTTGGCAATTGGGATTAATAGTCTCCCCCAACAACATAATATTTTGCATTGTGTGATTGGGGGGGAAACACACTAAATTTATTTAAAGCTCTATTTTTGAGTAGATAGATTTAATAACTGGGATTATAGGTGTCATATGAATGGCGCCGTGAATCATTCCTTTATAGCAAATGTGAACGATGGGGCTTTACGCCCCATTTGGTGAACAGCTTAATTTTACATTTTGAACAAGCTCAAAAAATAAATACAATTTATTCAATACTTACTTTTTGGTAAGTACTTACTAAAAGTAATTTTTGGTATTAATATAATCAAATCAAGGTACGGATGGCGACTCAATATATTTAATTTGAGTATTTATGAGGAAAAATAGTCTCTCTAAACAATGTGAGATTTTTCTGACGATGTGAATATGGATAACACATTATTATTGATCAATACGATAATTCAACATGAGTGTAATTATGAATAAATATGCATCAACATTGACTCTGAGTACAATATTTCTCAGTACAGCAACATTTGCAGCTCCATTAAACTTTCAAACTTATAATCCTCAAACGCAAGCAATATTCCCTGTGTCATCAACCTTAATTTCAGGTGACAAAAATGCCATTTTAGTCGATGCCCAGTTCAGCGTTAAAGATGGTGAAAACTTGGTAAAAATGATACAAGCCAGTGGGAAAAATCTTAGTGAAATTATTATTACCGCAGGTGATCCTGATTTCTATTTTGGTTTAGAGCCAATTGTAAAAGCTTTTCCTAATACCAAAGTAGTCGCAACTGCTGAAGTCGTTAAACATATTGAAGCAACTAAAAAAGATAAGCTTGCTTATTGGGGGCCTATTTTAAAAGAAAATGCACCCCAAAATGTAATTGTTCCAACTGTTTTGAGCAATCATAGCCTGACTTTAGATGGAGAAAAAATTGAAGTCAAATCAGCTCAATCTTATGCAGCTTATTTATGGGTACCAAGCAATCGTACTATTTTAGGTGGTGTTGGTGTTTCATCAGGCATTCATTTATGGACAGCAGATACCCAAACACTGCAATCACGTAAAGATTGGTTAAATACGCTGAGTAAAATGAAACAGTTACATCCAGGCACAGTCATTCCAGGGCACTATTTAGGTGACATACCAAAAGGTGGTCAATCTATTGATTTCACAGCACAATATCTTAAAAATTATGAGAAGATATTAAAAAATCAAAAATATAAAGATTCCAGTAAAGTTATTGCTGAGGTTAAGAAAATATACCCTACACTCAATGAAGAAAGTTCACTGGAATTAAGTTCTAAAGTCCATACCGGTGAAATGTCTTGGAAATAATTAAAAGTTATAATATTTAACAACCTAGAAGTTGCATTCTAGAAGTGAGTGCAACTTCTGATAATTTTAAAAGAGTATTTGATGTTTTTTCACATATTTCATTTTTATACTTAACGCCTCTTTAATTATTAATATATTAATTAAAAATGTTGTGTTAATTTTTTATATTATTTAAATTGATTTAAATATTTTTTTATTGAATTTTTTATTATAAAGAAAAATCTATTAAATAATAGTCAATTAGATTGATGATTTATTTAGCCATTGAGTTGGTTTATTTTATTCTATAAAAAATATATTCCGACTTCTAAAATGATACTTAATAAAATGAATATTGCTAATTCGATCCAAGAAAATAGTAGTTTATCTTTAAAACTTGCTGCAATAGATACGTATCACCCTAGCACTATACGGCATAATCAGTACTATCTTGATAAGTTTGATGATACAGAGAAACTCATTGAGATATTTAGAAAAGTTGGTCGTGAAAAAAGACATGTCATATCAAATAGTGATGAAAATTCTCTTACTATGGCAATTTCAGCTTCGAATAATGTACTTAAAAAACATAACATCGAAAATGGTGATATTGACATAATTATTTTCACCTCTACAACCCTTGAGTATTTGGCACCAACGAATGCGCTCTGGCTACATTCAATATTAGGTATAAAAAATGAGTGTGTATGTTTTGATATCAACGCAAATTGTTTAGGTATGTTTATGGCTTTAGAGCAAGCCGCAATTATATTAAATTCAAATAAAATATATAAACGAGCTTTAGTTGTTGGTTCAGATCATATGAGTAAAATTGGATGTGAAACCAAACCAATACCTTCAACGATTGTTGGTGATGCAGCGGCAGCTATTATTCTTGAAAAGACGTTAGAAAAAACGGATTCAGGTATGATGGATCGAATATATAGAACAGATAGTAGTTTTAAAGATAGTATCGTGTTACCTCCAAACGGTTTTTCTCAAAGTCATACCAGTAATAATGAAAAAATTCGTTGGGGTACATTTAGTGGTGTAGAAAGTGTTGAATTTGCTGCTGATGCATTGGATGATTTGCTCGAAAAAAATCAGTTGAATCTAGAGGATATTTCATGTTTTTTATTTTCACAATTTACAAAATTTAATATTGATCTCTTACAAGAGAAAAAAAATATTCCTTGGGATAAAATTGAATACATTGGAGATCAGTATGGTTATACAGGGGCGAATAGCTTGTTTATTGCCTACGCAAGTAGATTGAAAAAAGGGTTAATTAAAGAAGGTGATATTATTTTGTTTTGGACTTTGGGGGCAGGTTATCAAGCTGGTTTAATGCTCTGGAAAGTTTAATTACATAAAAGAGATTTTATGAAAAGATTAGATTAAAGCATTCTTTATTTAAATACTATAATGCCAATTTTAAATAAATTGGCATTATAAAAAATCAAATAAATTATCGAATGATCTTTTGTAGTTCACTTTCAGGAACAGCTATTTTTTTATAGTGTTCACGTGTTGCTTCTAATTTGGTAAAGACATCCTCATAGCCTACAGCTTTACCATAAGGATCTACATAGGTATAGCCACCATGTACAATAAATAAAGTAATCATTTCTGACACATCATCAGGAACAAAAAGCGTATGTGTTTCACCAGGAGGTTCATAAGCAAAAGACTTTTCTTCAGCTATCCAATCATGTTCAAGATAATACCAACGCCCTTTAAGTACAAACGCATGTACTGTGCCTGTGTGGCGATGTCTAGATAACACACCACTTTTACGGACACGTAATAAGTTTACATAATAACCAGCACTTGTATTTAATAGTAACGGTTTAAAGCTGACAGATTCAGAAGTGGGTACCCATAAATCATCATCTTTTAGTGCATCATCTAGAACTCCAGGTATAACAAGATCTGCTGACATATATGGAACTTGTGGTCGCTGAAAAGGCATAAGTTCTTCATTAATGGAGTAATCTGGATTTCTCTGCTTAGACATTCTGCTATCCTTAAAATAAAGTCATCTGTTAGAGATACTAGCAAAAGCATATCTGGCGTAGATTGCGCCTTATTCAAACTAGATGTGAATATTAGGCACAGTTCATGTAAATTAATCTCTGTTATATTCAAAGAAATATAGAAACATGCAAATGAAAGGTACTATGGATAACTATCGACAGTTAATGGCTTTTATTTGGTCATATGAACATGGAAGCTTTTCTGCTGCTGCAAGAGCAAATGATTTAACACCATCTGCAATTAGCAAACTCATTAGTCGATTAGAGAATCGTTTGGGCGTTCGTCTGATTCAAAGAGGAGCTAGACAACTCAGTTTGACCGAGGAAGGCATGGCTTACTTAAAAAGTGCCAGAAATGTTATTGCTGCTATGCATGAGGCAGATTCACTCGCTGAGGCATTTCCCACCCGAGTGAGCGGTATTTTAAAAATAAGAACAATGCCAACTTTTGCACAACACCAAATTTTGCCTTGGTTACCAGAATTTCTTGAACAATACCCTACATTAACCGTTGATTTTGAACTAAATGCAGTCTATCAAGATGAATTTGACCGAGGTGTAGATATTGCAATTTATGGTGGTATTCTCCCATCTTCATCCAGAATTGCTACTCGGCTTGGAGACAGTGAGTGGATTACTTGTGCTTCACCACTATATTTAGAAAAATATGGTGTCCCTGAGCATCCACAGCAATTACTACAGCATCGATGCTTGCACTTTAATTTTTCCAGTAATTGGAACAATTGGGACTTTGTGGAAAATAATGAGAGCTTTACTGTGCCAATTAAAGCCATCGCATCATTTTCTCAAGGCACATTTTTAAGAGATCTTGCATTAAGAGGTGAGGGAATCGTGCGCTTAGCAGATTATCATATTGGTGAAGATATTCGACTTGGTCGTTTAGTTCCAATCTTAATGCACTTCCGCTCTGCAATAACAGAACCCCAATATGTTATCTATGCGAATAGAAAACTTCAAAGCCCTCGAATTAAATGTTTTATTCAATTTTTACAGAAAAAAGTTCAAGAAAATCCATGGCAGATTATATTATAAAATTTAGCATGCTGATTTAATTGTGTTTTTATTTATTTACAACTTAATCTATACGTTTTTATTGCTTGAATTAAAATTGGGAAATAAAGATACTTATCACATATTGTGTGATTTTTAAAAACAAATTTACATTATTATGTGACATCTTAAGCACAACATATAATTAGAATTCATAATTAAAGGTCAAAATACAAATAAGACTTTATATTAAAAACAGCAAAATGAGAATTATAATGAACAATACAACAGAACTTAAAGAATTAGCTATACAGCTTCATTCCGACAGAGCTTATGAAAAAGAGATTAGTCAATTTAATGCCAGTACTAGAAATAAAATATTAATGATTCATGTTATCTTTTTGCTGACATTATTCTTTTATACGCTATATCCAAGGCATGTCTACTTTACCCCTTTGTTTATACTTATTAATGGTTTTTTTAGTTTACCCTACCTAAGAGTTTTCATGCATGCCGATTTACATTGGAGGGTTGTTCGAAATAAAAAATTAAAATTTTATATAAGGTGGATAATTTTTGGCTTCTACCAAATACCATTTATTTTATATCGTTATGCTCATAAGGCATACCATAGAGAATATATATATGAAATTGATAAAATAAATTTATTACAAATAAAACAATCAAAATATTTAAATCCAACGACTATTGAAAGTAAAAAAAATATAACAGGAATATTGAATTTTTCTTTTATCCTGATCTTTTACAATCAAATGAAGTACTTTATTAGAGAAAGTTCAAAAAAAGATAAAATAAAGGTGATGACTCAGCTTATTATAATTATTATTTTGGATACATTAGTATATTCGATAAGTAAGGATTTTTTCTTATATATATTTATTCCGTCTATTATGATTGCTTGGACAATCTCTCTAATCGTAATCTATATGAAACACAATATTCAGAGAGATCAAGCAAACATACATCTGGCGGTGAATTCTTATAGTCGGCTTTCAAATCGATTTGGTGATAATGATGGGCTTTATATTGTACATTCGTTGTTTCCATTTCTCCATCCGTACCACACCCCTGAAATAGATCAAGAAATACGCTCCAATTTAAATGATAAGCAAAAATTAAAAACACACTATGTTATTGTCTTCTTTAAAAATTTATTTACATTGGATTGATATTTTAAAAAGTCCAGCATGTACCATGCTGGACTCTTGGCTATAAGAAGAGGTTAATAGTAAGCATGTTTTGTATTCGTTTCTTTTTTTGCACTATCTTTTTGAGTGGTTTTACCTTGTTGGAGTTTTTTACACTCTTCACTCATGTAGTTGTCTTGCATACATTTTTTGTTTAGTTCAGAAATTTGTTGATTTGTGATTTTATCTACTTCACTAATATTGATTTGATCCGCAGCAAAAGTGCTCATTGATATCAGTAAAGAAAGAGTAAGAAAAGATATTTTCATTATTATTCCAGAATTACACATAATTGGTTTGTTATGGAATACAATAAACACTCTAATTAATGATAAATCAATAAAATAAAAATATAGTCTAAATATAATTGATATTATATGTTTTATCTATCACATATACTTGCATGAAAATAGTAATTTTCATTCTTTGATGGAAAATAAAACATTACAAATATCATAGGAATAAAAAAATATCCTTATTTCTACATTACATATTTATAATGTTAAATTTAATTGGGATTAAATAAGATTCATAATGCGTTTAAATATAATTGATATTAAATCATGTTTAATATTATATTCTTTACTTAGCAAATTAATAACAATCTACATTCAGCATTCATTTCAGTAGGTGCACGATGAATACAGGGTGAAACTTGTTGTGTAGGATGATCTACAGCTAAACGCCAAAGATTACCTATACCTAAATTTATTGGTTCTGCACATGGTTTAGCTTGATAATGTAAATCAAAGAAAAATTCTTTTAAAAAAGAATCAAATTCACTTTCGGGTCCATCGTATATTTTTTTTAATTCCGCTCTAATTTCAGGAATTAAAATTTTTTGTTGTGCTTGATCTTGCGGCAAAATATCGCTCGCAGGCCCGTAATAAGTACACAAATAAGTATCAACTTCTATAGGAGAGCGATCTACATGGTAAGAGTAGACATCAGTAGATATAAAATCAAATTCTTCGTCTCGTTGATACTTCTTAAGTAAATTGAGTGTAGGTGAAGCTCCAAAATCAGAAAGTAATTGTATATCTGCTAAAATGATCTCTCTAGCAATATTTCCTTCCTCTGAAAGACTTAAGCCCATTAAATCCTCTCTGGATACTTCTGTGATATCTTCTTTTAATTCTAATTTTTCGACTATTTCTTTAAAGTTTCCATGTAAATTTCTAGACCAACAAATTGCATTATTTTCTTTTTGGAACTGTGTACTTACAAGTGTTGAAAAACTAGAGACCTCTAAAACTTGTTTGTGATCAAAAAACATAAGTGTTATCTTCAAAAAAATAATTTAGTAACTTTCCTAATTATATACCTGCATTTCCAGAGAAATTTAAAAAGAGCTCTAACAGTCAATAATATGCTTCAAATTAAATTTATGTTGAGCTGTGTTTATTCTCTTCAAGTAGGAAAAAATCAGCAGCTAATTGAGATGCCCAAGAATTTGTTGAGAATACTCCTTGATAAAACCCACAATGACTGCCTTTTTTTGTTGTTACTACTGCGATATTAGGCATTTTTCTGACTGTGGCTTTATAAGGTTCAAAATTATGAATATTACATACGGGATCATCTTCTGAATTTAGAACTAATAATGGCGTTTTCACATTTTCTAAAACAAGAATAGGGTTCGTTGCATTACAATAACTTATATAGTCCTGATAACCAGCCATTTCGTAATAAGTTTGTTCAAAATCAAATAATGACTTACTGTTTAGAATCTTAGTAAGTGACTCAGTATTTTTCCAAGTTTCCTGATAAGGCTTAATAAACTTAGTGATCAGTTTTTTGGTCATCACTTTACTATAGAATGGATGTACCGCACGAAATCCTGATTCAGTGTTATAGCCTGGACATAAAGCAAAAGCTGCTTTAAGTGGTGTTGCTTCAGCTTCTTCCCCTAAATAACGAACTAATAATCCAGTCCCAGCAGATGAACCCATAGCATATAAAGCAGAGGAAGGATATTTCTCCTGAATATATTGTAGTTGTTCACGTAGATCTTCAGTTAACCCAAATAAATTAATTTTAGGAACAGGCATTGGTAAACCTGCATGACCTCGCCGTAAACACAAGGCAATACGCCATCCTGTATAGCGATGTAAGTCTTGTACCAGTTCGCTCATGCTTTCTGGTGTACCTGTAATGGTATGTAATATTAATATCGTTGGGGTATTGGGAGGTAAATCAGTACCTAACCATGCGATTCCAGTTATTCCGCCATCTTGCATGTTCAACTGATCAATACGATCATAATTTAAAGAAATACTACGTTTTTTTATTACATCAAAATAAAGCAAATGCAAATGTCGATTAGATAGCCATGGGGTAGGACGATACTTTTGATGAAGTTGTGATAATTTTTCAATGATCGGACTAAGTTGCCCTTGTTCATTAAAATACAGTTTAGGCGATTCTGTTCCTGTGACTTGATCAAATTTCGTTAAGGCATGTTGACTGATTCTACTCAACAGATTTTTCATTAACGTTCCTTTTGACCTACAATTATCATCATTCGAAATAAAAGCATAAATGCCATCAAATTTCAAAAAATAGTGTTTACTCTACGACTATAGAAATTGCTTTACTCTTATTTTGATTAAAAATAACACTATTCCCTTGTGGATGGATTTTAAATATTAATCAGGGAAGATGATGTATCATCATAAACAATCAATAAAAGGAATTTTTGATGACAAAATTAGGTAATATTAAAGTCCTCGCTTTTGATGTATTTGGTACCGTTGTTGATTGGCATTCCTCTATTGTGAATGAAATAAAAAAAATGCATCTACCTGTTGATGCAGATCAATTTGCTCTAGATTGGAGAGCTGGGTATAGACCGGCTATGGACAAAGTTCTTTCAGGTGTAAACAATTGGAGTTCTATTGATGATATTCATCGTTCAATTCTAGAAGATTTACTCATTCAATATCATATCTTAGATCTATCAGAACAACAAAAATGCCACCTCAATTTGGTGTGGCATAGATTAGCGCCTTGGGCCGATACGGTACAAGGATTAAATAAGCTCAAGGAAAAATATATTATTTGTACGTTGTCTAACGGCAACATTAGGTTGCTCGTTGATCTGGCTAGATTCTCTAATCTACCTTGGGATTATATCTTTTCAGCTGAGAATTTTCGTAGCTACAAACCCTCACCTAAAACCTATCTAGGTGTAGCTGAGCTTTTGAATGTGAATCCTGATCAAGTTTTAATGGTTGCTGCACATCATGATGATTTGGCTGGTGCACGATCTTGTGGGCTGAGGACAGCTTATATTGAAAGACCTTTTGAGTTTGGAAAAACTAACATTAAAGATGTCTCTCCATGTAGTGAAAATGATTTACATGCATCTGATCTATTAGATTTAATTGTTAAGTTAAACGAATCTGTATAACAGCAATTGGCTTATCTTTAGTAATTAAAATTATGGAAGATGGTAAGTTAATTATATGGAATATATAATAATCAGTCGCTAAAACGTGATCATAACAAGTTAAATTTGATCACATCTTTGCGACTGATTGAAAGCAAAATAGGCTTTTTATCTGTGTTATTTGTAGAGCTGTAATGAAAGTTCATCCCAATGCTGTTTGGCTATTGCCATTGCTTGCATTTTGACATGACCAAATCCACGTACTTCTACTGGTAATTGAGCAATTTGTAACGCGATCGATAAATTAAAACTCTCAGGTTTAGAACTGATCGTTTGTACAAATTCAATATAACGATCACGCCAAGCCTGTTCTTGTTTACGCTCTGATTGCGCTGAGAATGGATCAAATGACGTCTCTCGAAGCCATTTTAAATGAGCAATAATCATCATTGGAATGCGCATCCAATATCCAAAAGCACGTTTACGTATAGAGTGATGTGTTCCCCAAATAGGAGGGGCAAGGTGATAGGTTAAACGTAGACCTTTACCAAATTGAGCTTCAATAGATTGTTTAAACTTCTTCGCTGTAAGTAGGCGTGAAACCTCATATTCATCTTTATATGCCATGACTCTGTACAGCTGAGTTGCAATGACTTCAGCTAATTCTTTTGGTAATACTTGGGCTGCCTGTTCTGTGAGGGTTCGATACTTAGCTGCATAATCAGGATTCCAATAATCAACCAACCGAGCAGAACGATCTTCAATTAATTCAGCCAATGTACGTGGTTTACTGTTTGTCGATAACATTGCCACAATTTGTGTCACTAACTCAGGATCACTCATTAAATGGCAGCCAACACGAAATGCTTCAAGATTTTTTTCTATGGCAGTTCCATTAAGGCGAATTGCCATTTCAATACTTTCACGCTCCAATGGAATCTGACCTGATTGCCAAGCCATTCCTAGTAATAATTGGTTTGTAAAAATTGCATCTCCTAAAACTTGTGTAGCTATGCTTGTAGCAGGTATGGATATAATTTTACCTTTTATCGCCTGACCTTTTATTCGATTAATTAAATCTGTGATTGGAGCATACCAGTCGCGTGATTGAATAAAATTATAAGTGGGGAAAACATCTTTATTAATGATAGCTGTCGCGTTTGTTTTTAAGCGAGAAAGTGTAGCATTGCTGCCAGCGACAATCGCATCCGCGCCAATGAGAAGATCACATTGATGAGCAGGAATTTTAGTTGAAGAAATTTGTTCATCCTGTGCGGCAAGTTGTATATATGAATAAACGGCACCTCCTTTTTGAGCAAGTCCAGCCATATCCATGATACGTGCTGACTTACCTTCTAGATGTGCTGCCATACCAAGTATTGCACCTGCTGTAACTACACCTGTACCACCAACTCCGCCCACCATAATGCGTCTGACTTGTTGGTCAAGATCAGCAATGTTTGGTTTCTTTGGCCAG
Source organism: Acinetobacter rudis (assembly GCF_031157835.1). Classification (GTDB taxonomy): domain Bacteria; phylum Pseudomonadota; class Gammaproteobacteria; order Pseudomonadales; family Moraxellaceae; genus Acinetobacter; species Acinetobacter rudis_A. Next base: position 83,167 of record NZ_JAVIDR010000003.1, on the reverse strand, counting down.
CCAGAGGCTATATTTTTAATTGTTTCTGTGCCTTTCATATCTTGCGTATGTACAGTCACAAAACTTGGACAGAATCCTTTGACACAAGAAAAGTCCTTATTACAACTACTCTGATTGATTTTACGTTTAGTTCCTAACTCTGTTTCAATAGATTCGATGGACAAACAATTGGATTGTTTAGAACAATCACCACAACCTTCACAAATATCACTATTAATATAAATCCGCTCTGCAATATCAGGATAAGCATTACGTTTACGGCGGCGACGCTTTTCACTCGCACAAGTTTGAACATAAATTAAGGCTGTTACGCCAGAAATCTCACGTAATTTACGTTGAACATCGTCCAATTCATTTCTATGATAAATTTCGACATGAGGAGCAATTTTTTCATCTGCATGAATCAACTCAGGTTCATCAGTAATAATGACTTGTTTTTTGATTCCTTCAGCATCTAATTGTCTTGTTAATTGTGCAACGCTCAGGTGGCCATCAACGTGTTGTCCACCTGTCATGGCAACAGCATCGTTATAAAGAATTTTATAGGTAATATTTATTTTCGCCGCAATTGCTTGGCGAATGGCAAGATAACCTGAATGAAAATATGTCCCATCTCCAAGGTTGGCAAAAATATGCTTTTCATTGGTAAAAGGAGAGGCTCCAACCCAGCTCACACCTTCACCACCCATTTGTGAGAAAGTCTCTGTACCTTGATCGAGTGAAACAGCGATGTAATGGCAGCCAATACCACCCAAGGCACGGCTACCTTCTGGCAAGACTGTTGATGAGTTATGTGGGCAGCCACTACAAAAGAAAGGTTTCCTCTCTACAATATCAAGAATACGTTGTGACTCTTGTTCTGCTTTGTCTAGTAAGGCCACTCTCTTTTGAATGTGTGTTTTTAATGTTTCAGTAATATCTAACTTTAAAAATCGAGCTGCAAACATTTTTGCGATTAGTTCAGGTTGAAACTCATAGTGCCCAATTAAAGGGGCTTCATCACTAGAAGTACTCCATTCACCTTTTCCATCACAAGCTTTACCTATAATACGAGGGCGTTTACTGTCTGGAAGAGCATATAATTCATCTTTAATTTGTGTCTCAATAATAGGCCGTTTTTCTTCAACAACAATCAACTCTTCTAGGCCTTCAGCAAATTCTCGTATTCCGTGTGGTTCTAATGGCCAAATTAAGGTGACTTGGTATACTTTCAATCCAAGCAGTTGTGCTACTTCACCTTCAATACCGAGAATCCGTAAAGCTTCAATACTATCTAAATAGCCTTTACCACTAGCAACAATACCTATACGAGCATTGGGACAGTGCCATGTGACCTGATTTAATTTATTTTCCCGCGCATAGGCCAATACTGCAGGTAAACGATATTTGTAAAGACGTTCTTCTTGTTGAATACCATGATCAGGCCAACGAATATTGACACCATCTTGAGGCATATGAATTTCTGAGGGCAAAACTGGAACGACTCGGTCTAAATCGATGTGTACAGATGCAGACGTTTCAACAATCTCACTGACCAATTTCATTGATGTCCAGACACCAGCAAAACGTGAGATAGCAACGGCATGCACCCCTAAATCGAGAATTTGTTGTATAGAGCTTGGATAGAAAATGGGAATACCACAACCAATCATGACATGTTCAGACTGATGCGGAATGGTAGAGGATTTACAAGAGTGGTCATCGCCAAAGAAAGCAACGACACCTCCTTGTGCTGAGGTTCCTGCAAGATTTGCATGGCGAAGAACATCTCCAGAGCGATCGACTCCAGGGCCTTTGCCATACCACCATGCGGTTACACCATCATATTTACCTTGACCAGTAAGATTCGCTTGTTGTGTTCCCCAAATGGCCGTAGCTGCTAAATCTTCATTTACACCAGGCTGAAATACGATGTGATGGTCTTTAAGTATGCTATCAATTTGCCAAAGGTAATGATCGTAATTCCCCACAGGTGAGCCACGATAACCAGATATAAAACCAGCCGTGCGCTTACCCTTTATCGTATCACGCCGTGTTTGTACAAGTGGCAACCGAACTAAGGCCTGGATACCTGTCATATAGGCTGTACCATTATCACTGAGAAATTTATCTTCCAGTGATACATCTTTTGTTGGAATCTTATGTGGAATAAATTTTATAGCAATATCCATTTATATCTCCCTGAAATTTTGTAGTTTGAGCTACTTTCTTTTTTCAACATCCAGTTGAATATTTGGAGTAAAAGACACACTTAGAAAAATTGATAAGTTAAGTTATATGTTGAAATTGTTTAATGTGTGTACATTAATGTCATTGTGGTTGATTGGGCCTAATGCAACAATGTGTAATTTAGAAAAAGATATTTACGTTATGCGCAAAAATCTTGATGGTGGATTACTACATGCAATACATGCCTTCCTAAAAGTTATTGATAGTGGCAGTTTTACTGCTGCAGCAGAGCAAATGGAAATTACAACAGCTCAGGTATCTCGACTCATTAGTGAGTTAGAAGGGCGTCTAGGAATAAAATTATTACAACGATCGACACGACAACATGCATTAACTGATATTGGTGCAACCTATGCAGAACAATGTCGTCAAGTACTTGCAATGATAGAAGAGGCTGAAACTCAGGCAAGGGGGATGACCACTAAACCACAGGGGCGGTTACGTGTTTTGAGTATGGCAAGTTTTGGTCATCACTATGTATCTCCAGTGCTGGCAGAGTTCTGCCAAACTTATCCTGAATTAACGGTTGAATATCGTACGTCACAGAATGTCCCTGATCTCTTAGGTAAAGGCATTGATGTCAGTTTATATCTAACCGAATCTTTAGCTGACTCTAGACTGGTTTCTCGTCGAATAGGAACCATCTTTTCAGTACTTTGCGCATCGCCAGACTATTTAGAAAAACATGGTGTACCCAAATCAATAGATGACCTACAGCAACATGCTTGTCTGAGATTGGTGAATCCATCAATAACGGCGCAATGGCACCTCATTAATGATGATTATTCGTATCAAATTGATATTTCAGGGCCATTAATTGCAGATACACCTGAGCTTTTACTGGACATGGTACAACAAGGTATGGGAATTGCCTTACTTCCTACTTTTACTGTGAATGAAGCGGTACGTAGTGGAAGATTACAGCGCATTTTAGCTGATTGGAGATCACCTGATATTGGTGTTTATACCTTACTACCATCACGACAATTTATTGATGCAAAAACAAGGGCATGGTTAACTTGGGTTGAGAAAAAAATTTCGCCTAAAATTCAAAATGATACAAACTTCTTTTTATAATCTAAGATGCTTATTAACACATTTATTTACGTGTTAAATTAACTTTTAATTGATTTTGAAATAAGACGCAGAGAGCTCAGCCAAAACATCTGAAAAAGTTAAAACCGAATGAGGAGTATTTCATTCGGTTTTCTTCTTAAGGACTCTTTATGAGATGAATTAGATAGTGCCTAAATATTAATCATCATAATCTACGAGTATTATTTCTGTGTTTGAGGATCATTTGGAGAAGAAATGCGAATATGCTGCATCATTCCTTGATCTTCATGATCTAAGATATGGCAATGTAAAACAAAATCTCCAGTATAGCGCTGGTATTTGGTTCTAAAAATCACTTTATAGCTGGCTCCTCGGACATTTTTAACCAATATAGTATCCTTCCAACTTCCTTTTAATCCTCGATATTGGGGATCAGGGGCAGCACTTTTATCATAATCATCTATTGAATCTATTGCGCTAACATCCTTACCATTGGGATCATAAATTGCGATGATCTGAAATGGATTAATATGAATATGAAATGGGTGACTTGCTAATTTAGAAGTTAATGTCCATTCATCTGTTCTTTCTAGTTTTAAATCGCGATCTACACGGCCCAATTGGAATGGTTTACCATCTATCTGAAACTGTGGTGGATTTTGCGTATTATCAATATTAAATTCTAGTTGCTGTTTATATGGAGTTTGCGGTAAATCAGGGTGAGGAACAAAATGGCTTAGTTTAAGATTATTCTGTAAATCATTAATGACTGACTTACGCATGTCTAAGTTAATATTTTGATTTGCATGTTCAATCAAAGCATCTGTTAAAGTCTGTGATGTAGGGTTGGCAGCATTTACATGAACCACCGCCATTAAACGTCTTTCTGAGTTTACTCTATCAACATTAGCCGAGGCTGGAGCTGACTCATTAATGATGCAGTAACGTCCTTTTTGTGGAAATTGTATTAAAGCGTCATAACGATAACTAGGTTGCAGTACAGTTACTGGTTGTTCATGTATCTGTTTAAGGGTTAATCCATCGTTAGCAATAATATATTGATTTACCACTGGGCCCGTGCAATTTTCTTTTAATAATTTTTTTTCGCTCTGTGTGGTTAAGTCCAATTTATTTGGTGCATGTTGCATTAAACGAATTGTTAAATTGATACTATCACGCACACCCGCATGAATCATTCGCCAACGTTCAACTTTTCCAGCAACAGCTTGAGTTAACAAAGGCTGTATTTCTCCATTAATACTCGTATAGCGTCCAGATTTAGTCCAATTTCCAGCGCCAAAGCCTTGATAATCTCGAATCTCACCAATATCGCCGTGCCCACAAAAATAGCTACCATCAGAATTGGTTTTTATTGTGCCATCATTGTTATAACAGGCGTATTGGATTTGTTGAAATAACAAAATACGTTCTTTAAACCCTTTAGTAAGTAAATCCAAATCACCTGTTTTGTTTGCGGTAGGTTGGCGATTACCACGAATAATTAAAGCCCCAGCCATGCCACTACCAACTTGAATTGCGGTTGAGCCATGTCGATGTGGGTGATACCAGAAGGTGCCAGCTGGATGATCTTCAGCAATATTATATTCATATTGAAATTTTGTTCCTGGTGAAATAGAAACAAAAACATTATCACTTTTGTCACGTGGGCTCACCCATAAACCATGCGTGTGCATATTTGTGGTGTCAAAACAGTGTGGTTGATCAGTATGCATATGCTCACTAGAACATGTTTGATCTGCCCCAGTTTTTTGATTACTACGTGGATCAATATTCAGTTGATTATTTAGTGTTGCCTTTAATGTTTCTCCAGGAAAAATCTCAATTGTTGGAGCGACAAATGGAGTGTTAAGACTAGTATTTGTTCCTTGATAACCTCGTAAAATTACTGAATCAAAGTGCTGAGTCGCTGGATTCCATAATTTACTTTTAATTTTTCTCACATCCCATGTGAATGAAGCTTCACTCAACTTTTGTTTTCTATTTACATCTGATTTAGCATTTGATGGGGATAACACACTACTACGATTGATCTGCATCGCTGGTGGGTCTTGCAAAATTTGATCAGTGGCATAAACTTTAAAATTAACTTCCAAAAACAGTAAAGTCAGTATTATTATTCTGGTATTCATGGTTTTTTGCCTTTTGGGGGATTATAGATTTCTCTTAAAATAATTTTTATTTTTTAATTAAGGTTCTTTTAATCTAAAATAATTGAAATTTATTTCAATGAATAATTTTATTAATATTGTAGACAAATTTAATAACAAAACTTACTTAAATTAATATTAAAAACAAGATATAAATGATACTAATTATTTATTTTCAATAAGTTAACCTTCCGTAGTTATTGGTGTTTAGTATGTTTTTAACATGAATTTTTAGATTAAAATCTCAATGTTTTATTTAGAGTTTGTTTTAAAAATAACATATAGAATTAAAGCAATTCAAAAACAGTTATACATAATCAATAACCCATTGAGCACCTATAAGTAATATTTCTTTTATATAATATTAATGTTTCATAAAGAGAGGCTGGTTTAATGCTTATAAGTACATATTGGATATATTTACTTATTTTAATATATTCTACTATTGATTTAGCAATAAAAAGGTCAGTAAAAATTTATGATTGACTTTTCATTCTAGTAAAAGTTATGATTTTGGAATGATCATTCCATAACGGTAATTCAAAATGAGACCAAAGGAATTTGAAGAAGATGTAATAGCTGAAGCTGCTATGAAAGTATTTTGGCAAAAAGGATATGCTGGTACAAGTATTCAAGATCTAGTAGAGGGGACAGGTCTTGGTAGAGGTAGCCTTTACAACACTTTTGGAAGCAAATATGGACTATATGAGTTTTCTCTAAAACGTTATTACGAAATAACAGCCGATAATATAGCTATACTGTCTGAAGAAGGAAAAGCTAAGGACTTAATTTTACGTCTACTTATGAAAATTGTCTCAGATGAAATTAATGACATAGAGAATATGGGCTGTATGGTGGCTAATGCATCTTTAGAAATGGCTCGGTATGACGAAGGAATCGCACAATTAGTAGAAAAAAACTTAGAGAGAATGGAAAAAGCTATCTGTACGTTGTTAATACGTGGAAAAGCTAGTGGTGAAATTGATTCCACTAAAAACCCTGAAGTATTAGCTAGGTTTATTGTTAGTACAATCCAAGGAATACGTGTTTTTAGTAAGGGTAGTAGTAAAAAAGGACTCTCTGCAAAATTAGTTGATATTGTGAATGTAGCAATGAGCACAATTTAATTTTTTAGAAGTTTAAATTCACTTTAAAAAAAGTGAATTTTTTTACTTGGTTTTGGAATGATCATTCCATAATAGGGTAACCCATCTTTAATAATCCGATTTAAGTTAAAGTAAATTATACATGAATAGACAAAACAAGACATTAAGTGCAGTTGAGACTGAAAGTTCTAAAGAGGATATTCCTATTTTAAAGCTTCTAACATTTACTCTTGCTGGTTTCATTACGATTATGACAGAAACAATTCCAGCTGGTTTATTGTCATTGATTAGTAAGGACTTACAAGTAACAGAAGCTTTGGCAGGACAGTTAGTATCTGTTTATGCTTTAGGCTCCGTGATAGCTGCTATTCCTGTTGTTGCTGCCACTCGTAGTTGGTCTAGAAGACCATTATTCTTACTAGCAATAAGTGGCTTATTAATATTCAATACATTAACGGCATTATCTTCCAGTTATATTGTTGTGTTAGTTGCCCGTTTTATTGCAGGAATGTCAGCAGGAATTATTTGGGGGATACTGGCAGGTTATGCTAGAAGTATGGTCTCTATTAATTTACAGGGCCGAGCACTAGCTATAGTTGGTGTGGGACAACCAATTGCTTTGTGTATGGGAGTACCTTTAGGGACTTGGTTAGGAAGTATTTTTGGGTGGAGAGGTGTATTTGGGATCATTTCTCTGCTCGCTTTATTCCTATTAATTTGGATTAGACTTATCATTCCAAATATTTCTGGACAAATTTCAGAAAATCGCCAACCAATTAAAGAGATTTTTTTACATCCAGGCATTCGTTCAGTATTAGCAATAATCTTCTTATGGATACTTGCACATAATATTTTATATACCTTTATTACACCTTATTTAAGCTTAGTGGGTCTTGGTAATCGGGTGGATCTGGTACTTTTATTATTTGGTGTATCTTCAATCATTGGTATTTGGATTACTGGTGTGTGGGTTGATAAAGCATTACGCTTATTAACTTTACTAAGTCTGGTAGGTTTTGCTGTCGCTGCTATTTTAATAGGGTTGGGTGGTGCTAGTAATGATGCTTGGCTAGTACTAAGTGGTATCACATTATGGGGTATGGCTTTTGGTGGGGCACCAACATTGTTGCAAACAGCAATTGCTGATACAGCTGGAGAAGGTGCTGATGTTGCTCAGTCCATGTTAGTTACTATCTTTAATTTTGCGGTTGCTGGAGGAGGATTATTAGGTGGGATATTACTTCAAAAAATAGGCCCATTATCGCTCACGATTGCAATGTGTATGTTATCAATAATTTCAGTCTATGTAATATTGCAATCTAAAACACATGGATTTAGAAATAGATAAACAAAGCAGATTCACGAAGATTTTCAGTCACCCAATCTAACCCTCTATAGGCTCATAGGATTGTCTTTATCGATTGTTACTCAAAAAATATAGTTAGCTGAGGATGGTTTTTTGTTGCTACGATTTCTGTTTAGCTTTTTGGCGTAAGACATACAAATATAAGTTTTCTACTTTTTCACGTGCCCATGGTGTGGTACGCAAGAATCGTAATGATGATTTAACACTTGGATCTATGCAGAAACATCTAATTTCAATTTTACGACTTAAGCCAGCAAAGCCACCATAGTAATCTAATAATTCATTTAGAATATCAGCAAGTTTTTTACCATGTAAAGGGTCATTGGTAGTGTTCATAATAGATCAACTATATTTTGGGAGGCCATCATTATAACCTGAGATAGTTGAAAAATGAGAGAGTTGGACTTTAAACATAATTAACATGGAAAATGGCAGCTTTTTTCTAATTATAAATTAGTCAAATTCTAATTATGTTACTTGGGATACTCATCAACGTGAATTATAATTGCAGATATTCACGTTGATGAGCTGTGGCAACAAACAGTGACTTGCGCAGCAGTGCTGCTCAGGCCACAGTCTCAGATATCCTATTTAACATAAAATAAAGTTATGCGACTTCAGAGTTACTAAATTAATAATCGTAATTGTATTTAAAAATACTGATATATTGATGAATAAACATTGAAAATATTGGAGTAATGTTAATTGAGTCTTGATCAATTTGGAAACACTGATTTACAAAAGTTAATTTTACTAGTTAATCTTGGAATTTTACATTCTTTAGAAAATGATTATATAACTATTAATGAGGCTGAGTATTTTTTATACACACCATTTATGATGAATCTATTAAAAAAGAACAAATATTCTAAACACTTAATTGATGTAATTCATAGAGGAATGGAGCTAGAAAATCTTGAATCATTTAATCTTGATGTTAAAAATGAAGTCAAAGAAATGTTTAAAGAGTGTGAGGTGTTGATTAAACTACTTCCCGAGAGTAGTTGTCAATTTGAGAAATGGTATGATCAAAAGTTATTTGATAACTACAAATAATAAACATTAAATGAATCATAAAAAGAGTCCACATTCTCTAATAGTGGACTTTAGTCCCAAATTCGGGACTTTTTAATATTTTAATCCCTCATTAGCTCTTTGCTTTTGTTATGAACAATCATTATCTTTAACATATCTTTTAGCTGCTCGCGTTCGTTACTCACTACATCTTGTTTAGATACTTATGGCAAATTATGTAAGAATATTTTAAATTATCTCTAAAAAGAGAATGATCAAGGACTCGAGAATTCAATCCAGTAACAGACCATGCTTAATTCCATAAATTAGTGAATGATTTAGAGTTGATTAATAAAGAGTTCATAGACACATTTGGTGCTGATAAAGCTGTAGATATTAGAATTCGAACCTTCAATGAAAAATCTATTGCTGATTTATATGAAAAAATTCAAGATCACAAAAAGCTCGGTATTGAAAATGATCCTGTAATTACTGACTTATACAAGCTGATCAAGGAAGTTAAATCCAAAATTAGTAGAGAATAGTGCTTTATTTAATCGCTTTCTAAGGGTCAATCTTGAAGAGTTGATGTTAATAAAGTGAAACTTGCGAACAGATTCAGTCGGGTAGTTGCAGACATTCACAGGGCAAGAACTGCACCATATTAAATAAAAATGTCATAGCCACGCAGACTTGCGTAGGTTTGACTTAATACGCAGGTCAAGTAGCGATCTGATTTCGGCATAACTTATATTATGTTACTTGGGATACTCATCAACGTGAATTATAATCATAGATATTCACGTTGATGAGCTGTGGCAACAAACAGTGTTGTGTAGGCTACAGTCTTGGATATTCTATTTAACATAAAATGAAGTTATGCGACTTCAGAATGAACTTAGTAATCAGTAATGAAGATTAATTCTTCTAATGTTAAAGTTTCCTTTTTATCTAATTCCTTCCATTTATTTAACATTTTTTGATACTTCTGACGCATAGGGCTGTGAGAGTTCATCAAGCCTTTTTCAATAATTTCAGTAAAACGATTATTTTCTTTTAAAGCTTTGGTGAAATTCATTAATCTTCTTTCATTATTACCATCGAATCCTAAGAACGTTATTTTATGTTCATCAATTCCTGCCTTATCTGTCAGATCATCATAATTATTTTTTAAAGTCCTATATAAACTTAATGTTTCTACTACCAAGCTAGTATCTGCATCATCCAGCACATCACTTACAACTTGAAAATGCTCTTTATATAGCCATTTATATCCATGTCTAAAATTATCCGACAATTGCTTATAGTCGTCTTTTTCATACTGACTATCTGAAAGTTTACTTAATATTTCATATTGATTGGCGAGAATAAGACGCTCTGTATCTGTAAGATTATCTAAAGTTGACATATATAACTCATTTAATTAATTGAATATTCTTATATTGGTGTATTTTTTTTGAATTGCAAGACCATAATCAAAAAAGAGTCCACGTTATCTAATGGTGGACTCTTATCATTTTTACATTTCGATAACAAAAAAGCTTAAGTCATTATTTTTAAAAGATTTCAAAAAACAAAATTATATATCTTGCATTGCAAGACTATATATCTTGTATATCCAATATATATCATATTGGTTTTTAAAGATTTATCCCAATTTGCCACCCTTTAAACATTAATGAATACTCTCGAACAGGGCATAGGTTCATTGGTGGTTTGAATCTAGATTAATCTATCTTATCAAGTACTTCTTCGCGATATTTTATAACTTCATCAGCCTTTAGATTCTTAAGGTGATACTTGATAAGAGCATGAATTACATCAGATTCTTTCATTAAAACTTTTTTCTCAATGACGAACTTCATCAAAGATTCTTTGATGCTGTCAACTTCGTCATCTCGAATTTTATAAACCTTAGCCATAACTTTGATTCCACGTTAAAAAGTAACTTAGTTTTATTTTAAACTTAATTTAAAGTTGTAAAGTTACTTTTAAAATGATTTAATCCTAAATGTAAATTGGTAACTTTTAAATAAGGTAACTATGACTGCTATAGCGTTCCAAAATCATCTCGATTTCATTCAGGCTGCTTTCAATCAAGTTGCCAAAATTGTTGCTGAACATGGCCATCCATGCCTAGACGTATGTTGTCCTGCTGAATCTACAGAAAGATGCCTTAAGCATTTGGCAGTGGTGGCAAGTGACTGGTCGTATGACTATTCACTGATTGATGCCCACTTAGAAACCTATAAAAAAGCCAATGCTGAAATTCGTGAATATTTAGGAGAGTAGGGTGATGGACAAGGCATGGGAGCTGATTAATAAAATCCAAGACTTCGATAAAAATACTCATCAACTGACAGAAGTCTATGAACAATCACAATTCATCATGGATGAAATTGTCTTAGCTGCGACTTATTCAGAAATTAATTTCGGTGTTTACCAAAATCTAAAAGATTTCCTAAATGGTGTTGTTCAAAACAAACTAAACCATTGTCAGCAACTCATCACTAAAAAACAGAAGCAACCCAAAGACAATTCAGTCATTCAAACATTTGAACATAAAATAGCCAATGTACTGAAAAATACGGTACATCCAACTCAGAAAGGTTCTCAAACCCCAATTTATAATATGCGGGAAACGATTGACCAAATCTGCATCATGTACCCAGACATAGAGGTCATAGCCACGCAGACTTGCGTAGGCTTGGACTAATACGCAAGTCGAGTAGCGGTCTGATTTCTGCATAACTTATATTATGTTCATTAGGATACTCAGTAACGTGATGTATAATCGTAGATCATCACGTTACTGAGCTGTGGCAACAAACAGTGTTGTGTAGGCCACAGTCTTGGATATTCTATTTAACATAAAATGAAGTTATGCGACTTCAGAATGAACTTAGTAATCAGTAATGAAGATTAATTCTTCTAATGTTAAAGTTTCCTTTTTATCTAATTCCTTCCATTTATTTAACATTTTTTGATACTTCTGACGCATAGGGCTGTGAGAGTTCATCAAGCCTTTTTCAATAATTTCAGTAAAACGATTATTTTCTTTTAAAGCTTTGGTGAAATTCATTAATCTTCTTTCATTATTACCATCGAATCCTAAGAACGTTATTTTATGTTCATCAATTCCTGCCTTATCTGTCAGATCATCATAATTATTTTTTAAAGTCCTATATAAACTTAATGTTTCTACTACCAAGCTAGTATCTGCATCATCCAGCACATCACTTACAACTTGAAAATGCTCTTTATATAGCCATTTATATCCATGTCTATAATTATCCGACAATTGCTTATAGTCGTCTTTTTCATACTGACTATCTGAAAGTTTACTTAATATTTCATATTGATTGGCGAGAATAAGACGCTCTGTATCTGTAAGATTATCTAAAGTTGACATATATAACTCATTTAATTAATTGAATATTCTTATATTGGTGTATTTTTTTTGAATTGCAAGACCATAATCAAAAAAGAGTCCACGTTATCTAATGGTGGACTCTTATCATTTTTACATTTCGATAACAAAAAAGCTTAAGTCATTATTTTTAAAAGATTTCAAAAAACAAAATTATATATCTTGCATTGCAAGACTATATATCTTGTATATCCAATATATATCATATTGGTTTTTAAAGATTTATCCCAATTTGCCACCCTTTAAACATTAATGAATACTCTCGAACAGGGCATAGGTTCATTGGTGGTTTGAATCTAGATTAATCTATCTTATCAAGTACTTCTTCGCGATATTTTATAACTTCATCAGCCTTTAGATTCTTAAGGTGATACTTGATAAGAGCATGAATTACATCAGATTCTTTCATTAAAACTTTTTTCTCAATGACGAACTTCATCAAAGATTCTTTGATGCTGTCAACTTCGTCATCTCGAATTTTATAAACCTTAGCCATAACTTTGATTCCACGTTAAAAAGTAACTTAGTTTTATTTTAAACTTAATTTAAAGTTGTAAAGTTACTTTTAAAATGATTTAATCCTAAATGTAAATTGGTAACTTTTAAATAAGGTAACTATGACTGCTATAGCGTTCCAAAATCATCTCGATTTCATTCAGGCTGCTTTCAATCAAGTTGCCAAAATTGTTGCTGAACATGGCCATCCATGCCTAGACGTATGTTGTCCTGCTGAATCTACAGAAAGATGCCTTAAGCATTTGGCAGTGGTGGCAAGTGACTGGTCGTATGACTATTCACTGATTGATGCCCACTTAGAAACCTATAAAAAAGCCAATGCTGAAATTCGTGAATATTTAGGAGAGTAGGGTGATGGACAAGGCATGGGAGCTGATTAATAAAATCCAAGACTTCGATAAAAATACTCATCAACTGTCAGAAGTCTATGAACAATCACAATTCATCATGGATGCAATTGTCTTAGCTGCGACTTATTCAGAAATTAATTTCGGTGTTTACCAAAATCTAAAAGATTTCCTAAATGGTGTTGTTCAAAACAAACTAAACCATTGTCAGCAACTCATCACTAAAAAACAGAAGCAACCCAAAGACAATTCAGTCATTCAAACATTTGAACATAAAATAGCCAATGTACTGAAAAATACGGTACATCCAACTCAGAAAGGTTCTCAAACCCCAATTTATAATATGCGGGAAACGATTGACCAAATCTGCATCATGTACCCAGACATAGAGGTCATAGCCACGCAGACTTGCGTAGGCTTGGACTAATACGCAAGTCGAGTAGCGGTCTGATTTCTGCATAACTTATATTATGTTCATTAGGATACTCAGTAACGTGATGTATAATCGTAGATCATCACGTTACTGAGCTGTGGCAACAAACAGTGTTGTGTAGGCCACAGTCTTGGATATTCTATTTAACATAATATACATTATGCGAAATCTATATAAATTCTAAATACAATGTATGATTATCATATTGCTAGTTGTCGTTGTCTGAGCACTTTCAAGCAAGCTGCAATAGATATCACTATTCAGATTAATTCTATGGTTTTAGTCCAACTTTGATGTATAAGAATCACTACATTTAATAACTTCAAAATTTCAATTAGAATCCAACAGTCTAGATGGTTACCACAGAATTTTATTCTACACCTCACTTCTTTATTAAATTTTCGACAACAAATAATTTCTAATAGTATCTGAGAAAATCTCATTTCATCTTTGCTTGCCTTTTTTCTTACACTACTACTTTTCTCAGTTTATCTTTATGCTGACGATCACTTATTAAACGATTTTCTTTTAAAAGCATAAAAACCAACACTAAGTTATTTAATTTCAATATGTTAGTGTTTTAAATAAATTTGAATAGATTGTGAGTAATCCACAAATTTTGCGGACAACTCTAGGGATAACCCTCGTATAAGTTATTTTTCATTTAATAAAAGGATGATAAATCACTATACCCAAGTCGCTAGTTGCTCATCAGCTTGCTCTAAGTAGTGATATTCATTCATTGTTAATAACTCAAATTGCTGATCAACAAATTTTAGTGTTGTAATACTTGCATTACTAATTTTCCAAATGAGATCTGCAGTTTGATTGAAATCTAAATTTAGCAATTTAGCAATGACTAAAGAAATAACACCACCTGAACTGAAGATTGCTACATGTTTAGATGGATACTGATTTAGCAATTGGGAAAGATTTATTAATGCTTGATCGACACGTTGCTTAAATTCACACCATGATTCAGTATATTGATGATCATATTCGGTACTTATCCAACGCATCATTGCTGCGGTGAATATCTCCATCATAAATGTTTTTGGGTTTTCAGCAGTTGCAATGTCTTTTTTAATTAATTCTGGATTTGCAAACCGAGCATTATATAAAGCAAAAATTTGCTGATGATCAAATTCATTCCAAGCAGAATCAATATGCATGTTGAATTGAGAAAATTGTTGCAAGGCTAAACTCGCAGTTTGTTGATGACGCCGCATGGAACCAGAAATAACCAATGGAGTACTATTAATAATTTGTGATAAATGTTGCCCCAATATTTTTGATTGCATTTCCCCTTTTACAGACAATTGATCATAATTTTCTTGGCCAAAAGAAGCTTGACCATGACGAATGAGATAAATAATAGTCAACACCAACTCCTTGTCGTATATCTGATCATAAAAAATATCCTTTAATTATAAATAAGTTAATGCTGGTTTATTGGATTCTTCATAGAGTTTAACAATAAATGTAAATATTATGAATTCTATAAACAAGAATATATGTTGGCACCAAAATATTTTCTGTCATGCACATTAATATTTTAACTACACATTAACTATCCATTTGTTTAAAATATCTAAGTTATATACATACCTACCTATATTTATTTCAATCAAAATATTTATCCAATTTACGGAAAAAACTATGATTCAAAATACTAGTCAAGACATACAATCAACAAAAGATTTTCCATATTCTGTTCATGGAAGATTCGGTCGCTTATCTTACTTAGCTTGGTTATTCATTACTAGCGTACTATACAGTTGCGCACTTGTAGTTGTTACCCTACTAGGTCTAATCACAGTTGCCACTTATAATGGTGAAGCTGTTGGTATTCAAGATTATATTGGAACTGGACTTGGAGTTATTACATTAATAGCCCTTATTATTGTGATCATTGGTGCAGCTGTATTGAGCATTATTGTTAGTATTAGACGTCTACATGATCTAAATAAAAGTGGTTGGTTATGCTTACTTTTCTTACTGCCTATAGTTAACATTATTTTTGGCTTCTACCTTATGTTAGCTCCTGGTACTCAAGCTACGAATAACTATGGTCCAGTGAGAATTACCGAGCAAACTGAGAAACTTATTGGTATTTTATACTGTATTTTTCTTGCAACAATCTTTGTATTGTATATTGGAGCATTAACTTTTTCCGCAGCATTGATGACTCAATATAATGATTTACAACAAAATGGTTTAACCGAAAACTCAATACAATTGGATCAATCTTCAATTGAAAACGATGCTCCTGCAAGTGAGCCAACCATTTAATTTATCTTCTTTATAGCATTTACTAAAATGGCCTAACTTTTAAGTTAGGCCATTTATCTTATCAATTAGATGACTTTACTTATTGGTATGCAAGTTGAACCATTAAACGAAATGCTCCTGCTATAACAAATAAAACCAGTACACCAGCAAGCCATAGGAAAGTAAACCACTTTAATTCCGATTTTTTCATTATTACACCTTAATTAGTGGTAGCCTTCATCACCAATACGCACTTTATCTCTAAACACCCAATAAGATAAACCTGTATAGATTAGAATAATTGGAATAAGAAGTAAGGCACCAATTAAAGCAAAAAGCTGACTGCTTAAAGGTGAAGCTGCCTCCCAAATAGTAACGGACGGTGGAATAATATAAGGCCATAAACTAATAATGAAACCAGTATAAGCAAGGAATACCAAAGCTAAAGTATATATAAAAGGGCTTAATTCCTGACGCAGTTTACATGCACGCAAAGTAAGTACTGTAAATAGTACAACTAAAATTGGTACTGGACTAAAATACATCAACTGAGGTTGACTAAACCAACGTTCTGCAATTTGAGGTTGTAATATTGGTGTATAGATACTGACACAAGCAAATATGACTAATAATACAATGATCAATTTTGGCATTAATTTATACATGGTTTCTTGGATTGAAGCTTCAGTTTTAAAAATCAACCATCCACAACCTAGCGCAGCGTATAATACCACCACACCAACACCAGTAAATAAACTAAAAGAACTTAACCAGTCTAGTCCACCACCTGCATATACCCCATTTTCAACCTTAATCCCCTGAATATATGCACCTAAAATTACACCTTGAAAAAAGCTTGCTAAGATAGAACCACCAATGAATGCTTTATCCCACCAATGCTTAGATTTATTTGCCTTAAATCGAAACTCAAATGCAACGCCACGAAAGATTAAGGCAATGAGCATCATAATAATTGGCATATACAGCGCAGATAGTACAGTAGCATATACTAATGGAAATGCAGCATATAATGCGGCACCACCCAGTACCATCCAGGTCTCGTTGCCATCCCAAACTGGAGCAACAGTATTCATCATCACATCACGTTCTTGCTGACCTTTTACAAATGGAAATAAAATACCAATACCAAGATCAAAACCATCAAGAACTACATAAATCAACACACCGATCGCAATGATTACCACCCAAATTAATGATAAATCAATCATTTGTCATGCTCCTGCGAATGAGTTGTAGGTTTTGATTCATTTGAACTATCAAGTTCATCCTCTACACTACTTAATGGACGTTTTGATGCTTGAATAACTTCACTATCAGCATGCAATTCTGATTGTGCATAAAAGAATTCAGGTCCCTTATGCATAACTTTGAACATGTAATAAATTCCAATGCCAAAAACCACACAATAAACCACGACAAAAAGGATTAGGCTCAAACCAACTTGTTCTGCAGAAACTGGAGATAAACCATCTTTGGTACGCAATACTCCATAAACCAACCAAGGCTGACGACCAACTTCTGTTGTAAACCATCCAGCAAGTAATGCAATAAATCCTGATGGTCCCATGAGTACCGCAAAACGCTGTAAGCCTTTATGTTCATAAAGCTTTTGATTTTTACGTAATAATAATCCTAACAATGCCAATAAAATCATTAACACACCAAGACCAGCCATGATACGGAAGCTCCAAAATACTACCGTAGAATTAGGACGATCTTCCGGTTCAAATTCTTTTAATCCTTTGACCTCACCATTCATTGTGTGTGTCATGATCAGACTGCCAAGATTAGGAATACCAATGGCATATTTTGTTTCTTCTGCTTGCATATCTGGAATGCCAAATAGATAAAGCGGCATTCCACCCTCTTTATTTGTTTCCCAGTGACCTTCTACTGCTGCAAGTTTTGCTGGTTGATGCTTCAAAGTATTCAAGCCATGCATATCACCAATGAAAATTTGCAAAGGAGCTAGAATAAGGAGTAACCATAACGCCATAGAAAATGAGGTCTTAACAAGTTTATCTCGACGCCCTTTAAGCAAATGCCATGCAGAAATTGCAAGTACAAGTAAAGCAGAAACTAAAAATGCTGCTGCTGCCATGTGTGCAAGTCGATATGGAAATGAAGGGTTAAATACAATGGCAAACCAATCTTGAGGAACAATAATGCCATTTTCAAAACTAAATCCCTGAGGTGTTTGCATCCAACTGTTCGAAGAAAGTATCCAGAACATTGAAATACAAGTACCAATAGCGACCATTAGTGTTGCAAAGAAATGTGCTCTTGGACCAACTCTTCCCCATCCAAACAACATAACCCCTAAGAACCCTGCCTCTAAGAAGAAAGCACTTAGTACCTCATAAGTTAATAATGGTCCTGTCACGCTCCCAGCTATTCGGGAAAATTCACTCCAATTTGTTCCAAACTGGTAGCTCATAACGACACCAGAAACAACGCCCATACCAAAAGCAATAGCAAAAATTTTAGCCCAGTATTTAAATAAGTCCCGGTAAACAGGATCATTGGTTTTTAACCAACGCCATTCTATTACAGCAAGAAAACTTGCAAGCCCAATTGAAATAGCTGGGAACACAATATGAAAAGAAACAGTAAAAGCAAATTGAATACGTGCTAACTCAAGTGCTGTCATACCTAAATTCATGGGTAGACCTCGCAATGTTGAATTAAACATACTTGTTGATTATTGCTGTTTTTGATGTGCACAGCCTCACAGCACTGCTTTTGGCAATGCTTAAAATAAGTTTGCATATTTGCTCACTCTACAATGTGAAATAAATCGAAAATTAAACGATAGATAGCTGTAGAGTGTTGGGGGGAGCCCTACCTTGTGGTAGCAAATAAAGTCGTTGTAACTCAAAGTAGATATGCTTAAAGCTTTCACTATAAGCCAATAAACGGACTTGAATACGAACAAGAATCTCTTTGAGATCAATCTCAGGTGGCAGATGTAAATTGCCGTAGATAGTGCAATATTGACATTGATGGGTCAGGTCATGATGACTATGACCAGAAGATGAATGATCTTGAGAGATATTTAAGTGTTTTAAATCATGATGTATGACGGAATGCTGTTCTGATGAATCGTTATTATGATCTTGCGATGTTTTTTTAGCTTTAATAACCTGAGAAATTAATTCACAGACCGGTGCGATTTGATATTGCTCCGGCAATAAAGGCTGTAAAAAAACAGCGAACTGTAATAGAACTGTCGCTAAAGCGAGCAGTATTCCACTGGTTCTTAGCAAGATGACGATCTCAACTGAAAGTGAATCTGCATGATTTTTAGAAAAACAGTACAGATTGAACACCTGATTGGCTTCTACACAGTGTAAATAACCAAGCTCTATTGTAGGATTAATTTATAATATTTTTCCAGTACTTCTGCATTAAAAAAGAATGATTTTACTAATAAATTTTAGTTTTCAGATTCTTTTGTCTAAAATTCAAGCACCTAGCATTTAGAACATAAAAAAGACCAGAAACAACTGGTCTTTTAATAATCTTCATTTAGATCAATTTGTTAGTTTGTACAAAAACTTAGATTACATGATCAAATTTAGCATATAACACTTGTTCGGACACAAGGTCTTGCCAAAGTCCGCGAAGAATAGGTAAGTAAAATTTTTCACCCAAATCTATGAGATCTGAATCAATGAGTCCGTGAACTTCATGCATAAATAGATAATCTAATTCTATACTTGATAATTTTGATTGCGTTTTTTTAAATAATTGTCGTTTTGTATTTGCCTTTTTTACTAAAGCGTCTGCATAAGCTCGATCTTTATATTGACTCAATGCATTCAAACGTAGCTCAATGACTCCCCAACCCTGTAATAACTTTTGAAATATTGCGAAATCATGTGTAGTTGATTCCCAACTCATTGAATCAAGGTTTTCATCTTCAGGTAAAACAGGCAGTAATAGCTCCATGACACTAGGAAAAATTTTTTTAAAATTTAAAATAAATTTAACTGGATGCTCACCAGGATAATCACTAAATTGCACTTTGTTTTGAACATCTGTTAAATATATATCGAGCATTGATGGAAACCTTGAGTAACTATATGTATTTTAATGGTTTATTTTTTATCTCGCAAAATAAATGCAAAATAAACATAAAACCCTAAAAAATTAAAAATGCATTTTAGCAATTATGACATTTTATTCAATGCAAAAGCCCTTTTAATCAGGAGAGCATACTTAATTTTTTAATCAATTCTCTCCAAAGGCTTGATATTAAATCCATAGATTTAGCTATGTGTATATTTTCCTATTACTAAATTGTCAGATTTCACCAACATCACATTAATGCCATTCCAAATAATGTAAGTTTTTAAGGTTATGACTTGCTTCTTTTTGCTTATTGCTACTATTGATTAAATAGGGATTCTTACTATTTATTAAAATCGGATAATCTTCTGTTATATCATCAGTATATGTCGCTAACCATTGAGAACTTATACCTATGCGTTCTAATCGTCTAAGCTTTTCCTCATGCCGACAGTGAACGCCGCCAATCCATCCCCCAGCTCTCTTTTGTAAAGGTGTTCCGATAACAGTTACATCAACATTGATAGATTGTAATAGTGCAGAAGCCAGCAATTCTGGTGCAGCAGTTGCGATTATAATTTTTCTATTGGCTTTTACATGTGATTCGAGTGTAGTAACACCCTCTTTGAACCAATAAATCTCAGGAGTAGCATTTTTCTTAAGTTCAATTGAAAATGATGTAAATCTTTCTTCTAGTTGATTTTTATTTAATCCAAAAGTAGCAATCCATAAAAATAATGAAGCACCTTTTGATTTATATTTCTTAAATTTCATTAAAGGTAATGCTATAGGTGAAATAAAGACAGCAGCTATAAACCTAAGTGGATGAGATTTTAATTGTTTTACTAACCACGTTTTTGTAGAGTCTGTTGACAATAACGTGCCATCTAGATCAAAAACGACAATATCCATGATTTGTATATCCTTTAAGAATCAAAGCAATTTATTCAAAATTTAGCCTCCCAATTGCTAAAAAACTAAATTATACATGTCTGAGATAGGTAAAAGGATACACATATGAAGACTAAATATCTTTCATATAAGCTAACATCGTATAAAAGGCCTAAATTTAGGCCTCTATACGATAAAACGAGTTTTAAATTAAGAATATAGTATTAATTACTATTAGGGTGAACCATTTTCTCAGGCTGTACTACAGCATCAAACTGTTCAGCCGTTACCAATCCCAATTCAACAGCTACTTGTTTTAAAGTTTTCCCTTGTTTATATGCTGTTTTTGCCACTTTTGCAGCATTTTCATAACCAATCACAGGATTCAATGCTGTTACTAACATGAGTGAATTATGCAAAAAGTAGTTTATCTTTTCGTGATTAGGTTCAATTCCCACTGCACAATGTTCGTTGAAACTATTACACGCATCACCCAATAGTTGAATGGACTGTAATAAGTTATAGGCCAAAACAGGCATATAAACATTTAACTCAAAATTACCCGCTGCACCAGCAAAGCCAATCGTTGTATCATTTCCCATAACTTGGGCTACAACCATAGTCATCGCTTCACACTGAGTTGGGTTTACTTTGCCAGGCATAATACTTGAACCTGGCTCATTTTCTGGAATAGAAATTTCACCAAAACCACAGCGAGGTCCACTTGCTAACCAACGAATATCATTGGCAATTTTATTTAGACTTGCAGCTAAAGTTTTTAATGCACCAGAAGCAAATACAATGGCATCACGCGCAGCCAGTGCTTCGAACTTATTAGGCGCCGTAGTAAAATTTATACCAGTAATATTTTTTAATTGATTAGCTGCATTAACAGCATAATCTGGGTGTGTGTTTAATCCTGTTCCAACCGCTGTGCCACCCAAAGGTAGCTCATACAACCATTGCAAAGCCTGATCAATACGGTTTAAACCATATTCTAACTGAGTAACATAGGCACTAAATTCTTGTCCCAATGTTAATGGTGTTGCATCTTGTAAATGTGTACGGCCAATTTTTACAATGTCGGTAAAATCAATTGATTTTTGCTTGAGCGTTTCTTTTAGTTTTTGTACTGCTGGAATTAATAATTCATGTATATGCAAACTTGCCGCAACATGTATTGCTGTCGGAAATGAGTCATTGGTAGATTGAGCACGATTGACATGATCGTTGGGGTGAATTGGATGTTGTGAACCTAAAGGATTTCCTAATTTCTGATTTGCAATATTAGCAATGACTTCATTGCAATTCATATTGCTCTGTGTACCAGAACCTGTTTGCCAAATCACTAGAGGAAATTGTTCATCCCATTGCCCTGCAATGACTTCATCTGCTGCAGCAACTATATGTTGAGACAAATCTTGTGGAATTTGCTGTAGTTCCGCATTCGTTATAGCCGCTGCTTTTTTTACAAGGCCCATTGCACGAATTAAAGGTCGTGGAAGATGCTCATTGCCAATTTTAAAATTTTGGATACTACGTTGGGTCTGAGCACCCCACAATGCTTGGCTTGGTACTTCCACCTCACCCATAGTGTCGTGTTCAATACGTGTTTGCATAACTACCTCAGCGATGATTTGATCATGATTACTATTTATACAACAAAATCAAGCATAAGCCGATCTTATAAAATAATCACCATATTAATCAAATATCGAGAGATAGTAAATGATAATCAGTATCATTTAATTGTATTGCGATAATAGTTCCACTCATCTTCAATCATTTTTTGAATTGGACGTTGGGCTTTCCAATTAAGTAGGCTTTCTGCTTTATGGCTATTTGAACCAATCTGATCCAATGTGACAGTAGCGTAACTTGGCTCGATTGTTTTTATATTTGACTGAGTTACAGTAGAAATGGTGTCTAATAATGACTGAATAGAACTAACTTCATTTGCAATATCAAAGGCTTCACAAACATTTGTTTGTTGGTGTAACCACTGAATACTTGCTAACACAGAATCACATACATCAAGGACATGAACAAAACTTCGTTCTACTGTTTGATCTGCTGTCTTTGCAAATCGTTGTAACTCAATTGCTTCTCGTTGCATGGATGCAACTTGCATTGTGAGTGGAATAATATTTTTGGGTAATGGTGTGATTACCTCACCCAAAATACCATGTTCAAAAGCACCTGCAACATTGCCTAAACGCAACATTGCAATCCTCCATTCATTATCTGTTTTAAAAGTATCACGGATAATTTCTTCAATCATCTGTTGCGATTTTATGTAGGGATTGGGATAGGCATAATTGAATTTTAATTCTTCATTTAATTCTAAACTGGATTGCCCATATACAGTTAGACTAGAGAGTTGTACAAGACTTCGAACGCCTGTCCTTTGCATTGAACGCAATAAGCTCATGATGCAACTTACGTTATCATTATAATATTCTAATGGCTTTAAATTTGATTCTTCAAGTGATTTAAAAGACGCCGTGTGAACCACTGTATCAATTGAATATTGTTCAAAAATCTTGTTTAATGCAGGTGTATTACGAATATCAATTTTGGCAAAAGGAATATACATTCTTGAAATGTATTCTAACCGCTCCAAAATTTCCAAACTTGCATTGGCAAGGTTATCAATAATAACGATTTCCTGTCTTTGAGCTAATAAGCTTAATGCCACATGCGAACCGATATATCCTAAGCCACCAGTGATTAAAATCATTGTTTAATTTCCTATTTCTTATGTTTTCTAAATAACTCTTCAATTATGCTAGTCCATGTTGTGAATACACTATGAGTACTCTAGTTCTTATTACATCAGCACCAAGCTCTATCCATGCTTGGCATGCCTATACACTTGTTCAGTCATTAATAGAAAAAAAACAAGAAGTTCGTGTTTTTTTCTATCAAGATGGCGTCTGTGTCGCAAATCAATTACAGTGGGTTCCTGACGATCAGCGTAACTTGAGCCATGAGTGGGCTAAACTGGGTATTCGACTTCCTGTCTGTGTGAGTGCTGCTCTTGCTAGAGGTATCACAGATCATGAAAATGCCAAAAGGCATCAAATATCTTCAAATAATCTTGCTCCTGGTTTTGAATTAGTTGGACTTGGTGAATTGGCTGAAGCAATTCAAATAACTGACCGTTTGGTTAGATTCTAAGTCTTAATATTTAATATATTGTTGCTTTTAAAAGGCGAATTGTGTGCGTACTGTGCTTATTGTATTAACCCAATCCAATTTAACTGGTTTAAATATCCACGAAAGTATTTCTGCAACTATGGTTTTAGCTACTTTTGGGTGTAAAGTCAGCGTATTAATTCAAGATGCAGGTCTAAGTTTATTAAAATCTGAATGTAGTTTCGATAGTTTAAAACACGCATTTAAAGCAGCATCGCAGCTTGTTGAAAGTTTCGAATTCTATGATTTAACACCAGTGTTGATACAGAATAGTGATAAACATCATCCATTTGTAACTCAGTCTACACAAGAATTTGAGTTCGTTGATGTTAATAGTGAGTTTATTCAATCTTTTGATTATGTCTTGTATTGGTAGTAGTAAATGACCGCATCAAACAAAACCTTATATTTGGTTCAATCTGATTATGAAAAAACAAAATCAGTTATTGAGCGTATTGAAACGATTTATAGCCAAAATGATAGTATTGTGTTGATGGGTGATGCAGTTCTTCATTGTTTTCATGATTTATTGATAAAAAAATCGCGTATTTTTATTTTAGAAAGTGAAATTGATTTACTTAGTGAGGATATTCCTCCCCCACATATTAAAGCTTTAACTTCTTCTGATTTTGCTGATTTAATTTTAGATTATACACGTTGCATTAGTTTTAAATAATTTGAAATTTTTTTATTTATCCATTTACTTCGCTTAGGCTATTTCATGAATATAGAACTTGATCAAGATGGTCACTTAATTGATTACACTATTTGGAATGAGAAAATTGCTCAGGAACTTGCTAAAACACTCACATTGGAACTGAGTGACTGGCATATGCAAATACTCTTAGCTGTTAGACAATTTTATCAACAATTTGGGCACTCACCGACTACACGTGCATTGATTAAATATTTGATTAAGACAGTTGATCCTGAATTGAATAATGCCCTACTACAAGAAAGATTTAATACAGGCTTGGTTGCTCGTCATTTAAGTCGACTTGCTGGGCTACCCAAGCCTGCGAATTGCTTATAACAGATAATAATCTGTAGACATCTATAGTGTTTTTAAAGGGTTAACTAATATAAGCCCATTAGAGAAACACCTAAGCCAACATAAGTTGCTCGCTGATTATAATCAATTAGACTTTCTCCATAACCATCAAACAACTGGAAATGACCACGTAATTTACCCTTTATAGGAAAAGACCAATCGAATTGCGCTGCACCATGAGAGCGGCTCCCTCCTCTGAGTGAATGTCGCAATAACAGGTTAAACTCATGATCATTCCAACGATAAAAAGTTGTTAAATCGCCACGACCTATATAATCCTTAATATCAGGGTTATTATCATCTTTGAAGTTTTCTTCAATACGATACCAAGGACGAATCATCATGGCAAAGTTGTCTTTTTCAAAACCTAAGTTAAGCATGACACGATTCCAACTACGAGAGAATGGATCGGAACGACCATTTGATTGATGATTAAAAGTTACACCAAGTAAACGACCATTTAGCCCCATAATTTCATAATTAGTTCGAAACATTAAGCTCGCTTCAGGTTCATAATTGGTTTCTCGAAATGGGCGAGACTCTTCTTCGTTATAAACCTGCCAACGTGATGATTGAGTATATCCAATCCATAAGTCACCATTATCACCAAAAATATTTTCCCAAGCCTTAGCTTTTAAAGAAATTTGGAATTTTGATTCGGTTGAATCTAAATGCTGTGACTCTTCTGCTGATACTGTATTATCAGGATTTGGGCTGTGTGGGCGTTCATTTTTATTACTGGTCCAAAAGACAGGTAATAAATAAACAGGTTGATGGGCTCGAATATTCCACGTTCCTAGCTTACTTCCTTCTGACAGTTCCCAACGCTTATCTAATAAAGATGAGTTTGTATCAAAATGAGGCCCCTCTACAGCAAAAAGTCCACTCAAACTCTTTCCAATTGCTGCGGTAACCCCTTTCTTTTCACTTACTGGTGCATCTTTTTCAAGATCAATAGCTGCTACACGCTCAGATACCAAAGCTGTTCTTTGAACATCTGGTATTTTAAACAAAGTGTCGTAGCATGATAATCGATCTGCATTAGCTTCTAATGCTGCACAGGCCTGTGCACTGCTAGGATTATATTGCTTGTGTAGCAATTCCTCAGCATGCACCTGGCTCAATACACCACAACCGAGTAAGCTGACAATACTCAGTTTGAGTTTGTTATATTGCAACGACCTGAACAACATATATGCCCCATTATTATGACTTAACTTGCTTAATATTAAATCCTAAATCACTTAACAATTGTTTTTTTGCAATAGGTGCAACAACTGCTTTTGTCGGATTCTGATCGATCAGATATTGTTTTGCAACACGTTTAATATCCTCTAGCGTCACTTGCAATAAACGCTCACGCATTTGTTTTCTAAATGCAGGACGACGACCATGTAATAAGGCATAACATGAACCAATAGCTTCACCCGCTGGTGAACCAGGCTTATCCATACTTGAAACCAATCCAAGAATAGCTTCTTCAAGTTGATAAGCCTGTTGCTCAGTATTCATCAACCAATGAATACTGGCCTCAAAATCTTGGAAGGTTTCAGCTAAACGTGGATCTCTATAGCTATAGAAGCGGAAAGAACAAGCATTACCATCATAGCTTGCTCCACCACCATATGCTCCACCCTTTTCACGAATTGCGCTATGTAGATAACCATTACGTAAATATACTGCCAAAACCATGAGTGCTGTAGCGTCAGGATGTGCTATTGCTACAGCTGGATAGGCTGAAGCGCAGAATTGCACATTAGATTGAATTAGCCATGCCTCATCTGCAGTATGATCATCTACAATGGTTGTGCTTAACTGCACTGGCTCATTAGTAACTTGTAATTTATCCCAAACTTTCTGAACCTCATCCATCAGTTGTTCAGAATGATGTTCTTCACATACCAACAGAAACTGTTTAGGTGCTTGCAATAATAATTGATGTATAGCCGTTAATTCAGTTATCAAATGCTCATAAGCATCCTGATCTTGTTCAATATTTTGTACTAAATCACTTAACCAATTTAATGCACCTAACCCCGTATTGTGATAATCACGGCGCGCTAAAGCACTCATTTGACGAGATGCAATTTGCATTGCATAACTATGTCCAGCACCAGAGATACGTGATGCCCAACGTGTTTTACGCTGTTGTAATAGCTCTAAAATACGATCTTTTTCATCTAACCTTAACTGCTCAAATGCCAATTTAAGCAACTCAATTGCATCCATTTTATGAGCCAAAGATTTCGTAGTAAGTGTTAACCAAGCACTAATTGTACCTTTGTCATCCACACCACTACGTAAACTAGCCCCCATTCCAATGCCACCACTAACTGCAGTTTGTAGCTGTTGTAACTCTAGGTAGTTATATTGGCCTGCACCTACTTCACCCATGAGTATTGATAACAAATTGAAATAAGGAGACTGCAACACATCCTCAGGAATTTTAATTAAAACTTGTTGGTAGTACAGACCATTCGTACCAGCATGATAAAGATGTAAAGGCGTATCCATATTATTACAAATAATTTCACGCAATTGACCTTGAGCAATATTTAAGTCTGCAGGCACATCTTCCAAACCAACTTTAGGCAATAACTCCATATCATCAACAGAATCTTGACGTTTTTGTAAAGCTAATGCTTTTTCATTGATTTCTTTTCGATCTTCTTCAGTTAAAGTTGCATTAATATCCGCTAGACGTTGTTGCTCTTCTGCTAGATCTTGGGCTGTTTTATTTGCATCTGGCACTAAAGTCATTTGCACACGATGTGGATTATCAAGCAAATGTGTTTTGATCAAATTCGACAACCACATTGGATCTTGCAACTCTTGTTTTACTGCAGCAATGGCAGCATCTACATCCCACACTGCGATCGGGTCACTGTGGTGAATTGCACTACCTAATCCATTTAAAATCAATGTTAAGCCATAAGGCGTACCATCACCATTAATCTCACGTTGATGGAGTTCAATTTGATGTAAGATCGCCTCAACCATTTCAGGGTTAACAGGTTTTTCAGCAACTTGTTTTAGAACATCTAAAACACCATCCTTAAAGCGTTGAGCATGTTCAGGATTTGAGCCTTGAACACCACAATAGAAAGTCATTTCAAAATTTGAATCATCTACCCCCATAATTGGGCCAGTAGATTGAGCATAATCACAAGTTTCTAAATAATGACGCAGTGGAGAAGCTGAGTTTTCAAGTAAAATCCCTTCAACTAAACGCATACCCAAACGTAATTTGATATCACTCGATTCAGGTAATAGCCATGACAACATGTGATAAGTTTTGTCTTTTAAATCTTCTGCATCTAGAGCATAGGTTTCTGTAACTTCAATTGGTGCAGTCAGGCGTTGTTCCGCTACTGAGTAAATCGTTTCGCCACGATCAAATTTATGTAATGCCAATTGTTCAAACTGTTGTTGTAATTCATAAACCGATTGATTGCCAAAGGTCATAAAAATGGCATTACTTGGATGATAATGGCTACGATAAAAGGCCAATAACTCATCATAACTGAGTTCAGGAATATGTTTAGGATCACCACCAGAATTATAATGATAAGTTGTCTTTGGAAATAAGTGATGTGCCAGTTGATGATACAACTGGTCTGAAGGTGCACTCATTGCTCCCTTCATTTCATTGAAGACTACACCTTTATATACAGGATGCCCATCTTCAAGTTCAACACGAATACCTTCTTGTGCAAAATCCAGTGGATTTAGATTCGCTGCAAAAACGGCATCAAGATAAACTTCTAATAAGTTATTAAAATCCTTTTTATTTTGTGTTGCAAATGGATACGCTGTCCAATCTGCTGCGGTAAAAGCGTTCATAAACGTATTTAATGAACGGCGAATCATCATAAAGAACGGATCTCGAACTGGGAATTTCTCCGAACCACATAACACTGTATGCTCTAAAATATGTGCCTCACCTTTAGAGTCCATGGGTTGGGTACGAAATGCGACAAGAAAAACATTTTCGTCACTTTCAGAGGACAAGTGATAATGAACCGCTCCAGTGGCCTTATGTTGATATTGTGCAACATGAAGGTCTAAAGCTTCTACATGATGTTGACGCAGCAACTGAAACGCAGGGTGAATTGTATTTTGGATTGTTTCAGTAACATCGACAGTCATGTCATCTCCTTGTAAAAAATATTTAAGCAGTCCGCATTATAACTATAGTTATGCTGTTATTACGATAGTTTCGCATTTCTATTTTGTGTTTGTATCCTTAATTGTTGAAATACAATTTTTACTTAGGCTATTTCACCCTATTTTTATTAAAATCTATGACATACAAGCCAAATCCGAAGATGATGATGCACATTCAACAATGAAATAAGTGTTAATATAAATATCAATAGATTGAATTTAATTCAGCTCACTACAGAAAAGCTGAGCATTGGTGTAAACTTTGTTTTTTTAATTTAAATGTGATGAATAAACATGGCAACAGTTGACCTTTTTGCGATTGGAAATGCGCTCATTGATCAGGAGTTTAGAATCGACGAACAGTTTCTTCAGCAACATGATTTGCAAAAAGGCACTATGCAACTTGCAGATGCGGACACACAAATAAAACTCCATCAAAGTTTGACATCTACACAACAATATAAAGGTCAAGCCTCTGGCGGCTCTGCTGCAAATACCACTGTTGCCTTTAGTGCTTTAGGTGGACATGCTTTTTATGCATGTCGTGTTGGTCATGACCACCTTGGAGAAATTTATTTAAAAGGACTACACGAAGCGAATATTAAAACTTCAGAAAAATCATTGAGTACAGGTGTTACAGGCACCTGTATGGTACTTATTAGTGAAGACTCTGAACGCACCATGCAAACCTTCTTAGGCACAACAGCTGAACTTTCAGATGTACAAATCGACTTTAGCCCGTTAACCCAATCGAAATGGCTCTATATTGAGGGCTACCTTTCTTCAAGTGATTCGGCTCGCGCTGCAGTATCACAAGCACGCCAATTGGCCAAACAACATCAGGTCAAAATTGCGCTTACACTTTCTGACCCTGCCATGGTGCAATATGCACGTACAGGTTTAGATGAAATGCTTGGTGATGGTGTGGATTTATTATTCTGTAATGAACAAGAAGCAAAGATGTACACCGAAACAGAAGATCTCACCGCAGCACTTAGCCAATTAAAAACACATAGCCAAACTGTTGTCATTACCTTAGGACCACACGGTGCTATTATCGCTACAGAAAATCAACAGTTTAAAGTTGATGGCCGTAAAGTGGAAGCTGTTGATACTAATGGTGCTGGTGATGCCTTTGCAGGTGCTTTTATCTATGCGCTTAATGCTGGTCAAAGTTTACAAAGTGCTGCAGAACTTGCTGTGTTAATCTCTAGTGAAGTGGTTGCACAATATGGGCCACGTTTAGATTTAGCAGACTATGCTAAGTTGTTAAAGCAAAATTCTCTATAAAATAAGGTTTCAGTATGACAAAGATTTGCATGACCGAAGATATTCCAGAGCGTGAAGCCAGAAGCTTTGATACTGAAGATGGTAGCACCATGTTCATTACTCAACGTGATGGAGTATTTTATGCTTACCAAAACCTTTGCCCACATCTACAAACAGAACTTGAGTTTTTAGAAAACCAATTTCTTGATCAAGATCAAGAATATATAGAATGCTCTACACACGGCGCATTATTCAATGTAGAAACCGGTGAATGTATTGCTGGCCCATGCATGGGTGATTCACTCAATAAAATCAATATTAAAGTCCATTCTGATGGTGGAATTTATCTTGATTAAGAGATATTAAAAACCATAAAAAAGCACCCTAATTATTATGAAATAGGGTGCTTTTTTTAAAGCAATTTGTTTTATAAATATGCTTAGGCTATTTCTATGACCGCTTTGCGGTAAAGCACCTTTGACATCTCAATCAATTCACTACTGAGTTGTACCTGTAAGTGAAGATGAGGGCTTGCTTTAAACTGGTGTAATGCCTTTAAGACTTGATCTTGTAACAATGCCTTATCTGCTTCAGTCCGACCAGATAAAATAGCCAATTGAACATGAATATATGCGTGTTCAGATGATGCTCCTGCAAGACCAATCAAATAATCTGAATTTGCAGTAATTCTCGTCTTTACATCTTCAGCCTTTACCAGACCTGTCGAGATCAGTGCCTGATTAATATCATTAAGTAAAGCAATCTTATCTAATGCTTCAATATTGGCTGAATACTCAACATGTACATGCGGCATAACATCCTTTCCTTATAGAGGGTTTGTGATTAACATCTTATTCAATAAACAGTAATGCTAAACGCACTTGGTCATATCCCATACGAGGACTGGTTGCCTCAACAATAGGACGTAACTTAATTTTGCCATCTTCCGAAAAATTTTCTGCATTTTTACGTTTAGTCAAACGCTTATAAATTTTACGAACTTGTTCAATAACCTCTTCACCAGGGCTTGCTACACTAATATCTAAATTTTGCTCACGATGTAATCGAGCCAAATGGTTGATAATCGTTGCAGGTGTTAATCCCCTCTCCACGGCTATATCTTGAATTTCATAGCCTGATTCAAACAATGCTTTCGTTTCATCCAAAGTTGCTGTAGCGTAATTTTGCTTTGCAGAACGGGCAAGTTTTTTCTCATTACGTTCAATTTCAACACTATTAAGTGTTCCACCGCAATGACGAATAAAAGCTTGATGTTGTTTGCTTAAATCGGCTTCATCAAAATGTTGTACGGCCTCATCAGAAAGCTCTTGAAAACGTCGATCAGCCTTAATTGCTAAACTGTCCAACTCCAAGGCCTGATCATTAAAACCTAATAAACGCAGCCCACGAATGGATTTAAGGCGAGATAAAGCAACATAACCTTGTCCTTTCTCAAAAGTATGGCTCAGATTAATTTCTGCTGCTTCCAAGGTCATCCCTTGTGATTTATGAATTGTGATTGCCCATGCCAGACGCAATGGGATCTGCTGTAAACTAGCTAAAGTCTTCCCTGCATCATTGTCAACTGACCAAGTTTCTGGCTCAACAACCAATTCAGTACCATCAGTCAATTTTACTTTAGGTAAAATTCCGTGAGTATCATCATCTTCAAATCCAATCACTTCACCTAAACTGCCATTGATATAACCCATATCAAAATTGTTTTTAACAAACATCACCTTGGCATGTTTCTTTAAACTCAATTCCTCTGGTGCGCGTACTGAGGACTTTAACGTTTCAATCAGTTTGTCATTGCCTTCATTGACGGCAACAAATTGATGGGCATCCCCCTCAATCGCATTAAGATGCTGATAATTAATATTATCCACATCCATGTTATGAGTATATAAGCGTGTAAAAGTATCACCAATGTCTTGCTGTTGTGTTTGATGTAGGGCTTTTAGATGCTGTGGTTGAATCGTTTGCGCACGTATAGCATTTAATATACCGTTAAGTTCAGAGTCATCTTGACGATGTTGTTCAGTTAAATAACAAACACGAAATTTAGCCTCTACCCATGCACTAGACATAAAGCAAAACTTATCTCTGTTGCGTTCATCATTTTTTCCTACAGGTGGTAACTGAAAAAAATCACCTGCAGCAATAACCTGAATACCACCAAAGGCTTCATCTGATTCTTTAAAGTACTTGAGTACCTGATTGACTAAATTGAGTTGTTTGGCGTGTAACATAGAAATTTCGTCAATGACTAATACTTGGGCATTTTCCAAATGCTCTTTTAAGTATTTGCGTTCTTTCATCCGTTTCAGATCATCATCAGACAATACATCTTTAATGCCTATACCAGCCCACGTATGAATAGTCATACCATTCATATGCGTTGCTGCAATACCCGTAGATGCAGTAATTGCAACCGTCACTTTGCGCGCCTTTAGATATTGAATATATTGATTCAGTGTATAGGTTTTACCTGCACCAGCTGATCCGGTCAAAAAGACATTTTCGCCTGTTTGCATTAATTTCAGTGCAGTGTCCTGTCTCATAACAACCCTAAACTTTAAAAACTGCTATAGCCTAACGATTTTTCAGCCAAAAGTTAAGCCAAGCCAGTAGAGATTGCCCTCTGTTCATGCTGCAATGCGACACAACATTACGCTTTATTCATCTTTCTTTATAGAAGCAGTTTTGAAACATAAAGATTATTAATAAGTTTAATTGCATATTAACTCATTTGAACTTTATATTTATCCGGTAAATTTTCTAACAACCCATTTTATTAATTAAAAATACTAATCAATATTTTTGGTAGGTAATTAGTAGGTTTTAAATATACAAACCAAGCGAGATACTCAATTCAAGGTGATAAACAACCTCGAAATAATCAACATTGGAATAATGGTAGAAGGAATCGCACCATGGCTTTTAAAAATATCGCAGATCAAACAAACGGTTTTTACATCCCTTGCGTCTCACTCTTTGGTCCAGGCTGTGCCAAAGAAGTGGGAGCGAAAGCACAAAACTTAGGTGCAAAAAAAGCGCTTATCGTGACTGATGAAGGTTTATTTAAATTCGGTGTTGCCGACAAAATTGTAGCTTACTTAAAAGATGCTGGTGTAGATAGCTTTGTATTCCCAGGTGCAGAACCAAACCCAACTGACATCAACGTACGTAATGGTGTTGATGCATACAACAACAATGGTTGTGACTTTATTGTCTCATTGGGTGGTGGTTCATCACATGACTGTGCCAAAGGTATTGGTCTAGTTACAGCTGGTGGTGGCAATATCCGTGATTATGAGGGTATTGACAAAAGTACTGTGCCAATGACGCCTTTAATTGCTATTAACACAACTGCTGGTACAGCGTCTGAAATGACACGTTTCTGTATTATTACCAATACAGATACACATGTAAAAATGGCTATTGTTGACTGGCGCTGTACTCCTCTTGTTGCAATTGATGACCCTCGCTTAATGCTTGCTAAACCAGCAGGTCTAACAGCAGCAACAGGTATGGATGCATTAACTCATGCCATTGAAGCTTATGTTTCAACAGCTGCAAACCCAATCACAGATGCTTGTGCAGAAAAAGCAATTACCATGATTAGCGAGTGGCTCAGTGCTGCAGTTGCGAATGGTGACAACATTGAAGCACGTGACGCCATGAGCTATGCGCAGTATCTTGCAGGTATGGCATTCAATAACGCATCGCTTGGCTATGTACATGCAATGGCTCACCAATTAGGTGGTTTCTATAACTTACCTCACGGCGTATGTAATGCAATCTTATTACCGCATGTGTGTGAATTTAACTTAATTGCTTGCCCAGATCGTTATGCAACTATTGCAAAATTAATGGGTGTAAACACTGAAGGCTTAACTGTTACTGAAGCTGCTTATTCTGCAATTGAAGCAATCCGTGAATTATCAGCGTCTATCGGCATTCCTTCTGGTCTGACTGAACTTGGCGTAAAAGCTGAAGATCACCAAGTGATGGCTAAGAATGCACAGAATGATGCTTGTATGTTAACTAACCCTCGTAAAGCTAACGAAGCTCAAGTTATTTCAATCTTCGAAGCTGCTATGTAATCCTGTAAAACCTGTTTCACTCATCCTCAATACCACAAAAAGAATCTATCCGTAGATTCTTTTTGTTCATCACTACAGATAACAATTGACAAATGTAAACCGATCATCAAGCATAGAACAAAATTAATAAATTCAAAAATGCTTATGAACAACTCTAGCGCATATAGCCAATCACCTTATCAACAAGACATTCTCGCTGCCGACTATCAACAAACGACTCTTAGCTTTGCAGCAGATGAGCAAGGACCTGTTATTGCAACTTTAGTTCGCAAAAAAGCAAGCAAACAGACATCTAAAGCTGTGCTCTATATTCATGGCTTTCTGGATTATTTTTTTCAAACACAAATGGCTGAACAGTTTAATCAACACGGCTATGACTTCTATGCTCTTGACTTACATAAATATGGCCGTTCATATCGCACTGGACAAACCTTTTATGATGTACGCCAGTTGAGTGAATATGATGCTGAAATAACTGCTGCCTTAGAAATTATTGCAACAGAAAAACATCATCATATTGTTTTAGCAGGTCATTCTACAGGTGGATTAATTACCACTTTATATGCAGCACACCACCCAAATCATCCTTTCATTAAGGCGCTTTGGAATAACAGCCCATTTTATGACTTCAATACAAACATCTTTAAAAAGAAACTCGCATTACCTCGTGTGAGTGCATTGGGCAAACGCTTCCCTAAGCTCAAATTTCCAAGTGAACTTAATCCTTGGTATACCAAGAGCTTACATAAAGACTTTTATGGTGAGTGGGACTTTAATTTAAATTGGAAACCAACACACTATCCCAAAGTGTACCTCAGTTTTATTCATGCAATATATGAGGCACAAAAAGAAATCCATATGGGTGCAAAATTAACAATACCAGCTCTGATTATGCACTCTCATCAAAGTAAAAACCCTAAACGTTGGGGTACTAAGGTACAAAATAGTGATGTGATTTTATCTGTAAAAGACATTGAAAAATATGCAAACAAATTACAAGGTGATGTCAGTGTAATGACAATTAAAAATGGTATACATGACCTCGTGCTCTCTGCAGCCCCTGTGCGAGCAGAAGTTTATCAAAACCTGTTTACTTGGTTAAAAGAAAAAATAGACTAGGTCCATACTCACATCACTTGGGCTACTGCTCTTCTTTATACTTCATCAAAACTTGATGAGCAGGATGCCCCGCTGGGATTAACTCAATTAAACGCTCAACAGCATCAATTGCTTCAGGACAATAAGCCAAGTGTTTAAGTAAAACATCGGTTTGTTGTGACTTAAAAATAGCCTCACTCAATCTCGACTCTAAACAATCTCGCCAAGCACACAAAAAAGGACTCTCTGTTCTGACTAAAAATACGCCTCGACATAATGTTAATGCCGATTCGATATACCCTGCATCTAGAGCCTGTTCTGCCTGTAAAAAATCAGCTTCAATTGTTGCCAACAAGCGATATGGCCGCGAACCGAGTAAGCCCCCTAGTATCTCTCTAAGCTGTGACATTTCAGCTTTAAGCGTACCTATGCTCACCTTTCTTTCACCGTATAATGCCTGATGTAAACCCTCTAAATTCATGCCTTGAGGACAAAGCGCTAAAATTGTTAAAATCTCAATTTGTCTTGGTGTTAATACTAAGACTTTGCCATTAAATAACACTTGTGGAATCGCGAAAGCCCGAATAAACAGATGCTGACGCTGACATTCAAGTAGAGCATTTTGAATAATTGAAGCACATCGTTCTGCTGCTAACAAACCTAAACTATTGTGATTATTCCAAGTCGTGGATAAATCAATTACCCCTAATACTTGCTTTGAATAAGGATCAATAATGGGTGCTGCATAACAAGCCCAATCGTGAATTGAAGACATATAATGTTCATTTGAAAATACACAGCTTGATTGTTGTGTCTTCAAAGAAAGTGCTAGGGCATTAGTTCCAACATAATCTTCACGCCACTGTCCACCTTGAACAAAATGAACACGCTCAGCTGCTTGACGCATTTTTCCACTTGCTGCAGTCCAGATAATAGTACTGCCAATATCTCCAACAGCCACAACCATACTTGATTGCTCAGCAATGTGTTTTAATTCTGCGGCACAATAAGTCAACGCTTTATTCAATACACTCGGCAATTCATCTTGTGTACTAACCATCGGCGCGGCTGCTCGCTCTGTTGGAATCTGTGCCTGTTCAGAACGTTGCCAAGAACTTAAAATACTTTGTCCAACTAAATCTGCTTGTACCAACGATAAACTACTATTTTGACGTAGTTGTTCAATATGCTGGCGCTTCTGAATTAATCCCTTATTACTCAACATGGCTCATATCCTTATGTTCGTTGATAGAGTAGTTCGCTGCATTTGATCGTGTATAATTGCAATTACAGTTGTAAAATTATAAAAGTGCAAAACCAGCTATGATTTAGCAGTTTTTTTTCTAAGCGGTCAATCCCTTTTCTGCTCAAATTCAATTTTGCTTTCAATCATTGCTAAAAAAGCTGAAAATACCAACAAAGTTTGGAACTTTAATCCTGTATTTCAACATACTACTAAAATTGTCAACTATCCCTTATAAAATACAAAAAAAAACTGCAAGATAAAATTAGCTAAACGCCTACCTTTCTCCAACCTAGGCCTTTATATGCTCCAAGTACAAACAGTGCTTTATGAGCTGCTGTAACACCACTATTTGATAAATAAGTAAAAGGATATTCTTATGCGCTATATCGATCCAAATCAACCTGGTTCAAAAGTACAGTTTAAAGCACAATATCAAAACTTTATTGGTGGCCAATGGGTTGCACCAGTTAAAGGTGAGTATTTTGACAATATTTCTCCTGTAGACGGTAAAGTCTTTACTCAAGTTCCTCGATCTTCTGTTGAAGATATTGAATTAGCACTTGATGCTGCACATAAAGCGAAAGCCAGCTGGGGACAAACGTCTACAACTGAACGCTCAAATATTTTATTGAAAATTGCAGATCGCTTAGAAGCAAACTTAGAATTATTAGCTGTTGCTGAAACATGGGACAATGGTAAGCCAGTTCGTGAAACTCTAGCAGCAGATATTCCGTTGACAATCGATCATTTCCGCTATTTTGCAGGCTGTATTCGTGCACAAGAAGGTGGTATTTCTGAAATTGATAAAGATACTATCGCTTACCATTTTCATGAGCCTTTAGGTGTTGTTGGCCAAATTATTCCTTGGAACTTCCCAATTTTGATGGCTGCATGGAAATTGGCACCTGCTCTAGCTGCTGGAAACTGTATTGTCCTAAAACCAGCAGAACAAACTCCTGTGAGCATTTTGGTCTTAGCTGAACTTATTCAAGACCTTCTTCCAGCAGGTGTACTTAACATCGTAAATGGTTACGGTGCTGAAGTTGGTCGTCCACTGGCAACAAGCCCACGTATCGCAAAAATTGCTTTCACTGGTTCAACTCAAGTGGGTCAGTTGATCATGCAATATGCAACTGAAAATATTATTCCAGTTACTCTAGAGTTAGGTGGTAAATCACCAAATATCTTCTTTGAAGATGTTATGGATCAAGATGATGACTATCTTGATAAGGCACTTGAAGGCTTTGCAATGTTTGCCTTAAACCAAGGTGAAGTGTGTACTTGTCCATCACGTGCTTTAATTCAAGAAAGCATTGCTGACCGTTTCTTAGAAAAAGCGATTGAACGTGTAAAACGTATTCGTACTGGCCATCCACTTGATACTGACACTATGATTGGTGCACAAGCCTCTCAAGAACAACAAGATAAGATCTTAGGTTGTATTGCAACGGGCCGTGCTGAAGGTGCTCAAATTTTAACTGGTGGTGGTGATCGTCATGATGTTGGTCAAGGCTTCTACATTGAACCAACAATCTTTAAAGGTGATAACAGCATGAAGATCTTCCAAGAAGAGATCTTTGGCCCTGTACTTTCAGTTACAACATTTAAAGATTATGACGATGCAATCCGTATCGCGAATGACACAATGTATGGTTTAGGTGCAGGTGTTTGGTCACGTTCGGCACATACTTCTTACCGTGCAGGTCGTGCAATTGAAGCTGGTCGTGTTTGGACTAACTGTTACCACATCTATCCAGCTCATGCTGCATTTGGTGGCTACAAAAAATCAGGTATTGGCCGTGAAAACCACAAAATGATGCTTGATCATTACCAACAAACTAAAAACTTATTGGTAAGCTATTCAACTAAAGCAATGGGCTTCTTCTAAGTTTTAGTAATATCATCTCCCAAAAAGCGAACCTCGGTTCGCTTTTTTATTGCTTATCATCCAGCTAATGTAAAGTGAGTAAATCTAAAAGTGATAGAAAAGTTACTGATCGTTCAGAGGCATCTCTAGACAAATATGACTTTAAAGCACATGATAGAGCGAAAGATATCTTTCGTTAAAATACTTGATACTTAATTTACTTCCACCATTGAAACCCATTTTAAAACAAGTAATTAATCATGACTCAGCTCAATCTTACTTCTATGAAAACCGTTTACGCAATCCAACATCTTGCCTTTGAAGATCTTGGTTCATTTGAGGATATCTTTTATCAGCATGGTTTTCGTGTCCGCTATTTCGATGCAGGCGTAGATGATCTTCAACCTGCATTACAACACCCTGGCCTTGTCGTGATTTTAGGGGGGCCGATCAGCGCTTATGAAAGAGATCGTTTTCCCTTTTTAGGTCTAGAAATTGATTTACTCAAACAACGTCTAGCGGATAATTTGCCAACATTAGGAATTTGTCTAGGTGCACAATTGATTGCTAAAGCACTTGGCGCAGATATCTATCCTGGACACATTAAAGAAATTGGCTGGAGTCAGTTAAAGCTCAGTGCTGTGACAGATAACATTTTAGCACCGCTAGAAAATATTAAGGTTTTACATTGGCACGGCGATGCTTTTGATCTGCCAGAAAATGCACAATTACTCGCCAGTTCTGAACATTACCCTCACCAAGCTTTTCAACTCGGACAAAATATCTTGGCTTTACAATTCCATGCTGAAGTAGTAGGTCAAGATTTTGAAAAATGGCTTATTGGTCATATTGTTGAATTAGATCAAGCCAAAATAGATATCCAAGCTCTTCGAGAAGATAACCAGAAATATGCAGCACAATTAGAACAGTCATCTCATATGGTAATCGAACGCTATTTAGCTCAATTAAATCTAACTCATTGAGTTAATATGAAATATCTTTAAAATAGCTTTGAATCTTAAACAATGTAAACATACTCAATGCCGAAAATTTCTCGCTTCACAATTGTTCTGACTTTATTATGCAGCCCAATGACTTTTGCTAGCGCAACTGATTTTAAAACGACATACTGTCAAACGATCTCTAATATTGCCACGCTGAGTATGACATTACGTCAGGACAATAAAACACTGGAGTATTCCCAGCGCTACTTGAAAGATCAATATTTATCGCAAGCACAATTAGATAAAGGATCTGAAGATTACCAAGCATATGCGGCAGTTTTTGATTCATTAACCCAATTGGCATATGACTATCCCGTAGCAACAACACAGGAAAGTAAGGACCTGCAGATCAAAGCATATGCAGCACAGATGCGCTCTACTTGTGCAGAAAGCATTAATTAGACCAAACACGAGGTTTATCTATACGGAATTTAAGGACTGGAACGGAAGCAATCTGATGTGATATACGGATTGCTCCTCATCACTGCACAATTGGATCAAATTTTGCGCTATATTTCTTCATAATCATAGAAATTTCATCATAAACCAAGCGAATTCGTGGCGTAGAAACATTGGATGCATGTGTCAGCAGCCAGATTGTTTCCTTCATCACTATCTGTTGTGGTAGACGCACCAACCCTTCTGCAAGAAAGCATGGAAGAATACCCACACCCAATCCAGCAGCAATTGCAGCACGCTGTGCCGCTAAACTATTCAATCTAATATTGGCTTCTCGTCCAGTAATATTTTTTAACCAATGTACTGCTGGCAAATCAATCGTTGTATCCCAACCAATGAGCCGACTATGTTCACTGTTAAAGTCATGGTCTAAATGTGCATACAATCCACTCGACATGGTTGCTACTTTTTTAATTGTTAAAGCTCCTTGCTCCGGTCGTACCAAACGCAAGGCGATATCAGCATCACCTTTGGCAATCCCAATAGTACTAATGCCAGTAATCAATTCAATATTAAGCTCTGGATAGCGCTCAAGAAAGGGCTTTAATGCAGGTAATAATACTTCTATAGCGATCATTTCTGGGGCTGCAATACGAACTGTCCCCATAAACCTTTGCGACTTATTCATAAATTTGTTTTGCAAAGTATTAAGTAGTTGTTCCGCATGCTTAACTTCGTCAATCAAACTCATTGCATCTGCATTTGGACGATACCCACGAGGATGACGAATAAACAATGTTGTGGCCAGTTTATGTTCTAATGCTGTAATTTTTCGGGCAACAGTTTGAGGACTTACGCCTAACGCTTTTCCAGCATGGCTAATATTTTCATGCTCAACTACAGCACTAAAGAAACGGATATCATCCCAATTCATTTTCTTTCCATTTTTGGAAAATAGTCATTCATTTTATTCCATTTATAGATCATATAGAACATTCTAAGCTTGAAAACTCATATACATCATATTGAGTTTTAAAATGAATATTCTCCCTACTCATACCCATCAGCAATGCATAGAAATAGATATTGTTCAACGCTATCTAGCTGCATTTAGTCAGAACAATACACAAGCCGCCTTGCAACATATTCATGAAAAAGCTGTATGGCATATTGATGGTGATCCTATAGTAAAAACAGTCGGTATTCTCTACGGTCATCAACAAATTAAACAATGGTTAGATAATTTTACGCTTGCTTTTAAGGCATTAGCATTTTCTATTAGCAAAATTGTCAGTGATGCAACGGATGTTTTTGTTATTGGACGATTTAGACATCTAATTATAACGACACAAACAATTGTAGATAGCGACTACATTATCAAGTTTTCCATCAAAGATAATAAAATTATACGTTATCAAATATTTGAAGATTCACTGTTGTTATCAAATTTGCATAGAACCTCAAGCCATAGTCGACAGATTACGATTAATCACTGCACTTATTCATGGGATGATATCGGTCAAGGTAAACCCATTATCTTCTTACACGGTTTATTTTTAGATCGGCATTTTTGGACACCCGTCATCCAATCTTTGCCTACATATCGTTGTATTGCTTTTGATATGCCAGGACATGCCCAAAGCACCTGGCGTCACCATTTAGATTTAGATGGTATAGCGGAAGATCTTGTGGTATGGCTACAAGAGAATGCAATACAAAAAGCAACTTTTGTTGGTCATAGTCAAGGTGCAATGGTCGCCATGAGAATCGCTGCACGACATCCAGAACTTATTGATAAACTCCTACTAGTGAATACATCAGCACGAGAAGAAGCAACAGATAAACTTACACTTTGGCATAAGCGCCATCAGATTCTCATTTCTAATCAAGTGCAAAAGGCAGAATTATTTAAGGCAATGCAAAAAATCAAATACAGTGAGGCGTATTTACACAGCCACCCACAACACATTAAGTTGGAATTTGAGCACCTAATGTCCTCACATGCTGAAAATTTAGCGCTAGCCCTACAAGCAGCCACGATAAACCGTTTAGATATTCGCCATGAAATTAAACAAATTCAAGCCACAACTTATGTACTCTCAGGTGCATTAGATGTTGCAACACCAGAATACTTGGGCCAAGAAATTGCCGATCTCATTCCTCAAGCGATCTATCAAAAGATTGATCACGCCAGTCATTCAATTCCTGTTGAATGTCCCGAAGCAATTTCTAATCTGCTTATTAATATGTAAGTCATTAAACCCCAACATAAAAAGCCGATAGTTATATCGGCTTTTTTGCATCTTAAATTACTGAATTTTGAGCTTAGGGTTCGATTGCTGAAAAAGGTGCTACCACATCAGCATTCTGTGCACGATGACGCATGAAGTGATCCATAAGTACAATAGCTAACATCGCTTCTGCAATTGGTGTTGCACGTACACCAACACAAGGATCATGACGACCTTTGGTCAAAACATCGGTATCTTGACCTTGAATATCAATAGTCTTACCAGGAGTCGTAATACTTGCTGTCGGTTTTAAAGCAATTGCAACACGTATGGTTTGACCAGAAGAAATTCCGCCTAAAATCCCACCTGCATGGTTAGCAAGAAATCCTTCACTACTCATCTCATCACGTGTTTGATGGCCAAACTGTTCAGCGACTGCAAATCCATCACCAATTTCAACACCTTTTACCGCATTAATGCTCATCATTGCGTGTGCAATATCTGCATCAAGACGGTCAAATACTGGCTCCCCCCAACCAACAGGAACCTTTTCTGCTAAAATTTCTAATTTAGCTCCACAACTTGTACCTTTTTCACGTAAAGATGTTACTAAAGATTCAAAACGTGGAACTGCATCGACATCACCACAAAAAAATGGGTTATTCGGTACTTCATTCCAATCCAAGGCATTTGCTACTTCAGTACCAATTTGGGTGACATGGCCACGAATTAAAATACCAAATTTCTCTTTTAAGTACTTTTTCGCTATTGCACCTGCAGCAACACGCATTGCTGTTTCACGCGCACTTGAGCGGCCACCACCACGATAGTCACGGAAACCATACTTTTGTGTATAGGTATAGTCAGCATGACCTGGGCGGAAAGTTTGCGCTATATTTCCGTAATCTTTTGATTTTTGATCAGTATTACGTATCAATAAACCAATTGGAGTACCAGTCGTTTTACCTTCAAAAACACCAGAGATAATTTCAACTTTATCTTCTTCTTTACGTTGTGTAGCAAACTTTGAAGTGCCAGGTTTACGGCGATCTAAATCGTGTTGTAAATCCTGTTCACACAAATTAAGCCCTGGTGGAATACCATCCACAATGGCCATCAAGCCTACACCATGTGATTCCCCACAGGTCGTCACACGAAAAAGTTGACCTATACTATTGCCGGCCATATGCATGACTCCTTATGCAGTAATAGATTGAACAAATACATCACGGTATTTGCGGCATTGTTCAGCAGTCAATGCAAAAATACCCGAACCGCCTTTTTCAAATTGCAACCAATGTAAATCAACTGTATTAAAGTTTTGACGCATTGCCCACTCAGAATTACCCACTTCGATGACAATTAAACCATCTTCAGTCAGATAATCTGCTGCTTGAGCAAGCATTTTACGAACCAAATCTAGACCATCTTGTCCAGCAGCCAAAGCCATTTCTGGTTCATGTAAAAATTCTTCTGGCAGATCTGCCATATCCTCGGCATCGACGTAAGGAGGGTTTGATACAATGAGATCGTATTGATTTTCAGCTGGAATTTTGGCAAACAAATCAGATTCCAACAGTGCAATTTGATACTGCATATTGTGATGCTCAGTATTAATTGATGCCACTTCCAAAGCGTCTTTAGATAAGTCAGTAGCATCCACTTCTGCATCTGGGAAAGCATAGGCCAAAGCAATCGCAATACATGCCGACCCTGTACACATATCTAAGATACGTCGAGGTGTCTTCGGATTTGGATTTTCAGGCAAGGCATTACGTGCTTCACGCATACCCCCCTCTTCATCC
This sequence comes from Acinetobacter rudis, assembly GCF_031157835.1. Taxonomy (GTDB): domain Bacteria; phylum Pseudomonadota; class Gammaproteobacteria; order Pseudomonadales; family Moraxellaceae; genus Acinetobacter; species Acinetobacter rudis_A. The sequence continues at coordinate 38,804 of NZ_JAVIDR010000003.1, read as the reverse complement.
AAGCAATACGGCGCAAAACGTTGCTGAATAAGTTCAGCAATAGGAGAACGTGGAATCAATACACGTTCATCAACATAAAATGGTTTTTCACAAAAATAAGCCAAATTCAATAAATAAGAAGTTGGTACTTTTTCATTAATGCGACGTTCTAATAATGCCAAAAATTCAGCTTTTTCACTTGGTAACAGCTTTGCATCTAAAATTTCAGCATCAGCATTCCAGTCCAGAGATAAGGTCTGTAAAACTAAAGCTGAACTTTCAGCAAAAAAGTCTTCTGTACCTTGCCCCAAGTGTGCATCGTATTGACGTAATGCGGATACCCCGAAGCGAATAAAATCGCGTATGCTGACAAGGTTTTCAGCGGCTTCTTGTAAATGTTCAGGGCTTATAGTCGGTCGATCCACTTAGGGCGTCTCCAAGATCAGGTCATTCAAACGCCTTATCATACCTTGTTTTTTTTGTTTTTTTAACGCTTATCGTATAAACATCAAAGCAAAACGTATTGTTTCAAATAAAAATGACACTGTTTTCACAGTGCCATCTAAAGTTGCTCTTTCATCTATAGTTTGATTTTATTCTTATTTCAATTTGAGATGATATTTTTCTGTTACTAACTTGATTTTTATTCCTTTATATAATCGAGATTTTGAATCTTCTGACTTAGTGACATGAACATAAAATTGATCATCTTCAACTAAACGAGCATAGGTTTTAAAGCCAATCTCTAATTTATTCGGTGTCTTACCGGCTTCGTTATACTCTGCAATTAGTTGATTCACAGCATCAGTATTTAAATCTTTCATATATTCAACAACGTAGTGTGTTCAAGATACTTATCTTATACCATTCATATTTTACATTTTCATGAAACCGCCATCCACAACAGCACCTTTTGAGCCTGTAGTGTCAAATCCATTGCTTATACTGCCCCATATATCGTAAATAATGACTTAACTTCACATAACTTGTCTTCACAAATTTAATCCCCACTTTATACTAGAACAAAATTTATAGACGAAACCTCTCCATGAGTTACAAATATAATGACTTGTTGGCTATGCGCCAAAGTTATTGGGGTGATGAGCACTCAGAACGCGTTAAAAATGAAAAACAGTACTTTCAGCAAATATTAAATGAATGCCATATTTTTACTGAAGCTAACTTAGAAGATGCCAAATACTTCTTTTTTTCCTTGCCAAGTATCATTATTGTCAAAGGCTATGCTTTAGGGTTTACTCACTCTCTAGTCAAAAATATGATCTTGGATTTTGTTACAGCACATAAAGTAGAACTCTCTCAACGTCAAATAATGAAAATCAAGTTTCGGATTTAAAAGCAGCTTATTTTTAAATTTGCCTGTGCAGTTCAGAGGATTAAACTTTTTTTATCCGCTGATAAGCTGTAAGATGCCTTAGACCCACTTATCTGCCGCTTGTATAAAGGACTTAATGTTCATGTCAGATCAAAAAGAGAAGCTGAAACAGTTAAAAACCTCCTCTATGGACAGACGCCTATCATTGGCCAAAGCCTCTTTACTGGCTGGAACCCGTTGGGCAGCCTCAAGCGCAAGTCACTTTTTTTCAAGTGAAGAAGATAAAGAGATAAATCGTAAGAAAGCACTGAAAGAACAAGCAGAATATTTAGTTTCGGAAATTGGAAAACTCAAAGGTTCTATTGTTAAAATTGGTCAAATGATGGCTTTGTATGGTGAACATTTTCTACCAGAAGAAGTCACTCAAGCACTGAATACTTTAAATAACCAAACTATGGCACTTGACTGGCCTGTCATTCAACAACAGTTACACAACCAACTAGGTAATAAACTGAACGAACTGACAATTGACCCAGAGCCTTTAGGTACTGCATCCCTCGCACAAGTTCATCGAGCAACACGTAAAGCTGATGGTCAAGAGCTGGTTCTCAAAGTTCAGTACCCTGGTGTAGCAGATGCTATTGACTCAGATATGAATCTGTTTAGGAATATGCTCAAACTTACTCGCATCGTACCACAAACACGTGAGTTCGATCAGTGGTTTGAAGAAGTTCGAGAAATGATGCATCGAGAAGTAGATTATGCTCTAGAAGCAGAAACAACTCGACGTTTTGCAGCACGATTAAAAGAAGATACGCGTTATATTGTCCCTGAAATTATTGATCACTACTGCTCTGCACAAGTGCTCTGTATGAGCTTTGAACGTGGTGTACCCATTAATAGTCCAGTCATGCTTTCCCTTCCTCAACAACGTCGTAACCAATTAGGCGAAGCTTCCCTTGAAATCGCGATTCGCGAAATTTTTGAATGGGGTGAAATGCAGACTGATCCAAACTTTGGAAACTATTTGGTTCGTCTAGGCAATGGAGCGGATCAACCCGATCAAATTGTTTTACTCGATTTCGGTGCAATACGCCAATTTGACCCTCAACTCCTTAAAGTTGCTCGCAGTCTCATCATTGCTGGCTATGATCATGATCCACAAGCAATGGTCAATGCGATGACTGGCTACTCCTTCTTTGATGCCATGCCTCCTAGCATCAAACCTGATATGGCTAAAGTATTTTTACTTGCGACAGAAGCTTTTAGCAGTCTTGAAAACAACCCTGACCTACCAGAAGGGGTTATGGATACCGAACAACGCTACGATTGGAAAAAAAGTCAGTTGCATAGTCGTGTGATGCAGCGAGCATCTAAGTCTATGGCTTCACGTTATTTTAGCATCCCTCCCAAGGAGTTTATGTTTATCAGTCGCAAATTTATAGGTGCTTACACCTTTATGACTGTGATTGAAGCAAAAACCAATGTACGAGCAATGATTCAACCTTTTGTTGCCACTACAGCTTAAAGTGAAACCCAAACTAAAATGCCATAAAATGTTTTTTATGGCATTTTTACACCCTGTACTCACGACTTCCTCCGCTAGACCATACAATAACAATTCTTAATCTTTTACTTAATCATACCAAGCCACCCATAGCAGTCTATTCACGTCAATTTTGTCAGTTTTCAATCACATATATAACGATAGTATTAATTAAAACCATTAAATTCATATAGATAAAATTTATAACCGTATTTTGGTTTTTAGTATATTTACTTAGTCATATCGTCATTCACGACATAGTTTTTAAACTTAGAGCATGTCACTATTTTGCGTACTCGTCGAATAATGATACAGGATGCAATGATGACTACTATGGCAAAGAAAGTACAAGGCGTCGGACTAGCCTTTCTTTCTAAAATCGCAAAAAGTGACTTAGTTGATCAACTAAAATTAAGAAAAGTAATCGAAAAGTCACTTTACCATGGAGCCAAAACAGGTTTTAGCGCGCTCTCTCGTACACAAAAAATCTTTCAACCGTCTTCAAATCAATTAAAACAACGACTTCCTACACAAGACGATCAACTCTTTGATCTTAATTTGACTGAAGAACAAAAGATGACTGTGGAAACGATGCAAAAATTTGCCACAGAAGTTCTCTCCCCACTTGCCCACGATGCCGATCATCAAGCGATTTTTCCTCCTGAGCTTTGGCAGCATGCTCAAACGCTTGGCCTAAACTTTTATGCATTACCAGAAAGCTACCAAGGGGTTGCCACAGAAAAACAAGTTGTTAGTCATATTTTAATTGCAGAGCATTTGGCACGAGGTGATTTTAGTTTAGCAGCGGCAATGCTTTGTAACTTTAGTGTGATTAACTGTATAACTCAGTGGGGTTCAGAGCCGATTCAAAATACTTATCTTTACGCCTTTGCCGAACAGCCAGATCTGCAAGCAAGCTTTGCTGTACAAGAAGACACCCCTGCATTTGACCCATATCATCTAAAAACCACAGCACATAGTAAGGATGGCCAATTTTACTTAAACGGTAAAAAATCCTTAGTCTTACTTGGGGAAACAGCTGATATTTTATTGGTGAGTGCCGAATTTAACCAACGTCCAAATATCTTTATCGTAGAACGTAATGATCATATTTTAGTAAAAAAATCACCAGCCATGGGACTAAAAGCGGCAGAAACAGTTGAACTCATCTTTAAAAATACACCTGCGCAACGTCTAGGTGATGATGACTTTGATTATACGGCATGCATAGATTTAGGAAACCTGATGTGGTGTGCATTAGCTATAGGGTGTTGCGAGGCAGTCAAAGCATACTGTATCAATTACGCTAACCAACGTATGGCTTTTGAAGAACCTATCTCTCATCGTCAAGGCATCGCCTTCATGATTGCAGACATGGCTATAGAAATTGATGCTATGCGCATTTTACTACTCAATGCAGCAAGTCTTGCCGATTCAGGGCAAAAGTTTCATCGAGAAGCCTATTTAGCACGCATTCTTTGCGCTGAAAAAGCCATGAAAATTGCAACCGATGGCGTACAAATACTCGGTGGACATGGCTATACCAAAGAACATCCTGTTGAACGTTGGTATCGAGATCTTCGCGCAACTGCAATCATGCATGCTGGCTTACATGCTTAAATCTTTGGCACATAAGGAATCACCATGAATTTACAAAATCCTAAAAAATTTAAAATGTTGATTGATCAAGCCAATGAAGTGGCCATCAATATACTACGCCCAATTTCTAGAAAGTATGATAAAGCCGAACATCAATACCCCAAAGAACTTGACATGTTAGCTGCCCTTGTCGATGGTATGAACGAAGGTGGTGATGGCTTAAATGCAGGTGCAGCAGTCGCAAAACGTGGTATTCAAGATGAACAAAATAAAAATGGCATTAATATGTCAACAGCACTCAGTGTAATTGAAATGTGCTATGGAGATACCGCACTACTTCTCTCTATGCCACGTCAAGGCTTAGGTAACTCCGCAATTGCTGCTGTGGCCAATGAAGAACAACTGAAACGTTTTCATGGCATCTGGGCAGCAATGGCTATTACAGAGCCAGATTGTGGTTCTGATTCTGCTGCAATTCGTACCACAGCGCAAAAAGATGGTGATGAATATATCTTAAATGGAGAGAAAATCTTTGTAACCTCAGGCGCACGTGCGGATGCTGTGGTGGTATGGGCTACACTCGATAAAAAATTAGGCCGTGCTGCTATTAAATCTTTTGTTGTTCCTAAAGGAACGGCAGGCATGACGGTCGAACGCTTAGAACACAAATTAGGTATTAAGGCATCCGATACAGCAGTCATACGTTTTATTAACTGTCGTATTCCAGCTGCAAACTTATTAGGTCATGCCGATATTGATGTAGCCAAAGGTTTTGCTGGTGTTATGGAAACCTTTGACAATACACGTCCTTTAGTCGCAGCAATGGCCGTTGGCTGTGCAAAAGCATCACTTGAACGAATTAAGGAAATTTTTAAAGACTATTTAGATGATGACTACAGTACGCCTTATTTAAAATGCTCTCATATAGCTGCACAAATTTACAAAATGGAGGCTGAATGGGAGGCTGCTCGTTTACTGATGTTAAAAGCTGCATGGATGGCAGATAATCGTAAACCCAACTCAAAAGAAGCATCAATTGCCAAAGCTAAGGCTGGCCGCGTTGCAAATGAAATCACGTTAAAATGTGTCGAGCTCGCAGGCCCACTTGGCTATAATGAAGTTGAATTACTGGAAAAATGGGCAAGAGATTCAAAAATCTTAGATATTTTTGAGGGAACACAGCAAATTCAACAACTGATTATTGCTCGCCGTGAATTATCAAAATCTTCCAGTGAATTAAAGTAAATTTTAACAAAATAAATTAATCAACTTGTTAAAAGATATATTTAAAAAATAAGCACAGCTTCAAACTGTAATTTTGAACGTGCTTATTTTCTTTCATATTTACTGCTATTTTTCACCCTGATCCGTTTGATTCGACTGTCAACTAAGTTATGATGAAATAAAATCCCAAAACTAACTTAGAGCAAATACGATGAATTTTAATAATAAAGTTGTAATCGTCACAGGTGGTGCGAGTGGCATTGGTTTAGCTACAGTAACTGCATTTTGTGAACAAGGTGCTAAAGTTGTTATTGCAGACTTAAATGAACACGGGCAAATAATCAGTGATGAGCTCAATCAACAAGGCCACCTTACTTCATTCTTTAAAATTGATGTCCGTAATGAACAAGAAAATAAACAACTTATTCAGTACACAGTCAACCTATTCTCAGGCCTTGATATTGTATATGCCAACGCTGGTATTGCTGATGATGCACCAATTGAGCAGCTCTCCTTCGATCGTTGGCAAAGAACCATTGATATAAATTTAACATCTGTCTATTTACTCAACAAAGCAGCTATTGAATATTGGCTAGAACAACAGCAACAAGGTGTCATTGTCAATTGTGGTTCTATTCATAGCTGGGTGGGCAAAAAAGGAGTTACAGCCTACGCAGCAGCTAAAGGTGGAGTAAAATTGTTGACCCAAACTTTAGCTATAGATTACGCCAGTAAGGGGATTCGTATTAATGCGGTATGTCCTGGGTATATAGATACCCCTTTATTAAGTGCAGCAGATGCACGGCAAAAAGAAAATCTGGCTAAGCTACACCCTATTGGTCGTTTAGGCCGTCCTGAAGAGGTTGCTAATGTGGTTTTATTTTTAGCAAGTGACAAAGCATCATTCGTTAATGGGACTGCGCTCTTAGTCGATGGTGGCTATACAGCTCAGTAGTATTGTATTAACAAATCATTTCATCTAAATTTTAAATATAAAAGATGCGCCGATTTTGGCGCATCTTTTATATAACTGCATATTTTTAAAAAAACTAACTTACCAATAACCCAGAAACTTCCACCAAATCCCACCTAGAACAATAAAAATTGTCATGTTAGCAACACTCATAACAAAGCCAGCTTTCCACCATTCTCCTAAGGTTGTATAGCCTGAGCCATAAATAATTGGAGAGGTTCCAGTAGCGTAATGTGTAAGTGTCATCATAATACTAGATGCTGCAGCCATCATTAAGGCAAATAACATCGGCGGCGCACCTACAGCAATACCCGCAATATAGAATGCCGAGAACATGGCCGTAATATGAGCTGTAGTACTTGCAAAGATATAATGTGCGTACATATATGCCATGAGCAACAATAAACATGCTGGTACCCAGCTTAGACCTAATTGACCGATACCAGTTTGTAATAAACCAGAGAACCAAGTAATTAATCCAAGTTTATTTAAGAAAGTTGCCATCATCACAAGTGCTGCGAACCAAGTTACAGTATCCCAAGCACTTTTTTGTGTAAGCACATCCTCCCAAGTGAGTACTCCTGTCAAGAGCAAAAGTGAGAGACCTAAAAATGCAGTTGTCGTTGGATCTAAGGTCCACAAATCACCCAATAACATTGCTGGTATACCCGCCCATAGCAGCAATAATAATCCAAATACCGCAAGCATAATCATTTCATGTAGGGTAATTGGCCCCATTTCTTTTAAGCGTGATTTTGCAAATGTTGCAGCATTTGGGGTCTTTTTAATCTCAGGTGGATAAAGCAAATATAGAATCAAAGGCATTAAAGCCAGCGCAATCACTCCCGGCAAAAACATTGCGAGTGCCCAAGTCGTCCAGCTTAAATGAATTTCACTATTGGTAGCCTTTGCAATTAAATCCACAACTAACGGGTTAGGTGCTGTGGCAGTAATGAACATTGCTGAACTAATCGGATTGGAATGATAATTGACCAATGACAAGTATTTTCCTATTTTTCCTTCAGTTCCTTTTTCAGGATCAGAGTCAAAACTTGTAGCAATTGATCTTACAATCGGGTGGATAATTCCACCACAACGTGCTGTATTACTTGGTGTCACTGGTGCCAAAATAAGTTCAGAAAGTGCCAAACTATAACCAATTCCAATTGTTCGCTTTCCCCATACCGCAATAAAATAATATCCGAGTCGAGCACCAAGCCCTGTCTTTTGTAGACCCTTGGAAATCATAATAGAAATACCAATTAACCAAATAAGCGGATTGGCAAAACCACTGAGCGCATCTTTAATAGCATCGCTCGGATTATCTGCAGTCACTCGAGTTATTGCGACTAAACTAATTGCAATAATTGAAATAGCACCAATTGGCATTGCTTTACCAATAATGGCAGCAATTACTCCCAGAAACATAGCAAATAATAGCCATGCATTAGGAGTTACACCTGCTGGGATTGGAATAAAAAACCAAATAAAAAAAGTTAAACCAAGAGATACTAAGGTTGGTATTAATTTAAACCCCATGAAAGCACTCCACAATTAGGAAAGTCGAAATTCAAAATTTTATTTATAAGCATTCTATGAAAATTAAAACCACAAAAAAATAGTTATAACCCATTTACTAGTTACGCGAAAATAAAATAGAAAGCACCTAATTCTAAAATGATTCCAATGAAAATAAAACCAAGTAATTAACTCAATTTTTAGAATAAATACAAGTGTATAGCTATGATTTTAGCTTTCTTGCATTAATTATTTGTACAGTAAAAATCTTTAATTGATGGGTAAATTAATGAAATGCTAGATGTTCAAAAATAAGTGATAAGCTCTGCTGCGCTTTCACTAAACGTTGTTGATCTGCATGTGAAATCCAAAATGCTAATTCGGTTAAACTACCATGTATGAATCTTGAAAATACTTCAACATCACACTGGATAATTTTTTTTTGTTCGATTAATTCAGCTAAGATATTTTGCAGTGAAGAAATACATTTTTGCTTATTTTCATCTGCCAATAATACAGCTGGAGCATCTTGTAAAATAATTCGCTGAATCTCTTGTTCTTGTGCCATTGCTAAAAATAACTGACAACGATTTTGAAAACCGTGCCATGAATCTTCTGCCAACAGATATTGTTGTTGTAAACGTTGATCCATTTCTTGATCAAGTTGGTCTACTACCGCCTCAAACACAGCCTTTTTATCCGAAAAATGATGATATAACGCCCCCCGCGTTAATCCCACTTGTGCGGTTAAATCATCCATTGATGTTTTAGCATAGCCCTGTTGTGCAAAAACTTTTCGGGCACTTGCCAAAATCGCTGCTCGTGTTTCCAACATTTCTTGCTTACTACGCCGTGCCATACACATTACACCCTGTTTCATTGATCAGGCATTCTAACATTTACATACACATTGTATGAATAATTCTTGTATACATACAGCATGTATGTATAATTTGTTTTCGAATCCTCCACATCCCATTTATGAGTATCTTAACCTTATATGCTAAAACATTATCTACAGCTCTTTAAGGCACCTGGCAGTTTAGCATTTACCTTATCTGCATTTGTGGCCAGACTAGCCTTGCCCATGATTGGCATTGGCATCATAACCTTACTCGCTCAGCTAAATTATGGTTATGCGCGAGCTGGAATTATTTCTGCAATATTTGTTTTAAGTTATGCATTAATTTCCCCTCAAGTTTCTCGCTTAGTCGATCAACATGGTCAAGGTACTGTCGTTTTAATCTCCGCAGCAATGAGTGTGATTGGATTATCTGGGTTAGCTATTAGCGCTTATTCATTCTGGCCTTTTTGGAGTTTAGTTATATTTTCAGTTTTGGCTGGCTTTATTCCCAGTATGTCTGCAATGGTACGTGCACGTTGGACCGCCTTATATCGAGATCAAACCGAACTACGTACTGCTTATTCTTTAGAAAGTGTTTTAGATGAACTGACTTTTATTATCGGCCCACCGCTTTGTGTCGGGATGAGTGTCTTATATGCACCTGCTGGTTTAATCATGGCTGCTGGCTTACTTGCTATTGGCGTAGTGCTTTTTACTTTAGAAAAAACGACGCAACCTCAAATCACTCATGCAACAACAAACATTGAACAAAACCAAAAAAGTTCGGTAATTTCACTGCCCAATGTTCAATTATTAGCAGCATGTATGATCGCATTAGGTTTTATGGTAGGCATTATTGATGTAGCCAGTGTAGCTTTTGCACAACAACAAGAAGCACCACTAACAGCCAGTTTAGTTCTCTCTGCTTATGCACTCAGCTCTTGTTTAGCCGGCCTTACTTTTGGAGCAATTCAATTTAAATCATCATTACAAACCCTACTGCTTTGGAGCAGTCTAGGCACAGCAATAATGAGCTTTGGTATTTTCTTCGTCAATCATGTTTATATGCTCAGTATTATTGTCGCTTTATTAGGTGTATTTTTTGCGCCAACAATGATTAGTTTAATGAGTATCTTGGAGCAACAGGTCGCAAACAACAAACTTACAGAAGCTTTAACTTGGCTCTTAGCAGCATTAAACATTGGTGTGGCAGTAGGTGCAGCAGCAACTGGACAGCTAATTGAATCTTACAAATCTGCTTGGGCGGGTTTAAGTATTATTATTCCTTCGGCGATATTAGTACTCATGATCGCAACTCTAGTTTACTATCGAGTACAACAGACGCATCTAAATAACACATTAAAGTAATCAATATGGCCTAAACAAATAACGCCTCACACTAATCTATTTTATAGTTTAGTATGAAGCGTTAGCTGTAAATTGATAAAGATAAACTTAGGTTGCGATATTTTTATCCCAATAAGCATGGCGTACTTGAGGTAGATTATTAAAGTGTTCAATTATGTTTTTAATATCTACTGTATCAATTGAACTTGCAATGAGTGTCACTTCAATTTCAACATCCAAATCACCAAATGGCTCAACTTCAATATCTTTGGGTGGGTAATTATATTGAATTAGAGTGATATTAATCTGCTCCATAACTTGTTTACTGTACTGCCGATCACAAATAATATAGATCACATTTAATAATTCAGCTTCCTCATCCAATGGACGACGATCAATGACCTGTACAATTGGGCGTAACAAAGTATTCGCCGCCAATATAAATAGTGTTGCTAATATTGCTTCTAAGATTAGATCAGCTCCTGCTGCTGCACCAACAGCTGCTGAGCACCATAATGTAGCCGCAGTATTTAGACCATGGATATTACCTTCTTGACGCATAATAACACCCGCCCCCAAGAAGCCAATCCCTGAAACAACATAAGCAATAACTCGAACTGCACCATCTGCACCATGTAAAGAAACTGCAATATCAACAAAAATTGCTGCGCCTAATGCAACCAATACATTAGTACGTAAACCTGCTGTACGTTGCCGATATTGCCTTTCAAAACCGATCAGACCACCCAAAATAAATGCTGTCAGAAAGCTAATTGAAGTATCAATAAAATTATCAAGTTGTATGTGGTGTAAAAACTTCATTACTTATTGCCAGCCATAACGTTTGATGTAGTAGGATTTCATAAGCTGAATCAATATCATATATCCAATTAAAATCAAAGGCAGATACAAGAAGTAATGTAAAGGTAGAGCTTGAAGTTTAAAATATTCTGCCAATGGCCCCATTGGTAGGAAAATACCCACTGCCATAATCACTCCAGTCATCACCATTAAAGGCAATGCTGCTCGGCTTTGAATAAAAGGTATTTTTGCTGTACGTATCATATGAACAATCAAAGTCTGTGTGAGTAAGCCCACAACAAACCATCCTGATTGGAATAAACTCTGTTTTTCTGGCGTATTTGCAGCAAAAACAAACCACATTAAGGCAAAAGTCAAAATATCAAAGATCGAACTAATTGGCCCAAAGAAAATCATAAATCGTCCTATTTCCTGAGGTTGCCAACGCTGAGGCTGTTGTAAAGCTTCTTCATCCACATCATCAAAAGGAATAGCAATTTGTGATACATCGTAAAGTAAGTTTTGTACGAGCAAATGAATCGGCAACATCGGTAAAAATGGTAAAAATGCACTGGCTATTAATACCGAAAATACATTACCGAAATTTGAACTTGCAGTCATTTTGATATATTTAAGCATATTTGCAAAAGTACGACGGCCTTCAAGTACACCTTGTTCCAAGATTAATAAGCTTTTTTCCAGCAAAATTAAGTCAGCAGACTCTTTAGCAATATCAACAGCACTATCAACAGAAATACCAATATCGGCACTCTTTAATGCCGCAGCATCATTAATACCATCACCCAAAAAGCCCACTACATGGCCATTCGCTTTGAGCTGCATCACAATACGCTCTTTATGCATTGGGTTTAATTTTGCAAATACTTGATATTTTTCAACAGCCTGACCTAACTCAAGGTCAGACATTGTTTCAATTTTTTCACCTAAAATCATTTGTTCAGCAGCAAGGCCTATTTCCTTACATACCTTTTGCGTTACAAACTCATTGTCACCCGTCAAAACTTTGACATTAACACCATGTTGATGCAAAGCAGCAATAGCATGGCCTGCCGTCTCTTTAGGCGGATCAAGAAAAGCGAGAAAGCCACAGAGCGTTAAATTATTTTCATCCGCGATAGAAAAGGCAGTCTGCTCTTGCTCCACATCGCGATAAGCCAAGGCGATTACACGTAAACCTTCTCGATTATATTTTTGACTATTGGCTTGAATCATCGCCACGCGTTCTGGTGTTAAATCTACAACTTGGTGGTTTATTTCCACAGAACAACACGTAGAGAGCATTTCCTCTACAGCACCCTTGGTTATGATACGAATACGCTTACTTGGAGTACGTACCACAACAGACATACGGCGACGATCAAAGTCAAATGGAATTTCATCAAGTTTATGATAACGCAACTTTTCCATCTTGATATTTTGGTCAGCATGTTCAAGTACGGCAACATCTAATAAATTTTTCAAACCTGTTTGATGATAACTATTAATATAAGCAAGCAATAATACTGGTTCAGAAACATTGCCCATCACATCAATATATTTAGATAAAAAGATTTTATCTTGAGTTAAAGTACCCGTTTTATCCGTACACAATACATCCATAGCGCCAAAATTTTGGATCGCATCTAGTCGCTTGACAATAACTTTTTTACGTGAGAGAAATACTGCACCTTTGGCTAAAGTCGATGTCACAATCATCGGCAACATTTCAGGCGTTAAACCCACTGCAACTGATAGCGAAAAGAGTAATGCTTCTGTCCAATCGCCTTTGGTAAAACCATTAATAAATAAAACAATTGGAGCCATGACCAACATAAAACGGATCAGCAACCAACTCACTTGGTTAACGCCCATTTGAAAGGATGTGCTTACAGGCTGATTGCTACTTACTCGTTTTGCCAATGCGCCAAAGTAACTTTCATTACCAGTGCTTAACACTATAGCTGTTGCACTACCTGAAACAATATTTGTCCCCATAAAGACAATATTATCAAGAGCCATCGCATTTTCTTGATTCAAATCATGTAAATCTGCAAATTTCTCAACAGGCATTGACTCTCCTGTCATCGCCGCTTGAGATACAAACAGATCTTTAGCAAAGACAATACGACAATCTGCTGGAACCATATCACCAGCAGAAAGACGAATCACATCACCAGGAACCAAAAATTTTGTTGGAATTTCAAAGATTGCTCCAGGTTGTTCTTTAAGATCAATCCCATAACGCTGTGCCATATCGCTCAATTGCTGATAACTTAGCTCTCGGCGATAGACACTAGCACTATTACTTACCATTGACTTTAAGGCTTCGGCTGCTTTATTGGATTTAGACTCTTGCCAAAACCGTAATAGAGTAGATAAAACCACCATGACACTAATAATAATTGTGCCGGTAATATCATCTGTCATTGCAGCAACGATTGCTAAAATCGTAAGTAAAATATTAAACGGGTTTCTATAACAATACCAAAGATGTTGCCACCAGCTCAGGGGCTTTTCTTGGTTTAGCTCATTCAAACCATAATGTTCTCGGCGCTGAGCAGCTTCATTTTCAGTTAAACCATCTCGGTGACTGGTATAAGCAATGTAGATTTCAGTATGGCTATGTTTTGCTGCCTGCTTTAACTGAGTTGAAAGTTGTTGACCAACCTGCTGAGCATAACTAGATTGGTGTAATTCTTTAAAAGAAGCTGATCTTAAAAAATACTGACTTAAATGATATTTTTTTAAAAATCGGCTAAACAATTGCTGCCAGAGCTGACGAATCATGTTGACGCTCCATTTTAGACCATGATGACTTTGAGTTTAGAGCTCATTCAAAACCCCACCACAATATATCAAGATGTTTTAGTTAAAATTTGAATAAGTGGAATACTCAAAGTAGTGTATGTTTAAGTTCAATCTATTTAAACTAAGTCATGCTAAATATTCATGACGAATAAACATTTAGCATGACATAATATCTGTTATTTGTTTTTACTTCGTGCCATAGCCCAACTTATACCTAAGCCTGCCCATGATTTATCACTTGAGTTAAGTGCATGTCCATATGATGCAAATAATGAAACTTGATCAGGTATCACATGATAGTGATAAACAACTTGGCTACTGGTTTTATCAGAATCTAATTTAAAAAACTCTAAACTCACGCCATGTACATCTGCAAATGAATAGGTTGAAGCCACAGCCCAGGTTGTCTCATTATCATGATCTTGACGATACATCCCAAGGTTTGCATCAATTTGCACATGATCATTCAGGTAATACGACACGGGAATATTTAAATGTACGTGATCTTTTTCATGCTGTTGTTTAGGTTGCCATGTCAAACTAGCAGCCAATGCAACAGGTACACGCTCCGCTTGAAATAGCGTTTTCTTCGCTTGTAATGCATAACGCTGTTCACCATCATCCCATGACAACGGTAAGCCAAACTCAACATTCGCAAAATTACATGCTGGTGTCAGATTAACCTGTGAAATTTGGCTATCACTCACAACTTGATCTAATTCAACTTGACAATGTCCAGGGTCAACAATGCCAGCATCATCTGTTTTCATGAGTGGCGCAGCACGTACAGTTTGTCCAAATAAAACAATTAAAAGTAAAATCGCATAAAACGATACAGTCAGATAAAGGTAATGCATCCTCGGTTCCTCATCGCTGAGGCGGAGCCGACCTAGTGAGTAGATAAACCACGACTACCTATTAACCATAACAAATAGTATGATTTTTTTTGTACAACCATGGGTAAGATTTTTTGGATTTAAGCCATCTCATTGCAAGACGGCTTCCTCGAAATAGAAAGACAGCTTGCTCAGATAGGTAAATCGGTGTATTTAAACCACCCCAAACTCGAACAACTTCCCACGAGGGTCTCCGCTTTCTAAAATTGCCGTCATTATATAGAGCTAAAGTTAAATTACAAATGACAATCGCTAAAAATTGCCTGAAAACGATAAGTTCTGCACCTTGATACAGAAAAAGTTAATTTAGTTAGCATACATATTTCAGCAATAATTTAAGCAGTTATACCTTGTTTTTCTTAGTAATTTATATTTCAAGTGAAATATCCTATCAAATGTTGAAAAAATCCTCTGACTTTTTAGCATTTATTCTGCATAATATATCACTAAATGTGATAATGAGATTTTAATCATGACCCCAAAGTTGAATTTCCTCACTTATTTACCTGCATGGTCATGGTTAAAACACTATAGAAAACAGGATATTAAATCAGATTTACTTTCTGCTCTTATTGTTATTGCAATGCTAGTCCCCCAAGGCATGGCCTATGCAATTGTTGCAGGATTACCCCCTATTACTGGACTTTATGCCAGTGTACTCCCCATGATGATTTATGCGCTTATTGGAGGTAGTCCAACTTTATCGATTGGCCCAGTTGCCTTAATTTCAATGATGACATTTGCCACTTTGAATCCACTATTTGAAATAGGATCAAGTGCTTATATTGAAGCAGCATGTTTATTAGCAATATTAGTAGGATTAATTTCTACACTTCTTGGTATTTTAAAATTTGGTTTTCTCATTCGATTAATCAGCCATCCTGTTATTAAAAGTTTTATTATTGCATCTGCTGTATTAATTGCATTGAGTCAACTTAAATTATTATTAAACATTCCTTTAAAAATAGATAATCTCCCACATTTTTTTCAAAGTTTTTGGCAGTATAAAGCTCAAATACATTTAGCCAGTGTATTTTTTGGTTTATGCTCAATTTTATTTTTATTATTTACCCCTAGATTATTACAAAGTGATCTAGTTACTCGACATCTAAATAAAAACTGGATCCAAATTTTAGTTAAAACTACACCTTTATGGTTAATCATTCTTACGATCTTTATAATGCAATATTTTAATTTTCAAAATATTGGTATTGAAACTGTTGGTGCTATACCATCTGGTTTTCCTCCGATCACGTTCCCACATTGGAATTCCAATCTTGTTCTAGAATTACTCCCTGGAGCCAGTATGATTGCAATGGTTAGCTTTGTAGAATCTATTTCAATTGCTCAAGCAACTGCATTGCAAAATCGCAGAGAACTCAATAGTAATCAGGAGCTTATTGCTTTAGGCTTAGCCAATATTAGCGCTGGTGTAAGTGCTGCATTTCCTGTGACAGGAAGCCTATCACGGACTGTAGTCAATGCAGATGCAGGAGCCAAATCTCCTATTTCTGGCTTTTTATCCTCTATATTTATTGTTGTTGTAAGTTTATATTTTACGGGACTTTTCTACCATTTACCGCTGGTTGTTCTAGCTGCAACGATTATGGTTTCAATTTGGAAACTAGTAGACTTCAAACCATTTATTGAAACATGGCATTATTCTAAGGCCGATGGTATTGCCATGTGGATAACCTTCTTTGCAGTATTGTTCATTGATATTTCTTCTGGATTAATTATCGGTGTCATTACTACATTTATATTATTATTATGGCGAATTAGCCGACCTCATATCGCTGTTATAGGACAAATTGAAGGTACAGAGCATTTTCGTAATATTCATCGTCATGATGCGATTACACTTGCCAAAATCATTTCGATACGTGTTGATGAAAGTTTAAGCTTCTTAAATATAAACAGTCTAAAAGAGTTTATCATCCAAGAAGTAAGTAAGAACGCATCCCTACAACATGTCATTTTGAATTGTTCGAGCGTCAGTGGTATAGATCTTAGTGCAGCTGAGACACTTGCCGATATCAATATTGATCTAGGCAAACACGGAATACAATTACATCTCTCAGAAGTGAAAGGCCCAGTAATGGATAAATTACAACATACAGTGCTGTTACAACAATTACGTGGTAAAGTTTTCTTGACGCACTACCAAGCTGTTGCTTATTTAAAACAGCAAACACAGCAACA
Source organism: Acinetobacter rudis (assembly GCF_031157835.1). Classification (GTDB taxonomy): domain Bacteria; phylum Pseudomonadota; class Gammaproteobacteria; order Pseudomonadales; family Moraxellaceae; genus Acinetobacter; species Acinetobacter rudis_A. Next base: position 21,734 of record NZ_JAVIDR010000003.1, on the reverse strand, counting down.
AGAACAATCAGATCAAGTGCTTTAAATGCCCTCCTTGCTGTATTGTTTTCAATAAAATTAGCATAACTAATCAATTAGATTATGCGAAAAAAAGGGTTTGGGTATAGAATACTTTCCTTTTTTGCCCAAATAGATTTTTATAAGGCTTAATTTATGTTTTCAGCTTTGACTCGACTTAGTCTCGTTTCTCGCATTATGATCGCCATCATTCTTGGGGCTTTCGTCGCATTTGCGTTCCCTCAAGCTTCAGCTTATGTCGGCCTATTCGGTGACTTATTTATTAAGGCTTTAAAATCGGTCGCACCGATTTTAGTTTTTGTCTTAGTTTTGGCATCTATTGCAAACTTCAATGTCAGTCATGGCACCAAAAACTTAAAACCCATTATGGGCTTATACGTGATTGGTATGTTACTTGCGGCATTTAGTGCGGTATTTGCCAGCATCATGTTTCCAAGTACACTCGTCTTGGCTATTGATCCTGCTACACATTTGAAAGCACCAGAACATGTAGCAGATATTATGAAAAATCTGTTGCTCAGTTTTATCAGTAATCCTATTACTGCCCTAAGTGAAGCAAACTTTATTGGTATTTTGGCTTGGGCTGTTGGTCTAGGTACTGCATTACGTCATAGTAGTGATACGACTAAACAAGTGATCAATGATATTTCAAATGCAGTTAACCATATTATTAAAGTGGTTATTCAATTTGCACCTATTGGTATCTTCGGTTTAGTTGTAGTGACTTTTGCCGAATCTGGTCTAGAAACCTTGAAGAACTATATTCAGTTGATTGCAGTTCTTGTTGGTACAATGTTATTTGTTGCCCTAGTCATCAATCCGATTTTAGTCGCCATTATTATGCGTCAAAATCCGTACCCATTAGTATTAACATGTTTAAAAGAAAGTGGCATCACTGCTTTTTTCACTCGCAGCTCAGCCGCGAATATTCCTGTTAATATTGAACTGGCTAAACGTTTAGGTGTAAATGAAACCATCTCTGGCGTGTCTATCCCTCTAGGGGCTACTATTAATATGGCTGGTGCAGCGGTGACAATCACAATCTTAACGCTTGCAGCGGTTAATACCTTAGATATGCAGGTTAGCTTAAGTACAATGCTTATTTTATCTGTACTTGCTGTTATTACAGCTTGTGGCTCATCTGGTGTTGCTGGCGGTTCGTTATTATTAATTCCTGTTGCTTGTAGTTTATTTGCAATTCCAACCGATATTGCTATGCAAGTCGTTGCTATTGGTATGGTAATTAGCGTAATTCAAGATTCTACAGAAACGGCACTAAACTCCTCAACTGATGTATTATTTACAGCGGCTGTAGAGTTAGCAAAAAAGTAGTACAATACTGATTTAGATGGTTTTTTAGCTAAGACTATGCCTTTACAACATTTACCACGCTGGATTTTAATTACCACATTTTTGCTCGCAATGAATGCGGGCATTGTAAATGTATTGGGTCTCTTTTGCTTATTGCATCAGTCAATCTCACATATGACAGGTAATGTAAGTTTCTTAGCGATGGCATTACTGCAACAAGATTTTCATCATGCATTTTATTTGGTTTGGGTGCTCATCTTTTATGTTCTAGGTTCAAGCTATAGTGGCTTTATTCTAGGGAATAGCCAATTTCAGCTTAATCAGCGTTATGGTTTACCCATGAGTTTGGTCGCTATTTTCATTGCATTATGTTGGATATTTCTACCTTACTACCCACGTTATGCTCTTCTTTGGGCGTCAGCTGCTATGGGGATGCAAAATGCAATGATTAGTCATTATAAAGGGACTATTATTCGTACTACACACCTTTCGGGTGTACTTACTGACTTAGGTTTAGCTTTGGGTTATACCTTTAAAGGATTAGCTGTCGAACGCAGAAGAGTTATTTTACATTTGATGATCTTTTTTGGCTTTTTAACTGGTGGAGTTATTGCAGCCATAACTTACCCGATCTATGATCTACACGCCTTTTTACTTCCGACAGCACTGAGTATAGTGTTGGCCTGTGTATACTGGCTAATTTGGTTGCGATTTAGAAAATTGACATAATTGAAGTTGAGTCACGAATATGGTTAAGAATGCTTTACAAGCACAATTGCTAAAAGCAGGTTTAGTTGATAACAAGAAAGCCAAAAAGCTTTCTAAACAAGCACAACATGAGCAACGTACTGGTGAAAGTAAAGATGCCGAATTACGTGCTAAAATTGAGCAAGATAAACAACTTAAACTCACTAAAGACCAATCTTTAGATCAAGAAAAACAACGTCAACTCAATGAAAAAGCGCTACAAGCAGCAATTATCCAAATGATTAAACAGCACAAAATCAGTGATACTGATGGTGATGCTGTTTATCAATTTATTGACGAAGGCAAAATCAAAAAACTTTATATTAACCAGCAAATTTATAATGCGCTCGTTACCGGAAGTTTAGTGATTGCCAAAGATCAAGCCCAGTATGCATTCTTACCTAAAGCCTTGGCAGAACGTATTAATGAAAAAATGTTTGGCTTTATTGTGGTCAATAATACTCAAGAAAATAATGATCAAACCACTGATGAAGAAGATCCATATGCAGCATACGTCATTCCAGACGATCTAATGTGGTAAGCACAAAATTTAAGTATATTTAACCGAAATAAGAATAAGCCACTTCAAATAAGTGGCTTATTCTTATCAACAATTTTGATTATTTAATTTTTGTCACTGTTTAAAAAACCATTTTCTTTTAATGCATCTAAATTTTCCTGTTTAATGCGCTCCATTCTTTGCCTAAAGGCTTTATCCATATCTAAGTGATAAAACTCATAATAATGATGAACATTAAAATATGAACTTTCAGCATAGTTTTTACCATTATAGCTTGCAGCCGAAAGCCGGATATCAGCTGGAAAATCTGGGAAAAATTCAGCCATATCTTGTTTTTTCTCTATACCCAAGTAGATGAAAACACGCCATTTTTTTGTTTTAGGGCTACGGACTAAAATGGCATCATATTTACTATCAAAATGTAAATCTAAAAAATCATACTGTGCTTGGATCGGCATCACACAAACATCACCATATGATGATTGGTAACTGCCCTTTACAGGCAATACTTGAATCTTAAAATTATTAATAATTCCCAAACGAAGAAAATCATAATTTATCTTAGTCATATTCAAAGCCTCAGCTTCGCTATACCAAGCAGCAGAACGATAAAGCTGTCCTAAATGTTTATCTTTAAATAAATAACTATAATCAGTTTGTTGTAGAAATTTTCTATATTCATCTAAATTTGCTGTTTTTGCTAAAGCATAGCTCTGATAAGCCTGATTCTTGAATACAGTACTATATTTATTACAATCTAAATCCTGACCTAAACTTTGTTGAGAAACAACAAATGTCATAGCTAAAACTAATACTTTATTCATCGATCCATTCTAACTAATTTCATATTTATAATATTGTATACGAGTTATATTAGATATTTTTGCTATTTTAAAATCCAAATTTCGACAATACGTAAAATCACGTATATCTATTGAATACTTTACAATCAATAATAAAAAATGCTCAAATTCAACTTAGCAACCACTATTCACCTAATCATTGTTTACCCAATTGAATGCAGAAAACACCTCATCATCGCCAAGCACCACAGCGCATTACACCTACCCGACGCCAATATAATGCTTGGGTAGCAAACGAAAGTATTGAGGACTTCTCGCTACGCTATACGCCTACTCACATTAGAAAATGGTCACCTTGGACTGTGAGTAATACTTCTTTTTCCACTGCTAGCTTCTTAGCCATGGAAGCGTTTGGGGCAACTATACTTTGGCAATATGGTTTTAATAATGCATTTTATGCTGCGCTAGTAGTTTGCCTGATTATCTCATTAGCAAGTTGGGCAATTAATTACTATGCAGCACGTTATAATATTGATATCGATTTACTTAGTCGAGGTGCTGGTTTTGGCTATATCGGCTCAACCATTACATCTTTAATTTACGCTAGCTTCACTTTTATATTTTTAGCTTTTGAAGCTGCCATCATGGCCATGGCTTTACAATTGGCACTGAATATCTCACTTAGCTTAGGCTATTTAATTTCTGCTTTAATTATTCTCCCTTTAGTGGTCAAAGGCATTAGTTTTATTAATAAATTACAAATGCTCACACAACCCTTTTGGCTACTATTATTACTATTACCTTGGATATTTGTTTTTCAGCATCAACCAGATTTGTTTCAAAAAATGTTTGGGTTCAATGGTATTAGCTCGAACTCATCAGAATTTAATTTAATTTATTTTGGTGCAGCAGCAAGTTTTTTATTTGCATTAATTACTCAAGTTGGCGAACAAGCTGACTATTTACGTTTTCTTCCACAAAAACAACATGCTCAAAAAAGTTGGTATTGGGCAATATTTTTTGGTGGCCCATTATGGAGTATCTTGGGTTTTATTAAAATGTTAATGGGTATGTTATTGCTGGTCCTAGCTGTACAGCATTTTGTTCCCACCTCACATCTCACTGATCCGACCTACTTATATTGGATTGCATACCAACAAATGTTACCTAATGCAGAACTCGCATTGATATTCATGTTGGTATTTGTATGTCTAGCACAAATTAAAATTAACGTAAGTAATGCTTATGCAGGGTCCCTAGCATGGTCTAATTTCTTTGCTCGTTTAACCCATAGTCACCCTGGACGATTAGTTTGGCTCATATTTAATATCGTCATTGCCATTATTTTGATGGAAATACATGTTATTCATGTCGTTGAAAAAATATTAGGACTCTATAGTAATATTGCGCTGGCTTGGATAGGTGCATTAGTTGCAGATTTGATTATTTGTAAACCACTTGGGCTTAGCCCTAAAGGGATAGAGTTTAGACGCGCATATCTTTATGACATTAACCCTGTCGGTGTTGGTGCATTAATTATTTCATCAGCATTGTCAATTAGCTGTTATCTTGGCTACTTTGGAATTTACCCCAAAGCATTGGCAGGTTTTATTGCCTTAGCTAGCTCAATGCTTTGTGCGTGTATTATTGCTTATCTAACTCGTGGTAAATATTATCTCGCTCGCCAGCCTGTTCAACTCATTGCGACTCAATCCGTTGCACAATGTGGAATTTGCCAACACGATTATGAATTACCTGATCTTGCAAGCTGCCCTGCCTATCAAGTTAATATTTGCTCACTGTGTTGCTCGTTAGAAGCCCGTTGTCATGATTTATGCAAACCTCATGCGCGTTGGTCCTATCAATTAAAACAATGCCTCATGCGTATTTTACCTACTTGGTTATTTAAACGAGTTCATACTCAGTTTGGACTGTATATCTTACTTAATATCAGTTTAAATCTGCTCTTGGCCCTTTGCTTAGCCATGATCTACTTTCAAGAAAAGCACTTACTTTTACAACAGGCAAAAGCAGAGAACATTGTTTATTTATCGAATAGTTTTTTTCACATTTATATAATGTTATCCATTCTATTGGCCGTGGCGACTTGGTGGATCTTATTAAATTTTGAAAGTCGGCAAAAAGCAGAACAAGAAAGCCAACAACAAACTGAATTACTAATGAATGAGATTGATGCTCACCACGCAACACATCAGGACTTATTGCAAGCACGTAATCAAGCAGAACAAGCAAATCAAGCAAAAAACCTATATTTAATGAATATTAGTCATGAGTTACGCACACCTTTAAATAGTATTTTAGGCTATAGCAAACTCATGCAACAACAGGAAAGCAACTTATCTCAACAAAGTAACAATGCACTAGGTGTTATCCAACGCAGTGGCCATTACCTTAATTCATTGATAGATGATCTATTAGATTTCAATAATATTGAATCAGGTAAAATTCACCTTAATATGACTGATATTGATTTTCCAGACTTTATGCTACAAGTCATCGCATTATTTCAAGCGCAGTTCTTAGAAAAAAATATCTTATTTATCACTGATCTTAGCCCTCTATTACCCCTCTATATTAAAAGTGATAAAAAGCGTTTAGAACAAATATTTATAAATTTATTGAGTAATGCCCTAAAGTTTACTCAGCAAGGTGCTGTTTGTTTACGTGTAAGTTATATTCAACAAAGTCTTTATATTGAAGTTGAAGACAGTGGCTGTGGTATCAGTACGAAAGATTTGAAACATATTTTTGAGCCTTTCGAACGTGGTACAAACATTGCTCAATTGGGTTTTAAAGGTATAGGCCTTGGTTTATCAATTGTGAAGATGCTCGTTGAGGCGCTTGAAGGCAAAATCAGTGTCAGTAGTCAGGTTAATCAGGGCAGTCTATTTAAAGTTAAACTCTATATGCCTGAACAACAACGCCCCCAGCCTGTATTGCCACAGCTGCAACCTACCCAAAACATGCTTTTGCGACATCGTCGTATTTTAGTTGTGGATAATGAAGCAGTAGATCGACAATTTATTTGTGAGTTTTTACAAACATTTGATATAAACGTACAGCAAGCTGCTTCAGGCATAGAGTGCTTACATCAGGTTGCTTATTTCCAACCAGAACTCATCTTAATGGATTGGCACATGCCCCTCTTGGATGGCCTTGAAACAACAGAATTATTACGTAAAAATTTTTACAGTAGCATTCCTGTCATTATGATTTCTGCTATACACCAAATACCCACAAATATTTCAGCCGATTTAATTCAAGGTTTTTTAATAAAACCAATAGACTTACAACAATTATTAGATTGCATACAGTATCAACTCAACGGTACCGATGAACAAAGTTATCCTAAGTTAGACCAAGCTCTTGCACAACATGACAATGCCATGCCTTCAACACTACCCAATGTAAATAGGTTAACAACACAAATCACAAATACTCAGACTAAAGATTTAAACTTACAACAAAAACGACTATTACAGCTCCTACAACAAGGTGAAATCAAAATGCTAGAACAACAGCTTTTACTTTGTAAAAAACTTTTCTTAGACCAGCAACCAAGTTGGGAGCAAGCTCTGGTTTATCTATCGAACTTCGAATTGCAACGTTTAAAGCTACTTTTACAAGATCTATCCTCTGGACTTGATTGATAGGAAGCACCTCTATGTCTGTAAGTTCACATTATCCAAACCTGAATCTCAGCTCAGCCACAATTTTAGTTGTTGATGATGTCCCTGAAAATTTAGGACTACTCTACAAACAGTTAGATAAATCTGGTTTTGAAGTATTACTGGCGACTGAAGGACAACAAGCCATAGACATTGCGCAAACAAAACAACCTGATTTAATTTTACTCGATGTTAATATGCCCATTGTTGATGGTTTTGAATGTTGCCAAAAACTCAAGGCTCATCCACTCACCGAATATATTCCTGTCATCTTTATGACGGGCTGGACAGAAACTGAATTTATACTTAAAGGATTTCAAGTTGGATGTGTCGACTATGTAACCAAGCCTCTTCATCTTGACGAAGTATTGGCACGCATAACAACACATTTAGCACATGCAAAACGCTTTAAACAACAACAGCATGCTATAGACGCAAGTCAGCTTAGTGTTATGGCTGTAGATCAAGATGCTCAGTTACTATGGCAAACTTCATCTTGTCAACGTCATTTACTTGATCACAGCTTAAATGATTTACAGACTTTTATTCTGCACTGGCTTCAACATTTAAATACGAGCAGTACAGAAAATAAAACCTATAGAATCCGATATCAAACTCAACCTGTTGATTTGCAATTAAGATTACTTAGTCCCACGCAGTTAGATGAATCATCACCCAGTTACCTCATTGAAGTTCAAGTCGCTACTGGAATTTATAGTGCAATAGAAACACAGCACTATTGTCCAATGTTAACCACTCGTGAAGCTGAAGTTTTATATTGGGTATCACTGGGAAAAACCAGCAAAGATATTGGACAAATTTTAAACTTAAGCCCAAGAACGGTAAATAAACATCTGGAAAATATTTTTAATAAATTAGGTGTGGAAACACGTACAGCAGCAGTTTCTTATTTACTTGGACAATATCAACAACGTTAATATTGTCCAAAATCTCGTGCGCCTTATTCTGAATATGCAGCAAGCTTAAAACCATTTGCACCATATTCAACATAAATCTCATTACTTTCAGGCTTTAGCAGTAAGTAATAAGCCAGTGCAGGTTCAAGTTGGGTACGTATTTTACGTCCTACTCCTCTGGCACCATAACGAATATCATAGCCCTGTGCCAAAGCTCGACGAGCTGAATCAGCCAAGTAAATCTGACGTCCCTGCTTTTGTAAACGTTGATTTAACTTGTCTAGCTCAATTTGGATAAGACCTGGAATAAAGTCCGTTTCTACCCGATTGAAATGTAAAATTCGATCTATACGATTTATAAACTCAGGATCAAACTTTTTTAACAATGCTTTTTCTGTCAAAGCATGATCGTCCAAATCAAAGTGCTGAGCTATAGATCGCATAAATTTGGGCAACTTCAATAACTGATTTAAACGGTGTTGACTTTGTTGAGCACCAACATTACTAGTCATAAAAATCAAGCAATTACAGAAATCTAATGATTTTGTACCTGCGGTTAGCTTTAATTTCCCTGTTTCAATCACATTCAGTAATGCACGAATCACTTCTGTACTGGCTTTTTCAATTTCATCGAACAAAACAATACCTGGTTTAGAAAAACTGCCTTGTATGATTTCAGCATCAAATAAGGTATTACCCTCTTTACTCCCCACATAACCAGGAGGTGCTCCAGTCAATGCAGCAGCATAGTGTTCTTGTGCTAACGTATTCATATCTATACGACAAAATGCGTCTGCCCGACCATTAAGTGCTTCACTGATTAACCTTACTGTTTCAGTTTTACCCACACCAGTAGGACCCAACATCAGCGTTACAGCAAGCGGTCGATCTGCTGGATTAAAATCGGCTTTCACCACACGCAACATTTTCTCAATTTCATCCAATGCAGCATCTTGACCAACAATTTTCTGCCTAAGTGTTTGCATGACCTGATCAGGTTCAAACTTAAACCGTGAGGTTCTTGCACTTTTCATTTGGCTTTGCTGTTTATACTGCTGTTGCTCAATCAATTCCTGATTCTCTTGTAGTCGAGCACTCGCAAAAGTCATACATTTACTCCCTATCCTTGGTGAATATCAGCATTAAGCCTCTTTCTCGATTCCTTCATGAGGTAAATTACCCACGGGACATGCTGCCACACCGATGGTTTCTCTAGTAAATTTTTCTACATTTTGCTGCGTTTTTTCGGCATCAAGTACCCAGTTACGGTAAAACTCAAAAGGACAATCTGCTACGCCTTTGTCGCCATCACCATTTTGATGAACTGCGGTATAACCTCGATGTAATAACTTAAATAAATGATTCTGTGACTGGTCATGTTTACGTGCATCACGAATTTCACTTACCGATAACTGCGCATATTGCAAACCATTTACTTCTGTCCCACATTGTCCCAAAGTACGGCCATCAAAACCGACTATAGCTGAATGACCAAAGAAGCTATACACGCCATCAAAACCTGTACCATTCGCTACAGCAACATAAATATTATTGGCCCATGCCATTGCCTTCGACATCATGACTTGCTGTTCAGCAGACGGATACATATAACCTTGACAACGAACAACCAATTCTGCACCTTTCATAGCGCAATCACGCCAAATCTCAGGGTAGTTCCCGTCATCACAAACAATAAGCGAAATTTTTAAACCTTTAGGCCCTTCTGTTACATAAGTAGTATCACCAGGACACCATGCTTCTACAGGGCACCATGGTAAAATTTTGCGATATTTTTGAACAATTTCACCATGATTATTAATGAGAATTAAGGTGTTATATGGCACCTTATGCGGGTGTTCTTCATGGCGCTCACCCGTGATCGAAAAAATACCCCAAACGTTTGCTTCTACACAAGCTTGAGCAAAAATGGCAGTTTCATCACCAGGGACAGTCGTTGCCGTATCCATCATTTCATCATGATCGTATAGAATGCCCATCGTGCTGTATTCTGGGAATACAATGAGATCTAATCCTGGTAGTCCTTGTTTCACGCCCTTAATCATCTGCGCTATATTACGACAGTTGTCCAATACTTCGGCCTTATTATGTAGACGTGGAATTTTATAGTTAATGACCGCTACACCTACTGTATTTGGACTACTTGAAATATCACCATGTCGCATCGTATTTACTCCTTAAAATAGGATGAACTTCCTCATTCATCTCCTTCATTGTGTGATTCAAGAGTAAAACCCACAATACGTCAGATTACGCATATACGACTGGTCACTTATATCCCCCCCAACGTGAACGATAGGGCTTTACGCACCATTTGGTAATAATCTCAGAAAAATAGGGAGTCAAAGCTAGGATTTGAATGGTTATAATGTGATGAAACGCACTCATAGAGCTATTCAAAAAGATGTTGAATATGATTTTTAACGGATTGGAATGCTTAATTAAATAAGATGAAAACACGAAATTATTATTTAGATTTTATTCTGAAAAATTTTTAAGGGGTCAAGGGAAAACAACATGTTTCACTTCAACAACCATAACTTTGTAAGTCAGAGCCTGTGCCTATAAACTCTTGGTCTATAGCGTCCTAAGCCGAATCGAGACCTTGTGGGTATGTTTAGCGCCCTTCTCCCAAATTTTGCTAAACTTACTCTCTTCGATCCCCGTCTCACCCTTGATGTATAAGGTAACAATACTCAGCATTAATTATTTCCCTCAATTCATGCTTTTTCGCACTCATTTTTAAAAAATTTTCTCTTTTTAACAATATATATAGTATTTTTTTCTTATTTAAGGTTTTTTATCATTTATATTTACCTTGAAATGAGCATTTTATACCATTTCTATGCACCCATACATTTAGCGATTCAGTAGTTTGAACAACATATAAATATTTTTGATCATTTAATCTAACAACTGTTCTTATTTTAAATCTATAAATTTATAGTCAATAGTGCAGTTGAACACTTCATGTATAGAAAAGGTGTATTTCAATTTTTTTGTAAATTACATTTCATAAAATGAGGATAAATAAAATATGAGGATAAACTTTTGTTACAACCCACTTATATTCAAAAGCTAGAAGATTGGATTGATAATTATCCTTGGTTAGAAATGCTTACTTCTTTAGGTATTTTAATTGCTATTGCAATAGTTATAACTTTCATTGCCAAATATATCGTTGTACGCGGAATATTTTTTATACTAGGTAAATTTAAAGCCACTCATTATAATCAATACATAAAAAATAGTATTGTACAACGCATAGCCAATATAGCACCTGCACTGGTTATTTTAAATGGGATTGTCACCGTACCTCATCTGTCGATTAAAGCGATTACCTTTATTCAAATGTTGGCCCAAGCATTTATAGTTTTGACTATTACTTTAGCACTTAGTGGTCTGCTCAATACATTTAATATGATGTACAAGGATAATCCACGGTCTCGTGATAAGCCTATTAAAGGTTATTTACAGCTCATTAAACTGATTATGTTTATTGTTTGTGGATTACTTATTTTAGGAACTTTTTTACAGAAGGATATTTTGAATGTCTTAGCTGGTTTTGGAGCTATGGCTGCCGTTCTTATGTTGGTATTTCAAAATACCATTCTTTCCCTCGTTGCTTCAGTACAAATTGCATCTTATGAAATCGTGCGTCTTGGGGATTGGATTGAAATGCCCTCACTTAATGCTGATGGCACGGTGGTAGATATATCTTTACATACCGTCACTGTTGAGAACTTTGATAAAACTTTTACCACTATTCCAACCAATAAGCTCATTACCGATACATTTAAAAACTGGCGTGGCATGTCCAATGCTGGAGTTCGTCGCTTTAAACGCTCTATTTTTATTGATCAAAATAGTATTCATTTTTTAGATGATGCTGCGATTAAACGACTCTCTGGCTTTGAAATTTTACAAGATTATCTAAGAGAAAAACAAAATGAATTAGCTCATTATAATCACGAAATTGAACATTTAGCCCATCAAAATCAAAGACAATTAACCAATATTGGAACCTTTCGTGCCTATGTAGAATACTACTTAAAAAGACACCCACAAGTATCGCAAAAAGACAGTTTAATCGTACGTCAAATGCAACCGACTAGCACTGGTTTACCTTTAGAAATTTATGGATTCACAACCACAACCGCTTGGTCAGAATATGAAGCGATCCAATCCGATATCTTTGATCATTTAATTGCAATTATTCCTTTATTTGATTTAAACATTTATCAAGCACCATCTGGACTAGATATTAAAACTTGGGCCAATGCAAATACCCAGCAATAAACACTCAATCCCCACCATTTAAATGCACTATCGGCATCATATTATGCCGATAGTTCAACAAGATTATTTTGAATAAAATACAAGATAAGTACCAAAAGCATATAAACTACCCAGCACAATACAGATACTTGAACTCACATACCAAAATAAATCACTATTACCCTTAAAACGAGACTTGATCAAAGGAAAACCAAAACCACGAGCAAGCAAAACTAGTGAGATGAATGATAATACCCATTTACTCAATGGCAAAAAAATATTTTCTTGTGCGACACTAAACGCATATATCGCAAATATACTCAATATCAAACCGACAATAATTGCCATAGCGTTTGGATACCATTGACCATTTTCAGCCTGTTTAACAATTTTCTCTCCAGCGCCAAGAAAACGAAAACCCTCAGCTCCCCAATACACACAAATAAAGTGTAAAAGTGCGGCCGCGAAGCTGAGTGCTGCTGCAAAATATAGTGCGATTGATGCGAATGAAAACATATGCCAACTCAACTTAATCTTCTATTAAGTTTTAAGCCTAACATCCTCAGTTTTTATTCAGCTAGGTCAATTTATAACATTTTAAAAAATGAAATTTATAACGTATGTCGATTCAATACACTAAGCGACTTGCGCTATTTTTTTTAAACGATAATCCAATGTTGCACGACTAATTCCAAGTAAACGTGCTGCTTCAGAAATATTCTGCTTACTACGATCCATCGCTGCTTGAATGATCTTTTGCTCGTATTGATCTAAGGAAAACTCCTCATTAAATAAGTCATCAATATGCTCATGTTGTTGAACAGCAGACATTTGCGATTCGGATATATCTGGAAATAAATGATTCAATTTAATTTCCTGTTGATCCTCAGTGAGCAATGTTGCACGCTCTAGCATATTTTCCAATTCTCGAATATTTCCTGGCCAATCATAGTTCATTAACTGGCTTTTAGCGCGATCACTCAACCCTTTAAGATTTTTGCCATACATATTTTCAAAACGATTTAAAAAATGGGCAATTAACAAAGGAATATCTTCACGGCGTTCACGTAGCGGTGGAATTCTCACAGGAAAAATATTTAAACGATAAAATAAATCTGCACGAAAACGCCCTGCTTTCACTGCCTGTTGAAGGTCCTCATTACTCGCAGCAACAATACGTACATCAACTTTTCGACTTTGATAGTCTCCAACACGCTCAAACTCACCTTCCTGAAGCATTCTTAACAATGCTGCTTGTGCCCGCGGTGAAAGCTCAATCACCTCATCAAGAAATATTGTTCCGCCGTGTGCACGTTCAAATTTACCCATACGTGATTGAACAGCACCTGTAAAAGCACCTTTCTCAACACCGAAGAGTTCGGCTTCAATTAAATCAGGAGGAATACATGCGCAGTTGACCGCAATAAAGGGCTGCTGCTTACGTTGACTCGCTTGATGAATACCTCGAGCAAAAGCTTCCTTACCTACCCCAGTTTCACCTTGTAGTAATACAGCCACTTTACTTCCAGCTGCCTTCTTCAATAAATCACAAACATTACGATACGCTTGTGACTCACCAACAGAATTAAACATGGTGTAGTCAGCTTCTGCATCGGTGTAAATATTCTTTTTTAACTGCTTGAGTTCAGCCTGTAAGGCTATAATTTCATCAGATACAGAATCTGGCGACATAAACTGAATCAGCTCATCGGCATTTTCCCATTCAGCTAAAGGCTTACCGATAATCTGACAACAATCATCTCCTTGAGCAACACACTTCACTTCTTGATAAATAATAGTTTGACCCATAACAAAACTGGTATAGCCACAGGCATAGCCGAGTAACATCCAGCATGCTGGCTCATCAGATTTACCAAAGTCACTCAAATGAACTTCAGATTCAAAAGAGTTATGCCAATTAAAATCAGCATAAAACTTTTTCTTATCATGGCAAAGTTCGAGCTGGTTCACTTCCACTTTTACCATGCCACGTATGCCATGCATCTGTGGCCCTGCCATAAAAGCTTCTTCTTCTGACAAATTAGGTCGCATACGAATGGTGACTTCTGCATCACGCATACCCGCCTGATAACCACAGCGGATAAAAAAACGCTTCGTTCGCTCCCAACCTAGCATTTGGTACAAGTCCTTACGTAAAAAACCTAAGATACTTGTATGCATTAACAACATGCGATTTTCTTCAAACCAAATCTGTCCATGTTGTGTATCAAAGTGAATTTTATCCAGTAGATCCTGAATTTCTTTATTTTGTTCTAACAACTGTTTGTAGAACCTTGCATCCTTGGCTTGAGGCATGGCCAAATCCATCCTTGGCTAAATGTCTGACTTCAATATTACCTAAAAAATGTGGTCAAAGTTGAGTAGCATAATTTCATGTTTTTATACCTTTTAAGTATATAAAAAAACCGCAGTAAAAGACTCGACTTAAATCACAACTGTTTTAGTAAAGATTATCTGAAAATGTTCATCTTTTGCTGAAAATATTGATTTAAAAAATTCATCATATCATGAAAATTAGATCATTGATTTTCATTACTAAATGACCATGTAAAAATAAATCATAAAAAACAATAACTTATAAAGTTGGCACGACTTTTGATATAGCTATAGCAAACGCAAGGTCGCGTTACTGTTCGTTGTCTTCACGATCAGTACAGAGAGACAGAAGGAAAAGCACATGACTCAAGTACCTCAAAATACGCAGCTCACCAAGTACATACGCATTACAGGTGATCGTAATGCAACATTTGTTGAGTTTGATTTTGCCATTCATGATCCAACACTTTTTGTTGAACTGGTTTTGCCTCAACAAGCCTTCCAACATTTTTGCGAAATTAATCAAGTCGTGGAAATGACGGCAGAACAACAAGCTTGGAATGATGCCCAAGAAGATAAATGGCGTTATGGTACAGAACCGACTGTCCTCAGCCCAGCACGCCAACACCTTGATCAAGAAGATCAATCCTAAGTCAATAAGGAGATAGCGATGACTTTAGAAATTAAAACATCCAATCTTGAACCAATTCGCCCAACTTATGCCTATATCGAACGTCGATTTGGTAAAAAGCCTGCGACCCGCTATCAAGAAGTAAGCTTTGATGTTCAAGGCGCTGCTAACTTCCACTACCGCCCATTGTGGAAGCCTGAAAAAACATTAAATGATCAAACACATACTGCTTTACAAATGCAAGATTGGTATGCATTTAAAGATCCTCGCCAGTTTTATTATGGCGCTTATGTACAGCACCGCGCTCGTTTGCAAGATATTGCTGAAAGTAATTACGCCTTCTTCGAAAAACGTTCTTTGGCAGATAACTTTTCTGATGAAGTAAAAACTCAAATCACGAAGTGTTTATTACCATTACGTTATGTAGAGCAAACAGCCAATTTACATATGATGTCTGGTAGTGCTTATGGTTATGGCACTGTCATTACTCAGGCCTGCATTTTCGCTGCAATGGATCGTTTGGGTATGGCTCAATATATCTCACGTATTGGTCTACTGCTGGATAACAATACTGGAGAAACACTTCAACTTGCTAAACAAGCATGGATGGAAGATGCAAGCTGGCAACCTTTGCGTCGTCTCTGTGAAGAAAGCTTAGTTGAACAAGACTGGTTTAAGTTATTCACATTACAAAACTTGCTTATCGACAGTATGTTACAAGGTATGGTTTTTGGCGAATTTGACCAATGGTTGGTAAACAATGGCGGACGCGATGTTGCCATGCTGACAGAGTTTATGCAGGACTGTCTAAACGACTTACGTAAATGGTCAGACACTGTATTTAAAACAGCTGTTGCTGAATCTGAGCACAATAAAGCACTTATGCAGCAATGGGTCGAAGAATATCTACCATTGATTAAAACTGCTTTCTCTGCATGGTCTACGACTGCACTTGGAACTGATGCAATTGATGCTGGATTAAACCTCATCTCTGAACGTTGTAAAAAAGCCGGCTTAAGCCTAGATGCCGCGGTATAAGGAGTATCAACATGACATCTAAAGTTTATTTAGCACTACAAGATAATGATGTTTCTCGTTACATCATTGAAGCGATTGAAGAAGATAATCCTGAAGCGACGATCCAATACTTACCGGCTATGATCCGTGTGGAGTGTGAAGGTCAACTGGTTGTTCGTGCTGAAACTGTTGCTGAGAAGCTTGGCCAAGAATGGGATATTCAAGCCTTACAACTCAACATGATTACCCTCGGTGGTAACGTAGATGAAGACGACGATAGCTTTACTTTAAAGTGGAATTAAAACTTTTGAATGATATGTCTGTCTAACCCAGCAAAAGCCAAGTTAACACATATGTTCAAACAGATTGAAAAGGATAATCAGCATGAATAGTCCAGCAAAAAACAACACCAAGACGGCAACGAAGAAACTCAATGCCAAAGACCGTTACCGCATGCTTAGCCGCGATCTTGATTGGGATTTTTCCTATGTAGATCGTAAGGATGCTTTCCCTTATGAAGAATTTGAAGGGATTAAAATTACTGATTGGTCAAAATGGGAAGATCCATTTCGTTTAACGATGGATTCTTACTGGAAGTATCAAGCAGAAAAAGAGAAAAAACTTTACGCTATTTTTGATGCTTTTGCGCAAAACAATGGCCAAATGAACGTTTCTAACGAACGTTATTTAAATGCTATTAAATTGTTCCTCACAGCAGTAACACCTCTTGAATATCAAGCATATCAAGGTTATGCCCATGTAGGTCGTCAATTTAGTGGTATTGGTGCACGTATTGCCTCACAAATGCAATCGATTGATGAATTACGTCATGTACAGACTCAAATTCATGCAATGAGCCATTACAATAAGTTTTTTGATGGCTTCCAAGATTGGGCCCACATGCATGACCGCGTTTGGTATTTATCTGTACCTAAATCCTTCTTTGAAGATGCTCGCTCTGCTGGTCCATTTGAGTTTTTATTAGCAATTAGTTTTGCTTTTGAATATGTACTCACCAACTTGTTATTTGTACCTTTTATGTCTGGTGCGGCTTATAACGGTGACATGGCTACAGTTACATTTGGCTTTAGTGCTCAATCAGATGAAGCTCGTCATATGACGCTTGGGCTTGAAATTGTTAAATTCTTGCTTGAACAACATGAAGATAACGTGCCAATCGTTCAAGAGTGGATCGACAAATGGTTCTGGCGTGGTACCCGACTTCTATCGATTGTCGGCATGATGATGGACTATATGCTTCCTAACAAAGTGATGTCATGGAAAGAAGCTTGGGAAGTTTACTTTGAACAAGCGGGTGGCGCATTGTTTAAAGACCTAAGCCGCTATGGTATTCGTATGCCTAAATACTCTGATGTGATCGTGAAAGAAAAAGAACACGTCTCACATCAAGCATGGTGGATTTTCTATAACTTTGGTCATGCTGCAGGCTTCCATACTTGGATTCCAACTGACGAAGAAATGGATTGGTTATCTGAAAAATACCCAGATACTTTTGATAAGTATTATCGTCCACGTTGGGAACTTGCACGTAAAATGGAAGCAGAAGGTAAACGCTTCTATTCAGATGGTTTACCACAACTTTGCCAGATCTGTCAGATTCCAATGACATTTACTGAGATGGATGGTGACCAAACTATGTTTAGTTATCGCGACAGTATTTATAAAGGCGAACGTTATCATACCTGTTCAGATGGCTGTCATGACATCTTTGAACGTGAACCAGAAAAATATGCACAAGCATGGTTACCTGTGAACCAAATCCTACAAGGTAATTGTGGTGGTCCTGATCTAGAATCTATTTTACGTGACTATTACAACATGAATGTAGGCGCAGACAATATGGATATTGAAGGCTCTCCTGACCAACAACGTTGGAATAAATGGAAAGGCAACACAGCCTAATCTGATTCCGTTCAACTGAATTTATCAAATATATAGGATATCAGCAGAGTTGAGAGAGTTTAACGCTCAACTCTTGCTCCAAGGAGAATGACTATGGCAGTCCGTGCAATTACCCCAAATTATGAATTCGCTGCGCGCGATACCCAGAGCAATTATGGTGATAATATCTTGCTTTATATTGGTTGGGATCATCACACTTTATTTTGTTCTGCAAAAGCATTTTTAATTTCACCTCAAGCAACATTTCAACAACTTGTTGATGAACTACTTCCAGCAGGTTTTTCACAGCATCCAGATTTTTCGAACATTGATTGGTCGAAGGTGGAATATGTTGTTGACCACAATAAAATTCAGCCACAACCCGAGCAAAAATTAGCAGACTTAGGTTTTGGTCATAAATCTTTATTACGTTTTAATACGCCAGGTCTAGCTGGGTATAACGGCAGTCATGTATAAGCGAGGTGCAAGATGAGTTATCAAGTCACCATAGAACCAATTGGTACAACAATTGAAGTTGAAGAAGATCAAACTATTCTTGATGCAGCATTACGTCAAGGTGTTTGGTTACCCTTTGCTTGTGGTCACGGTACCTGTGGAACATGTAAAGTTCAAGTTACCGATGGTTTTTATGACCTCGGTGATGCTTCACCATTTGCCCTAATGGACATTGAGCGTGAAGAAAATAAAGTTCTTGCTTGCTGCTGTAAACCTGAATCAGACATGGTCATTGAAGCTGACGTTGATGAAGACGAAGATTTCTTAGGCTATTTGGTTGAGGATTACCAAGCTAAGGTCATCGAAATTAAAGACCTTTCACCAACAATCAAAGGCGTGCGTCTAGAGATTGATCGCACTATGCAATTCCAAGCAGGTCAATACATCAACCTTCAGTTGCCAGGTATTGAAGGCACACGTGCTTTTTCTATTGCAAATGCACCAAGTGAAGAAGGTATTATTGAGCTGCATATTCGCCAAGTACAAGGCGGTGTTGCTACAACCTATGTTCACGAGCAACTCAATGTTGGTGATGAGTTAGAAGTTTCTGGACCATATGGTCAGTTCTTTGTCCGCAAATCAGATGAAAAAGATGTCATCTTTATTGCAGGTGGTTCAGGCCTATCAAGCCCTCAGTCAATGATTCACGACTTACTTGATGATGGTGACACACGTACGATTTATTTGTTCCAAGGTGCACGTGATGTGGCTGAACTATATAATCGTGAACTGTTTGAAGATTTAATGAAAAAATATCCAAACTTCCGCTATATTCCAGCTTTAAATGCACCAAAAGCTGAGGATGCGTGGACTGGCTTTACTGGCTTTGTCCATGAAGCTGTTGCAGATTTTTTTGAAAATAAATGTAGTGGTCACAAAGCTTATCTCTGTGGTCCACCACCTATGATTGATGCAGCCATTTCAACGCTCATGCAAAGTCGTTTATTTGAACGAGACATTCATACTGAGCGTTTCTTAAGTGCTGCTGATGGTGCTTCTGGAGAATCTCGCTCAGCACTCTTTAGACATATCTAATGTAATCCCTATACGCTAGTGTTATTCATTAATGAGCTTTCATTAAAGATAACCTAGCGATTTCATTTATTTATCTTCTACAAATAATACTCAATCTGAGTAAATAGACTACACCTTATCCATCAATACACTGCTTATTCTATCCAACGCATTGCAGCTTCATTCAATCAAATCACACCTTAAAACAATGCGGTGATGCCCTAAACTCTGCTTATTTTCTCAACAGTTATGTATGCTCTACAAACTTATTTAACAATTTATATAAATACATGTAATACAACATTGTATTTTTAGATAATTTCTCTCAGAATCATCAATCTTTTTGAGTCGCCCCCTTTCAGGAACCATCAATGAAAAAGCAATTAGGCAAATTAACCTTCAAACTTTCGGGTTGGAACTATCGTGTTGAGGAAAATATCCTTGAAAAAAAACAAGTTCTTATTGGTTTTGAGCATACTTCAATGATGGATGCTGTTTTATCTTTAGCGCTATTTCAAATTTGTGGCATTAAAATCCACACACTAATGAAAAAAGAACTATTTAAAGCGCCCTTTAAACCATTTTTACATGCGATTGGTGCAATTCCTGTAGATCGTCATGCAAACAAAGACATCGTTGCGCAAATGGTTAAACTATTCAATGAAAATGAAGAGTTTAATTTGGTCATTGCACCTGAAGCAACTCGAGCAAAAAATGGTGAAATACGTAAGCCAATTCGTACAGGATTTTGGCATATCGCTAAAGCCGCCAATGTACCTATTGTTTTAATGTTTGCAAATGCTAAAACAAAACAAGGTGGTGTTTTCGCTAAAATTTATCCATCTGATTTGGATCAAGATTTAAAAACAATTCAACAACTCTACCTTGAACATACTGGTTTAAATGTCATTATTCCTGAGCCACAGAAAATAGTGACACAATAATGCTTGCTTTAAACACAAATACAACAACATAGCGGCTAACAAATTAAAAAAAGCCAGTTAATGCTGTTTCTCAATAAAAAGCGCTTATGTTAGAATCGCTACAGTTTTTCTGGCTAATCCCAGTCTTTTAGGAGCAAATTACGCATGGCGGGTCATTCTAAGTGGGCCAATATTAAGCATCGCAAGGCAAAACAAGATGCTAGTCGTGGTAAAGTTTTTACCAAATATATTCGTGAATTGGTTACAGCAGCAAAACTTGGTGGTCCTGATCCAGCTAGTAATCCACGTCTACGTGCTGTCGTGGAAAAAGCACTTTCTGTAAATATGACACGTGACACCATTAACCGTGCTATTCAACGTGGTGCTGGTGGTGAAGACAATGATGATTTAAAAGAAATCACCTATGAAGGTTATGGTGTTGGTGGCGTTGCTGTTTTAGTTGAAACAATGACCGACAACTTAAACCGTACAGTACCAGACGTTCGTCATTGTTTTTCTAAAACAAATGGTAACCTAGGGACTTCTGGCTCAGTTGCTTACCTATTCACTCAACGTGGTGAAATCTCTTTTGAAGATGTAAGCTTAGAAGACCAAATCATGGACGTTGCACTTGAAGCTGGTGCTGAAGATATTGAAGTTGATGAAGATGGCATCTTAGTCATTACCACTCCTGAGAGTTTTGGTCTGGTACAAGATGCACTTTCAGCTGCTGGACTAAAATCAGACAATGCTGAAGTTGTTATGAGCCCATCAACTAAAGCCGATATTACAGATATCGATCAAGCAAAACAAATCTTAAAAATGATTGATATGCTTGAAGATCTAGACGATGTTCAAAACGTTTATACCAACGTTGAATTCTCAGATGAAGTAATGGCAGAACTTGATAGTTAATCGCCCCTATTCGCCATAAGAATGCGTTTTAACTATATTTCGTATTACATATTGGCATAGATAAAAAGCCTCCAAAATGGAGGCTTTTTAAGCAAATTTATTGTCCCGTCCTGAAATAAGTTTACACATTGGAGACTTATTTTATGGAATATAAACAAAGCCAACGAGTTAAGCGCAC